>NZ_JXQQ01000136.1 GCF_000834655.1 Variovorax paradoxus
GCCAAGGCGCCGGTGATCGGCGTGCCGACCATCACGCTCGAAGGCGACGCCAACGGCGCGCCACACCCCGAACCCAGCGCCTACGCGAAGAAGTTCTCGGGGCGCTACGAGCACCGGCTGGTCAGCGGCGGCATCGGCCACAACCTGCCGCAGGAAGCACCGCAGGCCTTCGCAAAAGCCGTGATCGACGTGGCGCGCGCATAAGCCGCCTCATCCGGGCGCATGGCAACACGGCCGAATATGTCCCGTTCCTGGCCGGGCTATTTCCGGTCGTCGGCGCTCACCAGCCTGGGCGTCTGGCTCTGGGCCTTATCGCAGTCGCCACAGCAGCGCGCGTCCTCCTTGCCGTTGGACTGATCACCTGCTCGTCGTTGTCACGGCCGAATGCTCTGCGGGCTGTCGGCGCAACGCTGACCTACGTCACTGGCATCTCGCTATCCATTTTCGTCATCCTGGCCTGAGGGCCGTTTCCAGCTCACTTATCAATGGAGATTCTTCCCGTGAACAACTATCGCAATGCTCCGCAGCATCCGAAAGCTCGGATCACTTCCGCCATCTGCGCGGCCAGCCTCCTGATTGCGTCAGGCCTCGCATCAGCGGGCCAGGCCGACGCCGGGGTTTCGGCCGGCGATCAAAAGGCGAGCCAGGCCGCGCCGTCATCCGAAGCGATCCGCCCATTCAAGATCCATGTCTCGGACAAGGCGCTGAAGGATCTGAAAGTCCGGGTACAGGCAACGCGATGGCCAGACAAGGAAACCGTGGACGACTCGTCCCAGGGCGTCCAGTTGGCCAAGCTCCAGTTGCTGGCGAAGCATTGGGGTACTGACTACGACTGGCGCAAGGTTGAGGCAAAACTCAACGCCCTGCCCCAGTTCGTCACAACGATCGACGGTGTCGAGATTCAGTTCATTCACGTGCGGTCACGTCATCCGAACGCCTTGCCAATCATCCTTACGCATGGATGGCCAGGGTCTCCCCTGGAATTCATCGACGCGATCGGCCCTCTGACGGATCCCACTGCGTTTGGCGGGCGTCCTGAAGATGCCTTCGATGTCGTGATACCGGCCATTCCTGGGCATGGTTTTTCCGGCAAGCCGAAAGACCTCGGGTGGGGTCCTGACCGTGTGGCCCGGGCATGGGACGTGTTGATGCATCGCCTGAACTACACCCAATACGTGGCCCAAGGTGGCGACCATGGCTCTGTGATCTCGGACGCAATGGCCCGTCAAAAGCCAAAGGGTCTTCTGGCTATTCATCTGAACATGCCGGCTACGGTGCCGCCCGAGCTCGTCAAGGGCATTCACGCGGGCGAGGAGCCGCCGGCTGGCTTGCCCGACGCTGAGCGGACGGCGTATCTGACACTGAGCAAGTTCTTCGCTCGCAACGCCGCATACGGCGCCATGATGGTCACACGGCCACAGACAGTCGGGTACGGCCTCAACGATTCGCCTGCAGGGCTTGCCGCCTTCATGTACGAGAAGATCACCGAGTGGACATATCCTTCCGGCAATGCTGAGGCAGTGCTGGGCAGGGAGAAGATCCTCGACGACATCTCGCTCTACTGGCTCACGAACACGGCCAGTTCGTCGTCGAGGTTCTATTGGGAAAACAACAACAACAACTTCAGCTCTGCCGCCCAGCGAACAACCGAAATCACTGTCCCGGTGGCGATCACGGTTTTTCCGGGTGAGATCTACAGGGCTCCTAAGTCGTGGGCACAGCGCGCTTATCCGTCGCTTTACTACTTCAACGAAGTCGATCGCGGTGGCCACTTTGCAGCGTGGGAACAACCGCAACTCTTTGCCGAAGAGATGAGGTCTGCTTTCAAGTCCGTGCGCAGGTAGGGTCGATCGTGTATCCGGCAATCGCCGGATACACACACCTGCCGAATCCATATCTACTACCCCACCCACCTGTGCGCCGCGACAGCCACGAGGCTGCCTTCCGCAGGCTTTTATATGCACGGGATCACACCGAATGCTCGACGGCACGCGGTTAGCACGGGCAACAACGAACCGAGGCGGCACCCCTTGTCGTCGACAGAGGCCTGCCGGCCGCCGACTTCGATTTACCCGCGTGCTTTCAACGACGTACCAGGACGTCGGCCGGAACGGGACTCACCGCAGCAATCGGCTGACCTCGTGCCTCGATGTCCGCACCGGCGTCGAGGCAAAGATCCTCGCGAAATCGAGCTGCGACCAATTGCACGCCGACCGGCGTACCGTTCACAAAGCCCGTGGTGACCGCCAGCCCAGGCAGGCCGATAGCGGGAAAAGCGCGCATCGGCAGTTGTGCATTCCATACACGTTGGAAGCCGCAGTCCCCCTGCAGGTCCAAATCGTCTGCAAACGGAAGCTCGGTCGACACCGGCAGCAGCAGCACTGCATAGTCCTCGAAAAAGAGGTTCCAGATTCGAGCTGCCGTTGCGCGACGCAACAGGGCGTTTGCCACAACATCCCGGGGCATCGTTTCAACTGCGGAACGCACGCCCTCGACCACGGCCCAAGCGCCCGGATCACCGTCGCGCCTGACAGCATCCTCCAGCTTGGCGAAGCCGTCTCCGAGCCATAGCTGCTGCTGGATCTCTGCAAGTTCTTCCAGCGATGGTGTGTCAGCCACTTCCACGACCGTCCATCCAGCACTCTCCAGGCGACTCGCCGAATCCCTGAGCGCTGCCTCAACCTCGGCCGCAATCTCGATACCGTCCGGACGCAGACAAAGCGCAGCGCGTTTGGGCATTGGCTTGCCGATCAGCGGCAAAGGGGCGTGCCAGGGATCTCGAGGATCCGGCATCGACATGGCAGCCAATGCAAGACGCAGATCCTGAACGCTACGCGCCATCGGCCCCGTACTGGACATCAGTTGCGGGCCAATGCCGCGTTCCGGTGAGGACTGGTTGTACGCAGGCACGCGCCCAAAGCTGGGACGCAGGCCCTGGATGCCGCAGGCATAGGCGGGATAGCGCAGCGATCCTCCGATGTCACTGCCAAGCGCAATGTGGCCGATGCCTGCAGCAACGCCTGCGGCTCCCCCACCGGAAGAACCACCCGGTGTCAAACGCCGGTCTCGAGGGTTGATGGTCTTGCCATGGAGCAGATTGCTCGTGAACCAGCGCAGCGCAAACGTGGGCGAGTTGCTCCGGCCCACGAGCAGGGCGCCGGCACGCAGCAGGTTGTCCACAGCGGGGCTGTTGCGCTCTGCGAGGAGGTCGCGCTGAAGGCGGCTGCCGTTGCTGGTAACGAATCCCGCTTCGTCCGCGTTGATCTTCACTGTGACGGGGACGCCTGCCAGGGGACCCGGGTCCTGGCCTTGCGCGAGCATCCTGTCGATGCGTTCGGCCTGCAGACGCACATGGTCAGGCCGACTTTCGACAATCGCGTTGATCTGTGGGTTGACGGCATCAAGGCGTTGCAACGTGTCTTCAGCAACTTCGCGCGCCGACACTTCGCGTGCGCGGACGAGCCCGGCAACCTGGGTCGCCGACATCTTCCAGAATTCGGTCATGTTGTTCTCTCCTGACTTCTTGACTTCAACCAACTCGATGGCCTAGACGCAGACGCTCACGAATACGTTGATATCGCACTACCGCCACAAATTGCTCGAGGCCAGCTCCACGACCTCATCTGAGCGCCCGTTGATCACCGCCTGCAGCAGGTAGAGCGAAAACCCCTTCGCCATCTCCGCGGAAATGGCGGGCGGCATCGCCAGCTCGCTTCGACTGACGACCGCGTCGACCAGGACGGGACCGTCGCAGGCGAGTGCTTCAGCAATGCCATCTTGAATTTGTTCAGGACGCTCCAGGCGAATCCCGCGGATGCCGATCGCTTCGGCCATGGCGGCGAAGTTCGGGTTGTGCAGGTCGGTGCCGGTACTGAGGATTCCGGTGGCTTTCTGTTCCAACTCCACGAAACCAAGCACACCGTTGTTGAACACGACCACTTTCACCGGCAGCTTGAGTTGAGCCAGGGTGAGGAAGTCACCCATCAGCATGGTGAAGCCTCCGTCACCGGAGAGCGAGATGATTTGCCGCTGGCGGAAGGTCGCCTGAGCACCGATGGCCTGGGCCATGGCGTTGGCCATCGATCCATGCACGAACGAGCCCATTAACCGCCTCTTGCCGTTCATGCGCAGGTGTCGGGCCGCCCAGACTGTTGGCAGGCCCACGTCGCAACTGAACACGGCATCTTCCGCAGCGAGGTCACTGAGGGTTTTCACGATCTGCTGCGGGTGGATGCGGCGGGTGCTGGGCGTTATCGCGGCCGACGCATCCAGCGCGCGCTCGTTGCGAGCGTAGTGCTCTGTTGCGCGCGCCAGATGATCGCCGTTGGGGTTCGAGTCCAGCAGTGGCAACAGTGCATCCAAGGTGGCGCGCACATCGCCGACGACGCCCAACTCGACATGGGCGCGGCGACCGATGTTCTCGACGCGGATGTCCACTTGAGCAATACGCACGCTGTCGCCTTGCGGGTAGAACTGTCGATAGGGGAAGTCGGTGCCCAGCATCAGCAGCACGTCGCAATCGCGCATTGCGTAATAGCCGGACGACACACCGATGAGACCGGTCATGCCAACGTCAAAGGGATTGCCCCAGCCGACATGTTCCTTGCCGCGCAGCGCGTGCACCACTGGTGACTGCAGCCGTTCTGCCAGTGCGACGATCTGCTCGCGGGCTCCAGCGCAGCCCGCACCGCAGAGCAGAGTGATGCGCTGGCCATTGTTGAGCAGGTCGGCCAGCTGACGCAGCAGTTCGAATGTTGGCATCACGACAGGTGCAGCAGGTAGCAAGCTTCCGATTTCTGCGCAGGGCGCGGCTTCGGCAGGCCGCATCGCAACATCTCCTGGGATCACCACCACCGAGACGCCGCGCTTGCCGACGGCTTCACGGATGGCCATTTGCAGCGTTCGCGGCATTTGTGCACTGCTCGAGACCAGCTCGCAGTAGTGGCTGCATTCGCTGAAGTAGGACTGCGGATGGGTCTCCTGGAAGTAACCTGAACCGATTTCCGCCGAAGGGATCTGCGCGGCAATCGCCAGCACCGGTACACGCGACCGATGCGCGTCGAACAATCCGTTGATCAGGTGCAGGTTGCCAGGTCCGCAACTGCCGGCGCATACGGCCAGCGAACCCGTGAGGTGGGCTTCGGCGCCGGCAGCAAAGGCGGCCACTTCCTCGTGGCGCACATGCACCCACTCGATGTCGCCACGGCGTCGGATCACATCGGTCAGGCCGTTGAGACTATCGCCCACCAGACCATAAATGCGCTTGACGCCGGCGGCGACCAAAGTATCAACCAGCTGTTCCGCGACAGTCTTGTGCATGAATTTCTTCCTTGGGTACGGTGGCTGCCGCGTCACGGCAGCGGGATGATTGGCGCGCTCTCCATACGCCCTTATGGCAGGGTCGCGCTGTACGGATTGCTGGTTCAGTCGAGCACCATGATGGCCTCTGCCTCGATCCGGCAACCATGCGGCAGGCTGGCGATACCGACTGCAGCGCGCGCTGGATAAGGCCGCGCAAAGTATTCGGCCATGATCTTGTTGACCTTGGGCGAATCGTCCAAGTCGATCAGGTAGAGATTGAGTTTGACCACATGAGCCAGGTCGCCGCCGCCGGCCTTTGCTACCGCGCGCAAGTTGGAGAACACCTGTCGGATCTCGTCTTCGACGCTGGCGGTGTTGGCCTTCTGAGTCTTCGGATCGATCGGCAATTGGCCGGATAAATACACGGTACTGCCGCAGCGGATGGCTTGGCTGTAGTTGCCGATGGCTGCAGGGGCAAGGTCGGTATGGATAGGTTGTCGGTTCACGAAATGGCTCCAGTAGATGTTGCAATGCGAGCGCAAGATGACTTCATGCCGAGCACTCGGCCTTGCACGCGAAACGATTCGATATCAGACCGTTTTTCCATCTTGCGGTTGATGTCGGGTACTAGTAGACCGGTACCGATCAACGGACTCAATCAGCTGTTCGTATAGGGTCGAGACAAGCAAACTGCTTTTCAGAAAACACTGCGGCCCTGGTGTGTTTGCTTCCTCGCCACGCGAGCTTCGGCGGTCGAGTGACTTCTTGAAATCATGAAGACCTGATGTCTGTAGATGCGCTGAGCATCTCAAGCGTAGGTGCGTTGATCACTTCCCTCCAAGGCACCGGTACTTTTCGAGGAAGCGGGCATCACGGATAGCCGGTGGTCCCCGGTGCAAAACTTCCAGCACTGCGCCAGCTGTGACGACAAGCACACCCAACTCCGTGAGCGATCGAGTGACTCCTTGGCGTCGGCTTCAGAGCGCTTTCTTCTCCGCGGTTCATTGGCAGAGGGCAGCAGGTCGGGCCGTGACCACGATGCTGGACTCCGGAGCAACGTCCTATGCGAAGGCTTCCCGTGCCCCCGCGCAGCAGCTCGGCGCTATTCCTTCGTATGAATCGGACCCATACAAAGAGGTGATGGAAACGCTGGCCACGGGTTCGTAGAGTGCCCATGTCTCCAAAACCGAAGACGGGAAATCCAATGAGCAAGCCAGCCGGATTCGCCGGAGCCGTGGGCACGAAGACCGAGATGTTCGCCCGCTCCACCACGGTGGCCGGCGAACGCGGCGTGGCAGATGGCGAGTGCGATATCGGCGGTTTCGTTTCAATATGAATAAGGAACAGCAGTGAAAGCAGTAGTGATGAATCAAACCGGCGATGTCGGCGTTTTGGCTTATGTGGATCAGCCGGACCCGGTACCCGCCCTCGGGATGGTGCTGGTGCAGATCGCCGTTGCCGGCGTCAATTTCATGGACATCGGCGTGCGCCAGGGCATGGCATGGACTGAAATGCCCAACCCGAAGATCCTGGGCGTCGAAGGCGTCGGCCGCGTGCTGGCCGTGGGCGAGGGTGTGGCCGGCGTCGCGGTCGGTCAACGCGTGGCCTGGGTCTACGCGCCCGGCAGCTATGCGCAGAAGATCGCCATCCCAGCTGATTCGCTGGTGTCCATTCCCGATGGCATCGACGACAAGACCGCCGCCTCGGTGATGATGCAAGGCCTGACCGCCAGCCATTTCGCCACCGATTTTTATCCTGTCCAGCCGGGTGACATCGCATTTGTCCATGCGGCCGCCGGCGGCCTCGGATTGCTGCTGACCCAGATCATCAAGCTCCGCGGTGGGCAGGTCATCGGCCGCGTCTCGTCGGCCGACAAAGAGGCGGCGGCCAGGGCGGCCGGCGCGGATCACGTGATCGTCGACACCGAAGGCAAGTTCGTCGAGAAAGCGAGACAGCTGACCGGCGGCGAAGGCGTGCACGTCGTGTTCGACGGCTCCGGCCCCAGCACATTCCAAGGGTCGCTGGACGTGCTTCGTCGCTCAGGAACCTTTTGCTGGTATGGCCCGGTGCTCGGCGGGCCCGGTGCGATCGACATCATGAGTCTGCCCAAGAGCATCAAGCTGGGCTACGCGGTGTTCTTCGATCACATCCATACGCCGGATCTCTTGCGCGCGCGCTCGGCGCGACTGTTCGAATGGATCGGGGAAGGCAAGCTGAAAGTTCATGTCGGCGGCATCTATCCGCTGGCCGACGCCGCCAAGGCCCACGCCGACATGGCGAGCCGCGCGACCACCGGCAAGCTGCTGCTCATGCCCTGATTCCGAAGCCGCCCGACACCGGCAATCGTACCTCCGCTCAATCAAGAAAACATCATGGCAACCCTCATCACCCAAGACGGCACCGAGATTCACTACAAGGACTGGGGCAGCGGCCAGCCCATCGTCTTCAGCCATGGATGGCCCCTGTCGTCCCAAGCCTTCGAAGACCAGATGTTCTTTCTCGCGTCGAACGGCTTCCGCTGCATCGCTCACGACCGCCGGGGACATGGCCGGTCCAGCCAGCCCTGGCAGGGCAACGACATGGACACCTACGCCGACGATCTGTCGGAATTGATGCAGGCGCTCGACCTGAAGGATGCGATTCATGTCGGCCATTCGACCGGCGGCGGCGAAGTCGCGCGATACATCGGCCGACACGGCACCGCGCGCGTCGCCAAGGCGGTGCTCATCGGCGCCGTGCCGCCGCTGATGGTCAAGACAGCGTCCAACCCCGGCGGCACGCCCATCGAGGCCTTCGACCAGATCCGCGCCAACGTCCTGGCCGACCGTTCGCAGTTCTGGAAGGACCTGAGCCTGCCTTTCTACGGCTACAACCGCGTCGGCGCCAAGGTGTCCGAAGGCGTACGCGAATCGTTCTGGTTGCAGGGCATGGCGGCGGGCATGCCGGCGTCGTACTTCTGCGTGAAGGCATTCTCGGAAACCGACCTCAGCGAAGACCTGAAGAAGATCGACGTACCCACGCTGATCCTGCACGGAGACGACGACCAGATCGTGCCGATCGCCGACTCCGCATTGATATCGGCCAAGCTCGTGAAAGGCGCCATGCTGAACGTCTACAAAGGCGCGCCCCACGGCATGTGCACGACCCGCAAGGACGAAGTCAACGCCGATCTGCTGGCATTCGCCAAGGCCTAGAAGGCGACATCCAAGAATCGCTATCTCACTAGCTCGGGCTCGACCGGCGACAGCATGCCGCCCCGGGAGCGGTCGCGGGCCACGAGGCTCGACTTGGGTCAAGCGAGATCAACGTGCTCTTTTCGCTGCTCGATGTCTTGGGGCTGATCGCGAGAGATGACGAGCGATATTGGACGACGCTGCTGGCAGATTTTCTTGTTCGCTTGTTTCTGTAGAAACCATGAACCTTTTTGCTTTCACGCGCATCCTGCTCGCATGCATCCTCGTGGCGACGCTAGGAGCTTGCGGCTCCTTGCCGGAGCAACGAGCAAGGGCACCAGAAAAAGTAGGTGCGGCAGACCCGACGACCGTGCTTGCCAAGGTTGCACAAGCCTCCACGCCGCCTGGTGAGCATTCTGGCTTCCGATTGATGCCTTTAGGGGTGTATTCATTCGACGCACGCATTCAACTGGCGCAGCGAGCACAGCGCTCGCTCGTTCTCCAGTACTACCAGATCGAGAACGACGAGGTGGGCCGCCTCCTGCTGCAAACGGTGCGCGAAGCCGCGTTGCGTGGCGTGCAGGTTCGTGTGCTGGTGGACGATCTCTACACCGTGAACAGCCAGCAACTGCTGCTGGCGCTTTCGAAAACGCCCAACATCTCGGTGCGTCTCTTCAATCCGTTCTGCTGCGGGCGTGACGGGTTCCTGACGCGTTTCGCAGCCTCGCCGCTCGACGTGGCTCGACTGAACCACCGCATGCACAACAAGCTGTTCATCGCGGATGGTGTGATGGCGATCGTCGGAGGGCGCAATATTGCCAACGAGTACTTCGTCTTGAGCGAAACGCAGAACTTCATCGATATGGATGTGCTGATTGTGGGCAAGGTAGTTCCGCAGCTGGAGACAATCTTCTACGCCTACTGGAACAGCATCCAGGTGTGGCCTGTTGCGGCCATCGTCAGCGCCAAGGGCGATCGTCCCGTGGTCGAAGCCGACTTCGATGTCGCGGTGAGAAGGGCCAGGCCACTTCCGAAGCTCATGTTCCCGACGTCGGACATCCTGGGCTACGGACCGATCAAGGAGGAATTGGACGAAGGCCGACTCGGCTTGCTTTGGGGCCATGCGGTCGCCATTGCCGATCCGCCGAGCAAGCCCGCCACCATGACCGCGCAAGAGGCTATTGCCACCAGCGTGACGATGACCGTCTGGGAAATGATGCGCGACGCCAAGCGCGAGATCGACCTCTCTTCTCCTTACCTCGTGCCTGGGGACCGTGGTGTCATGGCCATCCGGGCCATGACGGACCGAAACGTCAAGGTGACGCTGATGACAAACTCACTGGCCGCCAATGACGAGCCCTTGGTGCACACGGGCTATGCGCGATACCGCGAGCGCTTGCTAAGAAGCGGCGTGGAGTTGTATGAATTGAGCCCGAAGCGAACAACTGCCGACATGCGGTTCGACGATTTCGGTAAGTCGCTCGGCCGGCTGCATGCCAAGACGCTCGCCATCGATGGCACCCGCATCTACCTTGGCTCCATGAATCTCGACCCTCGGTCGGCAACCCAGAACACGGAGATGGGAGTGGTGGTCGATAGCCCGGAGCTCGCGCGAGAACTGCTGCGCATCTTCAATGTGAGCAAGCTTCAGAACTCGTACAGGGTGCGGTTTGCCGAGGACGGCGTAACGCTGCGATGGTCGACCCGCGACGGCCAAAAGGAAGTTGACTATTCATCCGAGCCGGAAGCCAGCTTGACGCAGAAGCTCTACTACTGGTTGATGTCGCCGCTTATGCCCGAATCTCTGTTGTAGCAGCAGCCTCGCAAGATCACTACACACTCTAAAAAGAACAGACGAATGCCAATCTCTCAAGGCGAAAACACCCTCGATATCCATGGTCGCAAGCTTCGCTACAAGGTGGCGGGCAGTGGCCCCGTTCTGATGGTTCAGGCGCCTGGATGGGGCGTCGGGTATGGCCTCTATGAAGATGGCTTGGCGCAGCTGGCACGCAGCTTCACCGTGATCCATCACGATCCTCAGGGCAGCGGAGGATCCGATTCACCGTCCGATCCGAAGGAAATGAATGTCGGCTCCTTCATCGACGACCTCGATGCATTGCGCCGGCATCTCAAGTTGGAACGTTTTGCGTTGATGGGGCACTCTCATGGTGGCTTCATCGCGATGAACTACGTCCTGAAATACCCTCAGCACGTTTCGCACCTCATCCTGTTGGATGCGCAACTGGGCATTGCAGAGCCCGCCGAAGACGTGCAACGAACGCTGCCAGCGCTAGCCCGTGATGCGCGATGGGCCGAGGCAGCGCGCATCTTCGCCGGCCCGAGGAAACTCGACTCGGATCAGGACTTGAGCGAATTGCTCTATCGCGTTCTGCCGCTTTACTTCTTCGATCCCGAGAGCGAACAATGCAAAGCGGCTCAGCGGTATGTGCGCAACGCCCGGATATCGGTCGCGGCGATGAAGGCGACATCGGAGTCCGACGGGCACTTTCTCGTGCGAGAAAAGCTGGGCGAAATTCGCGCGCGCACCCTGGTGTTGGTGGGGCGACACGACTTTATCTGCTCGCCGGTTCAGGCTGAAGCGATTCACGATGGCATTGCCGGCTCCCAGATCGTCGTATTCGAGAACAGCGGCCACTTGCCTTGGACTGAGGAGCCCGATTCGTTCTTCACGAGCGTGATCCGCTTCTTGGAAAACTAACAAGCCGGAGAGCGAATCACGGGCGTATCCGGGCGTTGACCTCGCCTGCGCCTGCTCTCTCTTGGCTGATCGGGCTGGCAGACACCTGGTGCTGGATGCCTGTTCAGCTTGGCAATGAAAGCGGACTGGGCTGCCGACAATGCGACGCTCATGCTGGCATTTTGCGGAAAGCGCGGCAACGAGGATCTCGCGCATTCGTCTGACCGGCGACCTCTTATGTGGAGCCTCAGCTGAGGTTCGTCCGGAATCCGAAACCGAACTCCGAACTCTTCGGCTTCTTCGCCTGAGGCGAAGCTTCCTCGCGCGGCCCCGGGTCGAGCTCCACGATCATCCGCGGCAGCGTCGGCCATCGCTTCCTTGCAGGTGCGCCATCCGACTCGGGCTCGTCGGCATAGACCGCGATTCGGCGGCTTCCCAGGCAAGCTTCGCGATTGCGCGCGAATCGGGCGAAGTGGGCATCTTTTCCTTCGGTTGTTTTTCTAGCGGCGTTGGTAGTTGGTGACTGGAACGTGCGATCTAAGTGGCAAGCGGCCAACGAAGAACTCAATCAGTTGGACTGCGCCGATCTCTGACCCGGGATTTCCATTGAACACTGACCCGCCCGCTTTGTGAGCCTGACGGCTGGGTGGATCTGCCGCAGATTGCGCCGCCCCTGAGGGCATATCCGCAGCGATTTATCATACTTAGGTATGAGATATCAAACGCTCCACTTCTGCTTGGTCAGCCGGTCGCTGAATCAGGCGAATGGCTTCTTGCCTTCGAAGTGGCCGCGGTTGACCCTCGATTCGAACGAGGCAATCTCGCGGCCGTGAATCGGCCCTGATCCAGATCCGTCAGGAGTACCGATGAACAAAAGAAAGTCCGTGCGTATGGTCACCGACGGCGTGGCGAGTGGCGTTTTCGCGGCCAGCGATAACGGATCCGAAGATGCCGCGATACATCCCACGATGGACAAACCGACCATCGTCATGGTGCATGGCGCTTGGCATTGGGGTGGATGCTTCCTGAAGGTCGTCAACCTGCTCGCGCAAATGGGCTATCCCGTCGTCTCGCCGGATCTCAAGTCGCATGGATACAGTGCGGCAACCTACGATCAGGTCACGGATATGGCCGATTACGTTGCACCGGTAAGCGCCATCCTTCAGGCTGCGACATCGCCCGTCGTCCTGCTTGGCCACAGCATGGGTGGGGTAGCGCTCACCTATCTGGCCGAACTCTACCCAGACAAGATCCGAAAGCTGATCTACCTCACAGCGTTCATGACCCCACGCGGCAAATCCGCGAACAGCTACATCTTCTCCACCGCGTACGCGACCGATCCGGTGGCGGTCGAGTTGTTTCAGTTGCTATCGGCTTCATCCGACAACAAGGGCGTTGTTCTGGATGCCGCTCAATCCCGATTGGTCAAAGCCGCCTTCTACGCGGATTGCTCCGATCGCGATGTCGCAATTGCGGCGGCCAACGTCATCCCGATCAACTCGAATATTCCCTACACCGCAGTCGCGGCGTCAACCGCCGCCCGGTTCGGATCCATACCGCGGATGTTCATTGAATGCACCTTGGACAAGGCAATCCCGATTGCTCAGCAAAGACAGATGCAAGCCGATGTCCCTGGTGCGACTGTGATCACACTGGCAACCGGCCATTCGCCGTTTTTCTCCGAACCGGACCAACTCGCACATTTGATCGCGACCGCGGCTTCCTGAACCAAAGGGACCGAAGCGGCTAGTCTCATTCGAGCGCGCGGCCTATGCGCTCGTCGCGCTCTAAGGGGCGACCTACCGATGCTATGCCAGGTCGTTGTTCTGGCCCGATAGCACCGAATGGAGCGAACGTGCAGAAGGCGTAGTTGCCGGATGCTGCGTGTTCAACATGGTGGTCTGCCTGCATGTGCTGTCCCGTGGCGCATCAGTGCGACCTCCGGGCCTCCGCGCGTTGCCGCCGGTGCAAGGGGCATAGTGTTCATCACGCTAGTCGGCCCGTACGAGACGCTTGTCCGTGGTCGAATTGATCGCACCAGCGCGCAAAGCCCGACGTGCTTTCTTTCGACTCCACAGGCGGCGGGTTGCTGGAGCAGATGTCCGGCGACATGGTCAAACGCGCCGCGAACACGAAGATGGTGCACATTCCCTGTAAGGGCGGCGGTCCTGCGATCACCAATCACCAATCACCAATCAAATTTGTGGTAGGCCGTGATGGGCTTGAACCATCGACCAACGGATTATGAGTCCGCTGCTCTAACCAACTGAGCTAACGGCCCACTGGGGCGTGATTCTATTCGCCGCAGCGGTCTACTTGCGATGACTCAGCGCATTGCTGACCAGCCGCGACGTGATGTCGACGATCTGGATCATGCGCTCGTAGGGCATGCGCGTCGGCCCGATCACGCCCAGCGTGCCCACGACCTGCCCGTCCACTTCATAGTTGGCGCTGACGATGGAGAGCTCCTCGAACGGCACCACCTGGCTTTCGCCGCCGATGAAGATGCGCACGCCCTCGGCCTTGCTCGAAACATCGAGCAATCGCATCAGCTGCGCCTTCTGCTCGAAGAGCTCGAAGGCGCGGCGCAGCTGGCCCATGTCGCTGGAGAAGTCGGTCACTGCGAGCAGATTGCGCTCTCCGGAGATCACGACATCGTCTTCCTGCGCCTCGGTCAGCACCTCGGAACTCACCTGGACCGCCGCCTGCATCAGCGCGGCAATTTCGCCCCGCAGCTTCTCGACCTCGGACTGGAGACGATCGCGCACCTGCTCGATCGTGAGGCCCGCGTAGTTCGCGTTGATGTAGTTGGAGGCCTCGACCAACTGCGACTGGGAATAGTCGGCCTCCGGAAAGATCACCCGGTTCTGCACGTCGCCGTCGGGCGAGACGATGATCACCAGCAGCCGGTTCTCGGACAGCCGGAGGAACTCGATCTGCTTGAACACCGAAGCGCGGCGAGGCGCCATCACGACGCCGACGAACTGGGAGAGGTTCGACAGGATGTTCGCCGCGTTGGCGATCACCTTCTGCGGCTGATCGGGCGCCAGGCTGGGCGTGCTCATCTGCTCGCGCTGGGCGGTCAGCATGGTGTCGACGAACAGGCGATAGCCGCGATGGGTCGGGATGCGGCCGGCGGAGGTGTGCGGGCTGGCGATCAGCCCCAGCGCCTCGAGGTCCGACATGACGTTGCGGATGGTCGCGGGCGACAGATCCAGCCCCGAAGAACGCGACAGCGTGCGTGACCCGACGGGTTGCCCGTCGGCGATGTAGCGCTCGACGAGCGTCTTGAGCAGCAACTTGGCACGGTCGTCCAGCATTGAAAGATTTTAGTGTTGTAATTTGTGAGATATGACCTCCCGCTTCCGTCACGTCGCCCTGATCGGCAAATACCAGGCTTCCGGCGCCAGGGCGCAGGCCGATGCGCGCGATGGCGTCATGGAGACCATCGGCACCTTCCTGGAATCGCAGGGTTGCAAGGTCTTCGTCGAGCGCTCGACCTGCGAGGACGAAGACGCCGGCGCCCCCGCCCATGCGCGCTACGAGGCCCTCTCGGTCGAGGAAATCGGCCAGCGCTGCGACCTCGGCCTGGTGGTCGGCGGCGACGGCACCATGCTGGGCATCGGCCGGCAGCTTGCCAGCTACGGCATCCCGCTGATCGGCATCAACCGCGGGCGCCTGGGCTTCATCACCGACATCCCGCTGGACAACTACCAAGCCACGCTGATTCCCATGCTGGCCGGCGAATACGAGGAAGACCACCGCAGCCTGATGCATGCGCAGGTCATGCGCGACGGCGTCTCGGTGTTCGACGCTCTCGCCATGAACGACGTGGTCGTCAACCGCGGCGCAACCTCGGGCATGGTCGAGCTGCGGGTCTCGGTCGGCCGGCATTTCGTGGCCAACCAGCGCGCCGACGGCCTGATCATCGCGACGCCCACCGGATCGACCGCCTATGCGCTGTCGGCCGGCGGGCCTTTGCTCCATCCGGCCGTGCCCGGATGGGTGCTGGTGCCGATCGCGCCGCACACGCTCTCCAACCGCCCGGTGCTGCTGCCCGATGCCGACGAGATCGTGATCGAGCTGGTCGGCGGGCGCGACGCCAGCGCCAATTTCGACATGCAGTCGCTGGCCTCGCTTGCGATCGGCGATCGCGTGGTGGTGCGCCGCTCCGACTTCCGGGTGCGTTTTCTGCACCCCAGGGGCTGGAGTTATTTCGACACGCTGCGCAAGAAACTTCATTGGAACGAAGGGGGCTCCTGACATGGCGCTGCGACGCATCGCACTGCGCGACTTCGTGATCGTGCGATCACTCGAACTGGACCTGTCCGGCGGCTTCACGGTGTTGACCGGTGAAACCGGCGCGGGCAAATCCATCTTGATCGACGCGCTGCAACTGGCGCTGGGCAACCGGGCCGATGCCGGCGCGGTGCGCGAAGGCGCCGAGCGCCTGGACGTGAGCGCCGAATTCGACGCCGACCCGGCGCTGGACAGCTGGCTCGACGAAGGCGGCTTCGAAGCCGGCGACGCGCTGCTGCTGCGCCGCACCGTCGATCTGCAGGGCCGCAGCCGCGGCTGGATCAACGGCAGCCCGGCCACCGCCACGCAGCTGCGCGACCTGGGCGACCGCCTGCTCGACATCCATGGCCAGCACGCCTGGCAGAGCCTCACGCGCCCCGAGGCCGTGCGCGGCCTGCTCGATGCCTACGCGGGCGTGCGCACCGATGCGCTCGACGCCGCCTGGCAAGGCTGGCGGCAGGCCCTCTCCGCCCTGGAACACGCACGCTCGGCGCAAGACTCCCTGCAGCGCGAACGCGAGCGGCTGCAGTGGCAGATTTCCGAGGTCGCCAAGCTCGCACCCGGCGCCGACGAGTGGGAAGAGCTGTCGACCAACCATTCGCGCATCTCCAACGCCCAGGCGCTGATCGACGCGGCACAGGGCGCGAGCCAGGCGCTCGAGGACGACGACAACGGCGCCCTCTCCGCACTCACGCGCGCGGCCACGCTGCTGCAGAACTGCGAACACATCGAGCCCGAATTCCGCTCGCTCGGCGAGGTGCTGGCCTCCTGCGTTGCGCAGGCATCCGATGCCGCCCATACCCTGCACGGCTACCTGCGCGACGCGGAGGCCGATCCGCAAAGCCTGGCCGAGCTGGACGAGCGGATGGGCCTGTGGATGTCGCTCGCGCGCCGCTACAAGCGCACGCCCGGCGAACTGCCCGCGCTGCTGGCCGGCTGGCAGGCCGAGCTGCAGGCGCTCGATGCGCAAAGCGATCTCGAAGGCCTGGAGCGCGCAGAGCAGAACGCGCAGCAGGCCTACCTGAAAGAAGCCAAGGCGCTCGGCAAGGCCCGCAAGCAGGCGGCCCCGCGCCTGGCCCAGGCCGTCACGCAGGCCATGCAGGGCCTGGGCATGCAGGGCGGGCGCTTCGAGGTCGAACTGCAGCCGCTGGCGCAGCCCGGCCGCGCGGGCCTGGAAGACATCGCCTTCCTCGTGGCCGGCCACACCGGCAGCACGCCGCGCGCGATCGGCAAGGTGGCCTCGGGGGGCGAGCTCTCGCGCATCGCGCTGGCGATTGCCGTCACGACCAGCCAGCTCGGCACCGCCCAGACGCTGATCTTCGACGAGGTCGATGCCGGCGTCGGCGGCGCGGTCGCCGAGACCGTCGGCCGCCTCATGAAGCAACTCGGCCGCGACCGCCAGGTGCTCGCCGTGACCCACCTGCCGCAGGTGGCCGCCTGCGCCGACCATCACCTCGTCGTGGCCAAGCACCAGACGGCGGGCGCCGGCAAGGACGGCCCGCGCACCGAGAGCGGCGTGTCGCGGCTCGACGACGACAACCGCGCCAACGAAATCGCCCGCATGCTCGGCGGCGAGAAGGTCTCGCAGACCTCGCTCGCGCATGCCCGCGAGATGCTCGGCCACAAGACTTCGGCGGCCACGCCATGAGCGCAGCCCCGGGCCGCCCCAAGCAAGCGAACGCCCCCTTGGGGGGCGACGCTTACACGTCAGTGAAGCGGCTGGGGGCACCATGAACCTGGACCTGGTGCTCATCACCGGCATGTCGGGCTCGGGCAAGTCCGTGGCGCTGCACGCGCTGGAAGACGCCGGCTACTACTGCGTCGACAACCTGCCGCCCGAGCTGCTGACTTCGTTCATCGCCTTGCAGCACGAGCAGCAGGCCACGCGCGTGGCGATCGCGATGGACGTGCGCAGCGGCGTGTCGCTGCCGATCGTGCCGCAGCAGCTCGAGGCGCTGCGCCGCGACGGCGTGTCGCTGCGATCGCTGTTCCTCGATGCGACCACCGACGCGCTGCTGCGCCGCTATTCGGAAACCCGCCGCCGCCACCCGCTCTCGCGCCAGGAAGGCCGCACCGACGTGCCCGAGCAGCACCGCGTGCTGGTGCAGGCCATCGAACTGGAGCGCGAGTTGCTGGCCGACCTGCGCGACGGCGCCGACGTGATCGACACCAGCCTCATCCGCCCGGCGCAACTGCAGAGCTACATCAAGGCACTGATTTCCGCGCCGCAAAGCGCGCTCACGCTGGTGTTCGAATCGTTCGCCTTCAAGCGCGGCGTGCCGCTTGACGCGGACTACGTGTTCGACGTGCGCATGCTGCCCAACCCACACTATGTGCCCGCGCTGCGCCCGCTCACGGGCCGCGACACGCCGGTGATCGAATGGCTGCGCGAGCACGAAGACGTGGCGCGCATGTACGACGACATCGAGCAGTTCCTGTCGCATTGGCTCGATGCGCTGGCGCGCGACCATCGCAGCTACGTCACGGTGGCCATCGGCTGCACCGGCGGGCAGCACCGCTCGGTATTTTTGGTCGAGCAGCTGGCGCACACGTTCGGCGCCCGCTGGGGTTCGCTCAAGCGGCACCGCGAGCTCGACGCCAGCTAGGGCCTAGGCTGAGCTTCGGCTCTCCAGCAGCTTGCGCACCGGCGCGGGCAGTCCCAGCCGAGCCCATTCTTGCGCCTCGACCCAGCGCGCAGCATCGCCCTGCGGTTGCACGCCCTCCAGCAGCACCGGGTGCAGGTGCAGGTCCTTGTGGGTCAGCACATGCACGAAGGGCGGGAGGTCGTGCGCGCCGCGTTGTGCAGCCGATGGCAAAGCCGCGAGCAGGTCGTCGCGGCTGTCGAACACCGGCAGGCAATGAAGCCCCGCCCAGATGCCCTTGGCCGGCCGCTTCTCCAGCCAGATGCGGCCCTCTGCATCGCGCGCCAGCAGCACCCAGAGCGATTGCGCGCTGCGCTTGAGCTTGCGGGTCTTGACGGGATAACGCTCCGGCGCTCCTTCTCGCAGGCCCACGCAGGTCTGGTTGACCGGGCAGATCATGCAGCTGGGCTTGCGCGGCAGGCAGACGGTGGCGCCGAGGTCCATCAGCCCCTGCGTGTAGCTCGCAATCGCTTCGCGCTCTTCGGCGGGCGGAAGCAGTTGCGTCGCCAGGTCCCACAGCGCGCGCTCCTGCGCCGATGAAGACATGTCGCCGCCGAAGCCGAGCACGCGCGTCAGCACGCGCTTCACGTTGCCGTCGAGGATGGCCACGCGCTCGCCGAAGCAGAAGGCCGCGATCGCCGCGGCTGTGGAGCGGCCGATGCCCGGCAAGGTCACGAGCTCCGCGGCGGTGCGCGGAAACTCGCCGCCGAATCGCTCGACCACCTCCTGCGCGCAGCGGTGCATGTTGCGCGCGCGGCTGTAGTAGCCAAGGCCGCTCCAGAGCCCGAAGACCTCGTCCTCGGTGCCCGCAGCCAGCGCCTTCACATCGGGAAAGCGTTCGAGAAAGCGCGCGAAGTAGCCCAGCACCGTCGTGACCTGCGTCTGCTGGAGCATCACCTCCGACAGCCAGACGCGGTAAGGGTCGCGGGTGTTCTGCCACGGCAGCTCGCTGCGGCCGTGGCTTCGCTGCCAGCTGACGATCTGCGCAGCGAAATCCGGCGGCATCTGCAAACCGGCAGCCGACGCGGAAGCGGAACGCTCAGGCCGCACGCAACTCGCTGACGGGGGCTGCAGCAGCAGCCTGCGGCTTGCCTTGCTGCGTGATCAGCGAGGTGAATTCACGCAGGCGGGCATGCAACTCGGCCAGGTTGGTCTCCTGCGCGGCCAGCTCGAGCAGCCGTTCGTCGAGGTTGCCCGCCGCGTTCTGGATGCGCTCGATCGCCTCGATGCGCTTGCTGAAATTGCGGCGGCGCTCCTTGAGCTGCGCATCGATCTGCGCGCTCGCGCCCTTGCTCCAGCGCTCGACCTCGGTCATCGCGGCTTCGTTGACCAGACGCAGGCGGCTGGCCAGCGCGCGAACCAGCTTATCGCAGAAATCGGCTTGCGCGAGCTTGAGCAGGTTGCCCACGCCCAGGTAATGGATGTGGCTCCGCTCGATCTGGCTCAACTCCTGCTCGAAGCCCGTGAGGTCGGGCTCGGCCGGTGCCTGCAGCGTGAAGCCCTGCTCGGCATTCAGTTGGCGGAAGGTGGCGTGCAGCATCGACTGGATCTCGGCCGTCGTCGCCTGCACTTCGCGCAGGTTGTTGCGCAGCGAATCGAAGGTCTCGCCATACACCTTGCGCACATTGAGCTTGATGCCGGGGCGCTTGAGCGCCGCCGACAGGCGCACCATGTCGGCCTTGAGCGCGGTGCGGCCCAGCACGGCATACACCTCGCGCAGCAGCTTGCCCTGCACCGAGCGCAGCGCCAGGATGCGGGTGTTGCTGCCCTCGAACTCGGCGTGTTCCTGGTCGATGCGCGAGCGCATGTGGCGGATGACCGAGACGTTCTTGCCGCGCAACCCCTGCAGTTCGAGCGCCTGCTCCGACAGGTCGCGCTGGCGCACCTTCAGGATGCGCTCGGCTTCGGCGCGCAATGCGGTCATGCCGGCATCGACGGCCAGGCGCAGCATGGTCTCGCGCTTGCCGAGCACGCCTTCGCCGAGCAGGGATTCGAGCGCGGGCAGGCGGCTGGCTTCGAGCAGGCGCGGATCGCGCTGGATCTTGGCCTGCAGGCCCTTCTGCGCGGACACCGGAAGCACTTGCGCGAGCGGCACGTCGAGCAACCGGGCCGCGCTGTCGCGCTGGCGCTCGATCTGCAGTTCGATTTGCGCGTGGGTGCTCAGCGAGTCCCACATCGTGTCGATCTTGTTGAGCACGACGAAACGCGTGTCGCCGCCTTCGTCCTCGGTGATGAGGTGTTCGCGCCAGATCGAGAGGTCCGAGCGCGTCACGCCGGTCTCGGCGCCCAGGATGAAGACCACGGCGTGCGCCTGCGGGATCAGGCTCACCGTCAGCTCGGGCTCGGCGCCGATCGCATTCAGGCCTGGCGTGTCGAGAATGACCAGCCCCTGCTCCAGCAAGGGGTGCGGCATGTTGAGCACGGCATGGCGCCAGCGCGGGATTTCGACGCGGCCCTCGGCGTCCTGCACGGGGTTGTCGTCGGGCGTCTCGGGGTTCCAGAAGCCCAGCGCGCGGGCCTCGTCCTTGCTCACCCAGCGGACTTCGGCCACCTTGCCCATGGCCTGGGCCAGCTGCTCGGCGTTGCCGACCTCGATCGGAATCTCGGTCCAGCGCGTCGACTTCTCGCGCCAGTGGGTCAGCGAATGCGGCTCCAGGCGGGTTTCGATCGGCAGCAGGCGCAGCTTGGGCGCGATGGCGGGGTCGTAGCCCAGCTCGGTCGGACACATCGTGGTCCGCCCCGCGCTCGCCGGCATGATGCGGCGCCCGTAGTCGGCAAAGAAGATCGCGTTGATCAGCTCCGACTTGCCGCGTGAGAACTCGGCCACGAAAGCGACCATCACCTTGCTGGTGCGGATCTGCAATTCAAGGCCCCGCAGGCGCTCGGCCACGGCCTGGTCGAGCAGCTCGTTCTCGGTCAGCCAGCGGGACAGCCACTGCAGCCGATGGGCGAAATTGCTCCGCCACGCACCGTGCTGATCGAGTTGTTGGTTGAAAGAGCGGCTCAAGGGAAATATGTAAAAAAGAGCTTACAAATATAGCATCGCCAAATGGATAGCGCCTGTTTCCGGGACATTCATTCGCAGGCGGACCTCGCTACTTTTGACAATTGGGACAGAAATAAGTGGAGCGCTGCCCCTGACGCAGTTGCCGGATCGGCGTTGCGCAAACCCGACACGGCTCGCCGGCCCGGCCGTAAACGGTGGCTTCGAGCTGGAAATAGCCGTTCTGGCCGTCCACGTTGGAGAAGTCGCGCAGCGTGCTGCCGCCCTTCTCAACCGCCCTGGCCAGAATTTCGCGGACCGCCGCATGGAGCTTGGCCGCCCGCGGCCGGCTGATGCGCGCAGCCGACAGCGTCGGGCGAATGCCGGCCTGGAAGAGCGCCTCCGACGCATAGATGTTGCCCACCCCCACCACCACGTCGCCCGCCAGGAGCACCTGCTTGACGGCGGTCTTGCGCTTGCGAAGGCCCGCGTGGAAGGCATCGAGGTCGAACGCGTCGCCCAGCGGCTCCATGCCCAGGCCTCCGAGCAGCTTGATGGCCCAGGGGGCAGCCTCGTCGTCCACATAGACCACGGCGCCGAATCGGCGCGGGTCGTTCAGGCGCAGAGTCCCGCGGTCGGTGACGAGGTCGAAGTGATCGTGCGTGCCGGGCGGCGGCAGCGACGCATCGAAGCGCAGGCTGCCCGACATGCCCAGGTGCAGCAGCAGCAGGCCGCGGTCCAGGTCGATCAGCAAATATTTACCGCGCCGCCTCACCTCGCGCACGTGCCGCCCGACCAGTGCCTCGGGCACCACCATGAGCGCCCAGCGCAAAGGTTTTCCGATGCGAACGGCATCGATGCGCGCGCCGGCGATGCGATCGGCGAATCCGCGGCGGGTGACTTCGACTTCGGGTAGCTCAGGCATGAAAGTAAAACTCCGACGAAGACGAAGCCCCACGCGACGCTCGTTCAAAAGCCTCGATTATCATGATTCGATGATTCCATCGCCCCGCCGACACCGCCTTGCGGCGGCCGCATCTCTCGTGCTGCTGGCTTGCGCGGTGCACGCGCAAACCTCGGATCCCGCCGCCCCCAACAGCCCGGCGCCCATCATCGAGCGCAACGCGCCGCCCCGGCCGGCTGTCCGGCCCCGGGTCACGCCCCCGAAGCCCGCCAGCGAACCCGCCGCGCAACCGTCGGCGCTGACCGCCGACCTGTTCTACGAAATCCTGATGGGCGAGATCACCGCCCGCTCCGGCGATCCCGGCTCCGGTTACGCGCTGGTGCTCAATTCGGCACGGCGGCTGCGCGACGGCAAGTTGTTCCAGCGGGCGGTGGAGATCGCGCTGCAATCGCGCTCCGGCGACGCAGCCCTGGCTGCCGCGCGCGCCTGGCAGGAGACCCTGCCCACTTCGCGCGACGCACGGCGCATCGAACTGCAGATCCTGATCGCGCTGAACCGCATCGGGGAAACGGTCGAGCCCCTGCGCGCCGAGGTGGCCGCCACTTCGCAGATCGAACGTCCATTGCTGATGGCGGTGATTGCACGCAACTATTCGCGCGCCTCCGACAAGAAGCTGGCCGCCTCGGTGGTCGAGCGGGCGTTGGTCGACGAGCTCAAGAGCCCGACCACCGGCGGCCTGGCCTGGGCCACCGTGGGGCGGCTTCGCCTCAATGCCGGGGACAACTCCGGTGCACTGGAGGCCGCGCGCAAGGGGCAGGAAATCGACCCGGCCTCCGACGCGCCGCCTGCGCTGGCGCTCGAGCTCATCGACTCCAGCCAGCCACTGGCCGAGCCGATCGTGACGCGCTACCTCGCCAGCAACACCAAGGCCACGCCCGAACTGCGCATCGCCTATGCGCGCGTGCTGGTCGAGAACCGGCGCTACGGCGATGCCCAGACCCAGCTGCAGGCGCTCACCACGTCGCGGCCCGAACTGGCAGAGCCCTGGCTGTTGCTCGGAAGCCTGCAGATGCAGGCCAAGCAGGACGGCGCGGCGGAGACATCGCTCAAGCGCTTCATCGAGCTGTCGGCGAGCCAGAACAAAGACAAGGACAAGGACGCCGATGCGACCGATCGCGGCCGCAGCCTGACCCAGGCCTATCTCGCCCTCTCGCAGCTGGCGGAGCGTCGCAAGGACCTCGCGGGCGCGGAGCGCTGGCTCGCACGCATCGACAGCACCGAGGACCTCACCATTGCGCAGACCCGCCGCGCGGGCCTGCTGGCACGCCAGGGCAAGCTGCCCCAGGCACGCGAAGTCATCCGCGCCCTGCCGGAGCGGACGCCCGAAGACAAGAAACAGAAGTTTCTCGCCGAGGTGCAATTGCTGCGTGACGCCAAGCAATACCAGGCCGCGTACGACAT
Organism: Variovorax paradoxus; assembly: GCF_000834655.1. Classification (GTDB taxonomy): domain Bacteria; phylum Pseudomonadota; class Gammaproteobacteria; order Burkholderiales; family Burkholderiaceae_C; genus Variovorax; species Variovorax paradoxus_F. The sequence continues at coordinate 23,462 of NZ_JXQQ01000136.1, forward strand.
GCTGGCGCAGGCTTCCACTGCCACGCCCGACGACGGCGACCTGGTCTACGACCAGGCGATGGTGGCCGAGAAGCTGAACCGCCTGGACGACATGGAGCGGCTGCTGCGCCGGCTGATCCAGCTCAAGCCCGAGAGCCAGAACGCCTACAACGCCCTGGGCTACTCGTTCGCGGATCGCAAGATCCGGCTCGACGAGGCCCGCACGCTCATTCAGAAGGCGGTGCAGCTGGCGCCTGAAGACCCTTTCATCGCCGACAGCCTGGGCTGGGTCGAGTTCCGGCTGGGCAACACGGCCGAGGCCATCCGCATCCTGGAGGCGGCCTACAAGACGAGGCCCGATCCCGAGATCGGTGCGCACTTCGGCGAAGTGCTGTGGAGCATCGGCCAGAAGGATCGCGCAGTGACGATCTGGAAGGAAGCGCTGTTGAGCGACGCCGAGAACGAAACCCTGCAGGAAACGCTCAAGCGCCTGCGCGTCAAACCGTGAGGGTTGCCGCTCCTGAGCTGCACGCCGGCCGCCGCGCCTTTCTGGCGGCGGGCGGAGCTGCTCTCCTTTTGGTAGCAGGCTGCGCCCAGCTGACGGGCGGCTCCTCTGCGCCGCGAGGCGCGGACAGCTGGAGCGGCCGCATGTCGCTTCGCATCGACAGCGAACCGGTCCAGACCTTTTCCGCACTCTTCGAGCTGCGCGGCTCGCCCGACGCCGGCGACCTCACGCTGACGACCCCGATCGGCAGCACCCTGGCCCAGTTGCACTGGGCGCCGGGCGAGGCCCTGCTGAAGAACGGCAGCGACACCCGCCACTTCGACTCCCTCGACGCGCTGATCGAAGCCGCCACCGGCGCGGCGATCCCGGTCGGCGCGTTGTTCGGCTGGCTCGCAGGGCGCAACGAAAGCGTGCCCGGCTGGCGCCCTGACCTGGGCCAGCTCGCAAACGGGCGCCTGCAGGCCACGCGAGAATCCCCGAGCCCCCGGGCGGACCTGCGCATCGTGTTCGAGCGGTCATGAAGGCCCTCTACGACCTTCCCGCACCTGCCAAGCTCAACCTGTTCCTGCACATCACCGGCCGGCGCGACGACAGCTACCACCTGCTGCAGTCGGTCTTCATGCTGATCGACTGGTGCGACACGCTGCACTTCGAGCTGCGGCGCGACGGCCAGCTGACCCGCGAAGACCTCACGACCGAGCTGCCTGCCGACGACCTCGTCCTGCGTGCCGCCCGTGCGCTGCAGGCCCACGCCGCGCCCGGGCAGGGCGCGCACATCGGCGTCGCAAAGCATGTGCCGGCGCAGGCGGGCATGGGCGGCGGGTCTTCCGATGCGGCCACCTGCCTGCTGGCGCTCAACCGCCTGTGGAACCTGAACCTGCCCTTGTCACGCCTCGCGCAGATCGGGCTGAAGCTGGGCGCCGACGTGCCGTTCTTCCTTGGCGGACGCCATGCGTGGGTCGAAGGCATCGGCGAGCAAATTACGCCCGTCACTCTGCCGTCGGAGCGCTTCGCCGTGGTCAAGCCGACCGAAGGATTGGATACCCGTCTAATTTTTTCTGCGGATGATCTTGAACGCTCAACTCCTGTTGCTATAATCTCGGGCTTTGCTGCAGATAGCGAACAGCTTGAAGCCAAAAACCTCGCAGACTTCGGTCACAAGGTTTTCGACTTCGGCCACAACGACCTGCAGCCGGTTGCCCAGCGACTTTGCCCCGCGGTCACCGATGCCATCGAATGGCTCGGCGCCCAAGGTTTGAAGGCCCGGATGACCGGCTCCGGAAGTTCGGTGTTCGCAAAATTGCCGCAAGGGCCGCATGAAGCGGAACTGGTCGAAGCCCCCGCGGGCTGGCAGGTTCGTCAGTGCAACAATCTGGCTGTTCATCCTCTCGTAGGTTGGGCAACCTGAAATGGTCGGATCGTTTGTTCGGTCCGACGCGACATATATCGGTTGATGGTGCAAACCGTCGACCCGTGTAGGGGAGTCGCCAAGCTGGTTAAGGCACTGGATTTTGATTCCAGCATGCAAAGGTTCGAATCCTTTCTCCCCTGCCAAACCTATTGAAACTGCGGTCTAAGCCCCGCAGTGCTTTTTTGAAAACTGCGGCCTGATGGCCGCAGTGTTTCTTCTGCAGCACACCCGCTGCAATAATCGGCAGCCCACGGGCCGCCACGACTCAAAACCTTTTGGCGGCTTCCTCAAAGCCAATTTCGCACTGCCGGGACGCGCTCATGCAGGCTAATCACCCTGATTTCATGGTTTTCACCGGCAATGCCAATCCTGGCCTCGCCGCAGAAATCGCGCACAACCTCGGCACCTCGCTGGGCGCCGCACGCGTCGGTCGCTTCTCCGATGGAGAAGTCACTGTCGAAATCAACCAGAACGTCCGCGCACGCGATGTGTTCGTGGTGCAGTCCACCTGCGCTCCGACCAACGAAAACCTGATGGAACTGCTGATCATGGTCGACGCGCTCAAGCGCGCATCGGCCGAGCGGATCAGCGCCGTGATTCCCTACTTCGGCTATGCCCGCCAGGACCGCCGTCCGCGTTCGAGCCGCGTGCCGATCTCGGCCAAGGTCGTGGCCAACCTGCTGGAAACCGTCGGCGTCGAGCGCGTGCTCACGATGGACCTGCACGCCGACCAGATCCAGGGCTTCTTCGACATTCCCGTCGACAACATCTACGCCTCGCCCGTCCTCCTGGGCGACCTGCGCGCCAAGAACTACGAAGACCTGATCGTGGTCTCGCCCGACGTTGGCGGCGTGGTCCGCGCCCGCGCGCTGGCCAAGCAACTGAACTGCGACCTCGCCATCATCGACAAGCGCCGCCCGAAGGCGAACGTCAGCGAAGTCATGAACGTGATCGGCGAGATCGACGGCCGCAACTGCGTGATCATGGACGACATGATCGACACGGCCGGCACGCTGGTCAAAGCGGCCGAGGTGCTGAAAGAGCGCGGCGCCAAGAGCGTCTACGCCTACTGCACGCACCCGATCTTCTCGGGCCCGGCCATCGAACGCATCACCAAGGGCTCGGCCCTCGATGAAGTGGTCGTGACCAACACCATTCCCCTTTCCGATGCGGCCCTCGCATGCGGAAAGATCCGCCAGCTCTCCGTGGCACCGCTGATCGCCGAGACGATCCAGCGCATTGCCAAGGGCGAGTCGGTGATGAGTTTGTTCTCGGACCAGGACAACCTGTTCTGACCTGAGAGCCAAAGAGCGGGCTTCTTCTCGAAGAAGCCTTTTTGAACCGGAGTCGCACTGGTCGCGGTGGACTCTCACAGGAGCTAGTTATGAAATTCGTCGCTTTTGAGCGCGCCAAGCAGGGCACGGGTGCGAGCCGCCGTCTCCGCATCTCGGGCAAGACGCCCGGTATCGTCTACGGTGGTGAAGGCCAGCCCCAGCTGATCGAAATCGATCACAACGCGCTGTGGCACGCCCTCAAGAAGGAAGCCTTCCACTCGTCGATCCTGGAAATGGAACTCGGCGGCGCCACCAGCAAGGTGCTGCTGCGCGACGTGCAGTACCACCCGTTCCGCCAGCTGGTGCAACACATCGACTTCCAGCGCGTGGATGCCAAGACCCGCCTGCACATGAAGGTGCCGCTCCACTTCAAGGGTGAAGAAGAGTCCGAAGCCGTCAAGACCGCGCACAACCTGGTGAACCACGTGATCACCGAGCTGGAAATCAGCTGCCTGCCGTCCGACCTGCCCGAGTTCATCGAAGTGGACCTCTCCGGTCTCACGAAGAACGCCACGCTGCACGTCAACGACATCAAGCTGCCCAAGGGCGTGAAGTTCGTGAGCCACGGCAAGACGAACCCCGTCATCGTGTCGGCCGTGCCGCCGCTGGTCGCCGAAGAGCCGGCACCTGCCGCCGAAGGCGCGGCTGCTGAAGGCGCCGCACCGGCTGCCGGTGGCAAGCCTGCCGCCAAGACGGCCAAGCCTGCTGCCAAGAAGTAATTCGATTCTTCTCGCGGACGGCTCGCCGAGCCGCCAAAAAAACGCCCACTCATCGAGTGGGCGTTTTTTCTTGTGCGCCCGTCAGGGCTTGACGGCTGACTTGAATGCCTCGTCCTTGAGCAGGCGCTCCACCAAGCGGCGATAGAGCGCCGTGTAGTGGTTGACCGCCGCCGGAATCGCAATGGCGCCGACGAAGGACGACTCCCAGCTGTCGTTCTCGACGAGTTCCTTGTCGTAAAGCGTGTTGCCGCCCTTGCTGACCTTGAAGCGCGCGCCCAGGGTTGCGGTTCCCTGCGACGCCCCGGCCTCGACCGTGCTCTTCGTCAGTTGCCCGCCGATGACCGTGCCGCTCTTGGGCTCGAGCAGTCCCGCACTGCGAAGTTCGACGCTCAGGGCCTCCTGGAGGTACTTGGAAAACGAGCTGTCGTACGGCGAAAAGAAGGTGTTGCTGCGAATGCTCAGCGCCTGATCGACGCTCTTCGGCACGCCCGCGGCGGGCGTGAAGGTCTCCACGGCGACGGGGCCGATGCCTGAAGACTTCGCCAGCTGGACGTTCTCGATGCTCGCCGACGGCGGCGCAAGCTTGACCTGCGCGCATCCGGTCAAGAGCGCAAAACCGGCTGCGGCAACGACAAGCACGAGCCCGCGAATTTTTGACAACGCCATGGTCTGTGCTTCCTCTTGTTCAATTGAATGCGGGGTCGTGCGAAAGGTCGTTCAGCGCATTGCCGACGATCTGCCTCACCATGGTGTTCACGGCCTCGTTGATGTCTTTGGCCTTGGTGGAGTTGCCGGGTGTCGCGGCCGCCCCCATCGTCGTGTGAATGGCGTGGCGCACGACCTTGACTACCGGCTTCTTGCCGGGCGCGACGTAGTTCACCGTGCAGATGTAGCCGTCGGACACTTGAGAGCCGGCGAGTCCGAAAGTCAGACCCGTCGCGAATCCCTTGCTGAAAGCGTCATCCGACATGGGCACGTTGTTGAGCTTGATGCCGAGAAGCGCACCGCTTGCCGCAGGCTTTTCGTCTGTCGCCGAGAACAGCCCGCTGGCTCGCACCTGCTCGACCACCTGCTTCTTCAATGCATCCGTTGCGCGTGTATTGGAAACACCCTTGGTTTCGAACTCGAAAAGAACCTGCACCGGGGCGGGTGCCGCAGGCTTCTTGAACATCGACGCGTTGACTTCCTTCGTGGCTCCGTCGATGTAGTGGCTTGCACAGCCGGCCATCACCATTGCCGCCAAGCCCATCGCCGCTATACCCAGCGCGCGCGTCCAACGACGGCGCAGAGGCACCGTGAGCTCAATTGACATGATTTTTTCCTCCCGGATCGGGTTTGCCATTGCTGTAGTTAATGCCGTACTTATTCACACATTGCGTTGCGATAAGTGCTCATAAGCGTATCAGAATGAGGCTAGACAGCCGATTCGAGCAGTGCGGTCGGCGCGGATAATTCCCCTCATGATCAAGTTGTTCGTCGGCGTCGGAAATCCGGGCCCTGAGTACGAAGCCACGCGCCACAACGCGGGCTTCTGGTGGATCGACGCTCTTGCGCGCGACTGGAAACTCAACCTCGTGCCCGAGCGCGGCTACCACGGCCTCGCGGCGCGCGCCAGCATCGGCGGCCAGAGCGTCTGGCTGCTGGAGCCACAGACCTTCATGAACCTCTCGGGCAAGTCGGTGGCCGCGCTCGCGCGCTTCTTCAAGATCGCCCCCGAGGAAATCCTCGTGGTGCACGACGAGCTCGACGTGGTGCCCGGCCAGGCCAAGCTCAAGTTCGGCGGCAGCCATGCGGGCCACAACGGCCTGCGCGACATCCATGCGCAGCTGGGCACCGGCGACTACTGGCGGCTGCGCCTGGGCATCGGGCATCCCGGCGTGAAGTCGGAGGTCGTCAACTGGGTGCTCAAGAAGCCGCTGAAGGAACAACGTGAGCTGATCGAGGACGCCATCGTCCGCACGCTGCATGCCGCACCCGCGCTCGTGGCCGGCGAGATGGAGAAAGCGACCATGCAGATTCACACGAGCAAACCGCCCCGGCCCAAACCACCGCGGCGGGAGCCCGGCGAAGGGGGCACGCCTGCCGCCACCTAGCCGGCAACCGGAGCGCAGGAGGGAGAGAAATAAAAAATGACTACGAGAAGAAGAGAAAAGAGAGTGAGGAAGTTCGGGCTGGCTATATTTTTCATAGCAACCTGCGCCTATTCCAATGGCGTGGCGGCCCAGGATTCTGCAAAGACCTGGCGATGCGGAAGCACCTACTCCGACCGCCCCTGCGAAGGCGGCAAGACGGTGAAGGTCGACGACCCGCGCAGCCATGAAGACCGGCGCGCGGCCGAAGCCGGTGCAAAGAGCAACAGCACACAGGCCGACAAGCTGGAGCGCTCTCGCCTCTCGCTGGAAAAGGCGGCCTACGACCGCGATCGGCAGGCGGCGCGGGAAGCAAGGAGCGCCGCAATGGCCGAAAGGCGCATGGCCCTGTCCGAGCAGCAGGCTCGCGAGCGCGCCACCAAGGCGGCCGGCGATCCACGCAAATCCACCATGAGCTTCAGCAGCGGCGGATCGGGCAAGTCGGCCGGCGACGCCCCGGCAAAGCAAAAGAAGCGGAAGTCCCGCGACTCAGACGCCGGCTGAAGAGGCGGGCGACACCGCCGTCACCTTGATCGCCGTGAGGCGCTGGTACTTCTGCATCAGCGTCTCGCGGCTTTCCACGTGTTCGGGATTCAGGGGAATGCACGCCACCGGGCAGATCTGCACGCACTGCGGCTCATCGAAGTGGCCGACGCACTCGGTGCACTTGTGCGGATCGATTTCGTAGTACTCCGCGCCCATGTAGATCGCATCGTTCGGGCACTCGGGCTCGCAGACATCGCAGTTGATGCATTCGTCGGTGATCATGAGGGCCATCCCCCGATTATCGGCGGACCGGGCCGCCGGGCCAGCCGTGAATGACAAAGGCCACATCAGCGGCACACTTGTTGCACCAGTCAGTTATGCTGCGCCCCGCCCCATGAGTCTGTTTCTATTCAAGCGCCTCGCCACGCTGATCGGCACCTTGATCGGCGCTTCGGTCATCGTCTTCCTCGTCCTGGAGATCCTGCCCGGCAACGCCGCGCAGATGCTCATGGGCCCCGACGCGTCGCCCGATGCCGTCGCGGCGCTGGCCACCAAGCTGGGCCTGGACCAGCCCGCGTGGACGCGCTACTGGCACTGGATCGGGGGCCTGCTCACTGGCAACCTCGGCGACAGCTATGCGTACAGCTCGCCGGTGCTCGACCTCATCCTCGAACGCCTCGCCCTCACCGTGCCGCTCGCGCTGCTGGCGATGGCCTTCACCGTGGTGATCGCGCTGCTGGTGGGCGTCACCGCCGCCGCGCGACACAACAAGCTCGGAGACGTCGGCCTCATGGGCATGGCGCAGGTCGGCATCGCGATCCCGAATTTCTGGTTCGCGATCATGCTGATCCTGGTGTTCTCGGTGCAGCTGCAATGGTTCTCCGCCGGCGGCTTCGAGGGCTGGGGCGAAGGGATCTTCGCGGGCTTCAAATCGTTGCTGCTGCCCGCGCTGTCGCTGGCGGTGGTGCAGGCGGCGATCCTCGCGCGCATCACGCGCTCGGCCGTGCTCGAGGTGATGCGCGAAGACTTCGTTCGCACCGCCCGCGCCAAGGGCGTGTCGCAGCGCATGGTGCTGTGGACCCACGTGCTGCGCAACGCGATGATCCCGGTCATCACGGTGATGGGCATGCAGTTTTCCGAGTTGCTCGCCGGCACCATCGTGGTGGAGAACGTTTTCTATCTCCCGGGCCTGGGCCGCCTCATCTTCCAGGCCATCAGCAACCGCGACCTCATCGTGGTGCGCAACTGCGTGATGCTGCTCGCGGCGCTCGTGGTCATCGTGAACTTCGTGGTCGACGTGCTCTATGCCGTGATCGATCCGCGCATCAAGGCGAGCGACATATGAGCAGCACCGTCGTCGCTCCGAGCGCCGCCGCGCTCAAGGTGCCGGGCTTCTGGCGACGCGCACTGCACCACCGCAGCTTCGTCATCGGCGGCGTGCTGACGCTGCTGCTCCTGCTGGCCGCCGCCCTCTCCCTCGTCTGGACGCCCTGGTCGCCCTACGAGATGGACATGGCCAACAAGCTCAAGCCCCCGACCGGCTCGCACTGGCTGGGCACCGACACCTACGGACGCGACGTGGCCTCGCTGCTGCTCGTAGGTGCACGCGCCTCCATCCTCGTGGGCGTGATCGCGGTCGGCATCGGCCTGGTCGTCGGCACCGCGCTCGGCCTGCTCGCGGCAGCGAAGCGCGGCTGGGTCGAGGAAGCCATCATGCGGCTCACCGACTTCTCGCTCGCCTTCCCCGCGATCCTCTCGGCGATCATGATGACGGCCGTGTTCGGTGCGGGCATCGTCAACGCCATCGTCGCGATCGGCATCTACAACATCCCCACCTTCGCGCGCATCACGCGTGCCTCGGCCAATGCCATCTGGTCGCGCGAGTACATCGCGGCCGCGCGCGCCTGCGGCAAGGGCGCGTTCTCGATCACCATGCAGCACGTGCTGCCGAACATTTCCGCCGTGCTGATCGTGCAGATCACGATCCGCTTCGCCATCGCGATCCTCGCCGAAGCCGCGCTTTCCTACCTCGGCCTCGGCACGCAGCCGCCACAGCCGTCGTGGGGCCGCATGCTGAGCGAAGCGCAGACGATGATGTTCCAGTCGCCCCTGCTTGCCGTGTTCCCCGGCATGGCCATCGCGCTGGCGGTGCTGGGCCTCAACCTCCTGGGCGACGGCCTGCGCGATCTGCTCGACCCGCGCCTCGCGCGCGCAAGGTAAAGCGACATGCCCCTCCTCCAAGTCAAGGACCTGCACATCGAACTGCAAACGCAGCGCGGCCCGGCCGAGGCCGTGCGCGGCATCGACTTCACGCTGGAGCGCGGCGAAACGCTGGGCATCGTGGGCGAGTCGGGCTGCGGCAAGTCGATCACCGTGATGTCGCTGATGGGCCTTTTGCCCTCGAACGCCAAGGTCACCGGCAGCATCCGCTTCGACGACACCGAGCTCGTCGGCCGCGACGAAAAGGACATGTGCCAGATCCGCGGCAACCGCATCGGCATGATCTTCCAGGAGCCGATGACGGCGCTCAACCCGGTGCACACCATCGTGCGCCAGGTCGGCGAGCCGCTGCGGCTGCATCGCGGCCTCTCGAAGGCCGAGACGCGCAAGGAGGTGCTGGCGCTGCTCGAGCGCGTGGGCATTCCGGATGCGGCCTCGCGGCTCGACGCGTACCCGCACCAGTTCTCGGGCGGCCAGCGGCAACGCATCGGCATCGCGATGGCGCTGGCCTGCGGCCCCGACCTGCTGATCGCCGACGAGCCGACCACCGCGCTCGACGTCACGATCCAGAAGCAGATCCTCGAACTGATCCAGGGCCTGGTGCAAGAGCGCGGCATGGCGCTGATCCTGATTTCGCACGACCTGGGCGTGATCGCGCAGACCGTCTCGAAGATGCTCGTGATGTACGGCGGCAGCGTGGTCGAGAGCGGGCCGACCGAGGCCGTGTTCGCGCGCCGCGCGCATCCCTACACGCAGGGCCTCTTCGCCGCCCGCCCGGCGCTCGGTGCGCCGCGCGGCGTGCGCCTGGCCACCATCCGCGGCAGCGTGCCCGAGCTGGTCGACCTGCCCAAGGGCTGCCCGTTCGCGGGCCGCTGCAGCTACACGATCGACGCCTGCCAGACGACGCGGCCGCCGGCCACGATGCTGCCTCAGGACCACGCGGTGCGCTGCATCCGGCTGGAAGAAATCGCGACGAAGGTCGCCGTTGCCTCATGAGTGAATCCGCCCTCGCCTCGCCGCTGCTGGAGGTGAACGACCTCGTGCGCCACTACGACCTGCCGCGCGAAAAGCTCTTCGGCCCGCCGCCGACCGTCAAGGCGCTCAACGGCGTGAGCTTCAAGGTCGAAGCCGGCCGCAGCCTCGGCATCGTCGGCGAATCGGGTTCGGGCAAGTCGACCATCGCGCGCCTCGTGATGGCGCTCGATACGCCCACCTCGGGCAGCGTGAAGCTGCTCGGGCGCGACCTGCACACGCTGCCCAGGAGCGAACTGCGCACTGCGCGACGCGATTTCCAGATGGTCTTTCAAGATCCCTACGGTTCGCTCGACCCACGCCAGACCGTCGCACGCATCGTCGCCGAGCCGCTCGAAGCCTTGGCCGAAGTCTCGCGCAAGGAGCAGCGCGAGCGCGCCGCCGAATCGCTCGCAGCGGTGGGCCTTCGCACGACGGACATGGACAAGTACCCGCACGAGTTCTCGGGCGGACAAAGACAGCGCATCGCGATCGCACGCGCGCTCATCACGCGCCCCAAGCTCATCGTCGCCGACGAGCCCGTCAGCGCGCTCGACGTGTCGGTGCAGGCGCAGGTGCTCAACCTCATGCAGGACCTGCAGCAGCAGTTCGGCGTGAGCTACCTGCTCATCAGCCACGACCTCGCGGTGGTCAACCACCTGTGCGACGACGTGTGCGTGGTGTGGAAAGGCCTGATCGTCGAGCAAGGTCCGCCGGGCGAGCTGTTCCGCAACGCGCAGCACCCGTACACGCGCACGCTCCTCGACGCGGTACCGCGCACGCCCACCGGCGGCACCTTGCTCGCGGCCTGACACCGACGCGTCGCCCGTCCTTCGTAGGATGAGTGGGTCATAAGCATCTGGTTGCGCGACGCCCCGCGTCTCGCGGATGATGCTTGCCCCTTCCCGAGGACTCCGCTCCATGCTCAAACGACGCACCCTGCTTGCCACCAGCGCCGCAGCCCTGACACCGCTCGCATTGCCGATCAGCGCCTTCGCGCAAAAGAAGAAAGATTCGCTGGTGATCGGGCTCACGCTGGAGCCCACGGGCCTGGACCCCACCGCCAAGGCCGGCGCCGAGATTTCCGAGGTGGTGCTCTACAACGTCTTCGAGACGCTCACCAAGATCAACTCCGACGGCGGCGTGACGCCGCTGCTCGCAGAAAGCTGGGAGGTCTCGCCCGACCTCAAGACCTACACCTTCAAGCTCAAGCGCGGCGTGAAGTTCCAGAACGGCGAACCCTTCAATGCGAACGCCGTCAAGTTCTCGTTCGACCGCGCGGCCGCGGCCAACAGCACCAACAAGGACAAGCGCACCTTCGCCAACATCGCCACGCAGGTGCTCGACGAGCACACCGTGGTGCTGATCAACAAGGAAATCGAGCCCGACCTCTTGTTCCTGCTCGGCCAGGCCTCGGCCATCGTGGTGGAGCCCAGGACGGTGGAGACCAACGCCACCAAGCCCGTCGGCACCGGCCCCTACCGCCTGGACAACTGGGCCAAGGGCTCAAGCATCGTGCTCGCCAAGTGGGACGGCTATCGCCACGCCGATGCCGTGCAGATCCGCAAGGTGAGCTTCCGCTTCATCTCGGAGCCGGCCGCGCAGACCACCGCGCTGCTCTCGGGCGACGTGGATCTGTTCCCGCACGCCTCGGTGTCGCGCAGCCTGCCGCAGTTCCAGAACGACAAGCGCTTCCAGGTGGTGTTCAACGCCTCGCGCGGCAAGACCATCCTGGCCATCAACAACAAGCGCAAGCCGCTGGACGACGTGCGGGTGCGCCGCGCCATCTCCGCGGCCATCGACCGCAAGGCCGTCATCGAGGCGGCGGTGGACGGCCGCGGCATCCCCATCGGCAGCCACTACGTGCCGACGGCGCCGGGCTACGTCGACACCACGGGCATCAACGCCTACGACGTGGAAAAGGCGAAGAAGCTCCTGGCCGAGGCCGGCGTGAAGACGCCGCTCGAGCTCGACCTCGTGCTGCCGCCCCCGCCCTATGCGCGGCAGGGCGGCGAGCTCATCGCCGCGCAGCTCGCAAAGGTGGGCATCGTCGCGAAAATCCAGAACGTCGAGTGGGCGCAGTGGATGAGCGGCACCTACGGCAACAAGAACTACGACCTCTCGCTGATCCTGCACGTGGAGCCCTTCGACCTGGTGAACTACACCAAGCCTGAGTACTACTGGGGCTACCACTCGGCGAAGTTCAACGAGGCCTTCGACAAGGCGCGCAACGCGCCGCGCAACGCCGACCGCCTGCGCTACCTGGGCGATGCGCAGCGGCTGCTGGCCGAGGACGCGGCCAACGTGTTCCTGTTCCAGCCGCAGTTCATCACCGTGGCGGGGCGCAACCTGCGCGGCCTGTGGAAGGACTCGCCGATCTTCGCGAACGACATCGCCGCCCTGTACTGGGCGTAGGGCCTGAGGCAGGCGCCTTCGCAGGCTCCCGGCATCCGGGTACGTCCCGAGGAAAAACCGTTCCGGGAGCCATTCGCCAAGCCGCCCGCTGCGAGAGAATGATTCGCTGCGCACGTGGCATCTTTCGTGCTGCGTGCCTTGTCTTTCGTGGCGCCGCGCCTCCCTTCGGGGCACGGTGGGCGCCGAACCAGTCATTCGACCCTGGCCGTTTTCCGGAGATACCCAAGTATGTTGAACCGTCGCACCCTCCTCACCACCGCCGGCGCCACCGTCGCGCTGGCCACGCCGCTGGCCGGCATGGCCCAAGGGCGCAAGGACGCCATCGTGATCGGCATGGCGCTCGAGCCGCCGGGCCTGGACCCGACGGCCGGCGCCGCCGCGGCAATTGCCGAGATCGTGCAATACAACATCCTGGAGACGCTCACCAAGATCAACGCCGACGGCAGCGTCACGCCGCTCCTGGCCGAGAGCTGGGAAATCTCGCCCGACCTCAAGACCTACACCTTCAAGCTCAAGCGCGGCGTGAAGTTCCAGAACGGCGAGCCCTTCAACGCGGCCGCCGTCAAGTTCTCGTTCGACCGCGCCGGCGGCGAGAAGAGTACCAACAAGGACAAGCGCACCTTCGCCAACCTCGCCACGCAGGTGGTGGACGACTACACCGTGGTGGTCATCAACAAGGAGATCGATCCCGACCTGCCCTTCGTGCTCGGCCAGGCCACGGCCGTGATCGTCGAGCCCAAGAGCGCCGAAGGCAACGCCACCAAGCCGGTGGGCACCGGCCCCTACAAGCTGGATGCGTGGGCCAAGGGCTCCTCGCTCGCGCTGAGCAAGTGGGAGGGCTTCCGCAGCCCCGCCACCGCCAAGATCAACAAGGTGACCTTCCGCTTCATCGCCGACACGGCAGCGCAGGCCGCCGCGCTCATGGCGGGCGACGTGGACGTGTTCACGCGCATCGGCACCCGCGTGGTGCCGCAGTTCAAGGCCAACCCGCAGTTCCAGGTGATCCTGGCGGGTTCGCGCGCCAAGACGATCCTCTCGATCAACAACCAGAAGAAGCCGCTGGACGACGTCCGCGTGCGCCGCGCCATCCTCGCGGCCATCGACCGAAAGGCCGTGATCGAGGGCGCCGCCGACGGCCTGGGCGTGGCCATCGGCAGCCACTACGTGCCGGGCGCGGCGGGCTTCGTGGACACCACGGGCGTCAACCCCTTCGACATCGAGAAGGCCAAGAAGCTGCTTGCCGAAGCCGGCGTGAAGACGCCGCTCGAACTCAAGATGACGCTGCCGCCGCCGCCCTATGCGCGCCAGGGCGGCGAGGTGATCGTGGCCCAGCTCGCCAAGATCGGCATCGTGGTGAAGGTGCAGAACGTCGAGTGGGCGCAGTGGCTGAGCGGCACCTACGGCAACAAGGACTACGACCTGTCGATCATTTCGCACGTCGAGCCCTTCGACCTGGGCAACTACGCCAAGTCGGACTACTACTGGGGCTACCAGTCGAAGGCCTTCAATACGCTGTTCGACAAGATCAAGACCACCGCCAACGCCACCGAGCGCAACAAGCTCCTGGGCGACGCGCAGAAGATGCTGGCCACCGATGCAGCCAATGGCTTCCTGTACCAGCCGCAGTTCCCGACCATCGCCAAGAAGAACGTCAAGGGCCTCTGGAAGGAGAACCCGATCTTCGTGAACGACCTGTCCGCGCTTTCGTGGGGATGAGCGTCACCGTGTCCGATGCCCCTTTGTTGAGCGACCTGTCGGCACAGGAGCTCTCGGCCGCCTACCGCGGCAAGCGCTTGTCGCCGGTCGAGGTCACACAGGCCGTGATCGCGCAGATCGAGCGCTGGGAGCCGCACCTGCAGGCCACCTGGCTCTTTCGCCCTGAGGCCGCGCTCGCACAGGCGCGCGCATCGGAGGCGCGCTGGCAGCGTGGCGATGCGCTCGGCCCGCTGGACGGCGTGCCGGCCACCATCAAGGAAAACATCGCCACGCGCGGCGACCCGATGCCTGCGGGCACGGCCGCCGTCGACCTGAAGCCCGCCACCGCCGACGCACCGCCGGCCGCGCGCCTGAAGGAAGCCGGTGCGGTGATCGTGAGCAAGACCACCATGCCGGACTACGGCATGTTGTCGTCGGGCCTCTCGAGCTTTCACACGCTGGCGCGCAACCCGTGGGACCTCGCCAAGACGCCGGGCGGCTCCAGCGCCGGCGCGGGTGCTGCCACCGCCGCAGGCTACGGCCCGCTGCACCTGGGCACCGACATCGGCGGCTCGCTGCGGCTGCCCGCGAGCTGGTGCGGCATCTTCACGCTCAAGCCGAGCCTGGGCCGCATTCCGATCGATCCGCCCTACATGGGCCGCGCCGCGGGCCCGATGACCCGCACCGTCGGCGACGCCGCATTGATGATGCAGGCGCTCTCCCGGCCCGACGCGCGCGACAGCATGAGCCTGCCGGCGCAGGACATCGACTGGGCCGCCTTCGACGTGTCGCCCGACCATTTGCGCGGGCTGCGCATCGGACTGCTGCTCGACGCGGGCTGCGGCCTCGCGGTCGAGCCCGAGATCCAGACGGCCGTCGAACACGCCGCGCGCCTGTTCGAGAAAGCCGGCGCGATCGTCGAGACGATGCAGCCCTTCATGTCGCAGGCCATGCTCGACGGCATGGACCACCTGTGGCGCATGCGCTCGCTCGTGGACATGAAGGCGCTGCGCGCCGACCAGCGCGCCAAGGTGCTGCCGTACATCCGCGAGTGGGCAGAGAGCGCCGCAGAGTTCAGCGGCGAGCATGTGTTTCGCGGCTTCAGCCAGTTCCATGCGACGCGCGTGGCGGCGGTGCAGGCGTGTGCGCGCTTCGACTACGTGATCTCGCCGGTGTCGCCGAACATGCCCGCCGCGGCCGAGGCGCCCTCGCCGACCAACGACCCGCTACGGCCGCTGGAGCACATCGGCTTCACGGTGCCGTTCAACATGTCGGAGCAGCCGGCGTCGTCGGTGAACTGCGGCTACTCGGCGGGCGGGTTGCCGATCGGCCTGCAGATTGCAGGGCACCGGTTCGACGACCTCGGTGTGCTGCGCGTGTCGCGCGCGTTCGAGCAGATTCGAGAGGCGCAGAGGCCCTGGCCTGTGGTGCCGGGGAACTGATGCCCTTGTTCAGGGCTGCACTCACGCCGACGGTGGGCAGCGCGAGCGCCTCAGAGCCGTCGTTGATCGCTGATCACCAGCCGCGTGCCCAAGTGCGCAGGGCATCGGGTGCTCCCCGCAGCGAAATCAAGGAGGAGCCGAAGGCGGGGGACATTCGCGGAGGGGAGTACCCGGTGGCCTGTGCACCTGCCCCGAACAAGCGCGCCCCGAACGCGACAGACGCTCAGGTCGCCGCGTAGCGCCCCGGCTTGTGGTTGATCCACAAGAAGAGCCCCATCACCACCGCCGCCAGCACCGACCACCCCACGCGCTGCGGCGGAATGACGAACAGCGCGAGCAGCACCACCGTGCAGTCGATGCCGATCTGCACCTTGCCGGCAGGCCAGCCGCGCTTTTCCTGCAGGTACAGCGTCAACACCGTCGCACCGCCGAGGCTCGCGCGGTGGCGTGCGAGGAACAGGCAACCCGTGCCCAGCATCAGGCCTCCGAGCACCGCCGCGAACGCCGGATGGAGCGAGTCGATCGACAGATAGCGCGGCGCCCAATCTGTCATCACCGAGAGCAGCGCGATCGCCGAGAAGGTCTTGAGGGTGAAGGCCCGCCCCATGCGGCGCCAGGCAAACCAGTAGAACGGCAGGTTCACCAGGAAGAACAGCTTGCCGAAGCTCACGCCGGTCGCGTAATGCAGGATGAACGCGACGCCCGCCGTGCCGCCCGTGAGCAGGCCCGCCTGGCCGAACAGCATCATCGCGATGGCAACGAACAAGGTGCCCGAAAAGATCGCTTGCGCGTCGTCGAAACGGGAATGGCGCAGCAGATCCGGCAGGTGGGTGGGTTGTGGCGCGTCCATGGCGGAGGGTGACGCAAATCCCGCGCCACCCCTGTCGCCTCGCGCCCTCTTCACACCAGATGGGTGGCCAGCATCTCGCGGGCGCGGGTCACGAACGCCGTCTCGCCCCGGCGCCCGGGCAGGAACTGGAACGCGACCTTCGGCACGGCCGGCAGGCCGTGCGGCCCCGCCAGCCGGGTCACGCCCTCGCACACCGCGGATTCGTTCAGGCACGCGACCCCCAACCCCGCGGCCAGCGCCGACTGCAATCCGGCCACGCCCGACGCCACGTGCGCGAGCACATACGGCACGCGCCGCCGCCGCAGCAGCGCCACGGTGAACTGGTGCAGCGAGCAGGTGTCGGGCAGCGCCAGCAGCCGCACCGGTTCTCCCCGCGCCACCCGCAGGCCGGTCGCGCCCAGCCACGCGAGCGATTCGCGGCGGATCAGCGAGGTCTTCGCGCCCTGCGCCGAGGCTGACGACGATGCGCCCGCGATGTCCATTGCCAGGCCGACGTCGAAGTCGCCGTGCGCATAGGCGGCCCGCAGCGCGTCGCTCTTCAGGATGGTCACGTTCAGCCGCACCTGCGGATAGCTCTCGCCCAGGCGCCCCAGCAGCTGCGTGAGATCGCCGGGGCGGAAGTAATCGGTCACGGCCAGCCTGAGCTCGCCCTGCAGCGTTTCGCCATGCAGGTCGCGGAACGCCTCGTCGCTGAGCGAGAGGATGCGCCGCGCATACGCCAGGAGCCGCGTGCCCGCCTCGGTGGGCGCGACGCCCGCCTTGCTGCGCGTGAGCAGCGACTGCCCCGCCCGCTCCTCGAGCTTGCGCATCTGCTCGCTGACCGACGACTGCGAGAGGAACACGCGGGGCGCGGCGGCCGTGAGGCTGCCCGCGTCGATCACCGCGGCCAGGGTGCGAAGTTGTTCGAGGTCGAAGGTCTGCATGACGCCATCCATCCGTTTATCCGATGGAATCCATCATATCTTCCCGCTTTTCCGATGACCAAGGGAATTCCACAATCACCCCATCGTTCATTCATTCCCCAGGAGTCCACCATGCCCCACATCGTTGTCCACCTCTCCGGAGAACCCGACGCAGCCCTCACACGCAAGACCGTCGATACCGTCGCCGAGCTCACGCAGAGCGTGCTCGGCAAGCAGTTGCCGGTGATCGCCATCACGGTGCAGTACATCGCCGCCGACGCCTGGTTCATCGGCGGCCAGACGCTGGCCTCCCTGGGCAAGTCGGCCTTTCACCTGGACATCAGCATCACTGACGAGACCAACACCAAGGCCGAGAAGGCGCGCTACCTGCGCGAGGTGCACGCGGCCATGGCGAAGATCCGGCCCGACCTGCACGAGGTGTCGTACATCCACGTGATCGACGCGCGCGGCGCGGCCTACGGCTACGGCGGCAAGACCCAGGAGTACCGTCACCAGCAAGCCGGGGTTTGAACCCTTGGCGGGGGCATGGCACCATGCCGCCATGCCCTCCGCCACCCCGCACGCCGCCGACAGCCTCGGCAATCCGCTCACCCTGGACAACCCCGCCAGCCTCGCGCTGGTCGACGACTTCGTCATGGGCTTCATCTCGACCGAGTCGCGCGCAGTCAACCTCATCGCGCTCGCCGAAACCGACGCGAGCCCCATCGTGCAGGCGTACTGCGCGACGCTGCACCTGTTTGCCGAATCGCGCGAGGCCGTGGCGAATGCGCGGCCGTTTCTCGCGAAGGCCCGCGCCGGCGCCGAGCGCGCCACACCGCGCGAGCAGCGTTACATCACGGCCATCGAGGCCTGGGCCGATGGCGACATCGTCCGCGCCATCGAGCTGCACGCAGCGCAGGCACGCGAATTTCCGCGCGACCTCGTCTCGGTCAAGCTGGGCCAGTACCACTGCTTCAACACCGGCGACTGCCCGGGCATGCTGCGGCTCGCGCTCGCGGTGCTGCCATCGACCGCCGACGTGCCCTACGTGCACGGCATGGCCGCCTTCGGCTTCGAACAGTGCCACCTGATGCGCGAGGCCGAGGCCAGCGCGCGCCTGGCCATCGCCATGTGCCGCAAGGAACCCTGGGCGCACCACGCGCTCGCGCACGTGATGCTTACCGAAGGCCGGCTCGCCGAAGGACTGGCGTTCATGGAAAGCGTGAGCGACACCTGGATCGGCCTGAACTCCTTCATGGTCACGCACAACTGGTGGCACGTGGCGCTGTTCCTCATCGACCTGGGCCGCGACGCCGAGGCGCTCGCGGTGTACGACGAGCATGCGTGGGGCGTGGTCAAGGACTACTCGCAGGACCAGATCGGCGCCGTGTCGCTGCTCGCGCGGCTGGAACTCGCGGGCATCGACGTGGGCGCGCGCTGGAACGACGTGGCCGGGTATCTGCTGCAGCGGCAAGCGGACCACGTGCTGCCCTTTCTCGATCTGCAATACCTCTACGGGCTCGCCCGCGCGGGACGGCCCGAAGCCGACGCGCTGCTGCGCAACATCGAGGCCTTCGCGCCCAACGCACCGCCCTCGACGCGCGCCGCATGGCAGCGCGTCTGCGTGCCGGCCGCGCACGGTCTCGTGGCCCATGCGCGCGGCGATTTTGCGGGGGCCATCGAAGGGCTCGGTGTCGCGCTGCCCCGCATGATCGAGATCGGCGGCAGCCACGCGCAGCGCGACCTGTTCGAGCAGGTGTACCTCGCTGCACTGGTGCGCATGGGCAGCGAGTCCACCCTCGCCGCGGCACAGGGCATCCTGCAGCAGCAGCTCAACGGCCAGCCCGAATCGCTGCGGCTGCGACGGCAGGCGGGAGCCGTCTATGCACGGCTCGGCCTCGGGCAACTCGCCGCAGGAGGCATGCCGGCAAGGGGCTGAACGCGCGGGCGCTCAGCCCTTGTTCTTCAGGTGCCGCGTCTGGTCGTAGGTCGGCTGCGGCGGCAGGTCGGCGAGGTGGCGTGTGTCGGCCCACTCGACGATCTCGATCGCATCGGGCGCCGCCGGGTCGGCGATGCGGATGCGGTTGAAACCCGCGTTCGGAATGTCGCTCTGGCGCGGCCCGCTCAGGCTCAGGCCCTTGGCGGTGCGCCACACCATGTCGAGCACGCCGCCATGGGTGACGACGATGAGATGCTGCCCCTTGTGGGCGGTAGCGATGGTGCCGAGCGCCGCGACGATGCGCGCATGGAACTCGCGTGCCGTCTCGCCCTCGGGCATCGCGTGGTCTTCGCGGAACTCCAGCCACTCTTCCCACGCGCGCGGGTGAAGGTCCTGGATCTCGTCGGAGCGCATGCCTTCGACGATGCCGAAGTACTGCTCCCGCAACCCCGCCGAAGTGACCACCGGCAGCGAAAGCTGCAGCGCCGCCGGGGCGGCCGTCTGCTGCGCGCGCATGAGGTCGCTGCTGATCAGGTGCTGTGCCTCCTCGCCCGCCAGGCGCAGGCCGATGCGGCGCGCCTGTTCATGGCCGATGTCGTTGAGCGGCACATCCGCATGCCCCTGGAAGCGCAGCTCGCGGTTCCAGGCGGTTTCGCCGTGACGGATCAGGATGATGTCGGTGGTGGTGTCGGGTTTGGGCGTTGGCATTGCCGCCCATTTTCCACCGTGCGCGTGACGCTCAGGTTGTTGCGGCCGCCAGCTGTTGCACAACTGCCACCGCTTCGCCTGCAAGGCCCAGGCCCGTGCCCATGCCGACACGCGCGGGCGACGGCGTGAGCAGCGCCAGCACCCAGGCGATCACGAACCCGCCGACGATGGCGCAGACCACCACCACCGCGGTGTATGCAATGGCCTTGTCGACCGGGCACTTCATCAGCACCGGCAGGCCCAGGTAGAGCAGGTAGATGCCGTACAGCGCGGCCACCGCACCCAGCACCGACAGAGAAGGCAGCAGGCTGAAGATGCCGCCGACGAAGGCCGCCGTGCTCGAATAGGCCGAGAGCTTGAGTGCGCTGACCTGGTTCTTGGTTCCCTCGAAGGTCGGCGCCATCGCATCGATGATGAGAGCGAGCACGAACACCATGACCAGCGACAGCACGTAGCCCACGATCATGTTGGCCAGCCCCGCGACGATCGGCACGCGGAAGTTCACCCCGAACGCCCCGAGCCCGACGACCGACAGGCCGATGAAGCTCGCCACCGCCGGAATGAGCGCAAGGATCATCACGTAGTTCTTGTAGAGCGAAGCGGCATCGGCCGGCTCGGCATCGATCACGGGCCAGGTGGCCTTGGGCTTGAGCAGGACGTCCTGCACGCGTTGAACCAGGTTCATTTGTTGTCCTTGACTTGAAACGGAAACGCGCGCGCGGGGGTGCGTCGCGCAGCGCCGCAGAGTATGTCGGGCAAGCCCCGCAGTGGCTGCTGGCCATGAAGCCTATACCGTTACGCCGGCTTGCCGCGATCGCGCAAAATCGCCCCATGCCCCATCTTGTCCTGCTGCCCGGCCTCGCCTGCGACGAGCGCCTCTGGGAGGCCCAGCGGCCTGCCCTTCCCTCCGCCTTCGACGCCCGCGTGAGCGACGTCCAGACGCGCAACGACACCATCGAGGCCATGGCCGCGGCCGTGCTGCGCGAGCACGCCGGGCCGCTGGTGCTCTGTGGCGCGTCCATGGGCGGCATGGTCGCGATGGAGGCGGCCCGTCAGGCGCCCGAGCGCATCGCCGGCCTCGCCCTGCTCGGTACCAGCGCGCGGCCCGAGCCGCCCGACATGTTCGAGATGCGCGAAGCCGCCATCGAACTCTTCGAGCGCGGCGAGGCGCGCGACGTGATCGAGGCGAATGTCTATTTCGCCTTCCATCCGGCGCAGGCCGACGACGCGGTGCTCGTGCAGCGTTATCTGGACATCGTGCTGGATGCCGGCACGGCCCAGCTCATCGCCCAGAACCGTGCGGTGATGCGACGCCCCGATGCGCGCACCCACCTGGCCTCGCTGCGCGCACCGGTGCTGCTGATGTGCGGCGACGACGACAGGCTCGCCCCCCCCCAGCACACGCGCGAGATCGCGGCGCTCGTGCCGCAGGCCGAGGTGGTGTGGGTACCGCAGTGCGGGCACATGCTGACCATGGAAAAACCCGAGTTCGTCAACGCGGCGTTGAACGCCTGGTTGGCAAAGACCTTCCCCTCGGCCTGAAGAGGCTCAGTGCAGCTGGCCGCCGGTCTCGGCCACGTCCTGCTTCACCGCGAGCGCGGTGGCGACCGCGATGCGCAGCGCCTCGGTCATCGTGGCCAGCGACATGCTCGGCGCGCCCGGAATGCGTGCCGCCTGCTCGGGCAGGTACGGAATGTGGATGAAGCCACCGCGCAGGTCGGGCACGCCCGATGAACTCGCAACTGGATGCATCGCGATGCGGTGCATCAGCCCGTAGAAGATGTGGTTGCACACGAAGGTGCCCGCGCTGTTCGACACCGAAGACGGAATGCCGGCAGCGCGCAGGTCGCGCACGATGGCCTTGATGGGCAGGGTCGAGAAATACGCCGCCGGCGCGCCGGGCACCACCGGCAGGTCGATCGGCTGGTGGCCCGCGTTGTCGGCGATGCGCCCGTCGTCGATGTTGATCGCGATGCGCTCGGGCGTGATCTCCGAGCGTCCGCCGGCCTGGCCGATGCAGAGCACCAGTTGCGGCTTCAACTCGTCCATCGCGCTCGCGAGCGCCTCGAGGGCGTCGCCGAACACGCACGGCATCTGGCGCGCATGCACCGTCGCACCGCCCGTCTTCCAGCCGTCGAGGGCGCGCACGGCCTCCCACGATGGGTTGACGGCTTCGCGGTCGAACGGATCGAAGCCCGTCAGCAGCACGTTCGTGCGTTTGGCCACGGTCTTGCGCATGCGGCTCACGCCATCGCGCGCACGGCGATGCCCTCGGCCTGCAGGCGCTCCCGGATGCGCCGCGCGAAGGCCAGCGCATGCGCGCCATCGCCGTGCAGGCACACGGTCTGCGCATTGACCGCCACGGTGCTGCCGTCGATGGCGGTCACCTGGTGGTCGCGCACGAACGCGAGCGTCTGCGCGATCGACTGCTCCTCGCTCTCAATCAGCGCGCCGGGCTGGCTGCGCGGCACGAGGCTGCCGTCGGGCATGTAGCCGCGGTCGGCGAACACTTCTTCCACGGGCGTGAGGCCGGCGCGGCGCGCGGCATCGATCATGTTGCTGCCCGCGAGGCCGAAGAACTTGAGCGACGGATCGAAGCGGCGCACCGCTTCGCAGAGCGCATCGGCGAGCTCGGGCTCCTTGACCGCCTGGTTGTAGAGCTGGCCGTGCGCCTTCACGTGCGCGAGCTGGCCGCCCTCGGCCTTGACGATCGCCGCGAGCGCGCCGACCTGGTAGAGCACGTTCGAGACGATCTCGTCGGGCGGCAGGTGCATGGTGCTGCGGCCGAAGTTCTCGCGGTCGGGAAAGCTGGGGTGCGCGCCGATGGCCACGCCGTGTTCGATGGCCCAGCGCACGCATTGGCGCATGGTCTTGGCGTCGCCCGCGTGCCAGCCGCAGGCGATGTTGGCGGAGCTCACGAGGCCCAGCAGCGCTTCGTCGCTGCCCGCGCCTTCGCCGAGGTCGGCATTGAGGTCGATGTGCATGGGAGGTTCCTTCTTCTTCAGCAGGGCTGCACCGGCGCGGCCCGCTGGCGGCGTGCTTGCACAGTCTAGGGCCTGTTCACCCTACGCAAGGGGCGCGCCCGGCCAGCCTGCCACGGCGAGGCCTTGTGCCACCTGCGCCAGGTAGCGCTGCTGCTCGGCCCATGCGGCGAGCGCCTCTGCCATGTCGACCTGCACGAGGCGCAGCTTGCCGTTGAGCGGCGCCTGCGCGAGCTTCCAAAGGTCGGCGCGGATCACCACGCCGATGCGCGGATAGCCGCCCGTGGTCTGCGCATCGCCCATCAGGATGATCGGCTGGCCCGAGGGCGGCACCTGGATCGTGCCGGGGATCACGCCCGAGGAGAGCATGTCGCCCGCGCGCTTGCGCTTGAGTTCGGTGCCCGCGAGCCGGCTGCCCATGCGGTTGCTCTGCGAGGTGATGCGCCAGCGATCGCCCCACAGCACGTCGCGCGCGGCGAGCGTGAACAGCTCGAATTCGGGGCCGGGCAGCACGCGCAGGGCGATGGCGCCGTCGGCTTCTTCCGCGCCCCAGTCGGGGCCGCGCAGGCCGAAGGGCTTGCGCGCGCGCTGCGCGGCATCGAGCGGCGAGGCGCCCAGCGGCAGCTTGTCGCCCTTGCGCAGCGCGCGGCCTTCGTGGCCGCCGAAGCCGGCCTTGAGGTCGGTGCTGCGCGAGCCGAGCACGGGCGGCACGTCGATGCCGCCCGCAATGGCGAGCCAGGTGCGAAGACCCGCCTTCTTCGCACCGGACGCGTTCGCGCCCATGAGCTTGAGGACCTGGCCCGCCGCCACCGGCACGCTCCAGCAGGGCCAGAGCGGCACGCCGTCCAGCTGCGCGCCGAAGTCGTCGCCGGCCAGGGCGATGCGCGTGTCGGTTTCGAAGCGCAGCTCGCAACCGCCCATCGTGAGTTCGAGTCCCGCAGCGCCGTCGGCATTGCCGACCAGCCGGTTCGCGAGCGCGAGCGCCAGCACGTCGAGCGCGCCGCCCGGGCAGATGCCCAGCTGGCGATGGCCGTGCCGCCCCAGGTCTTGCACCGAGGCCAGCAGGCCGGGCTTCTGGACGACGATCATGTCTCGACGCTCTCGACGACGAAGCGCACGCGGTCGCCCGGGCGCAGCAAGGTGGGCGGCTCGGCCGCCGGATCGAACATCTCGAGCGAGGTGCGCCCGATGAGCTGCCAGCCGCCCGGCGACGCGAGCGGATAGATGCCGGTCTGCTCGCCGCCGATGCCGACCGAACGCGCGGGCACCGCGGTGCGCGGCTCCGCGCGGCGCGGCGTGGCGAGCTCGGGCGCGAGCCCCCCCATGAAGGCGAAGCCCGGGAGGAAGCCGAGCAGGTAGACCACGTACTCGCCCGCGCTGTGGCGCCGCACCACTTCCGCTGGCGTGAGGCCGGTGTGGGCCGCGACATCGCCGAGGTCCGGGCCGTGCTCACCGCCGTAGGCGACGGGAATCTCCACCAGCCGGCCATCGACGGCCTTGGCAGACAGCTTCGGCCACGCGGCGAGCACCTGTGCCATGAGCGCATCGAGCTCGATGGCGGTCGGATCGAAAGTCAGCGTGAGGTTGTTCATGCCCGGCAGCACTTCGCCGACGCCGGGCCATTCGCGGGCCTGCGCGGCCAGTGCCCAGATGCGCTGCTGCTGCACCAGCGTGGCCGGTGCCGGCAGCTCGCACAGGAGCGCTGCATCCCCGAGCAGATGCAGGCGGGGTGGCGGCGAACCGCTCATCGCGGTTTATTCACGGCCGAGGCTGCGCACCTTGGCGGCGAGCATGTGCTCGACGTTGGGCGAGACGAACTTGTTGACTTCGCCGCCGAGCATCGCGAT
Source organism: Variovorax paradoxus (assembly GCF_000834655.1). Lineage (GTDB taxonomy): Bacteria > Pseudomonadota > Gammaproteobacteria > Burkholderiales > Burkholderiaceae_C > Variovorax > Variovorax paradoxus_F. The sequence goes on from NZ_JXQQ01000136.1 coordinate 48,035, forward strand.
CTCGCGCACGAAGGTGCTGGAGATGAACTGGTATTTGTCGCTGGGCGTGAGGAACACCGTCTCGACGTCGGGCATCAACGAGCGGTTCATGCCCGCGAGCTGGAACTCGTAGTCGAAGTCGGTCACGGCGCGCAGGCCCCGCACCATGGCCTTGCCGCCGCGCGCCACCACGAAGTCGCGCAGGAGGCCCGAGAAGCTCTCGACCGTGACCTGGTCGCTGTAGGGCTTGACGGCTTCGCGCGCCATGTCCATGCGTTCCTGCAGGGTGAACAGCGCTTTCTTGTGGTGGCCCGCCGCGACGGCGACGATCACCTTGGAGAAGAGTTGGGTTGCACGCCGCACCACGTCCTCGTGACCGAGGGTGATGGGATCGAATGTGCCCGGATAAACCGCGATGACGTTGCTGGCCATGGTTGCTTCTTCCTCATGCAGCCGGTGCGGCTTGTTCGGCGGATTATGCAGTCCCCTCCGAGGCCAGCCGCAACAGGTGGGCATGCACGGCGCCGGCTTTGAGGTAACGAAAGCTTGCGAGGCCGAAAGCGGCCAGTTCCTCGTCGTTCCACTGGCGAGGGGCTTCCAGGTACGCGACGCCGCCGGGGCGCAGGGCACGCGCCGCGGCGCGCAGGGCCGGTTCGTAGAGCGCGGTGCTGTCGAAGGGCGGGTCGAGGAAGACGGCGTGCAGGCTCGCGGCGGTGGTGCGCTCGAGCGCCGTGACGCCGTTGCCGCGCTCGATGCGGACGGCCTCGGCCGACAGCTTGGTCCTGGCGGCCTGCAGTTGCGCGACCAGGCCAGGGTCCTGCTCGCACAGCAGCACGTTCGCCGCGCCGCGCGACGCGGCTTCCAGGCCCAGCGCGCCGGTGCCCGCGAAGGCGTCGACGCAATGCCAGCCCGGCAGTTCGCCGCCGCCCGCACCGGCCAGGCTCGCGAGCCAGTTGAAGAGCGTCTCGCGCACGCGGTCGGGCGTGGGGCGCAGGCCCGGCTTGTCGGCCACCGAAAGGCGGGTGCGCTTCCATTGGCCGCCGATGATGCGGACCTCGCTGGATCGTGCGGGGCGCGCAGGGCGCTTGGCTGCGGGCGGACGGGGAGCTGCGGCGGCTTTCTTCTGGGGCATGCGGCGAGCTTAACGCCGCGGCACCGGGCCGATCGCGCGTCGCTCACGCATCGATCAGGCGCCGGTCAGCGCACGCCGCGCCAGCATCGCGGCCAGCACGAGCATCGTGCCGCCGATCAGCGCATCGAGCATCTGCCAGGCGCGCGGACGCGCGAACACCGGTGCCAGCAGCCGCGCGCCGAAGCCCAGCGCAGTGAACCACAGCACGCTCGCCACCGTGGCGCCCGCGACGAACCAGACCTTGAGCGAACCCGCGTACTGCGCGCCCGCGCTGCCCACGAGCAGCACCGTGTCCAGGTAGACATGCGGGTTCAGCAGCGTGAAGCCCGCCGCCTGCGCCACCACGGCCGCGCGCGAGAGCGCCGCGCCCTGCGCCGTCGCCTGCAGCGCGCCGGGCTGGCGCGAACGCCACAGCGCGCGCAGGCCGTAGGCACACAGGAATGCCGCGCCGAGCCCCGCGAGCACCGTCGCCAGCATTGGCCGGCCCTTCAGCGCTTGCGCCATGCCGGCCACACCGGCGCCGATCAGCACCGCGTCGCTCGCCGCGCAGAACAGCACCACGGCCGCGACATGCTCGCGCCGCAATCCCTGGCGCAGCACATAGGCGTTCTGGGCGCCGATGGCGACGATGAGCACCAGGCTCATGAAGAGCCCGTTGAGGAAGGCGGTGGTGGCGAATTCGGCAGACATGGTGCGAGCTTGCCGGGCCCCATGGATTAATTCAAACTAAACCTCCTAACTTCAATTCAGTTTGGCTAAATCACGATGCTCGACTACGCCGCTCTCAACGCCTTGGCCGCCGTCGTGCGCGAAGGCAGCTTCGAGCGCGCCGCGCGCGCACTGAACGTCACGCCCTCGGCCGTCTCGCAGCGCGTGAAACTGCTGGAGGAGCGCACGGGCGGCGCGCTGCTGGTGCGCAGCCAGCCCTGCGTCGCCACCGAGGCCGGCCTGCAGCTGTGCAGGCATGTGGAGCGCGTGGGCATGCTGGAGCACGAACTGCGCGACGCCCTCCCCGCCCTCGGCATGGGCGGCGAGGCGAACGAACGCGTCACGGTGCGCGTGGCCGTCAACGCCGACAGCCTGGCGACATGGTTCATGGCCGCGGCCGCCGCCTTCGCCGTGCAGGAAGACACCGCGCTGCTCGACCTCACGGTGGACGACCAGGACCACACGGCCGAGCGGCTGCGCAGCGGCGCCGTGCTCGCGGCAGTGACCGCGCTTGCCCAGCCCGTCGCAGGCTGCAACAGCGAGGCGCTGGGCACGATGCACTACGTGGCGGCCGCGAGTCCCGAATTCGTGGCGCGGCATTTCGCCAAGGGCGTGGGCGCGCGGACGCTCGCGAGCGCACCCAGCCTGGTGTTCGACCGCAAGGACCGCCTGCAGGCGCGCTGGGTGCGCCGCATCTGCCACCGCAACGTCGAGACGCCGCGGCACTGGATTCCATCGCCGAATGCATTTGTCGAGGCGGCATCCGCGGGCATGGGTTGGGGCATGCATCCGGCCGGCATGGTGGCCGATGCGATCCGCGAAGGCACGCTGGTGGCGCTGGTACCGGAGTCGACGCTGCCGGTGCCGCTCTACTGGCAGCAGGCACGCGCGGCGCCGCAGTTGCTCAAGCGGCTCGGCGCGGCGGTGCGTGCGGCCGCAAGAAGCGGCCCGCACGCGCTGTCATAGCGGCTACTTTCCGCCCACCACCACCGTCACCATCCGCTCCGGCTGCAGCTTGCGCGCAAACGCCGCCTTCACTTCAGCCGCGGTGACCGCATTCATGCGCGTGGTCCAGGTATCGAGGTAGTCCAGCGGCAGGTCGTGCCAGGCGATGTTCGCGACGTTGCCGATCAGCTTGCGGTTGCTGTCCAGCAGCAGCGGAAAGCCGCCGATCAGGTTGTCCTTGGCGGCCTTCAGTTCGCTCTCGGTCGGGCCTTCGGCCACGAATTTCGCGAGCACTTCGCGCGACATCTTCACGGCCTCTTCGGCCTGGTCGGGCCGGGTCTGGAAGCCGATGCGGAACGCGCCCGCGTCGAGCCCCGGTGCGAAGCCGCTGTAGATGCTGTAGGTCAGGCCGCGCTTCTCTCGCACCTCGTTGGTCAGGCGCGAGACGAAACCGCCGCCGCCCAGCACGTAGTTGCCCAGGTTGAGCGCAAAGTGGTCGGGGTCCTTGCGCGGGTAGCCGGGCTGGCCGATGAAGACGTGGGCCTGGGCCGAATCGAACGGAATGCGCTCGTCCTTGGGCGCGGCGAGCGCGGCCACCGGCGCGATGGCGGGCAGCGGCGCGCAGCTGTCGGCCGCGGGCAGGCGCGACAGCAGCGTGGTCGCCGCCGTCTCGGCCTCGGCGCGCGTGACCGCGCCCACGATGCTGAGCTTGGCGCGGCACGGCAGGATCAATTCCTGGTAGCGCTGGCGCATCGTGGCCGTGTCGATGCGCGCGAGGGTTTCCTCGGTGACTTCCTCGCCGTACGGATGCACGCCGTAGACGTCCTTGGCGAACGCGCGGCCGGCGATGGTCGCGGGCTTGGTGTTCGCTTCCTTGATGGCGGCGTTGATGCGTTCGCGCTCGCGCAGCCACACGTCGTCGGGGAACGAGGGCTCGCCGATCTCGCGCGAGGCCAATGCCACGGCCTTGCCGAGCAGCGCCGGGTCGGAGAGCGTGCGCAGCGAATAGCTCATGCGGTCGGTGCCCGCGCTCACGTCGAAGCTCGCGCCCAGGTCGGCCCAGGCTTCGCCCAGGGCATTCTGGTCGAGCGCGGGCTCGCCGTTCTTGCCGGCGCGCACGCCCTTCTCGACCATCGCCGAGGTCACGCTGGCCAGGCCCGCCTGCGGCGCCGGGTCGCGCCGGCTGCCGGCGTCGAAGTCGACCTGCACGTCGACGATCGGCAATGCGTTGGTCGCCACGAGATAGATCTTGGCGCCGTTGGCGAGCGTCCAGTGCTGGATGGGCAGCGCGGCCTGCGCGCTGGCCAGGCCGAGCACGGCGGTGCCGGCAAACACGGCGCGCAGCGCCAGTTTTTTGAAGGTCATGTTGTGTTCCGGGTCTTTCAGCGCAGCTCGCCTGCGGGTGCCGCGAAGCCGCGGGCACGGGGCTTGGCTTCGAGCGGCAAGGGACGCAGCGTGGCCACCGTGAGCTGGTCGTCGCCGAAGTACTTGGCGGCCACGGCCTGCACCTGGGCGGCGGTGACGGCCTGCAGCCGGGCGACGATGCGCTCGCTCGCATCGAGCGGCAGGCCCTGGATCCAGTTGCTGCCCAGTTCGCGCGCCTGCGCCATCACCGAGTCGCGCTTGTACGTCTCGCTGGCCACCCACTGGGTCTTGACGCGGGCCAGTTCGGCCTCGCCCACACCGTCTTTTGCGATGCGTGCCACCTGGGCGCGCAGCGCGGCTTCGACCGCCTCAGCGCTCTTGCCGTGGGCCGGCACGCCGTCGAGCACGAAGAGCTGCGGGCCGCGGCCGACGAAGCCCGAATAGGCGCCGGCGGAATCGGCCACCCGGTCGGGCCCCTGCGTGAGCGCGCGATCGAGGCGCGCACCGGCGTAGCCGTCGAGCACTGCCGAGAGCACCACCAGCGCCCACGAATCGCTGTTCGTGTCGTCGATGTTCGCCAGCTGCGGCACGCGGTAGGCGAGCGACACGTAGGCCTGCTCGGCGGGCGCCTTGAACTCAAGGCGGCGGATGCCGCGCTGCGCGGGCTCCACGCGCGGCTTGCGCGGCGGAACGGCGGCTGCCGGGATGCGGCCGTAGTACTTCTCGGCGAGCGCGCGGACTTTGGCGATATCGACGTCGCCGGCCACCACGAGCACCGCGTTGGCGGGCACGTACCAGCGCTTGAAGAATGCGCGGGCGTCGTCGGGCGTCATCGCATCCAGGTCGCTCATCCAACCGACCACGGGGCGGTGGTACGGCGAGGCGGTGAAGACGGCAGCGTTCTGCTGCTCGCCGAGCAGCGCGCGGGGCTGGTCTTCGGTGCGCAGGCGCCGCTCTTCCTTGACGACCTCGATCTCGCGCTTGAACTCGTCGTCGGGCCACTGGTTGTTGGCAAAGCGGTCGGATTCGAGCTTCATCACCTGCTCGAGGCTGCCGACCGGAATCTGCTGGTAGTAGCCGGTGTAGTCGCGGGTGGTGAAGGCGTTTTCCTGCCCGCCCAGCTGCGCCACGCGGCGCGAGAACTCGCCGGGCTTGATGTCCTTCGTGCCCTTGAACATCATGTGTTCGAGCGCATGTGCGACCCCGGAAGTGCCGTCGACCTCGTCCATGGAGCCGACGCGGACCCAGACCATCTGCACCGCGGTCGGCGCGCGCCGGTCGGGCTGGACGATCAGCGTCATGCCGTTTGCGAGGGTGAATTGCTGGGGGCCCGGTGCGGCCGCGGCGGCGGCAGAAGATGCAGCGGGGGCCGGTGTGGACTGGGCCTGTGCAGGCATGGCCCCGGACGCCATCAGCGCCACTGCCAGCACCGCACCGGACGCAGCACTGCGTGGCGAGAGGTGTTTCATAGAATGGGTCGGATTGTAAAAAGCTCCTGATGTTCAGTTTCTTCAAGAAAAAACCGCCTGCCGAAACCCCGGTCGCGCCGGCGCCGACCCCACCAGTCGCCCCGCCCGCCGCCCCTGCACCCGTTGCCGAGCCCGCCCCCGCGCGCTCGGTGTTCTCGCCTTCGAGCTGGTTTGGCGGGAAGCCCGCGGCCGAGGAGCCCGCGCCTGCGCCGGTCCAGGCACCTGCGGCGATCCCCGCACCCGCCCCTGTGGCATCGCCGGCGCCCTCTCCGACTCCGACTCCGGCGCCCGTGCCGGCGCCAACGCCGGTCGCAGCGCCTGCCCCGGTTCCCGTCCCGGCTCCGGTTCCGCCCCCTGCGCCCGTCCCTGCCCCGAAGCCCGCCGTCGTCGAAGCGGCTGCGGCCCCCGAGCGCAAGGGCTGGTTCGACAAGCTCAAGACCGGCCTGCGCAAGACCGGCACCGGCATCCAGGCCGTGTTCGTCAACGCGCAGATCGACGATGCGCTGTATGAAGAGCTCGAATCCGCCCTGTTGATGGCCGACACCGGCGTCAAGGCCACCGAATACCTGCTCGACGACCTGAAGGTCCGCGTCAAGCGCCAGATGGCCACCGACGCGTCGCAGGTCAAGGTGCTGCTGGCCGAAGCCATCGCCGACCTGCTGCGCCCGCTCGAGAAGCCGCTGGTCATCGGCCAGTTCACGCCCACCGTGATCATGGTGGCCGGCGTCAACGGCGCGGGCAAGACCACTTCCATCGGCAAGCTCACCAAGCACCTGGCCACCGAGGGCGCCTCGGTGCTGCTGGCCGCGGCCGACACCTTCCGGGCGGCGGCGCGGGAGCAATTGCTGGTCTGGGCCGACCGCAACACGGTGGAGATCGTGAGCAACGAGGGCGGCGACCCGTCGGCCGTGAGCTTCGACGCGGTGAACGCCGGCAAGGCGCGCGGCAAGGACGTGGTGCTAGTCGACACCGCCGGCCGCCTGCCGACGCAACTGCACCTGATGGACGAGCTCAAGAAGATCAAGCGCGTGGTCACCAAGGCCGACGCCACCGCGCCGCACGAGGTGCTGCTGGTGATCGACGGCAACACCGGGCAGAACGCGCTCGCACAGGTCAAGGCGTTCGACGAGACGCTGGGCCTCACCGGCTTGATCGTCACCAAGCTGGACGGCACGGCCAAGGGCGGCGTGTTGTGCGCCATCGCGCGGGAGCGGCCCATTCCGGTCTACTTCATCGGCGTGGGTGAGAAGCTGGAAGACCTGGAGACCTTCAATGCGCGCGAATTCGCGCAGGCTCTTTTGGGCTGAGGCTGTCGGCTGACATCGCGCCGGCCGCACGGATCAAAAAAAAGAAGCGGCCCCCGCTTTCGCCGGGGCCGCTCTTCACTTCTTCTTCTCTTCTCCCTTTCCCCCTGGTTCCCTGATTCCTTGTTGCGCCGGGTCGAGCGCTTGTCGTGCGTGTGCGCGGCTCAGAGGCCGAACAGCGACACCGGCATGCATAGCGGACCGCTGCTGCAGTTGACTGGCACGAAGTAGAGCGTCTGGATCGAACCGCTCGGCAGGCCCATGCCACCGATCAGGCCGGCACCCTTGGCGCCTTCGGTATTCGCCTGCTGGATGAAAGCCGTGCTGTTGCCCTCGGGTGCAAGGCCGTAGAAGCTGAATGTGGCCGGCTGCGACAGGTCCTTCGCGTAGATCACGCCGCCGCCATCCGGAAAGACGTACTCGGTCCGGTAGCGGAAGCCCCGGCCGCCGCGCTCGTTGAGCTGGGCCAGATAGGCGTCGTCGCTGCCGGCGAAATCGGCAACCTCGTAGCCGTAGGTGGCGCCGGTGGCCGAGTTCTTCTCGTAGATGGCGACGGACGTGCCGCCCGCAATGAACGCAGGGCTCACGTTGTAGAAGCCGTCCGCGCCCTGGCTGTTGGCCTGGGCCAGGAAATCGGCCTTGCTCGTGGCCATCGCCACGGTCCGGTAGCTGAACGTGCCGGGCGTGGCGTTGTTCTTGCGGTAGACGTAGAAGATGTCGCCGTTGACGCTGTACGAGCCCGCCCACTGGAAGCCCCGTGCACCCGCCTCATTCACCTGGGTGAGGAAGGCGGCATTGTCCGCGGTGAGCGGCTTGGTCTCGTAGCTGTATGTCGCGTCGGCATCGCGAACGTAGCCTTCGACGATCTCGGTCGTGGTCGGGCTGGTCGCGAAGGCAAAGCCGCTCAGGAAACGGAAGCCGCGCGCGCCCTGGGCGTTGAGGTGGGCAGCGAAGGCGCTGCTGTCGCCTGCCACCGGCAACGCTTCGTACAGGAACGTGCGGGTGGACGGAATGGGCGCGGGTGCCGGCGGCGGCGGTGCGGGCGGAGGCGGCGGGGGCGCCGGTGGAGGTGGGGGCGGCAGCACGAATCCCGCGCCGCCTCCGCCGCTGCCACCACCACCACACGCTGTCAGGGCGAGCGCTGCCGCCACTGCGACGGCCACTGCCGCGAGCTTGAACTTCACTGGGAACTCCTCCGTTTATTTCGCTGGATTCACGACGATGCGGACTGTCCGCATGCAACGGCTCGAAGCCGTCGACCCCACGAAGTTACGAGAAGCCGTAGGCGCTCACCAGTGCCGAAAGTCATTACGTTCGCCGTCTACACGCGCGATCGGCCAGCGATCGGCGCTCAACTACTACGAACGTTCTCAGGCATCCATCGCCGAGGGTTGGGCGGCAGGCTTCCGTGCGGCCAGTTCGGCCATCGCCTGGAGCAACGCGGACGCGACGACGGGCTTGAAGAGCACCGGCACCTGCGATTCCCGCACGCGCTGCAGGCGGGCGGGCGAGGTCTCACCGGTGACCAGCAGCAGCGGGGTATCGGGGGCGCCCTCGCCTGCCCCTAGGCTCAAGCGGAGCCCGGCGTCCAGGCCGTCGACGCCATCGGCCAAGCGGTAGTCGCACATCAGCAGGTCGAACGGGCGCCCCTCGCGGCGGGCCCATTGCAGGGCCGCGGCGGCGTCGGCCTCGTCGGCCACCGCGTGCGCATCGATCGCATGGGAGCGCAGCAGGCCGGTCATGGCCTCGCGGATCTCCAACTCGTCATCCAGCAGCAGCACGCGGCCCGGCAGCGCCGGCGCGGCCTTGCGCTGCGATGCCAGCACCTCGCCGGTGTCGGCCGAGAAAGCAGGCACCAGCCCGCCGGCCATGGCATGTGCGGCCGGCAGCACGACGCGAAAGAGGGTTCCTCGACCCGGGCGCGAATGCATCTGCACCGGATGCCCGAGCAGCCGCGACAGCCGCTGCACGATCGACAGCCCGATGCCCAGCCCGCGCGAGCGGTCGCGGCCGGGATTGTCGATCTGGTAGAACTCCTCGAAGATGCGCCCGGCCTGCTCGGGCGCGATGCCGATGCCCGTGTCGCGCACCTCCACCCACACCGAGTCGCCGCGCTCGCGCGCCATCACCGTCACGCCGCCTTGGGCGGTGTACTTGAGCGCGTTGTCCATCAGGTTGGAGAGCATGCGGTGCAGCAACTGCGGATCGCTGTGCACCCACAGGCCGCTCGCGCGCACGCGCAACTGCAGTTGCTTGTGCTCGGCGCGCGCCGAGAAGGTGTGGTTGAGCGGCAGGAACAGCGCGTCCAGCTGCACCGGCTGCGGCACCGCGGTGATCACGCCCGCATCGAGCCGCGAGACGTCCAGCATGGTGTCCAGCGACGCGCCCAGCGCATTCACCGCGCGCATCAGGCGCTCGGCGTTGCGGCCTTCGGGACGGTCGCGCAGCTCGTTCTCCAGCGCTGCGCCGAAGAGCGCGATCGCGTGCAGCGGCTGGCGCAGGTCGTGGCTGGCGGTGCCGAGGAAACGGGTTTTCTCTTCGCTCGCGCGCTCGGTGGCGGCGATCTGCTCGCCCAGGCGGGCGGCCAGCGCCTCGTTCTCGAAGCGCAGCAAGAGGGATTCGGTCAGGAGCTTGTGCTGCCCGATGCCCGCGCGCAGCGTCAGCAGCAGGTAGGCCGCGCCGGCCGCCGCCAAGAAGAGATGGAGGCCATCGCCCTGCCAGGCCAACGCAGTGATGAGCCCCAGCGCCATCGGCAGCGTGTAGCCGAAGAGCGCCGACTTCAGCGGCCAGAGCGATTGCGCCGCCCGGGAGCAACTGCCCACGACCACCGCCATCAGCAGCGAGGTCATCGGCAGGTTGTTGTACGGCACGATGAGCCAGGGCACCACCGCCGTGATCATGCTCACCAGCGTGACCATGCGGGAAATCTTGCGCGCCCAGTACGCGCTTTCGCGCGCAGGCCGCTGCGGCGTCCAGCGCGGCGTGAAGTAGACGTAGATGTCGGCGCTAAGCAGACTGGCCAGCCAGAACAGGAGGCTCGGGTTCTTCAGCTGCGAATAGATGATGCTGCCGAATACCACCACGAAGACCATGTGGGTCAGCGTCGAGATGCGGTAGGTGTCGTAGACCGAGGCGACATGCTCGCGCAGGACGCGCTGGCCAAGGGAGTGATCGGCGGACGGATCGCCTGACGCCACGGCCGGCACGCTCGGCTCAGTGCAGCGTGCTGATCAACTGGGCGCGCGAGCGCATGCCGAACAGCAGCAGGATGGTCGAGACGTGATTCTTCACCGTGCCCTCGCTCAGGTTGGCGAGTTGGGCGATTTCCTTGTTGGCCTTGCCTTCGAGCACCCACTGCAGCACCTGCATCTGGCGCGGCGTGAGCTCCTGCCAGGCGCTGGCATGGGCGAACTCGGCGTAGCCGGTGAGCGCCTTGGGCACGGCGGGCGGCGGGTTGCCCGCGGCTTCGGGGTCGAGCAGGCCGCAAGCGCGGATGAAGCTCACCACCTCCTTCAGGTCAGCCGACTTGGGCAGGAAGGCGCTGGCACCAAGGGCAAGCACGCCCTGCGCCAGCGTGCTGTTGCCGGTGCCCGACAGCACCACGATGCGCGCGGCCGGAAAGCGACGCCGGAACTCGGCCAGGCCGCTCAGGCCGTGGGTGTCGGGAAGCGCCAGGTCGAGCAGCACGAGACCGATGGCCGCCTGGTGGGTTTCGTACAGCGCGAGGGCGTCGGCCACGTTGGCCGCCTCGAAGACCTCGATGTGCGCGCCGGACGAACTGGCCTGCGCCTGCACCAGCGCGCAGACCCCCAGGCGAAGCAGGTCGTGGTCGTCCACGACCAGGATGGCGGTCGGCGTGCGAACTGGAAGTCCCGCCCCTGCTGTGTCGGACGGGGGCGTGGAGGAAGAATCGAAGGGAGCCACGCGTTTGATCTTAGCCGCGCGATCCGCGGGCGAAAGTGCCCTAAGTCATGACGCGGCGCACCCACCCGACCGGAACTGCTACTTTTTCAGTAGCACTTGCCACACTTGCCATCCACGGGCGCCGTGGGCACCATCGAAATCTCGCCGCATCGAACGGCGCCCCTGGAGACCCACCATGATGCATACCGCTGCCGCCCCGCTGGCCACGAGCGACCGCAAGGTCGATCGGCTCCTCGCGCACTACGAGGAAAGCCACCGCAACCCGACCAACGAACTGATCCACTACATCGCCATCCCGGCGATCATGCTGAGCATCGTGGGCCTGCTCTTCGCGATCCATCCGTGGGTGGCCTACGTTTTCGTCGCGGCGAGCCTCGTCTACTACGCGCTACTGCGCGCACCGGCCTTTCTGCTGACGATGCTCGTGCTCACCGCGCTGGCGCTGGCGGTGGTGCATGCGATGGGCGGGCTTGTTTTGCCGGTTTCAGCCGCCATCTTCGTAGTGGCATGGATATTCCAGTTCGTGGGCCACAAGATCGAGGGCAGGAAACCTTCGTTCTTCGAAGACATCCAATACCTCTGGGTCGGCCCACTGTTCGTCCTGTCAAAGCTGTTTTTGAAGCTGAGAGTCCGTTGGTAGCCTTTGGCTATCAAAGCAATAGGAGCTTAAGGGAACCCTTGGTTTAGCACTCCCTCTAACCGAGTGCTAATATGGCCAACACAAAGGAGTTTCCCCTGATGACAACGCTGTCTGGAGTCTCTGCCAACCAGCTGGCCGTCGCCAATCCATGGTCGATGGTCCCCCCGCTGGGCAACCTGGATGCATACATTTCGGCCGCCAACCGCCTGCCGCTGCTCACGCTCGAAGAAGAGCAGGGCTTCGCACGCAAGCTGCGCGACCAGAACGACCTCGACGCCGCCGGCGCGCTGATCCTGTCGCACCTGCGCCTCGTGGTTTCCATTTCCCGCCAATACCTGGGCTACGGGTTGCCTCACGGCGACCTGATCCAGGAAGGCAACGTGGGCCTCATGAAGGCCGTGAAGCGCTTCGACCCTGACCAAGGTGTGCGGCTGGTGAGCTACGCCATGCACTGGATCAAGGCCGAGATTCACGAGTACATCCTGAAGAACTGGCGCATGGTCAAGGTCGCGACGACCAAGGCCCAGCGCAAGCTGTTCTTCAACCTGCGCTCGATGAAGCAGGGTTTCAAGGCCGACTCGGCCGCGTCCGACAACGGCACGCACCGCGAAACGCTCAGCCCCGACGAGGTATCGCAGATGGCGACCCGGCTGAACGTCAAGCCCGAGGAAGTGCTCGAGATGGAAACCCGCCTGTCGGGCGGCGACGTGCTGCTCGATCCGGGTCCGTCCGATGACGGCGACGAGGCCTTCGGCCCCATCGCCTACCTGGCCGACGCGACGCAGGAGCCCACGGCCCTGCTCGAATCGCAGCAGCGCGACCGCCTGTCGAGCGACGGCATCGCCACCGCGCTCGAAGCGCTGGACGATCGCAGCCGCCGCATCGTGGAAGAGCGCTGGCTCAAGGTCAACGACGACGGCTCGGGCGGCATGACGCTGCACGACCTGGCGGCGGTGTACGGCGTGAGCGCCGAGCGCATCCGCCAGATCGAAGTCGCCGCGATGAAGAAGATGAAGAAGGCGCTGGCGGACTACGCGTAAGCGTGCCGCCATCCAGCAAAAAGCCCGGCACTGCCGGGCTTTTTTCATGGGCCTTTGGCGAGCGTCCGCAACGCGCGTTTGGCGATGTACCTCGTCGCGCCGATGTCCGATTCCGCAACCCAGCGCTTGCACAGCTCCTCGACCCACTCTCCCTGCGACTTGCTCGCATCGTTGAGCCAGTTCGCCACCGAGTTCTGCACATAGCGGCTGCCGTCCGCCCGCAGCGGCTCGATCAGCGGCAATGCACGCCAAGGCTCGGCCTTGAGCGCCTCGATCTGCGCGCACCACACACCGCGCGGCCGCGTGAGTTCGCTGGGAAAGCGGCGGATGTTCGGATCGGCGTCGAGCACCCACGGCTGCAGCAGCGCGAGCGCTTCGTCCAGCGAGGCGATGACCGCGTCGCGCACGGCCATCCACGCGATCTCGCGCACGCCGAAATGCGGGTCGGCGGCGAAGCGGCGCACGGCATCTAGTTGCGCCGGCAAGGGCAAGCCCGAGAGCGTGACCCACTGCGCCGCCCAGCAGCGCGCCACGTCGCTCGTGTGGGTGGCCAGCCGGTGCGCCACGGCATCGCGCTCGGCGTGAAGCGCCGTCAGGTCGTAGAGCGCGCGGGCGATGTGGGTGTGCCGCTGCATCGGCTTGAAGGCGCCGAGCATGGCGATGGTGTCCACAAGCCGCTCGCTCGCCGCGTCGAGTCCGACATGGCCAGCGACGCTGCGTGCAAGCTGCGGCAGCTCGAGCGCCATGAATTCGTTGAGGTTGACGGTCTCCAGCAACCCGCCGTTGAGGGCGCGCAGCACCTCCGGGGGAATGAGCGCGATGCGGAAGGCGCCCTTGCGCGCCTTCAGGTGATCGACCGATGCGACGACCACGCCAGCGGCAGCAGCGGCGTCCAAAGGCCAGCCCTCAGGAACCGAGCAGCGTCTTCAGATCCGACACCATGGACGGCACGCCCGCGCCATAGCGCGCATAAAGGCGCAGCCGGCCCTGTGTGTCATAGATGAAGCTCGCCGCCGAGTGGTCCATCGAATAGCTGGTAGGCGTCTTGCCGTCGACCTTCTTGTAGTAGACCTTGAAGTCCTTGGCGGTCGCGACGAGCTCCTCGGGCGTCGGGATGAGCGCAACGAAATTCGGGTCGAACGCGCCCATGTAGGCCTTCATCACCTCGGGCGTGTCGCGCGCCGGATCGACGGTGACGAACAGCACCTGCAGCTTGTCGCCGTCCTTGCCCAGTTGCTGCTTGACCTGGGCCATCTCGGTCATCGTGGTCGGGCAGACGTCGGGGCATTGCGCGTAGCCGAAGAACAGCACCACCGCCTTGCCCTTGAAGTCGGCCATGGTGCGGACCTTGCCGTCGGCGTCCTTCAGCGAGAAGTCCTTGGCGTAGTCGGCGCCCGTGATGTCGACCGCATTGAAGCTTTGCTTCGTCTCGCTGCAGGCCGCGAGGCCCATGCCCAGCGCCGCCGCGGCGATGCTGCCGGCGATCAGTTGGAGAGCGATGCGCTTGTTCATGGGAGCGGTCGTATTCAATTCAGTGGAGGTAGTGATCGACGAGCAGCGCCAGGAACAGCACGCTCAGGTGGATCAACGAAAACCGGAAGGTCTTGCGCGCGAGCGTGTCGGAGTACTTGCGCCAGAGCGCGAACGCATAGCCCGTGAAGCCGACGCTCACGGCCACGGCGACCGCCAGGTACAGCCAGCCGCTCATGCCGTAGATGAAGGGCATGAGGCACGCCGCGAAAAGAATGAAGGTGTAGAGCAGCACCTGCAGCCGCGTGAACTCGTTGCCGTGCGTGACCGGCAGCATGGGCAGCCCCGCCTTGCGGTAGTCCTCGACGCGGTAGAGCGCCAGCGCCCAGAAATGCGGCGGCGTCCACAGGAAGATGATGAGAAAGAGGATCAGCGCCTCGGGGCCCACATCGCCCGTCATCGCGGCCCAGCCCAGCACCGGCGGCATTGCGCCCGAGGCGCCGCCGATCACGATGTTCTGCGGTGTCAGCGGCTTGAGGATCACGGTGTAGATCACCGCATAGCCGACGAAGGTGGCGAAGGTCAGCCACATGGTGAGCGGGTTGACCGTGAACCAGAGCAGCGCCGAACCCGCCGCGCACAGCAGCGCCGAGAACACCAGCGCCTGCAGGTCGCTGAGCTGCCCGCGCGCCGTGGGGCGCCAGGCGGTGCGCTTCATCTTGGCGTCGATGCCCTTCTCGACCAGGCAGTTGAACGCCGCCGCCGCACCGGCCACCAGCCAGATGCCGATGCTGGCGAGCACGGCACGTTGCACGTCGAACCACGAGGGCAGCCCGGGCACGGCGAGCACCATGCCGATCAGCGCGCAGAACACGATCAGCTGCACCACGCGCGGCTTGGTCAGCGCGTAGAACTGGCGCAGCACGTTCGCGGTGCTGGTGTGCTGAACGGGGATCGGGGTGCTCACGCGGGGGCTTTCTTCGAAGTGGGGGTCGTGGAGGTACCGCGTGCATTGTCGTCGGCACGCGCCGTGGCGGTCGCGGCGACGGTCACGGCGGCTTTGCGGCGGCTCTCGCACAGCGCCCAGGTCAGCACCACGGCCAGCGCCGCTGCACCGCCGGTGTGGAGCACGGCCGCGGCCAGCGGCCAGCCGAGCAGCACGTTGCCAAGGCCCGTGGCAAGCTGGAGCAACGCCAGGCCGGCCAGCCAATGGGCCTGCGGGCGCAGCGCATCGATGCGGCGCAGGCGCCAGGCGAGCAGGCCGAGCGCCACGAAGACCGCGTAGGCCATCAACCGGTGCGCGTAGTGGATGGCGGTGAGCGCCGAGAAATCGAGCGGCTGGCCCTCGCCGGTCACGCCCAGGTGGCGCCAGATCTCGAAGCCCTGCGCGAAATTCATCGGCGGCCACCAGCTGCCCTGGCAGGTCGGGAACTGGGTGCAGGCGAGGACCGCGTAGTTGGTGCTGACCCAGCCGCCGAGCGCGATCTGCAGCACGAGCAAGACGGTGGTCGCGATAAGGCCGTTGCGAAGGGCCGGCGACACCGGCGTGGGCAGGCGGTCTGCAGCAGCCTGCCGGTAGTGAACGGCCTGCAAGCAAAGCAACGCAAGCAGCACGATGGCGCCGAGCAGGTGCAAGGTGACGATCGCGGGGAAGAGCTTCCAGGTGACGGTCATGGCGCCGAAGGCGCCCTGCAGACTGACCCAGATCAGGGTGAAGGTGGGCCACCCGGCACTGAGCGTCGCATGGTCGCGGCCGTCGACAGGCGGGGCGCCATTCCATGACTGGCGCAGCCGCACGATCCAGGTCGCCACGGCGAGGACGAGGATCAGCACGCCCACGCCCGTCGCCAGATAGCGATGGACCATCTCTACCCACGCCTTGCTGTGCGTCACCGGCCCGGTCGGCTGGGCCGACTGCGCCATTGCGATCTCGTGCCGCGCGCCGACCGGGCTGGCGTTGCCGTAGCAGCCGGGCCAGTCGGGGCAGCCGAGTCCCGAATCGGTCAGGCGCGTGAAGGCGCCGAACAGCGTGAGGTCGAAGGTGAGGAACAGCGTGAGCACCGTCAGCGCGTGCAGCCGCCGCGCCGGGCCGTGCCCCGCGTTGCGGCGCCACACCCAGATGAGCGGGCCGAGCGCGATCAGCACGCCGGCCGCCATCAGCCAGGCGATCGGCGCGAGGTCGTACAGGGAGCTCGTGTCCGTCATGGGCAGGTCAGCGGCCGGGTTCGTCCCACGACGACGACGCACGCAACAGGCGGTCGATGTCGCGCTTGGCGCGGCTCGCGCCCGCGGCGTCCATGCGCGCGGGGAAACGCATCATCCAGTTGCCCATCGGATCGACCACATAGAGGTGCTCGGCGAGGGAGTGACCCGAAACGGGGGCAAGCCACCTGGCCAACTCGTCGGCCGGCACGCGCAGCACCGTCGCGCCGTGCAGGCCGTTGTTCAGGCGCTCGGGCACGGGGGCCGCATCGCTCACGAGCCAGACGCGGTCCATGCGGTCCTTCTCGCGGCCCAGGCTCTCGCGCAGTTGCCGTTGCAGGTAGAGCTGTTGCTCGCACAGCGCGTCGCAGGCCGCATCGGCCACCGCGACCAGGAGCCACTGGCCCTTGAGCGTGGCGACGTCGACGGGCGCGCCGTTGCGGTCGGTGGCGGTCATTTTGGGCAGTTCGCGCTGCGGATTGATCAGCTCGCCGTAGACGCTGCGGCCTTCGGGGCGGATCACGTAATAGGTGAAGTACGAGGCGATGACGGGCGCGGCGCACATCAGCAGCACCGCGATCATCTTCCAGCGCCCGACGACCGTGCGTCGGCCCTCGGAGCCGTCGAGCGCCTGGCTGGGCGACGGCATCGAGTGCACCGTCAGGCCCAGCGGCTCGTCAGAGGCGGCGCTCATCGCGTGCGCGGCGCCGCGAGCGGCGGAAGGGGGTGATGAATTGGAACCAGACATAGAGGATGACGACGAGGGCCGAGAGGCCGAACCACTGGAATGCGTAACCGTAGTGCCTCTCCAGGCCCAGCGCCGGGGCCGGCCAGTCGCGCTGCAGGCCCTCGGAGGCCGGGCCGGTCTGCTGCAGCGAAACATCGGTTCGCAGCGGCAGCTTGGTCTCGGCACGGAACGCCTCCAGGTCGAGATTTTGCCGGATGGACGAAGACCCCTCGGCGGCCGGTGCCTGCAAGGGCGCGGAAGCCGATGGAGCGGGCGCGGGCGCTGGCGTGGCGGCGGCCGGCGTGCCCAGCTCGAGCAAGTGGCTCGGCGGCGGCTCGATCAGGCCGGTGACCTCCACGATGCCGGCAGGCGTTTCGACCGCCCCGAGCTTGGTGCGGTCGACGAAATTGCGCTGCACCCAGCCGCGCTGGATCATCACCGTCTGCTCGGTGCCTTCGAGGGCGAAGGGCGTGAGCACGTAGAAGCCGGGTACGCCGTGCATCTGGCGGTTGTCCAGGTACACCGTCTGCGGCGAGAGCCAGAGGCCGCGCAGGCGCACCGGGCGGTGCAGCGAATCGCTGGCCTGCGCGAGCGCGAGGAACTCGGCCTGGTCGAGCGCGGGCTTCTGCTTCTCGGCGTCGATGCTGGCCTGCAGCGCTTCTTTCTGCGCGGCGCGCGACAGCTGCCAGCGGCCCAGCGAGACAGTGGCGGCCAACGTCAGGATGGCCGCGATGGTGACGAGCCAGAAGCGGCCGCGGCTGCGCGGCGCTTCGCTGTTCAGGGGTTCGGGGATCACTGGAGAGGACGGGGCGTGCGGCCGATAATGCGGGTCATGAAATATTTCGTCGCCCTGGTCTTCGTGGGCATCTTCGCGAGCCTCGCCTTTGCGCTGTACTTCATGCTGAAGGACGGTCGCAACGGGCGCGCGAAGAGCGGCGGCATGGCGCGCGCGCTCACCTTTCGGATCGGCCTGTCGGTGTTTTTGTTCCTCTGCATGCTGCTCGCCTGGAAACTCGGCTACATCCAGCCCACCGGGCTCCCGCTCGGCAAGTAGATGGTGCTCGTTCCACGAGAACCATGAAAAAGGCGCCTTACGGCGCCTTTTTTCTGGAATGCCGCGAGGTTCTTCGCTCAAAGCCAGTAGACCAGCATGTAGAGACCCAACCACACCACGTCGACGAAGTGCCAGTACCAGGCCGCCCCTTCGAAGCCGAAGTGGCGCTCTGGCGTGAAGTGGCCCTTCTGCAGGCGCAGCGTGATGAACAGCAGCATCAACATGCCGATGAACACGTGCAGGCCGTGGAAGCCCGTCAGCATGAAGAAGGTCGAGCCGTAGGTGCCCGAGCTGAGCTTCAGGTTCAGTTCGGTGTACAGGTGGTGGTACTCGTAGCCCTGCACGCCCAGGAAGATCACGCCCAGCAGCACGGTAAGCCACATGAAGCGGATGGTCTGCGCACGATGGCCGGCACGCAGCGCGTGGTGGGCGATCGTGAGCGTCACGCCCGAGCTCAGCAGCAGCGCGGTATTGATGGTGGGCAGCCAGAACGGACCCACGGTCTGGAACGGCTCGACGATGTCGGCGGGCGAAGCGGTCGCACCGGCGGCCACGCTGGGCCACACGGCCTTGAAGTCGGGCCAGAGGATCGCGTTGTCCAGGCTGCCCAGTGCCGGCAGCGAGTGGGTGCGGGCCCACCACAGCGCGGTGAAGAAAGCGCCGAAGAACATCACTTCCGAGAAGATGAACCAGCTCATGCTCCAGCGGAACGAGAGATCGATCTTGTGGCCGTACTGCCCGCTCTCGCTCTCGCCGATGGCCGCCCGGAACCACACGAAGAGCGTGGCGAGCCAGCCGACCATGCCGGCCGCAAGCGACCAGGCGCCCCACTCGTGGCCGTTGATCCATTGCGCCGCACCGAGGATCACGAAGAACAGGCCGGTCGCTGCCATGACCGGGTAGGCCGATGGTCCGGGCACGAAGTAGTAGGGCGTGGTGCCGTGGGTGGTTGAACTCATATCAGCTCCTGGCTTTCTTTCTTCTCTCGATTCAATGGATTCTGGTTATCGTGGGTTCGTCAGGCCGTGGCAACCACATGCCGCACCAGCAGCACCAGCCCGACGACGAAGACGATCACCGCGGCGAACGCCACCGCGATGATGTGCAACGGATTCAGCTTGCCCAAGTCTTCCTGGTAGGCGCTGTTCTTGCGAACGCCGAAGAACGACCAACCGACCGCCTTGATGGTGTCCCACAACGTGGCCTTCTTGCCGGTCGAACTCACGAGCGCGGCTCATCGGCGGTGCCCGTAGCAGCGGCCACCGGTGCTGCCGGCGTCTTGCCGCCCACCTCGAAGAAGGTGTACGACAGCGTGATGGTCTTCACATCCTTGGAGATCTTCGGGTCGATCACGAACGCGACTGGCCACTGCTTCTTCTCGCCCGGATCGAGCGTGTACTGGTTGAAGCAGAAGCACTCGAGCTTGTTGAAGTACGGCGCCGCCTGCTGCGGCGCGTAGCTCGGAATGGCCTGCGCGGCCATGCGGCGGTTCTGCACGTTCTGGAACTCGTACATCACCGTGTTGAGCTGGCCCGGGTGCACCTCGATGGTCCGCTCCGCGGGCTTGAAGTCCCAGAGGCCCCCGCGCACGTTGGAATCGAACTCGACCTTGATCGTGCGGGTCATGTCGACCTGCGTGTTGTCGGGGACGCGCACGTTCTTGCCGCCGCTCGCGCCGCCGGGCACCTCGAGCTCGGAGAGCGCCAGGATGTTGATGCCGGTCATCTCGCAGATCGCGCGGTACATCGGCACCAGCGCATAGCCGAAGGCAAACATGCCGCAGGTCACGACGGCGAGCTTGCCGACCATGCGGACATTGGCGCGGCGGATGCGTTGGCCGAGACTCATGCGTGCTGCTCCCGTTCGGTGCGGTCAGCGACCGCTGAAGAAGACCATGCGCACGATGAAGCCGATGAAGAAGATCACCGCGATGGAGGCCAGCGTGAGCCCCATGCGACGGTTGTTCTTTCTTTGCTCGGGTGTCGTCATCGTCGTGCGATCGATTAACCGATCACCTTGGTGGCGGTCGGATCGAGCTTGGGCGGGGTCTCGAAGGTGTGGAACGGCGCCGGCGACGGCACTTCCCACTCCAGGCCTTCAGCCGCTTCCCACGGCTTCTGCGAAGCCTTCTCGCCCTTGCCGCGCATGGTCGGCAGCACGATGAAGAGGAAGAAATACAGCTGGGCGAAACCGAAGAAGAAGGCACCGACCGACGCCAGGGCGTTGAAGTCGGCGAACTGCATCGGGTAGTCGGCGTAGCGTCGCGGCATGCCGGCCAGGCCCAGGAAGTGCATCGGGAAGAAGGTCACGTTGAACGAGATCAGCGACCACCAGAAGTGCACCTTGCCGCGCGTTTCGTTGTACATCACGCCGGTCCACTTGGGCACCCAGTAGTAGAAGCCCGAGAACATGGCGAACAGCGAGCCGGCCACCAGCACGTAGTGGAAGTGGGCCACCACGTAATACGTGTCTTGCAGCTGCGTGTCGATCGGCGCGACCGCGAGGATGAGGCCGGTGAAGCCGCCCATCGTGAACACGAAGATGAAGCCGACCGCGAACAGCATGGGCGTCTCGAAGGTCATCGAGCCCTGCCACATCGTGGCGATCCAGTTGAAGATCTTCACGGCCGTGGGCACCGCGATCAGCATCGTCGCGTACATGAAGAACAGCTGGCCGGTGAGCGGCATGCCGGTCGTGAACATGTGGTGGGCCCACACGATGAACGACAGGATGGCGATCGACGAGGTGGCGTACACCATCGAGGCGTAGCCGAAGAGCTTCTTGCGGGCGAAGGCCGGCACGACCTGGCTGATGATGCCGAAGGCCGGCAAGATCATGATGTAGACCTCGGGGTGGCCGAAGAACCAGAAGATGTGCTGGTACATCACCGGGTCGCCGCCGCCGGCGGGGTTGAAGAAGCTGGTGCCGAAGTGGCGGTCGGTCAGCGTCATCGTGATGGCGCCTGCGAGCACGGGCATCACGGCGATCAGCAGGTACGCGGTGATGAGCCAGGTCCAGCAGAACATCGGCATCTTCATCAGCGTCATGCCGGGAGCGCGCATGTTCAGGATGGTGACGATGATGTTGATCGAGCCCATGATCGAGGAAGCGCCCATGATGTGCATCGCGAAGATGCCGGCGTCCATCGAGGGGCCCATCTGCAGCGTCAGGGGCGCGTAAAGCGTCCAGCCTGCAGCCGGCGCGCCGCCGGGCATGAAGAACGAACCCACCAGCATCAGCGCCGCGGGAATCAGCAGCCAGAAGCTGAAGTTGTTCATGCGCGCGAACGCCATGTCGGAGGCGCCCACCTGCAGCGGGATCATCCAGTTCGCGAAGCCCACGAAGGCCGGCATGATGGCGCCGAACACCATGATCAGGCCGTGCATGGTGGTGAACTGGTTGAAGAGCTCGGGGTTCACCAGTTGCAGGCCCGGCTGGAACAGCTCGGCGCGGATCAGGAGCGCCAAGACGCCGCCCACCATCAGCATCGTGAAGCTGAACAGCAGGTAGAGCGTGCCGATGTCCTTGTGGTTGGTCGCGAACACCCAGCGACGCCAGCCGGTGGGCGCGTGGTGGTCGTGATGCTCGTCGTGTGCGTGGTCGCCGTGGGCGTGACCGTGGGGGTCGAGGACTGCACTCATTTCGTTGTTCCTTGCAATTTCTTCTTCGCGGGGCGCTGCCGTATCACTTGCCGCGCAGGGCCAGCACTTCGGCCGGCTGCACCAGCTGGCCCGTCTTGTTCGACCAGCTGTTCTTGGTGTACGTGGCCACTGCCGCGAGGTCGGTGTCGCTCAGTTGCTTCCAGGAAGGCATCGCGCCGTTGTTCTGGCCGTTGAGCAGCACTTCCAGTTGCACCTTGTGATCGGCGGCAACCACCTTGGCCGAGCCGTCGAGCGGCTTGATCGGGCCGGCGCCCTTGCCGTTGGCCTGGTGGCAGGCGGCGCAGTTGGCAGCGTAGACCTTCTCGCCGCGAACCAGCATCTCGGGCAGCGCCCAGACCTTCGTCGGGTCGTCCAGCTTGGCGGCGGCTTCCTTGCGCTTGGCGGCGACCCAGGTCGTGTAGTCGGCAGACGACACCACCTTCACGTGGATAGGCATGTAGGCGTGTTCCTTGCCGCACAGCTCCTGGCACTGGCCGTAGTAGTCGCCCACGGTCTCGGCACGGAACCAGGTGTCGCGCACGAAGCCGGGAATCGCGTCCTGCTTCAAGCCCAGCTGCGGCACGGCAAACGCATGGATCACGTCGTTGGCGGTGGTGATGATGCGGACCTTCTTGTTGACCGGCACCACCAGCGGGTTGTCGACCTTGAGCAGGTAGTCGTCGGGCATCGCGCCCCTGGCACCCGCATCGGACATCGCGCGCTGCGAGCTGTCGAGCGTGGAGATGAAGGCCAGGCCTTCGCCTTCGCCGTTCAGGTAGTCGTAGCCCCACTTCCACTGGTAGCCCGTGGTCTTGATGGTGAGGTCGGCGTTGGTGGTGTCCTTCTGGGCCACGAGCACCTTGGTGGCGGGCAGCGCCATCACGATCACGATGAGGAAGGGAACGATGGTCCAGATGACCTCGACCACCACCGATTCATGGAAGTTCGCGGCCTTGTGGCCCACCGACTTGCGGTGCTTCCAGATCGAATAGAACATGACCGCGAACACGGCGACGAAGATGACCGTGCACAGAATCATCATGATCGTGTGGAGCAGATGCTGCTCCTGCGCGATCTTGGTCACACCGACCGGAAGATTCAACTGGCGAACCGAAGGGCCGCCGGGCAGATCGTTGACTGCGTGCGCCGCGCTGCTGAAAGCCGCGCCGGCCGCCAGCAACAGATTCGCCGGCCTGTACTTATTGCGCCAAATGCTCTTCATCGTGTTCACGTTTCTTCAATTTTTTCGACAAACCCAACCGTGCAGCGCTGCGCAAGCCGCTTCAAGCGCCACGCAACGCCATGCGAATCTCGCGCGCCAGTGCTGCACGCAACTCCGGGCGTACATAGCGCCCCACCCTGACTGATCGACCCTGCCCCGAGACCTCGATCAGCGAGCGATCGCTGGTCTGCGGTTCGATCCGCACCTGGTGCGGAAGAAATTCCGTGCGTTCGTAGCGCCCACCGTCCTCGAGCTCCACGACCAGCCGCCCGCCCTGCAATGCGATCCGTTCTCCATCGGTCGCATGCCGCGCGTACAGCATGAATGCGAAACCCACCGCGGCCAGCTCGAGCCAGGCGAACGGCAGCACCAGCGGCGCACCGTGCAGCCAGAACACCGTGCCGATACCGAGCGATACCACGCACAGCGACGCGTAGAGCCAGCCCAGCTGGCCCGGGGTCACCGAGCAGTTCCGCTTCAGGAACCAGTGGATGCTCTGGCCTGAAACGGTGGCAAAACGAAACACGGAA
The DNA here is from genome assembly GCF_000834655.1 of Variovorax paradoxus. GTDB lineage: Bacteria > Pseudomonadota > Gammaproteobacteria > Burkholderiales > Burkholderiaceae_C > Variovorax > Variovorax paradoxus_F. Next base: position 71,387 of record NZ_JXQQ01000136.1, read on the forward strand.
TTCGACACGGGCGAGTTCAGCAAATCGGTGCGTCGATGGTCGCCTCATCCCTCGTACGCCCTCGTACAAACGGGATCCGACGGGCCTTCGATCGCGGGACAATACCCGCGAGTTTCACGCAACGGCGGATTGTAGCGGGTAGATACCGGCGCTCGCAGGCCCTGTGGGACGCCTACGGGTCACTACTACTAGGCAATCAGGCGCCCGGCCGACCTCGTTGCAGCATCGAGCGCATCTCGCGCAGCGACACCGCGCTTTCGGCCGCGAGCGACACGCGCGGCGTCGGCTTGAAGGCATGGCCGTAGATGACCTCGAAGGTCAGCGCGATGTGGCCGTTGCCGCCCTCGGCCGGCGCCAGTTCGGGTAGCGCGCCCTTCAGCGCCTTGTGCCAGTCCTTGCCGCGCAGCGCCGGGAAACGCCCCGGGTGCAGGTTGCGCCCCAGCGTGCGCAGTTCGGCCAGCGCCGCCTCGGGCGTGGCCCAGGTAAGCACGATGCGCTCCATGTCCATCACGGGCTCGGCGAAGCCGGCATGTACCAGCATGTCGCCCCAGTCGTGCATGTCGGTGTACTCGTGACCCGCGGCGGGCCAGCCCAGGCGTGCATGCAGCGCGCGCAGTTCGCGCACGGTGTCGGGGCCCAGGCACGAGAACATCAGGAAGCCGTCGGTCGCGACCAGCCGGTGCCATTGCGAGATCAGCGCCTCGGGGTCGGCCGCCATGTGCAGCGACATGTTGGCCCAGAGCAGATCGACGCCGTCTTCGGGCGGCGCGTCGAAGCGGGCCTTGCCGCCCTGCCAGCGGCGGGCGCTCCACCAGGGCGCGGCGAGCGCCTCGCCGGTCTTGCCGGCCAGGGACGGTTCGGGTTCGATCACATAGGACGCGGCATCGCGGTAGCGGCGCGCCACCAGTTCGTGCGCCTCGAGACCACCGCGCAGCGGCGCCCAGTCGGCCCAGGTGCGGGGCTGGGCCTTGATCCATTGCAGCCGGTCTTCCATGCGGCGGCCGATTTCTTCGTGCAGCCAGGGCGAGCCCTCGGCGGGCGCCAGCCGGCGCCAGCGTCCAGCCGCCGTGGGGTCGATGGTCGGCGGTCTTCTTGCGGGGTCGGTGGCCATGGGGCCGTGAGTATATTGAGACCATGTTCAGCCACCGGGCCCTGAGGCCTTTCACCTCACTCCTTGCGGGACTCGCGCGGCTGCCCAGCCAGTGCGAGGTCTGCCGCGCCTGGCCTTCCCAACCGGTGTGCGATGCCTGCGTCGCGCGCTTCGCGCCGCCGGCCGCGCGCTGCGGCGGCTGCGCCCTGCCGGTGCCCGAAGGCGTCGCCCGGTGCGGCGATTGCGTGCTGCACCCGCCGCCGCTGGACGCCTGCCTCGCCGCCTGCACCTATGCGTGGCCCTGGCCGGATGCCATTGCCCGGTTCAAGTTTCGCGGCGATGCCGGCTGGGCCGGCCCGTTCGCGACCCTTCTGCGCAGCGCGCCCTGGGTGGAACCGGCGCTGGAGCAGTGCGACATCGTGCTGCCGATGCCGCTCGCACCCGGCCGGCTGCGCGAGCGCGGCTTCAACCAGTCGCTCGAGCTCGCTCGCCGCATGGCGCCGGCCAAGACGGACGCGACGCTGCTGCTGCGCACCCGCGAGACCCCGGCGCAGAGCGGCTTAGCGCGCGCAGACCGCCTGCGCAACCTGCGCGGCGCCTTCGCGGTGGAGCCGCTGCGCGCGGACGAATTGCGGGGAAAGCGCACCGTGCTGGTCGACGATGTGATGACCAGCGGTGCCTCGCTGTTCGCCGCCGCCGAGACGCTTCGGCTGGCCGGCACCGCGCACATCACCGCTGTCGTCCTGGCTCGCACCGATCCGCCGCGCTGACTGCCTTCGCGCGACCCCGCCGACAATCGGCGCATGTTCCATATCGTCCTGGTCCACCCCGAAATTCCGCCGAACACCGGCAACGTGATCCGGCTGGCCGCCAACACCGGCTGCAAGCTGCATTTGGTCGAGCCGCTCGGCTTTTCGATGGACGACCGCCTCTTGCGCCGCGCCGGGCTCGACTATCACGAGTACGCCGAGGTCAAGCGCCATGCCGACTGGCAAGCGCTGATCGATGCCGAAAGCCCCGCCGCCGACCGCATGTTCGCCCTCACCACCCGCGGCACGCGCGCCGTGCACGACGTGCGCTTCGAGCCGGGCGACTGGCTCGTGTTCGGCTCGGAGACCAGCGGCCTTCCCCCCGCGATACGCGACGGCTTCGCCGAGCCCCAGCGCCTGCGGCTTGCGATGCGCGAAGGGCAGCGCAGCCTGAACCTCTCGAACGCGGTGGCGGTGACGGTCTTCGAAGCCTGGCGGCAAAACGGATTCAGCTGACCCTACCGGCGGCAAGGGCGCATCCGGTCGGCGCGGCGCGGCGTATGGATGACATGCCGGCGCGAAAAGCAGCTACTGCACCCCGCTCCGGCATCGAGTCCCTCAACGCTTTGCCCCAAGGAGTTCCATCATGAATGCCAAGTCGATTGCCCTCGCGACCTTCGCCACGCTCGCCCTCAGCACCGGTGCCCAGGCTTTCCAGGGTGAACAGAACCCGCTGCCGCCCGCGCCCTTCCAGTCGACGCTGTCGCGTGCCGACGTGCAGTCCCAGGCCCGCCAGCCCTTGAAGATCAGCAACGGCGGCACCGGCGTGGCCCAGCAGACCAACGGCAACACCGACCGCGCCGCAGTCCGCGCCAGCGCGCTCGGCATCACGCGCCAAGGCGCCGCCACCTACGGCGAAGTGACCGATCGCCGGATGTAAGAAGAAAAGCCGCCCTCAGCGGTAGCGGCGCACCACCGACTCGGCGACGCAGGCCGGCTTGGCTGCGCCTTCGAGCTCGATGGCGGTTTCCCAGGTCATCTGTAGGCCGTCGTCGGGAATCGGCTCCGCGGTGAGCAGCTTCATGCGCGCCCGCAGGCGCTTGCCCACCGGCACCGGCGACATGAAGCGCACCCGGTTCAGCCCGTAGTTCACGCCCATGCGCGACTCCACCACGTCGATCGCCACCTCGAAGAATTTCGGCAGCAGCGACAGCGTCAGGAAGCCATGCGCAATCGGCCCGCCGAAGGGGCCGGCCTTGGCCCGCTCGACATCGACATGGATCCACTGGTGATCGCCCGTCGCCTCGGCGAACTGGTTGACCTGTTCCTGCGTGACGGTGATCCAGTCGCTCACGGCGACTTCCTGGCCGACGCAGGCGGCGAGATCCTGAAGGGTCTGGAATGTCTTTTTGGTCATGCGGGGCATTCTGGTGCCAAGGGTTGGGGCGCGGCTGTCGGCATCGCGACAACCGGGCTCAGGGAAAACCGGGAGACCCCGACTTCAGGCGTCGAGCCACTCGCAGATCGGCTGCCACTGCGCCAGGTCGCGCTGGACGCGGCCAGGCGCGATGTCGAACAGCGTGAGCCCGCGTGCCGCGAGCTGCACGTAGTTCTGCGTGTCGCGAAGCTCGCCCAGTACCGGCACGCCGAGCCCGGCGATGAATTCGTGCAGCCGGTCGGCCGCCAGGGTGCGCGCATTCACGCGCATGCCCACGAGGCCGATCTTCGTTTTCTCGGCGCGGCGCTGCTCCAGCAGCCGGTCCAGGAAATCGCGCGTCGCGTAGATGTCGAAGATGCTCGGCTGCAACGGCACGATCACCCGGTCGGCCAGCGCCAGCACTTCCTTGAAGCGCCAGCCGTGCAGGCCGGCGGGCGTGTCGAGCACCGCGTGCGTGGTGCCGCGCGGGGGCCGCACCACGGTGCTGTCACCGGAGGCTTCCCAGCTGGCGATCGGCCGGGCCAGCGGCGGGCGCAAGCCCAGCCAGAGCCGCGAGGACTGCTGGCGATCCACGTCGCCCAGCATCACGGCATGACCGCGGCTCGCAAAGTAGCCCGCGATGTTCGTCGCGATCGTCGACTTGCCAACGCCACCCTTGGGGTTGGCGACCAGAACCACCGGCATGGGAATCTCCTCCAGAGCTGGATCAGGCCCGCATCGTAGTGCCTCGCCCTTTTGGGGCCGGTCAATCGCCTCCGGTTGCGCTATGTTCGCGGCATGACGACAACAACATCCCCGGGAACCCCCGCCGAAGAAGCCGGCGGCATCTACGTGATCGCGGCCCACCCCCACTGGCGCGACTCGCGCGTCAACCGCCGCATGCTGGCCGCCGCGCGCGCAGTGCCGGGCGTGGAGGTGAACGATCTCTACGGCAGCTACCCCGACTTCGCCATCGACGTGGAGGCCGAGCAGGCCCGGCTCGCGAAGGCCCGCCTCATCGTGCTGGTGCACCCGATCCAGTGGTATTCGATGCCGGCGCTGCAAAAGCTCTGGGTCGACGACGTGCTCACCTACGGATGGGCCTACGGGCCCGGCGGCACCGCCCTGCAGGGCAAGGACTTCTGGCTGGTCGCCACCACCGGCAGCCCCGAGCCGAGCTACCACCCCCAGAGCTACCACCGCTATTTCTTCGACGCCTTCCTGCCGCCCTACGAGCAGACCGCCGCACTCTGCGGCATGCGCTTTCTGCCGCCGCTCATCTTCTACGGCGCGCGCAGTGCCGACGAGGCCGAGGTCACGGCGCATGTCGAGACCTACGCCCAGCGCCTGGGCAGCTACCCCGACTGGCCCGAGATCGAGGAGATCGACGCCTGCGTGGCCTGCCCCGTGCCCGAGGCCGATCGCCCGGCCGAATCCGACGACGTGAGCAAGGCGGTGTCCAGCGCCTTCCACTCCGCGATGACCCGGGGCATCGCCTCCATGTCCGCCGCCAACGAAAACAGCAGCAACCAGGAAGGCACGGCCTGAGCATGGAACACGCACCCGCCTGGCTGACCAGCAGCCTGATCTACCTGGGCGCCGCCGTGCTGGTGGTGCCGCTGTCGAAGTTTCTCGGGCTCGGCTCGATCATCGGCTACCTCGTGGCCGGCATCGCCATCGGGCCGTGGGGCCTCGGCCTCGTCTCCAGCGTGGAGGACGTGCTGCATTTCGCCGAGTTCGGCGTGGTGCTGATGCTGTTTCTCGTCGGCCTCGAACTCGAACCCAAGCGCCTGTGGAACCTGCGCCGGCCCATCTTCGGCTGGGGCGCCGCGCAGGTGCTGAGCTGCGCCGCGGCGCTCTTCGCCGTGGGCTGCGCCGTCGGCGCCGAATGGCGCGTGTCGCTGGTGGCGTCGCTGGGTCTCGCGCTCTCTTCCACCGCCATCGCGCTGCAGGTGTTCGGCGAGCGCAACCTGCTCAAGACACCGAGCGGCCAGGCCGGCTTCTCGATCTTGCTGTTCCAGGACGTGGCCGCCATCCCGATCCTCGCGCTGCTGCCGCTGCTGGCCGGCGCCACCGCCGCGGAGCCGTCGCTCAGCGGCCTGGACCGCGCGCTGGAGGCGCTCAAGATCGTCGGCGTGATCGCCGGCATCATCCTGGGCGGCCGCTTGCTGCTGCGGCCCATCCTGCGCTGGATCGCGCGCAGCGACACGCCCGAGATCTTCACCGCCGCGGCGCTGCTGCTGGTGGTGGCCATCGCGGCGCTGATGCAGCTGGTGGGCCTGTCGATGGCGCTGGGCGCCTTCCTGGCCGGCGTGCTGCTCGCGGAAAGCGAATACCGGCGCGAACTCGAGACCGACATCGAGCCCTTCAAGGGTCTGCTGCTGGGCCTCTTCTTCATCGCCGTGGGCATGTCGATCAACTTCGGCGTGCTCATCGCGAGCCCCTGGCTCATGGCCGCGCTGGTGTTCGGCTTCATGGTCATCAAGCTGGTCGTCATCTACGCACTGGCCAAGGCGATGGGGCTGGCCTACCAGGAGCGGCCGGTGTTCACGCTGCTGCTCGCGCAGGGCGGCGAGTTTGCGTTCGTGGTGTTCCAGGCCGCGGGGCCCAACGTACTGCCGCCCGAAATCACGTCGCTCCTGATCGGTGCAGTGGCGCTGTCGATGCTGCTGTCCCCGCTCTTGCTGGTGCTGCTCGACAAGTTCGTGCTGCCGCGCTACAGCCGCAACAACGGCCCGCAGCTTGAAGAGATATCCGAGCAGCAGGACGCCAAGGTGCTCATCTGCGGCTTCGGCCGCTACGGGCAGATCGTCGGCCGCATGCTGATGTCGCAGGGCCTGCGGGTGACGGTGCTCGACCACGACGCCGACACCGTCGAGGGCCTGCGCCAGTTCGGCTTTCGGGTGTTCTACGGCGATGCAACGCGGCTGGACCTGCTGCGCACCGCAGGCGCCGGTTCGGCCAAGGCCATCGTGGTGGCCGTGGACGACATCGAGCAGTCGCTGGACATCGTCGACCTGGTGCGGGAAAACTTCCCGCAGGCCCGCATCATCGCCCGGGCCCGCAACGTGACCCACCTCTTCCAGCTGCGCGACCGCGGTGTGAAGGACATCGAGCGCGAGGTGTTCGAGTCGTCGCTGCGCAGCGCCCGCTCCACGCTCGAGGCGCTGGGCTGGCCGGCGCACGAGGCGCGCGAATCGACGATGCGGTTCCGCACGCGGAACATCAAGCTGAGCGACGAGATCTATCCGCACTACAAGGACCGCGCCAAGCTGATCGCGGCCAACAAGGAAGGCCGCCAGCAGTTCGAGGAGCAGATGGCGCGCGAACGCGAGGAGCGGCAGCGGCGCTCGGGGCGAGATTGGGATCGGATCGACGAGAAGGAAGAGGCGGATTCGTAGGCCGCCAGTGAAACATCACGGCAGCGATTGCGCGGGAATGAGCGCGACTCGCTGCTAGGATTTATGTACTACTTGGCGCCCCACGCAGGGCGCCAGGAGTCAACATGGAAAAATTGAGGGAGAAGGCATGAAGTCCTGGAAATCATTGTTGGGCACCGTGTGCGCCTTGGTGCTGGCAGCGTGCGGCGGGAGTGGCGGTGAGGGTGGAGGGAGCGGCGGCCTCGGAGTCTCCGGGACCCCGGGCAATTCGGGCGCGGCGGCAGCGTACGCCGAGAGCAGGCCCGAGACCCCCTTGCTTGCGCCGACCGTGGAACCAGAACTCGCCGGCGTCCCTGCATCGACGGTCGACAACTCCCGCGACCAGGCACGACCTGCCATCGATGCGGCCCGCGTGACGCCAGCGTCCAGCAGTACCTACCGTGTGTACGCGACCAACGGAATGGAACTGAGCCTGTCGATCAACTTCGACAATTACACCTTCGAGATGACAGGCACCGACGAAGCGACCGCGCGCGGCACCTTCAGCGAAGACGCCGCCGAGCCGGGCAGCTACATCTTTAATAGCCCGCGCATCACGGGCGCCGCGAATACGGCGCGTTTTCGGGTGACGACCGACGCCATCGTGGGTGCGTTTCCGTTCTCAAAGGCCAACATCACGCCTGCCACCTATGCGGTCCAGGCTTTTGTGGCCGCACGCACGTTCGTCACGGACGCAACTGAACTAGACGGCACGTACAACCGGTTCGGCGTGAGCCGCGTCGGCAGCGCTGCGGATTCGCTGGCCCAGCAGATCCGCATTTATGGTGGCGGCACCATGCTCCAGCTTTGCAACTCGCCTCTGGGGGGCGCACTGGGCACTTGCCCGAGCAATATGGTGTTCGACTATCCGCTGGCGGCGGGACCCGATGGGACCTGGAGCGTCCGCAACAGTGGCAGCGCCGAGGAAGCGGTCGCGTTCCGCGTGGCGCGGATCGGAGGCCAGAACGTCTATCTCGCAGCTGGCGCGCCCTCCGACACAACGGGGCGACGCGTGATGAAAATCGCGTTGCCGGATACCCCGATCCCATTCTTTCCCGTGTCAGCGCGGGGCGCGGCGACCGATGGCACGTACGGCAAGGTCACGATGACCTACACCAACTACAGCACACGCTACACGTCACCCGACGCTACAACCAATGGCTTCGCCTATTGGGGCGGCACGATCAGCGGCACAAGCGGCATGCGAGTTGTCAATAGCCAAGGGTCGGACCGCTACTTGGCGATACGCAGCGACGCGCTCGTTGTTGCTACCAGCGTGCCCGCGACGTGGGGCTCTGGAGCCAAGGGCTACATGCAGATCGGCCTGATCACCGGGCAGCCATCGATCGACCCGCGAAACGGCTATTACGCAGTGTTCGCCACCAACGGTTGGCGCCACACACTGGCTCTCGACTTCGACACCCAGACCTATGGCGTCAGCGACGAGGCATTTCATTCAACGGCCGGAAAGTTCGAGCCGGACGCCTATGAAGCCGGAACGTTCGTTTTCGACAGCACCCGCATCACCGCACCAGGCAATACAGCCCGATTCCGGACGACCAACGGCGCGGTGGTCGCAGGCGCGTTCCCGTTCGTGCTGGGACAGCCCACATCCACCATCTATTCGGTGCAGCCGTTTTTCGCGATGTCTACGTCTCTTTCCGGCACTGACCTGGATGGGACCTACAACCGGTCGAGCCTGGCCGTGTCGGGAACGGGAGGGACGGTTCGCCACCAGCAGGTCCGTATATCTGGCGCAGGAACATCCATGGTCATTTGCCAGGATGCGGCACTGCTGACAGTGGACAGTTGCCCGGAAGCCTCGAAGGTCAGCTATGCACTGTCCCCGACCTTCGACCCGAAAACACGGCGCTACGTCAACCTGAGCAACGCAGCGGATACCGGCGAAATATCGGCAGGGCGGATCACCACCTTGGTCGGCAATCTGTTCATCACCCAGAACATCCTCGCATCGAGCAGCGATGCGCTCAGAACCAATGCCCCGGCCTTCAGCATTGCATTGCAGGATACGAGTGCATGGCCCGCCGTTTCAGCGCGCGGTGCATCGAATTTCGATGCCTCTACGGACGGCGCCCAGGTGCTGCGCGCGCCCTGGAACAGCGTAGCGCTGAACGCGAGCCAGTACCTGCGCAGTTCGAGTTTTCCGGATGGCTCCACCAAGAGCATCGCGCTTGCTGTCGAGGCTCCAGAGAGTGGCGCGCCGCAGAACATGCGCCGCGTCTCGGGAGGTGCCTACAACGGCGTCGTGATGCAAGCCGGAAGACTGGCCGTCATGACCGGCTCTGTCGGACCCAGGGAAGGCATCGTCGAGCTGAGCCTGATCGACTGAGCGCGCCGGTGGTCCGTCAGGCTGCTTCCAGCCCCAGCAGCCTGACCGCATTCCCCTTCAGGATCCCCGGCATCACCTCCGGCTTGAACCCCGCCACTTCGAAGTCCTTCATCCACCGGTCGGGCGTGATCAGCGGGTAATCGCTGCCGAAGAGGATGCGGTCCTTGAGCAGCGTGTTGGCGTATTGCACGAGCTGCTTGGGAAAGTACTTCGGGCTCCAGCCCGACAGGTCGATCCACACGTTGGGCTTGTGCGTCGCCACGCTCAGTGCCTCGTCCTGCCAGGGGAAGCTCGGGTGGGCCATGACGATCTGCATGTCGGGGAAGTCGATGGCCACGTCGTCCAGGTGCATCGGGTTGCTGTATTCGAGGCGCAGGCCCCCGCCGCAGCGCATGCCCGAGCCGATGCCGCTGTGGCCGGTGTGGAAGATGGCCGGCAGGCCGTATTCGGCGATCACTTCGTAGAGGGGCCAGGCCATCCTGTCGTAGGGGTGGAAGGCCTGCACCGTCGGATGGAACTTGAAGCCCTTCACGCCGTGCTCCTCGATGAGCCTTCGCGCCTCGCGTGCGCCCATCTTTCCCTTGTGCGGATCGATGCTCGCGAAGGCAATCATGATGTCGCTGTTCGCTGCCGCGGCCTCGGCGATTTCCTCGTTCGGGATGCGGCGGCGGCCCATGTTCGATTCGGCATCGACCATGAACATCACCAGCCCGATCTTCCTTTCGCGGTAGTACGCCACGCTCTCGGCGATGGTCGGGCGGCCGCTCGAGCCGAAGTACTTGTCGGCGGCGCGGTCGTACTCCTCGCCGTAGTTGTCGAACGGGTTCCAGCAACTCACTTCGGCGTGGGTGTGGATGTCGATGGCGATCAGGTTCCGGTGGTCCATCTCATTGTCTCCAGTACGGGTAAATCCCTAGTATTCGGGAGGCTCAAATGCCTTGAATTGATTATTTCTCATAACCATAATCGAACGCAACCCCCAACACATCATGACCAATCCCGACCTCCAACTCGACATTCGCGACGACGTCGCCATCGTCCGCCTCGCGCGCGGCGCCAAGCGCAATGCGCTGTCGGACGGCCTGATCCTCGCGTTGCGCGACACCTTCGAGCAACTGCCCTCCACCGTGCGCGCCGCGGTGCTCGACGGCGAGGGCCCGCACTTCTGCGCCGGCCTGGACCTGAGCGAACTCAAGGAGCGCGACGCCGGACAGGGCATGCAGCACTCGCGCCTGTGGCACGCGGCGCTCGACCTGATCCAGCACGGCCCGGTGCCGGTGGTCGCGGCGCTGCACGGCGCGGTGGTCGGCGGCGGTCTCGAACTGGCGAGCGCCTGCCACATCCGCGTGGCCGACCGCTCCACCTTCTACGCACTGCCCGAAGGCTCGCGCGGCATCTTCGTGGGCGGCGGCGGCTCGGTGCGCATTCCCAAGCTCATCGGCGTGGCGCGCATGACCGACATGATGATGACCGGCCGCGTCTACAACGCCGAAGACGGCGAGCGCGCCAACTTCGCACAGTACCTGGTCGACGAAGGCGCGGCCTTCGACAAGGCGTTCGAGCTCGCCAAGCGCATCGCCACCAACGCGCCGCTGACCAACTACGCGCTGATGCACGCGCTGCCGCGCATCGCCGAGCAGTCGGCCGACCACGGCTTCTTCACCGAGGCGCTGATGTCCGGCATCGTGCAGGCCGCGCCCGAAGCGAAGGAGCGCGTGCGCGATTTCCTCGAAGGCCGCGGCGCGAAGGTGAGCAAGGGATGAGCGCCGCACGACCGCCCGAAGGCGCTCGCCCCCTCCCTTGGGAGGGGGTATGCGAAGCCACGCAGTGGCGCAGCATGGGGGAGGCTTCCAAATGACCGCCATCCGCTATCGCCCGTTGGCTTTCGGCGTGACCCGCGCAGTGCTGCGCGATGGCGCGCCGGGCACGCAGTACCTCGAGGCCGAGACGCAGCTCGACGCCTACCGCGAGCGCATGACCGACCGACTCGCGCACTGGGCCGAGCATGCGCCGGAGCGCACCTTCATCGCCCGCCGCGAACGGCTGGCCGGCGGCAGCACCGGCGACTGGCTGCGCGTGTCGTACGCGCAGGCATTGCGGGAAGCGCGCAGCATCGGACAGGCGCTGCTCGACCGCGACCTGGATGCCGAGCGACCCGTCGCGATCCTCAGCGAGAACGGCATCGAGCACGCGTTGCTCGCCCTCGGCTGCCTCTACGCCGGCGTGCCCTATTGCCCGGTGTCGCCCCCCTACTCGCTGGTGAGCCAGGACTTCGAGAAGCTGCGCCACGTGCTGGACACGCTCACGCCGGGCCTCGTGTTCGCAGCCGATGCGGCGCGCTACGGCCGCGCCATCGAAGCCGCCGTGCCGGCCGGCACCGAGGTCGTGCTCGCCGAAGGCCGCATCGACGGCCGCGCCACCACCCCGTTCCACGTGCTGGCGGCCACGCCGGCGACGCCCGCCATCGACGCCGCGATGCGCGCGACCGGCCCCGACACCATCACCAAGTTCCTCTTCACCTCGGGCTCGACCAAGATGCCCAAGGCGGTGATCAACACGCACCGCATGTGGTGCGCCAACCAGCAGCAGCTGCGCCAGTCGATTCCCGCGCTGGGCGACGAGCCGCCGGTGCTGGTCGACTGGCTGCCCTGGAACCACACCTTCGGCGGCAACCACAACGTGGGCATCGTGCTGGACAACGGCGGCACGCTCTACATCGACGACGGCAAGCCCACGCCCGCCGGCATGGCCGAGACGCTGCGCAACCTGCGCGAGGTCGCACCCACGGTCTACTTCAATGTGCCGACCGGCTTCGAGGCGATCGCCAACGCGATGGAGACCGACGCCGTGCTGCGCCGCAACCTGCTGTCGCGCGTGAAGATGTTCTTCTACTCGGGCGCCGCACTCTCGCAGCCCATCTGGGACAGCCTGCACAAGACGCAGGAAGCCGAAGTCGGCGAGCGCATCGTGATGGGCACGGGCCTGGGCATGACCGAGTCGGGCCCGTTCGCGCTCTACGTGACCGGTCCCGAAGTGAAGTCGGGCGACATCGGCCTGCCCGCCGCCGGCATCGAACTGAAGCTGATCGAGGTCGACGGCAAGACCGAGGTGCGCTACCGCGGCCCCAACATCACGCCCGGCTACTGGCGCGCGCCCGATGCCACGGCGGAGGCTTTCGACGAGGAAGGTTTCTTCTCGACCGGCGACGCCGTGAAGTGGATCGACGAGGACAACATCCACCGCGGCCTGCGCTTCGACGGCCGCATCGCCGAAGACTTCAAGCTCGCCACCGGCACCTTTGTGAGCGTGGGCCCGCTGCGCGCGAAGATCATCGCGGCCGGCGCGCCTTACGTGCAGGACGCGGTGCTCACCGGCATCAACCTGAAGGAAGTGGGCGCGCTGATCTTCCCGACGCAGAAGGTGCGGCAACTGGCCGGTCTCGCCGCCGACGTCCCGATGAAGCAGGTGCTCGAAAGCGCCCCGGTGCAGGCGCACTTCCAGCAAGTGGCAAACGAGCTGTCCGCCATGGGCACCGGCAGCGCCAACCGCATCGCGCGCCTGCACCTCATGGCCGAGCCGCCATCCATCGACAAGGGCGAAGTGACCGACAAGGGCTCGATCAACCAGCGCGCCGTACTCAAGCACCGCGCGGCGCTCGCCGAAGCGATGCACGCCGGCACGCTGCCCTTCACGCTCACGCCCCGATAAATCCCATTCAGGAGACACACACATGAAGATCGAAGGACAAGCCGCCCTCGTCACCGGCGGCGCATCGGGCCTGGGCGAAGCCACGGCGCGCGAGCTGGCGCGCCTGGGCGCGAAAGTCGCGGTGCTCGACCGCAACGCCGCGCTCGCCGAGAAGGTGGCAGCGGAAATCGGCGGCGTCTCCTGCACCTGCGACATCACCGACACCGACAGCGTCACCGCGGCGCTCGACAAGGCGGCTGCCGCGCACGGCCCGGCGCGCATCCTGATGAACGTGGCCGGCATCGGCAGCGCCAAGCGCATCGTCGGCAAGGACGGCAACCCGGCGCCGCTCGAAGACTTCGTGCGCGTGGTCAACATCAACCTCATCGGCGGCTACAACATGGCGCGCCTCTTCGCCGCGCGCTGCGCCAAGCTCGAAGCGCTCGACAACGGCGAGAAGGGCGTGATGCTCTTCACCGCCTCGGTCGCGGCTTTCGACGGCCAGGTGGGCCAACAGGCCTACAGCGCCTCCAAGGGCGGCCTCGTCGGCATGACGCTGCCGATGGCGCGCGACCTCGCGCAGCACGCCATCCGCGTGTGCACCGTGGCGCCCGGCCTCTTCGCCACGCCGCTGCTGCTGGAGCTGCCCGAAGCCGTGCAGCAGTCGCTGGCCGCGTCGATCCCGTTCCCGCCGCGCCTGGGCCAACCGTCGGAATTCGCCGAGCTCGCCTGCCACATCGTGACGAACGGCCACCTCAACGGCGAAGTGATCCGCCTCGACGGCGCCCTTCGAATGGCGCCGCGCTAGACATGACTGCCCCCCGCTTCGCACTCCGCTTCGCTGCGTGTCATTCGCCACCTCCCGTGGGAGAGGCGCGGCTCGCCTTGGGGCGGCCCGGCGGCGGCAGCCTTGCCCATAATTTTTCCAAGACAGGAGACAAGACCATGACCACCCGACGCCAGTTCGTGAACATGCTCGGCGGCACAGCCGCCATCGGCGCATTGCATCCCCTCGCCGCGCTCGCCCAGCTGGTGCAGCAGCAGGTGAAGATCTACTACGGCTTCCCCGCCGGCAGCGCGGGCGACAGCGTGGCCCGCCGCGTGGCCGACAAGGTCGGCAGCACGCCCTTCACCCAGACGAACCCGGTGGTCGAGAACAAGCCCGGCGCGGGCGGGCGCATCGCGCTCGACACGCTCAAGACCTCGCCGGCCGACGGCTCGGTGCTGTGCCTCGCGCAGGCTTCGGCGCTGTCGATCTATCCGCACATCTACACCAAGCTGGCCTACGCTATTCCGGACTTCGCGCCCATCTCCATCGGCGCCGTCATGACGCACGGCCTGGCGGTCGGCCCCATGGTGCCGGCCAGCGTGAAGACGCTGAAGGACTACATCGCCTGGGCCAAGGCCAACCCCGGCCAGGCCAGCTACGGCTCGCCCGGCGCGGGTTCCACGCCGCACTTCCTGGGCGCGCTGCTCGGCCTGAGCACCGGTGCCGACCTGCGCCACGTGCCCTACCGCGGCTCGCTGCCCGGCATCAACGACGTGGTGGGCGGCCAGATCGCCTCGTGCATGACGCCCGCGGGCGACTGCCTGCCGTTCGCCAAGGCCGGCAAGCTGCGCGTGCTGGCCACCTCGGGCGCGCAGCGTCCGGCCTACCTGCCCGATGTGCCGACCTTCACCGAACAGGGCTTTCCGGAAATCGTGGCCGACGAATGGTTCGGCTTCTTCGCTCCGGCGAAGACGCCCGCCCCCATCGTCAACGCCGCGAGCACCGCGATCCAGGCTGCGCTCAAGGACAAGGCCGTGGCCGACGGCCTGCTGTCGGTCGGCCTGATCGCCCACGGCTCCTCGCCCGAGGAGATGAAGAAGTCGCTGCAGGCGGAATACGAACGCTGGGGTCCGCTGGTCAAGAAGATCGGCTTCACGGCCGAGTCCTGAAGCAGCTGATGGATTACCGCCCTCGCCCCGAAGACGTCCGCTTTCTCCTGAACGCGGTGCTCGAAGCGCCCGCGCGGCTGCAGGCGCTCGCGCCCTTTGCCGAAGTCGACGAGGCGCTGCAATCGCAGGTGCTCGATGAGGCGGCTCGCTTCGTCGGCGAGGTGGTGGCGCCAGTCAACCGCGAAGGCGACGAAGTCGGCTGCCGCTTCGACCAGGGCGAAGTCGTTTCGCCACCCGGATTCCGCGAGGCATACCAGGCCTTCGTCGATGGTGGCTGGCCCGCGCTTTCGGCTGCGACGGAAGACGGCGGCCAGGGCCTGCCCTCGGTGCTCGAAGCCGTGCTCTACGAATGGCTGAGCGCGGCGAGCCACGGGCTCACGATGGCGCCGGGCCTGCTGCACGGCGCGTACGCCTGCCTCAGGCACCACGGCAGCGACGAGCTCAAGGGCCGCTATCTGCAGAAGATCGCGACCGGCGAATGGCTCGCCACCATGTGCCTGACCGAAGCGCACGCGGGCAGCGACCTCGGCCAGGTGCGCACGCGCGGCGTGCCGCAGGCCGACGGCAGCCTGCGCGTGAGCGGCAGCAAGATCTTCATTTCGGGCGGCGAACACGACCTGACGCCGAACATCGTGCACCTCGTGCTGTGTCGCCTGCCCGATGCGCCGGCGGGGCCAAAGGGCCTGTCGCTCGCGCTCGTGCCCAAGCGGATGCCCGATGGCGTGCGCAATGCCGTGCACTGCGAACGCATCGAGGAAAAGATGGGCTTGCACGGAAGCCCGACCTGCTCGATGCGTTTCGACGACGCCACCGGCTGGCTGGTCGGCGAGGCGGGCCGCGGTCTTGCCGCGATGTTCGTGATGATGAATTCGGCGCGCCTGCATGTGGCGTTGCAAGGCATCGGCCTGCTCGATGCCGCCTGGCAGAAGGCCGACGCGTATGCGGCCGAGCGCCGGCAGATGCGCGCGCCAGGCGCCGTGCCCGCGAGCCGCGGGGTCGAACCGGCCGACCTGATCGCCGAGCACCCCGCCGTCCGCCGCATCCTGGACACGCAGCGCGCCTGGATCGACGGTGCGCGCACCCTCGCCTACCGCAGCGCGCTGATGCTCGACGTGGCCGCGCACGACGCCGACCCCAAGGCCCGGGAACGCGCGCAGCGCTGGTGCTCGCTGGTCACGCCAGTGCTCAAGGCGGCCTGCACGCACCAGGCCTTTCACGGCGCGAGCGAATGCCTGCAGGTGTTCGGCGGGCACGGCTACGTGCGCGAGTGGGGTATCGAGCAGGTGGTGCGCGACGCGCGCGTGACGATGATCTACGAGGGCACCAACGAGATCCAGGCCATCGACCTCCTGGTGCGCAAGGTGCTGCCCGACGGCGGCGCGGCGATGTCGGCCGTGCTGCTCGAACTGCGCGACACGCTCGATGCATCGCGCGAGGCCGATGCCGACGTGCAGCGCCGGCTCGCGCAGCTGCGCTACCTGGGCACCACCATCGCGATGTCCGCCCACGCCAACCCGGTGCTGCCCTACGAGGTGGCCGACGACTACCTGCGCGTGGTGATGCTCACGATGATGGCCTGGGCTTGGGCACGCATCGAGGCGACGGCGGGCGGCGCTTCGGCCGAACGCGTGCGTGCGGCCGCGGCCTTCCGACGCTGGGTGCTGCCCGAGTTCGAGATGCGCCTGGGCATCGTCAAGCGCGCCTGCGAGGCACTGGCCCTTTCGCATGCCGCGGCAGAAGGTGTCGCGCGGTAGATTCCTGGCGCCCCCACGGCCGGTTACGCTCGGGGCCATGCCTGCTCCCGCGAAAAAAACCTCCACGAAGAACGAGCCCGTTGCCACCGCAGCAGGCCGTTCGGACCGGCTCGACGCCCGCGTGCTCGAAACCCTGGTCGGCTACAACGCCCGCCGCGCCTGGCTGATCGTCAGCGGCGTTTTTTCGGAGCGCATGGCGCCCTACGGGCTCAAGCAGATCGACTTCTCGGTGCTCTCGCTGCTGGCGCACAACCCGGGAGCCACCTCGCGGCAGCTGTGCACCACGCTCGACATCCTGCCGCCCAACCTCGTGAGCCTGGTGGCCACGCTGGACAGCCGGGGGTTGATCGAGCGCCGTCCGCATCCGCACGACGGCCGCGCGGTGGGGCTGCATCTCACCTCCGCCGGGGACGCGCTGGTGCGCGAAGCCGAGCAGGCCGTGGTGCAGCTGGAGGCCGATGCCAGCGCCAAGCTCACGGCGCGCGAGCGCGGGACGCTGATCAAGCTGCTGCAGAAGATCTATCTCTGACCTTCGGGATCGCGAGCGGGCGCTACAGGCCGCGCTCCACCATGTCGATCAGCCGCTGTCCCAGCGCGTGCGTCGTCTCCGCGTCGAGCGTGCGCAGCGGCCCGTGGATGATGAGCAGCGCAAGCCCGTGCACCGCCGACCACGCGAGGAATTCGGCATTCGGGCGCCGTGACGGGTCGAGCACGCCGGCGTCCACCAGCCGGTCGATCGCCGCGCCCAGGAGCTGGAACGGGCCCATGCCGCTCGCGCCTGCGGCCGCCGGGCCCACCTCGCCTTCGCCTTCTTCGGTGACCACGAAGGCCGTGCGGAACAGGCCCGGCTCGGCCTGCGCGAACCGCAGGTAGGCGGTGCCGATGGCGCGCACCTGCGCGCGGGCGAAATCGGCGGGCGGCTGGTCGAAATGCAGCACGGCCAGTTCGCTTTCCATCGCCTTGGCCGCGGCCGAAAGCGCCGCGCCGCGCACCGCCAGCAACAGCTCCTGCCGGCTGCCGAAATGCCGGTACGCCGCGTTGGGCACCACGCCCGCGCGCCGCGTGGCCTCGCGCAGCACGACCGCGTCCGGGCCGCCGTCGCGCGCCAGTTCGATGCCTGCCTCCAGCAGCGCACGGCGCAGGTCGCCGTGGCGGTAAGTGCTGCGGGCGGGCGGCAGGCTTTCGGGGACGTTGTTGAGCTTCATTGAAATTCCATGTGGACAGTGTCCATTATCCCTGCTATTCTTTGTGGACGGTGTACACAAAGTAGTTCCATCGTATTCGCGCACAAGCCGCTGCGCATTCTTGAAACCTCGAAACCTCTCCAGCGAAAAGGAATTGCCATGAAAGTCCAGTCTTACCTGTCCTTCGAAGGCCGTTGCGACGAAGCGATCGCGTTCTACAAGAAGGCGATCGGCGCCGAAGTCGTTCAGCTCATGCGCTTCAGCGAGGCGCCCGCGGACGCCGGCATGGAAAAAGGCGACGGCTGCGCCGGCGCCATGCCCGACCCCGAAAAGGTGATGCACTCCGTGATCCGCGTCGGCGAAACCGAGCTGATGTTCTCCGACGGCCGGTGCTCCGGCCAAGCGGAGTTCAAGGGGATCATGCTGTCGATCACCGCGCCTACCGACGCCGATGCCCGCAAGTGGTTCGATGCGCTGGCCGACGGCGGCCAGGTCATGCAGCCGCTCATGCCGACCTTCTTCACCAGCAGCTTCGGCATGCTGGCCGACCGCTTCGGCGTGGCCTGGCTGATGGTGGTGGATGCCGCCAGGTAAGCAGTCACCCAGCCAGGCAACCCGCCCTGCCCAGGAGCCCCTTCATGTTCAAGAAAATCGTTCTCGTCATCCTCGCGCTGATCGCGATCGTGCTTGTCTACGCGGCCACCCGGCCCGACACCTTCCGCGTGGAACGCACGGCGCGCATCGCCGCGCCCGCCGAGAAGATCTTTCCGCTCATCAACGACTTCCACCGCTGGGGCGAGTGGTCGCCCTACGAGAAGCTGGACCCGGCCATGAAGCGCAGCTTCGGCGGCGCACCGGCCGGACAGGGCGCCACCTACGCCTGGGAGGGCAACGACAAGGCGGGCGCGGGCAAGATGGAAATCGCCGAGTCGACGCCTTCCTCGAAGGTCGCGATCAAGCTGGATTTCATCAAGCCCTTCGAAGGCCACAACATGGCCGAGTTCACGCTGCAACCGCAGGGCGACGCCACGCAGGTCACATGGGCCATGCACGGCCCGAGCCCCTACATCGCCAAGCTCATGGGCATCTTCTTCGACATGGACCAGATGATCGGCAAGGACTTCGAAGCGGGTCTTGCCAACCTCAAGACGGCCACCGAAAAGTAACCGCCCCACCTCATTCATCCAGCGCATTCATCCAACGCATTCAAGGAACCATCATGTCCCCCATCCACGCCTACCTCACCTTCGACGGCAACGCGCAGGAAGCCATGCGCTTCTACGAAAAGACCCTCGGAGGAACCATCGAGATGATGATGACCATCGGCGAAGCGCCGGGCACCGAGCAGATGCCGGCCGACGCGAAGAATCGCATCATGCATGCGTCCCTCGCCTACGGCGAGGGCATGCTCATGGCCTCCGACACCATGCCCGGCCAGGCCTACGAAGGCATGAAAGGCTTCGGCGTTGCGCTCACCCTCGAGACCGTCGCCGAGGCACGCCGCGTGTTCGATGCCTTCGCCGAAGGCGGCACCGTCTCCATGCCCTTCGAGAAGACCTTCTGGGTCGAAGGCTTCGGCATGGTGACCGACCGCTTCGGCACCCCCTGGCTCATCAACGGCGGCAAGCCGCTGGTCTAAAAAACAGAACGCCGCAGCGGCGGCTTTTTCAGGAATCCACTCCATGACCGAAACACTCGACAACCGGAAGCGCTGGCTCGCATTGATGGTGCTCTGCCTCGGCGTCCTGATGATCGTGCTCGACACCACGATCGTGAACGTGGCGTTGCCCTCGATCCGCACCGACCTCGGGTTCACCGAGACCTCGCTCGTGTGGGTGGTGAATGCCTACATGCTGACCTTCGGCGGCTTCCTGCTGCTCGGCGGCAGGCTGGGCGACCTGTACGGCCACCGCAAGCTCTTCCTGATCGGCCTCGTGCTCTTCACCGTCGCCTCGCTGGCCTGCGGCCTGGCGAACTCGCAGGTGCTGCTGGTGGCGGCGCGCGCGGTGCAGGGGCTGGGCGGCGCGGTGGTCTCTGCCGTCTCGCTGTCGCTCATCATGAATCTCTTCACCGAGCCGGCCGACCGCGCCAAGGCGATGGGCGTCTACGGCTTCGTCTGCGCGGGCGGCGGCAGCATCGGCGTGCTGCTGGGCGGGCTGCTCACGAGCTCGCTCAGCTGGCACTGGATCTTCCTGGTGAACCTGCCGATCGGCGTGGCGGTGTACGCGCTCTGCGTGGCGCTGCTGCCCAACGCGCGCGGCCAGGCGCATGGCGAGAAGCTCGACGTGGCCGGCGCAGTCACCGTCACGCTGTCGCTCATGCTCGCGGTGTACGGCGTGGTCAACGGCAACGAGGCCGGCTGGGGTTCCACGCAAACGCTGGGCCTGCTCGGCGCGGCCGTGGTGCTGCTGGCCGCCTTCATCGCCACCGAGGCGCGCGTGGCGCACCCGCTGATGCCGCTCGGCCTCTTTCGCCTGCGCAGCGTGTCGGTGGCCAACGTGGTGGGCGTGCTGTGGGCCGCGGCGATGTTCGCGTGGTTCTTCATCTCGGCGCTCTACATGCAACTGGTGCTGAACTACACGCCGATGCAGATCGGCCTCGCGTTCCTGCCGGCCAACATCATCATGGCGGTGTTCTCGCTTGGCCTATCTGCCAGGCTGGTGATGCGCTTCGGCATCCGCAAGCCGCTCGCGGCCGGGCTGTGGCTCGCGGC
>NZ_JXQQ01000137.1 GCF_000834655.1 Variovorax paradoxus
AGCGCCGTCGTGCCCCCATCCCAGCCTTCCCCCGGGAGGGGAAGGAGCAATGCATCAGGCCCCTGTCGCATGTCCTGTATTTCTCCCTCCCCTTCAGGGGGAGGGTTGGGGTGGGGGCACGGCGGCCGAGCGAAGCAATGGCCCGACCGCAAGCCGAGCAAAGCGATGGCGCGTCCGGTGCCCAAGCCCCTCTGGCTGCGCCGAGGAGCGCAGCGTTTCGCGGATCAGGGCTCGCAGCTGTTTGAGCGAAGCGAGTTCTGCGAGACCCCGCGAAACGCGAGCACCGCAGGTTGCCCGTAGCGCAGCGAAGGG
This sequence comes from Variovorax paradoxus, assembly GCF_000834655.1. GTDB lineage: Bacteria > Pseudomonadota > Gammaproteobacteria > Burkholderiales > Burkholderiaceae_C > Variovorax > Variovorax paradoxus_F. The sequence goes on from NZ_JXQQ01000137.1 coordinate 313, forward strand.
TCGCAGACAGCGGGGTCGCCTTTTCTTTGGCTACTTTCTTTTGGCGAAGCAAAAGAAAGTAGCTCGCCCGCCGGGGCGAGTCCCGGCCTCGGAACTCAAAAAAACCAAAACCCCAAAATAGAGCCCGAAGCCCAAACCCTACTCGCCAATTCCTAAAATCCACGTCTCAGAAAACTGGGATCTCACCCCATCGCCCTTATCCAGAATAAGCATTCAACCGCCCCGAAACCCGCATGAACACTGGCGAATAAGCTTATCCGCATAAAGCGCGAACCAAAAAATAGTTTGTTTCCATAAGGCCCGCTTTCAGAATCCCGGCTTCTTGCTGGCGCGCTGGACGCACCGCACTTCAAGACAAGACCTACGCACGATGTACCAATACACAGAATTCGATCGCCAGTTCGTTCACCAACGGGCCGCCCAGTTCAGAGACCAGCTCGAGCGCTGGCAAAAGGGCCGCCTGCACGAGGACGAGTTCCGCCCGTTGCGGCTGCAGAACGGCTGGTACGTCCAGCGCTACGCGCCGATGCTGCGCGTGGCCGTGCCTTACGGCGAGCTCTCCAGCCGCCAGTTGCGCGTGCTGGCCAAGATCGCCCGCGAATACGACGAGCCGGAGGCCGAGGTCTACCGCAAGGCCATCGAGACGCAGGGCCTGCTCGGCAGCCACAAGCTTCCGACCCACTACGCCCACTTCTCGACGCGCCAGAACGTCCAGTACAACTGGATTCCGCTCGCCAAGTCGGCCGACGTGATGGACCTCTTGGCATCGGTCGACATGCACGGCATCCAGACCAGCGGCAACTGCATCCGCAACATCACGAGCGACGAGCGCGCCGGCATCGCGGTCGACGAGATCGCCGACCCGCGTCCATTCGCGGAAATCATGCGCCAGTGGAGCACGCTGCACCCTGAATTCGCCTTCCTGCCGCGCAAGTTCAAGATCGCCATCACCGGTGCCACCGAAGACCGCGCCGCCACCGGCTGGCACGACGTGGGCCTGCACGTGGTGAAGAACGAAGCCGGCGAAATCGGCTTTCGCGTGCAGGTGGGCGGCGGCATGGGCCGCACGCCGATCATCGGCACCGTGCTGCGCGAGTTCCTGCCCTGGCAGCAGATCATGAATTACCTCGAGGCGGTGATCCGGGTCTACAACCGCTATGGCCGCCGCGACAACATCTACAAGGCGCGCATCAAGATCCTGGTGAAGGCCGAAGGCCAGCGCTACATCGACGACGTCGATGCCGAGTACAAGCAGATCCTGGAGCACGACGGCGCACCGCACACCATCACGCAGGAAGAGTACGACCGCGTGGCCGCCTCCTTCGTGCCGCCGACGCTGGCCACCCGCGTGCTGCAGAGCGCAGAGAAGACCGACGCCGAACTGCGCGCCTACGCCGCCGACGACGTGCAGTTCGCCCGCTGGCTCGCCCGCAACGTCGCGCCGCACAAGAACCCCGCGCTGCGCGCCGTCACGCTGTCGTTCAAGCGCCTGAAGCAGGCCCCGGGCGATGCCTCGGCCGACCAGCTGGACACGCTCGCGCAACTGGCCGACCGCTTCTCGGCCGGCGAGGCCCGCGTGACGCACGACCAGAACGTGGTGCTGCCCTGGGTGCATGCCGAAGACCTGCACGCGCTGTGGCTCGCAGCCCGCGCGGCCGGCTTCGCAAGCGCCAACGTGCACCTGCTGACCGACATGATCGCCTGCCCCGGCGGCGACTTCTGCGCGCTGGCCAATGCGCGCTCGATCCCGATCGCCGAAGCCATCACCGAGCGTTATCAGGACCTCGACGAACTCGACGACCTGGGCGAGATCGACCTGCACATCAGCGGCTGCATCAATTCGTGCGGCCACCACCACAGCGGCCACATCGGCATCCTGGGCGTCGACAAGGACGGCAAGGAGTGGTACCAGGTCACCCTGGGCGGCTCGGACGGCTCCGCGCTCAGCGGAACGCCGCAGGCCGGCAAGGCCGTGGGCCCCTCGTTCTCGGCGGCCGAAGTGCCGGGCGTGATCGAGGCCGTGCTCACGACCTACCGCGACACCCGTTCGTCGGGCGAGACCTTCATCGACACCCTGCGCCGCGTGGGCCACGACCCGTTCAAGGCCGCGGCCAACGGTGCGCGATTCAAGGTGGAGGAAGCAGCATGAACAAGACGTTGAACATCCTTTCCGCCGAAGAACACATCGACGACGGCGACCCGAAGGTGCTGCAGCTGGCCAACGATGCCGACCCGCTCGCCATCGAGGTGTGCCTGGCCGACATCGAGCGCATCGACCTGAACTTTCCGAAGTTCACCGACGGCCGCGCCTACAGCCAGGCCTTCCTGCTGCGCCGCCGCCTGGGCTTCACGGGCGACATCCGCGCCACGGGCGACGTGCTGATCGACCAGCTGGTGCAGATGGAACGCACCGGTTTCTCCAGCGCCGTGCTGAAGGAAGGCGTGGACGCCTCCGACGCGCAGCGCCAGTTCGACCGCTTCTCGGCCTTCTACCAGGGCGATGCGGTCAAGACCGCGCCGCACTTCGTGGCCGGCAGCTGAGACCGCATCGGAATCCGACATGAGCATCGACCTTGCACGCATCAACACCGACCTCGGCCGCAACGCCGAAGGCCTGGTGGACTGGGCCATCGGCCTCGGCCAGCCTTCGATCATCACCACCAACTTCCGCCCGTTCGAGGCGGTGATCCTGCACATGGTCACGCGTGCCCGGCGCGATGTGCCGGTGGTCTGGATGGACAACGGCTACAACACCGAGGCCACCTACCGCTTTGCCGACGAGGTGACCAAGCAGTTGGGTCTTGACCTGCACATCTACCTGCCGCGCCGCTCGCGCGCGCACCGCGAAGCGGTCGAAGGCCCGACGCCGGCGCTCGACGATCCGCGCCATGCCGCATTCACCGAAGAGGTGAAGCTGGAGCCCTTCGCCCGCGCGCTGCGCGAGACGGCGCCCAAGGTCTGGTTCACCGCGCTGCGGGCCACCGACACGGCGGTGCGCGCGCAGATGGACCCGGTCAGCGTGAACCCGGACGGCCTCATCAAGGTCGCGCCGCTCTTGCACTGGTCGTCCAAGGATCTGTACGAATACTGCGAGGCCCACGGCCTGCCGAACAACTTCGACTACGTGGACCCGACGAAGGGCGAAGACAACCGCGAGTGCGGCCTGCACATCGCCCATTGAGCGCCAACGCCTCACCGATCCCCTGAATCCAGCCCCCACCCGATGAACGCCCGTACCGAAACCGAACTGCTGCTGTCGCCGGCGCACCTGTCCAACACGCACCTCGATGCGCTGGAGGAAGAAACCATCTTCATCCTGCGCGAAGTGGCGGCCGCTTTCGAACGCCCCACCCTGCTGTTCTCGGGCGGCAAGGACTCGCTGGTGCTCCTGAAGTGCGCGGAGAAGGCATTCGGCGCGGGCCGCATTCCCTACCCGCTGCTGATGATCGACACGGGCCACAACTTCCCCGAAGTGACGGCCTACCGCGACCAGCGCGCCAAGGAGCTGGGCGCCGAACTCATCGTGCGCAGCGTCGAGGATTCGATGAAGCGCGGCACCGTGCGCCTGGCGCACCCGGGCGAATCGCGCAACGCGCACCAGTCGGTGACGCTGCTCGAAGCGATCGAAGAATTCCGCTTCGACGCGCTGATCGGCGGCGCCCGCCGCGACGAAGAGAAGGCGCGCGCCAAGGAGCGCATCTTTTCGCACCGCGACAGCTTCGGCCAATGGCAGCCCAAGGACCAGCGTCCCGAGCTGTGGACGCTGTTCAACACGCGCCTGGCGCCCGGCGAACACTTCCGCGTGTTCCCGATCTCGAACTGGACCGAACTGGACGTGTGGCAATACATCGAGCGCGAGCACGTCGGCCTGCCGTCGATCTACTACACGCACAAGCGCGAGGTTGTCGAGCGCCGCGGCCTCCTGGTGCCGGTGACCGAACTCACCCCGCCGCGCGACGGCGAAACGGTGCAGGTGCGCGACGTGCGCTTTCGCACCGTGGGCGACATCACGACGACCTGCCCGGTCGAGAGCCTCGCGGCCGATGCCGGCGACGTGGTGCTCGAAACCCTGTCGGTCGATGTGAGCGAACGCGGCGCAACGCGGATGGACGACATGACCTCCGAAGCATCCATGGAAAAACGCAAGAAAGACGGTTACTTCTGATGAGCGCGACGACGACAGCCACTCCCAATGAACTCGCCGTGCACGGCGACACCGGCACCGCCCTGCGCTTCATCACCTGCGGCTCGGTCGACGACGGCAAGAGCACGCTCATCGGCCGCCTGCTGGTGGACAGCAAGACCGTGCTGCAGGACCAGCTGGCCGGCGTGCAGCGCGGCGGCGAAACCGACCTCGCCCTCCTGACCGACGGCCTCTCGGCCGAACGCGAACAGGGCATCACGATCGACGTGGCGTACCGCTACTTCTCGACCGCCAAGCGCAAGTTCATCATCGGCGACGCACCGGGCCATGAGCAGTACACGCGCAACATGGTCACCGCCGCCTCGGCCGCCGACGCCGCCGTGGTGCTGGTCGATGCGACCAAGCTCGCCTGGGCCGCCGAAGTGGAAGACGGCACCGTGGTCAAGCGCGAGCTGCTGCCGCAGACGCGCCGCCACACGCTGCTGTGCCACCTGCTGCGCGTGCAGTCGATCGTGTTCGCGGTCAACAAGCTGGACGCCATCGATGACGCGGGTCTCGCCTTCGAGCGCATCTCGACCGCGCTGAACGCCTTTGCCGAAGCGGCTGGCGTGCAGGTCGCGGGCATCGTGCCGATCTCCGCGCTCAAGGGCTGGAACGTGGCCACGCGCCATGCCGACTGGGTGGGCTACGAAGGCCCGAGCCTGCTCTCGCTGCTCGAGGACCTGCCGGTCACGGTGCAGGACGAGGCCGTGCCGTTCGCCTTCCCGGTGCAGTGGGTCGAGAAGTTCTCTTCTTCCGCCGACACTTCGCAAGGCCGCCGCGTGTTCTGGGGCCGCGTGGCCTCGGGCCATGTGGAGCCGGGCCAGCGCGTGACGGTGCTGCCGAGCAACCAGACCGCCACCGTCGCGCAGGTCCTGAGCCACACCCGCCAGCCGAAGTCGGTGCATGCGGGCCACAGCGCCGGCATCGTGCTGGACCGCGAGGTGGACGTGTCGCGCGGCGACTGGCTGCTGGCGCCCGGCGCCTTCGAGCCGGTGCGCGAGATCACCGCCACCGTGGCCTGGCTGGACGACGAGCCGCTGGTCGCAGGCCGCGTCTACTGGGCGCTGCAGGGCCACCGCTGGGTCAAGGCGAAGGTTGCGCGCATCGTCGACCGGGTGAACATCACCACGCTCGAATCGGAGCCCACGACGCAGCTTGACGCCAATTCCATTGGCGATGTGGTGCTCGCGCTGCAGCAGCCGCTGGCTGTCTTGCCCTTCACGCAATCGCGCGCCCTGGGCTCGCTGGTGCTGGTCGATACCGCCTCCCACAAGACCGCTGCTGCGGTCCTCGTGCAGCCCGCCGCCGCAAAGGCCTAAAATCTGGGGTTTTCCCCGATCAAACTGACGTTTAAAAGACAAATGACCCACGTCGTCTCCGAAGCCTGCATCCGTTGCAAATACACCGACTGCGTGGACGTTTGCCCCGTCGACTGCTTCCGTGAAGGTCCCAACATGCTGGTGATCGACCCGGATGAATGCATCGACTGCGCGGTCTGCATCCCCGAGTGCCCGGTCAACGCGATCTACGCCGAGGAAGACCTTCCGGCCAACCAGATCGCCTTCATCAAGATCAATGCCGAGCTGGCCGTGGCCGACGGCTGGAAGAGCATCACCAAGCGCAAGCCCGCGCTGGCCGACGCCGACGACTGGAAAGACAAGACCGACAAGGTCGGGGAGCTGGTGCGGTAAAGGGGCTCTCCCCCATGCTGCGCGCACTTCGTGTCGCTTCGCACACCCCCTCGCCGGGGGCAATACCGGCGGCCCGGCAAAGCCGGTTCCGCGGTATTTCTGGAAGGACTCCATAAATGCCTTCCCATCCTGTCGAGACCGATGCCCTGATCGTCGGTGCCGGCCCTGTCGGGCTGTTCCAGGCCTTCCAGCTGGGCCTGCTTGAAATCTCCTGCCACATCGTCGATGCACTGCCCGTCCCGGGCGGCCAGTGCGTGGCGCTCTATGGCGACAAGCCGATCTACGACATTCCCGGCACGCCGGTGACCAGCGGGCGCGACCTTGCGCAGTCGCTGCTCGCGCAGGTGGCGCCGTTCAAGCCGCAGTTTCATTTCGGCGAGCAGGTCGCCACGCTCGCTCGCCAGGCCGACGAGCGTCTGCTGCTGACGACGTCCGCCGGCAAGGCCTTCCTCGCGAAGACGGTGTTCATCGCGGCCGGCGTCGGCGCCTTCGTGCCCAAGCGCCTCGTGCTCGATGGCATCGCTCAATTCGAAGGCAGCGTGCTTTTCTATCACCCCGATTCGCTGGACCGCTTTGCGGGGCAGGCGGTGGTGGTGAACGGCGGCGACGACATCGCGCTAGAAACCGCCATCGCGCTCACCGCCATCGCCCGGCAGGTCACGCTGGTCCATCGGCGGGATGGCTTCCAGGCGGACGAGGCGAACATCGCCGCAATGCGCGCCCTCGTCGCTGCCGGCAAGCTGGCCTTCAAGGTCGGCCAGCCGACCGCCTTCGACGGCAAGCAACTGCAGATCACCACGCCCGATGCCTCCACCGTCGACCTGCCGCTCGACGCGCTGGTCGCGTGCCTGGGCATCTCCCCGCGCCTCGGCCCCATCGCCGACTGGGGCCTGGAGCTCGAGCGCAAGCAGGTGCCGGTGGACACCGAAAAATACGAAACCCGCGAGCGCGGCGTGTTCGCGGTCGGCGACATCAACACCTATCCGGGCAAGAAGAAGCTCATCGTCTGCGGCTTCCACGAAGCGACGCTGGCGGCCTGGGGCGCCACCGCCATCGTGTTCCCGGGCAAGGCCGTGCCGCTGCAGTACACGACCACCAGCACGCGCCTGCACGCGCTGCTGGGCGTGGCTACTTCGCGCTAGGCAAGAGCGTCCGGTATTCGCCGATGAAGCTGCCGATGGCGGCGACGTAGCCGTCGATGTCCGCATCTGACAACGGCAGCGACAGCACGACGAAGCCGCGCGGCGAGGTGTAGATGCCCCGGCTCAGCAGGTGGAAAAACAGCAACTGGCGCAAGCGCCCGTCGACTACCGCAAGGTCGTCCACGCGCCGGACTTCACCGCTCACGAAGTGCGCATTCATCAGAGAGCCCACGCCGGTGAACTGCAGGCCCACGCCCTCTTTCGCGCACAGCGCGTTGAGCCGCGCCCGCATCGCTTCGCCGCGCTCGGCCAGCGCACCGGCCGCCTCGGGCGTGAACAGCTTCGTGAGCCCCGCATACCCGGCCGCCATCGTCATCACGTTGTTGTTGAAGGTGCCCGAATGCGCGAGCGCCCCTGTGCGTGGATCGAACTGCGCCATCACGTCCGCGCGCCCGCCGAAAGCGCCGAACGACATGCCGCCGCCGATGTACTTGCCCAGCGTGGTGAGGTCGGACCTGATGCCCAGCTTGTTCGCAAGGCCATGCGGCGCGAGGCGCGAGGTCATGACCTCGTCGAAGACCAGCAGCGCGCCGGCCTGCGTGGCGCCGTCGCGCAGCGCCTGCAGGAAATCCAGGCGCCCCGGAATGCACCCGCTCGCCCCCTGCATCGGCTCGACCAGGATGGCGGCAATCTGCGGCCCGTGCCTGGCGATTTCCTCGCTCGCGCGCTGCGCATCGTTGTAGGGCAGCACGAGGAAGTCGAAGGGCACGGTCGTCGGCGAGGGCTTGTCGCCGAAGCCGAGCACGCCGCCGTGGTAGCCGCCCGAGAACACCACGATCTTTCGCCGCCCCGTGAAGTGAAGCGCGGCGGTGAGCGCCATCAGGTTCGCCTCGGTGCCCGAGTTGGTGAAGCGCAGCTGCTCGACCTGAGGAAATCGCTCGCAGATGGTCTTGGCCAGCCGCCCTTCGAGCAGGTTGTGGCCCGTGAGGTTGATGCCGCTCTGCATCGCCTCGATGACCGCCTCGCGGATCTCGGGCGCCGAGTGGCCGTAGACGCCGGCCGTGTACTCGGCAATGAAGTCGGCATACCGGTGGCCGTCGGCATCCCACAGCGCGGCGCCCTCGCCCCTGGCGATGGTGAGCGGGAACGGTGCATAGAACAGCACCGATCGCGTGTTGGCGCCGGGCATGTAGCGCGTTTGCTCGTCGAACCGGCGCCGGCTCTCGGGATTGTTCTCGGTGAAGCGTTGGTGCACTCCGGCGAGGGCATGGTCGATGGCTGCGTCGGTCATGGAAGGGTCCTTGAATGAGGAGCGGCCTTTTCGGCCGGCTTAATTGATCACTGCACAATTAATAATATTTATACAATCAATTCGCCCGCCGCACAACACCCGCTTCCATGAAAAAGAAAACTGCCGAGCCGACGCCCACGCCCACGCCGAAACCCAAGACCGCCGGCCGCCCCACCGGCGGCGGCGCGCTGTCGAAGCGCCTCATCGCCGAGGCCGCCCTCGCGCACATCGACCAGTTCGGCCTGGGCGCGTTCAGCATGCGCGAGATCGCGTCGCAGCTTGGCGTGTACCCGGCCACGGTGCACTGGCACGTGAGCACGCGCGAAGCGCTGCTCGCCGAGGTGGCGGCCACCGTCATGTCGCAGGTCACGCCGCCGACGGGCCGGATGGCCTGGCAGGCATGGATCGCCGAGCTCTTCCACCGCTGCCGCGCCGCGGTGCGCAGCCACCCCAACGTGGCGCAGCTGCTGGGCGCGCAGCTGGTGTCGAACGGCAGCCTGCCCACCGAGCTGGTCGAAGGCGTGCTCGCGGCGCTGGCCGAGGCCGGCTTCGAGGAGCAGTCGCTGCTGGAGGCCTACAACTGCGTGATCGCGGCGATGCTGGGCTTCCTCACGATGGAGTTCTCGCCCCTGCCCGCCGACAACACCCAGGCCTGGGCCGAGGAACTGCGCGAACGCGTGCACACCATCCGCCCGCTCGACCATCCCGTGCTCGCGCGCAACCTGCCGCTGCTCGCCAACGCCGCCTTCATCGTGCGCTGGGACAACGGCACCACCGTGCCGCTGGACAGCAGCTTCGAGCGGCACATCCAGATCACCATCGACGGGCTGGAGGCGTTCGCGCGCAGGGTCAAGGGCGGCTAGGCGGAGCCCACCAGCTCGTACAGCACCATGCGCGTCTGGCGGCCGCGCAGCTCGACCAGCTCCTCGATGCGCCGCGTGGCCAGCCGTCCGCCCAGCCCTTCGAACGTGGCCTGCGAGATCAGGGTGCGCGTGCCCAACTGCTTGTTCGTGCTCTCGATGCGGCTCGCCACGTTGATCACGTCGCCCAGCGCCGTATAGGAGAGCCGGTCGCTCGAGCCGAGCACCCCGGCGATCACGACGCCGGTGTGGATGCCGATGCGCGTGCGGAACTCCTGCAGGCCCTCCTCCCGCCACTTGCGGTTGAGCGCCCTCATCTCGTCGTGCAGTTCGAGCGAGGCGATGCAGGCCCGGTACTCCGCGTCCGGCAGGTCCGCCGGCGCTCCCCAGAGCACCATGATCCCGTCGCCCATGAACTTGTCGACCACGCCGCCGTGCCGCGCGAACACGCGCGTGGCCAGGTTGAAGTACGCGGTCAGCTGGCGCATGAGCGCGTCGGCGTCCATCGATTCCGAGATGCTGGTGAAGCCTTCCACGTCGGTGAACATCGCGGTCACTCGCCGCGGCGAGCCGTTGGGCGCGAGCGCATGGCCTTCGGCGACAAGCTGCTTGATCACGTCCACCGGCACGAACTTGCTGAAGGCCTGCAGGCTGCGCGCCGAATCGTCCAGCGCCTGGCTCAGGTTCTGGATCTCGAACACCCGGCTCGATTCGCGCGGCAGGTCGTCCAGTTCCAGCCGGCCGATGCGCCGCGCGGTGCGCGAGAGGTTCTCGATGGGCGCGGTCACCAGCTTCGAGAGGCGCAGCGAAATGAACAGCGCCACGGCCAGGAAGCTCAGCGTGAGCAGCAGCGACCAGAGCACGTTGCGGTGCAGCCCGCCCAGCAGCGCGTCCTCGGGCTCCCAGCTCACGAGCCGCCAGCCGGTCGATGGGATGTGCGAGGTCTGCACCTTGTAGCGCTCGCCGTCGTGCACGAGGCTGAAGGCCATGTCTTCGGTCCAGCCCCGGCTGCCGTTGGCCAGCATGTGCGCGTGCAGCGCGCCGAGCACGCCGCCCACGGGGTCTTCCAGCGCGCGGACGACATGAGGCTGGTCGCTGCGCGCGATCACGTGGTGGTCGGCACTCAGCAGCGCGCTGTGGCCATGGCCGGTGCCGCCGAACACGCGCACCAGGTTCGACAGATGCCCGAGCGACACGCCGGCCACCACCACCAGCGTCTGCGCCGCCCCTTCGTCGTCGCGCCGCTTGCTGGGCCGCGCATGGCCGATGCCCAGTTCCTTCGCCGTGCCGAGCATGAAGGGCGCGGTCCAGAGCGCATGCCGCGCCTCCAGGGCCTGGACGAACCAGTCCTCGTGCACCGGATCGTCGTCGCTGCGGAACGACTCGATGCGTACCGTGGCGTAGCGCTGGCGCGGGTCGTCGCCATCCCCGTCCGGCGGCTGCTTGTATTCGCGGGTGTCGGTGCTGAACTGCGCGTCGCGCAGCACCTGCCGCACCATCGGCTCGGGGT
>NZ_JXQQ01000138.1 GCF_000834655.1 Variovorax paradoxus
TGCCCCCATCCCAACCTTCCCCCGGGAGGGGAAGGAGCAATGCATCAAACCCGTGTCGCATGTCCTGTCTTTCTCCCTCCCCTTCCGGGGGAGGGTCGGGGTGGGGGCACGGCGGCCGAGCGAAGCAATGGCCCGACCACAAGCCGAGCAAAGCGATGGCTCGTTAGATGCCCCCTCCCCTCTGGCTGCGCCGAGGAGCGCAGCGTTTCGCGGATCAGGGCTCGCAGCTGTCTGAGCGAAGCGAGTTCTGCGAGACCCCGCGAAACGCGAGCACCGCAGGTTGCCCGCAGCGAAGCGAAGGGTCGCAGACAGCGGGGTCGCCTTTTCTTTGCTTACGTTCTTTTGGCGAAGCAAAAGAAAGTAAGTCGCCCGCCGGGGCGAGTCCCGGCCTCGGAAAACAAACCTTACGACACAGCCCGAATAGGAATGTAGATCTCCCCACCCCCCGCCATGAACTCCTTCGACTTCTCCTCCATCCCCTCAGCCATAGCCTCCGCCTCGGCAACCCCCTTCTTCGCCGCGTACTCCCGCACTTCCTGAGTGATCTTCATCGAGCAGAACTTAGGCCCGCACATCGAACAGAAGTGCGCCACCTTGCTCGAGTCCTTCGGCAGCGTCTCGTCATGAAATTCACGCGCCGTATCCGGATCGAGCCCAAGATTGAACTGGTCCTGCCAGCGAAATTCAAAGCGCGCCTTGCTCAACGCATCGTCGCGCGACCGCGCCCCCGGATGCCCCTTCGCAACGTCCGCAGCATGCGCCGCAATCTTGTACGCAATGATCCCTTGCTTCACGTCATCGCGATCGGGCAACCCGAGGTGCTCCTTCGGCGTCACGTAGCACAGCATCGCCGTGCCGGCCCAGCCGATCATCGCGGCTCCGATCGCGCTGGAGATGTGGTCGTACCCCGGCGCGATGTCGATCGTCAGCGGCCCGAGCGTGTAGAACGGCGCCTCGTGGCAGTGCTTCAGCTGCTCGTCCATGTTCGCCTGGATCATGTGCATCGGCACGTGCCCCGGCCCTTCGATCATGGTCTGCACATCGTGCTTCCACGCGACCTGCGTGAGTTCGCCCAGCGTGCGCAGCTCGGCGAACTGCGCCTCGTCGTTGGCATCGGCGCCCGAGCCCGGACGCAAGCCGTCGCCCAGCGAGAAGCTCACGTCGTACGCCTTCATGATGTCGCAGATGTCCTCGAAGCGCTCGTACAGAAAGCTCTCCTTGTGGTGCGCGATGCACCACTTGGCCATGATCGAGCCGCCGCGCGAGACGATGCCCGTCATGCGGTCCGCCGTGAGGTGAATGAACGGCAGGCGCACACCCGCGTGAATGGTGAAGTAGTCGATGCCCTGCTCGGCCTGCTCGATCAGCGTGTCTCGGAAGATCTCCCAGGTGAGGTCTTCGGCCACGCCGCCCACCTTCTCCAGCGCCTGGTAGATCGGCACGGTGCCGATGGGCACGGGGCTGTTGCGCACGATCCAGTCGCGCGTGGTGTGGATGTTCTTGCCGGTGGACAGGTCCATCACGTTGTCGGCACCCCAGCGGATCGCCCACACGAGCTTCTCGACTTCTTCCTCGATGCTGGAGGTGACTGCCGAGTTGCCGATGTTGGCGTTGATCTTCACCTTGAAGTTGCGGCCGATCGCCATCGGCTCGACCTCGGGGTGGTTGATGTTGGCGGGGATGATCGCGCGGCCGCGGGCCACCTCGTCGCGCACGAATTCGGGCGTGATGATGCGGGGAATGCGCGCGCCCATCGGGTTGCCGGCCACGCGCTTGGCGCGTTCTTCGTTGGCGAGGTATTCGGCCATCCACTCGCGCTTGCCGTTCTCGCGCAGGGCCACGTATTCCATCTCGGGCGTGACGATGCCGCGGCGCGCGTAGTGCATCTGCGTGACGTTGGCACCGGACTTCGCGCGGCGCGGCGTGCGCTGCAGCGCCGAGGCGCCGGCGCGCAGTTCGGCCAGGCGCTGGGCATCGTGGTCGTGCGCGTGCTTCAGGCCCTCGTCCAGCGCCTGGTGCGAGCGGCCTTCGTAGCTCTCGGTGTCGTTGCGCTCGGCGATCCACGCGTCGCGCACGCCAGGCAGGCCGCGGCGCACGTCGATGTCGACCTTGGCATCGGTGTACGGGCCCGAGGTGTCGTAGAGCGACACCGTCTCGCCGTTGGTCAGCAGCACGTCGCGCACCGGCACGTTCAGGTCGGGCCGGCTGCCCGGGATCAGGCACTTGTGCGATGCGGGAAAGGGCTCGCGCGTGAGCGAGAGCAAAGAGGTGAACTTGTCGGGGGCATTCATGCGGGGCACTCCTTGTTGAGGGAAAGGGTGCTCCGCAATCGCTCGGTGGACTTGGGGCCGTCGCGGAAGGTGGGCGACGGAACCTCGGTCAGGGAGTGCAGCTCTTCTTACGCCGGTATGACCCGGATCAAGTTCGCGGGTCGGCAGCTTTGCCATCTCAGCACACCACATGTGTGCACCCCGGAGCGGGGCTGATTGTGCGAGCCCCGGCCCGGCCCGTCAACCCGCCGGCCAATGCAGTGCTGCGGTCACTGTCTTTTCGTGGAACACCGCGGAACCGGCTTTGCCGGGCCGCAGGTGTTGCCCCCGGCAGGGGAAAGGCGAAGCGACACGAAGTGCGCGAAGCCTGGGGGCGAGCCTATTGCAAGTCGCCTTCGAGGTAATACCAGCGTTCGCCCTCGCGCACGAAGCGGCTGCGCTCGTGCAGCCGCGTGGCGGTGCCCGTGCTGCTGCGCTGGCGGGCGACGAATTCGACCTCGGCGTGGTCGGCATCGAGCACCGAGCGCGAGCGGATGTCCAGCCCCAGCCACTTGACGCCCGGTTCGAACTCGATCGAGGCCGGCCGCTTGGACGCATCCCAGGTGGCCAGCAGGTACTCGGCGCGCTGCAGCACGAAGGCCGAATAGCGCGAGCGCATCAGCGATTCGGCGTCGGGGGCGGGCGTGTTCTCGAAATCGTCGAGATAGCGGCCACAGCACAGGGCGTAGCCGATGGGCTTGTCTCGGCGGTCGGTGCGGCCGCAGGGGCAAGGTCCGGTGGTGGGGTCGATGGCGCTCATGAAGACCGCTATTGGAACACCTCGGGGCAATCCCTCCGATGGGGCAACCCCGGAGCTAGGCCAGGCGGCTCGCGGCGATGGCGTCCTGCAGGGCGCGCGCATCGGCCGGCTTGTAGATCAGCGCATAGCCCGCACGCTCGACCTCCACCCGGTTCGCATGGGCGGTTTCGCCGGTCAGGATGACCACGTTGCGCGCCTTGCCGACCGCCTGCAGCGCCTGCGCCGCAGCGAGGCCCGAGAGGCCGCTGCCCAGGCGCAGGTCGCTCAGCATCAGGTCGAACACGCCGCCGTGCTGCAGCGCCTCGCGCGGATTGGCCGCCAGCGCCACCTCGTGGCCCCAGCCGGAAAGCAGCGAGCGCATCGCCTCGCGCACGGGCTGCTCGTCGTCGAGCACGAGGATGCGGATCGCGGAGGTCGTCCGGCCAGACCCCGATGCGCAGGAATGGGCCGGCGCGTCCGCCTCCGGCACCTGCGGCGGTGCGGGCGCCTCCTCCAGCACCAGCGAGAAGGTGCTGCCGCGCCCCGGCGCGGAGCGCACCTCGATGCACGAGCCCATCACCCGTGCCATGCCGGCCACCAGCGACAGGCCCAGCCCGAGTCCGCGGCTGCGGTCGCGCCCGGGGTTGTCGACCTGGAAGAACTCCTCGAACACGTGCTCCCGGTGCTGCGCCTCGATGCCCACGCCCGAGTCGCGCACCTCGATGCGCCAGGCCGGCACGCCGTTCGCGGGGCGCTGCACCCGCCGCGCGCGCACGAAGACGGTGCCTTCGGGCGTGTATTTGATGGCGTTGTCCACCAGGTTGCCCAACACGCGCGCGAGCATGCGCGCATCGGCCCGCACCACCGCCTCGGTCGGGCGGATGCGCAGCGCCAGGCCCTTGGCCTCGGCCAGCGCCGCGAAGCGCCCGTTGAGCGACCTGAACAACGCATCCAGGCGCAGCGGCTCCAGCCGCACCGGCGCCACGCCGCCATCGAGCTGCGCGATGTCCAGCAGCGCGTCGATGGAGCCGCGCAGCGCATCCACGCTGTCGCGCATGAAACGCAAGTTGTCGGCGCCGGGCGGGCTGCGCGTGTCGAGCGCATCCACGAAGATCGCCAGCGCATGCATCGGCTGGCGCAGGTCGTGGTTGGCGGCGGCGAAGATGCGCGCGCGCTGCGCGGCCATCTGCGCCACATGGTCGAGCTGGCGCGACAGGGCCTCGGCCAGGCGCGCGTTCTCGAAGCCGTTCTCGATGGAGCGCACGATCAGCCGGTTCTGCTTGCGCGCGTAGTGCAGCGATGCCAGCAACTGAGACACCGCCAGGCACCCCATGATCACCGGCACGCTGCCCGGCTCCAGCACCAGCCGCAGCGCCAGGCTCAGGAACACCGGCACGCCGAAGCACACAGCGGCCAGCCACCACTGCGCGAGCGCCGCGATGATGACGCCGGTGGTGCCGCTCACGAAAAAGTACATCAGGAGGATGTACGCAAGATCGCCGTGCGGAAAGAAGAGCCACGGCGCCAGCGCCCACACCAGCCCCGGGAACAGCATGCGCAGCTCCAGCTGGCGGCGCGTGCGCGCGGCCGACGCGACATCGATGGCCGCCGGATCCACCCGGTGCAGGTGGCGGTGCATGTTCCACTGCATCGCGTGCACCAGCACGGCCCACACCAGCGTGCCGCGGTCGCCGGTCAGCACGAGGAACATGCCCCAGAACACCGCCGCGATCATGGCCGCCGACAGCGGCGTGTCGCGCGTGTCGACGATGTAGGCGCGGGCCAGGCTCTGGTCGACGAGCGGGTCGGCATTCGGGGACTCGACCCAGTAGGCGCGCAGCCGTTGCCACAGGGGAACGGGCACGGGAGCGGCAGGGGCTGGAGGAGACGATGGGAGCGAAGACATGGGCGGCTTGGCCGCGATTCTGCGCGCTCCGTGTGACCGCCCGTGCGGCCCGCGGGCATCCACCCTTGGCGCGGCGCTTGCTAAACGCTAGCCTTGCATGCGACAACCAGAGCGAGGCGGCGATGTACCTGACAGGCTCCGAACAGCAGGCGCTGCGCGGCGTTTTCACGCTGCTGGCGCAAGAGCGCGGCGAAAGCGACATTCGCGAGCGCCTGGGCTGGGCGCTGCTCGACCTCTTGCATGCGGACCAGTTCGCCTCCTTCGTGTGGAACGCCGAGCGCGGCCGCTTCGACGGCCGCGTGGCGCTCAACATGGACCCCGCCAACCTCGACCGCTACGGCGAATGGCACCAGCACCACGACCCGATCACCTTCGTGCTGCAGTCGCACCGACGCGCCACGCGCGTGACCGACGTGATGCCGCAGCGCGAACTGATGCGCACGGCCTTCTTCACCGACTTTCTCTCGCGCGACGGGCTGCACTGGGGCATGAACCTGCATGCCTTCGAGGGCAACCGCGCGCTGGGCGACCTGCGTATCTGGCGGCGCAAGGGCCGCGGCGATTTCGGCGACCACGAGAAGGCGCTGCTCGACCTGATCGAGCCCGCGTTCATCGGCGCGCTGCAGCGTGCGCAGCGCACGGCGGCTGCGGTGCCGATGCCTGCCGAGACTTCATGGAATGCCCTGAGCGCGCGTGAGCAGGAGGTCGCACGCGCCGTGTGCGAGGGCCTGACCGACAAGGAGATCGCGCGGCGCATGGCGGTGAGCGTGCCCACGGTGCGGACCTACCTGCGGCGCATCTTCGACAAGCTCGGCATCGAGCGCCGGTCGGCGCTGGCGGGGCTCGCCCAGCGCTGAGGCCGATCCATATCCACGCCCCCGCTCCCCGCTCCCCGCTCCATCGGGCCAGAACCAGAACCGTTCGGGCTGAGCTTGTCGAAGCCTCGCGCGGCGCTTCGGCAAGCGCCGCGCGAACGGCGCCTTGTTTCTTTGAGCGTGCCGGTTGCGGAGCAGCCGCAGCGCTCTATTTTCTGGGTGCCGGCAGGCGACCCAGCACGCCTTCCACCGCGAGGCCAACGGCGAGCAGCTTGCGGTCGCTGCCGGCGGGCCCGTCGAGCTCCAGCCCGATGGGCAATCCACTCGTCGCACCCAGGCCCGAGGGCAATTGCACGCCCGGAATGCCGGCGTTGCTGCCGGGGTCGGTGTTCTGGATCAGCGCGCCGAAGTTCTCGGGGCTGCTGGCCTCGGGCGCGGCCGCCAGCGCAACCCGCGGCACGGTCGGGAACACGAGCGCATCGAGCCTGTTCTTCGCGAAGGTGTCGCGGTAGAGCTTCTGCAACGCGGGCCGCGCGACGCGCATCGCGTTGTCGTAGGCCGGCTTCGCATCGACCGTGCCGTTCGGCGCAGGGAGCTTGCGCGGGATCACGAAGGCCTCGAAGGTGCCCTTGACGTCGGGGCTCGCGATGCCGGCCGTGAGCTGCGCGATGTCGATGCCGGTGCGGTACTTCGCGAGGTAGGCCACCATGTCGTCGTGCGCTTCGTAGAGCGCGACCGGGAAACCGATGGCGCCGTTGATCTCCATGAGCCTGGGCATCTCCACGTCCACCAGCGTGACGCCCGCCGCGCGCAGCCTGGCGAGCGCGGCGTCGGTCGCGGCGCGCGTGTCGGCGTCCAGGTTCTCGTAGAAGGCCGGCACCACGCCGAGCCGCACGCGCTTCAGATCGGCGGGCTTCACCGGCGCGCCGCCCGCGATCACGCGGTCGAGCAGCGCGACATCGGCCATCGACTGCGCCATCGGGCCCGCGGTGTCGCGGGTGTGCGAGATCGGCGCGATGCCCTGCTGCGAATAGCGCCCCATGCTCGGACGCAGCGATGCGCAGCCGTTGAACGCGCACGGGATGCGCACCGAGCCGCCGGTGTCGGTACCCAGCGCCGCCGGCGCCATTCGCGCGCCGAGTGCCGCGCCATTGCCCGACGACGATCCGCCCGCGATGCGACTCGGGTCGTAGGCGTTGCGCACGCCGACCTCCGGGCCGCTCTGGAACGCGGGGTTGTAGCCCGTGACGCCGAAGGCCAGCTCGTGCATGTTCGTCTTGCCGAGGATGACCGCGCCGGCCGCGCGCAGCTTCGCGACCACGGGCGCATCGGCAGCGGGCACGAAGCCCTTGAGCGCGGGCGAGCCGGCCGTGGCGGGCAGGCCCTGCACCTGGATGTTGTCCTTGATGACGACCGGCAGGCCGGCCAGCGGCTTGCAGGCACCGCCGCGCTTTCGCTGCGCATCGGCGGCACGTGCGGCCTTCAGCGCACCGGCCTCGTCGAGCGTGACGAAGGCATTGAGGTTCGCCTTCGCCTTGGCTTGCGCCAGGTAGGCCGTGACGAGCTGCTCGCTGGTCACCGTGCCGGCGCAGAGCTGCTGCACCGCATCGCTCGCGGTCAGCGCGGCAATGTCCGGCGCAGCGGTTTGTGCTTGCGCGGATGCCCCGAGGCACAACAGGGCCGCGGCGAAGGAAACGGGTTTGGCAATGGACATGGCAAGGACCTTCGACGAAGAGACCGCCATGCTGCGCCGCCGGCGGCATCCTGTCTGTCATCCAAACCGATGACACGGACCGACCGCGCTACCGGAACATCACCCACTCGGGCCGCATGTTGAAGCGCACCGGCAGGATGCTCACGCCCAGCCCGCTCGTCACGTACATGCGCCTGCCCTTGTGCGCGATCCAGCCGTAGGCCCATTCGCGTGGCGCACGTCCCGGCACCACCAGCGCGCCATGGCCCGGCACGCTGACCTGTCCGCCATGCGTGTGCGAGGCGACCACCAGCCCCTGCGTGCGCGGCATGGTCGCGAAGCTGAAGGGGTCGTGCATCATGACGAGCGTGGCGGCGCCCTTGGGCACGCCGGCCAGCGCCTTGTCGGGTGCCGAGTGGCCGGTCGAGTCGTCGCCGATGCCGACCACCCAGATGTCGTGGCCCGGCAAGCGAACCGAGGCGTTTTCCAGCACCCGGATGCCCTGCGCAGACAAGGCCCGGGCGGTGCGTTCGCCGTCGTGCCACCAGTCGTGGTTGCCGAGCACCGCGTACACACCCTGCGGCGCCTTCAGTCGGCCGAGCACGGCGGCCATGTCCTCGATCGAAAACGCCTCGTCGTCGCCCGAGCCCGCGAGGAAGTCGCCCGGCAGCAGGATCACGTCGGGCTGCGCCGCATTGATCTCGTCGACGATGCGCGCGGCGCGCTCCGCGCCGGTGACGCGCCACGCCGAGCGCGTGGTGAGGTGCCAGTCGCCCGCCATCGCCACCTTGAGGCCGGGCGGCGGCTGCCACTGCGCCGAGCCCAGCGGCTCGATGCGCGCGGCGACCCAGCGCGGTTCGATGACGAAGCCCCACGCCGCCAGCGCCGCGAGCACGAGCGCGGCGGCGATCCGGCCCCAGGGGCGTCTGGGGAATGCCGTCACGGGCGCTTCAATTCGGGATAGATCGTCATCAGCTGCATGGCCACGCCGTTGGTCCAGCCGAAGCCGTCCTGCAGGGCGTACTCGCCGCCCCCGGCCTCGCCGCTGTTGTCGACGACGTTGTATTTCTCGACCAGCTTGCCGCTGCCGGCATAGACCTGCTGCACCTTGCCCATCCAGCGCGTCGCGATGTCGCGCGCGAGCGCCTCCTGGCCATAGCGCCTGAGACCGTCCACCGCGACCCATTGCAAGGGCGCCCAGCCGTTGGGCGCATCCCATTGCTGGTCGGTCGGGATCGGCGTCGTCACCACGCCATGCGGCTTCACCAGCGCCTTGCTCGTCCAGGCGGCCACGCGGGCCGCCTGTGCCGGTTCCGTGAGGCCGACGAACAGCGGGTACAGCGTGGCGGCGCCCGGGCGGCCGGTGGGCTGCTGCCTGATCCACTGATAGTCCACGTAATGGCCGCCGGCTTCGTTCCACAAGTACTTCTGCACCGCCGCACGGCGGCGTTCGGCGCGCTGCGTGAAATCGCTGCTGCACGCGGCGTCCCGCACGCGCTCGCAGCCCAGGCGGATCGCGTTCTCCAGGCCGTACAGCAGGCTGTTCAGGTCGACCGGCACGATAGCCGTGGTCTCGATGGTGGCCAGCGTCTTGCCGTCGGCGAACCAGCGGCTGCTGAAGTCCCACCCGCTCTCCGCGGCGGCGCGCAGATCGCGGTAGACCTCGGCGGCAGGGCGGCTGCTCTTCCTGGCGAGCGCGACGTCTTCCGCATAGGACTCGTCGCGCGGCACGGCGCGGTCGTCGTAGTAGCGGTTCAGAACGCTGCCGTCGGGCAGCGCCACCACGCGGCGGTGCGCGGTGCCCGGCGCGAGCCCCTTCGCGCCGTCCATCCAGAACGCGTATTCGCGCTGCAGTTGCGGCAGGTAGCGCGCATAGGCGCCGGCCTCGTCCTGCGTGGACAGGAGGCCGACCATCTTGAAAAAGAACGGCGGCTGCGAGCGGCTCAGGTAGTAGCTGCGATTGCCGTTCGGGATGTGGCCGTAGCGGTCGATGAGGCTCGCGAAATTGCCGACCATGTCGCGTATCGCGCGCGGCTCACCGTTCTGCAGCAGGCCCAGCATGGTGAAGTACGAGTCCCAGTAATACACCTCGCGAAAGCGTCCGCCCGGCACCACGTAGGGCCCGGGCAGGGGCAGCAGCGACGAACCGGCGGCCGGCTTGCGCGGCTGCTGTGTCAGGTGCGGCCAGAGCCTTTCGATGTGCTGCACGAGCGACTGCGAGCGATCGCTGACGTAGGCCTCGCCCTTGTCCTGCGGCAGATCGAAATGCTGCTGCACGAAGGCGGACAGATCGAAACCGGGACGGTCCCTTTCGCGCTTGTATTGCGCAGCGACGAAGGCAGGTGAACCCTTGGGCACGGCATCGACGAACGTTTTGCCGTCCTTGAAGACCTGCCCCAGCTGCACCGCGGCGAAGAGCTCCGGATACAGCGCGGAAGGCGGCGCCGGGTATGCCGCGGCGGGCCTGGAGGCAACGCGTACTTCAGCGTTCGCCGGTGCGTCGAGTGCGCCGAATGCGAGGCCGGCTGCCAACGCGGCAGCCGCAACGATCGAGAAGCCCGGGCGACGGTGCGGCGTGGCCGCGACTGCCTGAGTTATGTCAGTCTCCCCTTTTGTTCAGCGGAAACTCTACAGGACGGGTGACGGTCGGCGACCGTCACCCTGCGCACGGCGGGGCTTCAGGCCAGGGCGCGCTGGATCAGCAGCTTCTGGATGTCCGACGTGCCTTCGTAGATCTGGCAGACGCGCACGTCGCGGTAGATGCGCTCGAGCGGAAAGTCGTTCACGTAGCCGTAGCCGCCCAGGGTCTGGATGGCGGCACTGCACACGCGCTCGGCCATCTCGCTCGCGAAGAGCTTGGCCATTGCCGCTTCCTTCAGGCACGGCAGGCCCGCATCGCGCAGGCTGGCGGCATGCCAGATCAGTTGGCGCGCCGCTTCGATCTGCGTCGCGCATTCGGCAAGGCGAAAGCCCACGGCCTGCTGGTCGAAGATCGAGCCGCCGAAGGCCTGCCGCTCCTTGGCGTAGGCCAGCGCCACGTCGAACGCGCTGCGCGCCATGCCCACGCTCTGCGCGGCGATGCCGATGCGGCCGCCTTCGAGCGCGCCGAGCGCGATCTTGTAGCCCTCGCCTTCGGCCCCGATGAGGTTCTCTGCCGGGATGCGGCAGCCGTCGAAGTTGATCTGCGCGGTGTCGCTGCTGTGCTGGCCGAGCTTGTCTTCCACGCGCGCGACCGCATAGCCGGGTGCGTCGGTGGGCACGATGAACGCGCTCATGCCGCGCTTGCCCGCGCCCTTGTCGGTCACCGCGATGACGATGGCGACCTGCCCGTTCTTGCCGCTGGTGATGAACTGCTTGACGCCATCGATCACGTAGCCGTCGGCGTCCTTGCGCGCGGTGGTGCGCAGGCTCGATGCATCGCTGCCGGCCTGCGGCTCGGTGAGGCAGAAGGCGCCGAGCATCTGGCCCTGCGCGAGCGGCTCGAGCCACTTCTTTTTCTGCTGCGCGTTGCCGTAGCGCATGAGGATCGCGTTGACCGGGCAGTTGGTCACGCTGATCGCGGTGCTCGTGCCGCCGTCGCCGGCCGCGATTTCTTCCAGCACCAGCGCGAGCGTGAGGTAGTCCAGGCCCGCGCCGCCATGCTCTTCGGGCACGCAGATGCCGTAGGCGCCCAGCGCCGCGAGACCCTGGTGCGCCTCCTTCGGGAAACTGTGCTCGCGGTCCCACTTGGGGGCGTTGGGCCAGAGTTCGGCTTGCGAAAAATCGCGCACCGCGTCGCGGATGGCTTCTTGGTCGGCTGTCAACAACATAGCAATTCCTTTTCTGTGGATCGGCGGTCGCCGCCGGGCCGCCCCAAGGCGGACCGCGCCTCCCCCTCGGGGGGTGGAGTTACACGAGCAAAGCGAGTGAAAAGCCGGGGGGCACCATTTACTTGCCCGAGCCCAGATCCATGATCAGGCGCGCAGCCATGTACAGGCGGCGCGGGATGGCGCTGATGTCCACGTACTCGGCCTTGTCGCTGTGATAACCGAAGCCCGGCAGGCCCAGGCTCTCGATCACCGGCTTGCCCGACAGCGCCGCATAGGCCGCGTCGGTGCCGCCGCCGGTGCGCTCTTCCACGCCCAGGTTGCCGCCGGCTTCCTTGTAGAAGGCCACGGCCTTGTCGACCAGCTTCTTGCCGCCTTCGCCCGCATTGAAGGCAGGGCGACCGCGCGTGACCAGCACCTTGACGTCGGCCTCGGGCAGCTTCTTTTGCTGCGCCTTTTCTTCGAGCGTCTTCATTGCGGCCTCGAAGTCTTCGTTGCGCGCGTAGCGCACGTCGGCATTCAGCGTGGCGCTGGCCGGGATGATGTTCGACACGTTGCCGGCCTTGGCGATGGTCCAGTTGAAGCGCAGGTTCTTCGCCTTGTCGTCGATGTTCATCGTGCGCAGCACGAGGTCCGATGCTTCGACCAGCGCATTCACGCCGAGCTCCGGTGCGGCGCCCGCGTGCGAGGCCTTGCCGGTGATGTTGACCTGCACGTACGCGATGCCCGAGGTGCCCAGCGAGAGCTTCTCGTCGCCCGCGCCGGTGGGCTCGAACGAGAGCACGTAGTCGGCGAGCTTCGCTTCTTCCTGGATCAAGTCGCGCGAGCCGAAGGAGCCTTTTTCCTCGTCGGTGTTGAAAAGCACGGTGATGGTGCCGTAGTCGCGCACGCCGTAGTCCTTCAGGAGCTTCAACGTGTGCAGGATGACCGCGTTGCCGCCCTTGTCGTCGGCGATGCCGGGGCCGTAGGCCTTGTCGCCTTCGACCTTGAACGGCGCCTTGGCGAGCGTGCCCTTCAGGTACACGGTGTCCATGTGCGAGAGCAGCAGCAGGTTCTTGCCGCCGCGGCCCTTGAGCTTGCCGATGATGTTGTCGCCGACCACGATGCCGGCCGACTTGCTGCGCGTGACGGTGAAGCCCAGCGTCTTGAGTTCGCCTTCGAGGTAATTGCCGGCGGCGGCAATGCCTTCGGCGTCGCCGGTGCCGGTCTCGATGTTGACGAGTTTCTCCAGCGTCTTGATGACCGCGGGCTGCTCGTCGGTCGCGGCCTGGAACAGCACGTTGTCGCGCTTCTGCGCCCAGCTGGCGGCAGGTGCCAGGAAGGCGGTGGCCAGCAGGGCGGCCAGGGCGGTACGGTGGATGGATGGGCGCATGAAATCTCCTGCTCTGACGCAATATCTGATTGTTGAAATGCCGGATGGCGAAAGCCGGCGCGTCCTCCCTCGGACGCCGCCGGCGTGTGCTGTTTAGAGCAATTCGAGTGCCACGGCGGTGCCTTCGCCGCCGCCGATGCACAGCGTCGCCACGCCGCGCTTCTTGCCACGCGCCTTCAGCGCATGGATCAGCGTGACCATGATGCGCGCGCCGCTCGCGCCGATCGGGTGGCCCAGCGCGCAGGCGCCGCCATTCACGTTGACGATCTCGTGCGACACGTCGAGTTCGTGCATCAGGGCCATCGGCACCACGGCGAAGGCTTCGTTCACTTCCCAGAGGTCCACGTCTTTTACCGTCCAGCCGGTCTTCTTGAAGAGCTTGGCAACGGCACCGACCGGCGCGGTGGAGAACCACTCGGGCTCCTGCGCATGCGTGGCGTGGCCGACGATGCGGGCAATGGGCTTGGCGCCGATCTTCTTCGCGTGCGACTCGGTCATCATGACCAGCGCCGCGGCGCCGTCGTTGATCGACGAACTGGATGCGGCGGTGATGGTGCCGTTCTCTTTCTTGAACGCGGGCTTGAGCGTCGGGATCTTGTCCAGCTTCACCTTGCCCGGGCCTTCGTCGATGGAGATCACGGTGTCGCCGCCGCGGCCCTTCACGGTGACCGGCGTGATCTCTTCCTTGAACGCGCCCGATTCGGTCGCGGCCTTGGCGCGCTGCACGCTGGCGATGGCGAAGGCGTCCTGCTGCTCGCGGGTGAACTTGTACTTGGCTGCGCAGTCTTCGCCGAAGGTGCCCATCGAGCGGCCCGGCTGGTAGGCATCTTCCAGGCCGTCGAGCATCATGTGGTCGTAGATCTTGTCGTGACCCATGCGGTAGCCGCCGCGCCCCTTGAGCATGAGATACGGCGCGTTGGTCATGCTCTCCATGCCGCCCGCGACGATCACGTCGTGCGTGCCGGCCAGCAGCAGGTCGTGCGCGAGCATCGCGGCCTTCATGGCCGAGCCGCACATCTTGCTGAGCGTGACCGCGCCCGCGCTGTCGGGCAGGCCGCCCTTGTACGCGGCCTGGCGCGCCGGGGCCTGGCCCTGGCCGGCCATGAGGCAGTTGCCGAACAGCACCTCGCCCACGCTCTCGGGTGCGATGCCGGCGCGCTCGACGGCGGCCTTGATGGCCGCGCCGCCCAGGTCGTGCGCGGAGAGGGAAGAAAAGTCGCCCTGAAAGCCACCCATGGGGGTGCGGGCGGCGCCGACGATGACGATGGATTCGGACATGAGGGTCTCCTTCTTTGAATGCGAATGTGAATGTGAAAGTGGAACGGTCGATCGCAGCGGTGGCGGCGGTCGGTCAGAAATGGGTCGCGTGCCCCTCGTGCTGGAAGCGCTGCGATTCTTCGTACGGGAACACATCCAGCATCTGCCCGGCCTGGATGCGTTCCTTGTGGTGCTGCCAGAAGGCAGCGTCGAGCAGGTCGGCGTGGTGGGCCATGAAGGCGGCACGCACGTCCTTGTTGCCAAGCAGGAAAGGCTCGAAGGTCTCGGGGAACACATCCTTCGGGCCCACCGAGTACCAGACCTCGCCGCTCATCTCGTCTTCCTCGTTGCGCGGCGCGGGGACTTTGCGGAACTTGCAGTCGGTGATGTATTCGATCTCGTCGTAGTCGTAGAACACCACCTTGCCGCCGCGCGTGACGCCGAAGTTCTTCCACAGCATGTCGCCGGGGAAGATGTTGGCCGCGACCATGTCCTTGATGGCGTTGCCGTACTCGACCACCGCGTGCTCCAGCTGGTCCTTCGCGCGCCTTGCGTGGGCCGGGCTCTCGGGGTCGGCCAGCGTGTCGAAGGCTTCCTGCAGGTAGATGTTCAGCGGGATCATGCGGCGCTCGATGTAGACGTGCTTGACCACGACCTCCATCTCCCCGTTGCCGTCGCGGTCGCCGATCTCCAGCTGGCTGGGCGCGAACTTCTGGATCTCCTCGATCAGCTCGGGCTCGAAGCGGTCGAGCGGAAAACCCACGTCGCTGTACTCCAGCGTGTCGGCCATGCGGCCCACGCGGTCGTGTTGCTTGACGAGCATGTACTTGCCCTTGATCTGCTCGCGCGTCGTGTCCTTCTGCGGCGGATAGAAGTCCTTGATGACCTTGAAGACGAACGGGAACGAAGGCAGGTCGAACACCAGCATGACCATGCCCTTGATGCCGGGCGCGATGCGGAAGCGGTCGCTCGAGTAGTTCAGGTGCGAGAGGAAGTCGCGGTAGAAAAGCGTCTTGCCCTGCTTGGCGAGGCCCAGCGCGTTGTAGATCTCGGCGCGCGGTTTGCGCGGCATCAGCGAGCGCAGGAACTGCACCCAGGCAGAGGGCACTTCCATGTCGACCATGAAGTAGGCGCGCGCAAAGCTGAAGAGCATCTGCAGGTCGTCTTCGCCGAAGAGCGCCGCATCAATGTAGAACTTGCCGGTGCTGTCATGCAGGATCGGCAGCGAGAACGGAATCTCGGTGAAGCCGTTCAGGATCCTGCCGACCACGTACGCGCCCTTGTTGCGAAAGAAAAGGCCCGAGAGCACCTGCAGCTGGAAGTTGGCGCGCAGCTTGACCTGGTGAAAACGGTTCAGGACGACGTGCGCCACGCGTTCGGCATCGCGTCGCTTGTCGGCGTAGCTGCCCTGCAGCGCGAAGTCGTCGAGCATCTGCACGAGGGTGTCGGCCAGCGTGTCGTGCGCGGGGTAATACGGACGGTAGGTCGGCGCGCCGCGCGGCTCGATGTACTCGGTGCTGATCGCGGGGCGAACGAAGATGAAATCGTTCTGGAAATACGCGCGGTGCAGGATCTTGGTGGTCACCGAGTTGAAGAAGCTCTCGGCCAGCTCGGGCTGGTGGTGATCGACCAGGAGGCCGATGAAGTGCAGCTTGACCTGGTGCCACACCTCCATCGGCTGGTCGCCGGCCTTGAACTCTTTCTCCAGCCGGGCCACGGCCTCGTTCACGCGCAGGTCGTAGAACTCGATGCGTTCGCGCTGCGCCCGCTGCTGGCCGTGCCAGTCGGCAGTCTCGAAACGGTGCTTTGCCCGCGCCGATTCGGCGCGGAACAACCGGTAGTGCCGGTTGAACCCGTCGATCATCGCCTTGGCGATGTCGTAGGCCAGCGGTGAATCGAGACGCTGCGGGAACATGGGCCCGGCCGGGTTACTTCGCCGCGTCTTCGGTGCGTTCGGTGCCGTCGGCGCCGGCCTGCGCGGTCGGCGACAGGCCGTACGGCTTGCTCCACTTGTAGCGGATGCGCTGCACCGCGGCCTTGTACGCTGCATCGAGCGGCTTGGCGCCGTCGACGCTCAGGCCCAGGTCCTGCAGGAGGCCGTCGTGCACGCCGAAGGTCCAGCCGTGGATCTGCACTTTCTGGCCACGCGCCCACGCATCGACCATGACGGTGCTCACGGCCACGTTGACCACCTGCTCGGCCACGTTGAGCTCGCACAGCGCATCGACGCGCACTTCTTCGGGCAGGCTCTCGATCATCACGCTGTGGCGGTCGCGCACGTCCTGGATATGGCGGATCCAGTTGTCGGCCAGGCCGATGCGCTTGCCGCTGAGCGCGGCCTTCACGCCGGCGCACCCGTAGTGGCCCACCACCATGATGTGCTCGATCTTCAGGTGCTCCACCGCGAACTGGATCGCCGAGAGCGCGTTGAGGTCGGAGTGCACCACGATGTTGGCGACGTTGCGGTGCACGAACACTTCGCCCGGCTCCAGGCCGGTGATCTGGTTGGCGGGCACGCGGCTGTCGGAGCAGCCGATCCACATGTAGCGCGGCGTCTGCTGCTTCACCAGGCTGGTGAAGAAGCCGGGCCGGTCGCGTTCCATCTGTGCGGACCAGGCACGGTTGTGGGCGAACAGGTCTTCGAGGTTGTTGTCGGACATAGGTCGTGATTGTCGATGAGTCGTGGATTCGTCAGGCCGCGCGCGCAGGCTTGGCCGCTTTCTGGGCCTTGGCCAGGGTGGCACGGCCCTTTTTCTCATGCTCCCTCACTTCGGCCAGGTTGGCCTGCAGCTCGTTCAGCTGCGCCTCCAGCTGGGCCCGGTGGGCGCCCAGCACGCCGAGAAACTTCTGCAGCTGCGGCACGGTGTCGCGCGGGCTGTCGTACATGTCCAGGATGTCCTTGGCCTCGGTCAGGCTCAGGCCCAGGCGCTTGGCGCGCAGCGTGAGCGTGAGCCGCGCCCGATCGCGCGCGCTGTACACGCGCTGCAGGCCGGCGCGCTCGGGCGTGAGCAGCCCCATGTCCTCGTAGAAGCGGATCGCCCTCGTGGTGAGGTCGAATTCCTTCGCGAGTTCGCTGATGGTGAAGGTTGGCGCGGACATTCGGAAATGGGGACGAGGGGACGTTCCTGAACCGTCAGGAGGGGCGTTACGGGGGCGACAGCAGGTTCTTGCCCCGCTCCCTACAATGATGCCACCTACACATGACGTTTACGTAAACGTCAATCTTACATGAACCTCCTCGAACGCGAACTCCACTACACCCTGGGCGACGCCCTGCCCGGGCCCGGCGAAGCGCTGGAAGTCGCGCCCGGCGTGCGCTGGATCCGCATGCGGCTGCCCTTTGCGCTGGACCACATCAACCTCTGGCTGCTGCGCGACACGATCGACGGCGTGGAGGGCTGGAGCGTCGTCGACTGCTGCATCTCGCACGACGAGGCGCGCGCGCAATGGGAGCAGATCTTCGAGACGCAGCTGGAGGGCCTGCCCATCGTGCGCGTGATCGTCACCCACATGCACCCCGACCACATCGGCCTGGCCGACTGGCTCTGCAAGCGCTGGGGCGCGCCGCTGTGGATCAGCGCCACCGACTACCACGTGGCCCGCGTGCTGAGCACCGCCGGCGACACGCTGGCGGGCGGCGATGCGGCCGCGGACTTCTTCGCCTCGCACGGCATGACGGACCCGGTGGGCATCGCCAAGATCCGCGCGCGCACCAACTACTACGCGAACATGGTGCCCTCGGTGCCCGACCGGTACGTGCGCATGATGGATGGCGACATCGTCACCATTGGCGGGCGCGACTGGCGCTGCATCAGCGGCTACGGCCATGCGCCCGAGCACATCGCGCTCTACTGCGATGAGCAGAAGCTGCTTCTGGGCGGCGACATGATGCTGCCGCGCATCTCGACCAACGTGAGCGTGCATGCGGGCGAGCCCGAGGCCAACTCGCTGCGGCTCTTCCTGGACAGCATCGACAAGTTCAAGGCGCTGCCCGTCGACACCGTCGGCCTGCCCTCGCACGGCAAGCCGTTCACCGGCATCCACCGCCGCGTCGACCAGTTGCAGGAGCATCACCGCGATCGCCTGGCCGAACTGCTCGAAGCCTGCACGGCGCGCGCGCTCACGGCCGCCGAGGGCCTGCCGATCCTCTTCAAGCGCGAGCTCGACCTGCACCAGATCACCTTCGCGATGGGCGAGACCGTGGCGCACCTGCACCTCCTGTGGTTTTCGGGCCAGGTAATGCGCGAGCTGGGCAAGGACGGCGTCTACCGCTTCGGCCCCCGGAGCGCATCCGCCTAGGGAATTAGACTCGGCGGATGGACACACTGGCCGAGCTGCGCGCGGGTCGGCTGGCAGGCGCCACCAGGCTCGATCTCTCGTGCGGACTCACCGAGTTTCCGCGCGAGATCTTCGACCTTGCCGACTCGCTCGAAACACTGAACCTCTCCGGCAATGCGCTCGATGCGCTGCCCGATGACCTGGGCCGCCTGCACAAGCTGCGGGAGCTTTTCTGCTCCGACAACCGGTTCACGAAGTTGCCCGAATCCATCGGGCAATGCAGCAAACTCGACATCGTCGGTTTCAAGGCCAACAGCATCGCGAACGTGCCGGCCGCCGCGTTGCCGGCCTCGCTGCGCTGGCTGATCCTCACGGACAACCAGATCGAGGAACTGCCCGACACGCTGGGCCACTGCACGCGGCTGCAGAAGCTGATGCTGGCAGGCAACCGTTTGAGCCGGCTGCCTGACCCGATGGCTGCGCTGCAGCGGCTCGAACTGCTGCGCATTTCTGCCAACCGTTTCGAATCGCTGCCCGATTGGCTGCTCTCCTTGCCGCGCCTCTCGTGGCTCGCAGCTGCCGGCAACCCCTTCGATACGCAAGCCGAAGACGCGGCCATCACGGCGCAGTCGGTGCCGCACGTGGCTTGGCAAGACCTCGCGCTCGGCAAGAAGCTCGGCGAAGGCGCATCGGGCGTGATCCACCAGGCGACGCTGAAGTCCTCGCAGCAGGACGTGGCCGTGAAGCTCTTCAAGGGTGCGGTCACCAGCGACGGCTGGCCGCACAGCGAAATGGCCGCCTGCATCGCAGCCGGCGCACACCCCACGCTGATCGCCGCGCAGAGCCGGATCGATGGCCACCCCGACGGCACGGAAGGGTTGGTGATGGCACTCGTGCCGCCGTCGTTCCGCACGCTCGCGGGCCCGCCGAGCCTCGCATCGTGCACGCGCGACGTCTATGCGGACGATGCGCAATGGACCGCCGATGTCGCGCTGCGCATCGCACGCGACATCGCCTCCGCCATGCAGCACCTGCACGCGCGCGGCATCCTTCACGGCGACCTCTACGCGCACAACATCCTGTGGAGCGCACAAGGCGGCGGACGACTCGGCGACTTCGGCGCGGGCTGGATGACGGGCTCGCTCGATGCGAGTCAAACCGCTGCGTTGCAGCGCCTCGAAATGCGCGCCTTCGGCTGCCTGCTCGAAGAGCTGCTCGCGCGCTGCAGCAATGCGCCGCCCACCGCTGTGTCCGCATTGAAAGATCGCTGCATGCATGCCGACATCGCCTCGCGCCCGTCGTTCGACGAGGCACTGCGCATCCTGCAGCGGGAAGCCGCGCCGTGAGCCGCCCGCGCCAGACCCCGCCGCTGCCCACGCGCGACGGCGTCGGCCCGAGCTGCGTCGGCCTGCCCTACGGCCCCTGGCCGACCATTGCCGAGTTCCTGATCGAGCGCTTTCCCGCCATCACGCGCGACGCTTGGCTCGAGCGCATCGCTGCGGGCGACGTGATCGACGAGCACCGCCATCCGGTCACCATCGAGCGCCGCTACGAATCGCCGCTGCGCGTGTATTACTACCGCACGCTCGACGGGGAAGTGCACATCCCTTTCGAGGAGCAGGTGCTGTTCCAGGACGACCATCTCGTCGTGGCCGACAAGCCCCCGTTCCTGCCGGTCACACCCACCGGCAAGTACCTGCAGGAAAGCCTGCTGGTGCGGCTCAAGCGCAAGCTCCGGATCGACGACCTCGTGCCGCTGCACCGCATCGACCGCAGCACCTCGGGCCTGGTGCTCTTCTCGGTGCGCCGCGAGACGCGCGGCACCTACCAGCAGATGTTCCCGGAGCGCCGCATCGCCAAGCACTACGAGGCGGTGGTGCCGTGGCAAGAGGGCGTTTCCTCGGTGCCCGACGTCTACCGCAGCCGCCTCGTCGACGACGAGCACTTCATGCGCATGCGGGAAGAGCCGGGCGAGGCCAACTCCGAGACGCGCATCGAGGTGCAAGAGGTACGGGGCGGCCGCGCGCTGCTGCGGCTCTCGCCCGTCACCGGCCGCAAACACCAGTTGCGAGTGCACTGCCTGGCGCTCGGCATGCCGATCGAGAACGACCCGATCTACCCGGTGCTGCTGCCCGAGAACACCGACGACTTCGACAAGCCGTTGCAGCTGCTGGCCAGGTCCGTCGCGTTCCAGGACCCGGTCACGGGCGACCTGCGCAGCTTCACCAGCCCCCGGGGCCTGTCGCTGGCACCAAGGTGACGCGGCGCGGGCGCGCTGCGCACTAAGCTCGTTTCCTGAAGTTCTTTCAATTCAGGAGACACCCGCACCATGGACACCACCCAACTCTTCTCGCTGAAGGGCCGCACCGCCTTGATCACCGGCGGCTCGCGCGGCATCGGCCGCATGATCGCCGAGGGCTATCTGGCCCAGGGCGCGCGCGTGTACATCTCGGCGCGCAAGGCCGCGGCTTGCGACCAGACCGCCAAGGAGCTCTCGGCCTTCGGCCATTGCGTTTCGCTCCCGGCGGACGTGTCCACGGTCGAAGGCGCGCAGGCGCTGGTCGCGGCTTATGCGAAGCACGAAGACTCGCTCGACATCCTCGTGAACAACGCCGGCGCCGCCTGGGGCGCGCCGTATGCCGAGTTCCCCGAAAGCGGCTGGGACAAGGTGGTCGACCTGAACCTGAAGACGCCCTTCTTCCTCACGCAGGCGCTCACGCCGATGCTCACGAAGGCCGCGACCGACCACCTCTCGAAGGTGATCAACATCGCCTCGATCGACGGCATCTCGGTGAACCCGCAGGAAACCTATTCGTATGCGGCCAGCAAGGCCGGGCTGATCCAGCTCACGCGCCGCATGGCGCTGCGCCTGGCACAGGAGCGCATCGTGGTGAGCGCCATCGCCCCCGGCGCGTTCGCCTCCGACATGAACAAGGATGCGCGAGACCACGGCGACGAGGTCAAGGGCCGGATTCCCGCGGGCCGCATCGGCACGCCGGAAGACATGGCCGGTGCCGCGATCTACCTGGCCTCGCGCGCGGGCGACTACGTGATGGGCTCCACGCTCGTCGTCGACGGCGGCGTGACACACGCGCGCTGAGCGCCTGAGGCTTGCCGAAATAGAGATCCGTTCACGCTGAGCCTGTCGAAGTGCCGCGCGAGGCTTCGACAAGCTCAGCCCGAACGGTTGAGGTTCCGAGCCGAACGGCTGAGGTTCCGAGCCGAACGGTTGAGGTTCCGAGCCGAACGGCTGAGGTTCCGAGCCGAACGGCTGAGGTTCCGAGCCGAACGGCTGAGATTCTGAGCCGGACGGTCGCGGCTCTCGCCGTGTCAGTGGTTGTCGCGCGGCACGCCGAAGGTGGCGTGGATCTTTTGATACTTCACCGCGGGCTTGAGCACCATGCCCTCGGAAAGTTCGTCCACCACCGCGCGCTGGATCTCCTGCCATGGCGTCTGGCTCGGCGGATACGGGTAGCCGCCTGCGGCTTCGAGCTTCTGGCGGCGCTGGGCCAACTCATCATCGGACACAAGCATGTTCGCCGTGCGCTTCTTCAGGTCGATGCGCACGCGGTCGCCGGTCTTCAGCAAGGCCAGCGCGCCGCCGGTTGCAGCTTCAGGCGACGCATTCAGGATCGACGGCGAGCCCGAGGTGCCCGACTGCCGCCCGTCGCCGATGCAAGGCAGCGCGGTGATGCCCTTCTTCAGCAGGTAGGCCGGCGCGCGCATGTTCACCACCTCGGCCGCGCCGGGGTATCCCACCGGTCCCACGCCGCGCATGAACAGGATGCTGTGCGCGTCGATCTTCATCTTCGGATCGTCGATGCGGCGGTGGTAGTCCTCGGGTCCGTCGAACACCACGGCCGTCCCTTCGAATGCCATCGGGTCGGCCGGGTCCTCCAGGTAGCGGTTGTGGAACTCGGGCGTGATCACGCTGGTCTTCATGATCGCGGAGTCGAAGAGGTTGCCGCTGAAATCGAGGAAGCCGGCGTTCTTCATCATCGGCTTGGCGTACGGGAAGATCACCTTCCGGTCTTCGGTGAAGCGGCCTTCGCAGTTCTCGATGATGCTCTTGCCGTTGGCGGTGAGCGAGTGCTGGATCTTGCCCTTGGCGATCAGCTCGGCCACCACCGCTGGCACACCGCCCGCGCGGTAATAGTCCTCGCCGAGGTATTCGCCGGCGGGCTGCAGGTTGACCAGCAACGGGATCTTGTAGCCGTGCTTCTCCCAGTCGCCCGTGGTCAGCGGCACTCCGATGTGGCGCGCGATCGCGTTCAGGTGAATGGGCGCATTGGTCGAGCCGCCGATAGCCGAATTCACGACGATCGCGTTCTCGAAAGCGGCACGCGTGAGGATGTCCGAGGGCTTCAGGTTCTCGCGCACCATCTCGACGATGCGCTTGCCGGTGAGGTAGGCCATTTCCTGGCGGTCACGGTACGGCGCAGGAATGGCGGCGCTGCCCGGCAGCGTCATGCCGAGCGCCTCTGTCAGCGAATTCATCGTGGAGGCCGTGCCCATCGTGTTGCAGTGGCCGGTCGATGGCGCGGACGAGGCCACGAGCTTGAGGAAGCCGGTCTCGTCGATCTCGCCCGCGGCCAGCAGTTCGCGCGCCTTCCAGACGATGGTGCCCGAGCCCGTGCGCTCGCCCTTGTACCAGCCGTTGAGCATCGGCCCCGAGTTCAGCGCGATGGCCGGAATGTCGACCGTGGCGGCGGCCATCAACTGCGCCGGCGTGGTCTTGTCGCAGCCGGTGGTCAGCACCACGCCGTCGAGCGGATAGCCGTAGAGGATTTCGACCAGCGAGAGGTATTGCAGGTTGCGGTCGAGCGAGGCGGTCGGGCGCTTGCAGGTCTCCTGGATCGGGTGGATCGGAAACTCGAACGCGATGCCGCCCGCGTCGCGGATGCCCTCGCGCACGCGCTCGGCCAGCACCAGGTGATGGCGGTTGCAGGGCGCGATGTCGGAGCCCGTCTGCGCGATGCCGATGATCGGGCGGCCCGACTGCAGCTCCTCCAGGCCGAGCCCGTAGTTCATGGTGCGCTCCAGATACAGCGCCGTCATGTCGGTGTTGGCCGGGTTGTCGAACCACTCCTGCGAGCGCAGCTTGAGGGCGCTTCCGGACTTTTTCGAGGCGCTGCTCTTCGTGCTCTTCGACGTGGAAGCGGGGCTTTTCTTCTTGCTCATCAGGACATTCCCTTCAGTGTTTCGGCCGCATTCGGAAGCGCGGCGCAGTCGGCGATGTATTGGCGAATGATGTCTGCGAAATTCTCGTGCGGATGCAGGCCGAGCCGCGCGGCGCGTTCGGCCGTGGCGCCGGCAGGCCAGTTGGCCACGATGCCCGCAATGCGCTCGTCGCGCTCGAAGCGCACCAGCGCGCGCACCTTGGGGCCGGCCACTTCCTCGAGCGCATCGAGCATGTCGCTCACGCGCACGTTGAGCGCCGGCAGGTTGAGCGCGGCGCGCCCGCCGAAGGCCTCGCGGCTGGCTTCGTAGACGGCGATGAGTCCATCGACCGTATGGGCCGGCGAGGTCATCGGGTGCGACACGTCGGGCGACACCGGGCAGACCGATTCCACGCCAGCCAGCGGCTCGCGGATGATGCCGCTGAAGAACGACGACGCTGCGCCGTTCGGGCGGCCGGGCCGCACGGTAACGGTCATCAGCCGTGCCGCGCGGCCGTCGATGTAGCCCTTGCGGGTGTAGTCGGAAATGAGGTGCTCGCACACCAGCTTCTGCGTGCCGTAGGAGGTTTGCGGCAGCGGCAGCGTATCGTCGGCCACCAGCTTGGGCAGCGGCACCGAAGGGTCTGGCCCGAACACCGCGACCGAGCTGGAGAACACCAGCCGCGCCACCTTGCCGCCCGCGCCGACGTTGGCACGCAGGGCATCGAGCAGCGCGCGCGTGCTGTCGAGGTTGGAGCGCAGGCCGAGTTCGAAATCGGCCTCGCACTCGCCCGACACGGCCGACGCGAGATGGAACACGCCATCGAAGGCTTCCGTCTTCAACGCCTCGGTCTGCGCGAGCAGCGGACCGGTGCGGGCCTCCACGCGTGCATCGGCCAGCAGGTCGGCCGGCGGCGGCGCGATGTCGGACAGCACCAGCCGCTCGATGCGCTGGCCGGCCAGCGTGCCGCGCGCGAGCAGCGCACGCGCGAGTCGGGAGCCGACGAAGCCGCCGCCTCCGGTGATCAACAGTTTCATGGTTTGTCCCTCTTCGTCCTCTTGGTGGTGCCGGTTGTGGCCTTGGCCGCAGTGACCGGCGTGGCGGTGCGCACCGCGCGCGCCGCGGCACGCCGGCGCTGGCCGGTGATGATTCCGCCCTCGACGAGCCGCTGCTCGCCGCGGATCAGGTGCTGCGTGGCGTGATGGCGCGCGGCCACGGGGTCGCGCGCGGCGATGGCTTCGACGATGGCGCGGTGCTCGTTCTGCACGGCTTCCATGAAGTCGAGCCGGCGCGCCTCGTTGCCGCGCGTGATGCGCATGCCTTCGCGCAGGTACTGCTCCAGAAAGCCGAGCAGCAAGCGGAACTGCGGATTGCCGGTGGCCTCGCCGATCACGCGATGAAAGGCGAGGTCTTCGGCCACGCCGTCCTGCCCGGCCGCGGCGGCCGTGTCGATGGCCTTGAGCGCGCGCCGCAGCGCGGCAATCTGGCTGCGCGTCGCGCGCTTGGCCGCGAGCGCGGCGATCTCGCCTTCGAGCACGCGGCGCACCTCGACCACATCGACGACCGCCTGCACCGACTCCAGCACGGTCGGGTCGAACGCCAGTGGACGATTGAGCGGCGCCTGCGCCACGAAGCAGCCCAGGCCTTGCCGCGATGTGACAAGCGCCTGCGACTTGAGCTGGTGTACGGCTTCGCGCACCACGGTGCGCGAGACCCCGTGCGAGGCCGCGAGTTGTTGCTCCGTGGGAAGGCGATCGCCGGGCCGCAGCGCGCCCGATTCGATCTGCGCGGCCAGCCGCGAAGCGAGCCGGTCAGACAGGCGGTCCGTGACCAGAGGAAAGGATTCTGAGAGGGCGGAGGCCTGCACGGCAGCGGAAAATTGGAGCACGGTTATCGGGTCATCATACAAGTCAACAGGGATTTTCTCGTACCGGTTTGCCCTGATACCGGTTTCAAAAACGAGTGCCGATACTGCGCGGGCTGCTGCAATGCGGAGGTCTCCGTGTTGCTCCCCTTTCCCGCGATTTGTCAGGACTCCTTGCATGGCCAGTGTCACGATTCAGGCGGTCAAGAAGCGATTCGGCGAAGTCGCCATCCTTCACGGGGTGGATATCGACATTGCCGATGGCTCGTTCACGGTGCTGGTGGGCCCCTCGGGCTGCGGCAAGTCGACCTTGCTGCGCATGATTGCGGGGCTGGAAGAAGTCCACGGCGGCGAGATCCGCATCGGCGATCGCCGCGTGAACGACCTGCCGCCCAAGGAGCGGGACATCGCGATGGTGTTCCAGAACTACGCGCTCTACCCGCACATGACGGTGCGCGACAACATGGCCTTCGCCCTCTCGCTCGCGAAGATGGACAAGGCCACCATCGACAGCAAGGTGACGCGCGCCGCCGAAATTCTTGCGCTCGCGCCGCTGCTGGAGCGCTATCCGCGCCAGCTCTCGGGCGGCCAGCGCCAGCGCGTGGCGATGGGGCGCGCGATCGTGCGCGACCCGCAGGTCTTCCTGTTCGACGAGCCGCTCTCGAACCTCGACGCCAAGCTGCGCGTGGCGATGCGCAGCGAGATCAAGGAACTGCACCAGCGCCTGAAGACCACCTCCATCTACGTCACGCACGACCAGATCGAAGCCATGACGATGGGCGACAAGATCGTGGTGATGCGCGACGGCCGCATCGAGCAGACCGGCAGCCCGCTGGACCTGTACGACCACCCGGCCAACCAGTTCGTCGCGGGCTTCATCGGCTCGCCGGCCATGAACTTCCTGCCCGGCACGCTGCGGCGCGCAGGCGGCGCGGCGCACGTCGAGCTGCCCGACGGCACGCGCCTCGATGCACCCCTTCATGCGGGCGGCACCGATGGACAGCCCGTGGTGTACGGCACGCGCCCCGAGCACCTGACGCTCGGCGACAGCGGCGGCATTCCGTCGCGCGTGGTCGTGATGGAGCCGACCGGCATGGACACCTTCGTCGCCTGCCGCCACGAAGGCGCGGAGCTCTCGGCCGTGTTCCGAGAGCGCTACGACTTCGCGCCGGGCAGCACGATCCATCTCTTGCCCGACCTGGCGCGCGCGCACCTGTTCGATGCCGCAACCGGCTTGCGTCTGGCCGCCTGATTTTTGGTTCACACCGGTCCGTTTACAACGAAGGAGACAGCCATGAGTGATTTCAATCGCCGCAAGTTTCTAGAGAGTTCGGCCGGCGTTGCCGCCGCCGCGACCGTCGGCACGGGCAGCGCCCTGTTCGCGCCATTCGCACAGGCGCAAAACCTGACGTTCAAGCCCGAGAAGGGCGCCAAGCTGCGCGTGCTGCGATGGAGCCGCTTCGTGCAGGGCGACATCGACGCCTACATGGCCAACGTGAAGAAGTTCACCGAGGCCACGGGCGTGGAAGTGCGCGTGGACAACGAAGGCTGGGAAGACGTGCGCCCCAAGGCCGCGGTGGCAGCCAACACCGGCGCGGGCCCCGACATCATTCTGTCGACCAACGACGACGCCAACCTCTACCCCGACAAGCTGCTCGACGTGACCGACCTGGCCGAATACCTCGGCAAGAAATACGGCGGCTGGTATCCCGCGGGCGAAGCCTTCATGCGCCCCGACGGCAAGAAGTGGCTGGGCCTGCCGCTGGGCGCCTCGGGCTCGCTCATCGTGTACCGCGAGAGCATGGTCAAGGCCGCGGGCTTCGCGACCTTCCCCAAGACCACCGACGACTTCCTCAAGCTCTACAAGGCGCTCAAGGAAAAGGGCACACCCGGCGGTATGGCGCTGGGCAACG
The DNA here is from genome assembly GCF_000834655.1 of Variovorax paradoxus. Taxonomy (GTDB): domain Bacteria; phylum Pseudomonadota; class Gammaproteobacteria; order Burkholderiales; family Burkholderiaceae_C; genus Variovorax; species Variovorax paradoxus_F. Next base: position 27,113 of record NZ_JXQQ01000138.1, read on the forward strand.
CGACCGGCGACAGCACCTGGTGCAACTGGCTCATCTGGTCGCACGGTGGCAAGCTGGTCGACAAGACCAACAAGGTGGTGATCGACAGCCCCGAGACGCTCAAGGCGCTGGAGTACGGCAAGGAGCTCTACGCCAACTTCATCCCGGGCACGCTCTCGTGGCTCGACCCGAACAACAACAAGGCCTTCCTGGACGGACAGATCAGCGTCACCAACAACGGCATCTCGGTCTACTACGCCGCGAAGAATTCGACCGACCCGAAGGTCAAGGAAATGGCCGCGGACATCAACCACGCGGTGTTCCCCATCGGTCCGGTGGGCGTGCCGACGGAGTCGCACCTGTTCTTCAACCAGATGGTCATGAAGTACACGAAATTCCCGCAGGCGGCCAAGGAGTTCCTGCGCTTCATGATGGAGAAGGAACAGTTCGACCCGTGGCTGCAGGGCGGCGGCGGCTACGTGGCGCAGCCCCTGCGCTTCTACGAGAACAGCGCGATCTGGACCTCGGACCCGAAGAACACGCCCTACCGCGACTCGGTCAAGAACCTGCGCCCGGGCGGCTACGACGGCAAGCTGGGCTACGCGTCGGCGGGCGCCGCGGCGGACTTCATCATCCCGAACATGGTGGCCGAGGCAGCCAGCGGATCGAAGACGCCGAAGGAAGCCGCGGAGCGCGCGCAGAAGCGCGCCGAGCGCTACTACAAGGTCTGACAAGGTCCGTCCGATCCACCTCCAAGCCGTCCACCCCATGACACTTTTGGCCAGGTTCCAGAACAGCCGCAACGCCCTCGGCATCGCGTTCATGCTTCCGGCGGCGGTGCTGCTGTTGCTGTTCCTGACCTACCCGCTGGGGCTGGGCACCTACCTGGGCTTCACCGACGCCAAGGTGGGCCGCGCGGGCCAGTGGATCGGCCTGGAGAACTACGAGTACCTGTGGGGCGATGCCGTGACGCGGCTCGCCCTTTTCAACACGCTCTTCTACACGACGGTGGCGAGCGTGTTCAAGTTCTTCCTGGGCCTGTGGCTCGCGATCCTCCTGAACCGGAACATCCGCTTCAAGACCTTCTTCCGCGCGGTGATCCTGCTGCCGTACATCGTGCCCACCGCGCTTTCGGCGATCGCGTTCTGGTGGATCTACGACTCGCAGTTCTCCATCATCAGCTGGGCACTGGTGAAGATGGGGCTCATCGACCAGTACATCGACTTCCTCGGCTCCGAGTGGAACGCGCGCATCGCGGTGATCATCGCCAACGTGTGGCGCGGCGTGCCCTTCGTGGCGATCACGCTGCTCGCGGGCCTGCAGACGATTTCGCCCTCCTACTACGAAGCCTCCGCCATCGACGGCGCAACGCCGTGGCAGCAGTTCCGCCACGTCACGATGCCGCTGCTCACGCCGATCATCGCGGTGGTCATGACCTTCTCGGTGCTGTTCACCTTCACCGACTTCCAGCTCATCTACGTCATCACCCGCGGCGGCCCGCTCAACGCCACCCACCTGATGGCCACGCTGTCGTTCCAGCGCGCCATCTCGGGCGGTGCGCTCGGCGAAGGCGCGGCCATCGCGATCGCGATGGTGCCGTTCCTGCTGGCGTGCGTGATGTTCAGCTTCTTCGGCCTGCAGCGCCGCGCCTGGCAGCAGGGCGGGTCGGACAAATGAGCACACTTCAAATGAGCGTCGCGCCGGGCCGCCCCAAGCAAGCTCGCACCGCAGTGCGAAGCACGGAGGTTTTCAAATGAGCAATGCCGGCCAGGTCGACACCGTCGGCATGAGCTACCTCGACACGATCCCGCGCAAGGCGGTGACCGTGTACCTGCCGCTCGTGGTCTTCCTGATCGTGCTGCTGTTCCCGTTCTACTGGATGGCCATCACCTCGGTGAAGCCCGATGCCGAACTGCTCTCGCGCGAGGGCAATCCGTTCTGGGTGATCAACCCGACGCTCTCGCATTTCCACAAGTTGCTGTTCGAGACCTCGTACCCGCAGTGGCTGTGGAACACGGTGCTGGTGTCGGTGGTGTCCACCTTCGTCTCGCTCGCGGCCTCGGTGTTCGCGGCCTACGCCATCGAGCGGCTGCGCTTCAAGGGATCGAAGCATGTGGGGCTCTCGATCTTTCTCGCGTACATGGTGCCGCCGTCGATCCTGTTCATTCCGCTGGCGAACGTGGTGTTCAACCTCGGCCTCTTCGACACGCGCTGGGCGCTGATCCTCACCTACCCGACCTTCCTCATTCCCTTCTGCACCTGGCTCCTGATGGGCTACTTCCGCTCGATCCCGGCGGAGCTCGAAGAATGCGCGCTCATCGACGGCGCGAGCCGCTGGCAGATCCTCGTGAAGATCGTGCTGCCGCTCGCGGTGCCCGGGCTCATCTCGGCGGGCATCTTCGCGTTCACGCTGTCGTGGAACGAGTTCATCTACGCGCTCACCTTCATCTCGTCGTCGGAGGTGAAGACGCTGCCGGTGGGCGTGGTGACCGAGCTGGTGCAGGGTGACGTGTACCAGTGGGGGCCACTCATGGCCGGCGCGCTGCTGGGCTCCCTGCCGGTAGCGTTCATCTACTCGTTCTTCGTCGAGTACTACGTCTCGGGGATGACCGGGTCGGTCAAGGAATAGCGCGAAGCGTCATAGAAAACTGCCGCAAGGCCGTTCGGGCTGAGCTTGTCGAAGCCTCGTGCAAGGCTTCGACAAGCTCAGCCCGAACGGTCCTTGGTCGAACGAACGAAACGGCACCCTCAGTTCCAGCGCGGAACGGTTTCGTCCTTGAGCTGCTGGCGCAGCACGTCGTAGTCGGGCACCACGCTCTCCACGGTTTCCCAGAAGCGGTGCGAATGGTCCATCACGCGCAGGTGGGCCAGCTCGTGCGCCACCACGTAGTCGATCACCGGCAGGCGGAAATGAATGAGCCGCCAGTTCAGCCGCAGCGATCCATCCGCGCTCGCGCTGCCCCAGCGCGTGGCCGCGTTCGACAGCGACAGCTTCTGCCAGCGCACGCCCAAGAGCGGCGCGAAATGGTCGAGCCGCTCGATGAAGAGCTTGCGCGCCTGCCGCATGAGCCAGGCCTGCGCGGCATCGCGTATCTGCGAGGGCTCGGCGTTCTGCGCAACGGCCAGGCGCAGGATGCGCGGGCCGCCCGGGGCTTCGGCCTCGTCGAGCGTGCCGCCGACGCTGGCAAAGCCATGCTTCGGATCGAGGCGGATCACGACCGGCTCGCCCATGAACGGAAATGCGGCGCCGTCCTTCCACTCAATGCGCGTGGCCTCGACCCGCGCGTGGCGCTGCTGCGTTTCCTGGAGCTTGCGCAGGATCCAGTCGGCCTTCTCGCGCACGGCGGCATCGACATCGCGCAGCGCGACCCAGCGCGGCGCGCGCACCGACAGCCCTTCGGCACCGACCAGGAAGCCGATGGTCTTGCGCTTGCCGCGCTTGAATTCGTAGCCCACGCGCGCCGAGCCCAGCACGAGTTCGCGCGTGGCCTGCGGATGGATGAAGCTCGCGAGCGTCAGCGTGTCGCGCAGCGGGACCGCCGGGAGTGCCGGACCGGTGCTCTTGATCTCTTCCGGCGCAGGCGGTGCGAAGGGCAACGGCGCCGCGACGGGCGGCGCAGCCTTGCGAACCTTCTTCGGGCGCGGCGCGGGCGGCTCGGGCTTTGCGAACTCGCTGCCCAGCCCCTCGAACAGATCCATCGTGAACTGCAGCAGCCCCTGCATCTGGCGTCCCCTGTTCCTTCTAACGGTAGGCCTCGGGATCGAGCCGGTGCATCTCCGCTTCGATCCACGCTTCGACCTCGCGCATCAGTTCGTCGGGCTTGCGGCCCACGCTGGAGATCGCCGGTCCGATCGACACGTCGACCACGCCCGGGCGCTTGATGAACGCCTTGCGCGGCCAGACCTTGGCCGAGGTGACGGCGATCGGGATCACCGGCACGCCAGTCTCACAAGCCAGCCGCGTGCCGCCGCTCTTGTAGGTGCCCTTCTGGCCGCGCGGAATGCGCGTGCCTTCGGGGAACATGATGATCCAGATGCCCTGCGCAAGCAGCTTGCGGCCCTGGTTCACCACCTTGTTGAAGGCCTGTGCGCGCTGGCTGCGGTCGATGTGGATCATGTCCAGCCGCGCCATCGCCCAGCCGAAGAACGGCACGTAGATCAGCTCTTTCTTGAACACGTAGGCCAGCGGGTGCGGCATCAGCGTGGGCATGAGGAAGGTCTCGAGCGTGGACTGGTGCTTGACCAGCAGGATCGCGCCGGCGAGCTTGTCGGTGGGCAGGTTCTCCATGCCGGTCACGCGCGTCTTGATGCCCAGCAGCACGCGTGCGCCGCCGATGGCCCAGCTGAGCCATTGCTCGGCCATCCAGTAGAGCGGAATACCGCGCTTCCAGATCGAACTGACGCACATGATGATGCCCCACGGCACCACGGTGACAAGCATCCACAGTGCATGGACAACGGAACGGAGAAACGCCATCAGACAGCCACCTGCAGTGCGGCCCGCGCTTCGCGCGCGAGCAGGAAATCGACAAAGGCGGCGAGGTTCTCGTGAACCATCGTGTTCGCCGGGTATTCGGGAGGCAGCGGGTCCACGCCGATGCAGGCCGCGCCCATGCCCGTGAGCAGCAGGTGCGGCTCGCAGCCGGCAGCGGCGCCCGCCTGCAGGTCGCGCAGGCTGTCGCCCGCGGTCGGCACGCCCTTCAGGTCGATGCCGTAGCGGTCGCCGATCTGCAGGAACAGGCCCGGCTTGGGCTTGCGGCAGTCGCAGTTCTCGTCGGGGCTGTGCGGGCAATAGAACACCGCATCGACCTTGCCGCCCACCGCCGCGAGCATCTTGTGCATCTTGGCGTGCATGGCGTTGAGCGAGGCCATGTCGAAGAGCCCCCGGCCCAGGCCCGACTGGTTCGACGCGATCACCACGTGCCAACCCGCATGGTTCAGCCGCGCGACCGCCTCCAGCGCACCGGGCAGTGGCGTCCACTCGATGTCGCTCTTGACGAAGTCTTCGCGGTGCACGTTGATCGTGCCGTTGCGGTCGAGGATGACGAGTTTCATGGGGCAGTCCTTTCAGACTCCAGCTTGCGCCGGTCCGGACAGATGGCCGTGATGTCGCCGACGTAGTGCAGGCTTGCCCGGCTCATCCAATCTGCAGGCATGACCGCAGTCTCCGGCCCGACGCCGTCGGCGAAATAGCCGAAGGTTTCATGGAAGCTCGAGTGCATGCCGATGGCGCCGTCGATCAGGTCCGCACGCTCGGGATGCAGAGCCGGATAAAGATCGATCTCGCGCGACACCAGCAGCGCTTCGGGCGGATGTTCGAGAAGGAGCAGCACAGCTTGACTGCCCACGACGACAAGGGAGTTTTCCTTCGAGATCGCCGCGGAGGCTCGCAGCACGTGCTGCAGTTCGTCGAGATTCATTGCAATGCGGCGCGTTCGCGCGCCTGCTTGAGCAATGCCATTCTTTCGCTTTGCGGAACGAGGCAGCCCAGCGGAGATACGCTGCGCATGAGTTGCCCATGTTCAGACTCGACAAGCGCGGCACTCTCGAGGACGCTGACGTCGCTCGCGAGAAGCTGTTCCCACTCATCCCACAACGCATCCGAACGCGTCGCACCCGACTGCTGGCGCCAGCGCATCAACGTCAATCGCGCCTGATCGCGCAACGCGGGTTCGCGGCGAACGGCAGCCATCGCTCGCCGATGTACGGCGAGGGAAAACTGATCCAGTTGCTGTTGCCGGTTCATGCGCAATTATCGAGCGGCGGGCCTCAGACGGCCAGCCGCTCGAGCTGCGCCACGCGGTTCATCGCGGCATGCAGCGACATCAGCAGGCCCAGGCGGTTGAGCCGCAAATCGGCCTGCTCGGCATTGACCATCACGCCGTCGAAGAAGGCATCGACCGGCTCGCGCAGCGCGGCCAGCGTCTGCAGCGAGGCGGTGTAGTCGCCGGCTTCGAACTGGGCGTTGGCGGCGGGGACGACCTTGGCCATCGCCGCGTGCAGCGCCTTCTCGGCGGGCTCCTGCAGCAGCAGCTCGCTCACATGCGCGTCGGCCTCGGGCGCCTTCTTGAGGATGTTGCCGATGCGCTTGTTGGCAGCGGCCAGTGCGGCAGCGGCCGGCAGTGCGGCGAAGGCGCGCACGGCGGCCAGCAGCTTGGGCACTTCGCCCAGGCGCTGCGGCAGCGGGGCCAGCACGGCATCGACTTCCTGCGCGCTCGCGCCCTGCTCGCGCAGGCTCCCGGCGAGGCGGTCGAGAATGAAATCGCGCAGCTCGACCGTGGCCTTGCTGCTGTCGAAACCGGCGATGGCGCCGAACTGCGCGGCGGCGTCCTGGAGCAGGGCGTCGAGCCCCAGCGCGAGGTCTTTCTCGACCAGCATGCGGATCACGCCCAGCGCATGGCGGCGCAGCGCGAACGGGTCGCGGTCGCCGGTGGGCAGGTTGCCGATGCCGAACATGCCGACCAGCGTCTCGAGCTTGTCGGCCAGCGCGACCACGAGACCGACGTTGTTGCGCGGCAGCTCGTCGCCGGCGAAGCGCGGCTTGTAGTGGTCTTCGATCGCATCGGCCACCGCGGCATCGAGGCCGTCGTGCAGCGCGTAGTAACGGCCCATCGTGCCCTGCAGCTCGGGAAACTCGCCGACCATGTCGGTCACGAGGTCGGCCTTGGCCAGTTGGGCGGCCTGCGTGGCCTGTGCGGCGACCTTCCCATCGCCCAGTTTCTCTGCCAAGCGTTCCGCGATCGCGCGCGCGATGTGCATCACCCGCTGCACGCGCTCGCCCTGTGTGCCCAGCTTGTTGTGATAGACCACCTTGCCCAGCGACTCGACGCGCGAGGCCAGCGACTTCTTGCGGTCCTGGTCGAAGAAGAACTTGGCATCGGCCAGGCGCGGGCGCACCACGCGCTCGTTGCCTTCGATGACCGCGCTCGCGTCATCGGGGCTGATGTTGCTCACCACCAGGAACTTGTTGGTGAGCTTGGCTTGTGCGTCGAGCAGCGGAAAGTACTTCTGGTTGGCCTTCATCGTCAGGATGAGGCACTCCTGCGGCACTTCAAGGAACTCGCGCTCGAAGCTGCAGACCAGCACGTTGGGGCGTTCGACCAGCGCGGTCACTTCGTCGAGCAGCGCGTCGTCGTGGATCGGCACCGAGCCGCCGCCGACCTTGACCGCGGCCGCTGCGAGCTGGCGCGCGATTTCGGCGCGGCGAGCCTCGAAGCTCGCGATGACCGCGCCCTCGTCCTGCAGTTGCAGCGCATAGCTGTTGGCATCGCGCAGCACGACCGGATCGACCGCCGCCTCGAAGCGGTGGCCGTGCGTCTCGCGGCCGGCCTGGAGGCCCAGCGCCTCGATCGGCACCACGGTGTCGCCGTGCAGCGCCACGAGGCCGTGCGCGGGGCGCACGAAGCTCACGCTGCTCCAGCCCGGCAGCTCGCAGCCGCTTTCGAGCTGGTAGCTCATGACCTTGGGGATCGGCAGCTTCGCGATGGCTTCGGCCAGCGCCTTCTGCAGGCCCTCGGCCAGCGTCGCGCCCTTGGCGGTGCTTTCGTAGAAGAGCGCTTCGGCCTTGCCGTCCATCGCGCGCTTCAGGCCCGGCACGGCCGAGGCGTCGGCGCCGAGCGCGCCCAGGCGCTTGAGCATTGCGGGCGTCGGCTGGCCCGAGGCATCGAGCCCCACGGCCACGGGCATGAGCTTTTGCGACACGGCCTTGTCGGCGGCGCCCTCGGCCACGTGCGTGAGGTGAGCGGCCAGGCGGCGCGGCGAGGCGTAGGCGGTGAGCACCGAGCCAGCTTCTGCCAGGCCTTGCGCCACGAGCTGGTCGCGCAGCACGCCCGCGAAGGCATCGCCGAGCTTCTTCAGTGCCTTGGGCGGCAGCTCTTCGACAAACAGTTCGACCAGCAGGGAGTTCTTGTTGTTCATGGGAGTCGTCATCGCTCAGGCGGCTTTCTTCGGGGGCATCTGCGCGACCCATTCGCGCGGCGCCATCGGGAAGCCCAGGCGCTCGCGGCTGTCGTAGTAGCTCTGCGCCACGCTGCGCGCGAGGTTGCGGATGCGGCCGATGTAGGCGGCGCGCTCGGTCACGCTGATGGCGCCGCGCGCATCCAGCAGGTTGAAGCTGTGCGCGGCCTTGAGCACCTGCTCGTAGGCCGGCAACGCGAGCTGCTCGGTCATGAGGTGCTTGGCCTGCTTCTCGTGCGCGTTGAAGGCGGTGAACAGGAACTCGGCGTCGCTGTGCTCGAAGTTGTAGGTCGACTGCTCGACCTCGTTCTGCTTGTACACATCGCCGTAGCTCAGGCCCTCGGTCCAGGTCAGGTTGTAGACGTTGTCCACGCCCTGCAGGTACATGGCCAGGCGCTCCAGGCCGTAGGTGATTTCGCCGGTGATCGGCTTGCAGTCGATGCCGCCGACCTGCTGGAAGTAGGTGAACTGCGTCACCTCCATGCCGTTGAGCCAGACTTCCCAGCCCAGGCCCCAGGCGCCGAGCGTGGGGTTCTCCCAGTCGTCCTCGACGAAGCGGATGTCGTTCTTCTTCAGGTCGAAGCCCAGGGCCTCGAGGCTGCCGAGGTAGAGCTCCAGGATGTTGCTCGGCGCGGGCTTGAGCACGACCTGGTATTGGTAGTAGTGCTGCAGGCGGTTGGGGTTCTCGCCGTAGCGGCCGTCCTTGGGGCGGCGGCTGGGCTGCACGTAGGCGGCTTTCCAGGGCTCCGGGCCCAGGGCCCTGAGGAAGGTGGCGGTGTGCGAGGTGCCCGCGCCCACCTCCATGTCGTACGGTTGCAGCAGCGCGCAGCCCTTGTCGGCCCAGTACGACTGCAGTTTGAGAATGATTTGCTGGAAGGTCAACATGAAGCTGGCCGGCGCAGGCCGGACATTTGGACGGTAGCGCGGCAGTGCGCCGCGAAAGCGGACGATTTTACGGGCGGAGGGCAACTCTCCCACAGCCGGCCGGGATGCCGGCCGCTCCCGCCGCCCCTCCGGGCATGCGACAACCGTGGGCCGGCCGCACGCGGCAGCCCTTCACAGAGCCCTTCCGGGCCTGCCTTTTCCCCGCCCCACAGACATGCAACCGCCCCACATCGGCCCGAACGCCCCGTTTTTCATCGTGCTCAATGCCGGCTCCGGCAGCGAGAGCGCAGCCGAAGCCCGCCAGGTCATCGAGGAAGGCTTTGCCGCGGCCGGCCGCAAGCACCGCATCTTCGTGATCGACGGGCCCGGCCGGGTGCAGGCGCTGGCGCGCGAAGCCGTCGAGCGCGCCCGCGCCGTGGGCGGCGTGGTGGTGGCGGCGGGCGGCGACGGCACCATCAATGCGGTGGCGCAGGCCACCCTTGGCAGCGGCTGCGCCTTCGGGGTGCTGCCGCAGGGCACCTTCAACTACTTCAGCCGCACCCACGGCATTCCGCGCGACACGGCCGAGGCGCTGCAGGTGCTGCTGGCCGAGCAGCCGCGGGCCGTGCAGGTGGGGCTGGTCAACGACCGGGTCTTCCTGGTGAATGCCAGCATGGGCCTGTACGCCGAGCTGCTGGAAGAGCGCGAGACCTACAAGGCGCGCTACGGCCGCAGCCGCTGGATCGCGTTCTTCGCGGGCCTCCTGACGGTGATGCGCGGCCGCCACCGGCACTGGAACCTGCGCATGGCCTGGCGCGGGCAGGAAAAGGACATCCGCACGCCCACCCTTTTCGTGGGCAACAACCCGCTGCAGCTCTTGCAGGTGGGCATCGAACATGCCGATGCGCCCGAGCAGGGGCAGCTCGCGGCGATTGCGCTCAAGCCGGTCGGGGTGATGTCCATGCCGGGGCTGCTGGTGCGCGGCGCGCTCGGCAAGCTGGGCAACGCCGACCAGGTGCTGAGCTTCCCCTTCGAATCGATGACGGTGAAGGCCGGCCGCCTGCGGGCGCCCCGCCGTGTCAAGGTGGCGACCGACGGCGAGATCGCATGGACCGACATGCCGCTCCTGTTCCGCGTGTCGCCCGAGCCGCTGTGGCTGGTGCGGCCCGACGTCGCGCCCGAGCTGGAGGCGGCCAAGCAATGACCGCCTGCCTGCTGCAGATCTCCGATCCGCATTTCGGCACCGAACGGCCCGAGGTGCTGCAGGCGCTCGAGCGGTTTGCGCAGGCGCTGGCGCCGCAGGTGGTGGTGATGTCGGGCGACATCACCCAGCGCGCCACGCGCGTGCAGTTCGCGGCGGCGCGCGCCTTCGTCGGCCGGCTGGCGGCGCCTGCCACGCTCGTCATTCCGGGGAACCACGACATTCCGCTCTACCAGCTCGCAGCGCGCTGCTTCTCGCCCTACGGCCGCTACAAGGAGGCCTTCGGCGACGACCTGGAGCCGGTTTTCGCGTCCGACGAGTGGCTGGTCGTCACCGTGAACACCACGCGCTGGTACCGGCATGAAGACGGCGTGGTCTCGTCAGCGCAGGTCGAGCGGGTGGCGGCGCGCCTTGCTGCGGCAACGCCCTCGCAGCTGCGCGTGGTGGTGACGCACCAGCCGGTCATGGTCACGCGGCAGGAAGACATGTCGAACCGCCTGCACGGGCGCGAGCGGGCGGTGGCGCGCTGGTCCGAAGCGGGTGTCGACCTGATCCTGGGCGGCCACATCCACCTGCCCTACGTGCGCTCGCTGCACGACGCGTTCTCGGGCTGCAAGCGCACCGCGTTCGCCGTGCAGGCGGGCACCGCGGTGTCGCATCGCGTGCGCGCCGGCTTTCCGAATTCGGTGAACGTGGTGCGCCTGGACATGGCCGCCGGCACGCGCGCCTGCCGCGTGGAGCGCTGGGACTACAGCGCCGCCGACAAAGCCTTCGAGTGCGCCAAAGTATTCCCGCTTTCTCTTGCCAGCAGCGCGACGCCCCCTTAGGGTGCAGCCGCATGCCGTTGGAAGCTTCCCCTCTCACTCCTCCTCTCGTTCTCCTTGCCCAGCAACTCGGCGCCCATGCGCTGGGCTGGTTTCTCTCGATCTGGACCGTGTCGGTGCTCGGCGCCGGTGCCGTCTGCTGGACGTTGCAGCGCCGCCATTTCAAGACGCTCGATGCCGAAGAGCCCAGCGAGCCGCGCATCGCCGCCGGCCTCGCGGCCGGGTTCCTGCTGATCCTGGCCGCGGCCAGCGTGTTCGCATGGATCGCGTCGAATCTGTCCGACGGTCACTCGATGGGCCGGGCCGACCAGGCGCTGACCGATGCCATCGGCACCCACGTGCCGTGGACGGCGCTCGTCGCCTTCAGCTGGCTCACCCACCTGGGCGACTTCGCCTTTCTCGCGCCGGTGTGCCTGGTGGTCGCCGCGGTGCTGTGGCGCCATGCGCACCACGGCCTCGCGCTGGGCTGGGTGATGGCGCTCGGCGGCATCGTGCTGCTGAACCCCGCGCTCAAGCACATCTTCGAGCGGGCGCGGCCGGTGCACGACCACGGACTGGCGTTCGAGACGAGCTACAGCTTCCCGAGCGGACACAGCGCGGGCGCGATCGTGAGTTACGGAATGCTGCTGTACTTGGCGCTGCGCACGCTGCCGGCGCGCTGGCATGTGCCGGCGGCCATGGCGGCCGTGGGCGCCATCCTGACCATCGCGTGCAGCCGCATCTTTCTGCAGGTGCACTTCGCGAGCGACGTGGTGGCCGGTCTCCTGACCGGCTTCGCTTGGCTGCTCGTGTGCGTGAGCAGCCTGGAATACGCGCGGCACCGCAAGCAGCGGCGCGCACCGGCCTGAGCATCGCCCGCGCGTCTTCGCCGGAAACACCGCGGAACCGGCCTTGCCGGGCCGCAGGTGTTGCCCCCGGAAGGGGGTAGGCGGCTACGCGAAGCGAGCAAGCCTGGGGGAGATCAATACTCCCAGAAGATGCGCTGCAATTCCTTGGTGTTGCTGGTCTTGGTCAGGGCCACCATCGCTAGGATGCGCGCCTTCTGCGGACGCAGGTCGTGCGCCACCACCCAGTCGTACTTGTCGTCGGGCTGCTCGGCGTTGCGGATCACGAAGCCGTCGGGCACGCGCGAGCTGCGGATCACGATCACGCCGTCGGTGCGCGCCTTCTGCAGGTTCGGCACGATCCGGTCGGCCACCGAGCCATTGCCCGTGCCGCCATGGATCAGCGCCTTGGCGCCGCTCTTTGCGATCGCGTCGATGGCCACCGACGACACGCCTTCGTAGCCCATCGCGATCTCGACCGGGGGCAGCGCGTTGATGCTGTCGATGTCGAATTCGGAGTTCATGGTGTGGCGCTTGACCGGCGCACGGAACCAGTAGTTCTTGCCCTCGACGATCATGCCCAGCGGACCCCACTGGCTGGAGAACGCGCTGGTCTTGATGTTGACGTTCTTGCTGACGTCGCGGCCGCTGTCGATGTTGTCGCTCATCGTCACCAGCACGCCCTTGCCCACGGCGTCCTTGCTGCCCGCCACGTTCACCGCGTCGTACAGGTTGAGCGCGCCGTCGGCCGAGAGGGCCGTGCCCGGACGCATCGAGCCGACCACGACGATCGGCTTGTTGGTGTGCACCGTCAGGGTGAGGAAGTACGCGGTTTCTTCCAGCGTGTCGGTGCCGTGGGTGATGACGATGCCATCGACGTCCGACTGCTTCGAGAGCGCCGAGACGCGCTTGGCCAGCGTCAGCAGGTTGTCGTTGGTGAGGCTTTCCGATGCGACCTGGAACACCTGCTCGCCGCGCACGTTGGCGACCTTGGAGAGCTCGGGCAGGCCGGCGATGAGCTTGTCGACGCCGACCTTGGCGGCCGCGTAGGTGGCGCTGTTGACGGCCGAGGCGCCGGCGCCGGCGATGGTGCCGCCGGTGGCCAGGATCACCACGTTCGGCAGTTGCTGCGCCTGCGCGAGTGCGCTGGCGGCCAGCAGGGCGGCGCCTGCGGCGAAGGCCCTGAAACGGGGAGAAAGGTACATGGAAGACTCCTTGGTCTGAGGTGAATTTCTGGAAGCGGCGAGGAAGATACATGAACCATGCCCGCATGCGCCCCGCCGCCATGCCGGCACGGCATGCGGCCATGCGCCCAAGGATTACCATCGGCCGGGCGCCTCGCCGCCGCCTTCCCGGCTGACCCCGCTGACCCCGCAATGACCTCCGACACCGCCGCCCTGCCCCCCTCCACCGCCCAGGAAATGCCTGCCCCCGACGGCCCGCTGTCGCGCGCACGCCCGGGGCGCGAGCGCATCATGGCCGCCATCCGCACCGCGGCGGTGGCCGAGTTCAGCCTGCATGGCCTGAAGGGCACCTCGACCCAGGCCATCGCCGCGCGCGCCGGCCTCACCAAGCCCCAGCTGCACTACTACATCGCCGGCAAGGAAGAGCTCTACGAAGAGCTGCTCATGCAGGTGCTGCACGCCTGGAAGGTGGTGTTCTCGTTCGAGGACGCGAGCGACCCGGCCACCGTGCTGGGCGACTACATCCGCAAGAAGCTCGACCACGCCATCGACAGCCCCGAGATGTCGCGCATCTTCACCCGCGAGATCCTCGACGGCGGCCGCAACCTCGACCGCTACTGGCCCAACGCCCGCGCCTGGACGCAGAAGAAGGTGGACATCATCAATGGCTGGATCGCACGCGGGCAGATGCGTCCGCTCGATGCGCGCATCCTCCTCATGCACATCTGGGCCATGACCCAGAGCTACGCCGACTACGCGATCCAGACGCGCGTGATGCTGGGCCTGCCGCCCGACGCGCCCATCGACCGCGAGCCCATCGCGCGCGAGCTGGTGGCCTTCGTGCTGGGCGGCTGCGGCATCAGGACGACGCCCTGACCTCCCAGGCGCGGCCAGTCGGGTCGGCCATTGCCAGCCGCACCATCTCGATGAAGCGACGCAGGCGCGCCGGCTGGAAGCGCGCGGGCGAATAGGTCAGGTACACGGGCAGCGGCGCCGCATGCCATTGCGGCGCGAGCTGCACCAGCCTCCCGGCGGCGATGTCGTCGTTCATGAGCCAGGCCGAGCCGATGCAGGCACCCAGCCCCATGACCGCCGCGCTGTGCAGCGCAAAGAGGCTGTCGGTGCTCATGCGCGGGCGGATCGGCACCCGCGCGAGCTCGCCGCTCGGCCGGTGCGTGAGCTGCACCTCGTTGCGATAGAAAGTGCGCAGCGCGAGCCAGGGCAGCACGGCCAGTTCCGAGGCGTGCGTGGGAGGCTCTCGCCCAGCCAGCACCGAGGGCGCGGCAACCACCACGCGCGGCACTTCCGAGAGCTTGATGGCCACGGCCATGGTGTCGGTCACCTCGCCGACCTGGATTGCGCAATCGACGCCCTCGGCAATGAAATCGGGCCGGCGGTCGTGCAGCAGCCATTCGACCGACACCCGCGGGTAGGCGCGCAGGTAGTCGGCCAGCGGGCCGACCAGCAGCAGTTGCCCCAGCGCATGCGGCGCCACCACGCGCAGCGTGCCCTCGGGCTCGTCGCCCACGCCGCGCAGGTCGGCCTCGAAGGCGCGCCAGCTGGCGATCAGTTCCCTCGCGCCCTCGTAGCAGCGCTCGCCGTCTTCGGTGAGCTTCATGGCGTGCGTGGAGCGGCGCAAGAGCCGCACCCCCAGCGAGCGCTCCAGCGCCTGCAGCCGGCGGCTCACGGTGGGCTGGGTCGCGCCCATCCGCACCGCGGCGGCCGAGAGGCTGCCGGCCTCGACGATGTGGACGAAGGTCTGCATCAGCTCGATGCGGTCGGCTGCGGGAGGTGAATTGGGCATGTCGTCGTTCTTTATGCGCGCTACGTATAGACATTGTGCAATCCGCAGGGCTACCAAGTCATCTTCGAGAGGAGCACATTTCAGCACTAGCCAGAAAAACCAAGGGTTATCACCATGTCTTCCATTCAAACAATGCATGCCCATCCCGGCGCCGCACCGCACGGCCAGGCGCTGCCGGCCTCGCTGGTGCTGCTGCTGGCCACCGGCGCGGGCCTGTCGGTGGCGTCGCTCTACTACGCGCAGCCGATGCTCGGCGTGCTGGGCGCCGACATCGGCGCCTCGGCCCGCGCTGTCGGCTTCATTCCCACGCTCACACAGCTGGGCTACGCGCTCGGCATCCTGCTGCTGGCGCCGCTGGGCGATCGCTTCGACCGGCGCCGCATCGTGCTGATCAAGGCGGCCGCCCTGTGCGCCGCGCTGCTGGTGGCCGGCGCCGCGCCGTCGATCGGCGTGCTGCTCGCCGCCAGCCTGGCCATCGGCCTCGCAGCCACGATGGCGCAGGACATCGTGCCCGCCGCCGCCACGCTCGCCCCCGAAGCCTCGCGCGGCAAGACCGTCGGCACGGTGATGACGGGGCTGCTGCTGGGCATCCTCCTGTCGCGCGTGGTGAGCGGGTTCGTGGCCGAACACTTCGGCTGGCGCGCGATGTTCATCGCGGCGGCGGCCAGCATCGCGCTCATCGGCGCTGCCGCCTGGCGCGGCCTGCCGCGCTTCCGGCCGACCACGCACCTGGCCTACGGCGCGCTGCTCGGTTCGCTGGGCACGCTGTGGTCGCGCCACGGCACGCTGCGCCGCGCGGCACTGGCGCAGGCGCTGCTGGCAGTGGGCTTCAGCGCGTTCTGGTCGACGCTGGCGGTGATGCTGCACGGCGAGCCCTTCCACCTGGGCAGCGCGGCGGCAGGCGCCTTCGGGCTGGCCGGTGCGGCGGGCGCGCTCGCGGCGCCGCTGGCCGGGCGCCTGGCCGACCGGCGCGGGCC
>NZ_JXQQ01000014.1 GCF_000834655.1 Variovorax paradoxus
GGCGGTGCTCAGGCCGGACGAGGTCGAGGTCGAGAGGCTGCTGATGCTGCTCGTAGCGGTGCTCAGACCCGACGACGTCGAAGTCGACAGGCTGGAGATGCCGCTGGCGGAGGAACTCAACCCTGTGGAGAGGCTGCTGACGCTGCTGTTGGTCGAGCTCAGGCCGGTCGAGAGGCTCGAGATGCCACTCGTCGCCGTGCTCAGACCCGACGAGGTGGAGGTCGACAGGCTGCTGATACTGCTGCTGGCCGTGCTCAAGCCACTCGAAGTCGAAGTCGACAGGCTGCTCACGCTGCTATTCGTCGTGCTCAAACCCGTGGACAAGCTGGAGATACCGCTGGTCGCCGTGCTCAAGCCAGAAGACGTGGAGGTCGACAGGCTGCCGATCCTGCTCGTGGCGGTGCTCAAACCGCTGGACGTCGAAGTCGACAGGCTGCCGATACTGCTGTTCGTCGTGCTCAGCCCCGTGGACAAGCTGGAGATACCGCTGGTGGCCGTGCTCAAGCCCGACGATGTGGAAGTCGACAGGCTGCCAATGCTGCTTGTGGCCGTGCTCAGACCACTCGACGTCGAAGTCGACAGGCTGCTCGCGCTGCTGTTCGTGGTGCTCAAGCCCGTGGAAAGGCTGCTGACGCTGCTGTTGGTCGAGCTCAGACCGGTAGAGAGGCTCGAAATGCCACTGGTAGCCGTGCTCAGACCCGACGACGTCGAGGTCGACAGGCTGCTCACGCTGCTGTTGGCCGTGCTCAAACCCGACGACGTCGAAGTCGAAAGGCTGCTCACGCTGCTGTTGGCGGTGCTCAGGCCGGTCGAGAGGCTAGAAATGCCGCTGGTGGCGGTGCTCAGACCTGATGACGTGGAGGTCGAAAGGCTGCTGACGCTGCTGGTGGCCGTACTCAGACCACTCGAGGTTGAAGTGGACAGGCTGCGGACGCTGCTGGTGGTCGAACTCAGACCCGTGGACAGACTCGAGATTCCGCTGGAAGCAGTGCTCAGGCCAGACGACGTCGAGGTGGACAGGCTATTGATGTTGCTGGCCGTCGTGCTCATGCCCGTGCTCAACTGCGCGACCGTCACTGCGTCCTGGGGCGCCGAGCCGTCGGCCACGTTCGTGATGCGCCGCTGAGCGGAAGCCGAACCCACCGACACTTCGGACGCCGGCGCACCGGTGCCGGTGAGGAAGCCATTGCCCGTGGGCGCCGCGGCGCCGGTCACGCTGCCCGTGCCAAGCGCGACGCTGTTGGCGTAGGCCGCATTGGAGCCGGAGCCGATCGCAGTGCCGAGGTTGTTGGCCCGTGCGCCCGAGCCGATGGCGACCGCTTCCGTCCCATACGCATTCGCCGCGTTACCGAGCGCTACCGCCGAGGCGGCCAGCGCGTTGGCGGAAGTGCCGATGGCCACTGCATTGACACCGGTGACATTGGCATTGGTTCCGAACGCGAGGCCTGAGGTCGCGCCCGCCCTAACGGCCGCGCCATTGCCCAGAGCCACCGCCGACGCTGCCAGCGCGTTGGCCGAGCTGCCGATCGCCACGGTGTCCGCTTGGGTCGCCTTGGCGTTGATGCCGATGGCCGCACTGTTGGCGCCGGAGGCGCTGGTAGCGCTGTTGCCGACCTGGAAGTGGTTGGCAAGGATCGAAGTGGTGGAGTTGGTGTACGCCGCGTCACCAATCGTGATATTCGCCTGATTGGCGATGTCGGCGGCGCCGACGAAAAAGTTTCTGACCGCCTGGCCGCCATTGCCGCCGCCACGCAGGACAAGATCCTCATTGGCCGCATTGCTGTCAGGGTTCGAGGTGAACGTCAGGCCGGCCTGGCTGCCGGGTCGGCAATCGATGCCGTTGGTGGCATTGATACAGTTCAGAGTCTGCGCATTTGCCACCCCCCCATACATGCCGATTGCGATCGAGACAGACAGCAGGGTCCATTGAAGAATGCTCCCGACACGCCCGCGCTTGCTCGCTTTGCCCTTGCTTTTCTCGAGCTCGCTCACCGCCACCCAGGCGCCAAGGGATTCGTTCCAGATACTTCTATACGACTTGTTCATGAATTCGAGCTCGGTTCGCGGAGGAAAGGACAGTTCGGAGCCTGGAAGATGGTTAGCAATCCATCGCCAAGGCCATGCGCAGCACGCGCGGGTACTTACAAGAATGTTGAAATGTACGCATTCGTTTACATTCCTGATGCGGCGCAGCAGTCGAAACCTCTTAATGGATGATTTAGTTCACAAAATACAACGCAGGCTGTTTCACCCATGCCGCGGCTGTTGTCGCCAAGAGACAGCGGAAGTTGCACCCCCATAAAATTGCGGCCCCTGCCTTGGCATTCACCGAGGACGCCCCAACAGGCTGCATTCCTCGCAAATCCCTATGTCCTCCAGCACCGGTCTGCGCATCGGCATCACCATCGGCCTCCACCACGAGGCCGAGACCCTCTGGAACAACGGCATCAAGCAAAACGCCGTCTTCCTGGCCGAAGCCCTCAAGCACTGCCCTAACGTCGCCTCGGTGGTGCTGGTCAACACCACGTCCACCCCGATCACCCCCGCCCTGCCCTGGGACCAGTCCCGCTGGCCCACGGTGACCTTCGAGGCGGCCAAGGACAGCGTCGACGTTCTGATCGAGCTCGGCGGCCAGATCGACGGGGCCCAGACCGACTACCTCAAGCAGCGCGGCGCGCGCCTCGTGTCGTATTGCTGCGGCTTCGAGTACGTCCATGCCATGGAGTCGATGCTGTTCAACAAGCCGCTCTGGGGACAGAACCTGTACGTCAACCAGCGCTACGACGACATCTGGATGGTTCCGCAGGTCGCCAACATCAGCCAGCCTTACTTCGAAGTGCTGCGCCGCACCGAGGCGCGCGCCGTCCCGTTCGTCTGGAGCCCGGTGTTCCTTGACGAGCGCACCCGCGCCCTGCCCGACGCCGGCGTGTACCGACCCCACGCCGGGCCGCGGCGGCTCAGCGTGATGGAGCCGAACATCAACGTCGTGAAGTTCTGCCTCTATCCGATCCTGGTGGCCGAGCTGTCCTACCGCGCGCGACCCGACGCCATCGCGCTGCTGCAGGTCACCAACGCCGAGCGGATGGCCAAGGAGAACATGGAGTTCATCACTTTGATGAACCAGCTCGACCTGGTCCGCCAGCACAAGGCGGTGTTCCTTGGCCGGCATGAAACACCCGTGTTCCTCGCGCAGAACACCGACATCGTGGTCTCCCACCAATGGGAAAACCCGCTCAACTACTTCTACCTGGAGACCTGCTGGCAGGGCTACCCGCTGGTGCACAACGCGCACCTGTGCGCGGACCTGGGCTACTACTACCAAGGCAACGACGTGGCCGCCGGAAGCGCCAGGGTGCTCGGGGCCATCGACACCCACGATGCGCAGGCCGTTGCCTATCGCGATCGCCAGCGCGGCCTGATCGACCGCTACCTCCCCGGTAACCCGGCAGCGACCGAGGTCTACAACAACCTGCTGCTCGGCCTGATGCAGCGCCCCGCCCGATGAACGGAGACCTCCATGCTTGACCCCTCCGAGCTTAGGCAGTTTTTTCCCGTGGTCGTGTCGCCCAGCCACGACGGCAAGTTCTTCCAGAACTACGTGACCTCGCTGCTGAACTTCGCCATCGAATCGGAGCGCGCCGGCATGCGCATGCAGGTGCTGTTCCACCAGGGCGAAAGCCTGGTGACGCGCGCACGAAACAACTGCGTGGCGCAGTTCCTGGCCAATCCGGCCTGGACACACCTTTTCTGGATCGACGCCGACATCGGCTTCTCCGCACAGGCGGCTTTCCGGCTGCTGCTGTCTGGCTACGACATCGCAGCCGGCGTCTACCCGCTCAAGCGCGAGAACTGGCCCGCCGAAGGCGTACCCGCCGGCACGACGCAGCAGCAGTTCGAGGCCACCTTCACCCGCTACACGGTGAACGCCAAGGCGTCCGAGGTCACGTCGCAGGTCGAGCTCGAAGTGCAGCCCGACGGCTTCATGAAGATGACAGAGGCACCGACCGGCTTCATGGTGATCAAGCGAGCCGTGTTCGAGCGCCTTGTGGCGAGTTACCCCGACCTGAACTACGTGCCTGACAGCATCGGCGAGACCGACCACGGCCTGCACTACCGGTTCTTCGACGTGATGGTCGATCCCGAGACGCGCCGCTACCTCTCGGAAGACTACGGCTTCTGCCGCCTGTGGTCGGGGCTGGGCGAATCGATCTACATCGACGCGAACTCCAACCTGACCCACCAGGGCGCCAAGATGTACCGCGGCGATTTCGCGAGCTCGCTGCTGACGTCGCTGCCCCACGCCGTGGGTGGCCCGGCCGGCGCGACGATGGTGCTCAAGGGCGAGGAATACCTCAAGCCGAACCTGCCGGGATAGACATGGCAGACGGCAGACGCAGCGCCCAAGAAAAAGCCCCGCCGAAGCGGGGCTTTTTCGTTGGACTTGGCCCGAAGAAGATCAGGCGGCGGCCGTCTCCGCCACCTTGTAGTCGTCGATCTTGTCGAAGTTCAGGTACTGGTAGATCTGGCTGCTCGACGCATCGAGCACGCCCGTCGCGGCCATGTATTCCTCGCGCGTCGGGATGCGGCCCAGGCGCGAGCAAATCGCGGCCAGCTCGGCGGAGCCGAGGTACACGTTGGTGTTCTTGCCCAGGCGGTTGGGGAAGTTGCGGGTGCTAGTCGACATCACCGTCGCGCCTTCGCGCACCTGCGCCTGGTTGCCCATGCACAGCGAGCAGCCCGGCATTTCGGTGCGGGCGCCGGCATTGCCGAACACCCCGTAGTGGCCTTCTTCGGTGAGCTGCTGCGCGTCCATCTTGGTTGGCGGGGCGATCCACAGCTTGACCGGGATGTCGCGCTTGCCTTCGAGCAGCTTCGATGCGGCGCGGAAGTGGCCGATGTTGGTCATGCACGAACCGATGAACACTTCGTCGATCACGGCACCGGCCACGTCGCTCAGCGTCTTCACGTCGTCGGGGTCGTTCGGGCAGGCCACGATGGGTTCGTGGATCTCGGCCAGGTCGATCTCGATGACGGCGGCGTAGTCGGCGTCGTCGTCGCCCTTGAGCAGTTGCGGGTCCGCAAGCCAGGCTTCCTGCGCGGCGATGCGGCGTGACAGCGTGCGGGCATCGGCATAGCCTTCGGCAATCATCCACTTCATCAGCGTGATGTTGCTGTTGATGTATTCGATGATCGGTTCCTTGTTCAGGTGCACCGTGCAGCCGGCGGCCGAGCGTTCGGCCGAGGCATCGCTCAGCTCGAAGGCTTGCTCCACCTTCAGGTCGGGCAGGCCTTCGATCTCCAGGATGCGGCCCGAGAAGATGTTCTTCTTGCCCTGCTTGGCCACGGTCAGCAGCCCCGACTTGATGGCGTACAGCGGAATCGCGTTGACCAGGTCACGCAGCGTGACGCCCGGCTGCATCTTGCCCTTGAAGCGCACCAGCACCGATTCGGGCATGTCCAGCGGCATCACGCCGGTGGCGGCCGCGAAGGCCACGAGGCCGGAGCCCGCGGGGAAGCTGATGCCGATCGGGAAGCGGGTGTGGCTGTCGCCGCCGGTGCCCACGGTGTCGGGGGTCAGCAGGCGGTTGAGCCAGCTGTGGATCACGCCGTCGCCCGGGCGCAGCGACACACCGCCGCGGTTGGCCATGAACTCGGGGAGTTCGTGGTGCATCTTGACGTCGACCTTCTTCGGGTACGCCGCCGTGTGGCAGAACGACTGCATCACGAGGTCGGCCGAGAAGCCCAGGCAAGCCAGGTCCTTCAGTTCGTCGCGCGTCATCGGGCCGGTGGTGTCCTGCGAGCCGACCGAGGTCATCTTGGGTTCGCAGTAGGTGCCCGGGCGCACGCCGGTGCCTTCGGGCAGGCCGCAGGCGCGGCCGACCATCTTCTGCGCCAGCGAGTAGCCCTTCTTGGTGTCGACGGGGCTGGTCGGCAGGCGGAACAGCGTGGAGACCGGCAGGCCCAGCGCTTCGCGCGCCTTGGCCGTGAGGCCGCGGCCGATGATCAAAGGAATGCGGCCGCCGGCGCGCACTTCGTCGAAGAGCACGTCGCTCTTCACGGCGAATTCAGCGATGACCTTGCCGTCTTTCAGCGCCTTGCCTTCGTAGGGACGCAGCTCGACCACGTCGCCCATGTTCATCTGCGTCACGTCGAGCTCGATCGGCAGTGCGCCCGAGTCTTCCATCGTGTTGTAGAAGATCGGCGCGATCTTGCCGCCGAGGCACACGCCGCCGAAACGCTTGTTCGGCACGAACGGGATGTCTTCACCGGTGAACCACAGCACCGAGTTGGTGGCGCTCTTGCGCGACGAACCCGTGCCGACCACGTCGCCGGCGTAGGCCACGAGATGGCCGCGCGCGCGCAGGTCTTCGATGAACTTCACCGGGCCGCGCTTGCCGTCTTCTTCGGGAACGATGCCGGGGCGGGCGTTCTTGTGCATCGCGAGCGCGTGCATCGGGATGTCGGGACGCGTCGTCGCATCGGGTGCGGGCGACAGGTCGTCGGTGTTGATTTCGCCAGCCACCTTGAAGATGCTGACGGTGATGCTCTCGGGCACTTCGGGGCGGCTGGTGAACCACTCGGCATCGGCCCAGCTTTGCAGCACGCCCTTGGCGTTGGCATTGCCCTTGTCGGCCTTTTCCTTGACGTCGTGGAACTGGTCGAACATCAACAGGGTTTTCTTCAGGCCCTCGGCCGCCACGGCGCCGACTTCGGCGTCGTCCAGCAGGTCGATCATCGGGCTGATGTTGTAGCCGCCGAGCATGGTGCCGAGCAATTCGGTAGCGCGAGCGCGCGAGAGAAACGCGCTCTTCTCGGTGCCATGCGCCACGGCTGCGAGGTAGCTCGCCTTGACCTTGGCCGCGTCGTCCACGCCGGCAGGCACGCGATAGGTGAGCAGGTCCAGCAGGAAGGCGCCGTCCTTTTCGTTCGCGCTCTTGAGGAGCTCGATCGCCTCAGAGGTCTGCTTGGCGCTCAGGGGTAGCGGCGGGATACCGAGCGCGGCGCGTTCGGCAACATGGTCAACGTAGGCTTGCAACATCTTCTTTTCTCCGGAAACTGGGCTGGCGGGATGCAGGCGGCCAAGCAAGAGCCGCGCCGCATCCCTGGTGGGGGCTCTTACTTCTTGGCCGGGTCGGCGCCTTCGAAAAGGCTCTTCGGCGGGTTCTTCTTCATCTCTTCGGCAAAGGCGACCTGGGCTGCCGTCTGGCATTCGTCAGCGATGCGCAGGCCCGCCTTCTGGTTCATCAGCATCGACTTGTTGCCCAGCTGGAGCCACATGGCGCCGGCACGCGGGTCTTCGAGGCGGATGGCACCGGTGCGGCTTTCGACCGGGTGCATGCGGTACTTCAGGCCCTTGGTGGTCACGTTGAAGAAGCCGGGCTTCTTCTCGTCTTCGGTCACGGTCACGTCGGCGCCGAGTTCGCACTGGGCCTTGCCGGTGGACACGCGCTTGGCAACTTCCAGGTCGGCGTCGGTGAGGACGACGTTGGTCTCGTCGGCGATCGGCGTGACTTCCTCGACAGCCTTGGCCGCCTTGCGGGTGACCTGGCGCTTGGGCGGCGCCTTCTTGGCTTCGGTGGACTTGGCGGCCGGCTTGGTGGCCGGCTTGGCGGGCGCCGCCGTCTGTGCCATGGCACCGAACGGCAGAGCCAGGGCCAGTGCGGCGATCAGGGCAATTTTCTTCATGTGTGGGTTTCCTTGAGGCTGGGTTCGAAGGTTTCGTTTCAGGAGGCCGCGAATGCAAACCAGGCTTTCACCTCGGGGGGCAACGCGCGCCCTGTTGCGTGGGCGCGCGTCAGAACCTGCCAAAAGTGGCGGTAGCTCGCGCGGTCGTGCAATGTGCCATCAATTTGTGTCGGCGCCCAATCCGCGTCTGCGGCTTTTGCAATGATTTGTGTAGCAATCTGGATTTGCGCCTCGTCGGGCGCAAACGCCTCGAGGATCGGGCGGATCTGGTTCGGGTGGATGCTCCACATGCGCGTGTAGCCGAATTCGGTGGCCGCCTTGCGGGCAGCGACGCGCATCGCATCGGTGTCGTTGAACTCGGTCACCACGCAATGCGAGGGCACCTTGCCGTAGGCATGCGCCGCCGAGGCGATGGCCAGCTTGGCGCGCACCACCAGCGGATGGGTGAACTGCCCGGCCGCGCCCATTCCATCGGCGGGAATGGCGCCGGCGTGCGCCGACACGAAATCCATGAGGCCGAAGCTGAGCGATTGCACGCGCGGGTGCGCGGCGATTTCAAACGCGTTGTGCACCGCCAAGGGCGATTCGATCAACACGTGCAACGGCAGTGCATCGGCATCGGCCGCCTCGAGCGCGGCGACGGCCTGCAGCACGTCGGCCACCGATTCGACCTTGGGCACCATCACGTGGCTCAGCCGCTGGCCGGCACGTCCGGCGATGGTGATCACGTCGCCGGCAAAGGCCGGATGGTCGACCGGGTGGACGCGTACGCCGACACGCATGCCGGGCTTGGCCGCGAGGGCCAGCTCGGTGACGAGCGCGGCATGCTCGGCCTCGCCGCCCACCGGGGCGCCGTCTTCGCAATCGAGGGTGACGTCGAACACGCAGGCACCGAACTCCTCGGCCATCTCGGCCTGGAGCGCGAGGCTCTTCTTCATGCGCGCTTCGACGCCGCTGTAGTGGTCGCACACGGGCAGCGTCACCGCACCGGCTTGCGCGCCGAGCAGCACTTCACCCGGGTGTACCGTTTTGGTCATGCTTTTTTCTGAGCCACGATGAACATGCGCGGGAACGCGAGCAGCCGCTTGCCGTCGGTGCGCGCCGGGTAGGCCTCGTTCACGCGACGCTCGTATTCGGCGAGGTAGCTCGCCTGCAGGTCGGGCGGCAGCCGGTCGACGAAGGGCTTCAGGCCCGTGCCGCGAACCCATTCGACGATGGACGCCGCATCGGCCATGCGGTGCTGGTAGATCGTGTGCCACACATCGACGTTGGCCGCATGCGGGGCCAGCAGGTCGTAATAACCGCCGAGCGGCAGCAGCTTGGTGCGCAGCCGGTCGGCATCGCCGATGGGTTCTGCCCAGGGCGCTTCGGCCGCGAGCGCACGCATCAGGCGGTGCGTCGGCTCCTGGCGGTTGTCGGGCATCTGGACGGCGAGCACGCCGCCCGGGGCCAGCGCGTCGAACAGGCGGGGGATCAGCGTTTCGTGATCCGGCACCCATTGCAGGGAAGCGTTGGCGTAGATGAGGTCGGGCGCTTGGTCTTGCGGCGCCCAGGTCGCGATGTCGCTCAACGCGAAGCGCGCGCCGGGCAGGCGCTCGCGCGCGCTGACCAGCATGGCTTCGGAGTTGTCGGTCCCGAGGGCTTGTGCCTTCGGGAACCGGTTGACCAGCAGCTCGGTGGAGTTGCCCGGCCCGCAGCCGAGGTCGACCACGCGGTCGGCTTCGGCCAATGGCACCCGCGCCAGAAGTTCCTGTGCGGGTCGTGTGCGCTCGTCCTCGTAGCGACGGTAGAGCGCGGGGTTCCAGTCGAGCATGCGGCGGATTGCGCTTACAGCAGATGAGCGACGCCGGCGCGTTCGCCTTCGAGCTCTTCGAGGGTCTTGTTGATGCGTTCCTGGCTGAATGCATCGATCTCCAGGCCTTCGACCAGCTTGTATTCACCGTTTTCGCAGGTGACCGGGAAGCCGAACATCACGTCCTTCGGAATGCCGTACTGGCCATCCGACGGGATGCCCATCGTGACCCACTTGCCGTTGGTGCCCAGGGCCCAGTCGCGCATGTGGTCGATGGCGGCGTTGGCGGCCGAGGCAGCCGACGACAGGCCGCGTGCTTCGATGATGGCCGCACCGCGCTTGCCGACGGTCGGCAGGAAGGTGTTGGCGTTCCATTCCTGGTCGTTGATCATCTTGGCGACGCTTTCGCCGTTGATGGTGGCGAAGCGGTAGTCGGCGTACATCGTGGGCGAGTGGTTGCCCCAGACGGTGAGCTTCTCGATGTCGGCCACGGCCTTGCCGGTCTTGGCGGCGATCTGGCTGGCAGCGCGGTTGTGGTCCAGGCGCAGCATGGCGGTGAAGTTCTTGCGCGGCAGGTCAGGGGCGCTCTTCATGGCGATGTAGGCGTTGGTGTTGGCGGGGTTGCCGACCACCAGAACCTTGACGTTGCGGCTGGCGACGGCGTTCAGTGCCTTGCCTTGCGCGGTGAAGATGGCGCCGTTCACGGCCAGCAGTTCGGCACGCTCCATGCCGGGGCCGCGGGGACGCGAGCCGACCAGCAGGGCGTAGTCGGCGTCCTTGAATGCGGTCATCGGGTCGCCGTGGGCTTCCATGCCGGCCAGCAGCGGGAAGGCGCAGTCGTCCAACTCCATCATCACGCCCTTGAGCGCCTTCTGGGCCTTCTCGTCGGGGATTTCGAGCAGTTGCAGGATGACCGGCTGGTCTTTGCCGAGCATTTCGCCGGATGCGATACGGAACAACAGGGCGTAACCGATTTGACCGGCGGCACCGGTGACGGCAACGCGGACGGGCTTTTTGCTCATGGGAAGACTCCAGAAGGTGATGAAACGGTGTCGGCGCTCTCGTGGGGCGCCAAGGTCCGACGGGGGAACAGTGTCCCGCGGCGCGAGACCGGCCCGCATTTTAAGCCGATTCAATGAGCCTCGTCTTATGTCTTATATAAGATATCCTCGGGGGCACCGCCACGGCGCACCCACCGCTGCCATGAACACCCCCAACGCCCTCGACGAGCCATCTACACCGTCTGCGCCGTCTACGCCGTCCTTCAGTCCGCTCTACCAGCAGATCAAGACCTTGATCCTGCAGAGCCTGCAGGCGGGCGAGTGGAAGCCGGGCGAACCCATTCCCAGCGAGATGGACCTGGCCGTGCGCTATCGCGTGAGCCAGGGCACGGTGCGCAAGGCCATCGACGAACTCGCGGCCGAAAACCTGGTGGTGCGCCGCCAGGGCAAGGGCACGTTCGTCGCCACGCATGCCGAGCAGCATGTGCAGTACCGCTTCCTCAAGCTGGTGCCCGATGCGGGCGATCCGAACACCGAAGGCCCGGCCGAACGCACCATCGTCGACTGCAAGCGCCTGCGCGCGTCGGCCGATGTGGCGCGCGCGCTCGGCCTTCGCACCGGCGACGCCGTGCTGCAGGTGCGCCGCGTGCTCGCCTACGCGGGCGTGCCGACCATCCTCGAAGATCTCTGGCTCCCCGGCACGCCCTTCAAGGGACTCACGGCCGAGCGGCTGCGCGCATGGCCCGGCCCGATGTATTCGCTCTTCGAAACCGAGTTCGGCGTGCGCATGGTGCGCGCCGAAGAAAAGATCCGCGCCGTGCTGCCCGATGCGGAGCAGGCCCTGCTGCTCGACGTGGCGCCGCAGATGCCGCTCTTGAGCGTCGAGCGCGTGGCGCACACGTACCACGACATGCCGATGGAGCTGCGCCGCGGCCTCTATCGCACCGACACGCACCACTATCGCAATCAGCTGGGCTGAGAGCGCATCGACATGGAACATCGATTCAATCGCCTTGCATCGCCCGCACACCGCGCGCAACATGCTACGAAGTCAATAGCAACCCACTGCCGCAGTGCGCCGACTCGGGCAGCGCCGATGCGCGATGGTGCATTGCAATAGAATTTTGCGTTGTTTGCATTTCCGCAGAAGAAACAAAAGCGTTCGCTCTCAGAACAAGCCAACAAGTCACAAAGCCACGAAAGCATCCCCTCAATGACAGAGCTTGCAACTCCCCCCCGGCCACCGCGTCGCGAATTCCGAAACATCAATGCGTTCACCGATCTCACGACGTACCGGCTCCCGCCGGCCGGCATCGTGTCGATCCTGCACCGCGTCAGCGGCGTGATCATGTTCCTGCTGCTGCCGTTCATCATCTGGATGTTCGACACCTCGCTCTCTTCGGACTATTCGTTCGCCAGGTTCAAGGCCGCCTTCAACAGCGGCCTTGGTTTCGTTCCGGGATGGTTCTTCAAGCTCGTCGCACTCGCGCTGATCTGGGCCTACCTGCACCACTTCATCGCGGGCCTGCGCCACCTCTGGATGGACGTGAGCCATGCGGCGGTGACCAAGGAATTCGGCCACACCTCGGCTGTCGTCACGCTGGCACTGAGCGTCCTGCTCACCGTGGTGCTCGGCGCCAAGCTGTTCGGCCTGTACTGAGAAGGAGCCAACCATGTCTGTGAATTACGGCTCCAAGCGCATCGTCGTCGGTGCTCACTACGGTTTGCGCGACTGGCTCAGCCAGCGCATCACGGGCGGCCTGATGGCGCTCTTCACGATCATCCTGCTCGCACAGCTGATCTTCACGCGCGGCCCCATCGGCTACGACCTCTGGGCCGGCATCTTCGCCGCGCAGTGGATGAAGGTGCTGACCTTCTCCGTGATCGTTGCCTTGCTCTATCACGTGTGGGTCGGCATGCGCGACGTGTGGATGGACTACGTCCAGCCCGTTGCCATCCGTCTCGTGCTGCAAATTTTCACCATCGTCTGGCTTGTCGGTTGTGCGGGTTGGGCCATTCAAGTGCTTTGGAAGATCTGACCCCACCATGACCTACACAAAAGAACAAATCACCAAGCGCAAGTTCGACGTCGTGATCGTCGGCGCCGGCGGCTCCGGCATGCGCGCATCGCTGCAGCTGGCACGCGCCGGCCTCAACGTGGCCGTGCTCTCCAAGGTGTTCCCGACCCGTTCGCACACCGTCGCTGCACAAGGCGGCGTGGGCGCGTCGCTCGGCAACATGAGCGAGGACAACTGGCACTACCACTTCTACGACACGATCAAGGGCTCCGACTGGCTCGGTGACCAGGACGCGATCGAGTTCATGTGCCGCGAAGCCCCCAAGGTCGTGTACGAGCTCGAACACTTCGGCATGCCGTTCGACCGCAACCCCGACGGCACGATCTACCAGCGTCCGTTCGGCGGCCACACGGCCAACTACGGCGAGAAGCCCGTGCAGCGCGCCTGCGCCGCGGCCGACCGCACCGGCCACGCGATGCTGCACACGCTCTATCAAAAGAACGTCGAAGCCCGCACGCAGTTCTTCGTCGAATGGATGGCGCTGGACCTCATCCGCGATGACGAAGGCGACGTGGTCGGCGTGACCGCACTCGAAATGGAAACCGGCGACCTGCACATCCTGCAGGCCAAGACCGTGCTGCTGGCCACCGGCGGCGCGGGCCGCATCTTCCAGGCCTCGACCAATGCGTTCATCAACACCGGCGACGGCCTGGGCATGGCCGCACGCTCGGGCATTCCGCTGCAGGACATGGAGTTCTGGCAGTTCCACCCGACCGGCGTGGCCGGCGCGGGCGTGCTGCTGACCGAAGGCTGCCGAGGCGAAGGCGCCATCCTGCTGAACAGCAACGGCGAACGCTTCATGGAGCGCTATGCGCCCACGCTGAAGGACCTGGCACCGCGCGACTTCGTCTCGCGCTCGATGGACCAGGAAATCAAGGAAGGCCGAGGCTGCGGTCCCAACAAGGACTACGTGCTGCTCAAGCTCGATCACCTGGGCGCCGACACCATCCACAAGCGCCTGCCCTCGGTGTACGAAATCGGCGTCAACTTCGCCAACGTCGACATCACCAAGGAGCCGATTCCCGTGGTGCCGACCATCCACTACCAGATGGGCGGCATCCCGACCAACATCAACGGCCAGGTCGTCATCCAGAAGGGCGAGGACAACAGCGCCGTGGTGAACGGCCTCTACGCCGTGGGCGAATGCTCCTGCGTGAGCGTGCACGGCGCGAACCGCCTGGGCACCAACTCGCTGCTCGACTTGCTGGTGTTCGGCCGCGCGGCCGGCAACCACATCGTCGAGTTCAACGACAAGCTGAAGGAACACAAGGACCTGCCCAAGGATGCGGCCGACCGCACGCTGGAGCGCCTGAACCGTCTCGAATCGACCACCACCGGCGAGTACGCGCAGGACGTGGCCGGCGAGATTCGCGCCGTCATGCAACAGCACGCCGCCGTGTTCCGCAAGCAAGCCTCGATGGACGAAGGCGTGGTCAAGATCGCCGCCGTGCGCGAGCGCGTCAATTCGATCGGCCTGAAGGACAAGTCCAAGGTGTTCAACACCGCCCGCATCGAAGCGCTGGAAGTCGACAACCTGATCGAAGTGGCGCAGGCCACGATGGTCTCGGCGGCCGCCCGCAAGGAATGCCGCGGCGCCCACACGGTCGAAGACTACGAGCGTCCCGCGGACGATCCGGTCGCGCCGCTGGGCCGCGACGACGCCAACTGGATGAAGCACACGCTCTGGTACAGCCAGGACAACCGCCTCTCGTACAAGCCGGTCAAGCTGCAGCCGCTCACGGTGGCCTCGGTTCCGCCGAAGGTCCGCACGTTCTAAGTCACGGCTAACAGTCAGCCAATAAAAGCATTCACAAGGTCACTACGATGAAGCGCACATTCCAGATCTACCGCTACGACCCGGACAAGGACGCCAAGCCCTACATGCAGACGGTCGAGATCGAACTCGACGGCCACGAACGCATGCTGCTGGACGCCCTGATGAAACTCAAGGCGCAAGACCCGACGCTGTCGTTCCGGCGCTCGTGCCGCGAAGGCGTCTGCGGCTCGGACGCGATGAACATCAACGGCAAGAACGGCCTCGCCTGCCTCACCAACATGCTCACGCTCAAGGGCACGATCGTGTTGAAGCCGCTGCCGGGCCTGCCGGTCATCCGCGACCTGATCGTGGACATGACGCAGTTCTTCAAGCAGTACAACTCGATCAAGCCGTACCTGCAGAACGACAACGTGCCGCCCGAGAAGGAGCGCCTGCAGTCGCCCGAAGAGCGCGAAGAGCTCAACGGCCTGTACGAGTGCATCCTGTGCGCGAGCTGCTCCACGAGCTGCCCGAGCTTCTGGTGGAACCCCGACAAGTTCGTCGGCCCGGCCGGCCTCCTGCAGGCCTACCGCTTCATCGCCGACAGCCGCGACGAAGCCACCGCCGAGCGCCTGGACAACCTGGAAGACCCATACCGCCTGTTCCGCTGCCACACGATCATGAATTGCGTCGACGTGTGCCCCAAGAGCCTGAACCCCACCAAGGCCATCGGCAAGATCAAGGAATTGATGGTGCGCCGCGCCATCTGACCTTCTCGCAAAGACACGCACCATGCCTACCGCCGCCGACCTCGACCAGCCGCTCAGCGAACGTGCGCTGAGCAAGCTGAAATGGCGTTGCCGGCGCGGGCTGCTCGAAAACGACCTGTTCATCGCCCGCTTCTTCGAGCGGCACGAATCCCACATGACCAACGGTCAAGCGGGAGCGATGGAGACATTGATGGACCTGTCGGACAACGATCTCCTCGACCTTTTGCTGCGCAGGAAGGAGCCCGAGCCCGAATGGGCCGGTGCCGAGGTGGTCGCATTGCTGCAATTGATGCGCACCGACGGCGCCCAGCGCCCCGCAATCTCTCCTTCGTCCTGAATCCTCCTCTGAAAGTAAATCGAAATGAAAGCATCCGATACCAAGGCCACGCTGTCGTTCAGCAACGGCGGCGATAGCGTCGAACTGCCGATCTACAAGGGCACCGTTGGCCCCGACGTGATCGACATCCGCAAGCTGTACGCACAGACCGGCATGTTCACCTATGACCCGGGCTTCATGTCGACCGCCGCCTGCCAGTCGGCCATCACGTACATCGATGGCGACAAGGGCGAGCTGCTGTACCGCGGCTACCCCATCGAGCAGCTCGCGACCAACTGCGACTTCCTGGAAACCTGCCACCTGCTGCTCTACGGCGAGCTGCCGGACACGGCCAAGAAGGCCAACTTCACCAAGCTCGTGACGAACCACACGATGGTGAACGAGCAGATGCAGTTCTTCCTGCGCGGTTTCCGCCGTGATGCCCATCCGATGGCCATCATGACCGGCCTGGTGGGCGCGCTTTCGGCCTTCTATCACGACAGCACGGACATCAACAATCCCGAGCACCGCGAGATCGCCGCGATCCGCCTGATCGCGAAGATGCCCACGCTCGTGGCCATGGCCTACAAGTACACGATCGGCCAGCCGTACATGTACCCGAAGAACGACCTGAGCTACGCGGGCAACTTCCTGCACATGATGTTTGCCACGCCGTGCGAAGAGTACAAGGTGAACCCGGTGCTCGAGCGCGCGCTCGACCGCATCTTCATCCTGCACGCAGACCACGAGCAGAACGCATCGACCTCGACCGTGCGCCTGTGCGGCTCCTCCGGCACCAACCCCTTCGCGGCCATCGCGGCCGGCGTGGCCTGTCTCTGGGGCCCCGCCCACGGTGGCGCCAACGAAGCGGCGCTCAACATGCTCTACGACATCCAGAAGGAAGGTGGCGTGGAGAAGATCGGCGAGTTCATCAAGAAGGTCAAGGACAAGAACTCGAACGTCAAGCTCATGGGCTTCGGCCACCGCGTGTACAAGAACTACGACCCGCGCGCCAAGCTGATGCAGGAAACCTGCAACGAAGTGCTGACCGAGCTGGGCCTGGAGCAAGACCCGCTGTTCAAGCTGGCCAAGGAGCTGGAAAAGATCGCCCTCGAAGACGAATACTTCGTCTCGCGCAAGCTCTATCCGAACGTCGACTTCTACTCGGGCATCGTGCAGCGCGCCATCGGCATCCCGGTGCCGCTGTTCACCGCGATCTTCGCGCTGGCCCGCACGGTCGGCTGGATCGCCCAGCTGAACGAAATGATCGGCGACCCCGAGTACAAGATCGGCCGCCCGCGCCAGCTGTTCGAAGGCTCGCCCAAGCGCGATGTGAAGCCGATTTCGGCACGCTGATCGGTTCGCGGAACCCTCGCCCCTCAAAAAGCTGCCTTCGGGCAGCTTTTTTATTGCTCGCTCGGTATGCCTCCCTCTTCGCAGGCTGGCAGCAAGGCCATCTCAGATGACGATGGCGGCAGCACAAAAACAATAAGAAAATAACCAACTCATCGCGAAACGCGATGCCCACGCCCCATGAGCACATCCGAACGCAACTTCGCCCGCCGCATCGACCTCACGTCGCTGCAGCTGTTCGTGGCCGTTTGCGAGCTGGGGAGCATCGGGCGCGCGGCCGAGCGCGAATTCATCGCGGCCTCGGCCATCAGCAAGCGGCTGTCCGACCTGGAGGCCACGCTCGGCACCACCCTGCTCTATCGCCATGCGCGCGGCGTCGATCTCACGCCGGCCGGCGAGAGCCTCCTGCACCACGCCCGCTCGGTGCTCTACAGCCTGGAGAAGATGCAGGGCGAGCTGAGCGAATACGCCGACGGCGTGCGCGGCCATGTGCGGGTGCACGCCAACATCTCGGCCATCGTGCAGTTCCTGCCCGAGGACCTGGGCGTCTTCACCCGGGCGCACGAGGCCATCAAGATCGACCTGGAGGAGCACCTGAGCAGCGAGGTGATCCGCGCGGTGCAGGAAGGCGCGGCGGACCTGGGCGTGTGCCACGTGGCGGGCGGCGCGGGCGAACTGCAGAGCCTGTCGTACCGGCACGACCGCCTCGCGCTGATCGTTCCCACGGGCCACGCGCTGGCATCGCGCAGCGCCGTCGACTTCATCGACTCGCTGGACTTCGACCACGTCGGCCTGCACACCAACAGCTCGATCTACGTCGCGATGCACGAGGCGGCGCTGGGCGCCGGCCGCAGCGTCAAGCTGCGCATCCACGTCACGGGCCTGGATGCCATGTGCCGGATGATCGAAAACGGCCTGGGCATCGGCGTGATGCCGCACCGCGCATTCGAACTCATGCAGAACGGTATCGGCCGCGGTCTCGTGAACGTCGTGCTCAACGACGCCTGGGCGGCACGCGAGATCCGCCTGGTGGCGCGCGACTTCTCCACCCTGCCGGTGGCGGCGCGCACGCTGGTGAACCACCTGCACGCGGCGGCCGACTCAGCCGATCCGGCCGATCCCGCCGGCAACACCGAACGCCTCGCGGCCCGGGCCGCATAGACAGACAATCCATTCCCCACGAAAGACAAGAGACCGACATGGCACGCACGCTCTACGACAAGATCTGGGACGAACACGTCGTCCACACCGAGGAAGACGGCACCGCCATCCTCTACATCGACCGCCACCTGGTGCACGAAGTGACCAGCCCGCAAGCCTTCGAGGGCCTGCGCGAAGCCGGCCGCAAGCTCTGGCGCATCAGCTCGGTGGTGGCCACGGCCGACCACAACACGCCGACCACCGGCTGGGAGCGCGGCTACGAAGGCATTGCCGACCCGACCAGCAAGGAGCAGGTCACCACGCTGGACAAGAACATCGCCGAATTCGGCGCCGCCGCCTTCTTTCCGTTCCTGAGCAAGCGCCAGGGCATCGTCCACGTGATCGGCCCCGAGTCGGGCGCGACGCTGCCGGGCATGACCGTCGTCTGCGGTGACTCGCACACCTCCACGCACGGCGCGTTCGGCGCGCTCGCGCACGGCATCGGCACCAGCGAGGTCGAGCACGTCATGGCCACGCAGACGCTGCTGGGCAAGAAGGCGAAGAACATGCTCGTAAAGGTCGAAGGCAAGCTGCCCCTGGGCTGCACCGCCAAGGACATCGTGCTGGCCATCATCGGCAAGATCGGCACCGCCGGCGGCACGGGCTACACGATCGAATTCGCGGGCTCTGCCATTCGCGACCTGAGCATGGAAGGCCGCATGACGGTCTGCAACATGGCCATCGAGGCCGGCGCGCGCGCCGGGCTCGTGGCGGTCGACGAAAAGACCGTCAGCTACATCAAGGGCCGCCCGCTCGCGCCCACGGGTGTGGAGTGGGAGCAGGCCGCCGCCTACTGGCGCACCCTGCAGTCGGACCCCGGCGCGAACTTCGACGCCGTGGTCGAGCTCGACGCCGCGCAGATCCCGCCGCAGGTCACCTGGGGCACCTCGCCCGAAATGGTGGTCGACATCAACGGCCGCGTGCCCGATCCCGACAAGGAAAAAGACGCCAACAAGCGCGGCGCCATCGAGCGCGCGCTGGTCTACATGGGCCTGGAGCCAAACAAGGCGATGAACGACATCTTCATCGACAAGGTCTTCATCGGCTCGTGCACCAACAGCCGCATCGAGGACATGCGCGAAGCCGCCGCGGTGGTGAAGAAGCTCGGCCAGAAGGTGGCCAAGAACGTGAAGCTCGCGATGGTCGTGCCCGGCTCGGGCGTGGTGAAGGAACAGGCCGAGCGCGAAGGGCTCGATGTGATCTTCAAGGCCGCGGGCTTCGAATGGCGCGAGCCCGGCTGCTCGATGTGCCTGGCAATGAACGCCGACCGGCTGGAGCCCGGCGAACGCTGCGCATCGACCTCGAACCGCAACTTCGAAGGCCGCCAGGGCGCCGGTGGCCGCACCCATCTCGTGAGCCCGGCGATGGCCGCCGCCGCCGCCGTGCACGGCCACTTCGTCGACGTCCGTACGTTCGCCTGAACCCAGAGAGATCCACATGCAG
The DNA here is from genome assembly GCF_000834655.1 of Variovorax paradoxus. Classification (GTDB taxonomy): domain Bacteria; phylum Pseudomonadota; class Gammaproteobacteria; order Burkholderiales; family Burkholderiaceae_C; genus Variovorax; species Variovorax paradoxus_F. The sequence continues at coordinate 19,396 of NZ_JXQQ01000014.1, forward strand.
AAATTCACCGTGCACAAGGGCCTCGTGGCCCCCATGGACCGCGAGAACGTCGACACCGACGCGATCATTCCCAAGCAGTTCCTCAAGTCGATCAAGAAGACCGGCTTCGGCGTGAACCTGTTCGACGAATGGCGCTACCTGGACGCCGGCTTCCCCGGCCAGGACCCGGCCAGCCGCAAGCCGAATCCCGACTTCGTGTTGAACCAGCCGCGCTACGCGGGCGCCTCGGTGTTGCTGGCGCGCAAGAACTTCGGCTGCGGCTCATCGCGCGAGCACGCGCCGTGGGCGCTGGACCAGTTCGGCTTTCGCGCGATCATCGCGCCGAGCTACGCGGACATCTTCTTCAACAACAGCTTCAAGAACGGCCTGCTGCCGATCGTGCTGAGCGAGGCGCAGGTGGCGCAGCTGTTCGACGAGGCCTTCGCCTTCCCGGGCTATTCGCTGACCATCGACCTGGAGCGCCAGGTGGTCGTGAAGCCCGACGGCGGCGAGCTCGCGTTCGACGTGCAGGCCTTCCGCAAGTACTGCCTGATCAACGGTCTGGACGACATCGGCCTCACGTTGCGCCACAAGGACAAGATCAAGGCCTTCGAGACCGAGCGCCTGGCGCAGAAGCCCTGGCTCGCTCACACGATGATCTCGTGATCGACCGCAACTCTTCGGCATTCCTTCCGCATTCAAACCTCAGACCAACTTATGAAAATCGCAGTTCTCCCGGGTGACGGCATCGGCACCGAAATCGTGGCGGAAGCCGTCAAGGTGCTCGACGTGCTCGACCTGAAGTTCGAGATGGAGTCGGCGCTGGTCGGCGGCGCGGCCTACGAGGCGCACGGCCACCCGCTGCCCGAATCGACGCTCAAGCTCGCCAAGGAATCGGACGCGGTGCTGTTCGGCGCGGTCGGCGACTGGAAGTACGACAAGCTCGACCGGCCGCTGCGTCCGGAACAAGCCATCCTGGGGCTGCGCAAGAACCTGGGGCTCTTCGCGAACTTTCGCCCGGCAATCTGCTACGAGCAACTGGTGGACGCTTCGAGCCTGAAGCCCGAACTGATTGCGGGGCTGGACATCCTCATCATTCGCGAACTGACCGGCGACATCTACTTCGGCCAGCCGCGCGGCCGCCGCACCGCGGTCGACGGGCATTTCCCGGGCGCCGAGGAAGCCTTCGACACGATGCGCTACTCGCGCCCCGAGGTCGAGCGCATTGCCCGCGTCGCCTTCGAGGCCGCCCGCAAGCGCAGCAAGCGCGTGACCAGCGTGGACAAGGCCAACGTGCTGGAGACCTTCCAGTTCTGGAAGGACATCGTCACCGAGATCGGCAAGGAGTACCCGGACGTCGAGCTCGACCACATGTACGTCGACAACGCCGCCATGCAGCTCGTGAAGGCGCCCAAGAAGTTCGACGTGGTGGTCACCGGCAACATGTTCGGCGACATCCTCTCGGACGAGGCCGCGATGCTCACCGGCTCGATCGGCATGCTGCCCTCGGCCTCGCTCAATTCGAGCAACCAGGGCCTGTACGAACCTAGCCACGGCAGCGCGCCAGACATTGCCGGCAAAGGGGTTGCCAATCCTTTGGCTACAATCCTGTCCGCTGCCATGATGCTCCGCTTTTCACTCAACCAACCCGAAGCTGCCGACCGTATCGAGTCGGCGGTCAAGGACGTGCTTGCCTCTGGCCTCCGCACGGGTGACATCTGGTCAGAAGGTACGAAGCGTGTCGGCACCCGCGAAATGGGCGACGCGGTCGTTGCAGCAATCACCAAAAAGACGATTACCGGCTAACCGCAGCCCGCTTCGTCACGCCCCTCCCCGGCTCGACGAGTCGGGGGCAAAAAAGACAACTTTCTTTTTTCATAAGGGCAAACTGAAATGGCGAACGCATCTCAACCTCTGGTCGGCCTCGTAGGCTGGCGCGGCATGGTCGGCTCGGTCCTGATGGACCGCATGCAGGCCGAAGGCGACTTCGGGCTCATCGAGCCTGTCTTCTTCTCGACTTCCAACGCCGGCGGCAAGGCCCCGGCGATGGCCAAGAACGAAACCGCGCTGAAGGATGCGAATGACATCGAAGCACTGAAGAAGTGCGACATCGTCATCACCTGCCAAGGCGGCGACTACACCAGCGAAGTCTTCCCCAAGCTGCGCGCTGCCGGCTGGACCGGCCACTGGATCGACGCCGCCTCCACCCTGCGCATGCAGGACGACGCAGTGATCGTGCTGGACCCGGTCAACCTCCCGGTGATCCAGAACGCCCTCAACAACGGCGGCAAGAACTGGATCGGCGGCAACTGCACCGTCAGCTGCATGCTCATGGGCGTGGGCGCCCTCTACAAGGCCGGCCTGGTCGAGTGGATGACCAGCATGACCTACCAGGCAGCCTCGGGCGGCGGCGCGCAGCACATGCGCGAGTTGCTGACCCAGTTCGGCACCCTGAACACCGAAGTGCGCGCCCTCCTGGACGACCCCAAGTCGGCCATCCTCGAGATCGACCGCAAGGTGCTGCACAAGCAGCAGAGCCTGAGCGCGGCCGAAACCGCCAATTTCGGGGCCCCGCTGGGCGGCTCGCTGATTCCCTGGATCGACAAGGACCTGGGCGACGGCATGTCCAAGGAAGAATGGAAGGCCGGCGCCGAGACCAACAAGATCCTCGGCCAGGGCGCAGGCTTCGGCACCGCGGCCGTGCCGGTCGATGGTTTCTGCGTACGCATCGGCGCCATGCGCTGCCACAGCCAGGCGCTGACCTTCAAGCTCAAGAAGGACGTGCCCGTGGCCGACATCGAAGCGATGATCGCCGCGGACAACCCGTGGGCCCGCGTGGTGCCGAACACCCGCGAAGCCACCCTGAAGGACCTGACGCCGGTGGCGGTGACGGGCACCATGAACATCCCGGTCGGCCGCATCCGCAAGTTGGCGATGGGCCCCGAATACGTTGGCGCCTTCACGATCGGCGACCAGCTGCTGTGGGGTGCTGCAGAGCCGCTGCGCCGCATGTTGCGCATCCTGCTCGAAGCCTGATGCGGGCTGCTCAGGCCCTTGAACCCCGAATTGTTGCAATTTGGCAACGAAAAGTGTGTTCGTAAGTATGCGCGCACTGGGTAGAACTGGCGCATTGCCTTGTCAGTCCGGGGTGATGGTGCTAACGTCCTCTTACAAATTCTGGGCCTGAGCCGCCCCTATCAGCATGACAAGACATCTGTTGCCCGCGGCCCGCCCATCGGCCGTTCGCCCCTCCCCGTCCTCCAGCGGTTGGCGCCTCTCCATCCTGGGAGCGGCAGCCGCCGTGGCCCTGGGGATGGCCGGCACCGACGCCAGCGCTTTCACGCTGGGACAGTTGAAGGTGCAATCCGCGCTGGGCGAACCGCTTCGCGCCGAGATCGACGTGACCGAAATCGCCGCTGCTGAGGCGGACGGTCTGAAGATCAACATCGCCACCGCCGAGGCCTTCAAGAACGCGGGCGTTCCCTACAACTCGGCGCTCAGCGACGTGAAGGCGACGCTGCAACGACGTGCAGGCGGCCAGTACGTGGTGCGCCTGAGCGGCAGCCGCCCGCTGAGCGACCCGTTCATCGACCTGTTGCTCGAAGCCAACGGCTCCTCGGGCCGCATCGTGCGCGACTACACCGTGCTGCTCGATCCGCCGGTCACGCGCCAGGCCCAGGCGGCCTCCAGCACGCCGATCGCCCCCGTGGCACCCCAGATCAGCACTCCGGTCGAGCGCCCGGCCGTCGCGGCAGCCCGCGCGCGCCGTGAACGCGCTGCAGCCGCAGCTTCTGCAGCGCCGCCGGTCGCCACTGCGCCGACACCGGCAACCCCTGCAGCAGCGCCCGCTGCGCCTGCAGCAACCGCATCCGCCGCCCCCCGCGCCAGCGGTGGCGGCGAACAGGTCACCGTGCAGCGCGGCGATACCGCCAGCAAGATAGCCGGCGCCCACAAGCCGGCCGACGTGTCCCTCGACCAGATGCTGGTCGCCCTGTTGCTCGCCAACCCCGATGCCTTCGTTGGCGGCAACATCAACCGCATGAAGGCCGGCGCGGTGCTCGATCTGCCGGGCTCGACCGAGGCGAATGCCGTGCCAGCCGCGGAGGCACGCCGCACCGTCACCGCGCAAAGCCGCGACTTCGGCAGCTACCGCCAGCGCCTGGCCGAGAACGCGCCGACGTCGAACGTCGCCGCCGCCAGCCGCAAGGCCTCGGGCAAGCTGCAAGCCAACGTCGAAGACCGCAACGCAGCCGCCAGCGCACCCGACAAGCTCACGATCTCGCAAGGCAGCGCCTCCACCCGCGCCGCCGACGAAAAGGTCGCGCAGACCCGCCAGGCGCAGGAAAACAGCAACCGCGTGGCGGAGCTGTCCAAGAACATCAACGAGCTGAACAAGCTCAAGGCCGGCGCCGGATCGTCGGCACCCGCAGCCGCCGCAGCACCTGCGCCTGCAGCACCGGGCATTCCCGTTCCCACGCCTTCCACCAGCGCGACGACGTCGCCGCCCGCCGCTGCTCCGGCGCCAGTGGCAGCAGCGCCGGTTCCGGCGCCTGCGCCCGCTCCCGCTCCCGCGGTGGCAGCCGCCGCACCAGCCGCGCCGACGCCAGAAGCAACAGCTGCGCCCGCTGCCGCCGAACCCGCTGTCACGCCATCCGCAACCGAGGCTGCCGCCGTTCCCGCAGCAGCAGCCAGCGCCGCGGTCGCAGCGCCTGCACCGGCTCCCGCGCCGAAACCCGTGGTCAAGGCCGCTCCGCCGCCCCCGCCGGAACGCAGCTTCTTCGACGAACTGCTCGACAACCCGCTGATGCTCGCCGGCGCCGCGCTGATCGCGCTGCTGGTCGGCTTCCTGCTGTACCGCGTGCTGGGTCGCCGGCGCGAGGAAATGAGCGAGAGCGTGTTCCTCGAGAGCCGCATTCCGAAAGACTCGTTTTTCGGCGCCAGCGGCGGCGAATCGGTCGACACCAAGCACCGCGGCGACTCCACCGTGTCGTCGCTGTCGTACTCGCCGAGCCAGCTCGACGCGGGCGACGTCGACCCCGTCGCCGAAGCCGACGTCTACCTGGCTTACGGCCGTGACCTGCAGGCCGAGGAAATCCTGCGCGAAGCGCTCCGCCTCAACCCGGACCGCACGGCCATCCACCTGAAGCTGCTCGAGATCCACGCCAAGCGCCGCGACGTGCGGGCCTATGAAGGCCTCGCCACCGAAGTGCACAAGCTGACCGGCGGCGCGGGCTCCGACTGGAACCGCGTGGTCGACATGGGCAAGGACCTCGATCCGGGCAATCCGCTGTACGAATCGGGCGCTCCCCGCAGCGCGAGCCAGGCCGAAACGGCCGCCTTCGCTGGCGCGCTGGCATCCGCCGCCAAGCCGCCGGTCGCCGCCGTGCCGACGCCCGTCGCACCGCCGCCGATCGCCTCGGCACCGCCGGCCTTCGTGCCCTCGGTGGCACCGCTGGACTTCGACCTGGACCTGAGCCAGCCGGTGCCGCTCGCACCGGCACCGAGCCACGCACCGGTCGGCGCCAGCCTGCCCAAGTCGGCCTATGCACCTGCGCCGACGACGGCACGCCCCGCTGCGCCGCTGTCCAACGGCCACGTGGCAACGCCGGTCGATCTCGAGAACGATTTCGACACGGCCCCCGGCGCGCTGACGCCCAACACCGTGCCCTCGAGCCTGAGCGATGCGGAGCACAACACGCGTCCGGCCATGCTGCGCAACGCGCTGCCTGCCGACTCGGGCTTCATCGAGTTCGACATGAGCGCACTGGCAGGCCTGCCGGCCCGCTCCAACGGCGGCGCCGAACCGGCACGTGCCTCCAGCGCGCTCGACGACGAAGGCGACGACAGCCCCCACGCCGTCAAGCTCTCGCTCGCTCGCGAACTGCAGGCCATCGGCGACGTCGAAGGCGCCCGCTCGCTGGTCGAGGAAGTCGAAGCCGAAAGCGCTGGCGATCTCAAGACGCAAGCCAAGCAACTGCTCGCGGAACTGCGCTGAGCCCTTGCTGTTTCCGTTCCTGAATTCGTGAGGCTGGCGCTCGGCATTCGCTACAACGGCCAGGCGTACGAGGGCTGGCAGAGCCAGCGCTCGGGCCGCACGGTTCAGGACAGGCTCGAGGCGGCCCTCGCGAAGTTCGCCGCTGACCCGTCCGGGCGCATCGGTACGCTCTGCGCCGGCCGCACCGATGCCGGCGTGCACGCGCTGATGCAGGTGGTGCATTTCGACACCGAGGTCGAACGCGAACCCTTCTCCTGGATGCGCGGTACCAACCGTTTCCTGCCCGACGACATCGCAGTGCAGTGGGCCCAGCCGGTGCCCGACGAATTCCATTGCCGCGCCAGTGCCCTCGCCCGCCGCTACCTCTACGTGCTCTCGCAATCGCCGGTACGCCCGAGCCTGGATTCGGGCCGGGTCGGCTGGTCGATGCATCCGCTCGATGGCGACGCGATGCGCAAGGCCGCCGCCCTTCTGGTCGGCACGCACGACTTCAGCTCGTTCCGCGCCTCGGCCTGCCAGGCCAAGTCGCCGGTGAAGAATCTGCGCCGCATCGAGATCACGCGGGTCGGCGAAGGCGAGCGCTGCCGCTGGCATTTCGAGTTCGAGGCCGACGCCTTCCTGCACCACATGATCCGCAACCTGATGGGCTGCCTGGTGCGTATCGGCCGCGGCGACGAGCAGCCCGAATGGATTGCCGAGGTGCTGGAGGCCCGCAGCCGCAAAGTGGCCGCGCCCACCTTCTCTGCGGACGGCCTGTACTTCCTCGGCCCGTTGTACGACGCCAGGTGGGGTCTGCCGGCCGAGGCGACGCTGCAGGCCGGTGGCGCTCCTTATGATGGCCCGCCATGACGTCACCGCCTCCCCGCACCCGCATCAAGATCTGTGGCCTCACGCGTGAGGCCGACGTGGATGCCGCGGTCGAGGCCGGCGCCGATGCGGTCGGTTTCGTGCTCTACGCCAAAAGCCCTCGTGCCGTCACGGCCGAGCGCGCCGCCGAACTGGCCTCGCGGCTGCCGCCGTTCATCACGCCGGTCCTGCTCTTCGTGAACGAGGATGCTTCCAAAGTCATAGCATCGCTTGCCCGCGTGAAGGGGGCCATCGCCCAGTTCCACGGCGAGGAAACGCCCGATCAGTGCGAGGAAGCCAGCGGCCCGGGGCGCTTTCGCTACATGCGCGCCGCCCGGATTCCACTGGGGGCTGCCGGCGCCGGCTTCGACCTCGTAAAATACGCGTCCGATTACTCCCACGCCCAGGCCATCCTGCTCGACGCCCATGTCGAAGGTTATGGCGGTGGCGGCAAGGCTTTCGATTGGTCACTTCTTCCACCCGCCGTCGACGCTCACCTCGTCTTGAGTGGTGGGCTCACACCTGCAAACGTGAGCGATGGCATTCGCATCCTGCGGACGCGCTGCAAGACGCTGTCCGTTGATGTGAGCTCGGGCGTCGAAATCGACGGTCCCGGGAACAAGGGCCTCAAGGACGCCGAAAAAATCCGGCAATTCGTCGCAGCAGTCAGAGCTGCCGACGCGTCCTTCTCCAGTTAGCCGCCGCAGCCGACCGATTCGGGCTGCGGCCCATCGATCGGAAATCATGCAAAGCAACTATCAGCAACCCGATGCCACCGGCCACTTCGGCAACTACGGCGGCACCTTCGCGAGCGAAACGCTCACCCACGCGATCAACGAGCTGCGCGACGCGTATGCGAAGTTCAAGGACGATTCGGCGTTCCTCGCCGAATTCCACTACGAGCTGAAGCACTTCGTGGGCCGGCCTTCGCCGATCTACCACGCAGCGCGCACCAGCCGCGAGATGGGCGGCGCGCAGATCTACCTCAAGCGCGAAGACCTCAACCACACGGGCGCCCACAAGATCAACAACGTGATCGGCCAGGCGATGCTCGCGCGCCGCATGGGCAAGCCCCGCGTCATCGCCGAGACCGGCGCCGGGCAGCACGGCGTGGCCACCGCCACGATCTGCGCGCGCTACGGCCTCGAATGCGTGGTCTACATGGGCAGCCAGGACGTGAAGCGCCAGAGTCCCAACGTCTACCGCATGAACCTGCTCGGCGCGACCGTGGTCCCGGTCGAATCGGGCAGCAAGACGCTGAAGGACGCGCTCAACGAGGCCATGCGCGACTGGGTCACCAACGTGGAAAACACCTTCTACATCATCGGCACCGTGGCCGGCCCGCACCCCTATCCAACGATGGTGCGCGACTTCCAGAGCGTGATCGGCACCGAGTGCATCGACCAGATGCCCGCCATGCTCGCGGCAGACGGCATCACGGGCGAGGCCGAGGGCAGGCAGCCCGACGTGGTGGTCGCATGCGTGGGTGGCGGCAGCAATGCCATCGGCATCTTCCACCCCTACATTCCGTTCGCCGGCACCCGCCTCATCGGCGTGGAGGCAGCAGGCGAAGGCCTGGACAGCGGCAAGCACGCGGCCTCCATCCTGCGCGGCAGCCCGGGCGTGCTGCACGGCAACCGCACCTACCTGCTGCAGAACGAAGACGGCCAGATCACCGAGACGCACAGCATCAGCGCCGGCCTCGACTACCCCGGCGTCGGCCCCGAGCATGCGCACCTGGCCGACATCGGACGCGCCGAATACGTCGGCATCACCGACGTCGAGGCGCTCGAGGCCTTCCATTACCTGTGCCGAACGGAGGGCATCATTCCCGCGCTCGAATCCAGCCACGCCGTGGCCTACGCGCTGAAGCTTGCGAAAACCATGCGACCCGACCAGTCGATCCTGGTGAACCTTTCGGGCCGCGGCGACAAGGACATCGGCACGGTGGCCGACCTGTCGGGCGTCGACTTCTACGACCGCCCGTCAATGCGCGGTCTGAGCGTGAAGGGAGGCAAGTGATGAGCCGCATTGCCGCCACCTTCAAGACACTCCAGGCACAAGGCCGCAAGGCGTTGATTCCCTACGTCACCGCTGGCTTCCCCTTCGCCGACATCACGCCCGAGCTGATGCACGGCATGGTCGAGGCAGGCGCCGACGTGATCGAGCTGGGCGTGCCCTTCTCCGACCCGATGGCCGACGGCCCCGTGATCCAGAAGGCCGGCGAAGCCGCGCTGGCGCTGGGCGTGGGCATGAAGCAGGTGCTCGCCATCGTGGCCGCCTTCCGCGAAAAGGACGCGACCACGCCGGTGGTGCTGATGGGCTATGCGAACCCGGTCGAGCGCTATGACCTCGTACACGGCAAGCAAGCCTTCATCCGCGACGCATCGGCCGCCGGCGTCGACGGATTGCTGGTGGTCGATTACCCGCCCGAGGAATGCGAGGCCTTCGCCGCCGATCTGAAGGCGGCGAACATCGACCTGATCTTCCTGCTGGCACCCACGAGCACCGACGAGCGCATGGCGCAGGTCGCGCGCATCGCGAGCGGCTACGTCTACTACGTGTCGCTCAAGGGGGTGACCGGCGCGGGCCACCTGGACACCGAGGCGGTCGGCCAGATGATTCCGCGCATCCGCCAGCACGTGAGCATCCCGGTCGGCGTGGGCTTCGGCATCCGCGACGCCCGCACCGCGCAGGCGGTCGGTTCGGCGGCGGACGCCGTCGTGATCGGCACCAAGATCATCCAGCTGATCGACGGGCAGCCGCGCGAGAAGGTGGTGCCCGCGGTGCGCGAATTCCTCGCCGGCATCCGCGAGGCGCTGGACGCCCTGCCGGCGGCTACCCCCAAGAATGCGGCTGGCCGATAATCTCGGTTGCCCTCACCCCAGCCCCTCTCCCCCAAAGGAGAGGGGAGCTAATTCCGGAGTCCCTATGAGCTGGCTTGAAAAACTGCTACCCGCCAAGATCGCACAAACCGACCCTTCCGAGCGCCGCCAGGTGCCTGAGGGCCTGTGGATCAAATGCCCGGCCTGCGAGACGGTGCTCTACAAGACCGACCTGGAGCACAACCAGAACGTCTGCCCGAGCTGCAGCCACCACCACCGCATCGGCGCCCGTGCGCGCCTGGATGCCTTTCTCGACGCCGAAGGCCGCTACGAAGTCGGCCAGGAAGTGCTCCCGGTCGACGCCCTGAAGTTCAAGGACAGCCGCAAGTACCCCGAGCGGCTGAAGGAAGCGCTGGAAAACACCGGCGAAACCGACGCCCTGGTCGTCATCGGCGGCTCGGTCCACAGCATCAACGTGGTCGTGGCCTGCTTCGAATTCGAGTTCATGGGCGGCAGCATGGGCAGCGTGGTCGGCGAGCGCTTCGTGCGCGGCGTGGAGACCGCGATCGAGCAGAAGGTGCCCTTCATCTGCTTCACCGCCACCGGCGGCGCACGCATGCAGGAGGGCCTCCTCTCCCTCATGCAGATGGCCAAGACCAACGCCGCTCTCACGCGCCTGGCGAAGAAGGGCCTGCCCTACATCAGCGTGCTGACCGACCCGACCATGGGTGGGGTGAGCGCCGGCTTCGCCTTCGTGGGCGACGTGGTCATCGCCGAACCCAAGGCGCTGATCGGCTTTGCCGGCCCGCGCGTGATCGAGTCGACCGTGCGAGTGACGCTGCCCGAAGGCTTCCAGCGTGCGGAGTTCCTGCAGACCAAGGGCGCGATCGACTTCATCAGCGATCGCCGCGAGTTGCGGAAGACGATTGCGAGCACGCTCGCGATGCTGCTGCGCCAGCCGGCCGATGCGGTGAGCTGAGCGAGCGACGAAACGCCGCGAGCCAAAACAAAAGGGCCCGGGTGCGATGCACCCGGGCCCTTTTTGTTTGTCGGCGGCGACGCTAGAAAGTCAGTTGGTAGGCAAACACCAGCAGATTGCTCAGCACGATCGCAATCACCTGCAGCACCACGATGGCGGCCAGGGGCGACAGGTCCACACCGCCGATCAGCGGAATGAAGCGGCGGAATGGCCGCACCAGCGGTTCGGCCAGGCGGGAGATGAGGTCGAGCAGCATCGGCGATGCCCCTGGCACCCACGACAGCACGGCATAGACCACCAGCAATGCAGTCAGCCCTGAAATCGCGAGCTGCAGCAACCCCACCAGCGACACCAGCGGCAAGGTGGCGATGCGCCCCAGGTTGCCGATCAGGAGCCACAGCAGCAGGAACTTCAGCAGCACCAGCAGCCAGGCGGCGATCAGGCTCGCCAGGTCCCAGCGCTTGACCGAGGGCACGATGCGCCGCAGCGGCAGCACGATCCAGTCGGTGATCGCGAACACGAATCGCCCGAGCGGATTGCCGAACGGCACCCGGTGGTACTGCATGTAGAGGCGCAGCAGGCAGGCGCCGCCGAGCAGGCCGACGATCACGTCAAGAAGAAACGAAGGAATCTGGTAGAGCATGGGGCGCGGTCGTGAGCGGAATGCGATGATAGCCATGCAAGGTTTTTCGATGACGACACAGCCCCTTCTGCATTCACTGCCATTGTTCCCGCTCGGCACGGTCCTGTTCCCGGACGGCCTGCTTCCGTTGCGTATTTTCGAAGTACGTTATCTCGACATGATCGGCAAGTGCCGCAAGGCCGATGCGCCGTTCGGCGTGGTCAGCCTCACCAGCGGCAGCGAGGTGCGCAAGGCCGGCGCCGATACGGAAAGCTTCGCCGCCATCGGCACCCTGGCTGTCATCCGCGAGTTTGAATCGCCGCAGAGCGGCCTGCTCCAGATCGAGTGCGTCGGCACGCAGCGCTTTCGCGTTCGCCACACCGAACTGCAGAAGCACGGCCTGTGGGTCGCCGAGGTGGCGGCGGTGATCGAAGACGTCGCGCTCGAAATCCCCGAGGACCTTCAGCACACGGCCACCGCGCTGCGGCGCCTGGTCGACACGCTCGAAGAACGCCGCCGCGCGCAAAGCGCACAGGGTGGGCAAGGCGCGCAGACCGTGCGGTTGCCCATCGGAGAGCCCTACCGCTTCAACGATTGCGGCTGGGTGGCCAACCGCTGGTGCGAGCTGGTGCCGATGCAGCTCGAACTGCGGCAACGGCTGATGGAGCTCGACAGCCCGTTGATGCGGCTCGAGCTTGTGAGCGATCTGCTGGCGCGCACGGGGATTTCCGGCTGACCTGCGGAGCCGGCAGTGCGCAGCGCCAAGTTAAGCTCAAGATTCCGGCGCCTCATGCGCCGCCCTACGAATCGTGATCACGAACATCCGCCATGCCAGGGCCCGACTATTTCTTTTGCATCGCACACGAACCACCTTGGTTCGAACTGCCGGACCACGTTGAAGTCGTTGCCACGGGCAAATACCAGGCCGATGGCCGCTTGAACATCCGCGACTCGCAACGCACCATCGGTGCGGGCAGCCTGAACGGCGACAACTTCTATCCCTATCTCACCGGAACTGCAGGTTCGCTCTATATCAGCGAATTGCTCCAGGGTCGCCCGACGGAAGGGCGCTCGGTCTGCGTTTTCCAGTACCGCAAGCTCATTTCCTCGACCGCCATCGGCACGCCCGCGACCAACTACCCGTTCATGCGCATGCTGGGCATGCCCTTCGGCAAGGAGCAGGTGGCTGAAGTTCTCGCAGGCTACGCGACGGACCTGTTGCTGCCCCACCCCTTCATCATGGGCGAAGGGATGCTCGCCCAGTACGCTGCCCACCACCACATCGCGGACTTTCTCCTGCTGACACGCATCGCCATCGACAGGCAGGTGTTGCACGCGTCCGAAATCACGACCTTCTTCGGCACGCGGCTCTTCGTTCCAGGCGGGATCGAGTTCGGCGTCTTTCCTTGCATCCTCTACATCGGCATCCTGGAGCGGCTGCGTCCGATCCTGGACGAATTCCTGGCCCGGCACCTCCCGGTCGAACCGCACCATGGGTACCAGCGGCGTGCGCTTTCGTTCTTTGCGGAGCGCCTCACCAGCTACCTGCTGCTCAAGGAACTGGGTTGGCCCGTTTCGGGGGCCAACGCGGACGGCAGCGACTGGGAGTTGCCGCCGCAGAACATCGGCTACATGTGCACGTTGAGCGAAAACGGCGAGTACCGCACGTTCGGCCATCCCGGATAAGGCGCGCCAGGCCAAAGCTGCAGATGCCCCGGGCGACGCGACCGGCAAACGAACTGTTGCTCTTTTTTTCATAGCGCATCGCGCAGAATCGACGGGCAGTGGGGCTCGGTTTCACTCGCACTCGATGGTCTAAAATGCCCGGTTGCGCACGCTTTCCTTCTCTATCCTGCGCGTCCCCACCCGCTCCCATGTCCGATCACCTGACCCCTCCCATCCCCACGCCCGCTGCAGCCCCCGTCGCAGCCCCCGCCGTCGATGACAACAAGCTCATCGCCGAACGCCGCGAAAAGCTCAAGCTGCTGCGCGCCGCGCAGGTCGAGGGCAAGGGCGTTGCATTCCCCAACGACTTCAAGCCGGGCCATCGCGCCGCGGCGCTCGTTGCGGCGCACGACGCGGTCGAAGCCGAAGCGCTCGAGGCGCAAGCCGTTCCTGTCAGCGTGGCCGGCCGGATGATGCTCAAGCGCGTGATGGGCAAGGCGAGCTTCGCGACGCTTCAGGACGCCACCGGCCGCATCCAGCTCTACGTGACGCGCGACGCCGTCGGCGAAGAAGCGTACGCAGAGTTCAAGCGCTGGGACCTCGGCGACATCCTGGGTGCCGAAGGCACGCTGATGAAGACCAAGACCGGCGAACTCTCGGTCAAGGTGACCAAGCTGCGCCTCCTCACCAAGAGCCTGCGGCCGCTGCCCGGCGACTTCTACGGCATGGCCGACCAGGAGCAGAAGTACCGCCAGCGCTATGTCGACCTGATCACCGACGAAGCCGCACGCACCCGCTTCACCGCACGCAGCAACGCCGTGAGCGCCCTGCGCGAATTCATGGTGGCCAACGACTTCCTCGAAGTCGAGACGCCCATGCTGCACCCCATTCCGGGCGGCGCGAACGCCAAGCCCTTCAAGACGCACCACAACGCGCTCGACCAGGAGATGTTCCTGCGCATCGCGCCCGAGCTGTACCTCAAGCGCCTGATCGTCGGCGGTTTCGAGCGCGTGTTCGAGATCAACCGGAGCTACCGCAACGAGGGCATCTCGGTGCGGCACAACCCCGAGTTCACGATGATGGAGTTCTACGCGGCCTACTGGAACTACCGCGACCTGATGGACTTCACCGAGACGCTGATCCGCACCATCGCCGACAAGGCCGTGGGCACGCAGCAGCTCACCTACCAAGGCAAGCCGGTTGACCTGACCCAGCCCTTCGAGCGCCTGACGATCCGCGAAGCGATCCTGAAGCACACCGACGCAGGCGATGGCGTGGACGACACCGCCTGGCTCATCAACGCCCTGCGCAAGCTCGGCCTGAGCGAAGAAAAAGACAAGCTCTCGCAGCGCAGCCTCGCGAGCCTGCAGGTGATGTATTTCGAAGAGACCGTCGAAGAGAAGCTCTGGCAGCCGACCTTCATCATGGAGCACCCGACCGAAATCTCGCCGCTGGCGCGTGCCAACGACGAGCGCCCCGAGGTCACCGAGCGCTTCGAGCTCTACATCACCGGCCGCGAGTTCGGCAACGGCTTCAGCGAGCTGAACGACGCCGAAGACCAGGCCGCGCGCTTCAACGCGCAGGTGGCCGCCAAGGACAGCGGCGACGACGAAGCCATGTACTACGACCACGACTTCGTGCGCGCGCTCGAATACGGCATGCCGCCCACCGGCGGCTGCGGCATCGGCATCGACCGGCTGATGATGCTGCTGACGGATTCGCCGAGCATCCGCGACGTGATCCTGTTCCCGGCGCTGCGCAGGGAGTCTTGAGCGTGCCCTCCCCGTCGTCGCTGCCGACGATCGGCATCGACTTCGGCACCTCCAATTCCGCAGTGGCCTGCCGTGTCGACGGCGTCGCCCGCCTGTTGCCCATCGAGGGCACGGCCACCACGCTGCCGACCGCGATCTTCTTCAACGCCGAAGACCGCACCACGCACTTCGGTCGCGAGGCCGTGGCCCTGTACCTCTCGGGCGTCGAGGGGCGCCTGATGCGATCGCTCAAGAGCCTGCTCGGCAGTGCGTTGATGCAGGAGAAGACGGCCGTCTACGACGGGCTCGTGAGCTTCGAGGACATCATCGCGCGCTTCCTGCGCGAGCTGGCGGTGCGCGCCGGGCGCGAGCTCGGCCGGATCCCCGAGCAGGTCGTGATCGGGCGGCCCGTTCATTTCGTGGACGACGATTCCAAGCGCGACGAACGCGCCGAAGAAAGCCTGCGCCATGCGGCCCGCGCCGCGGGTTTCCGCGACGTGGCCTTCCAGCTCGAGCCGATCGCGGCCGCCTTCGACTACGAGCAGCGCATCACCAAGGAGTCGGTGGTGCTGATCGTCGACATCGGCGGCGGCACCTCGGACTTCACCGTCGTGCGCGTGGGCCCCGACCGGGCCACGCGCACCGACCGCAGCGACGACGTGCTGGCCACCAGCGGCGTGCACATCGGCGGCACCGATTTCGACCAGCGCCTGAACCTGGACCGCGTGATGCCGCAGTTCGGCTTTCGCCACCACGGGCCGCAGGGCCGCGAAGTGCCGAGCAAGGTGTTCTTCGAGCTGTCGTCGTGGCACTTGATCAACTGGCTTTATGCCGCCAAGGCGGTTCGCCAGGCGAAGGAACTGCGCACGAGCTACGCCGACACGCAGCTGCACGACCGGTTGATGACGGTGCTGGAAGAGCGCCACGGCCACCGGATCGCCGCCGCCGTCGAGCAGGCAAAGATCGATGCCTCGGTGACCGATGCGCTCACCTCGATCGATCTGTCGTGCGCCGAGCCGGGGCTCATGGCCACGCTCTCGCCCGCCGACATGGCGCAACAGCTCTCGGGCCAGCTGGAGAACGTGATCGCGAGCGCGCATGCCTGCGTCAAGCGCGCGGGCCTGCGCAGCAGCAACCTCGATGCGATCTACCTCACCGGCGGCTCGTCGGCCCTGCGTCCGTTCCAGCACGCATTGCGGAAGAGCTTCGCGGGCGTGAACCTCGTCGAGGGCGACCTGTTCGGCGGCGTGGCAGCCGGGCTGGCCTGTGCAACGCCGCAACGGCGCCGGCCATGAAATACCTTGCGGGCTATCCGGCGGGCCTGCAGGAACAGGTCAGCCAGTTGATCGCGCAAGACAAGCTCGCGGCACTGCTCAACCAGCGCTACCCCAGCGGAACGCACGACATCCAGTCCGACCGGGCGCTCTACGACTACGTGAGCGGACTGAAGAACGACTTCATGCGCAAGGCCGAGCCGCTGGCCAAGGTGATGTTCGACAACAAGCTGCACGTGATCCGCAATGCGCTGGGGACGCACACGACGGTCTCGCGCGTGCAGGGTGGCAAGTTGAAGGCCAAGCGGGAGATACGTGTGGCCAGCCTGTTTAAGGAAGTGCCTCTAGACTTGCTGCGCATGATCGTCGTGCACGAGTTGGCGCACATGAAGGAAAAGGCGCATGACAAGGCCTTCTACGCGCTATGCACGTACATGGAGCCGGACTATCATCGATTCGAGTTCGATCTTCGGCTGTACCTGACGCATCTGGACCTGGGCGGCAAGCGCCTCTGGTCGCACGAGGCCTCCCTCACACCCCCATGACCCGGCCCAGACTTCACCTCACCTCGCTGTCGCAGGAAGAAGTTTGTGGCGACATCGTCGAAACCTTCAGGTTGGCGATCGAGAGGCTCGGCTATCCGACCACCTACACCCACTGCCACATCGAACCGGGTGTCATCAACATCCTGTTCTTTTTCTGGGATATGCCGTGGAGCGAAATCCAGCCATACCACCCGGATTGCATCATCGTCAACTTCGAGCCGATGGTGCCCGGAACGCACGCGTGGTCCGAGAAATACCTCGAAGTCCTGAAACGCAGCTACGTCTGGGAATACAGCAAGTCGAACTTCCAGCGGAATCTCGAACTGGGCTACAGCAACGCAGACTATGTCGCCCTTGGCTGGGAGCCCGCAGCTGCAGAGGTCGTGCCGCTCGCGGACATCCTGCCGGACGCACGGCAGGACATCGACGTCGTGTTCTTCGGCTCGCTCACGCAGCGCAGGATCGTCCTTCTAGAAAAGCTGATTGCGCGCGGCCTGCGCGTCGAGCTCAACCGCGGCCGCCATTGGACGCTGGAAGAACGCAACGACTACGTGCGCCGCGCCAAGGTCGTCCTCAATTTTCATAACTGGGAAGACTCGCGCATCGTCGAAGTCCCGCGGCTCTCCATCCTGATGCGGCACCGCAAGGCGGTGGTCTGCGAGCTCTACCCCGACAGCGAAATCGAGCCATGGATGCGCGATGCCGTCGTCGGCGCGCCCTACGAGCGGCTGGTCGAAGCCGTGGAAGAGCTGCTCGCGGACGCCCCGCGTCGCGCCGTGCTGGAGCGGGAGGGACTCGAGAGATTCACCCGCCCATGGACACCGCCGCTCGTCGGGCCCGCGATCGAGCGATTTCTCGACTGGCGCGCCCAGCAAGCCGACCGGTTCGTGGCCACCGCGTTGCCGCGCGTGAGCGTCTGCCTTGCCCTCGGCGCATCGCCGGAGGCCATCTCGCGCAGCCTGCAGAGCCTGGCATCGCAGCGCGACATCCAGCTCGAAGTGGTGCTGGTCGCAGTTGCCGACTCGAAGGAACTCGAAGCCGTCCTTGAAAAAGCCGCTCTTCCCGATCTTCGCCTGATCCAGCTGCCCTTGGCACTCGACCGGGCCACCGCCCGCAACATGGCGCTGGCGCAATCCACGGGCGACTACGTCGTGTTCCTGGATGCCGGGGATGTTGCGGTCCCCGAACGCCTGCAGCGCCAAGCGGCGCTGCTGGAAACTTGTCCCGAGATCGAAATCGCGGGATGCTGGTGCGAGACGGACGAGGGGCCCCTGCATTTTGCGGAGAGGCACCAGGACATCGTCGCTGAATTCCTGGGACCTCGCCCCCTGCTGCTGTCGGCATGCATGGTGCGGCGAAGCTTCCTCGAGCGCAGCGGCGTGCGGCACGACCCGGAGTTCACCGTCCACGACGACTTGCACATGCTTTGCAAGAGCACCGCGGCCGGTGGGCGCTTCGCGGTCGTCCCAGAGGTGCTTCACACCCCCGGAGCGTCGCCTGCAGCTTCCGACCCCGTTCGGGCGGCAACGCTTGCCATGCGCGCCCGCGCCTTGGTGTTGGCACACCTGTTGCCCAAAAGCAGCGGCGAGGACGTGACCGAGATCGCCAGGCTCTACGCGCACCTGTGGCCGCCTACGCTCGCGTTCGCCGAGCACTTGCTCGGCACGTTGGCGAACGCCTGCATCAGGCCCTCCAGCGCGCCGGAGCAGCAACAGGTGGCGCACGAGACGCTGACGCGCGCGTTGCGGCACGAGGCGTTGCGGCTGCTTCGCGTGTTCTTCAATGCGGGCCTGGCGGACAAGGCCTGGCTGGAACGCCAGTTCGCGCGCGACGAGGTCGCAGCCTTCCTGGCACCTGCGGCGAATCAGTTGCCCGCCAGGGTCTTCAGGCCCTGACCCCGGCAAGGGCTACCGTCAGCGGATGCGCTGGGAGGCCGCGTCACGCGCGGCCATGTACGCGGAGCGATAGGGCTCGCCGAGATTGATGAAATGCACGAGCAGCGTTTCGTCCGTCGCCAGGTGCGGCGGGGTGTTGATGCTCAGGTTGTCGAGCACGCTCTCCACGCCGACCAGCCCCTCGGCGAACAACACCTCGTTCGTGTAGTACTGGTCGCCTTGGCTCGCGTATACGGTCGACTTGTCGTCGACGCTGCCGATCCGCGCCCAGATGCGCGCCAGCAGTTCAGCGTTGCGGGCGGTATTCCGGAACCCCATCACACCCGAGTTGAACGACCAGGCCCCGACGTCCTTGCCCAGCAGGAGATCGCGGCCCTGCAGCAACTCATCGATGCGCCGGGTCTGGTTGAAGAACAGGGTGTCCGCATCGATCCAGATGATCCATTCGTGCTGCGCGAGGTGCTTTTGCAGCAACCATGTCCGCACCCACGAGCCGTTGATGCCCGGCCCGATCTCTTCTGGAACGGACCGGTACACGTGATAGGTGTATCCGTGCCGATCGCAATAGCGCTTCGCGTTGTGCTCGGAGACGCGTGCGTAGCTGTTGATGTGGTGGGTGTACAGGGTAAGGAACGCGATGCGCCCGCCTGGGTTGTAGGTGGTGAGCGGCTCGCAGGAAAGCTCCGGATAGGCGGCAGGCTGCAGCACGGGACGCCCGTGCATCAGTGCGTCATTGACCTGGTCTACCAGCAGTCGCTGCAGGTTGAGATCGTGCAGCATGTCTTCGCGCAATCCGCCCGGCGACGCGATGGGCAACGGTCCCAGGTTCACCACGAAGATGCGGGCATGGAACCACTGGCTGATGCGCCAGGAAACATTCACATAGATGTCTCCGATCGTGGCGTTGCACGCCAACATGCCAGCCGGCCGCAGCCGGGCCGCCTCGTCGACCCGATCGGCTACCAGCGCGATCACCCTGCTGCAATCCTCGATCAGCTGATGCAGCATGGCCCGGTTGGCCGGCGTGTTGCGCAGCACCATCATGTTGACCATCGCCAGGCCCGAATGGTCTCCCACGGCCGGGCTCTCCAGCACCAGAAGATCGCGGCCCTCCATCAGGGTCTCGATGGCAACGGGGTGAAAAACCACCGAATCGCCGTCGAGAAACAGCAGCCAGTCGCCCTCGGCCAGTGCACGCAGGCGCCGAAGGATCTCGCTGTATTTGGCTCCGGCGCGCAATGCAGGGTGGAGGATGTGATCGGTGTCGGTCCACTGATGGTCATACCCGAACGAGCGGCAGTAGTGCGCATGGTTGCGCAGCACTGCATCGTCCTTGCGCTGGAAGAAGCTGAGGCACAAGGGCATGGTCTATCTCCTCGCGACAGCGCGCTTTACTGGGAGTCGGAGGAAGGGATCAGACGCCTGGCGCCGCAGTATGCCGCCGAGGTCGTCAGCGCGGCCCAATTCAAGGCGGGCGCCTGGGGCAACAGCGACTCGCGGCGCACCTCGCTGGCCGGCCGGCCTTGCCACCGCCCTGCATTCGCAGCGGCGCCGAAACTGTCGAGCAACTCGTCCAGCAGCACGCCGTCGCCCACGCTCTGGTTGCAGACCATCGCCAGGTCGCATCCTGCCTCCAGCGCCGCCAAGGCCGCATCGGCAAAGCTCAGCAGCTCACCATCGATGTACCGCCCCGCTTCCATGCTCAGGTCGTCGCTGAAGATCGCGCCATCGAATGCGAGCTGCGTCCGCAAAACGTCCTGCAGCCACGTTGGCGAAAAGCCTGCGGGCCGCGCATCGACCTTGGGATAGATGACGTGCGCGGGCATCACGGCGGCCAGCGTGCCGGCGAGCCAGTCGTAAGGCTTGGCATCGTCGGCCAGGATCACCTTCAGGCCGCGCTTGTCGACCGGGATCTCGACATGCGAATCCGCCTTCACGAAACCATGCCCCGGAAAATGCTTCCCGCAGTTGCGCATCCCCATCTGCAGCATGCCGTGCATCACGCTCTTGGCCAGCAGCGCCACCACGCGCGGGTCGCGATGAAAGCTCCGATCGCCGATCACGCTGCTGCCGCCGTAGTCCAGGTCGAGCACGGGCGCAAAGCTGAAATCGAGACCGCAGGCGCGCAACTCACCGGCGAGCACCTGCCCCGCGGCCGTCGCGACCTGCGTGGCGCGCATGGCGTCCCGCATCCACAACTCGCCCAGCGAACGCATCGACGGCAGCCGCGTGAATCCATCCGTGCGAAAGCGCTGCACGCGCCCGCCTTCATGGTCGATGCAGATCAGCAGGTCCGGGCGGATCGCCTTGATCTCGGCATTGAGCGCGGTCATCTGCGCGCGGTTTTGCCAGTTGCGGGTGAAATGGATCACGCCGCCCACCAGGGGGTTGGCCAGGCGCCGGCGGTCGGCGTCGTTGAGTTCGGTGCCCGCCACATCGATGATGAGCGGTGCGTGGATGGGGCTGCCTGTCGTCGCGGTCATGCGTCGTTCTTGCTGTCTTTGTGTTCCACCACGACGAAGCTCGCGGCATATTCGGTTTCGTCGGTCACCGTGACGTGGGCGATGAGGCCCTTGGCCTCGAACCAGTCCTTGAGCTCGCCGTGCAGCACGATGACGGGCTTGCCGCTGCGCAGGTTGGCGATCTCGCACGAACGCCAGGTCATCGGCATCCGCATGCCCAGGCCGACGGCCTTGCTGAAGGCCTCCTTGGCGGAAAAGCGGGTGGCCAGGTAGCTCAAGCCCCGCTTGGGCCAGCGCGCGCTGCGGGCCTGCCAGACCGCGAATTCGGCATCGCTCAGCACCTTGCGCGCGAAGCGCTCGCCCTGGCGCTCGAAGGTCGCGGCGATGCGACGCAGGTCGCAGATGTCGGTGCCGATGCCGTAGATCATGCAGGCCGGGCCTGTTGCGCCTCGGTGATGCAGCGCAGGTATTCCCGCGTCGTGGCGGTGTAGCCGAGTTCGAGCGCATCGGCCACGAAGGCGTGGCCGATCGAGACTTCGTGGACGCCGCGCACGGCGCTCAGGAACGCGGTCAGGTTGTCTCGGCTCAGGTCGTGGCCGGCGTTGACGCCGAGGCCCGCAGCCTGGGCGGCCCGTGCCGACTCGACATAGCGCTGCAGCACGGCCTTTTCGTCGGCGGTGCCGCGCGAAGCGGCATAGCCTTCGGTGTAGAGCTCGACGCGGTCCGCGCCCACCGCCTTGACCGCGTCCATCATCTCGGGGATCGGGTCCATGAACAGGCTGACGCGCACGCCCAGGGCCTTGGCTTCGGCGATCAGCGGACGCAGGCGCTCCGCGTCGTCAGGAAAGCTCCAACCGTGGTCGCTGGTCGACTGCGATTCGCTGTCGGGCACGAATGTGGCCTGGTGCGGCCGCAGCTCGCGCACGAAGTCCATCAGGTTGTGGAAGGGATTGCCCTCGATGTTGAATTCGATGCCCGGCCAGTCCTTGGCCAGCAGTGCCGACAGGTCGCTCACATCGTGTGCACGGATGTGGCGCGCGTCGGGCCGGGGGTGGACTGTGATGCCCTGGGCGCCAGCGGCCAGGCATGCATTGGCGGCAGTCAGCACGCTCGGGATGCCTAGGTGGCGCGTGTTGCGGACCAGCGCCACCTTGTTGAGGTTGACCGACAGGGAGGTGGAGGTGCCGGCGTTGCCTGGAGTGCTCATAGTGCTTGCAGATCTCTCATCATTTGCCGCGTGCGCAGCGTGGACACGCCGCAATGGTAGTTGAGCAAGGCGCGCAGCTGGTTTCTGAGGGCGCTGTTGCTGCCGGCGTTCATGGTGGCGATCTCGCGCAGGGTCGCGGTGAAGGGCGCGCGGTCGTCGAGCACGGCTTGCAGGGCCTGCCAGTCGGCACCGGCCAACGCAGCCTCCCCGTTCGCCGCCGAACGCAGGCCAGCTTCGGGCACGAGGCTATAGCGCAGGTCGGCGTCGAGCGGCTCCAGGGTCAGCGTCTGCGCGTCGAGCGAGGGCAGCAGGCCGACCTCGCGCAGCAGGATCAACTCGAACGCGCGCAGCGCAGCAGCCTGGGTTGCTGCCTGGGCGCTGGCGTGATCGCCCGCGAGCACCTGCACCACGCCGGCATAGGCGTCGAACAGCGCTTCGTGCGCATCGTCGCGCGCCAGCAGGCGCAGCAACAGTTCGTTGACGTAATAGCCCGATAGCAGCGCCTCGCCGGTCGGCATGACGTGGCCGCCCATCCACTCGGCGCCCTTGAGCGTGCGGATCTCGGCGTCGCCGCCGTAGTTGAGCTGCAGCGGCTGCAGCGGCAGCAGCACCGGCCTGAAATTGGAACTCGGCCGCTTCGCCCCCTTGGCCACCAGCGCAATGCGCCCGTGGTGGCGGGTGAAGACCTCCAGGATCAGGCTCGACTCGCTCCAGTCGTAGCGATGGAGCACGTACGCCGGTTCGTGCGAAACGCGGTGGGCGGCGGCCACTTCATTCGTAGCCGAACGACCGGACCCGGGCTTCGTCGTCGGCCCAGCCGGAACGCACCTTGACCCACAGTTCGAGGAAGACCTTGGCGTCGGCCAGCTTCTCGAGCTCGACGCGCGTTTCCATGCCGATGCGCTTGATGCGCTCGCCCTTGTCGCCGATCACCATCGCCTTGTGGCCGTCGCGCTCGACCACGATGGTGGCGGCGATGCGCAAGAGGCGCTTCTGGCCCTTCTTCTGGGGCGGCTCTTCCTCGAACTTGTCGATGATGACGGTCGAGGTGTAGGGCAGTTCGTCGCCGGTGAGGCGGAAAAGCTTTTCGCGCACCAGTTCGCCAGCCAGGAATTTCTCGCTGCGGTCGGTGAGCTCGTCCTCGGCGTAGAACCAGGGCTGCTCGGGCAAATACTTCTCGCAGATGCCGAACAGGCGCTCGACGTCCTTCGAATTCTTCGCCGACATCGGCACGAACTCGGCGAAGGCGTGCTTCGCCTGCATGGTCTGCAGCCAGGGGGCGATGTCGCCGCGGCGATGCACGTTGTCCAGCTTGTTAGCCAGCAGCACGGTCGGAATGCCTTTGCCCAGCAGCTTGAGCACCCGCTCGTCGGCCGGCGTGAAGCTGCCGGCCTCGACCACGAAGAGGATCAGGTCCACGTCGCCGACCGCGCCCTGCACGGTCTTGTTGAGCGACTTGTTCAGCGCGTTGGCGTGCAGGGTCTGGAAACCCGGCGTGTCGACGAACACGAACTGCGTCGCGCCCAGCGTGCGCATGCCGGTGATGCGGTGCCGCGTGGTCTGCGCCTTGCGCGAGGTGATGCTGATCTTCTGGCCGACCAGCGCATTGAGGAGCGTCGACTTGCCCACATTGGGCTTGCCGACGATGGCGATGAGACCGCAGTGTTGCGGTCCGCCGGCGCCCGCTTCGCCTGCGGCGTCTTCGGGTTCGGCTTCTGGATGGATAGCGTCGTTCATTGTGATTTCACGCAGCACCGCGTGCCTTGAGCCGGATCAGCATGGCGGCCGCGGCAGCCTGCTCGCCGGCGCGGCGCGAACCGCCGATGCCGCGTTCGCGAAGGCCCAACTCGGGCACCTCGCACTCGACATCGAAAGTCTGTTTGTGCGCTGCACCCAGCGTCGCCGCCACGCGGTACAGCGGCAGCCTCATTTTGTGGCCCTGCAGCCATTCCTGCAATTCGGTTTTCGGATCCTTGGCCGCCGCTTCCATGCGCGGGTTGATCTCGACCGATTCGTAGAGTCGGCGCACCAGCGCCTCGGCAGCGGCGAACCCGGCGTCGAGGTAGACCGCGCCGATCAGCGCCTCCAGCGCATCGGCCAGGATCGAAGGCCGGCTGGGGCCGCCCGAACGGGCCTCGCCTTCCCCGAGCCGCAGCAATGGGGAGAGTTGAAGTTCGAGCGCCAGGCGATGCAGGGTGTCTTGCTTGACCAGGTTGGCCCGCACGCGCGACAGGTCGCCTTCGGGCAGGGCCGAAAGACGCGTGTAGAGCAGGTGCGATACCGCCAGGTTGAGCACCGAGTCGCCGAGGAACTCGAGGCGCTCGTTGTGGTCGGCCGAGAAGCTGCGATGCGTGAGCGCGAGCTGGAGCAGCCGCGCGTCGGAGAACGAGTGCTTGAGGCGCGCCTGCAGCGCGACGAGGCTGCCGTCCACCTTTTTCAGCGCCGCGTTCAGCGGGTCTCGCCTTTGTACTTGAGCGTCAGGTAAGCCGGGCCGAACAGGGGGATCTCGCGCTCGTACGCATACGAGACCACGACCTTGTCGCCGACCTTCCTGATGTCGAGGTCCTTGCCTGTGACCGACTTGAAGTCGTCGATGGCCTGGGCGCGATCGAAGATGGCGCGCACTTCGGGCACGGTGGAGCCCTCCTTGGCCTTGTTGGCGGCCTTGTCAATGGCTTGCCACTCGATCAGCGTCGGAATGACTTGCGCGATGACCACGCCAAGCCCCCCGACCACGACCGCGACGAACAGCAGGCCGATGAACGAGATGCCGCGCTGATGCGCGGCCCTGCTGCGGATGGACCGGTTTGCTCTCATGCCCTCTTACCCCTCGAACAGTGTTGACTGCTTATTGAAATGGACCAATACGACCAAAATCGCCGAAGTTCATCCAGACAAAGAATGCCCTGCCCACGATGTTCTTGTCGGGGACGAAGCCCCAGAAGCGCGAATCCGCCGAATTATCGCGGTTGTCGCCCATCATGAAATACTGGCCGGCGGGCACCTTGCAGACCACGCCTTCGACGGAGTAGCGGCAGTTCTCGCGGAACGGGAAGTCGCTGGCCCCCGGCACGAATGAAGGCGCACCTTCGTCGTTGAGGATCTTGTGCTGCTTGCCGCCGAGGTTCTCGTCGAACTCCTTGAGCAGGCGCATCGATTCGCCGTCCAGGTAGTCGGGCGCCGGAGCCTTCGACACCGGCTGGCCGTTGATCGTGAGCTTCTTGTTCAGGTAGGCCACTTCGTCGCCGGGGATGCCGACCACGCGCTTGATGTAGTCCATGCTGGGCTTGGGCGGGTAGCGGAACACCACGACGTCGCCGCGCGCGAGCGGCGTGCCATCGGTGATCTTCGTGTTGACGACCGGCAGGCGCAGGCCATAGGTGAACTTGTTGACCAGGATCAGGTCGCCGGTCAGGAGCGTGGGCATCATCGAGCCCGAGGGAATCTTGAAGGGCTCGTAGAGAAACGAGCGCAGCAGGAACACCACCAGGATCACGGGAAAGAGTCCCGCGGTCCAGTCGAGCCACCAGGGCTGCATCAACAGGCGCTCGCTGGCCTTGGCGTCGACGGTGTCGACCTGCGTGATGCCCTGGCCGGCCAGCCGCGCATTGCGCTCGGTCATCGAGGCTTCGAGCCTGGCGGCCGCTTGCTCGCGTCGGGGCAGGAAATAGAAGCGCTCTGCCAGCCAATAGAGGCCGGTGACCACCGTGGCCACGAACAGCAGCAATGCGAAGTTGCCCTCGATCGCGCCGAAATACCAGGCGCCGACATAGCTGGCGAACGCCGCGAGGACCAGGGAAGTGATGAGTGCCATTTTTTGATCAGTCTTCGACTTGCAGAATCGCGAGGAAGGCCTCTTGCGGGACCTCGACGGAACCGATCTGCTTCATTCTTTTCTTGCCCGCCTTCTGCTTCTCGAGCAGCTTCTTCTTGCGGGTGATGTCGCCGCCGTAGCACTTGGCCAGCACGTTCTTGCGGAGGGCCTTGATTGTCTCACGCGCAATGATGTTGACCCCGATGGCTGCCTGGATGGCGACGTCGAACATCTGCCGCGAAATGATCTCGCGCATCTTGGAGACCACGGCCCGGCCGCGGTACTGCGACTGGGTGCGGTGCACGATGATCGAGAGCGCATCGACCTTCTCGCCGTTCAGCAGGATGTCGACCTTGACCACGTCGGAGGCGCGGTACTCCTTGAACTCGTAGTCCATGGAGGCATAGCCGCGGCTCACCGACTTCAGCTTGTCGAAGAAATCGAGCACGATCTCACCGAGCGGCATCTCGTAGGTCAGCATGACCTGGCGACCGTGGTAGGCCATGTTCATCTGCACGCCGCGCTTCTGGTTGGCCAGCGTCATGACGGCGCCGACGTATTCCTGCGGCATGTAGAGATGCACGGTCACGATCGGCTCGCGGATCTCGCTCATCTTGCCGACGTCGGGCATCTTGGACGGGTTCTCCACCATGATGACTTCGCCGTCGTTGCGCACCACCTGGTAGACCACGCTCGGCGCGGTCGTGATCAGGTCCTGGTCGAACTCGCGCTCCAGGCGCTCCTGCACGATCTCCATGTGCAGGAGGCCGAGGAAGCCGCAGCGGAAACCGAAGCCCAGCGCCTGGCTCACTTCGGGCTCGTAGCGCAGCGACGAATCGTTGAGCTTGAGCTTTTCGAGCGCGTCGCGCAGCGAGTCGTACTCGCTCGCTTCGGTCGGGTAGAGACCGGCAAACACCTGCGGCTGGATTTCCTTGAAGCCCGGCAGCGCCTCGGTGGCCGTCGCGGCCGCTCCGCCCGTGCCCGCCTTGATCAGCGTGACGGTGTCACCGACCTTGGCGGCCTGCAGTTCCTTGATCCCCGCGATGATGAAGCCCACCTCCCCCGCCTCGAGCGAAGCCCGCGGCTGGGTGGCCGGCGTGAAGACGCCGATGTTGTCGGCGTTGTACATGGCACCGGACGCCATCATCTTGATGCGCTCGCCCTTCACCAGCCGGCCGTCGACCACGCGCACCAGCATGACCACGCCCACATACGGATCGAACCAGCTGTCCACGATCATTGCGCGCAGCGGGCCGTCGGGGTTGCCGCGCGGCGCCGGCATCTTGTGCACGATCGCTTCGAGGATCTCGTCGATGCCCAGGCCTGTCTTGGCGGAACACGGAATCGCATCGGTCGCGTCGATGCCGATCACGTCTTCGATTTCAGTGCGCGCGTTGTCGGGATCGGCGTTCGGCAAATCCATCTTGTTGAGCACCGGCACCACTTCGACGCCGAGGTCCAGCGCGGTGTAGCAGTTGGCCACCGTTTGCGCTTCGACACCTTGCGATGCATCGACGACGAGCAGCGCGCCTTCGCATGCAGACAGCGAGCGGCTCACCTCATAAGAGAAGTCGACGTGACCCGGCGTGTCGATCAGATTGAGGTTGTAAACCTGTCCATCGAGTGCCTTGTAGTGCAGCGCGGCGGTCTGTGCCTTGATGGTTATCCCACGCTCTTTTTCGATGTCCATCGAGTCGAGCACCTGCGCTTCCATCTCGCGTTCCGCGAGGCCGCCGCAACGTTGGATCAAACGGTCTGCGAGCGTCGACTTGCCGTGATCGATGTGCGCAATGATCGAAAAATTTCTGATGTGATTCATCAACGGGAACGCTTAAGTACTTGAATTGGCTCGTGCCCAGCAGTGAGCGGGCAAGAAAAAAGGGCGCGTCTTCTGGAGACGCGCCCTGAACCAACAAGCAATGGCAACTGCAGTAGTTGGAACTTCATTGTAGGCAAAAAGGGAGGCACGTACATCCGGGAACAGGGTCCAAAGGGCTCGTTGCGGGTCCACAACATCAAAGATATAAACAGGTTATCAACAGGATCGGTGGAGCAGTCTATGAACAACTTGTGGGCGATCTGTGGAGCACCGGTGGA
The DNA here is from genome assembly GCF_000834655.1 of Variovorax paradoxus. Taxonomy (GTDB): domain Bacteria; phylum Pseudomonadota; class Gammaproteobacteria; order Burkholderiales; family Burkholderiaceae_C; genus Variovorax; species Variovorax paradoxus_F. The sequence goes on from NZ_JXQQ01000014.1 coordinate 47,352, forward strand.
CTGCTGTCTGACATCTCGCATCGTGAAGGTCGTTGCACTCCTTATGCGCTGACCGGCCGCCGCGAGTGCCCTATTCTACCGAAAACCGTCCTTAGCCCTCAACTAAGTTAGTGTTCGCAAACAAATCTGGCGGCTTTTGCGCCCTCAGATTTTTTTAGGGGCCGGCGCCCGAACGTCGTAAACACCTCAAAAAAACGGCCCCAAACCCGACTGCCGGGTGGGGCCACTTGACGGCGGCGCCGGATCAGCGTGCGGGACGGATCAGGGCATACTGCGCCCACTCCCCGCGACGGAACAGCACACTGAGCGCCTTGCTCTTGTCGGACTTGGCGACCGCGGCCTCGAACTCCTTGACGCTCGCGACTTCGATGTTGCCGACCGACAGGATCACATCGCCTTCGCGCAGGCCGGCCTTCGCAGCGGCATCGCTTGCGGCATCGATGCGCACTCCGCGCACCTTGAGTTCCTTCTTCTGGGCGTCGGTCAGGTCGCTGACTGCCAGGCCGAGCGACTTTCCCGCAGCCGAAGGCTTGGGTTGCGGCTCTTCGCGGTCAGGCTGGCGCTTGGACGGCTTGGCTTCAGGATCGCCTTCGGCAACGGTGATCGAGAGTTCGCGCGAACTGCCGTTGCGGAACACGGTCAGCGTGCTCTTGACGCCTGGCTTGGTGCTGGCCACCGAACGCGAGAGATCACTCGGCGTCTCGATGACCTTGTCGCCGTACTTGGTGACGATGTCGCCCTCGCGCACGCCCGCCTTGTCGGCCGCAGAACCCGGCACCACGCTGCTCACCAGCGCGCCTCGCGCCTTGCCCAGGCCGATGGACTCGGCCACGTCCTTCGAGACCGAGCCGATGGAAACGCCGATCAGCCCGCGCGAGACCCGGCCGGTCGCGCGCAGTTGGTCGCTGACACGAATCGCTTCGTCGATCGGGATCGAGAACGAAATGCCCATGTAGCCGCCCGAGCGCGAATAGATCTGGCTGTTGATGCCGACCACTTCGCCGCGCAGGTTGATCAGCGGACCGCCCGAGTTGCCCGGGTTGATCGCAACGTCCGTCTGGATCAGCGGCACCAGTTCGCCCGTGTCGCGCTGTTTTGCGCTCACGATGCCCGCGGTGACGGTGTTCTCGAGGCCGAAAGGCGAGCCGATGGCCATCACCCATTCGCCGACGCGCAGCTTGGAGATGTCGCCCACCTTCACCACCGGCAGGCTCGTTGCATCGATCTTGACGACAGCGACGTCACTGCGCTTGTCCGCGCCAATCAGCTTGGCCTTGAATTCGCGCTTGTCGGTCAACGTGACGATGATTTCAGACGCATCCTCGATCACGTGGGCATTGGTCATGACATAGCCGTCGGCAGTCAGGATGAAGCCCGAGCCCACGCCGCGCGGACGCTCTTCTTCCTGAGGCTGCTGCGGGCGATTCGGCCGCGGCCCCGGACGCGGATTGCCCGGTGCGGGCTGCCCAAAGAAGCGCCGGAAGAACTCCTGCATCTCTTCGTCCATTTCTCCGCTGCCACTGCCGCCCCCACGCGTGGAGACTTTCTCGACGGTGCGGATACCGACGACCGCGGGGCCTACCTGCTCCACGAGATCGGCGAAATCGGGCAGTCCGCGCGTCTGTGCAATGACCGGCGTGGCCGGCATGAAACCCACGGCGGCCGTGCAGGCCATGCCGAATGCGAAGAGATAGGAACGGAGCTTGTGTCCCTCGACTTTGAACATCATCGGTTTTCTTTCAGAAGAACAGAGGAGAGCGGCGAAAACAACAAAGGCTGTGAGTCAGCATCAACGACTTGGTTCAGCGCAATCTGCGCCAAGGGCAAATCAGCGTGTGCGGGCGAGGCTCTGGGCAAAGGCGTTGAGCGTTTGCTGCGGCACTTCGCCCACCGCGGTCAGCCACCAGTCGCTCGCGGGCTCGGGCAGTCGCCGGCGGATCGCATTGGTGGCACCGATGGTCAGCACGCCGTCGCGCGGCGCACGTGCGGCGTCGTAGCGTTCGATGAAAAGCGATACCGAAGCCAGGCCGTCGGAGAAAGTCCACTGAACGGTCGTCGCATCCGGCTTGGCCTTATCGGCACTGGCTGCCGGCCGGCGGAAGAAGCTTCGGGGCTTGAAGCCGGCCACGGGCGAGTTGAGCGTCCAGCCCTCGTCCTGCGCCGTGGTGCGCTCGAGCTCCAGCTTTTCAATGCGATAGCCGGTGGTGTTGGTCATCATCTGCGCGAGCGCCTGAGCCTTCACGGGCGCATCGAGCTGCAGCTCGGAAAACGCCGATTGCTCCACCACCCTCGATTCGCCGTCGATGGTCTGCAGCTTCACCACCAGGCCCGAACGGCGTTCGCTCCAGATGCGATAGCCGAAACGCAGGCCGTCGTGGGGCACCAGTTGCACCACGTCGGCGTCGAAGCCGGCAACGCGGTCCTTGCCGATCGCGCGCACGTCGTAGAAGTCGCCGATCGACGAATCGGTCTTGTCCGGCAGATTGGGGAAGAGGTCGAGGTTTTCGCGCTTCTCGACCTTCACGACCTTTGCCTCGGGCAGGAAGGTCATGACGTTGCGATTGCGGCGGAAGGTCGAGCGCGGCGGGCCCGAGAGGGCCTCGATGCGCTCGATCTGGTGATCGCCGTCGCGCACATGCCAGATACGCGCACTCGACAGGTCGCCGCCCGGCGCCGACACCACGAAGGTGCCCACGTAGTTGCGTTGCCGCGCGCCGGTGTGCATGCGTTGCAGCCAGTCGGCCACGCTCATCGCCGGTGGCTCGTCCGTTTGCGCCGAAGCCGCGCCCTTGACGGTCGCCGGGCCGGAGCGGTTTTGTGCGGTGGCAACCTGCACGAAGCAGAAGGCTGCAAACACAAGCACGAACGCGCGTGCGGAGATCGGCATCTGAACGGTCATTGCGGGCAGTTACGGACGCGCCATCAGCGCGTAGGTCCCTCGAAGGTGGCGTTGCGCAGGAAACCGGAAGGCATTTGCGAAGCGCCGCCAGCCTGCTGGTGTGCTTCGAGCAATTGATCGAGGCGCGGATCGCGCAGCATGACTTGCGGATTGCCGTTGCCCACCATCACGCGCGTAGGCGTGAGCGTGTTGCTCGCCGGCTGCTGGCTGTTGACGGCAGCTGCCGCCAGAACCGAATTCACCGCGGGCTGCTGCTGGGCTGCGATCTGCGCGCCGGACTGAGGACTGGTGGTGCCGCTGCCAATCAGCGTCCAGCTGATGGCGGCCACGGCGACCATCGAAGCGGCGCCTGCCACCAGCTTCCAGCGGAAGACCGGCTCATTGGCCGCATCGGCCCTGCGATGGACCTGGACGGCGGCCGGTGCGGCAACCGGCACCAGCGCCGGCATCGCGACCACCGGCTCCGCGGCAAGCCGCTGCTGGAAGCGCGCGAGAAACGCCGAGCTGTCGCTGCATGCGGAATGCGAGCCCGAACGCAACACGTCGCCCACCACGTGGTAGGTGTGCCAGGCCGCGCGCGAATCGCCCTCGGTGCAGACCGCTTCGATCGCCTGCGCGAACGCCTCGCCCTGCAAATGACCATCCGCAAGTGCGGACACCTGTTCCCGAACCGTCATCGTCTGATTCATTTCATTCACCTGCTTACTTACCAACGCTTGCCGGACTGGTTGTCCAGAAGCGGCTTGACCCTGGCCGAAATGGCTTCGCGCGCCCGGAAAATACGCGAGCGCACCGTGCCGATAGGGCAATCCATGACCTCGGCAATCTCTTCGTAACTCATCCCCTCGATCTCGCGCAGCGTGACCGCCTGGCGCAACTCCGCGGGGAGCGCTTCCATGGCTGCCTCGACGGCGCTGGCGATTTCATTCGCTGCCATGACCGATTCGGGGGTTTCGTCGCTGATTGGTTCGTTTCCGGGACGGTAAGTTTCATCGTCGTCCTCAGAAGAAGGCCTCAGGGCGCTTTCGGAGATGGTCGGATCGCGCTTCATGTCCACCAGCGCCTTCTTGGCGGTGTTGACGGCAATCCGGTAGAGCCAGGTGTAGAACTGCGCCTCGCCGCGGAACTGGTGCAGCGCGCGGTAGGCGCGAATGAAGGTTTCCTGGGCAATGTCCTCGACCAGGTCGACATCGCGCACCATCCGGCCGATCAGCCGCTCGATGCGGCGCTGGTACTTGATGACCAGGAGTTCGAAGGCCTTCTGGTCACCCGCGACAGTGCGCTGGACCAGCTGGAAATCGACCTCGCCCGGGCGCGGCGCCTCGGCCGACGCATCGGTCAGGCCGGATTCCGGTGGCACAGGCGGGGGAGAAGTTGTCATCGAGGGGTTTCAGGGCGCGTCGGCAGGTGCCGTCGCGCGCCACGGATCGCCCGCAGCCTCGGCGGCTGGAGCGCGCGAATAGGCTGCCCGGCGTACATCGCGCCAGCGTTCCGGCATGGCCCTCTGCTCTAGCCAGACCCAGCGCGCAGCGCGGCCGGAATCCGAGAGCCTGACCAGCATGAGCGATTGGAAATCGAGCGCCACCGTGGCCCGCGCCGCATGAACGCCGCGGGTCGGATCGGCCCCTGTCAGGGACCAATGGAGCCCATCGAAATGGAGCGTGGCAAAACCATCGCGCCGCAAGCCGAAGCCTGCAGCCACGCCAGAGAAAACGACGCTGAGAACCAGCAGCAGCTGACGCCATCCAGCGCTATCGAAGAGATAGCAGGAGGCGCCGGCGCAGCAGGCGCCCAGTGTCCAGAGAACGACAAGAATCCGGGTCGCGCCGCGAGAGCGCCCCACCGGATAGGTCACCGACGGCGCGCTGTGCATGGGAGAGCAATGCTCAAGCGCGCTTGAACACCAGCGTGCCGTTGGTGCCGCCGAAGCCGAAGTTGTTCTTGACCGCGACGTCGATCTTCAGATCGCGCGCCTCGTTGGCGCAGTAGTCGAGATCGCACTCCGGATCCTGGTTGAAGATGTTGATGGTCGGCGGGCTCTTCTGCTCGTGCAGTGCAAGCACCGTGAACACCGATTCGATGCCGCCCGCGCCGCCCAGCAAGTGGCCGGTCATGGACTTGGTCGAATTCACGACCAGCTTCTTCGCGTGATCGCCGAAAGCGAGCTTGACCGCATTGGTCTCGTTCAGGTCGCCGATCTGCGTCGAGGTGCCATGCGCGTTCAGGTACTGGACCTGGTCAGCGTTGACGCCTGCATTTGCCAGCGCCAGCGACATCGAGCGGCGGGGGCCGTCCACGTCGGGCGCGGTCATGTGGTACGCGTCGCCGGTCAGGCCGAAGCCCGCGACTTCCGCGTAGATCTTGGCGCCGCGCGCCTTGGCGTGTTCGTACTCCTCGAGCACCAGCACGCCGGCGCCCTCGCCCAGCACGAAGCCATCGCGGTCCTTGTCCCACGGGCGCGAGGCCGTGGCGGGATCATCGTTGCGCGTGCTCAGCGCACGAGGCGCGGTGAAGCCGCCGATGCCGAGCGGAGAAATGGTCGACTCGGCGCCGCCCGCGATCATGACGTCGGCATCGCCGTACTCGATCATTCGTGCGGACGTGCCAATGGCATGCAGACCCGTGGTGCAGGCGGTCACCACGGCGATGTTCGGGCCCTTGAAACCGTACTTGATCGACACGTGGCCGGAGATCATGTTGATGATCGATGCAGGAACGAAGAACGGCGAAATGCGGCGTGGGCCGCGGCTCGCGTATTCGCCGTGCGTTTCTTCGATCATCGGCAGGCCGCCGATGCCCGAGCCGATGTTGCAGCCGATGCGAACGGCCTCTTCATAGGACAGCGCTTCGCCGGTCGGCAGTCCGCTGTCCTGCACCGCCTGGATGGCGGCGGCGAGCCCCAGATGAATGAAGCGGTCCATGTGACGCGCCTCTTTCTCCGAGATGTATTGGGTGATGTCGAAACCCTTCACCTCACCGGCGAACTTGCAAGCGAAGGCGCTTGCATCGAACGCGGTGATGTTCGCAATGCCCGACTTCCCGGCCAACAAGTTGGCCCAGGATTCGGTTGCGGTGTTTCCGACAGGAGCGATGCAACCGAGTCCGGTCACGACGACGCGGCGTTTGGTCATGCCGGCAAACCTTTCTGGAAGCGCTGAACAGTTGCTGGTCGGCGCGTGCGGTTCAGGAAAAAGCCGCCGGCCGCAGTCGCAATGTCAGCTGGCCAATCAGGCCTTTTGATTCTTGGTGGCGTAGTCGACGGCGTTTTGCACCGTGGTGATCTTCTCGGCATCTTCATCGGGGATCTCGATGCCGAACTCGTCTTCGAGTGCCATCACGAGTTCGACCGTGTCGAGCGAGTCAGCGCCGAGGTCGGCCACGAAAGCCTTTTCGTTCGTCACTTGGGACTCTTCCACGCCGAGTTGCTCGGCGATGATTTTCTTGACACGTGCTTCGATATCGCTCATTTGGTTCCCTCTGAGGGTTGTAGGTAATCGGTGGATTTTAGCCGGGCGGATAGTGGCATTTGCCTCACCCCCGGTACGGGAAAAGATTGCGCCTTGCGGCTACATGTGCATGCCGCCATTCACATGCAACTCCTGCCCGGTCACATAGGACGCCTGGGGCGATGCCAGGTACGCCACCGCATGCGCGATGTCGGCCGGCTTGCCCAGGTGGCCCAGCGGGATCTGTTGCAGGAGTGCTTGTTGCTGCGCCTCGGGCAGGCTCGCTGTCATGTCGGTTTCGATGAAGCCCGGCGCGACGCAGTTGACGGTGATGTTGCGGCTGCCCAGTTCGCGGGCGAGCGCGCGGGTCATGCCCGCAACGCCGGCCTTGGCGGCCGCGTAGTTGGCCTGCCCGGCATTGCCGGAGGCGCCCACCACGCTCGTGATGCTGATGATGCGGCCGTAGCGCTGTTTCATCATCGGGCGGATCACCGCGCGCGAGAGACGAAACACGGCCTTGAGATTGGTGTCGAGCACCGCATCCCAGTCGTCGTCCTTCATGCGCATGGCAAGCGTGTCGCGCGTGATGCCGGCATTGTTGACCAGCACGTGGATCGCGCCGTAGGCCTGGACGATCTCGTCGATCAGTGCCTCGACGGCACCAGCGTCGTTCACATTGAGTGCACGGCCACGGCCGTCGAACGCGCTCAGGGCCGAAGTGATCTTCGCGGCGCTGTCTTCGGTGGTGCCGGTGCCGACAACCTTCAAGCCGCGCTGCGCCAGCTCGAGGGCAATCGCCGCGCCGATGCCGCGCGACGCGCCGGTGACCAGGGCGACTTGCCCTTCGAATTTGGGAATGCTCATATAAAAAGTATCGGGGCCTTGCGCCGTTCAGCCGGCGAGCGATTGTCGGGTGTCCGCAAGCGTTGCGGGGTCGTACACCGACGCAGCTTCGAGATCGGGGGCGATGCGCTTGACCATGCCGGCCAGCACCTTGCCAGGCCCGCACTCGATGATGGCGGCTACACCGCGCAGTTTCAAGGCCTGCACGCTTTCGACCCAGCGAACCGGGCCGGCCGCCTGACGCACCAGGGCGTCGCGAATGCGGTCCGGGTCGGTCTCGACGGCCACGTCGATGTTGTTCAGCACCGGAATCTGCGGCGCGGCAAGCGTGAGGGAAGCCAGCTTTTCGCGCAGCGCCTCGGCGGCGGGCTTCATCAGGCTTGAATGGAAAGGCGCCGACACCGGCAGCAGCAGCGCGCGCTTGGCGCCATTGGCCTTGAGCAGTTCGCAGGCTTTATCGACCGCAGCCTTGCTGCCGGCGATCACCGTCTGCGCGGGATCGTTGAAATTCACGGCTTCGACGATTTCAGCGCTGCCTGCGCCGAAAGAGGCCGATGCTTCCGCGCAGCCTGCCACGACCTTGCCGGACTCCATGCCCAACACGGCAGCCATTGCGCCGACGCCGACCGGCACGGCCTGCTGCATGGCCTGCGCACGAAAACGCACCAGCGGCGCGGCTTGCGCCAGCGTCAACACGCCGGAAGCCACCAGCGCCGAGTACTCGCCCAGCGAATGACCTGCCACCACGGAAGGCGTTGCGCCGCCTTCGGACAGCCAGGCGCGCCATGCCGCCACGCCGGCGACCAGCATCACGGGCTGCGTGTTGGTGGTGAGCGCCAGATCTTCCTTGGGACCGTTCTTGATCAGGGCGCCGACGTCTTCGCCCAGCGCATCGGAAGCCTCGCGCAGCGTCTCGGCCACCGCTGGATGGTCGCCCCAGCCGTCGAGCATGCCGACAGCCTGCGAGCCCTGGCCCGGAAAAACAAAAGCAAAGGATTTCATTGTTCTATGCGTCATATCGCATCGCAGCCTCCGCAGGAGACCGCAATACGCTACAGATTCAATAGCACGGCGCCCCAGGTGAAACCACCGCCCACGCCTTCGAGCATGAGGGTTTCGCCCTTTTTCACCTTACCGGAGCGCACCGCTTCGTCGAGGGCCAGCGGGATCGAGGCGGCCGAGGTGTTGCCGTGCTCGTTGACCGTGACGATCAGCTTTTCGCGCGGCAGTTTCAGCTTCTTGGCCGTGCCTTCCATGATGCGGATGTTGGCCTGGTGCGGAATCAGCCAGTCGATGTCGGCATCGGTCTTGCCGGCCTTGGCCAGCGCGGTGCGCGCCGCTTCTTCGAGCACGCGGACCGCAAGCTTGAACACCGCCTGGCCGTCCATGTGCAGCAGCGGCGTGCCCAGCACGTTGCCGCCGGACACATGACCCGGCACGCACAGGATGCCGACATGCTTGCCGTCCGCATGCAAGTCGCTCGACAGGATGCCGGGCTCGTCGCTGGCCTCGAGGACCACGGCACCGGCGCCGTCGCCGAACAGCACGCAGGTGGTGCGATCGTTGAAATCGAGGATGCGCGAAAAGACTTCGGCGCCGATCACCAACGCGCAGCGCGCGGTACCGGTGCGGATCATGGCGTCGGCCACTGTCAGCGCGTAAACGAAGCCGCTGCACACCGCCTGGACATCGAACGCCGGGCACCCGGCGATGCCGAGCTTGTTCTGGAGAATGGCGGCCGACGATGGGAACACCATATCGGGCGTCGAGGTCGCGACGATGATCAGGTCGACATCGCTGGCCTTGCGGCCCGCCGCTTCGAGTGCGTGCTTCGCGGCCTCGAGCCCGAGATCGCTGCTGCTGATATCGGGGGCAGCAAAGTGACGCGCATGGATGCCGGTGCGCTCGACGATCCACTGATCGGAGGTCTCGATGCCGCGCGACGCCAATTCCTTGGCGAGATCGTCATTGGTCACTCGGCGTGGGGGCAGATAGCTGCCGGTGCCGGTGATGCGTGAAAAAGGGGTCATCAAACGTGAAGGGCCGTCGCGTCGACCGGCACCGCCGGTTCCTGCCGCGCGAGCAAAGGCGCGGCGTGAGCGATGCGGGCCCGCACGCGATCGAGCAGGTTGTTGCGAGCGGCATCATAAGCGCGATCAAGCGCATGTCCGAAAGCCACTTCGTCGGCCGAGCCATGGCTCTTGAATACCAGCCCGCGGAGACCCAACAAGGCAGCGCCGTTGTACCGACGGTGATCCAAGCGACTTTTAAATGCCTTTAGCACCGGATACGCAACAATTGCCGCCATTTTCGTGAAAATGCTTCGCGAAAATTCAACGCGAATGAACTCGCCGATCATCGAGGCGACCCCTTCGCTGGCCTTCAGAGCGACATTTCCGACAAAACCGTCGCAGACGACGATGTCAGTCGTGCCCTTGAAAATATCGTTGCCCTCAACATTCCCATAGAAGTTCAAATCTTTGGAATTGGCAGCCGTTCGAAGCAGTTGGCTTGCTTTTTTGATCGTTTCGCTGCCCTTGATGGCTTCCTCGCCAATATTGAGCAAGCCGACAGACGGCGCCTCGTTGCCGGTCAGCGCCGAAACCAGGGCCGAGCCGAGTACGGCAAACTGGAGCAAGTCTTCGGCATCGCAATCGACGTTCGCACCCAGATCGAGCACCGTGGTCGCGCCACCTTTCGCATTCGGGAGTTGCGGCGCGATCGCGGGGCGATCGATGCCGTCAAGCGTCTTGAGCAGGTAGCGCGCGATCGCCATCAAGGCGCCGGTGTTGCCGGCGGAGATGGCAGCCTGGGCGGCGCCATCCTTGACCTGCTGGATCGCAACGCGCATCGAAGAGTCCTTCTTCTTGCGCAATGCAATTTCAATGGGATCGTCCATGCCCACCACTTCGCTGGCAGCGACGATGCGGGCACGCGGATGTGCGGCGAACCCCGCCAGCGCGGCCGGCGCACCGACCAACAGCAACGAGGCCTCGCTGTGCCGCTCGAGAAACGCGCGGCAGGCCGCGAGCGTGACGCGCGGCCCATGGTCGCCTCCCATGCAATCCACGGCGAGCGTGATTGCAGAAGGCGCAGCAGTGAATTCGGGAGAAGAAGACGTAGCCATCAAAACAAAGGCCCGACGCTACGGGAAAAGTAGCTTCGGGCCTTGGCCTTGGGATGCGAGATCAGGCTTCAGACTTGTTCTTGAGCACCTGACGGCCACGGTAGAAACCGTTCGGGCTGATGTGGTGGCGCAGGTGCGTTTCGCCAGTGGTCGGCTCCACGGCGATGCCGGGCACAACCAGTGCGTTGTGTGAACGGTGCATGCCGCGCTTGGAAGGCGACTTCTTGTTTTGCTGGACGGCCATGATGGCTCCTGGACTGTTAGGTGAGTGACTGGATACGGGCTCAAGCGGTGGCGATACAAAAAAGTGCGCGGCATGTATGGAATGCCCTCGTCTGTATCGCTGCTCACGGCGGCGCGCGCGAAGCCCATGATTATAGCCTAGGCGCCGGGAAAGGGCTACTTGCCCTTTCCCGGCTTGCGCGAACGCAACGCTCCGAGCACCGCGAACGGGTTCGGCTTGGCTTCTTCTGCCGCGTTGAAATCGTCGTCGCTGGACGACAGCCGGACCGGCTCGGGGCATACATCGTGGACGGGCATGACGGGAATTTCCATCAGCAGTTCGTCCTCGATCAGGGTGTGCAGGTCGAAATCTCTGCTGACGACCAGCAGGTCCTCGTCGGATTCCTCATCTTCCGACTCCGCCGTGGCCTCGTCGGCGACGAAACGGAACCACCGGTCCACCACGAGTTCCGTCTCGACCGGCGCCAGGCAGCGCTGGCAAGTCAGCGGAACGACCGCCTCGGCGTCCAGGTGCAGCCAGGGGGCGGCCTTGCCGTCGGCGCCCGGGCGCTCCTCGCCGGTGGCTTCCCAATGGACGACGGCGTCGGCGGCCGGATCCGCCAGTTCGGCGACAAGGCGCACATAGTTCGGAACCGGGTCGGCGGCATTCAGGGTCGCGGCTGCGGCTGCAAAACCGGCCACGTCGAGCCGTTCGGGGGCAAATTCTCTCTTCATCCGCGCCAGTCTAGCGCGCTGGCCGCCTCCCCGGCATGGTGCGGGCCGGAAGGTTCCTGCGCGGCTCACGCACAATCGTCCCCATGCAACGCTCCGTGATCCTCGCCTCGACCTCGCGCTATCGCCGCGAACTGATGACCCGCCTGCGCCTGCCCTTCGATGTGCATGCCCCGGAAGTCGACGAAACCGCGCTGGCTGGTGAAACACCCCGCGCCCTCGCCGAACGCCTCGCATTGGAAAAAGCCAACGCCGTCGCCACGCGCTTCCCGGAAGCGGTGGTCATCGGCTCCGACCAGGTGGCGGACCTCGCAGGCGAGGCGCTCGGCAAGCCCGGCGACCACGCCCGGGCCACCGCCCAATTGCGCCGGATGCGCGGCCAGACGCTGATATTCCAGACGGCAGTCGCCGTGGTCTGCCATGCCACCGGATTCGTCCAGCGCGACCTGGCGCCCGTGCGCGTCGTGTTCCGCGAGCTCAGCGACGCCGCCATCGAACGCTACCTTCAAGCCGAGCAACCTTACGACTGTGCCGGCAGCGCCAAAAGCGAAGGCCTCGGCATCGCCCTCCTGAACGCCATCGACAGCGACGACCCGACCGCCCTGGTCGGCCTGCCGCTGATCCGCACCTGCCAGATGCTGCGCGCCGCGGGGGTCGAACTCCTGTGACCCACGGCAAGCTCTATCTCGTTCCCGCGCCGCTCGATTTCGGCTGCGACGTCCAGGCCCCGCTGCAAGACGCGTTGCCGCTCGGCACCCTGCAGGTGGCCGCCGGCATCACCCATTGGATCTGCGAGAACGCGAAATCCGCCCGCGCGTATCTCAAGCGCATCGACGCCGTCGCGCCGCTGGCCGCTCCGCTGCAGGAGCAGACCATTCAGGAACTCCCTCGCGAAGTGCACAAGAAAGGAGATCACGCCGGCCAGTTCGACGCCCGGCCGCTCCTGGCGGCCGCACTCGCAGGCCACGACATCGGCCTCCTGAGCGAAGCCGGCATGCCGGCGGTGGCTGACCCAGGCTCTTCGGTGGCGCGCGCCGCGCACGACCTGGGAATCACCGTGGTGCCGCTGACCGGTCCCGTATCTCTGTTGCTGGCGCTGGCTGCGAGCGGCCTGAACGGTCAGAACTTCGCCTTCGTCGGCTACCTGCCGCAGGACGCGGGCGAGCGCCAAGCCCGCATCCGCGAGCTCGAAGCGATCGCCCTGAAGACCGGCCAGACGCAGCTCTTCATCGAAACGCCCTACCGCAACGCCGCCCTCTTGCAGGCTTTGGTTCAAACGATGCACCAGAACACCCGCCTTGCCGTCGCACGCGGCCTGACCCTCGCGACCTCCCATGTGCGCAGCGAGACCGTGAAATCCTGGCGCGCCAAGCCGCAGACCGCAACCGACGAGCGCCTGCCCGCCGTGTTCGCGATCGGGCGCTGACGATGGCGGTGACCGCCGGCACGCGCTGGGCCTCGCGCGCGCAGTTCTTTTCTTCCGGCTTCATCTTCGCGACCTGGGGCGTGCATGTGCCCACGGTCAAGGCGCACTACGGCCTCGACGAAGCGCAGCTGGGACTGGCCCTGCTCGCCGCGGGTGCCGGCGCGATGTTCGGCCTGACCAGCGCGGGCCGCTGGATCGGCCGCCACGGCCCCCGCCGGATCGCTGCCATTTCCGGCTGCGTCTACGCGCTGCTGCTGGCGGGGCTGATCGCGATGCCGGGCTACTTCGCACTGATGGGCCTGCTGGCCGCATTCGGCCTCGTCACCAGCGTGTTCGACGTGGCGATCAACACCGAAGCGGCCCAGCTCGAAATGCAAAGCGGCACGCCGCTGATGAGCGGCATGCACGGCATGTTCAGCCTGGGCGGCATGGCCGGCGCTGCGAGCGGCAGCGCGGTGCTTGCGGCGGGCATGGGCGCACAGTTGCACCTGCTGCTTGTTGCCGCAGTGATGGTGCTGCTCGTCGCCGCGTCCTCGACGCGCATGCTGCCCAAGGCGGTCGCCACGGGCAACGCAGCCAGCGCCGACCACAGCTTTCGCCTGCCGCGCGGCCCGCTCGCGGTGCTTGGCGTATTGGCTGCGCTGGGCCTGATCGCCGAGGGCGCGATCTACGACTGGAGCGTTCTCTATATGCAGCAAGAGCTGGGCAGTCCACAGAAGCAGGCGGCTCTGGCCTATGCGGCTTTCTCCGCGGCCATGGCGGCCGCGCGCTTCGGCGGCGATGCGATGCGCGCCCGCTTCACGCCGGTGGCGCTGCTGCGTGGGAGCGGTGTACTCGCAGCTGCCTCGATGACGGTGGTGCTGCTGACCGATCTCCCCTGGCTCGCGCTGGTCGGATTCGCAGGCGTCGGGATCGGTTTTGCGAACGTGGTGCCGATCCTGTTCGGCGCATCGGCCCGCATACCGGGCGTCGAGCCCGCCAGCGGCATCGCATCGGTATCGGCCGTGGCCTATCTGGGATTCATGGCCGGACCCGCGGTGATCGGCCTGCTGGCGCGGGCCAGTTCGCTGACTGCCGCGCTCTATGTGGTGGTGATCTTCGCCGCGGCGCTGGCCGCCTCGGCCCGCCTCACGCGCAGCGAAGAAGCAGCCTGAGGCCGATCTTCCTCAGCGCAGCGCGGGTGCCGCGACCTGCAGCGAACGCACCGAAGCTTCGCCCATCGCGGCGCCGAACTTCTTGGCCAGCTTCTCGGCCACGTTGTCGCGGCGGGTGTAGTCGATGACCTCTTCGGCCTTGATCACCTCGCGTGCCACGAAGTCGACGTTGCCCAGCTGGTCGGCCAGGCCGTATTCGACCGCCTGCTCACCGCTCCAGAAGAGACCGCTGAAAAGGCCCGGGGTGTCGAGCTTCAGGCGATCGCCGCGGCCGGTCTTCACCACATTGATGAATTGCGCGTGGATCTGGTTGAGCATCGTCTGGGCATGCGCGCGCTGCGCGTCGCTCATCGGGCTGAACGGATCGAGGAATCCCTTGTTCTCGCCGGCCGTGAGCAGGCGCCGCTCCACGCCGACCTTGTCCATCACGCCGGTGAAGCCGAAACCATCCATCAAGACGCCAATGCTGCCGACGATGCTGGCCTTGTCCACGAAGATCCTGTCGGCGCCGGCGGCAATGTAATAAGCCGCCGAAGCGCAGGTCTCCTCGACCACCGCATACACCGGCTTCTTGTGCTTGGCCTTCAGGCGCTTGATCTCGTCGTTGATGATGCCGGCCTGCACGGGGCTGCCGCCCGGCGAGTTGATCAGAAGCACGACGCCCTTGGCGCCGTCGTCCTCGAAGGCCGTCTTCATGGCGGCCACGACGAATTCGGCGCTCGCGTCGCCGCCCGCGGCGATCTCGCCCTTGATCTCGACGACGGCCGTGTGGGCCGTGGTCTTGGCGGTGCTCGGCGTGCTGCGCGAGAGCGCGAACCACGCCAGGAAGATGAAGAAGGCGAGCCACGAAAGACGCACGAAGGTCTTCCAGCGGCGGGTGGACTTCTGCTCGTTGAGCGCGGAAAACGCGAGCTTTTCGAGCGTTGCGCGCTCCCAGCCGGGACGCTGTGTGGGGTCTTGAGCCATGTTCTTGGGGGTGTCTTGCCGAGGCGTGAGGGGCGTTACCGGCTCAAACGGATCGAAACCCTCGGGTTCCCTGCGAGTCGGGTCGGTCATGTGTCAGAAAGTGAGAGGTTGGAGGTTCCAGTCAGTATGCCAGTGCACCACGCCGTCGCGTTCGCTCAAGGCGATCTTCACGAGGCCGCCGCGGCAGGGGCCGCCGGCGCATTCGCCGGTGTCGGGCGAATAGACCGCGCCGTGGGTGGCGCACAGCAGCCACTGGCCGGTGTCGTCGAAGAAGCGGTCGGGCTGGAAGTCCATTTCCATCGCCACGTGGCTGCACCGGTTGAGGTACGCATGCGGCTGGCCTTCGAAGCGCACCGCGAAGGCACGGCAGGTTTCCCCGCCGTGCACGACGTCGAAGGGCACTGCGCGGCCGCCTTCAACGAGGTCCGAGGCATTGCACAGCGGGATGCGCGCTTCGCTCATGGCGATGTCCTCAGGCGTTGTCGAGGAGCCACGTTTCCAGCACGGCAACCGAATCGGCGACGAACAGCGGCTTGAACTCGTCGAAGCCCGCCGGCTCGTGCGCGCCGTAGCTCACGCCCACGCTGGCGCACCCGGCGTTCATCGCCAGCTGCAGGTCGTGCGTGGTGTCGCCGATCATCAGCGTGCGCTCGGCAGGCACGTCGAGCTCTTCCATCAGCTCCAGAAGCATGCGCGGATGCGGCTTGCCGAAAGTTTCGTCGGCAGTGCGCGAGGCGTCGAAGCGGTCGCGAAGGGCGACGGACTTCAGTGCCTCGTTCAGCCCGCGGCGCGACTTGCCGGTGGCCACGGCCAGCTTGTGGCCACGCGCGCGCAGGGCGTCGAGCATCTGCAGCACGCCGTCGAACAGCACCAGGTCGTCCTGGTGCTGCAGGTAGTGGTAGCGGTAGCGCGCGCCGAGCTCGGCGTACTTTTCCTTCGGCACGTCGGGCGCCGCGCGCGCGAGCGCTTCGGCCAGGCCCAGGCCGATCACCCAGGCGGCGTCGTTCTCGGTGGGCTTGGCGCCGCCCACATCGATGACCGCGGCCTGGATGCAGCGCACGATCAGGCGCGTGGAGTCGTAGAGCGTGCCGTCCCAGTCGAAGGCGATCAGGTCGAAGCGGGGAGGTCTTGCAAGGGAATCAGTCATGGGCCGTGGGAGTGGGGTGTTGGGCCAGCGCCTGGAGCGCGGCAGGTGGCATCAGCGCGTGCAGTTCGGGCGGCAGGTCGGCCTGCAGCGCAATGCGCTCGCCGCCCGCCGGGTGGTTGAACTGCAATCGCCACGCATGAAGAAACATGCGCTTCAGGCCGAGCTTCTGCAACGCGCGCTGGCGTTCGAAGTCGCCGTATTTGTCGTCGCCCGCGATCGCATGGCCGGCCGACGCCAGGTGCACGCGGATCTGGTGGGTGCGTCCAGTCTTGATGGTCACCGCCAGCAATGACAGCGGCGTGGCGTCGCCCGGCAGCGTGAGCCGCGCGAGCACGCGAACCAGCGTCACGGCGCGCATCGCGTCCGGATGGTCCTTGGCGACCACGCGCACCCGGCGTTCGCCGGCACCGGCGCCGGAACCGTCGGGCAGCAAATACTTGGCGAGTGGCGCATCGAGCACCTTCTTGTTGGCGGGCCATTCGCCCTCGACCAGCGCGAGATAGGTCTTGCCGGTTTCCCGCTCGCGGAACTGGTCCTGCAACGCGACCAGAGCACTGCGCTTCTTGGCAACCAGCAGGATGCCGGAGGTCTCGCGGTCCAGCCGGTGGACGAGTTCCAGGAATTTGGCACCCGGGCGCGCCGTGCGCAGCTGCTCGATCACGCCGAAACTCACGCCGCTTCCGCCATGAACCGCCACGCCGGCGGGCTTGTCGATGGCCAGCACCGCATCGTCTTCGAGCAGCACGGGGAATTCGCGCGCTGGCGCGGGGGGCGTGGCGCCCTCTTCAGCGCGGGGCGAAATCCGCACCGGAGGCAGCCTCAGCACGTCGCCGACCTCGATGCGGGTCTCGGCCTGGACACGCCCCTTGTTGATGCGCACCTCGCCCGACCGGATGATCCGATAGACGTGCGTCTTGGGCACGCCTTTCAGATGGCGGAAAAGAAAGTTGTCGAGGCGTTGCCCCGCGGACTCCGCGTCGACGGTGATGAATTTGATGGCCCCGTGCGCGCCAGCCTCGGCCCCGGCATTTCGATCTGCGGGATTTGGAGCGGTCTCGGGGCTTTGCTTCGCACCTATAATGTTTTTCACCAGCGCGGTCGTGTAAGTGCTTGATTAGACAGAAGTTTAGAGCACTGACGACCATGCTGTGAGGTCGATGCCGCTTTGGCGCCGAGCTGCAAACCCCGCGCAATTGCGCAAAGTGGCAGGCCCGGCACCCAAGTCAAGCCGACACCCACGAAACACCGATACGGAATACCCAGCCTGCAGCTTCCAAGCTGCCGGCGGATCGAAGCGAGTCCCTTGTTGTGTTGATGCTGCTGATTCAAATATGCCTTCGCTGGCCGACCTGGCTTCTGCCAGCGGCCTCCGGCATTGGATCTTTTGCAGTGCGCGCCCCCCTTGCGCAACCGGCGATCGAAAAGATCGCCACTCAACACCGAATCTGGCTCGCGCCCATCCACGCGCCCCCACCCCGGCTGTCTTCTTGAGCTGACGCTCGAGAGGCCTGCTCGCGCCTGGCGCGGCAGTCACAGCATCCGGGGCCAAGCGGCAATTCCCTGGTTTCGCGGGCGTCGTCCGTGCATCGTTGGCCCGTCATGGGCTGCAGAGAACGATACATATAAGGACAACGCATCATGAAGCGGATGCTGATCAATGCCACGCAAGCCGAAGAACGGCGCCTGGCCATCGTCGACGGGCAAAAGCTCCTCGACTACGAAATCGAGATCGAAGGGCGCGAACAGCGCAAGGGCAACATCTACAAGGCGGTCGTGACCCGCGTGGAGCCGTCGCTCGAAGCCTGTTTCGTCGACTACGGCGAAGACCGCCACGGCTTCCTGCCGTTCAAGGAAATCTCCAAGCAGTACTTCGCCGAAGGCGTGTCGGCCAGCCAGGCCCGCATCCAGGACGCGATCCGCGAAGGCCAGGAACTCACCGTCCAGGTCGAAAAGGAAGAACGCGGGAACAAGGGCGCAGCCCTTACCACCTTCATCTCGCTGGCCGGCCGCTATGTCGTGCTGATGCCCAACAACCCCCGTGGCGGTGGCGTTTCGCGCCGCATCGAGGGCGACGACCGCGCCGAGCTCAAGGAGGCGATGGACCAGCTCGAGTACCCCAAGGGCATGAGCATCATCGCGCGCACCGCCGGCATCGGCCGCTCGGCGCCCGAACTCCAGTGGGACCTGAACTACCTGCTCAAGCTGTGGAGCGCCATCGACGGCGCGGCCAAGGGCGGCAAGGGCGCCTTCCTGATCTACCAGGAATCCTCGCTCGTGATCCGCGCGATCCGTGATTACTTCAATCACGACATCGGCGACATCCTGATCGACACCGACGACATCTACGACCAGGCGCAGCAGTTCATGGCGCACGTCATGCCCGAGCATGCCGCCCGCGTGAAGCGCTACCGCGACGACGCGGCCCTGTTCAGCCGCTTCCAGATCGAGCACCAGATCGAATCGGCCTACGCCCGCACCGTGCAGCTGCCCTCGGGCGGCGCCATCGTGATCGACCACACCGAGGCGCTGGTCTCGGTCGACGTGAACTCGGCCCGCGCCATCAAGGGCGGCGACATCGAAGAAACCGCCACACGCACCAACCTCGAAGCCGCCGACGAAGTGGCCCGCCAGATGCGCCTGCGCGACCTGGGCGGCCTGATCGTCATCGACTTCATCGACATGGACGAGTCGAAGAACCGCCGCGAAGTCGAAAGCCGCCTGCGCGACGCGCTGCGCCAGGACCGCGCCCGCGTGCAGTTCGGCTCGATCAGCAAGTTCGGCCTGATGGAAATGAGCCGCCAGCGCCTCAAGCCGGCGCTCAGCGAAGGTTCCTCGATCCCCTGCCCCCGCTGCGGCGGCTCGGGCCACATCCGCGACACCGAATCGAGCGCGTTGCAGATCCTGCGCATCATTCAGGAAGAGTGCCTGAAGGACAACACGGCCGCCGTGCACGTCCAGGTGCCGGTCGAGGTGGCGTCGTTCCTCTTGAACGAAAAGCGCCCAGAAATCGCCAAGATCGAACTCAAGCAGCGCGTCACCGTGCTGATGGTGCCCAACAAGACGCTCGAAACGCCGAACTACAAGCTTGAGCGCCTGAAGCACGACGACCCGCGTCTCGACCACATCGAAGCCAGCTACAAGATGGCCGACGAGATCGAAGACCCGACGGCCGTCACGCGCCGCTCGCAGGAACCGACCAACAAGCAGACACCGGTCATCAAGGGCGTGCTGCCCGACGCGCCCGCGCCGGTCGTTCCGCCCAAGCCCGAAGCGGTGCGCGCGCCTGTCGCCGCACCCGCACCGGTCGCTCCGCCCGTCGTGAGCGCACCGGTTCCGGCGCAGACTGGTTTCTTCGGCTGGATCAAGAGCCTGTTCGGCGGCTCGCCAGCAGAAGCTCCGGCGCCCGCACCGGCCGTGATTCCGGTCGAGGCACCGAAGCCCCGCCGCGATGGCCGTCCGGGCCGCGATGGCGAAGCCCGCGGCGGCGCACGTGACGGCGAACAACGCCGTGGCGGCCGCGGTGAAGCCCGAGGCGAAGGCGGCGAACGCCGCGGCGGTGGTCGTGACGGCGAACGCCGTGGCGGCCGCGGCGGCGAACGTCGCGAAGGTGGTCGCGGCGAAGGACGCGGCGGCGAAGGACGCGAAGGCCGCAGCAGCGAACTGCGCAACGACGCAGCCGCAGGCCAGCCGCGCGAACAACGTGAACAACGCGAGCCCCGCGAGCAGCGTGAACCCCGCGAGGCACGCGCCCCGCGCGACGGCGAACAACGCCGTGGCGGTCGCGGCGAGCGCCGCGAAGGCGAAGGCCGCAATGCACCGGCCGAGGCACTGGTCGACGGCAACGTCGCCCTCGAAGCCCAGCAACAGGCGCCCGGCGCCGACGAGGGCAACGCAGCGGAACGCGCACCACGCGCCCGCGGCGAGCGTCGTGAACGCGGCGAGCGCGGTGACCGTGCCGAACGCGGCGAGCGCAGCAACGACCGTGGCGGCGATCGCAACGGCGACGCACAACCGCGCGGCGAAGCCGTCGCCGGTGAAGGCGCACCGCAAGGCGAACGCCAGCCCCGCAGCGGCCGCGACGAACAACGCGCCCCGCGCGGTGAACGTGGTGGCGAACGAGGCGAACGCAACGACGGCCGCCGCGAGCGCCGCAGCGACGCACCGCCTGCCGAAGGCGAAGTGCGCGTGGCCGAAGTGGCATCCGCCGATGGCGAACAAGCCAGCGACAACACCGGCAGCGACCAGGCACCGCGCCGCGAAGGCCGCGAGGGCGAAGAGCGCCGCGGCCGTTCGCGCG
Source organism: Variovorax paradoxus (assembly GCF_000834655.1). Classification (GTDB taxonomy): domain Bacteria; phylum Pseudomonadota; class Gammaproteobacteria; order Burkholderiales; family Burkholderiaceae_C; genus Variovorax; species Variovorax paradoxus_F. The sequence goes on from NZ_JXQQ01000014.1 coordinate 67,611, forward strand.
ACCGCTACGGCCGCGACCGCCGTGAACGCGGCCCGCGTGACGAGAGCGAAGCCAGCGCAGCCGATGCAGCGGCCGTGGAAGCCACCGGCGAGTCGTACGAAGCGCCGGTCGCCCGTCAGCAGCCGCTGTCGCTGGCGTCGGAACCCGTCGCCGAACGCCAGGTGAACGAAGTCGCCGCGGCCCCTGAGGTGCGCGAGGCCGCACCGCAGCAGCAGCCGCGCTTCGAGCGCCCTGCGCCCGCGCCGGTCGCAGCGCCCATCGTGGTCGAGAGCCCCAAGGCAGCGCCTGCTGCCGCCAACGGCAACGGCCGCGCACTGCCCAAGGTGCAGCCCTTCGAACTGCCGCTGAACGAACTCGCGCAGATCGCCGAGAGCTCGGGCCTGGAGTGGGTCAACTCGGATGCCGACCGCATCGCGCAAGCGCGCGCCGCGATGGCCGCCGAGCCGAAGCCGGTGCACGTGCCGCGCGAACGCCCGCCGGTGATCGTGCTGGACGAAGGCCCGCTGGTGCTGGTCGAAACCCGCCGCGACCTGGGCTCGATGTCGCTGCCGTTCGAAAAGACGGCTGCCGACGCGCAAGCGCCCGGCACGCACTGAGCACCGAGCTCGCAAATGAAAAACGGCGCCTCTGGCGCCGTTTTTTTATGCCTGCGCGCTTGCTGGAAGGTCTGCCGTCTCAAGGGTCATCTGCCCGAAGCGGCAGGCGCATGGCGCCTTGCCGCCCTCGCTCCAGATCAGCGCGAATCGATGCTCGGCAGCCGCCGTGGACGATCTTGACGCCCGGATCGACCTCTTCTAGCGGCTTCAGGCTGGTGATGCTCACTGGCGGCATCGGCATTTGGGTGCTGACGGCGATCAGCTTCGTGGTCTCGGCAGCCGCATGCCGTCGGTGCAGCCTTCGGGCGCTGGCCCCTGATCAGGTGCTGGGCGCCTGCGCCGCGCGTTTCCAGGCGGCCGCGGCCTGCTCCGCATCCTCGCGCGCTTCGGCCAGCTCGGCCAATGCGAGCCAGGCGCGGCGATAGAGCTCGCCGTCCTGCAACGCGAGCCCGGCCTGCGTGAGCAGTTGCTGGGCCTTGCCCCAAAGCTGGCGCTTCATGCAGGCCATGCCGGCGAGGTACTGCAGGTTCGCATCGCGCGGGTTGTTGCGCTGGGCGCTTTCGATGCGGGCCAGCCATTCGGCATCCACCGAGTCGAGCCCCGCCTCGAGCGCGCGCGCCAGCTTGACGCGCAGCGCATCGCCAAGGCCGCGGGGGTTGGCCACCATGCGCTCCCAAGCGGGCAGCAGCCAGCCGCGCGCGAGCGCCAGGTCGCCATGCAGCACCACCATGCGTTGAGCCCCGTGGATCGCGACCTCGGGCATTTCGCGTTCGCTGCTGTCCAGTTCGGACCAGGCGCGCATCAGTTGCGCCGGGTCGTGCGCACCCGAGAGCAGTTCGGTCGCGAGGCCGCGCACGATGCTCTGCGCCGCCGCATCCGAGAAGGCCCGGTGCTTGGCCAGCAGGCGGGCGGTTTCGAGGGCTTCGAGCGTGCGCCGGTCTTGCCGCGCCGCCTTGAGGCGAAGGCGCAGGGCCAGCGTACGCCGCTGCGCGCCTTGCGGAAGTTCTTCGAGGCGAGCGAGCGCCGCGGCTGCATCGCGGTCTTCGAGCGCCCAGCGCGCGGCGCGCAGTTGCACGCCTTCGCGCGTCTCGGGGCTCGCGAGCACCGTGCGGTCGGCGCTCTCGTTGAGCGCCTGCTGCAGATGCGCATCGCGCGCCGGCTTGTCCTGCAGGGCCTGCGCGCTCTCGGCCGCCAGCAGGTGCGACAGCACGCGCACCTGCTGCGCCTGCGGCAGGTTGGCATCGAGCGCGGCGAGGGTCTTCTCCTGCACCAGCGCGGCCTGCGCGGCCTTGCGTGCGCGCGAGAAGCGGCCGGCGATCAGCTGCACCATTGCATCGAGCAACGCGGCGTGCAGCGTGCGTTCTTTCTGCTGGAGGCGCCACTGGCGCGCCTGCGTCGGCAGCGAGAACAGCGCGGCCAGCGCGCGCAACGCGACGTGCAGCAGCACGAAGGTCGCCAGCAGGATCACGAGCACAAGATTCAGCGACAGGTCGACCCGCCACGGCGGCCAGAACACCGTGATCGTGCCCTGGTTGTTGCCCGCGAAAAGAGCCACCGCCGCGGCGACGGCGAACAGCGCGAGGAGCCAGATTGCAGCGCGCATGTCAGCGACCGCCGCCGGGCCGCCCCAAGGCGGGTCGAGCCTCCCGCTCGGGGGGTGGCGAACTGCACGGAGCGAAGCGAGTGAAAAGCCGGGAGGTCATCATCAGCGCCCTGCGGCCGCGGTGGCCAGTGCTGCGAGCGTGTCGTCGACGCGTGCCGGCTCGGTGGTCTTCACCTGCGCCTGCAATTGCTGCAGCAGCGTGGCCGCTGCCTGCGTGCGGCGCGACGCGGGATCGAAATAACGATTGAGCGATGCGGTCACCTGGGCCAGTTCGGCGCGCGTGGCCTCGACCTGGCGCGACAGCAGCGAAAGGCGCGCATTGAGCAGCTTGAGCTTCAGATTCTCGCGCAGGAAGTAGGTCTGCTCGGGCGCCAGCAGGATGGCCTCGGGGCTCTGGATGCGCCCCACGCGCACCAGCGAGCGGGCTTCGCCGCGCACCGTGAGCAGCACACGCCGCCACCACGGCGCATCGGCCGGGATCGGTTCCGGCTGCCAGGCGTTGACGCCCGTGCCGCGCACCGCCACCGCGTTGATCGCAGGCAGGTCGTCCACGTTGCGCATCAGCTCGTCGAGTTTTTGCAATGCCTCGGCGCTGTCGACGCTGGAGTTGGTGCGCAGGCGATCGGCGTCGCGCTGCATGGCGCGCTGCAGCGGTGCGAGCCGCGGCTGCGCGGCGCGCGAGATGCGCAGGTCGCCGGCCTTCAGCGCGGCCAGCAGGGGTTCGACGTTGCCGGTGACCTGGGCCTGCTGCAGGGCGAGGCGCACGGCCGATTCGATGTCGACCACGAGGTTCTCGTCGCGCGAACGCGAGAGGCTCTGCATCAGCTCTTCGAGCTGCGAGCGCTGCAGCGCGACTTCGGCCACGCGGGTTTCGATGAGGGCCACGCGGGCCGCGGCATCGCGCACCGTGTCGCTGGCCTGGCGCGCCAGCGTGCGCGCTTCCATCGACTGGGCGGTGGCGTCGGCGCTCTGGCGCGCGAGCTGCTCCTTCATGCCGCCGACCTTGTTCCACAGCGTGATGGTCATCACCAGCGCGGCCAGCGCCACCAGGGCGACGAGGCCGAAGCCGATGCGGGACAGCAAGGTGGCCGCGGCGGCCATGGCGGCGGGCGTCTGGTGCGGCGCCAGCGTGGCGGGCACCGGCGCCGTTGCGGCAGCGGGAGAAGAAGGAGAAAGGTCGTCTGACGGGGACGCGGCGCTCATGCCAACGATTCTATCGACGCGATCAACGCATCCCGCAGGGGTGTGCACACACGCAACGCACCAAAACCCGCAGCGCGCGCGGCTTCGCCGATGCGTGCATGCGTGGCGACCGCGCTCGCGGCATGCCAGTCGGTGCCGGGCATCGCGCGCTGCAGATTGGCGATCGCCTCGGAACTGCTGAAGAGCCAGATCGCGCGGCCTTGCGCACCATCGACGGCCAGCTGATGTTGTCTGACATCGAACAACGGCGGCAGGCGGCGATAGGCCACCACGGTGTCGCGATGCCCGCTCGCCGCATCGATTTCCTTCGCGAGCCAGTCGCGCCCGGCGGGCTGCCCTGCCTCGTCGCCGCCACGCACGATCAGCACGCGCACGCCGGCAGACACCTGGCCGTGGACGCGCTCCCACAGCGCCTCCGAATCGAAGCGCGTGGCCTCGGGCGGCGGTGCGTCGATGGCTTCGGGCGGCACGCCGGCACGCAGCAGGGCGCGCGTCGTGCCGGGGCCGGTGGCCCAGAAGCGGCGGCCGGCCATCGCCTCGTCGGACGAACCCGCATCCCTGCTCTGGAAAAAATGCTCGACGGCCGTTGCGCTGACGAACATGAGCGCCGCGTAGTCCTCGAGCTGCCGCCAGGCCGCGCGCAACGGCTCGGCATCGCGGACCGGCTCGATGACGATCAGCGGCAGTGCGACGGCTTCGAGTCCGGCGGCGCGCAGGTCGTCGACCCACTGCACCGCCTCGCGTGCGGGCCGCGTGACGATGACGGGCCGCGCAGTCATCCGGCGACCACGGGTTTCAGTGAGCGCCTGCGTCGCGCAGCAGCGCGGCGGCGTGTTCGCCGAGCGCGTCGGCGCGTGTGAAGTCGCCGACCTCGGCCTGCGCATGAACGCGAACGAGCGGCGCGTTGCCTTCGGGGTCGCCCCAGGCGGCATCGATGCGCAGGCTGCCATCGGCCTGCCAGCGCGCGTGCGCCGCGAGCGGCATCGAGCAACTGCCGCCCATCGTGCGACTCACGGCGCGTTCGGCGGCGGTGGAGAGCCAGTCGCCGCGATGCGCGAGCGGCGCCAGCAATTCGATGAGGTCGGTGCGATCGGCGCGCACCTCGATGCCCAATGCGCCCTGCCCCGCGGCCGGCAGCATGTCGTCGGGTTCGAAGGCGACGCGGATGCGGTCTTCCAGGCCAAGGCGCTTCAGGCCCGCGGCCGCCAGGATGATCGCGTCGTACTGTCCTTCGTCGAGCTTGCGCAAGCGCGTGTCGAGGTTGCCGCGAAGCGGCTCGATGCGCACGTCGGGCCGCCTGGCCTTGAGCAGCACCACGCGGCGCAGGCTGGAGGTGCCGACCACAGCGCCGTGCGGCAGTTCGTCGAGCGAGGCGTAGCGGGTGGAGACCATCGCATCGCGCGGGTCCTCGCGCTCCAGCACGCAGGCCAGGACGAAGCCCTCGGGCAGGTCCATCGGCACATCCTTGAGCGAATGCACCGCGATGTCGGCGCGCCCGTCTTCGATCGCCGTTTCGAGTTCCTTCACGAAGAGGCCCTTGCCGCCGACCTTGCTCAGGCTCTTGTCGAGGATCTGGTCGCCACGGGTCGTCATGCCCAGGAGGCTCACCGTGTGGCCCCGTTCTTGCAAAAGCGCTTGCACGTGTTCGGCCTGCCAAAGGGCCAACCGGCTTTCGCGCGTCGCGATCACGATATTGCTCAAGACCGCTCCCAAAAAGTACATGTTTCCAGACCGCCGGAATGCTAGCATGTTGCGCCGCAGCAACGCAGGCGGCGCGTCCATTCAAGTCCCAGGAACAACATCGAATGAAAGCCAGCAAGACCCCTGCTCCTCCCAAGCGCCGCCAGGCCGAAGACCAGCCACTGATCGACGACATCCGGCTCCTGGGCCGGATCCTCGGCGATGTGATCCGGGAGCAGGAAGGAGACGAGACCTATGCGTTGGTGGAGAAGATCCGCACCCTGTCGGTGGCCTTTCGCCGCGACGCCGACCAAGCGGCCGACCGTGCGCTGAAAAACCTGCTCAAGGGCCTGAGCGCCGCCGAGACGGTGCGCGTGATCCGCGCCTTCACCTACTTCAGCCACCTGGCCAACCTTGCGGAAGACCGCCACCAGATCCGCCGCCGCACCGAGGCCGATCGCGAAGGCGTGCTGGCCGATGGCGACCTGCAGACTGCGCTCGCCCGCATCCGCAAGGCCGGCGTGAAGCCCGACGAGATCGTCGCCTCGCTCGCCCACAGCTACGTCTCGCCCGTGCTCACCGCGCACCCGACCGAAGTGCAGCGCAAGAGCATCCTGGATGCCGAGCGCGCCATTGCCTTGCTGCTCACCACACGCGACGAAATCAAGCTGCGCCAGAACGCCTATGCGGGCGGAAAGGACGCGCTCTCGCCCCTCGAGCTTGCCGAGAACGAAACGCAGATGCGCACGCGCGTCACGCAGATCTGGCAGACGCGCCTGCTGCGCTTCTCCAAGCTCACCGTGGCCGATGAAATCGAGAATGCGCTGAGCTACTACGAAGCCACGTTCCTGCGCGAGATTCCACGCGTGTACGCCGACCTCGAAAAGGCCCTGGTGCAAGGCGGCCACACGCCCTCGGTCGCGCCCTTCCTTCGCATGGGCCAGTGGATCGGCGGCGACCGCGACGGCAACCCCAACGTCACCGCCGAGACGCTCGAATACGCCCTCGGACGCCAGTGCGAACTGGCGCTGCGCCACTACCTCACCGAGGTGCACTACCTGGGCGGCGAGCTCTCGCTCTCGGCCACGCTGGTCGATGTGTCGGTCGAGATGCAGGCGCTGGCCGAGCGCTCGCCCGACACCAGCGAGCACCGCAAGGACGAGCCCTACCGCCGCGCGCTCACCGGCGTGTATGCGCGCCTGGCGGCCACGCTGCGCGAGCTCACCGGCGGCGAAGCTGCACGCCACGCCGTCGCGCCGCAGAACCCGTACGCGAAGGCCGAGGAATTCCTCGCCGACCTGCGGACCGTGGAAGAGTCGCTCGACGAAAAGCACGGCAGCGTGCTCGCGGCGCAACGCCTTCGGCCGCTGATCCGCGCGGTGGAGGTATTCGGCTTCCATCTCGCCACCGTCGACCTGCGCCAGAGCTCCGACAAGCACGAGGCGGTGATCGCCGAACTGCTGGCCACCGCACGCATCGAGCCCTCGTATGCGTCGCTCGCCGAGGAGGCCAAGCAGACGCTGCTGCTCAGGCTGCTGGACGATGCGCGCCCCTTGCGCGTGCCCGACGCCGACTACTCGCCGCTCGCCAGGAGCGAGCTGGCCATCTTCGCCGCCGCCCGCACCGCGCGTGCGCGCTATGGCGCAGCGGCGATCCGCCACTACATCATCAGCCACACCGAAACGGTGAGCGACCTGCTCGAAGCGCTGCTGCTGCAAAAGGAAGTGGGGCTCCTGCGCGGCGCGATGGCCACCAACGCGGTGTGCGACCTGATCGTGGTGCCGCTGTTCGAGACCATCGAAGACCTGCGCAACGCCGCGCCCATCGTGCGCGCCTTCTACGCGCTGCCGAACATCCAGGCGCTCATCGAGCGCTCGGGCGCCGAGCAGGACGTGATGCTCGGCTACAGCGACAGCAACAAGGACGGCGGCATCTTCACCAGCAACTGGGAGCTGTACCGCGCGGGCATCGCGCTGGTGTCGCTCTTCGACGAGCTCAACAAGAAGAAGGCCAACCCCATCCGGCTGCGCATGTTCCATGGCCGCGGCGGCACGGTGGGACGCGGCGGCGGCCCGAGCTACCAGGCGATCCTCGCGCAGCCGCCGGGCACGGTGCGCGGCCAGATCCGCCTCACGGAGCAAGGCGAAGTCATCGGCTCGAAGTACGCCAACCGCGAGATCGGCCGGCGCAACCTCGAGACGCTGGTGGCCGCCACGCTGGAGGCCACGCTGCTGCCGCAGGGCAAGTCGGCCCCCGCCGCCTTCCTCTCGGCTGCGGGCGAACTCTCGTCCGCGAGCATGGCTGCATACCGCAAGCTGGTGTACGAGACCCCGGGCTTCGGCGACTACTTCTTCGGCTCCACGCCGATCCGCGAAATCGCCGAGCTCAACATCGGCTCGCGCCCGGCATCCCGCAACCCGAGCCACAAGATCGACGACCTGCGCGCGGTGCCCTGGAGCTTCAGTTGGGGCCAGTGCCGGCTCACGATTCCGGGCTGGTTCGGCTTCGGCTCGGGCGTGGAGCAGTTCCTCGCCTCGGCCGGCAACGCCGCTGGCAAGAAGGAGCGCGTGGCGCTGCTGCAGCGCATGTACGCGCAGTGGCCGTTCTTTCGCACGCTGCTCTCGAACATGGACATGGTGCTCGCCAAGAGCGACCTGGCGCTCGCCTCGCGCTACGCCGAGCTCGTGACCGACCGCAAGCTGCGCCAGAAGGTGTTCTCGATGATCGATGCCGAATGGCACCGCACCTCTGATGCGCTCACGCTCATCACGGGCGCCAGGCAGCGGCTCGAAGGCAATGCCGAGATGCAGCGCTCGGTGCGGCACCGCTTTCCGTACATCGATCCGCTGCATCACCTGCAGGTCGAATTGATGCGCCGCTACCGAGCGGGCGACGGCGGCGAGCGGCTGCAGCGCGGCATCCACATCTCGATCAACGGTGTGGCGGCGGGCCTGCGCAACACGGGCTGACTTTTTTTAGGCGTCGAGCACCAAGACAGAGGGCGCCTTGTGCGCCCTCTCCTACATCCACAGTCGCCAATGAGGAACCCGTAAGGTCATTTAAAAGAGTACGGTCGGACACGTTCACAGTTCTCGCAATCGCGCGGCAGCTCGAAGTCGTTTCACAGGAGCCCGTTGCATGTCAGTCCCGCAGTCCCTTACCCATTCGCAAGTCGATTTCGTCAGCGACGATTTCGAAGCCTTGGCTTCCCACATGCGCCACTGCGCGCGTGCCCACGGGCGATGGTTCTCGGTGCGAAGCCACATGCAACGTGTGCGCGCACTCGCTGCGGGCCGCATCGTCACGATGGCCTGCATGGCCGTGGTCCTCGTCATCGGTCTCTTCTCGATCGCTTGAGCGCCGCAGCCGTCGTCGACCGCCTCCAGGGGCTCAGTCACTACGCCCGGACCCTGCTTCTGGGTCCGCATGACCCCGTAGCCCTTCCGATCCGCGCCGAACTCTTCGGTGCCCAACGTTTCGAGCAGCACGGCCACAGCCTCGCGCGCGCGCAGGTGGTGGAAGACGACCGCCGCCGCGCTGGCGAAGTCGCGCCTTTCTTTCCGCGCGTCGACGAGAACCTCGAGTCCCTGCGCGCCGCATTCGACTACATCGCGCGGATCTCGCAGAGCGGCCGCTACGTGTCGCCGGCGGCCGAATGGCTGCTCGACAACTTCCACCTGGTCGAGGCGCAGCTCCAGCAGATCCACGATGGCGTGCCGCGCAGCTACTACGCGCGCCTGCCCAAGCTGGCCACGCCGCCGCTCGCGGGCCTGCCGCGCGTGTACGGCATCGCGTGGGCCTATGTGGCGCACACCGACAGCGTGCTCAACAAGACGCTGTTCACCGCCTTCCTCAACGCCTACCAGGACATCGACGAACTCACGCTCGGCGAACTCTGGGCGCTGCCCACCACCCTGCGCGTGGTGCTGCTGGAAAACCTGCGCCGCGTGGCCGAGAGCATTGCCGAGAACAAGGTCGCGCGCGAGATCGCGCATGCCGCCTGGGATGCCGCGCCGCATCTGTCCGCGCAGGATCTCGACGTGCTCTACCGCGCGCTGCAGAGCCACGGCCTTCAGGACAACTACCTCACGCAGCTCTGGCAGCGCCTGCCGGTCGAGCACGGCGAGAACATGCCGGCGCTGGTGCGCTGGACCGAGCAGCACTGCCCCAACGGCCCGGCGCTGATCAACGACGCGCAGAACGCCCAGGCCGCGGCCAACCTCACGGTGGGCAACATCATCACCACGCTGCGCATGATCGGCCAGGTCGAGTGGAGCGACCTGATCGAGCCGGTGAGCCGGTCGCTGCGCGTGCTGCGCGAACTGCCCAGCTTCGCGAGCGAGAGCGAGAGCACGCGCCAGCAGATCACGCACGCCATGGAGCGCGTGGCGCGCGACACCGAGCAGCCCGAGCGCGAAGTGGCCGAGGCCGTCGTGCGCATGGCCGCAAGCGCGCCGGCCGACGATGCCGCGGCCGAGACCGACCGTGCCGACGGCACCGCCGGCTACTACCTTTTCGGCCAGGGGCGCCCTGCGCTGATCGCCGCGCTGGAGTCCGATGGCAAGGCGGGCGGCAATGGCCGCGCGATTCCCATCCAACCTGCGCGCAGCCATCGAAGCTGGCGTTTGCCGGCCTATCTCTCGTCCGTGGCCGTGGGCACCGCATTGCTGCTGTTCGCCGTGGTGCATGGCCTCGCGCACCGCGGCGACTGGACCACCGTGGCCGCGCTCGTGCTGCTCGCGTGGCCCCTCTCGGAAGCGCTGATCGCGCTGGCGCAGCGGATCATGGCCGAGTCGGTGCGCGTGCAGGCGCTGCCGCGGCTGGACTTCGCGGCCGGCATTCCCGAGCGGCACCGTGCGCTCGTCGTCATTCCCACGCTGCTGACCTCGGCCGCGAACAACGCGCAGCTCGCGCACCGCCTCGAGCTGCACTGGCTCGCCAACCGCGAGCAGCACGCGCAGTTCGCCCTCCTGACCGACTGGGCCGACGCCCGGCAAGCCTCGCTGCCCGAAGACGCGCCGCTGCTGGACGACGCCATCCGGCACATCGCCGCACTCAACGCGAAATACCCCACAGCCGACGGCGCAGCGCCTCGCTTCCTCGTGCTGCACCGCCCGCGCACCTGGAGCGACACCGAAGAACGCTGGATGGGCTGGGAGCGCAAGCGCGGCAAGCTGGAGATGCTGGTGCGCCTGCTCGCGACCGGCGATGCCGGCGGCTTCCTGCCGCTCGCGCCGGGCCAGCAACTGGCCGCAGGGCGCACGCCCTATGTGCTGACGCTCGACAGCGACACGGGCCTGCCGCCCGGCGCGCTGCGCGACCTGGTGTCGATCGCAGCGCACCCGCTCAACGCGCCCGAAGTCGATGCAGAAAGCCGCCGCGTCGTCGCGGGCTTCGGCATCCTGCAGCCGCGCATCGTCACGCCCTTTCCGATGCGCAACGAGCGCTCGCCCTACCACTGGATGTTCGCCGGGCAGTGCGGGCTCGACCCCTACGGCAGCGGCGCCTCCGACATCTACCAGGACGTGTTCGGCAGCGGCTCCTTCACCGGCAAGGGCCTCCTGAACGTGCGCGCAGTGCACGCCACGCTCAACGACCGCCTTCCCGACAGCGCGGTGCTCAGCCACGACCTGCTCGAAGGCACGGTCGCGCGCTGCGCGATGGTGAGCGACGTGGTGCTGGTCGAAGACCATCCGCACCACGCCGGCGTGGCCGCCTCGCGCGTGCACCGCTGGGTGCGCGGCGACTGGCAGCTGCTGCCGCTGATGTGGCGCGCCCGGCGTTTCGGCATCGACGCGCTGGGGCTCTGGAAGATGGCCGACAACCTGCGCCGCTCGCAGGTGGTGCCGGCTTCTTTCGCGCTATTGGTGCTGGTGATCTTCACGCAGGCCATGCCGCTCGGCTGGGCGCTGGCGGCCGTCGGCTCGGCGCTCACGCTCGGGCCGCTGCTCGGCGCGCTCGCCGGGCTGGTGCCCACGCGGCGCGCGATCGAGCTGCGCCATTTCTTCGACGTGGGCGCGGTCGAACTGCTGCGCGCCATGGCTGGCGCGGCCTGGCAGTTCGTGCAGCTCGCGGCGCAGACGCGCCTCCTGCTCGACGCTGCCTTTCTCGCGACGTGGCGGCTGGTCGTGAGCCGCAAGCACCTGTTGCAGTGGACCACCGCCGCGCAGGCGCAGGCGCAGTCCAGCCAGCAGTTGCTGCCGTTCCTGCGCAGCGGTGCACTGAGCAGCGCAATCTGTATTGCGCTCGCGGTGGCGGCGCACTGGAGCGCGTACCCGGTGATCGGCCCGCTGCTGTTCGTCGTCTGGGCGCTCGCGCCCGTCGCCGCGTGGTGGAGCAGCCGTGTCGATGCCCAGGTGCCCGATCCGCTGAGCGCCGATCAGCGCAGCTACCTCGAGAAGCTCGCGCACGACACCTGGATGTTCTTCGAGCGCGTGGTCGGCCCCGACGACAACCACCTGCCGCCCGACAACCTGCAGCTGGAGCCGCAGCCCACCATTGCCCATCGCACCTCGCCGACCAACATCGGCATGTACCTGCTGGCGGCGTGCTGCGCGCGCGAGTTCCGCTGGATCGACACGGCCGCACTGCTCGCGCGCATCACCGCCACGCTCGACACTGTCGATCGCATGCAGAAGCACCAGGGCCACCTCTTCAACTGGTACGACACGCAGACGCTCAGGCCGCTGCCGCCGGACTACGTCTCCAGCGTCGACAGCGGCAACTTCGCGGGCCACCTCGTGGCAGTGGCGCAGGCCTGCCGCGCCTTTTCGGCCGAGGGCTGCGAAAGCCACGAGGCACCCGCACTCGAAGCGCTCGCGCAGCGCTGCGACGCACTGCACGCCGGCATGGATTTCAGCGGCCTCTACGACGCCAAGCGCCACCTCTTCCACATCGGCCTGCGCGTGGAGGAGAACGTGCTGGACGCGAGCTACTACGACCTGCTGGCCTCCGAGTCGCGCCTCTTGAGCTTCCTGGCGATCGCCAAGGGCGACGTGCCGCGCCGCCACTGGATGGCGCTTGGCCGGCCGTTCCTGCTGGTGGGCTTCGAGCCGAGCCTGAAGTCGTGGTCGGGCTCGATGTTCGAGTACCTCATGCCCGCGCTCGTGATGTCCGAGCCCGAAGACGGCCTGCTGCAGGTGGCCAACACCGCCGCCATTGCCGAGCAGCAGGCCTTCGGCCGCGCGCAGAACCTGCCCTGGGGCGTTTCGGAGTCGGCCTACTTCGCGCAGGACCACTCGCTCGCCTACCAGTATTCGCCCTTCGGGGTGCCCCGCCTCGCGCTGCGCCGCACGCCGCCCACCGACCGTGTGGTGGCGCCCTATGCAAGCGTGATGGCCGCGGTGCTGGCGCCGGCAGCGGCGGTGGCCAATCTCGAACGGCTCGAATCGCTCGGCGCGCGCGGCGAATTCGGCTTTCACGACGCGGTGGACTTCACCACCACGCGCCAGGCCGAGGGGCAGGACTTCACCGTGGTGCGCAACTTCATGGCGCACCACCAGGGCATGTCGCTGGTGGCGCTGTGCAACGTGCTGTGCGCCGACGGGCCGCGCCGCTGGTTCGGCAGCGCCGCGCTGGTGCAGGCGCACGAGTCGCTGCTGCACGAGCGCACGCCGCGGCAGATCATCGGCAGCGCCGATCCGCGCACGCCGCCCGAGCCCAGCCAGACCGAACTGGCGCCGCTGTTCCAGCCGCGCCTGGTCGATCCGATGGCCGCCGGCTTCCAGCCCACGCACCTGCTCTCGAACGGCCGCTACACGGTCGCGCTGCGCGCCAACGGCGCGGGCGTGAGCCGATGGCGCTCGTTCAACGTGACGCGCTGGCGCGACGACCCGCTGCGCGACAGCCACGGCACCTTCTTCTACATCCGCGACGAAGGGCAGCGCGAGCTCACCTCGCTCACCGCCCTGCCCGCGCCCGGCGCCGACTGGCTCTACCGCACCCGCTTTCTGGCCGACCAGGTGCAGTTCGATGCGGCCGGCCCCGGCCTGCAGGTGCGCACCACGGTCCTCATCAGCCCCGAGGACGACACCGAGCTGCGCAACATCTCGCTGCACAACTCGGGCGAGGAGACGCGCACGCTCGAACTCGTCTCGTACTTCGAGCCGGTGCTCTCGAACCCCAAGGCCGACGAGGCGCATCCGGCCTTCGCGAACCTGTTCGTCGAGTCGCGCTGGGAGCCCGCTTGGCGCGCGCTCCTCATGTCGCGCAAGCCCCGGCTGCACGGCGACCCGGTGGTGGCGGCGGCGCACTTCGTCGCTTCGGTCGATGCGCACGTGCTCTCGATCGACTGCATGACCGACCGGCGCGCCTTCATCGGCCGCAACCGCTCGCTCGCGAGCCCCGCGCTCGATGCGCAGCCGCTGCAGGTCAACGGCACGCCGGTGAACGGCCTGGACCCGATCGCGTGCCTGCGCGTGCGCCTGTCGATCGCGCCGGGCGCCACCGCGCGCCTGAGCTTCGCGACCGCGGCCGACGAGAGCATCGAGGCGCTGATGCCCAGCATCGACCGCTACCTGCAGCCGATGCACGTGGAGCGCGCCACGCGCATGGCCGCCACGCTGGCGCAGGTGCGGCTGCGCGACCTGAGCATCGCGCCCGCGCAGAACCTCGCGCTGCAGGACCTGACGACCATCCTCACCTACACCACGCCGCGCGTGATGAAGGACCGCGGGCTCATCGACCTGCGGCAGATCTGGCGCTTCGGCATCTCGGGCGACAAGCCCATCGTGCTGGTCTACATCCACTCGATGAACGGCATGGGGCTCATCAACACGCTGTTGCGCGCGCAACCGTGGTGGGGGTTCGGCGGCGTGGCCTGCGACCTGGTGGTGCTCAACAGCGAGCCCAACTCCTACCTGATGCCGCTGCAGCGCGAGATCGAGACGCTGCGCACCCGCGTGCAGCAGCAGACCCAGAACAGTTTTCCACGCAACGACACGGCCGGCTTCTACCTGTTGCGCGACCACGAGGTGGCGCCGTCGGAAAAGGCCGCGCTCTCCACGCTCGCACGGGTCGTGTTCACGGCCGACGGGCGCGCCCTGGAAGTGCAGGTGGCCGCGCTGCACGAAGCGCGCAGCCCGACGATTGCCGACGACAGCAGCGCGCCGGTGCCGCAGCGCACGCCCTTGCTGATGCGCTCGGCCGCGGCCCACTCGGCCCAACCTGCGACGCTGCCGATGACGGCGCCCGCCGGCCGCTTCGATGCGGAGAGCGGCGAGTTCCGATTCGACGTCGACATGGACAACCGCACGCCGCGCCCCTGGATCAACGTGATCGCCAATTCGAACTTCGGCTTCCAGGTGTCCGAGTGGGGCACGGGCTTCACCTGGGCCGGCAACAGCCGCATGCACCAGGTCACGCCGTGGTCGAACGACCCGGTGCAGGACCCGTCGTTCGAGCACTACCTGCTGCAGGACCTGGCCACGCGCGAGCTGCTGCCGCTCACGCCGGCCGGCCAGGGCGTGAGCGGTTCGGAAGCCGTGCGCCACCGCGTGCGGCACGGCCAGGGGTACTCGGTTTTCGAATGCCGGCTGCGCAACCTGACGCTCAAGACCACCTTCTTCGCGGACCGCGACGATGCCGTGAAGCTCGTGCACGTGCGCGTGCACAACGAGGGCGCCGGCGCGCGGCGTCTGCGCGCGCTCGGCATGGTCGAGTGGCAGATGGGTGCGGCGCGCGGCGAGCGGCGCACCGTGCATTGCTGGAAGCCCGAAGACCAGCCGGCGGTGTTCGGCCAGCAGCGCGAATCGGGCGGCGGCTTCGGCGGCAGCACGGCCTTTTTGTTGCTCGCCGGCTTGTCAGGGGCTACGCAATGGACCTGCGACCGCAACGAGTTCTTCGCTGGCCACGGCATCGTCGAGGTGCCCGAGACACTGGCGCGGCGAGCGGGCAGCGGGCTCGATGCCTGCGCGGCCATCGGCGGCGAATTCATCGTCGGTGCCGGCGAGACCGCGGAATTCACCTTCGTGCTCGGCCATGCCGACACCGCAGAGGCGGCGCTCGACCTGGCACATAGCTGGCGGCAGCGCGACGTGCCTGATGCCTTCGCACAGGTGCGCAGCTTCTGGGACGAGCTGCTGGGCCGCCTTGCGGTGCGCACCCCCGATCCGCTGTTCGACGCGATGGTCAACCGCTGGCTCATCTACCAGACGCTGGCCTGCCGGCTCTGGTCGAAGGCCGGCTTCTACCAGGCGGGCGGCGCTTTCGGCTTTCGCGACCAGCTGCAGGACGCGATGGCCTTCGCGCTCACCGATCCGGCACGGCTGCGCGAGCAGATTTTGGTCAACGCCGCGCGCCAGTTCCCCGAGGGCGACGTGCAGCATTGGTGGCACATGCCCGGCGGCGCGGGCGTGCGCACGCATTTCTCGGACGATCTGCTGTGGCTGCCGTTCGCGACGGCCCACTACGTCGAGGTGACCGGCGATGCCTCGCTGCTCGACCAGGTGGTCGGCTTCATCGAAGGCCCCGCGATTCCCGACGGCGCCGAAGACGCCTACTACGCACCGCAGAACAACGGCCAAACGGCCACCGTGTTCGACCACGGCGCACGCGCCATCGACCGGAGCCTCAAGACCGGCGTGCACGGCCTGCCGCTCATGGGCACGGGCGACTGGAACGACGGCATGAACCGCGTGGGCAACGAGGGCCGCGGCGAATCGGTGTGGCTCGCGTGGTTCCTGTGCAGCGTGGTGGCGCACTACGCGCCGATCGCAGAGGCGCGCGGCGAGCACGAGCGCGCTGCACGCTGGACCGAGGCGCGCCGAGGCTGGATCGCCGCGCTGCACGGTGCGGGCTGGGACGGCGCATGGTTCCGCCGCGCCTTCTTCGACAACGGAGCGCCGCTGGGCTCGTCGACCAACGACGAGTGCCGCATCGACCTGATCGCGCAGGCGTGGTCGGTGCTCTCGGGTGCATCGGACGAGGCGCACACTGGCCCGGCGATGGCCGCCATCAAGAAGCACCTGCACGACGAACCGGCGGGCCTGCTGCGCCTGTTGACGCCGCCCTTCGCGCACTCGACCAACAACCCGGGCTACATCCAGGCGTATCCGCCGGGCGTGCGCGAGAACGGCGGGCAGTATTCGCACGGCGCGGTGTGGGCGCTGATGGCGCAGGCGCTGCAGGGCGACCACGAGGCGGCATGGCAGAGCTTCGAGGGGCTGAGCCCGGCGCACCGCGCGGCGAATCCGGAGCGCGGGCCGGCCTACGAACTGGAGCCCTACGTGATGGCGGGCGACATCTACGGTGCAGCGCCGTACGTGGGCCGGGGCGGCTGGAGCTGGTACACCGGCTCGGCGGCGTGGCTGCACCGCGCCTCGGTCGAGACGCTGCTGGGGCTGAGCGTGAAGGGCAGGCAGCTCTCGCTGACGCCGCACGTGCCCGCGCACTGGCCGGGTTTCGAGATCGCACTGCGGCTGGGTGGACGCCACCTCACGCTGCAATGGGGCGCGCCGGAGGTCGCTGCGACCCCCACGCACCATGTGGCGGTCGGTGAATGGGTCGACTGGCAGGCACTGCCGGCGGATGCGGTGCTGCGGGTGGGTTAAGGTCCGCGGGCCCATTCATCCGCACATCCATGACCAAGATCCAGTTCCGCCGCAAGCTCATCGTCATCATCCTGCTGTGCGTGGCGGTCACCGGCGCGGTGGTGCGGCACTACGCGGAGCGCGGCACCACCACGCGCGACATCGCCACGCTGCTGATGGTGCTGTGGGTGCCGATCATCGGCAACGTGATCGCGTGGCTCATCGGCAAGCTGCCGCGCCGCGCGCCGCCGCCCGAGCCCGTGACCTTCGATGCGCTGGGCGCGTTCACGCCGCATCTGCAGGTCGCGCTCACGCTGCGTCCGCCGGCACTGCCGGTGCACGACGTGCCGCTCGGCGCCGGGGAATACCGCGGCGCGCTGGTGATCGACAACGAAGGTTTTTCCGCGCGATGGTTCGTGCCGCACGGCGAAGTGCTCGAGCGCGGGAAGGCGCATGCGCTCGACATCGAGTTCCTGGCACCGGAGCTTGCCAGGCCCCGCTTTGCGCAAGGTGCGGGCTTTCGCGTGCTGGTCGGCGACTCGTTCATTGCCGACGGCCGGGTGCTGCAGACGCGGTAGCAGGTGGTGGCGTGGTGGCGATAGCCGCCACGGCGAGCGGGCCGGCAGCCACGGCGTTGAGAAAAGGGCCGATTGTTAGCCCAGGGGAAACTGACTACTGCCGTGGGGCCCCTTTGTCGCGAGGGCTTGCGCTTTCACACTCCCTGGACTCCCGCAACAAGCATCGGCCCGCGCCTGGCCCATGCGCCCCAGGACCCCTCTCATGATGAATGCACCCAGCAGCACCCCCTGCGTCGACGACCTGTCGCCGGCATCCGGGCTGGTCAAGACGACCCGCTCGGCCTGGCTCGCGGTCGGCTCCATTGCCGTCGGCACCTTCGCGATGGTCTCGACGGAGTTCATGCCCATCGGCCTTCTCACCGACATCGCGCGCGGCCTGAACGTGTCCGACGGCACGGCCGGCCTCATGGTCACCATGCCCGGCGTGCTCGCCGCCTTCGCCGGGCCGGCGCTGATCGTCGCGTCGGGCAAGCTCGACCGGCGCACCGTGCTGATCGCCCTCACCACCCTGCTGATCGCCTCGAACCTGCTCGCCGCGTTTGCACCCAACTTCGCCACGATGCTCGTCGCGCGCCTGCTGCTCGGCCTGTGCGTGGGCGGCTTCTGGACCTTTGCACCGGCTGCCGCCACGCAACTGGTGCCCGACGCCTCGAAGGCACGCGCCATGTCGCTGGTGCTGGCCGGCGTGTCGGCCGCCACGGTGCTCGGCGTGCCCGCGGGCTCGTTCCTCGGCACGCTCTTCGGCTGGCGTGCTTCGTTCGCGGTGACCGGTGCGCTCGCCGCGTTCGTGCTGGTGGTGCAGCTGTGGCTCTTGCCCGCGATCCCGCCGGTGCGCGCCATCGGTGCGCGCGACCTGCTCACGCCGCTCACGCGCCGCATGGCGCAGGTCGGGTTGCTCGCGGTGCTGTTCTTCATCGCCGGCCACTTCGCGGCCTACACCTACCTGAAGCCGCTGCTGCAGCAGGTGTTCGGCCTGGAGCCCAACGCGGTGTCGACGCTGCTGCTGGTCTACGGCGCGGTCGGCTTCATCGGCACCTTCGTCGGCGGCAGCCTGGTGGCGCGCAGCGTGCGCGGCACCACCTTGCTGGCGGCGCTGATGCTGGCCACGGCGCTGCTGCTGTCCACCATGATCGGCAGCGGCTTCGTGCCCGGCGCGGTGGTGGTCTTCATCTGGGGCGTGGCCTTCGGCCTGATTCCAGTGGCGCTCACCGGCTGGATGATGGAAGCCGTGCCCGACGCACCCGAAGCCGGACAGGCGCTGCTTGTGAGCGGCTTCCAGGTCGCGATCGCCTCGGGCGCGCTCATCGGCGGGCTCACGGTCGACAGTTTCGGCATCTCCAGCGCGATGGTGCTGAGCGGTGTGCTGGTGTTGATCGCCGCACTGATCGTCGGCACGCTGGGCCGTGCGCGCGGCGGGGCGCCGCTGGCGGCCATTCCCGAATAACGCCCGATAGCGCGGGTTCTTCTTTTCTTTTTTATTCCGCCGGGCGGCCGCGCAATGCGTTGGTCGCCCGGCACGCGTCGGTCTCGCGACGCGTTGCCAGCTCGAAGCAGCGCGCATCCGCTTCGCGCAGCGCGGCCTCGAACGAGCGCCGCTCCTGTGCGGCTTCGACCTGATACCCCACAAGCCACGCCAGCGTCACAACCAGCATGACGAGCAGGCCCAGCAGCGCGGCGATCAATGCCATTCGCCAGTTGCTCGGGCTGCGGACGATGCCGGCATCCATGGGCGGTGCGGCGTCGCTCATCGCGGCAGCTCGGGAAATATCCAAACGCTCAATCCGAGGACGACACCTGCGCCCAGCGACACCATGGCCGCTGTCACGAAAAGGGAAGCGACCACGATGTTCTGCATGCGCATGGCCATGGCCAGGAAGGCAGCGGTCGTCATGGCATACAGCAGCAACGGGAGCCACCCCATGCAGGCCGGTCGCAGGTTGGGTGCGGGTGGCTCGTCCGGATTCATGTCCGGCAGGAACGGGTTAAGCATGGGGTACTTTTTCTGCTTCGCGCGCGGAAGCGGCATGGGGACGGGTTTTTGCGGTCATGGGGTTCAAGGATCTGCAAGAGATGTCGGGCTCACCCTGCTCGCGAAATCGCCACCGGGTTGCAAGACCGGAAGATAGGCGAAGGCGTTGCCGATCCCCAGGAAGTGGTTCACATACGTCATCGAATTGAAGCCGCAGCCTCAGATTTGATGCGCAGTTGTTCACTATTTCACGCCAGTGCTCGGGGAGCCCCCGATCGACTAGCGCGACTGTGTTGCATTTGTATCCGACGAGACAAATCTCACAAAAGCGCGCTTAAACGTTAGCAAACGACGTCATTCATCGAAAACGCTCGAAATGGCGCGCAAAAGTTAACGGATGAAAACAACTAGCTGCTCCTAGACTCGCGCCTCGGAATTTTGATAACAAAGTTAACAGGGACGGCAAGACGCCGAGCGACGCGCACAACGCTTCGCCGGCGGCGCACACGCACGGCTGCGAAGGCGATATCGCAGCGAATCGGGCAGCCCCCTCACGACATGTCATCTCGATCCGCCGCGCGATTGAGACGGGAATGCATGCATCACCCTGACCGTCGCCTCCTGGAATTACTCAACGAAACTGGTTATGAATAAAAATTACCGCTCCATCTGGAACGAATCGCTTGGCGCCTGGGTGGCCGTCGCGGAAATTTTCAGCGCCAGGGGCAAGCCCGCTGCAAGCCTGTGCAGCAGCAGTGCGCGCCCCGCCCGGAAGAAATTCCGGCTTGCAGCCCTCTCGAGCGCGGCATTCGCCGCCTGCCTCGGATTGATGAGCCTGCCCGCGGCGGCTGGCTACGGCATCTTCATCAACGACGGCACCGACAACGGCTGCCTGTGGACCTTCGATACCCAGGGCCTCTCGCCCATCGGCCTGTACTCGGGCACGACGGCGCCGAGCGCTGCGAATTCCGGCGGCAACAACACGGCGGGCGGCGTGTACGGCGGCGCGAACGGCGGCGTCCCCACCAATGCGGCGATAGGAACTGCGGACACCCGGTGCGTGACGACCGACAAGTCGACGCAGACCAACCGCGCCCTCTTCTACGGCCCCAGCAGCGGCGTGGGCGCGAATTCGCTGAGCATTGGCGGCGACCTCTTCGTCAATTCGGGCAACCTGGGCCTGGGCGGCGGGACCACCACGAACGCGATGCGCATCGGCAGCACGGCCACGCTGGGAGGGACGTCCGGAAACCGCGCGCTGGCGATCGGGGCCGGAACCAACCCGACCAGGGCCACCGGCGATGACGCCATCGCCATCGGCACCAGCGCCAATGCCCTGTCGGGCGGCGCCGTGGCTGTCGGACTGAACAGCTTTGCAAGCGGCTCCAACACGACGGCCATCGGCACCGGCGCCAGGGCGAACGGCGGCGGCGCGACCGCCTTCGGCAACAACGCCAATGGCGCCTTCGGCAACGACATGGCCTTTGGCACGAATGCGCTGGCCATCGGCGATGCCAGCGGCCTGGCCCCTTCCACGGCGTTCGGCAATTCGGCCAATGCCACGGGCAGCGGCTCCACGGCATTCGGCACGATTGCGACGGCCACCGGCGCGACATCCGCAGCGTTCGGCTATGCCGCAACGGCCAGCAACACCAATGCGCTGGCGCTGGGCACCAACGCGAGCGCCTCCGGGAATCGCAGCGTCGCGGTCGGCTCCGGCGCCAATTCCAGCGGTGATTTTTCCTCGGCCATCGGTCGCACGGCTAATGCATCGGGAGCTGGGGCCACAGCGCTGGGAACGAATGCCAACGGCGGCGCGTCGGCCGCCGCGGCCGATTCGATTGCCATCGGCGGCCAATCCACCGTTGTTTCCGCAGCGACTTCGGGCGTCGCGATCGGCCTGGGCGCCAATTCCAGCGTGGCCGGATCGGTGGCACTGGGCTCGGGCGCTACCACCACCGCCACGGCATCGGGCAAGACCGGAGGCACCGGCACGGTCAGCAATGCCACGATCGGCGCAACGACCTTCGGCACGTTCGCGGGCGCCAACTCCTCGGCAGGCGTGGTGAGCGTCGGGGCACCTGGCGCAGAGCGGCGCATCCAGAACGTTGCAGCGGGCCTGGTGGGCGCTGCCAGCACCGACGCAATCAACGGCAGCCAGCTCTACACCGTGGCCAGCACGCTGAGCAGCGGCATCTCCAGCCTGTCGACCTCGACTTCGACAGGCCTGAGCACAGCTACCAGCAGCATCAGCAGCCTCTCGACTTCCACGTCGACGGGCCTGAGCACTGCCACCAGCGGCATCTCGAGCCTGTCCACCGGCCTGAGCACCACCAACAGCACGGTCGCCAGCCTGTCGACAGGCCTGAGCACTTCGGCGAGCGGAATCGTCAGTTTGTCGACCTCCACGTCGACGGGCCTGAGCACGACCAACAGCAGCGTGGCAAGCCTGTCGACCTCCACATCGAGCGGCTTGAGCACTGCCACCAGCGGCATCAGCAGCTTGTCGACTTCGACTTCCACGGGTTTGAGCACTGCGACCAGCGGAATTGGCAGCCTGTCCACAGGGCTGAGCACGACCAACAGCGGCCTTGCGAGCCTTTCGACCTCCACGTCGACGGGCCTGAGCACTGCGAACAGCAGCATCTCAAGCCTGTCCACCGGATTGAGCACGACCAACAGCAGCGTGAGCAGCCTGTCCACCTCGACATCGACCGGCCTCAGCACCGCGACCAGCAGTATCGGTAGCCTCTCGACTTCGACCTCCACGGGCCTGAGCACTGCGACCAGCGGCATCGGCAGCCTCTCGACCGGCTTGAGCACGACCAACAGCGGTCTGGCGAGCCTGTCCACCTCCACGTCCAGCGGCCTGAGCACGGCCACGAGCAGCATCGGCAGCCTCTCCACCGGCCTGAGCACGGCTACCAGCGGTGTCTCGAGCCTGTCCACCGGATTGAGCACGACCAACAGCAGCGTGAACAGCTTGTCGACTTCGACCTCCACGGGTCTGAGCACAGCGGCCAGCAACATCGGCAGTCTGTCCACCGGGCTTAGCACCACGGACAGCAACCTAGCCAGCCTTTCGACCTCGACTTCCACGGGTCTCAGCACCGCGACCAGCAGCGTCAGCAGCCTCTCGACGTCCACGTCGACGGGCCTGAGCACTGCTACAAGCAGCATCGGCAGCTTGTCCACGGGCCTGAGCACGACGGACAGCAGCCTGGCCAGCTTGTCCACCTCGACCTCCACAGGCCTGAGCACCGCCACCAGCGGTATCTCGAGCCTGTCCACAGGCCTGAGCACCACCAACAGCAGCGTCAGCAGCCTCTCGACATCCACGTCGATCGGATTGAGCACAGCGACCAGCGGTATCTCCAGCCTCTCAACCGGACTGAGCACGACCAACAGCAGCGTCAGCAGCCTCTCGACGTCTACCTCGACTGGTCTGAGTACCGCCACGAGCAGCATCGGCAGCCTATCGACAGGCTTGAGCACGACGGACAGCAATCTGGCCAGCTTGTCGACGTCGACCTCCACGGGTCTGAGCACAGCGACCAGCGGCATCTCCAGCCTCTCCACAGGCCTGAGCACCACCAACAGCAGCGTCAGCAGCCTGTCCACCGGGCTGAGTACGACCACGAGCAGCATCGGCAGTCTGTCCTCCGGCTTGAGCACGACGGACAGCAATCTCGCGAGCCTCTCGACCTCGACCTCTACGGGCCTGAGCACCGCCACGAGCGGTGTCTCGAGCCTGTCCACTGGCTTGAGCACGACCAACAGCAGCGTGAGCAGCCTGTCGACCTCGACCTCTAGCGGCCTCAGCACCGCGACAAGCAGCATCGGTAGCTTGTCCACCGGCCTGAGCACCACGGACAGCAATCTCGCCAGCCTCTCGACCTCGACCTCCACCGGCCTGAGCACCGCAACGAGCGGTATCTCCAGCCTGTCCACAGGCCTGAGCACGACCAACAGCAGCATCAGCAGCCTGTCGACATCGACATCGAGCGGATTGAGCACGGCCACCAGCAGCATCAGCAGCTTGTCAACTTCGACCTCCACGGGCCTGAGCACTGCGACCAGCAGCATCAGCAGCCTGTCGACCGGGCTGAGCACCACGGACAGCAACTTGGCCAGCCTGTCGACTTCGACGTCCACGGGCCTGAGCACGGCCACGAGCGGCATCTCGAGCCTGTCCACAGGCCTGAGCTCGACCAACAGCAGCGTGAGCAGCCTGTCCAGTTCGACGTCCACCGGTCTGAGCACCGCGACCAGCAGCATCGGCAGCCTCTCGACCTCCACATCGACGGGTCTGAGCACCGCCACGAGCGGCATCTCCAGCCTGTCCACGGGCCTGAGCACGACCAACCTGAACGTCAGCAACCTGAGCACGACGGTCAGCACGATCTACAACACCGGCACGAAGTACTTCCACGCCAACTCGACGGCGGCGGATTCGCAGGCCATCGGCCAGGAGTCGGTGGCGATCGGGCCGCAGTCGGTGTCCAGCGGCGCCAACTCCTTCGCCGCCGGCAACGGCGCGAAGGCGACAGCCGACGGTGCGGTGGCCATCGGCTTCGGCGCACAGGCCACGGGGACCGACGCCATCGCGATCGGCTCCGGCGCACTGGCGACCGGCTCGCAGGCCATCGGCGCCAACGCCCGCTCAGGCAGCGGCGGCGTGGCGCTGGGCGACAACGCGGATGCGGGCGGCACGCCGCTGAGCCAGGCGCAGAACGTCTCCAAGGGCACGGCCATCGGCTTCGGTGCGGTGGTGCAGCAAAGCGGCGGTGTCGCGCTGGGTTCCGGCTCGGTGGCGTCGACCGCGGCAGGCGTGGCCGGCTACGTGCCTGCCAACGCGGCTGCGCAGCAGGCGGCGGCAGTCAACGCCACCACAAGCACGCAGGCTGCGGTGTCGGTGGGTAATGCGGCCAGCGGACAGTTCCGCCAGATCACCGGCGTGGCAGCGGGCACGGCCGACAGCGACGCCACCAACGTCGCGCAACTGCGGGCCAGCGCCAGCGCGGTGGCCGCGGGCAGCGTGCAGTACGCGACCAACCCGGACGGCTCGGTCAACTACGGCCAGGTCAACATGGGCAACGGCCAGGCGCCCAACGGCACGCGCATCTCGAACGTGGCGCCGGGTGTGGCGCCGACGGATGCGGTCAACCTGGGGCAGCTGACGGCCGCACAGAACCAGCTGCAAGGCCAGATCGGCAGCACGCAGCGCATTGCCTATTCGGGCGTGGCCATGGCCACCGCGATGAGTTCGCTGCCGCAGGCGATGACGCCGGGCAAGACGCTGCTGGCGGTCGGGGTGGGCAACTACTCGGGCTACAGCGCGATGGCTGTCGGCTTCTCCTCGCGCTCGGACAACGGCAAGTGGGTCTACAAAGTCAACGGCGGCTACAGCGGCACCAAGTTCAACATCGGCGTGGGCGTGGGCTATGAGTTCGATTGAGCACCGGTTCGCACCGCGGGCCGCTGCCGGCGGCGGCAACACCCGCGGCCGCCAGCCAACAGAACGAGGTCGCGCCACAGGATGACGGAGAGTTCGCGCAGCCCGTTGTCACTGGCACTTCTGGATGAAAAAGATTCGCACTGCGCCGCGGTGCAGGACAGTCTGCGAGCGACCAACCACCGGGTGGCCTCGTTTGCCGGCATCGCCGAACTGCTCGCCGCAATGGGCCGTGGGGAGCACTTCGACCTGCTGCTGCTCGCATCGCAAGACGAGCTGACGCACACCAGCCTGCGCGCAGCATGCGAGGTGCTGGGCCTGGCGATCCTTGTCATTCCGCAAGGCGGCGCCTGGAAGGGCCTGCCCTTGTGGCGCGAGGAACTGGCGCGTCGGATACCCGCCGTCCTGGAAGGCGGCGCACCTGCGTTGCGGACAACGATGTCCGGGGAGCTGGTGCGGGGCGCCTATCGCCTCGTCGATGAATCGAGCGTGGTGTTTCTTCGGGATCGCGAGGTCCGTCTCTCCAGGCAGTCCTTCGCCTTCGCGTCGGCGCTGTTTCAGAACGTCGACCGCGTGCTGACGCGGGAGTGGCTTTGGAACTCGATCTGGAAGGCGCCAACCGGACGCTCGGTGGGCCGGGTGATCGACGTGTGCGCGGCGGGCGTGCGCAAGAAGCTGGCGCTCGAGGCCGCGAACGGGTACGTGCTGCGCTCGATCTACGGCACGGGCTACCAGCTCGCGAGCGTTCCGGCGCGGCATGTCCACCCGGCGGGCGAAGCGCACATGCAGGCGCGTACCCGCTAGCGGCGCGACTTCCCCGTCGCCACGATCGCATCGAGCACCACGCGCAGCGCCTTGTTGACCGGCTTGTCCCGCCGCATGACGACGGCCAGCGTGCGGTGCATGCGCGGCGCGAGGCGGCTGGTCTTCAGGTCGGGGTGGGCGCCGCGCCCCGTCGTCGCCATGCGCGGCACGATGCCGTAGCCCAGCCCCGCGGCCACCATCACCTTCATCGCCTCGACGCTGCCCAGTTCCATGACGGGCTGCGGCTGCAGGCCTTCGGCGGCGAACCAGCGGTCGACCAGCTTGCGCGTGTTGGCCGCGGGCTCGAACAGCACCAGCGGCAACGCAGCCAGATCGGCCGGAGTCACGCGCGCCTTCAGGGGCGCGAGGTCGCTGCGGCCGATGGCGACGAACTCGTCGTCGAGCACCGGCACGACGCTCAACGAACGGCCCGCAGCGGGCAGCGTGACCAGCGCGAGGTCGATGCTGTTCTCCTCGACCTTGCGCACATGGTCTTCGGTGTTGCCGGTGCTCACCACGATGCCGAGCGCCGGGAATTCTTCCCGCAGCGCACGCAGCACGGCCGGCAGGAAATGCAGGCACGCCGTGGCACCGGTGCCCAGGCGCACCCGGCCCGTCACGCCGCTCGCGTGATCGGCCAGGGCGTCGATGGCGTTGTCCACTGCGGTCTCGATGTGGTGCGCATGGCGCAGCAGCTCCATGCCGGCTGGCGTGGCACGGGCGCGCTTGCCGACGCGTTCGATGAGGCGCACCGCAAGCCTGCGCTCGAGCTGGCGCACCTGCAGGCTGATGGCCGGCTGCGTGAGGCCGAGCCGGTCGGCCGCGGCCGAGAAGCTGCCGGTTTCGATCACCAGGCCGAAGGACTTGAGCTGGTCCAGGTTGAGCGTCTTTTCCAAAGTATTCCTTATGCCTTGCATAGATCATCGAAGCTTCACTTATCGATGGCGGATGGTCAAGATCCGGGGCATGCCTTCACAAACCCTCGTTTCCTCCACCATCGACATCCTCGATGCCGCGCCTCGCCACATGGCCGCGGTGCAGGCCATCTACAGCCACTACGTGCAGCACGACCTGTGCTCCTTCGAGGAAGAAGTGCCCTCCGTCGAGCAGATGCAGGCCCGCCGCACCGAGGTGCTGCGCCGGGGCCTTCCCTACCTCGTCGCGCTGAAGGAAGGCCAGGTGGTCGGCTACGCCTATGCGAGCCCCTACCGCGCCCGCTCCGCCTACCGCCACACGGTGGAAGACTCGATCTACGTCGCGGAGGGCCTGCACGGCCACGGCATCGGACGCGCGCTGCTGCAGGCGGTGATCGCGCGTTGCACCGACAGCGGCTTCACGCAGATGGTGGCGGTGGTTGGCAACAGCGCCAACGCCGGTTCGCAGCGCCTGCACGAAAGCCTCGGCTTCGAGACCGTGGGCGTGCTGCGCAACGTCGGCTTCAAGTTCGGGCAGTGGGTCGATACCGTGCTGATGCAGCGCGCCCTGCGCTGAGCCCCCGCACCCGGGCGCTCAGCCGGCCTCGTCCTCGGACCACTCGGGGCTGTAGCCGCCGAGCGTCGGGTGGTACATCTCGTCCCCCGAATGCTGGGTGAACTCGACGTTCAGGCGGTCTTCGCGCAGCCCCAGGATCTCGATGCTATCGGCGCACAAGGCTTTCGCAACTTCGAGCCGCAACTCGGCAGAGCGGCCTCGGCGGATGTCGCACATGAGCACCGACACCTCGACAGGCTCCCCGTCCACGATGCGCCAGACGCCGCCCTCGCCCACCTCGCGGATCGCGACGCTGATGCGGCGGATGTCGACGCTCATCATCTCCGCATAGGTTTCGCAGAGCTTGCGCGCGAGGCGCTTCTTGTCGGCCACTTCATGGCGGCCGTTCACATCGAGTTGGAGGTATGGCATGTCCGGCACCTTACGGAAAACCGATTCCCATCGGTCCCGCGCAGGCATTCAGGTTTCGATTTGCCACCGGAAGACCATCCCCCGTCTAATACGGCCCATGGCCAAGAGACGAAGCCTCAAACAAGACACCTGCCCGATGGCGCGCTCGCTCGACATCGTGGGCGACCAGTGGTCGCTGCTCATCATCCGCGACGCGTTCGACGGCATGAAGCGCTTCGGCGAATTCCAGCAGAGCTTGGGCGTGGCGAAGAACATCCTTGCGGACCGGCTGAAAAACCTCGTGCAGGAGGGCGTCCTTGCGCTCGCGCCCGCGTCCGACGGCACGACGTACCAGGCGTACGTTCTCACGCCCAAGGGCAACGGCCTCTTCCCGGTGGTGGTGGGCTTGAGGCACTGGGGCGAGCAGCACCTATACGGCAAGGGCGAGGCCCACTCGGTGCTGCTGGAGCGCGACAGCGGCAAGCCGGTGCGCAAGCTCGAGCTGCGCACCCACGACGGCAAGCCGCTCGATGCGGCCGCGACGTACGTCAAGAAGCTGCCTGCGAAGGCAAAGGCAGCGCGAAAGAAAGCCCCGGCGGGCTGAGCGCGCCTACTCGCCCAGCAGCTCGCCGATCGGCTGCAGGTCTTCCACCCGGTCGCAGATGGCCTTGATCACCATCGTGATCGGGATCCCCAGCAGCAACCCCCAGATGCCCCAGAGCCAGCCCCAGAAGATCACACCCACGAACACCGCCACCGGGTTCATGCGGCTGGTGCGGCTGGTGAGCCAGGGCATCAGCAGGTTGCCGATGACCGTGTGGATGGCCAGCGACACACCGCCCACCAGGATGCCCATCTGCAGGCTGTTGAACTGCAAGAAGGCCACCAGCCCCGCAGCCACCAGCACGATCACCGAGCCGATGTAGGGAATGAGGTTGGTCACGGCCGCGATGATTCCCCAGACGGCCGCGTTCTCCACGCCGATGACCCAGAACGCGAGGCCGGTCGTCACGCCCACCACCACGCTCACCAGGATCTGCACCAGCAGGTAGCGCTCGATGTTGCGCGTGATGTCGTCCAGCACATGCACCGTGACCTTCTTCTTCTGCAGGCTCGAGCCGGTAATCTTGATGAGCTTGCGCCGAAAAGTGTCGCCCGAGCACAGCGCGAAATAGGTAAGGAAGGCCACCAGCGTGAACTGCCCGAGCGCGCTCAGGAGGCCCACCGTGCCGCTGAGCAGGTAGTCGCGCACGTTGAAGCCGGGCCGCTCGATGATGACGCGGGCCACGCCGCGGCGCGAGGCGACGCGCGCGGAGTTTTCCTCGGCGGCTTTTTCCAGCTGCGCGGCGGCCTGCTGCACGCTTTCGAGCGGCGTCGCGCTGGCGCCCTTGTCGCGGCGCATGGCCTGCCCGAGCTTCTGCGCGGCGACCGGCAGCGAATCGACCAGTTGCGATGCGTTGCCCGAGAGCGAGTAGCCGGTCCAGCCGATGCCCCCGAACAAGCCCACCAGGATGAGCGCCGCGCCGATCCAGCGCGGCAGGTGCCAGCGATGCAGCATTTCGACCAGCGGCGAGAGTGCGTAGGTCAGCAGGAGGCTCAGCATCAACGGAATGAACACCGCCTGGCCCCACTGCAGCGCGAACACGCCGGCCAGCACGGCGAGCACCACCAGCGAGGCACTGCGCACGTCGACCGGCATGTGCAGCATCAGGCGCCGGCGCTGGGCGGCAGCGGGCTCCTCCGGTGCGGATGAAGGTGTGGAAGCAGAAGCAGATGGGGAGGCAGGCGCGGGAGGCGCAGGCGTCCGGGGGGCTTCGGCAGCCGCAGGCGCGGGCGCCGGTTGCGGCTGTGGGGTCTCTGCGGGCGGCAGTTTGTCGGGCGCTGGGGGTTTGTGTTCGTCGTTCATCGCGTTTCCTTGAGCACCTCGCGCACGGCGGCGAGTTGGCGCCGCGATACCGCGACGGGTTCGGGAATCGCATCGAGCCGGAGGGCCCAGCCTTCGGCGTCTTCGCCGTCGTCGTATTTCTCTAGCGCGCGTATTGCCGAGCGCGCCACCAGCGCGTTGCGGTGCACGCGCAGGAAGCGGTTCGGATAGCGCTCCTCGAACTCGTTGAGCGAGCCGTCCAGGATGTGGCTGCGCGTGGCAGTGCGCACGGTGAGGTACTTGTATTCGGACTTCAGGTACAGCACCTCGGACAGCGGCACGCGCTCGGCACGGCCGCGGTCCTGGATCAGCACGGTCTCGGGGGCGGCCGGGGCCGCGGCCTGCAACGCGCGGCGCTCCTTCAGGAAGCGCTCGGCCTTCTGCAGCGCCTGCTGCAGCCGCTCGGCGCGCACCGGCTTGGTCAGGTAGTCGACCGCGTCGAGCTCGAAGGCGGTGACCGCGTGCGTCGCATGGGCCGTGACGAACACCACGGCCGGCGCATCGGGCCGGCTGCGCAGCGCGCGCGCCACCTCGATGCCGTCGACGCCGGGCATGTGCACGTCGAGCAGCACCAGGTCGAGGTCCATCGCGGCCAGGTGCTGCTGCGCCTCCGCGCCTTGCGAGGCCTCGGCCACCACTTCGGCGGCGGGCGAGGTGCAATCGCGCAGCAGCGTGCGCATGCGCGAACGCGCCAGGGCTTCGTCGTCGACGATCAGGGTCTTGAGGCTCATGGTGATTCGGCGGGGATCGCGATGCGCACCCGGTAGTTTTTCTGATCCATTCCGGCGCTGAACTGCATCTGCATGTCGTGCAACAGGCGCAGGCGGTCGCGCACGTTGGCCAGGGCGATGCCGTGGCCGCGCGGCAGCGGCTCGTCGGCCCAGCGCAGCGGCGGCAGGCTGTTGACCACTTCGATCACCACCATGCTGCCGCGCCGCTCGGTGCGGATGCGCAGCTTGGCGCCCTCAGGGCTGGGCTCCACGCCGTGCTTGATGGCGTTCTCGACCAACGGCTGCAGAAGCAGCGGCGGCAGGCGCGCATTGCTGGCTGCGGCATCGAGGTCCCAGCGGATGCGCAGCCGGTCGCCGAAGCGCACCTGCTCGATCGCCAGGTAGCGCTCGGCGAGCGCGATCTCGTCGGCCAGCGTGCCCGATTCGCCAGGGTCGGCGAGCGCCTGGCGGAACAGCTCGGCCAGGTCTTCGAGCATGGTCTCGGCCTTGGCCGGCTCCTCGCGCACCAGCGCGATGGCGCTGTTGAGGGTGTTGAACAGAAAGTGGGGGCGGATGCGCGACTGCAGCTCTTCGAGCCGTGCCGTCGTGGCGGCGGGCGTCTGGCCGCGCGCGCGCAGGGCCATCGCGGTCATCACCAGGCCTGCGAAGAGCGCCCCGGCCAGGGCGCTGGCCAGCCACGGTGCGTTGGCCAGCACGCCGGTCAGGCGCAGCAGCCCGCAGCCATAAAGCGATGCGAGCGCGCCGAGCATGGCGCCCGCCGCGTATTGCCACTGGCGCGGCAGCCGCCGCAACTGCTTCTTGAGCCCGCAGGCCGTGACCAGCCACAGCAGCGTGGCGGGCAAGGCGCCGCCGGTGACGGTGGCCGTCTGCACCAGCCATTCGCCGGGCGTAGCGACCACGAAAAGCGCGGCGATGGCCACCACCACCTCGACGAACACCACCGTGCGCAGCACCACACCGATCTGGCACGCATCGAACAGCGAAGGTGCGCCGCGCAGGGGGGCGCGAGCCCTTTCCGACGGCGTCGGGGACGTGGAGCCAGGGCTGGCCGATAAAATCGCCGGGTTGCGCATCGCAGACATCACAGATACATCGGGTGACCAACCCATTATTGCCTCCTGGACGGCTCCCATGACCCAAAACCAACTCGACAAGAAATCCGAAGCCTGGTCGGCCCTGTTCTCCGAACCGATGAGCGACCTGGTGAAGCGCTACACCTCCAGCGTCTTCTTCGACAAGCGCCTCTGGCAGGCCGACATCGAAGGCTCCCTTGCCCATGCCGGCATGCTCGCCGCCCAAGGGATCATCCAAAAGCAGGACCACGCCGAAATCGAACGTGGGATGGCGCAGATTCGCAGCGAAATCGAATCGGGCGTCTTCGAGTGGAAGCTCGACCTGGAAGACGTGCACCTGAACATCGAGGCGCGCCTCACCCAGCTGGTGGGCGACGCCGGCAAGCGCCTGCACACCGGCCGCAGCCGCAACGACCAGGTGGCCACCGACGTGCGCCTGTGGCTGCGCGGCGAGATCGACCTCATCGGCGACCTGCTCACCGAGCTGCAGAAGGCGCTGGTGGACATCGCCGAGAAGAACGTCGATGTGATCCTGCCCGGCTTCACCCACCTGCAGGTGGCCCAGCCGGTGAGCTTCGGCCACCACATGCTGGCCTACGTGGAAATGTTCAGCCGCGATGCCGAGCGCATGGGCGAGGTGCGCCGCCGCGTCAACCGCCTGCCGCTGGGCGCCGCCGCCCTCGCCGGCACCAGCTACCCGCTGGACCGCGAGCTGGTTGCCAAGACATTGAACATGGATGGCGTCTGCCAGAACAGCCTGGACGCCGTGAGCGACCGCGACTTCGCGATCGAATTCACCGCGGCGGCAAGCCTGTGCATGGTCCACGTGAGCCGCATGAGCGAAGAACTCATCCTGTGGATGAGCCAGAACTTCGGCTTCATCCAGATCGCAGACCGCTTCACGACCGGCTCGTCGATCATGCCGCAGAAGAAGAACCCCGACGTGCCCGAGCTGGCCCGCGGCAAGACCGGCCGCGTGGTCGGCCACCTGATGGCGCTCATCACGCTCATGAAGGGCCAGCCGCTCGCCTACAACAAGGACAACCAGGAAGACAAGGAGCCGCTGTTCGACACCGTCGACACGCTCAAGGACACCCTGCGCATCTTTGCCGAGATGATCGGCGGCATCACCGTGAAGCCCGAGGCGATGGAAGCCGCGGCCCTGCGCGGCTACGCCACCGCCACGGATCTCGCCGACTACCTCGTGAAGAAGGGCCTGCCCTTCCGCGACGCGCACGAAACCGTGGCCCACGCCGTGAAGGCCGCCACCTCGCACAAGGTCGACCTGGCCGAGCTGCCGCTCGCGGTGCTGCAGCAGTTCAACCCGAGCATCGAGAAGGACGTGTACGACGTGCTGAGCCTGCGCGGCTCGCTGAACGCACGCAACATCCTCGGCGGCACCGCGCCTGCGCAGGTGAAGGCGCAGATCGCGCGCCATCGCAAGCGCCTAGGTTGATCGCGGCACAGCATCAGCAGCAACCGGCCGCCGAACCGTGTTCTACGCCATCCCGCTCGAGAACAAACCGAGCTGGCGCAACCCACCGTGGCTGACGGTGCTGCTGATCCTCGTCAACATGATCGTGTGGTGGGGGCCGCAGCGCAGCGAAGAGACCGCACGCGAGCGCGCCGCCCACTACTACGCCAGGAGCGTGCTGCCCGAGCTGGAACTGCCGCCCTTCGTGGAGCAGCTGAAGAAGACCGACGCGAAGCGCGGCAAGCTGGCCGAGCGCATGCTGCAGGCCAAGGTCTACGACCAGTTGATCGAGGCCATGGCGCATGACAGGGACTTCCAGAAGAAGCTCAAGGCCGAAGAGATCATCACCCCGTCGCACCCGCAGTACGCCGAGTGGAAGCGCGACCGCCAGCAGTACGAGTCGATGCTGCCCGCCCCCTTCACCGAGCGCTGGGCGCAGGACTACGGCCAGGACGCCGGGTTCAGCAAACCCTGGACGCTGGTCACCTCCGCCTTCCTGCACGGCAGCACCGGCCACCTGCTGGGCAACATGCTGTTCCTCTTTTTATTCGGCGCCTCGGTCGAGCTGGCGCTGGGGCGCAGCACCTACCTGACCTTCTACCTGCTGGGCGCCATCGGCGGCTCGGCGCTGGCGGCCTGGGCTTATGCGGGCAAGGGCTCGTACGGGCTGGGCGCCTCGGGCGCGATCTCCGCGCTGATGGGCATGTACGCGGTGATGTACCGGCTGCGGCGCATCCGCTTTTTCTACCAGCTGTTCTTCTATTTCAACTACGTGAGCGCGCCGGCCCTGCTCCTGCTGCCGGCCTGGATCGTCAACGAGCTGATGCAGCACTGGCTCGCCGACGAGGGCGTCGCCTACATGGCCCACCTGGGCGGCCTGCTCACCGGCGCCGCACTGATGGGCGGCGCCATGCTGCTGGGCCGCGTGAAGACGCCCGAGACCGTGAAGTCGGAAATGGCGAACGACGACGACCGCTTCGATGCGCACGTGGCAGCCGCACGCCGGCTCGCCGCCGCGATGAAGTTCGACCAGGCCGCGGCCGAATGGCGCGCCGCGGCGGCCCTGCGCCCCGGCGACACCGACACGCTGCGCGCCTGGTTCAACACCGCGCGCCTGCAGCCCGCGAGCGAAGATTTCCACCAGGCCGCGCGCCGCATCTTCCGCCTGCCCGCGACCGACCCCGAGACGATCGCCCTGCAGCACGCGAGCTACCGCACCTACCTCGACCAGGCCAGGCCGGGCCTGCGCCTGAAGCCCGACGACATGGCGCGGCTCGCGCGCCGGTTCGCCCGCATCCGCGAATTCGGCGATGCCGACATGCTGTGCCGCATCCTGCTGAAGACCGCGCCCGACCATCCCCAGCTGGCCGACACGCTCTCGGTGTGCGCCAACGGCCTGCTGCATGCGGGCGAGCGCGACAAGGCCGTCGGACTCCTGCCGCACCTGCTGCGGCTCGCGCCCAACGACATGGTCACGCGCGCCCTGCAGCGCGCATGAAACCACACCGGCACCCGGGGGCTGTCATGCCCCTGTAGAGCGCCGTTGGCAGCATGTGGCACTGCAATTGCTGCGTCTGGCGTGTAAAGCCGGCCCTTGCGCCCGCGCCTCATTGAACTTGGGGCTGCCCGCCCGCTCCATCCGGGGCTTTTTCCTACTTCCGTTGCCTGATTCATGCCTGACCACACCCCCTCCCGCTTCGCCCTGCTCGTTACGGCCCTGGCCATTGCCGCGCTCGCAGGGTGTTCACGCACCAGCGTGGAGACGCCCACCGGGGCCAAGGCGGCCGCCGCACCAGAAAAGGAAGTCGGCGTCGTCACCCTCAAGCATGAAACCCTCGCGCTGAGCACCGAGCTCCCCGGCCGCACCGCCGCGCCGGTGATCGCCGAGATCCGCCCGCAGGTCGGCGGCATCCTGAAGGAACGGCTCTTTACAGAAGGCTCGCAGGTCAAGGCCGGGCAGGTGCTCTACCAGCTCGACCCCGCCTCGCTGCAGGCCGCCCATGCGAGCGCGCAGGCCAGCGCGCGCAAGGCCGAGTCGGCCCTGGCCACGGCCCGCACCGTGGCCAGGCGCAACGCCGAACTGGTGAAGATCGACGCCATCAGCCGCCAGGTGTTCGACGAATCGCAGGCCGCCGAGCAGCAGGCCGAAGCCGACCTGGGCGTGGCCCGCGCGGCCGAGCAGACCGCGCGCATCCAGCTGGGCTACACCCGCATCACCTCGCCGATCACCGGCTGGGCCGAGCTCTCCACCGTGACCCCGGGCGCGCTGGTCACCGCCAACCAGACCGCCGCCATGACGACCGTGCAGCAACTGGACCCGATGCACGTGCACGTCACGCAGTCGAGCAGCGAACTGCTGCGCCTCAAGCGCGAACTGGCCAGCGGCCGCCTGCAGCGCGCGAACGGCGCCGAGGCGAGCATCCAGCTGCTGCTGGAAGACGGCAGCAAGTACCCGCACGCCGGGCGCCTGACCTTCAGCGGCGTCACCGTCGATGCCGGCACCGGCAGCGTCACGCTGCGCGCGGTGGTGCCCAACCCCGACCGGATGCTGATGCCCGGCATGTACGTGCGCGCGGTGCTGCAGGAAGGCGTGAACCAGGCCGCGCTGCTGGTGCCGCAACAGGCCGTCACGCGCGCGCCGGACGGCAGCGCCTCCACGCTGGTGATCGACACCGAGAGCAAGGTGGCCCGGCGCCCGATCAGCGTGGGCCGCGCGGTCGGCACGCACTGGCAGGTGATCGATGGCCTGGCCGCGGGCGACCGCGTGATGATGGAAGGCTCGCAGCGCGTGAAGGTCGGCGACAGGGTGCGCGTGGTCGACCTCGGCGCGAAGCCGGCGACCAGCCCCGCAGCGGGCGCGAGGCCGGCTCCCGGGCCCGTGGCCGCCGTCGCGCCCGACGCCGCCTCCGCCACCGTCGCGCGCTGAGGCCCCGCCATGGCCCAGTTCTTCATCGACCGCCCCATCTTCGCGTGGGTGCTCTCCATCGTCGTCATGCTCGCCGGGCTGATGGCCATCCGCACGCTGCCCCTGGAGCAGTACCCCGACATCGCGCCGCCGCGCGTGTCGATCAACGCCACCTACACCGGCGCCTCGGCCAAGACGGTCGAAGACTCGGTCACCCAGGTCATCGAGCAGCAGATGAAGGGGCTGGACAACCTGCTCTACATGCAGTCGACCAGCAACTCCTCGGGCGTGGCGCGCCTGTCGCTCACCTTCAACGCGGGCACCAACATCGACGTGGCCCAGATGCAGGTGCAGAACAAGCTGCAGCAGGCCATGTCGCGCCTGCCCCAGCAGGTGCAAAGCCGCGGCGTCACCGTCACCAAGGGCGGCAACGACTTCCTGCTGATCGTCTCGATGTACTCGGGCGACGGCAGCGCCTCCGCGGTGGACGTGGGCGACTACATCAGCAGCAACCTGGTCGACGTGATCAGCCGCATCGACGGCGTGGGCGAGGTGCAGACGCTGGGCACCGGCTACGCGATGCGCCTGTGGCTGGACCCGGACAAGCTGCGCAAGTACGCGCTCATGCCCTCGGACGTGGGCAGCGCCATCACCGCGCAGAACGCGCAGGTCTCGGCCGGCCAGCTAGGGGCGCTGCCCGCCGGGGCGCAGCAGCAGCTCAACGCCACCATCACCGCGCGCAGCAAGCTGCAGACGGTGGAGCAGTTCGAGAACGTAGTGCTGCGCGCGACGCCCGACGGCGCCGTGGTGCGCCTTCGCGACGTGGCGCGCGTGGAGCTGGGCGCCGAGAACCTCACCGTGCGCTCGCAGCTGGGCGGCCGCCCCGGCGCGGGCCTGGGCGTGGTGCTGGCCGACGGCGCCAACGCGGTGCAGGTGGCCGAGGCGGTGAAGGCCAAGGTGGCCGAACTGCAGCCGCTCTTTCCGAACCAGCTGCAGACCTTCGTGAGCTACGACACCACGCCCTTCGTGAGCGCGTCGATCGACGAGGTGGTCAAGGCGCTGGCCGAGGCCATGCTGCTGGTCGTGCTGGTGATGTACATCTTCCTGCAGAACTTCCGCGCGACGCTGATTCCTGCCATTGCGGTGCCGGTGGTGCTGCTGGGCACCTTCGGCGTGCTCTCGATTGCCGGCTACTCGATCAACACGCTCACCATGTTCGGCATGGTGCTGGCCATCGGCCTCCTGGTGGACGACGCCATCGTGGTGGTGGAGAACGTCGAGCGCGTGATGCATGAAGAAGGCCTCTCGCCCAAGGAGGCCACGCGCAAGTCGATGGCCGAGATCACGCCCGCGCTCGTGGGCATCGCGCTGGTGCTCTCGGCGGTGTTCATCCCGATGGCCTTCTTCGGCGGCTCGACCGGCGTGATCTACCGGCAGTTCTCGATCACCATCGTCTCGGCGATGGCGCTGTCGGTGTTCGTGGCGCTCACGCTCACGCCGGCGCTGTGCGCGACGCTCCTGAAGCCCGTGGCCAAGGGCCAGCACGCCGTGCCGCGCAAAGGGGTGCTGGGCGCGGTCGATCGCTTCTTCGCGGGCTTCAACCGCAACTTCGACAAGGGCGCCGACCGCTACCAGGGCGTGGTGGGCGGCATCGTGCGGCGCGGCAAGCGCAGCATCGTGGTGTACCTGCTGATCGCGGCCGCGATGGCGGTGCTGTTCATGCGCCTGCCCACATCTTTCCTTCCCGACGAGGACCAGGCCTTCCTGCAGGTGCAGGTGACGCTGCCGCCGGGCGCCTCCGACGCGCGGCTGCAGCCGGTGGTCACGCAGATGCAGGACTACTTCACCAAGCAACCCGAGGTGGTGAGCGTGAACGTCATCACCGGGCAGAACGGCGACCAGAGTTCGGCGCGCGCTTTCGTCAAGCTCAAAGACTGGGCCGAGCGCGAAGGCGACGGGCAATCGGCCGCCGCGCTCGCGCGCCGTGCCAACAAGGACCTCTCGACCATCCGCGATGCGCGCGTGTTCGTGCTGCTGCCGCCGGCGGTGCGCGGGCTGGGCGCCAATGCGGGCTTCAACTTCCACCTGAAGGACATCAACGGCCTCGGCCACGACGCGCTGGTGAAGGCGCGCGACCAGGTCATCGAGCTCCTGTCCAAGCGCTCCGACGTGGTCGTGAACGTGCGCAGCAACAACCTGGACGACACGCCGCAGTTCGCGGTGGACATCGACGATGCGCGCGCGGGCGCGGCGAGCCTGGCCACGGCCGACATCGACAGCACGCTCTCCAGCGCGATGGGCGGCACCTACATCAACGACTTCCTGGACAACGGCCGCGTCAAGCGCGTGTACATGCAGGGCGACACCGCCTTCCGGATGCTGCCCGCCGACATCGACCGCTGGAGCGTGCGCAACAGCCTCGGGCAGATGGTGTCGTTCCCGGCGTTCTCGAGTTCGCGCTGGACCTACGGCTCGCCGCAACTGCAGCGCTACAACGGCAGCCCGAGCTACGAGTTCGTGGGCGATGCCGCGCCAGGCGTGAGTTCGGGCGACGCGATGGCCGCGGTGGACGAGGTGATGAAGCAGATGCCACCAGGCATCGGCTACGAGTGGACCGGTGCGTCGTTCCAGGAGCGGCTCTCGGGCGCGCAGGCCCCTGTGCTTTATGCGATCTCGATCCTGTTCGTTTTCCTGTGCCTGGCCGCGCTCTACGAGAGCTGGTCGGTGCCGTTCTCGGTGATCCTGGTGGTGCCGCTGGGCATCGTGGGGGCGCTGCTGTTCACCAGCTTCCGGGGCCTGAGCAACGACGTGTACTTCCAGGTGGGCCTCCTGACCACGGTGGGGCTCTCGTCGAAGAACGCGATCCTGATCGTGGAGTTTGCCAAACAGCTACAGGAGCAGGGCAAGGGCGTGATCGAGGCGACCCTGGAAGCGGTGCGCCTGCGGCTGCGGCCCATTCTCATGACCTCGCTGGCCTTCGGCTTCGGCGTGCTGCCGCTGGCCATCGGCACCGGCGCGGGCGCGGGTGGCCGCCAGTCGATCGGCACCGCGGTGCTGGGCGGCATGGTGGTCGGCACGGCGCTCGGCATCTTTTTCGTGCCGCTGTTCTTCGCGCTGATCCGCGGGTGGCTGGAGGGCAGGCGCAAGCCGGCGAAGGCAGAAGTACCGGGCGCATTGCCGGCGCCCGCCGCGGAACAGGGAGGCCAATGATGCGACGCACATCCCTCCCCCACTTTCCGCTGCGCTCGCTGGCCTGCGCGGCCGTGGCTTCGGCCGTGCTCTCGGGCTGCGTCAACCTCGCGCCCGCGTATGAAACGCCCGCCTCGCCGGTGCCGCAGGCCCTGCCCTCGGGCGGCGCGAGCGGTGCCAACGCGGCTGCGCCGGTCGATGTCAGCTGGAGAGACTTCTTCGTCGACAAGCGCCTGCAGGGCGTGATCGAACTCGCGCTCGCCAACAACCGCGACCTGCGCGTGGCCGCACTCAACATCGAGCGCGCACGCGCCCAGTACGGCATCGCGCGCGCGGGCCTGTTCCCGACCGTCGACGCCGGCGCGGGCGGAAGCCGCTCGCGGACGCCGGGCAGCCTCTCGACCAGCGGCGAGGCGCGCATCTCCTCGCAATACAGCGCCGACCTGGGCATGACGGCCTACGAACTTGACCTGTTCGGCCGCGTGCGCAACCTCGGCGAATCGGCGCTGCAGAGCTATTTCCAGACCGAGGAAACCCGACGCAGCACGCAGATCAGCCTGGTGGCCTCGGTGGCCACGGCCTGGCTGCAGCTGGCCGCGGACGAACAGCGCCTGGCGCTCGCGCGCAGCACGCTGGAGAGCCAGCGCAAGTCGTTCGACCTGATCCAGCGCAGCCATGCGCTGGGTTCGCAGTCGGGCTTGGCGCTCGCGCAGTCGCAAAGCACGGTCGAAGCTGCGCGGGCCGATGCGGCCGCGTTCGACAGCCTGGTGGAGCAGGACCGCAACGCGCTCGCCCTCCTGGTCGGCACCACGCCGCCGGCCGAATTGCTGCCGACTACCGCGACGGCCGAGGCCGCGCAGCTGCTCGTGCCGCCGGCCGGCCTCTCGTCGAACGTGCTGCAGCAGCGCCCCGACGTGCGCGCTGCCGAGCACGCCCTGCGCGCAAGCAATGCCGACATCGGCGCGGCGCGCGCGGCGTTCTTTCCGCGCATCGCGCTCACGGCCTCGGCGGGTACGGCGAGCAGCACGCTCTCGGGCCTGTTCACGAGCGGCAGCAAGGCCTGGAGCTTCGCGCCCTCGATCAGCGTGCCGATCTTCGACGGCGGCGCGAACCGCGCGAACCTGAAGATGGCCGAGGCGCAGCAGAAGATCCAGCTCGCGACCTACGAGAAGACCGTGCAGACGGCCTTCCGTGAAGTGGCGGATGCGCTGGCCGAGCGCCGCACGCTGGCCGAGCGGCTCGATGCGCAGCGCTCGCTGCTGGGCGCGACCTCCCGCAGCTTCGAGCTGTCGCAGTCGCTCTTCAGGAGCGGCGCGAGCAGCTTCCTCGACGTGCTGGATGCGCAGCGCGCCCATTACGCGGCGCAGCAGACGCTGATCAGCCTGCAGCTCACCGAGCAGACCAACCGCCTCACGATCTACAGGACGCTGGGCGGCGGCTGGAGCGAAGTCGCGGACAAGAACGGCTAGAGCCCGGCCGGCCAGCGGCTTCTCGAAATCGCCAGCGGGCGCCCTCGGCAACGAGCGCGCCCGCTGGTCTTTCGACACGCCACCGCATCCGGAATCGCATGCTGCGCGAGGCTGGAACGGGTAAAGCCGGTGGACATCCGTCGATCCATTCGTATACGATATTCCGCCAACTCAAGGACCATCGCATGCTTCCCTGGCTCGTCGAAACCGCTCCGGACCATCTCTCGGCCGTGCGCGACACCTCGCTCTCGAAGTTGGTGCGCGACGACATGCTGGCCATGATCCTGCGCGGCGAACTGCAGCCCGGCCAACGCATCAACGAGCCCGACGTGGCCCTGCGGCTGGGCGTCTCGCGGGTGCCGGTGCGAGAGGCCTTGCGCGAACTCGAGAGCACCGGGCTCGTGGTTGCACGCAAGCACGCCGGCGTCTTCGTGCGCGAGCCCACCGCCGACGAGGTGCACGACCTCTACGAGATGCGGGGCCTCCTCGACGGCTTTGCGGGGCGCCGCGCGGCGCGGCTCGAAGCGCCCGCGCGCATCGCCCTGGCCGACCGGCTCGATGCCTCCATCGCCGCGATGAACGCGGCCTTCGACGCACACGACGTGCAGCGCTACTACCGCGAGAACCTCGCCTTCCACTGGGCCATCGTCGAGGCCGCCGGCAACCACGCACTCGCCGCGACCTACCGCACGGTGGTGCAGAAGCTGCACCTCTCGCGCCTGAAGAACCTGTCGCAGGACATCGGCATGCGCGCATCGATCGCCGAACACACGCGCATCGCCCGGGCCCTGCGCAAGGGCGACATCGCGCGCTGCGAAGACCTGATGGCGCGCCACGTGAGCGACGCCTACGACCGCCTGCAGAGCTGCCGCCGCTGAACGCGCGGCCCGGCCGCCCTGGCTCGAACAACCACCAGGAGACAAGACAATGAAACGCCGAGCCTTCACCCTCGCCATTCCCACGTCCGCCTTCCTCGGGCTTCACCGTTCCGCGCGTGCCGAGGACTTTCCGAGCAAGCCCATCCGCTACATCGTGCCGGTGGCGGCCGGCGGGGGCAGCGACATGGTGGGCCGCACCGTCACCGAGCGCTGGGGCAAGCTGCTGAACCAGACCTTCATCGTCGACAACCAGGGCGGCGGCGGCGGCGTGATCGCCTCGCAGAACACCGCGCGCGCACCGGCCGACGGCTACACGCTGATGCAGGGCTACGTCGCCACGCACGGCACCAGCCCGGCAACGCGCCAGGTGCCCTACGACCCGGTCAAGGACTTCACGCCGATCGGCATGATCGGCGGCACGCCCAACGTGCTGGTCATCAACGCCGACCTGCCCGCCAAGGACTTCAGGCAGTTCCTCGAGTACGCCAAGGCCCAGGCCGGCAAGCTGAGCTACGGCTCGGCCGGCGCCGGCTCGCTCACGCACCTGACGATGGAGCTCTTCAAGCAGCAGACCGGCCTGCAGATGACGCACGTGCCCTACCGCGGCGTCGCCCCGGCCTTCACCGACCTCATGGGCGGACAGACGCAGGCGATGTTCCCGGGCCTCGCCGCCGCCATGCCGCACCTCAAGTCGGGCCGCGTGCGGCCGCTGGCGGTGACCGGCAGGGCGCGCCATCCGCAGATCAAGGACGTGCCCACGCTCGAGGAGCTGGGCCTTGCGGGCTTCGACGCGATGCAGTGGTACGGCGTGGTCGGCCCGGCCCACATGCCGGCCGCCGTCGTCAAGCAGCTCAACGACACGCTCAACACGGTGCTCAAGGCGCCCGACCTCAGCGAGAAGCTCGCGGTCGAGGCGGTCGAGCCGATGCCCATGAGCGCGCAGCAGTTCGGCGACTACATCCGCGCCGACGTCGCGCGATGGACCCAGCTCGCGCGCGATCGCAAGATCGAACTCGGCACCTGAAGCCCGCATTCTTTTTTCCTTCGCCATCCACCGGAGACTTTCAAGCACATGGCCCGCAACACCCAGGTCGCCGCAGACCACAACGCCCCGCCCATCACCCGCATCCTTGCCGAGTACGTCGCAGGCCACGCCTCGCGCGGCTGGAGCGAGGCGGTGGACCACGAGGCGCACCGCACCTTCCTCAACTGGCTGGGCTGCGCCGTCGGCGCCGCCAGGCACGAAGCCGTCGAGGCCGCGCTGGCCGCCGTGCAGGTGCTGCAGCCCGCGCCGCAGGCCACCATCCTCGGGCGTGCCGAGAAGGTCGACATCGCGAATGCGGCGCTGCTCAACGGCATCACCTCGCACACCTTCGACTTCGACGACACGCACCTGAAGACCATCATCCATCCCGCCGGCCCCGTGGCCTCGGCCGTGCTGGCATTGGCCGAGCACACCGGCGCGAGCGGCCGCACGGTGCTCGATGCGCTGGTGCTGGGCATCGACGTGGCGTGTCGCCTCGGCAACACGGTCTATCCCGAGCACTACGACCGCGGCTGGCACATCACCGGCACCACGGGCATGTTAGGCGCGGCCGCGGGCTGCGCGCGGCTGCTCGGGCTGGACGCGGACCGCACGGCCATGGCGCTCGGCATCGCCGCGTCGCAGCCGGTCGGCCTGCGCGAGCAGTTCGGCACCATGACCAAGCCCTTTCACCCGGGCGGTGCCGCGCGCGCGGGCCTCATGGCCGCGCTGATGGCGCAGCACGGCTACACCGCGAGCCCCAAGGCAATCGAGGC
Source organism: Variovorax paradoxus (assembly GCF_000834655.1). Lineage (GTDB taxonomy): Bacteria > Pseudomonadota > Gammaproteobacteria > Burkholderiales > Burkholderiaceae_C > Variovorax > Variovorax paradoxus_F. Next base: position 110,351 of record NZ_JXQQ01000014.1, read on the forward strand.
GCCGCGCGGCTGGGCGCAGGTGGTATCGACCAAGTACGCCTGGAACGAAGTGACCGACGAACTCGGCGAGCGCTTCGAGATTTCGTTCAACAGCTACAAGCCCTTTGCCTGCGGCATCGTGATCCACCCGAGCATCGACGCCTGCGTGCAACTGCGCGAGCGCGGCATCGCGGCGGACCAGGTCGAGCGCATCGAGCTCAAGGTGCATTCGCTGGTGCTCGAACTCACCGGCAAGAAGGAGCCGGCCGATGGGCTGAGCGCCAAGTTCAGCGTCTACCACGGGTGCGCGGCGGGCCTGTTGTTCGGGCGCGCTGCCGAGGAGGAATTTGCCGACGACATCGTGAACCGCCCCGACGTGGTCGCGCTGCGCCGCAAGGTCGTGGCCACGGTGGACGACGGGATCGACGAAGCCAGCGCCGACGTGACCGCGGTGCTGACCGACGGCCGCCGCGAGCACGTGTTCATCGAGCACGCGATCGGCTCGCTGCAGCGCCCGATGAGCGATGCGGACCTGGAGCGCAAGTTCCACGGGCTGTCGGACGGCATCCTCGGCGCGCAGCGCACGAGCGAGTTGCTCGCGGCCTGCTGGTCGCTGGGAAAGGCAGCCGACGTGCGCGGCCTCGCGGCGCTGGCCCGGCCCTGACAAGGAGAGAACGCATGAAGCAGCCCGATCTCTCCCACGCCATCGATCGCCGCGCCTTCTGTGGCGCGGGCGCACTCCTCCTTGCGGGCTGCGCCGGCACCACGGCCAGCTCGCAGGCGGCCGCCGCGGCGGAACTCGGCGGCACCGGCAAGCTGCGCGCCGCCATCAACTTCGGCAATCCGATCCTCGCGAGCCGCGGCGCCGGTGGCCAGCCGAGCGGCGTGTCGGTGGACCTCGCGCGCGAGGCGGCGCGACGCCTGGGCCTCGCGATCGACCTCGTGCAGTTCAACTCCGCCGGCAACGTGGTGGAAGCCGTCAAGGCGCGCCAGGTCGACATGGCTTTCGTCGCGATCGATCCGGTGCGCGCGGCGGACATGGAATACACCGCGCCCTACGTTGTCATCGAAGGCGCCTACCTCGTGCGCAACGGCTCGCCGCTGCAGCGCAACGCGGACGTGGACCGCGCCGGCACCCGCGTGGTGGTCGGCAGGGGCAGCGCCTACGACCTCTACCTCACACGCGAGCTGAAGGCCGCCACGCTGGTGCGCGCGCCGACCTCGCCCGAGGTCACGAACCAGTTCATCGCGCAGAACCTCGACGTGGCGGCCGGCGTGAAGCAGCAGCTCGAAGCCGACGCGCAGCGCGTGGGCGGCGTGCGCCTGCTGCCGGGCCGCTTCATGGTGATCGAGCAGGCGATGGGCGTGCCGAAGGGCCGGCTCGCCGCACAGGCGTGGCTCAGCGGATTCGTCGAGGAGATGAAGGCGTCCGGTTTCGTCGCCGACGCGCTGAAGCGGCACGGCATCGAGGGTGCCGCCGTGGCGCCCCGCAGGGCCTGACCTCAGGGGGCAGGCCAGGCGGCGGGCTAGGCGGCGGCCTCGGGGGCCGGCCGCAGCAGCCAGCGCACCTCTTGCGTCTGCTCGCTGTCGGGGTAGCGCGATTCCATCGTGCGGAGGATGGGCTTGGCCATGTCGGCGCGCCCCAGGCCCTGCACCAGCGCGCGGGCCGCGAGTTCATACGCCTGCGGGATCGCCTCGTTCCCGCGGAAGCGGCGGTCGAAACCCGCCAGCAGCGCGAGCGTGGCATGGGCATCGCCGTTGCGCCATTCGGCCCGCGCCATCGCGATCACCGTGGCCGCGTCGTCGAGCGCGAACGCCTTGTCCTTCTCGCGGCACAACTTGAAGACCTTGAGCGCTTCGGAAGACAGGTCGCGCCGCATCAGGAGCGGAATGAAGCGCCTGGCCTGGTCGAGCATTGCGCTCTCCTTGTCCGGCATCATCGCGAGCACGCGGTGGTAGCGGCGCTGCGCGGCGAGGTCGTCGATGGCGGCGGTGCGCTGCGCCTCGTAGGCGGTGCCGAGCGCGGCGGCCAGGTCGCCGTCGGTGATGAACTGCGCCACCTCGGCGTCGATGCGCTGGGCGGCGATCTGCGCGGGCGTGCGGCGGTCCACCGGCATGCCCTCGCCCGCGCCGGCACCGGGCACCACGTCAATGCCGAAGGCGTCGTGGTGCTGGTACATCACATAGCCCAGGAGGCTCGCCATCACCCAGCCGAAGTAGATGAACGCGAAATTGACGATCGGCAGGATGATGCGGCCGTCGAACATCGGCACCACCATCGATATGGCGATCTGGGCACCCGTGCTCAGCAGGAACAGGAAAAAGCACAGCAGCGCATACGGCCAGCCGATGGTGCGGATCGCATCCATCACGTGCCCCGGGTTCATCGCCTGGAAGAAGCTGGACGACTGCACCAGCACGATCACCGCGGCCGGGAAGGTGAAGGACATGACGAACAGCGCCACCGTGCCCAGCACCGGCTCGTACCAGGCGAGCCAGGCGATCAGCGCGCCCTGCACCAGCGAGATCGCGAAGAGCTTCCAGGGCAGGTAGGTCCAGTCGTCGCTCGACTCGCGCGCGAAGTCGGCCGACTGCCAGATGCCGCGCGCGCCGAGCGCGGTGATCTTGAAGCCGTAGCGGCTGGCCGCCAGCATGATGCCGATCTCGATGACGATGAACGCCAGCGCATCGGGCAGGAAGAAGATCGCCTCGAAGAGCAGGCTGCAGAACGACAGCACGAGCCCGTAGGCCAGCGGCCGCATCTGGAACGGAAACGCGAAGAAGCTGTTGAGGCGGTGCCAGAACGGCGGCGGGGGTGGCAGGGAATCCTGAACGATCACGACCGCCCCTATTTACGGAAGAACTCGCTCTGGCTCATGGCGCCTCGGCCGCCCACGCGCACCACCGTGGCCTCCTCGGAATGCACGAGGCGCACCTGGCCGAGTTCGCGCTCAAGGCGCTGGGTGAAGCTGGTCTTGAACTGCAGGATCGACTCGCCCATCTTGATCACGTTGGTCCCCTGCACGGTGGCGCTCTTGCGGTCGGGCGTGAGCTCGACGCTGTCGATCTGGTAGTCGTACTCGATGGCCATGATGCTGCCGACCTGGTCGCTGACCGCGCGCAGCTTCTCGAAGGTCTTGTGCTGGGCTTCGCAGGCTTCGTCGCGGTTGTGGGTGCTCTCCACCGTCTTGCCCATCATCGTGGTCTTGCTCTCGATGACGGCCTTGCGGCTCAACTGCTTGCACAGCTGGTAGGCGTCGTTGGCGGAAATGGCGCGCGCTTCCTTCTGGTAGTAGTCGCGCACCATCGGCTCGTCGAGCTTGCGGCCGCCGATAAAGAAGTACCACGCGCCCACGCAGAGCACGATGACGATCGCAATTTGCTTCATTCCGCCTCCCGCGCATGCGCGGCCCCGCTCCGATTTTGCGGCGCAGTATACGTTAACGAATGTTTCTAGAAATCGGATCTTCGGACCTGTTGTTTGAATCCGGCAGGCGTGCGGGGCCGTATCTTGTCCATGCGCACCGATGCCCGACAATCCGCGGATGACAGCACCCAGCCCAGACGCCGAACTGATGGCGCTGATCGATCGGATCGGCCATCGCGACGAAGCCGCCCTGCGCCAGCTGTACGACCGCACCGCGCCCAAGCTCATGGGCCTGGCGATGCGCGTCGTGCGGCAGCGCGAATGGGCCGAAGATGTTCTCCAGGAAGCCTTTCTCACCGTCTGGCGCGTGGCCGGCGACTACCGCTCCACCCTGAGCCCGCCGCTGGCATGGCTGGGCTTGATCGTGCGCAGCCGTGCGCTCGACCTCCTGCGCCGCCGCACCGCCGACCGCGCCCAGCTCACGCAGGAGTTCGACGAGCTGATGGCCGACACCCTGGAATCCGATGCGCCCAACCCCGCCGACACGGCCGATGCGAGCGAGCAGGCCTGGGCGTTGCACCAGTGCCTGAGCCAGCTCGAAGGCAAGCAGCGGGAGGTGGTGAGCCTGGCCTACCTGCGCGAGATGAGCCACGGCGAGCTGGCCGAGCAGCTCAGGCTGCCGCTGGGCACGGTCAAGACCTGGATCCGGCGCGGCCTCGAGAAATTGCGCGTCTGCATGGGACGCTTTGCGTGACGGTGGAGAAAGCAGCCCTTCTATGAATCTCACCGCCCACCCCGACCTGCTCGAACTGCTGGCCGCAAGCCATGCGCTCGGCACCCTGCGCGGCGGCGCTCGCCGCCGCTTCGAAACCATCGCGCGCGAACAGGCGCCGGTGCGCGCCGCGGCGCTGGTCTGGCAGAGCCGGCTCGCGAGCATGACCGAACTGCAGAGCCCGATCGTCCCCGACGCCGCCGTCTGGACCCGCATCCGCAACATCATCGACGCCGAAAAGGCGCAGCACGCCATCGAGCGGCAGCGCGACGCGGCCAATGCCCGCAACTCCGCCAAGCCGCAGGGCGGATGGCTCAGCAGCCTGGCGCTCTGGCGCGGCGCCACGGCGGCCGGCGCGCTGGCCACCGTGCTGGCGGTCGGGGTCGGCCTGAACCTGCGCGACCAGTTGACCAATGCGCCGGCCGTGCAATACGTGGCCGTGCTGTCCGACGACCAGGCCGCCGCCTCGCTGCTGGTGACCTTCGATCCGAAGAAAAAGCAGCTGGTGCTCCAGCGCGTGGGCAGCTACAGCGAAGGCACCGACAAGTCGCTGCAGCTGTGGGCCCTGCCCCCCGGCGGCGCGCCGCGCTCGCTCGGCGTGCTCGACAACGCGCCGGCCCTGCGGCTGGCCGCGTCGGAATCCGATGTGCACCAAGTGCCGACCCTGGCCGTTACCCTGGAAGCCAAGGGCGGCGTGCCACCGGGCAGCGGTCCGAAGGGGCCGGTCGTGTTCAAGGGCGCCCTCATTGAGAAAACCATCTGACCTGATTCCTGTCTTTCCGATGCCTTCGATGAAATCCGCGCTGGCCGCGGTCGCGCTGCTGATGGCGGCGCTTGCCTCCCACGCCCAGACCGCCTCGGCCGCCTTTCCCTACGAGGCGGATGGCGCCACCGCTGCGGACGCCTCCTCCGAATACCTGGCCGCCAAGGCGCGGTGGCACAACGAGCTCGCGGCCTTCGCGCGCGCCGACCAGGAGCGCCTGCCGCCCCCGGGCGGCGTGGTGTTCGTGGGCAGTTCCACCGTGCGCATGTGGACCCGCCTCTCGCAGGACTTTGCCCGCGTGCCCGGCGGCGTCGTCAACCGCGGCTTCGGCGGCTCGACACTGGCCGACTGCAGCCTGTTCGCCCGCGACCTGGTGGTGCGCTACAAGCCCCGCCAGGTGATGGTGTATGCCGGCGACAACGACCTGGCCGAGGGCCGCACGCCGCTGCAGGTGCTCGACAGCTTCGCGCGCTTTGCCAACGCGGTGCGCGCCGAACTGCCCGACGCGCGCATCAGCTTCATCTCGGTCAAGCCCAGCCCCTCGCGCGAGCACCTGATGCCGCAGATCCGCGAGACCAACCACGTGATCTCGGCCTACCTCAACCTGCTGCCCAACAGCGAGTTCATCGACATCTACACGCCGATGCTCGGCGCCGACGGCCGGCCCCGGATGGAGCTGTTTCGCGGCGACAGGCTGCACATGACGGACGAGGGGTACCGGCTGTGGCAGTCGGTGATCGCCTTGCACCTGCCGGGCGCGCCTGCGCCAGCCGCCGCCCTGCCCTGATTGCAGCCGCCCCCCGGGACAGACACACGCCCTCGCCAGACTCGTGCCGGCCTGCGCAGGCGCCATCGAATCCTGCGCAATCGACAAGAACATCGCCGCCTGACGGCCAGAAAGAGCCTCGATGGTCATGAAACTCTTCGCGGCGATCCTGCTGTCGCTGCTTGTGTCGGCCTGCGCGACGCAACCCGAAGCCACCAGCCCGCCCCCTTCCGCTGCGGTCGGAAAGACAGTGGATGCGGGCGCGCCGCTGGTGCAACAGGCGGCCGTGCTCATCGCCGCGAAAAGGCCTGCACAGGCCCTTCCGCTGGCCGACCAGGCCATCGCCTACTACGAGAGCACGTACCGCAAGAGCGCGCCTCTTGTGTATTCCGCGCGCTGGCCGGTCGAAAGCATGCTCTACGCCCTGGAGGGGCACAAGGCGAACACGAATTCGCGGGTCTACGGCATCGAATGGGGCCTCGCTTATTTCCTCAGGGGCTTCGCGCTGGTCGACCTGCATCGCCTTCCCGAAGCCCGGGCTGCGTTCGACGACGCGATCAAGCTCTCTCCGCGCAATTCGAAATACCTCTCCGAGCGGGCAGAAGTCGATATCGCCGAACGCAACTGGCGCCCGGCGCTGGAGGGGTTCCAGAAAGCCCTGGAGTCCGCGGACCTCTCCCCGCCCGAGCTTAAAACCGCGGAAACGACGCGCGCATTGCGCGGCATGGCGTTCGCCCAGATCGAGCTGGGCAATCTCGATACGGCGCAGGCGCTGCACGAACGCGCGCTGCAACTGGACCCCGGGAACGAGAAGTCGTTGAATGAGCTCCGGTACATCCAGAGCCGGAAGGCCCGGCTTCCTGGACCGGGACGACCCATATAGAAAGAAATGCCTGGCGCCGACCCCGCTCAGGCCGGTGCCGGCCCCGACGGCACATCGTCCGCCGGCGGCGGCACATCGGCCCCGCGCGTGAACCGCGCCACGACGTACATCCCCGTGAACACCGCCAGCAGCAGGAGCCCGTCGCCCCACCACGGCCGCGCGGTCTGGCTGTCGCCGTAGAAGGCCAGGACCAGCAGCACCGCCACCAGGTGCGCGCAGAACACCGGGAGCGACGCCGAGCCCATCGCCTCCAGCCAGTGCAGCCGCGGAATCCGGCGCATCAGCCAGGGGCCGAAGCGCACCGCCAGGATGCCCAGCGCCACCAGGTTCACCAGCCGCAGCGGGCCGAGCTGCCACTTGTCGAACAGCAGGTTCAGCTCCACGTCGCCACCGAACGGCGCCTGGCCGTTGATGCCGGTGTGGCGCCAGTAGACGCCGTAGAGCGCGATGCCCGCCGCCAGCGCCAGCAGCCACCACGGAAAGCGCAGCGGCCGCGCCTGCGGCCCGTTGCGGGTGGCGCCGATGCACAGGCCCGCGAACCACAGGAACTGCCAGGCATAGGTGTTGAAGGCGCCCATCTCGTGGAACGGCACCGGCACGTGCAGGTAGTGCACCGCCAGCCCGTAGATCCATTCGCTGATGCCGAACTGCGCCGCCGCCCACACGGCGACGCTGGCCAGCATCACCAGCGTCCAGCCGTGGCGCATGGCGAAGGCCAGCACCCAGGGGCTCATGAGCATGAAGAAGATGTACATGGGCAGGATGTCGAGCAGCGCCGGCTCGTAGATCAGCAGCAGCCCGAAGAGAAAGCCGTCGCGCGGCTCCGCCAGGTAGTAAGACACCAGGTTCTTCACCGCCGGCTGGTCGATGTGCAGCCCGAGCGCCGCGATCACGGTGAACAGGAAGAGGAGGATCGCCGCCTGGCACAGGTAGACCTTGACCACGCGCCGCCAGAACGCGATGCGCATCGAATCCACCCCCCGGGCGTAGCCGATGCGGCTGTAGACCAGTCCCGCCACGAAGGCCGACAGCAGCACGAAGCCTTCGGCCGCCGAAACGAAGCCGAATGGCTGGCCCAGCGGATCGGTCAGGCGGGTCGGAAGGTGGGTGACGGTCATCAGCACGAGCATCAGCCCGCGCAAGGCGTCTATTTCCCAGTAGCGTTTCATCGGTCGGCGGCGAGGTCCTGGTGGCGGTCTGCGCGGCGCACGCACGACGCGGTGGATTGTAAGAAGGCTGATGTAAACCGCGCCTGACCGGGGCCCGGCCGCGAACGACATATGACTGTCGGCACTGACGTTTTGAAGCACAAATCGGCTACGCTGCGCGCTGCCCCAAGGAGGAGATTCCGTGACCCGTTTCGTTCCCTCATTGCTCCTGGCCGCGAGCACGCTGCTGGCCGGCCCGAGCTTTGCCCTGCAGATCACCAGCCTCACGCCCCAGGGCGAAGTGGCGCGCGTGCGACAGATCGTCGCCAAGTTCGACCAGGCCGCCGTCAATTTCGGCGACCCCAAGGCGCCCGCCCCGCTCTCGGTGAGCTGCACCGACGCGCAGGCCGGCAAAGGCACCGGCCGCTGGACCGACGCCAAGGCGTGGGTCTACGACTTCGAGAACGACCTGCCGCCCGGCGTGCGCTGCACCGTCACCCGCATTCCCAACTTCAAGCCGAGCGCCGGCGGCGAGCTGACCGGCCCGGAGCGCTACCAATTCAATAGCGGCGGCCCGTTCGTGCGCAGCTTCATGCCGGGCACCTACGCCCGCATCGACGAGCAGCAGATGTTCGTGCTCGAGCTCAACGGCGCCGCCACGCTGGAGAGCGTGCGCCAGAACGTCTGGTGCTCGGCCGACGGCGTGGGCGAGCGCATTCCGGTCAAACTGCTCGACGGCGAGCAGCGCGCGGGCCTCCTGAAGGCCTTCGGCCGCGACAAGGCGGCCGAGAAAGACCCGCTGCGCTTCATCACGATGCAGTGCAACCGCACGCTCACCCCGGGCGCCAAGGTGAAGGTGGTCTACGGCAAGGGCGTGGCGACCCCCTCGGGCGTTGCCAACAACGTCGAACGCCGGCTCGACTACCAGGTGCGCGAGCCCTTCGCCGTGTCCTTCACCTGCGAGCGCGAGAACGCGCAGGCCGCCTGCCTGCCGCTGCGCCCGATGCAGCTGACCTTCAATGCGCCGGTCACGCGCAAGCTGGCCTCCCAGATCGAGCTCAAGGGAAGCGACGGCAAGTCGACCAAGGCCCAGATCGCCAACGAAGGCGGCTCGCAGAGCGACGACGACGTGGTCAATGGCGTGTACTTCGGCCCGCCGCTGGCCGAGAGCGCGCAATACAGCATCGAGCTGCCCGCCAAGTTCGAAGACGCCTCCGGACGCCCGCTCGCCACTCCGTCGAGCTTTCCGCTGAAGGTCTCGACCGGCGCGATGCCGCCGCTGGCCAAGTTCGCCGCCTCGCCCTTCGGCGTGATCGAGCGGCTGGCCGAGCCCGGCACCCCGGCCATGATGCCGGTGACCGTGCGCCGCGTGGAGCCGCAGCTGATGGTGCAGGCGCTCACGCCCGGCAAGGTGAGCGACATGAACCCCAAGACCGACGCGGAAATCATCGCGTGGTTCCGCAAGGTGCGCCGCTACGACAGCTACACCGTCACGCGCGAACAGGCGCGCAAGGACGTGAAGGGCGCGCTGCCGCCCGTCATCGATAAGGACGACCGCACCAGCCTGCAGACCCGCATGCTGTCGCTGCTGGCCGGCCAGCCGGGCGTGAAGGCGCTGGACATGCCCAAGTCGGAAGCGGGCGATCCGCGCCCGTTCGAAGTCATCGGCATCCCGCTCACGCCGGGCTTCCACGTGCTTGAAATCGCCTCGCAGAAACTGGGCGAAGCCCTGCTCGACGAGCGCTACCCCGCCGGCCGCACGATGTACGTGCGCACCACGGCGCTGGCCACCAACCTGGCGGTGCACTTCAAGCTGGGCCGTGAGAACTCGATGGCCTGGGTCACCACGCTGGACAAGGGCAAGGTCGTCGCCGGCGCCGAAGTGCGCGTCTCCAGCTGCGACGGCAAGGCCGTGGCCACCGGCACCACCGACGCCAACGGCATCGTCACGCTGCAGGGCGTGTCGCCGCAGGCGCCCAGCTGCAACGGCCCCGACGAATACGACAGCGGTGCCTGGTTCGTGAGCGCCCGCGCCAAGGACGACAAGGGCGTGGAAGACCTCGCCTTCACCTTCAGCGACTGGCAGCGCGGCATCGAGCCCTGGCGCTTCAACGTGCCCACCAACCTGCAGCCCGAGCCCGACCGCATCGCCCACACCATCTTCGACCGCACGCTGCTGCGCGCCGGCGAGACGGTGTCGATGAAGAGCCTGATCCGCACGCAGACCAGCAAGGGCTTCGGCCTGCCGGAAAACCGGCCCGACACGCTCGTCATCACCCACACCGGCAGCGGCCAGCGCTTCACGCAGCCGCTCACCTGGCGCAAGACCGCCACCGGGGGCCTGAGCGCCGAGAACACCTTCCCGATTCCGCCCGCCGCCAAGCTCGGCGTGTACGAGGTGATGCTGCGCAGCGGCGGCGGCAAGGACGCCAACGGCGACAGCGATGAAGGCGACGGCGACGAAGGCGACGGCAGCCGCAGCTTCAGCACCGGCACCTTCCGCGTCGAGGAATTCCGCCTGCCCGTGCTCGAAGGCCGAATCGCGCCCACCGAGAAGAAGCCCCTTGTGGCCGCGACGAGCGTGCCCACCGATGTGCAGATCAATTACGTGGCCGGCGGCGGCGCCGCCAACCTGCCGGTGCGCGTGTCGGCGATGGTGCGCGGCAAGGCCCTGAGCTTCTCCGACTACGACGCCTTCAGCTTCAACCCGCCCCGCGCCGAACAGGGCGAAGGCACGCAGGCCGCGTCCGCGGCCGACACCGCAGGCGGCGAGGAAGACATCAACAGCGCCAGCGACACCCGCGTGATCGCCGACAAGCTGGCGCTCACGCTGAACAAGGACGGCGCGGGCAAGGTCACCATCGACAAGGTGCCCAAGGTCAAGGCCGCGCGCGAGCTGCTGCTCGAAGCCACGTATGCCGACCCGAACGGCGAGGTGCAGACCATCCGCAGCACGCAGACGCTGTGGCCCGCTTCGGTCATCGCCGGCATCAAGACCGAGGGCTGGGTCTCCACCAGCCAGAAGCTCAAGTTCCAGGCGCTCGCGCTCGACCTCACGGGCAAGCCCCAGGCCGGCGTGACGCTCAACGTGCGTGCCGTGGCGCGCATCACCACCACCAGCCGCAAGCGCATGGTGGGCGGCTTCTACACCTACGACAACAAGACCGAGACCAAGGACATCGGCACCGTCTGCAGCGGCAAGAGCGATGCGCGCGGGCTGCTGCTGTGCGAATCGGAGCTGAAGGAAGCCGGCGAAGTCGAACTCGTCGCCAGCGCCACCGACGGCGACGGCCGCGACAGCAAGGCGGTGAGCTCCGTCTACGTGACCAAGCAGGGCGAACTCTGGTTCGGCGGCGAGGACAACGACCGCATCGACGTGCTGCCCGAGAAGAAGAGCTACCAGCCCGGCGAAGTCGCCAAGTTCCAGGTGCGCAGCCCCTTCCGCTTCGCGACCGCGCTGGTCTCGGTGGAACGCGAAGGCATCATCGAAACCCACGTCGTGCAGCTCGACGGCAAGGACCCGACGGTCACGCTGCAGGTCAAGCCCGAATGGGGCCCGAACGCCTACATCAGCGTGCTCGCGCTGCGCGGGCGCCTGCGCGAAGTGCCCTGGTACAGCTTCTTCACCTGGGGCTTCAAGGCGCCGCGCGAGTGGTGGACCGCCTTCTGGTACGAAGGCAAGGAATACGTCGCGCCCACCGCGATGGTCGACCTGAGCAAGCCCGCCTATCGCCTCGGCATGGCCGAGATCCGCGTGGGCACGCGCGCCCACCAGCTGGATGTGACCGTCACCAGTGACAAGCCCAGCTATCCGATCCGCAGCAAGGCGCAGGTCACCATCACCGCCAAGCTGCCCGACGGCAAGCCGGCCGCCGGCGCCGAAGTGGCGCTGGCCGCGGTCGACCAGGCGCTGCTGGAGCTGATGCCCAACGACAGCTGGAACCTGCTGAACGCGATGCTGCAACGCCGCAGCTGGGGCGTGAGCACCTCCACAGCGCAGATGGAAATCGTCGGCCGGCGCCACTATGGGCGCAAAGCCGTGCCCGCGGGCGGCGGCGGCGGCAAGGGCCAGACGCGCGAACTGCTCGACACCCTGCTCGTGTGGAACCCGAAGGTGGTGCTCGACGCCAACGGCCAGGCCGTGGTGACAGTGCCGCTGAACGACGCGCTCACCACCTTCAAGATCGTGGCCGTCGCCGACTCGGGCGCGAGCCTCTTCGGCACCGGCCAGGCCAGCATTCAGGCCACGCAGGACCTGCAGATCATCAGCGGCCTGCCGCCATTGGTGCGCGAGGACGACCAGTTCCGCGCCCAGATCACGCTGCGCAACACCACGCAGAAACCGATGAAGGTCGAGGCCACGCCGCGCGCCACCCTGCTCACGCTGGAGACGCAGACCGTGGACATCCCGGCCGGCGAAGCGCGTGAAGTGGCATGGACCGTGACCGCGCCCGCGCAGCTCGCGCAGACGCGTGCCGAAGCCATCCTCTGGGAGATCGAGGCGAAGGACACCCTTGGCGGCGCGCGCGACGCGCTCAAGGTGCGCCAGCGCATCGTGCCTTCGGTGCCGCTCACGGTGCAGCAGGCGACGCTGGTGCAGATCGACGGGCCGTTCACGCTCGACGTGGCGCCGCCCGCCGACGCCCTCCCCGGCCGCGGCGGCCTCAAGCTCTCTCTGCAGCCCAAGCTCGCCGAAGGCCTGCCGGGCGTGCGGGACTGGTTCGCCAACTACCCCTTCATCTGCCTCGAACAGAAGACCAGCAAGTCGGTGGGTCTGCGCGACGCGAAGATGTGGCAGGGCGTGCTCGCGACGCTGCCGACCTACCTGGACGGCGACGGCCTCGCCAACTACTTCCCGCCGCGCGACGGCGAAGCCAACCGCGGCAGCGACATCCTCACCTCGTACCTGCTCGCTGCGACGAACGAGGCCGCGCAGCTGAACCCGGCCTTCGCGCTGGCCGACGACGTGCGCGCGCCGATGGAATCGGGCCTGATCGCCTTCGTCGAAGGCCGCATCACGCGCGAGTTCTGGAGCCCGCGCAAGGACCTGGACGTGCGCAAGCTCGCCGCGCTCGAAGCGCTCTCGCGCTACGGCAAGGCCAAGGGCAGCATGGTCGGCAGCATCACCATCGCGCCGAACCAGTGGCCCACCAGCGCGGTGATCGACTGGCTCAATATCCTCAAGCGCGTGAACGATGTGCCGCAGCGCCAGCAACGCCTGGAAGAAGCCAACAACGTGCTGAAGGCACGCCTGTCCTACCAGGGCACCAAGCTCATCTTCAGCACCGAGCAGGACGACTACTGGTGGTGGCTCATGACCAATGGCGACGTGAACACCGCGCGCCTCTTGCTCAGCGTGATGGACGACCCGGCCTGGAAGGACGACATCGGCAAGCTCGCCAACGGCTTCATCGGCCGCCAGCAGGGCGGCGCCTGGCACACCACCACCGCCAACCTGTGGGGCGGGCTCGCGCTGGAGAAATTCAGCAAGGTGTTCGAGAGCACGCCGGTGGCCGGCGTCACCGCCGCCACGCTGGGCGCGGTGAAGGCGCAGGTCGACTGGAGCCGCGTCGAGCGCGTGAAGACCAGCGACGCGGCCGGCGCACCGAACCAGACCACCATGTTCGGCGCGCCCGCATCGCCGGGCAACCTGAAGAACAACACGATGTTCCTGCCGTGGGCCACGGCCGCGAACTCGCCTTCGGGCGCCCCCGTGCGCGACACGCTGCTGGTCACCCAGCAAGGCACCGGCAAGCCGTGGCTCACGCTGCAGTCGCTGGCCGCCGTGCAGCTGAAGGCGCCGTTCGCCGCCGGCTACGCGATCAAGAAGACCATCACCCCGGTCGAGCAGGCCACCGCGGGCAAGTACACCCGCGGCGACGTGCTGCGCGTGAGCATCGAGGTGAACGCCAGCGCCGACATGACCTGGGTAGTGATCAGCGACCCGATCCCGGGCGGCGCGACCATCCTGGGCGGGGGCCTGGGCCGCGACTCGCAGATCGCCACGCAGGGCGAGAAGAAGTCCGGCGTCGGCTCGCCGGCCTTCGAGGAACGCAGCTTCGAGGCTTTCCGCAGCTACTACGAGTACCTGCCCAAGGGTGTGGTGAAGATGGAATACACCGTGCGCCTGAACAACGTCGGCGACTTCGCGCTGCCGCCGAGCCGCGTCGAGGCGATGTATGCGCCCGAGATGTTCGGCGAGGCGCCGAATGCGCGGGTGAAGGTGGAGCCGGCGAAGTAACGCGGCAACCGGGGAACGGTGCGGGCCGGGGTCGTCATCCCGCCTTCACCGGTCCTCGCCACCATCGCGGTGAACCAACCAACCAGGAGAACCCCATGGGTCTGGCCATTTGCGTCGGTATCCTCGCCGACCTGATCGAAAACGATCCCGAGAGCGCCGAGCAGATCGACGAAGACTTCGCGGTCGTGAACCGCAAGCTGGCTGAGGCCGGCCTGCCGCCGCACGTGGAGCCCCGCGTGCTGCCGCCGCTCGATTCGCGTGCACCGATCGACGGCCTGCCCTATTCGTTCATCCACTACCTGCGCCGTGCCTATGCGCATCGCGTGACGACGCCCGGGTGGATGGCCACGCCGCTGCCGGAAGACGCCGACCCCACGGAAGACGAAACGCTCGAAGACGTGGCCAGCACCTTCGAGAGCCACCTGCTGTGCCACTCCGACGCGGAAGGCTTCTACGTGCCGGTCGACTTCGAGGAAGTGATCTTTGCCGAAGAAGACGACACCGACCTGCCCGGCGGCATGCTCGGCTCGTCGTACCGGTTGCTCGAAGAACTGGTGCTGGTCGCGCCGGCACTCGGTATCGCGCTCGCGGACGGCGAGCTGTCGGACGAGGAAGCTGCGCGGCTGGGCGACGGCATGGGCGAGGACGAAGGCCTCTACCGGGAAATCGAGTCGTGGCTGCTGCTCTACGAATCGGCGCGCTTGAGCATTGCGCACAAGACGGCGATCGTTTTCAGCTGATCGAAATCGCCGTCTCGAGTCGCAGGCCTCGCACCGAATTTCTCGCATGAGTATTTCACCCGCACTGATCCGGCAGCTTGTCGAGACCGAGCTGTCCCGAATCCCCGACGCGCGTGTCCAAACGCACATCCGAAGCCTCCTCGTGGAGCCGGTGGAGATCATGCGTGAGTGGGACTACGGCACTCCGGGTGAAGCGTATCCGTGCTGGACCGTACTGAACCACGAGGCATCGAACACTGGCATCGCGTACTGCGAATCCGGCTTCGGGCCACAAGCCCCGTGGGGTTTGGTCGTGCTCTCGGGTGCGAACGACATGTCCATCGGCATGGACTCTGGCTGGTTTTTCTCGCTAGCGGAGGCCTATTTCGAATCTAGTGCCGCCACCGACCTGTCTATTTGGCGGGTCTTCAGACAGAAAGGCGAAGAGACTTACCCCGGTACCGCTCTGACTCCGGAGTCAGACTGGGCTTCCACCTGGGAAGAGATCTATCGGTTGCGAGCCGCCGACCCGGCCGCTCGCTACCACTGCGGCCACAGCGTGATCCATCGATGACCCAGCCTTTCCCGTCCCGCCACCTCGCTACCGTCACCCTTCTCGTCCACGACTACGACGAAGCCATCCGCTTCTTCACCGAGGCGCTGCGCTTCGACCTCGTCGAAGACACGCCGCGCGGCCCGGACAAGCGGTGGGTGGTGGTCGCACCTTCGCGCGACGCCGGGGCCACGCTGCTGCTCGCCAAGGCGGCGAACGACGAACAGAAGGCCGCGGTCGGCAACCAGGCCGCAGGCCGCGTCTTCCTGTTCCTGCACACGCAGGACTTCGCGGCCGACCATGCGCACATGAACGCCCACGGCGTTCGCTTTGTCGAAGCGCCCCGCGACGAGGCGCACGGACGGGTGGCGATCTTTCTGGACCTCTGCGGCAACCGATGGGATCTCCTGGAGCCCGCATGAGCCTGGCTGCAGCCCTGCGCAGCTATGCGGCACATGCTTTCCGCTGGCAGCGCGGCCGCCAGGGCACCGGCTACGACAAGATGCTGCTGCTCACCGCGCCGTGGCCGCTGGCGTTCGACAGCTACCTCATCCGATATCCCGAGGGCTCGGAGA
>NZ_JXQQ01000015.1 GCF_000834655.1 Variovorax paradoxus
ATCTCGGTGGTGACCGACAGCGGCGCCAGGAGGTCGGGCTCCTGCCCGGCCTTGAGGGCGCGCACCGCTTCGCTGAGCATCTCGTTGTAGAGCTGGAAGCCGATCTCCATCATGTTGCCGCTCTGGTTTTCGCCGAGCACTTCGCCCGTGCCGCGAATCTCGAGGTCGTGCATCGCGAGGTAGAAGCCCGAGCCCAGTTCTTCCATCTGCTGGATGGCGTCGAGGCGCTGGGCCGCCTGCTTGGTGAGACCCTCGGTGTCCGGCACCATCAGGTACGCATAGGCCTGGTGGTGGGAGCGTCCGACGCGGCCGCGCAGCTGGTGCAGCTGCGCGAGGCCGAACTTGTCGGCGCGGCTCATCACGATGGTGTTGGCGGTCGGTACGTCGATGCCGGTCTCGATGATGGTCGAGCACAGGAGCAGGTTGTAGCGCTGCGCCACGAAGTCGCGCATCACGCGCTCCAGCTCGCGCTCTGGCATCTGGCCGTGGGCGACCGCGATGCGGGCTTCGGGGAGGATTTCTTCGAGCTTCTGGCGCCGGTTCTCGATCGTCTCGACCTCGTTGTGCAGGAAATAGACCTGCCCGCCGCGCTTCAATTCGCGCAGCACGGCTTCGCGGATGACACCGGTGCCTTCGTTGCGCACGAAGGTCTTGATGGCCAGCCGCCGCTGCGGCGCGGTGGCAATCACGCTCAGGTCGCGCAGGCCTTCGAGCGCCATGCCGAGCGTTCGCGGAATCGGCGTGGCGGTGAGCGTGAGCACGTCGACCTCGGCGCGCATCGCCTTCATCGCCTCCTTGTGGCGCACGCCGAAGCGGTGCTCCTCGTCGATGATGAGCAAGCCCAGGTTCTTGAACTTGACCGACTGCGAGAGCAGCTTGTGCGTGCCCACCACGATGTCGATCTGGCCCTCGGCCAACCCCTTCGCAGCGGCCGTGATTTCCTTGGCCGAGCGGAAGCGGCTCATTTCCGCGACCTTGACCGGCCACTTGGCGAAGCGGTCGACCAGGGTCTGGTAGTGCTGCTCGGCCAGCAGTGTGGTCGGCGCAAGAAACGCCACCTGCTTGCCGCCGGTGATCGCGATGAAGGCGGCGCGCAGCGCGACCTCGGTCTTGCCGAAGCCCACGTCGCCGCAGACCAGGCGGTCCATCGGCTGGGGCGAGATCATGTCCTGCACCACGGCATGGATCGCGGCCTTCTGGTCGGCGGTTTCCTGGAAGCCGAAGTCGTTGGCGAACACCTCGTAGTCGGCGGCCGAGTAGCGGAAGGCGTGGCCTTCGCGCGCGGCGCGGCGGGCGTAGATGTTGAGCAGCTCGGCGGCCGAGTCGCGCACCTGCTCGGCGGCCTTGCGCTTGGCTTTTTCCCACTGGCCGGAGCCCAGCCGGTGGAGCGGCGCCTCGTCGGCGCTCACGCCCGTGTAGCGGCTGATCTGGTGCAGTTGCGACACGGGCACGTAGAGCGTGGCCTTGTCGGCGTACTCCAGGTGCAGCATTTCCTGCAGCAAGGGCTTGCCTTCGGCATCGACGCCCTGGCCCAGGTCCATGTGCATGAGGCCGCGGTAGCGTCCGATGCCATGCGCGGTGTGGACCACCGGGTCGCCGACGTTGAGCTCCGAAAGGTCCTTGATCAGCGCCTCGACGTCGCTGACCTGTTCCTGCTTCTTGTTGCGCCGGCGCGTGGTGGGGGCGGTGGCGAAGAGCTCGGTCTCGGTGACGAGGTCGATGCCCTGTTCGCGCCACGCAAAGCCCGACGCGAGCGCGGCGGTGACGATGCCGATCTTCTCGTCGGTGGACGCCTCGAACTCGGCGAGCGAGTCGAAGGCCGGCGGGCTCACGCCGCTCGCGCGCAGGAAGTCGAGCAGGCTCTCGCGCCGGCCGTCGCTCTCGGCGATCAGCAGCACGCGGTGCGGCGTGGCGCCGATGTGCAGCTTGAGCCCGACCAGCGGGTCTTCGGCCCCGCGCACCACCGCAAAGGGCGGGAGCCTGTCGAACTCGGCGTAGGGCGTGTCGGTGGCGATGTCGCCGCGAATGGCCAACTGCGCGTGCGGTTTGGCGCGCTGGTAGAACTGCTCGGCGTTCAGGAACAGCGCTTCGGGCGGCAGCGCGGGGCGCTCGGGGTCGCCGCGCACGAGGCGGTAGCGCTCGTTCGCGTCCTGCCAGAAATGCTGGAACGCGGGTTCCAGGTCGCCGTGCAGCACCACGGTGGCGTCGGGGCCCAGGTAGTCGAACACCGTGGCCGTCTCGTCGAAGAAGAGGGGCAGGTAGTACTCGATGCCGGCGGTGGCCACGCCGTTGCCCATGTCCTTGTAGATGCGGCTCTTGGTCGGGTCGCCCTCGAGCAGTTCGCGCCAGCGGCTGCGAAAGCGTGCGCGGGCGTCATCGTCCATCGGGAACTCGCGGCCGGGCAGCAGGCGCACCTCGGGCACGGGGTAGAGGCTGCGCTGGGTGTCGGGGTCGAAGGTGCGGATGGAGTCGATCTCGTCGTCGAACAGGTCGACGCGGAACGGCACCAGCGAGCCCATGGGAAAGAGGTCGATCAGGCCGCCGCGCACTGCGTATTCGCCGGGGCTCACCACCTGCGTCACGTGGCTGTAGCCGGCCAGCGTGAGCTGGGCCTTGAGCTTGGACTCCTCCAGCTTCTGCTTGGCCTTGAAGTGGAAGGTGTAGCCAGCCAGGAACGCCGGGGGCGCGAGGCGGTAGAGCGCGGTGGTGGCCGGCACCAGCACCACGTCGGCCTCTTTCTGGCTGATGCGCCAGAGGGTGGCCAGGCGCTCGCTGATGAGGTCCTGGTGCGGTGAGAAGCTGTCGTAGGGCAGCGTTTCCCAGTCGGGAAAGAGGGCGCAGCGCAGGTCGGGCGCGAAGAAGGCGATCTCGTCGATGAGGCGCTGCGCGTCGTTGGCGTCGGCCGTGAACATCGCGGTGGCGCGGCCGGCGGCCTTCTCGCGCATCCCCAGCTGCGCGAGCAGCAGGGCATCGGCCGACAGAGGGGGACGCGGCAGCGTGAAACGCTTGCCCGCCGTGAGGTGGGGGAGGTCCATGGAACGCTTCGAAAAATGCACAACACCCCGCGCCGGCTGGCGAGGGGTGTGCGAGGGGCAATTCTAGAATGGCGGCCCCTCATCCGCTTGTCGGCCATCGGCCCGTGCCGCACCCACCCATGTCTTCTTCCCGATTCTTCGTGCTGATCCCCTGTGCCGGCTCCGGCCACCGCGCAGGAGGCGTCCAGCCCAAGCAGTACCAGCGGCTCGCGGGAGCGGCGATGGTGGCGCACACGGTGGAAGCTTTTCGCGCGCTGGCCGGCCGTTTCGCAGGGCTGGCGGTGGTGGTGTCGCCGGACGACCGCGAAGTGCAGGCCGCGCTGCCGCGTTTTCCGGGCGACGACGAATACCTGCTGCAGGTAGGCGGCCTGACCCGGGCGGCCACGGTGCGCAACGGCCTGGCTGCATTGCGGCAGAAGGGCGCCGGGGCGCACGACTGGGTGCTGGTGCACGACGCGGCGCGCTGCCTCGTCACAGCCAGCCAGATCGAGGCGCTGATCGCCGCCTGCGAGCACGATTCTGTCGGCGGCCTGCTGGCGCACCGGCTGGCCGATACGCTGAAGGTGTCCTCGACCGACAGCCGCGTCTCCGAGACCCTCTCCCGGGCCGACAAGTGGCTCGCCCAGACGCCGCAGATGTTCCGCATCGGCATGCTGTTCGACGCGCTGGAGCGCGTGGGCGATGCGGTGACCGACGAGGCCAGCGCCATCGAGGCGATCGGCCTTGCGCCGCTGCTGGTGCCGGGCAGCGCCCAGAACTTCAAGATCACCTTTCCCGAAGATTTCGCATTGGCCGAGGCGGTTCTGCTCAGCCGCAAGAAGGCCACCGTATGACCGCATCTCCTTTCAACATCCGCGTGGGCGAGGGCTGGGACGTCCATCAGCTCGTGGCGGGGCGCAGGCTCATCCTGGGCGGCGTCGAGGTACCCCACACCACGGGCCTGCTGGGGCATTCGGACGCCGACGTGCTGCTGCATGCGATCACCGATGCGCTGCTGGGCGGTGCGGGGCTGGGCGACATCGGCCGGCATTTTCCCGACACCGACGTGCAGTTCCGCGGCGCCGATTCGGCCGTGCTGCTGGCCGAGGCGGCGCGCCGCGTGCGGGCGGCCGGCTGGGAGATCGGCAACGTCGACAGCACCGTGATCGCGCAGGCGCCCAAGCTCGCGCCGCACATTCCGCTCATGTGCCAGCGCATCGCGGACACGCTGGGCATTGCGCTCGATCAGGTCAACGTGAAGGCCAAGACGGCCGAGAAGCTCGGGCCGGTGGGCGAGGGCCGCGCGATGGAAGCGCGCGCGGCCGTGCTGCTCCACCGCTGAGCGGCTGAAGGACCCGGATCAGGCCGGCTTCTTGCCCGGCAATTCGCCCGGCTTGGGCGTCGGCATCGCGCGCGGCATGCGGATGTGGGCCGCAAGCCCACGCCCCGGCGTGCTGGTGAGCGCGAAGGTGCCGCCCATGCGCTCGATGTTCTTCGCCACGATCGACAGGCCCAGACCTGCGCCCGCCGCCGAGGTGCGCGCCGCGTCTCCGCGAAAGAACGGCTTGGTCAGTTGCGAGAGCAGGGCAGGCTCGACGCCCGCGCCGTGGTCGCGCACCTTGATCAGCACCGCGTCGTTGTTCGCCTGCGCCTGGATCGTGACGTCCGCGACGCCCGTGGCCGGCGTCTTGCCGTAGCGCCGGGCGTTCTCGACCAGGTTGGAGATCACGCGCGTGAGTTCGACCTCGTCGCCCAGCACCCGCAGGTCGGGCGGGACCTCGACCTTGATGTTCATCTCTTCGTAGTCCTGCACGGCGTAGGTACAGGCATCGACCACGTCGCGCAGCAGCACGGGCCGCGGATCGACATGGTCGGGCCGGGCGTAGTCGAGGAACTTGTCGATGATCGCGTCGAGCTGGGCGATGTCGGCGGCCATGTGGTCGCGCGCGTCTTCGTCGGCCACGCTCATCTCGGTTTCGAGCCGAAGCCGCGCGAGCGGCGTGCGCAGGTCGTGCGAGATGCCGGCCAGCATGATGGCGCGGTCCTGTTCGATCTTGGCGAGCTGGTCGGCCATGCGGTTGAAGCCGATGTTGACTGCGCGGATCTCGTTGGTGCGGGCGCGCTCGTCGAGCCGGTGCGCCTCGTATTCGCCTTCGCGCACCTGCATGGTCGCGCGCGACAGCTGCTTGAGCGGCAGGTTGATGAGCCGCGTGATCAGCGCCGCGCCCGCCAGCGACAGCGCCATCGCGGTGCTGAGCCAGACCAGCCAGGTGCGCCCGCCCACGCGGCTGAAGCGCGTCGGGTCCAGCAGCAGCCAGTAGGTGTCGCTTTCGATGGTGAAGCCGATCCACAGGCCCGCCTCGTCGTTCACGCGGCTGGCCACGGTGGTGCCTTCGCCGAGCTGGTCGATCAGCTCCTCGGTCACGCGCAGGTCGAGCGCGCCGCTGGTGTAGGGCTGGAAACGGTCGTTGGGCTCGCGCGGCAGGATGCGCACGCCCTCTTGGTCGGCCAGCGTCTTGATCAGCGACACCCGGGTAATGGCGTCCGAATACACCAGCGCCGCGCGCGTGAGGTTCACGAGCGAGGCGATCTGGTGGGCCGTTTGAATGGCACGCGGCTCGTATTCGAGCGAGCGGAAAGTCTGCAGCCAGGCGACCGTACAGCCGATCAGCAGCAGCGCGAGCAGGAAGAAAGTGCGCCAGAAAAGGCTGAAGCCCAGCTTGAGGCCGGGGCGGCGGTCACGGTGCGAGCCCTCCAGCGGGCTCGGCATCGTGACCTGCGCACCGTCTTCCTGCTGGGAGCCGGGTCTGGCGTATTGGCCGATGGCCACCTCTCAACAGCGCGTCAGGCCGTGCCGTCCGGCACGAAGACGTAGCCCACGCCCCAGACGGTCTGGATGTAGCGGGGCGCCGCGGCGTCCGACTCAACCAGCTTGCGCAGGCGCGAGATCTGCACGTCCAGGCTGCGGTCGAAGGGTTCGAATTCGCGGCCGCGGGCCAATTGGGCGAGCTTTTCGCGCGACAGCGGCTGCCGGGGATGGCGCACCAGCGCCTTGAGCATCGCGAACTCGCCGGTGGTCAGCGAGAGCTCCTCGCCGTCCTTCTTGAGCGTGCGGGAACCCAGGTCGAAGGCGAACGGGCCGAAGGTGACGGTCTCGTTCTCGGTGGAAGGGGCGCCCGGTGCCTCCAGCGGCGGACGGCGGCGCAGCACGGCGTGCACGCGGGCCAGCAGTTCGCGGGGGTTGAAGGGCTTGCCCAAGTAGTCGTCGGCGCCGACTTCCAGGCCGACGATGCGGTCCACGTCCTCGCCCTTGGCCGTGAGCATGATGATCGGCGTGCGATCGTTGGCGGCGCGCAGTCGCCGGCAGACCGAGAGCCCGTCCTCGCCGGGCATCATCAGGTCGAGCACGATCAGGTCGACCGTGTCGCGCAACAGGATGCGGTTGAGCGCCTTGCCGTCCTCGGCCACGATCACTTCAAAACCTTCCTGGGTCAGGTAGCGGCGAAGAAGGTCACGGATGCGGGCGTCGTCATCGACGATCACGATCTTGTCAGTGCGAGCGGGAACTTGAGTCATTTCTACAACGTTGAATTTGTAACAGCGCCGATTCTGAAGGCGTTAGCACCCCATCGAGCCAGATTTACTTATGGTTTGACACTAAGTTACAAAACTTGCGGACGCTCGCCCTCTGGTCATCCGGCGTTAGCGCGGCAGTGGCAAAGTCCTCCTGCCTTATGACAAACGCTCAATGAGACTTCCTTATTCCGCACTGCCATTGCTCCTTGCCTGCGCCTGTGGTTCGACCTGGGCGGTGTCCGGCGATTTCTTCAGGGTCGGCGAGGTACGCCGCAGCGAAGTGCGGCATGCAGTGGCCGCCCACCGGGCGGCGCAGCGCGAGGAAATCCGCCGCGAGGAAGCCGCCGCCGGACGGCGCCTGACAGCTGCCGAGCTGTTCGAATTGCGGCAGCAGGTGCGAGGGCAGTGGATGCCGCCGAGCGTGGGTGCCATTGCGAATTCGGCAGAATCGCAGCCAGCCGAGCGAATCGCGCCGGCACCGATGCCCGCCGCCCGTTCGCTGACCGCGCCGCGCAGCCAACGCCCCTGAGGGCCTTGGCGCGGGCAATCCTCGCATCCAACCTAGGGAGTCCCCTGTCTTGAAAAAAATCAAACTGCTCGCCGTTTGCGCCTTCCTGGCTGCCGCCGGTTCCGCGCTGGCCCAGAACGTGGTCGCGCCGGCACCGCAGAACGTGTTGCAGCTCACCGCCTCCGGAACGGTCGAGGTCCAGCAGGACCTCCTGAGCATGACGCTCGTGACCACCCGCGACGCGACCGATGCTGCGACCGTGCAAACCCAGCTGAAGGCTGCGCTCGACGCCGCCCTGACCGAGGCCAAGAAGAACGCGCAGACCGGCCAGCTCGACGTGCGCACCGGCAACTTCAGCCTCTCGCCCCGCTATACCAAGGACGGCAAGATCAACGGTTGGCAGGGCTCGACCGAGCTGGTGCTCGAAG
The DNA here is from genome assembly GCF_000834655.1 of Variovorax paradoxus. Taxonomy (GTDB): domain Bacteria; phylum Pseudomonadota; class Gammaproteobacteria; order Burkholderiales; family Burkholderiaceae_C; genus Variovorax; species Variovorax paradoxus_F. The sequence continues at coordinate 7,527 of NZ_JXQQ01000015.1, forward strand.
GCCGCGACTTTCCGCGCATCACCCAGACGGCTGGCCGCATCACCACGCTCAGCGTGGGCAACGTCGGTTTCGGCCTGAGCCGCGAGCAGCGCGCCAAGACCGAGGCCGAGGCGCAGAATATCGCGATCGAGAACTTCAAGCAGAAGGCCAACGAACTGGCCAAGGGCTTCGGCTTCGTGGGCTACACGCTGCGAGAGGTGTCGGTGAACGCGAACGACGGCGGCCCGCGTCCGCGGGTGATGGCGATGCAGGCCAAGTCCTTCTCGGCCGATTCGGCCGTGCCGGTCGAAGCCGGCAAGACCAGCGTGATCGTCAACGTGTCGGGGTCGGTGCAGCTCAAGTAAGCGGAAGGGGCGCTCGGCAGCCGCGCCTCTTCCTTGAGAGGCGGCGAATTACAGGCTGTGAAGCGGCGCGAAAAGCCCGGAGGCCTTGGTCACTGCGCTGTCCAGCCGCCGTCCATCTGCCAGGCGACGCCGCGCACCTGGTCGGCCGCCGGCGAGCACAGGAAGACCGCAAGGCCGCCGAGCTGCTCGACCGTCGTGAACTGCAGCGAAGGCTGCTTCTCTCCCAGCAGATCGTTCTGCGCCTGCGTGGCCGAGATGCCTTCGCGCGCCGCGCGGTCGTCGATCTGCTTTTGCACGAGTTGCGTGAGCACCCAGCCGGGGCAGATCGCGTTGCTGGTGATGCCTGTGGTCGCGGTTTCGAGCGCGACCGACTTGGTGAAGCCGACGATGCCGTGCTTTGCCGCCACGTAGGCCGATTTCTGCGCCGAGGCGACCAGGCCATGGGCCGATGCGACGTTGACGACGCGGCCCCAGTTGGCCTCGCGCATCGCGGGAATCGCCAGGCGCGTCGTATGGAATGCGCTGGTGAGGTTGATTGCGATGATCGCGTCCCAACGTTCGACCGGGAAATCCTCGACCTTGGCGACATGCTGGATGCCGGCGTTGTTCACAAGGATGTCGACACGGCCGAACTTGGACGCGGCGAACTTCATCATGTCCTCGATCTCGCCGGGCTTGCTCATGTCGGCACCGTGGTACTCGGCGCGAACGCCGAGCGCTTCGATCTGGGACTTGGGCGTTTCGGCATCGCCGAAACCATTGAGCACGATGTGTGCGCCTTGCTGGGCGAGCGACTTGGCAATGGCGAAGCCAATGCCGCTGGTGGACCCCGTGACAAGCGCGGTTTTGCCTTTGAGCATGAAGATCAATCTCCGGATGAATTAGGATGCAACGAGACCATTATCCGCACCACGACTCTCCCGTTTTCATGACCGAACCGACGCTTCATTACGTGGCATGCGACGACGCCCAGGGCGGCCATCGCATGGCCTATTGGCAATGGGGCGACGCACGCAGCGCGCATGTCGTGGTCTGCGTGCACGGGCTGACCCGGCAAGGGCGCGACTTCGACGTATTGGCGCAGGCCATCGTAGCGCGCGCGGGCGGCGATGTGCGGGTGATCTGCCCTGACGTCGTGGGGCGCGGGCGCAGCGACTGGCTGCGTGAGCCGGCCTTCTATCAAGTGCCTGTCTATGCAGCAGACATGGTGGCGCTCATCGCCCAGCTGCAACGCGAGCAGGCCATCGACGCGCTCGACTACTTCGGCACCAGCATGGGCGGACTGATCGGCTTCGTGCTGGCCGGCCACAGGGAGCTTCCACTCGCGCGCCCGGTGCGCCGCTTCATCGCGAACGATGTCGGCCCGACCATCGAGCCTGTCGCGCTGCAGCGCATTGCGGCGTACGTGGGGCAGGGCGGTCGCTATGCGAGCGTGCAGGCAGCGGCCGATGCGATGTGGGCGATTTCGACCGGCTTCGGCCCGCACACGCAAGACCAGTGGCTCGCGCTGTCGCAGCACATGGTGGTGCCTGCATCGCAGCGCACGCCCGACGGCGCCGCAAAGATCGAGGCGGGCAACGACAACGTTGCCGGCCCTTGGCTGCTGCACTACGACCCGGCCATCGCCGTGGCGCTGCGCGCGATCACGCCCGAGGCTGCGGCGCAGGGCGGCGCGATCATGTGGAGCCTTTACGACGCCATCACTGCGCGCACGCTGGTGACGCGTGGCGCCGTGTCCGACCTCTTGGCGCGGGAGACCGCGGTGGCCATGACGCAGCGCGGCCCGAAGGCGGCGCTGGTCGAGTTCGAGGGTGTGGGCCATGCGCCGACCTTCATCGATCCCGCGCAGGTTGCCGTCGTCACGTCGTTCCTGTTCGATTGATGGGGTGAAAGCGTGAAGCGCGAGTCTTCGAGCCTGCAGACGGCACCGTTGTCCGATACCGCGGTGGTCGATTACCCGTTGTCCGCGGCCACGGCCGACCGTACGCCGGTGATCGAGAACATGCTCGCCCGCGCTCGTGCGTTCGCCGAGCCGCTGATCGCCGATGAAAAGCTGGACACGGGCGAGAACACGCTGGCGCATGCCGATGCGGTGGCCGCCATCGTCGCGAAGATGGGTGGCTCCGAAGCCATGCAGGCGGCGAGTTATCTTGTCTATTCGTGCCAGCACCTGAACCGTCCGCAGGAAGTGATCGCCAAGGTGTTCGGCGACAACTTCGCGGCGCTTGCGGTCGAGACAACCAAGCTGGTGCGCGTGCAGGAGCAGGCTCGCTCGGCGTCGCAGGGCCATCACGGCGAAGGTGCAGGTGCGCAGACCGAGAACGTGCGCAAGATGCTGCTGGCCTTCTCGCGCGACCTGCGCGTCGTGATGCTGCGGCTTGCCTCTCGCCTGCAGACCCTGCGCCATGCGGCCGCCAGCAAGCAGCCGGCGCCCGAGAGCGTGGCGCGCGAGTCGCTGCAGGTGTTTGCGCCGCTGGCCAATCGCCTGGGCATCTGGCAGGTGAAGTGGGAGATCGAGGATCTTTCGTTCCGCTTCATCGAACCTGAAACCTACAAGCTGATTGCGCGCCTCCTCGACGAGAAGCGCATCGAGCGCGAAGGCCACGTCGAGCAACTGCGCTCGGAACTCGAGCGCGAACTGCAGGCCGAAGGCGTGCACGCCACGGTGCAGGGCCGGCCCAAGAACATCTACAGCATCGTGAAGAAGATGCGCGGCAAGTCGCTCGACTTCGCGCAGGTGTTCGACATCCTCGCGCTGCGCGTGGTGGTGGCGGACGTGAAGGATTGCTATGCGGCGCTCGCCTGGGTGCACACGCATTTCCTGCCGATCGACGAGGAGTTCGACGACTACATCGCGCGGCCCAAGCCGAACGGCTACCAGTCGCTGCATACCGTGGTGCGCGAGCTGGTCGACGGCAAGCCGGGCAAGCCGATCGAGATCCAGATCCGCACTGAAGAAATGCACGATCACGCCGAACATGGCGTGGCGGCGCACTGGGCCTACAAGGAAGCGGGGCACAAGGGCTATGCGGGCGTTTGGGCGAGCGGCGAGTACGACGCGAAGATCGCCGTGCTGCGCCAGTTGCTGGCCTGGGAGCGCGATCTCTCGGGCGGCTTGCAGGGACAGGGGCTGTTCGACGACCGCATCTATGTGCTGACGCCGGACGCGGCCATCGTCGAATTGCCGCAGGGCGCGACGCCCGTGGACTTTGCCTACACGGTGCACACCACGCTGGGCCATCGCTGCCGCGGTGCGCGTGTGGATGGCGCGATGGTGCCGCTCAACACGCCGCTCTCGAATGGACAGACGGTCGAGATCATTGCGGCCAAGGAGGGTGGTCCGTCGCGCGATTGGCTCAATGCCGAGCTGGGTTATCTAGCGAGCCACCGTGCACGCGCCAAGGTGCGCGCATGGTTCAACGCGCAAATCACGCACGAGACCGTCGCGCGCGGACGCGAGGCCGTCGAGAAGCTGTTGCAGCGCGAAGGCAAGACGGCCATGCGGCTGGAAGACCTGGCCTCGCAACTCGGCTTCAAGTCGGCGGACCATCTGTTCGAGGTGGTGGGCAAGGACGAGTTTTCCCTGCGCAACATCGAGACGCTGCTGCGTCCGCCGGAGCCCGCGCCCAATCCCGACGACGGCGTGCAGATCAAGAAGGCGCGCGGCAGCGAGAAGTCCGGCAAGGGCGGCGTGCTGGTGGTCGGTGTGTCGTCGCTGATGACGCAACTGGCCAAGTGCTGCAAGCCAGCACCGCCAGATGCCATCAGCGGCTTCGTGACGCGCGGCCACGGCGTGAGCGTGCACCGCAGCGATTGCAGCAACTTCCGCATGATGGCCACGCGGGATGGCGAGCGCGTGATCGACGTCGAATGGGGCACGCCGAAGAAGGGCGGCGATGCGCCGGTCTACGCGGTCGACGTGGCCGTCGAGGCAGCCGATCGCCAGGGGCTGCTGCGCGACATCTCCGATGTGTTCGCTCGGGAAAAGATGAACGTGATCGGCGTGCAGACGCAGTCGGTGAAGGGCACGGCGTGGATGACGTTTACTGTGGAAATCGCCGATGCAGCGCGGCTGACGCAGGTGCTCGGCATCGTCACTGCAGTTGTTGGTGTGCGATCTGCACGTCGCCGCTAAAAAGCGTGTTTTCTCCTGCTACAATAGCTGCTTCTCGGACACATCCTTAGGCGCGTAGCTCAGCTGGTTAGAGCACCACCTTGACATGGTGGGGGTCGTTGGTTCGAGTCCAATCGCGCCTACCAATTTCTGTTTCAACTTCCGGCCAACCACCGGGTCTGTTGAGCAGAGCTTTCACCGGGTTCCCCGGTGTTTCAATCGTCCCTTGTGGTGATGCAGAAAAAGACCATGGCCATCTTGTTGTGCTACCTTGGTCGTTCTGCAAATCCTTTCCCAATTTCTTGACAAGCGATCCGATGAATACGCGATCAACTCTTGTTGATCGGACTCACGCCGACATGCGCATTGCCGCGTTGTTGCGGCAGGCTCCCATCGAGTTTGCGCGCGCTGTCTACGGCATCAATGACCATACAGGCGGCCGCACCGACACCATGGCCGCGCGCGAAGTGGCGCGGGCTCTGCGACAGGGCGTGGCGGTGACTGAAGAGCGTGCCGAGCAGCGTGCCCGTGCCTATCTGCCGACCGTGGGGCAGGAGCACTGCCCACGTTGCTGGGTGGTCTACGGTCACAAGAGCCCGCTTCGTTTTCGCGAAGCGACCGAAGAGCGCCCAGAAACAGCCGCTTGCCACGCTTGCGGCGCCGAGTACGCGACATCGCACGGCTGAAGTGCGGCGCGCGGTCAGGGTAAACCTTGTCGCGATGCAGCAAAACCGCTCCCTAGAATCATCCGATGACATGGGCGTCCATGTGAAGGAGTCCGCAGTGCAGAGCAAGAAGTCCGGGGTCAAGCCGGTACAGCGTGTGATCAAGAAGTACCCCAATCGAAGGCTCTACGACACCGAGACATCCACGTACATCACGCTGACCGAGGTGAAGCAGCTGGTCATCCAGAATGCCCAGTTTGTGGTGCGCGATGCTAAAACCGGCGACGACCTCACGCGCAGCATCCTCCTGCAGATCATCCTGGAAGAAGAAGCGGGCGGTGCGCCGATGTTCACCGAGCAGGTGCTGGCCAACATCATCCGTTTCTACGGCCAGGCGATGCAGGGCTACATGGGCCCGTACCTCGAGAAGAATATCCAGGCCATGACCGAAGTCCAGGCCCAGCTTGCCGACAAGGCCGAGGGGCTGACGCCCGAGATGTGGTCGAAGTTCATGACCATGCAGTCGCCGATGCTGCAGGGCCTCATGGGCAACTACGTCGAGCAATCCAAGAACGTCTTCCTGCAGATGCAGGAGCAGATGCAGAAAAACACCGAGCAGGTGCTGGGGGCCTTTGGCATCAAGCGTCCCTGAGCCCCTGCGGCCCGCGCGGAGGCGGGGCTTGCCCAATGATTGCCCGACTGTCACCGATAGCTGGGACAATAGAGGGATATGAGCGAAGTTGCCTCCCCCGAACGAACGACCACGTCGACCGCCCCCAAGGTCGGTTTCGTGAGCCTTGGCTGCCCCAAGGCCCTGACAGATTCCGAATTGATCCTGACCCGGCTGAGTGCCGAGGGTTACCAGACCTCCAAGACTTTCGAAGGTGCCGATCTGGTGATCGTCAACACCTGCGGCTTTATCGACGATGCCGTGAAGGAAAGCCTGGACACCATCGGTGAAGCGTTGGCCGAGAACGGCCGAGTGATCGTCACCGGTTGCCTCGGTGCCAAGACGGGCGATCAGGGCGGCAACCTGGTGCGCCAGATGCACCCGAGCGTGCTGGCCGTGACCGGCCCCCACGCCACGCAAGAGGTGATGGATGCCGTGCACGCCAACCTGCCGAAGCCGCATGATCCCTTCATCGACCTGGTGCCGAACAACTTCGGCGTCGCCGGACTCAAGCTGACGCCTCGGCATTACGCTTACCTGAAGATCAGCGAAGGCTGCAATCACCGCTGCACCTTCTGCATCATTCCGTCGATGCGCGGCGACCTTGCGTCGCGGCCGGTGGGCGACGTGCTCGGCGAGGCCAAGGCCCTGTTCGAAGGCGGCGTGAAAGAACTTCTGGTCATCAGCCAGGACACCTCGGCCTACGGCGTCGACGTCAAATACCGCACCGGTTTCTGGGACGGCAAGCCGGTCAAGACCCGCATGCTCGAACTGGTGCGCACGCTCGGCGAAATTGCCGAGCCTTACGGCGCGTGGGTCCGTCTGCACTATGTGTACCCGTACCCAAGCGTCGACGAAATCATTCCGTTGATGGCGAGCGGCCAGGTGTTGCCTTACCTCGATGTGCCGCTACAGCACAGCCACCCCGATGTGCTCAAGCGCATGAAGCGTCCGGCCAGCGGCGAAAAGAATCTGGAGCGGCTCGCGCGTTGGCGCGAGGTGTGCCCGGAGCTCGTGATCCGCAGCACTTTCATTGCCGGCTTCCCCGGCGAGACGGAGCAGGAATTCGAGCATCTGCTCGACTTCATCCGCGAGGCCGAAATCGATCGCGCCGGTTGCTTCGCCTACAGCCCGGTCGAGGGCGCGACGGCCAACGACATTCCCGGCATGCTGCCCGAGGCCGAGCGCGAAGCGCGCCGCGCCCGCTTCATGGAAGTGGCCGAGGCGGTGTCGATCGCAAAACTGCAAAAACGCATCGGCGCGACGATGCAGGTGCTGGTCGATTCCGCTCCCGGCATGGGCCGCAAGGGTGGAGTGGGTCGTACCTACGCAGATGCGCCGGAGATCGACGGCACCGTGCGGCTGCTGCCGCCCGAGAAGATCAGCAAGACGCTGAAGGTCGGTGAATTCACTCGCGCGCGCATCGTGGGCGCCGAGGGCCACGACCTGATCGCATTGCCGATTTGATGATTCGAACAGGCAAGAAAAAAGCCACCGGATGCCGGTGGCTTCATTCGAAAGACCTGGTAGGGGTCTGCTTGTCTTTGGTGCCCAGAAGAGGACTCGAACCTCCACGATGTTACTCGCTAGTACCTGAAACTAGTGCGTCTACCAATTCCGCCATCTGGGCATCTCAGGAAAGCCCACGAGTATACCAAATCGAATGCAGCGATTTCATCTTAGCGAAGGAATTCGTGAGCCGTTCGATGCTGGCACGAACTCGAGCAGGCAAGAAAAAAGCCACCGGAGGCCGGTGGCTTGAATCGAAAGACCCGATGAGGGTCTGTTTAAACTTGGTGCCCAGAAGAGGACTCGAACCTCCACGATGTTACTCGCTAGTACCTGAAACTAGTGCGTCTACCAATTCCGCCATCTGGGCCCACATACCTGCAAAAGCAAGTACGTTTTGAATTTCAGGAAAGAAGGAGATCATATCAAAAATAATGTCAATTCCAGCGGCTTGCTGGACGAATTCGAAGGCACTGTTCAAGGACATCGCGACGGTCACGGCTTCGTGCAACGCGATGACGGCGAGGCAGACATCTACCTGCCCCCGAACGAGATGCGTGCGGTGTTGCACAAGGACCGCGTCAAGGCGCGCGTCGTGCGCCAGGACCGCCGCGGTCGTCCCGAAGGACGCGTGGTCGAGATCGTCGAGCGTCCCGAGCAGCCGATCATCGGCCGCCTGTTGCACGAGGGGGGCATCTGGCTCGTAGCCCCTGAAGACAAGCGCTACGGGCAGGATGTCCTGATCCCCAAGGGCGCGACCGGTCCCGCCAAGGTGGGGCAGGTTGTCGTGGTGCAGCTCACCGAGCCGCCGGCGCTGTTCGGTCAACCTGTCGGCCGCGTGAGGGAAGTGCTGGGCGAGATCGACGACCCCGGCATGGAGATAGAGATCGCGGTGCGCAAGTACGGCGTACCGCACGAGTTTTCCGCGGAATGCCTGGCCGAAGCCAAGGCCTTGCCCGAGAAGGTTCGCCCCGCCGACAAGAAGGGCCGCGTCGACCTCACCGACATCCCGCTCGTCACCATCGACGGCGAAGACGCCCGCGACTTCGACGACGCCGTGTACTGCGAGCCCGCCAAGGTGGGCCGTGGCAAGGGCTGGCGATTGCTGGTCGCGATCGCTGACGTCAGCGCCTATGTGCAGACCGGCTCGGCGATCGACATCGATGCCTACGACCGCGCCACCAGCGTCTACTTTCCGCGCCGCGTCATCCCGATGCTGCCCGAGAAGCTCTCGAACGGCCTGTGCTCGCTGAACCCCGAGGTCGAGCGCCTGTGCATGGTGTGCGACATGCTCGTGGCTGCCGACGGCGAGATCTACGCGTACCAGTTCTACCCGGCCGTGATGTTCAGCCACGCGCGCTTCACGTACACCGAAGTGGCCGCGATCCTTGGCAACACGCGCGGCCCCGAAGCCGCCAAGCGCAAGGACCGCGTCAAGGATCTGCTGAACCTCGCCGACGTCTACAAGGCCCTGCTCAAGCAGCGCGGCAAACGCGGCGCGGTCGACTTCGAAACGACCGAGACGCAGATCATCTGCGACGACGCCGGCCGCATCGAGAAGATCGTGCCGCGCACGCGCAACGAGGCGCACCGGCTCATCGAAGAGGCGATGCTCGCGGCCAACGTCTGCAGCGCCGACTTCATCGCCGAAGGCAAGCACCCGGGCCTGTTCCGCGTGCATGAAGGCCCGACGCCCGAGAAGAAAGAAATCCTGCGCGGCTATCTGAAGGCCATGGGCGTCGGCCTCAGCATCACCGACGATCCGAAGCCCGGTGAATTCCAGGCAATCGCCGAAGCCACCAAGGAGCGCCCCGACGCGCAGCAGATCCACACCATGCTGCTGCGCTCGATGCAGCAGGCCATCTACACGCCGTTCAACAGCGGCCACTTCGGCCTGGCGTACGAGGCGTACACGCATTTCACGAGCCCGATCCGTCGCTACCCAGACCTCTTGGTGCATCGCGTGATCAAGGCGATCCTCACGAAGACGCGCTACCAGCTGCCGATGCTGCCGACGCCGGGCGAAGCGCATGCCAAGCTGGCCAAGCGCCTGGCCTCGCGCGTGAAGGCGCCGACGACCAAGCCGCAGAAGGCGACCATCGCGCCCACCAAGGAAGTGCTGGCCTGGGAAGCCGCGGGCCTGCATTGCAGCGCCAACGAGCGCCGCGCCGACGAAGCCAGCCGCGACGTCGAGGCCTGGCTCAAGTGCAAGTACATGCGCGAGCATCTGGGCGAGGAATATGGCGGCGTGGTCACCGCGGCCACGACCTTCGGCATCTTCGTCACGCTCGATGCGATGTACGTCGAAGGCCTCGTCCACATCACCGAGCTCGGCGGCGAATACTTCAAGTTCGACGAAATGCGCCAGGAACTGCGCGGCGAGCGCACCGGCATTCGCTACGCCATCGGCACGCGCGTGCGGGTGCAGGTGAGCCGCGTCGACCTGGATGGCCGCAAGATCGACTTCCGCCTCGTGCGCGAGGGCGAAGACCTCACGGCACGCGCCATGAAGGACAAGGGTGCCGGCTCCGGCGGTGTGCCTGTCAAGGCATCGGCCAAGCGTGGTTCGCGCCACAAGGCGGAGGCGGCCTCCAGCGATCAGCGCGCGGACCGCAGCACGGCCGCGGTTGCCGCCGGGCCGCAGTCGGCGATGCAGGCCTTCAAGTCGGCGGTCAAGAAGGCCGCCAACAAGATGAAGGGGCGCAAGCCTCGCCGCGGATGACCCCGACGGAACCCATACGACAGACAAGCCGAGAAGGAGACATTGAGCATGAGCGTTGAAAGCAACAACAAGGGCCGCATCGCGATCGTCACCGGCGCGGGCACCGGCATCGGTCGGGCCGCCGCGCTGGCGCTGCTGGGCGACGGCTGGAGCGTGGTCCTCGCGGGCCGTCGCCTCGAACCGCTGGAGCAGGTGGCCGAGGAGTCCGGCGCTGGTGCGCGCGCCTTCGCGGTGCCGACCGATGTGTCGAATGCGGAATCGGTGCAGGCGCTGTTCGCGGCTACCGTCGAGCGCTACGGGCGCGTCGATCTGCTGTTCAACAACGCCGGCGTGGGCAACCCGCCGGGCCCGTTCGAAGACTGGACGCCCGCGCAGTGGCAGGGCGTCGTCGACATCAACCTCACCGGCATGTTCTTCTGCATCCAGCAGGCGTTCCGCACGATGAAGGCGCAGGTGCCGATGGGCGGCCGCATCATCAACAACGGCTCCATCTCGGCGACCGCACCGCGTCCGAACTCGATTGCGTACACGGCGACCAAGCATGCGGTCGAAGGGCTGACCAAGACCGCGTCGCTCGATGGCCGCAAGTACGACATCGCCGTGGGTCAGGTCGACGTGGGCAACGCAATGACCGAGCTGGCCGCGCGCATGGCCAAGGGCGTGCCGCAGGCGAATGGCGAACTCGCGATCGAGCCGCTGATCGACGTCAAGATCGTGGGCCAGTCGGTGCTCTACATGGCGAACCTGCCGCTGGAAGCCAACGTGCTGTTCCACACCATCATGGCGACGAAGATGCCCTTCGTCGGGCGCGGCTAGGAAGCTGTCAGACGGGCGCCCGGCGTGCGAGCGTGCCCGCCGTGAGCGGGGCCGCATCGGCCGGCCAGGCGTCGGCGATGTGGCCGTGTCTCCAGACGGCCTCGCATGCTGCTTCGAAGGCCGGTCGCTGTGCTGCGAGCGCGGCGCCGATCATGCCGGCGAGCACGTCGCCGGTCCCGGCGGTTGCAAGCCGCGCGTTGCCCGTCAGGTTAAGCACCGCCGGCGCGCCGCCGCCGTCGGCGATCACTGTTCCCGAGCCCTTGAGCACGGCGACGACGCCGAAGCGCGACGCGAGCTGGCGGGCCGCTGCCAACCGATCTGCCTGAATGTCGCCGGCTGTGCAGCCGAGGAGGCGCGCCGCTTCCAGTGGATGCGGCGTGATCACGGTCGGTCGCCCACGCCGCGCACGTGATGAGAGTTGGGCCTGCAACGCACTATCGGTTGCGATGGCGTTGAGGGCGTCGGCATCGAGCACCAGGGCGGCGGCCGTCGCGAGCACGCGTGGCAGCACCGAGCGAACGTCCGTGCCGCCGCCGCAGCCGCAGACTGCAGTCATGCCCGAGAGATCGAGCTCGCTGGCGTCCCGGAGCATCAGCTCGGGTTGCGCCGCGTCCACGGGCGCAGCGCTGGGGCCGAGCAAACCGACGAACACCCGGCCGGCGCCCGCGTGCAGCGCGGCCGATCCGGCCAGCAACGCGGCGCCCGCCATGCCCGAGGCCCCTCCGATCACCGCGACATCGCCGTAGCTGCCCTTGTGCGATGCGTGGGTGCGCAGCTGTGCCTTGGGCGCGCCTGCCAGGCGCGCGGTCGAAGGCTCGGCGGTGTTGCCGCCGGCCAGGTCGTCGAACCACACCGTGCCCGCTGCATCGCGGCCGTGTGCGGTGAAGAGGCCGGGCTTCAGGGTGAGGAAGGTCACGCAGACGCGGACCGTGTCCGGATGGGCGCCGATGCTGCCCGACAGCACTCCGGTGTCCGCATTCAGTCCCGACGGCACATCGACGCTGAGCACCGGCTGGCCCGATGCATCCATCTCGCGCAGCCAATCGGCCATCACGCCGTCGGGCGGCCGGGTCGATCCAATGCCCAGCAGCGCATCGATTGCCAACTCGTATTCGGCGGGCGGCTTCTGCGCAAAGATGACGCCGGCGTCGCGGGCCCGCTCCAGCGATACCTTGGCATCGGGCGGCAGCCGGCTCTCGTCGCCCACGAAGGTGACGATCGGCATGAAGCCCCGGTGCTGAAGCTGCGCCGCGGCTTCGAAGCCGTCGCCGCCGTTGTTGCCCGGCCCGCACGCGATCCAGATCGTGCGCGCGTGCGGCGCGATCGCCATCGCGAGCCGCGCCACGGCGAGGCCGGCGCGCTGCATCAGCGTGTGGGCGGGCAGGGCGGCGACTGCGGCCTGTTCGATGCGGCGCGTTGCCGCGATGTCGAACAGGTTCGCGACGGTGGCGGAGGTGATGCGGTGCATCGAGGCATTTTGCCGTCCTATGATCGACGGATGAAGCTCAAGAGCCTTGGCTGGGTGCTGGTCCTGCTGCTCGCGGGAATCGTCTTTTTCGTGATTGCGACGATGGCATGGATCGGTGGCGTGGCGTGGTCGCTCGGTCTGCTGGGCGTCGTGTGGGGTGGGTTCCTGTTGGCGGAGCGGAAGCGCTGGGTGCCGCTGCGCGATGTGGCTTGGGTCGCAGGTGTCGCCTACGGCGTGGGCGTAATCCGCTGGTTCGACCTGCCGGCAGAGGGGCTGTCCTTCATTCAGCGTTGGCTGATGATGGGTGCGGATCTGCTTTGTCTTGTCTTCTTTGCATTCGTGGCGCCCGCGCTGTTGGCGTGGGTCGCCCAGAAGCTCAGGCCGGCAGCGCAGCCCGACCTGCCGGTCGAGCAGCCGCCAAGTCCCGAAATGCTTCGGCGGTGGGGCCCTAGAGACTGAGCCGTTCGACGCCCAGGCCTTCGAGATCGACGCCCGGATCGCGTCCGCCGATCAGGTCGCCCAGCACCCGCGCGCTGCCGCACGACAGCGCCCAGCCGCTCGAGCCGTGCCCGAGGTTGAGCCACACGCCGGGAATGCCGCTGGCGCCCAGCACCGGGGGGCCGTCGGGCAGCATCGGCCGCGCGCCTTTCCATTGCTGCACGCCCGATTGCAGCGTGGCCGCGCCGGGAAACCAGTCGTGCAGCACCTTGTAGAGCGTCTGGATCGCAGCCGGATTCATCGTGTCGAGCGAGCCGCCGATTTCGGCGCTGCCGGCCACGCGCACACGCTGGCCCAGGCGCGAGATGGCGACCTTGTAGCGCTCGTCCATCACCGCGCTGCGCGGCGCATTGAGCGGCTCGCGGACCGGCGCGCTGACCGAGTGCCCGTAGACCGGTGCGAGCGGAATCCGCAAGCCCAGCGGCCTCAGCAGCGTCGCCGAGGCCAGGCCGGCGCACACGACGACCGCGTCGAAGCGCAGTGCCTCCGAACCGCTGGCCAGCGACAGCGAGGTGGGCGCCGCGCGGCTGAGCGGTGCGATGTCGCAGTTGAAATGAAACTGCGCGCCGTGCGCCTCGGCCTCCCACTTGAGCAGCAGCGCGAACTGGCGGCAGTTGGCGACTTCGTCTTCAGGCAGGTGGATGGCGCCCGCAAGTGGCGTGTCGGCGTTGAGCGCAGGTTCGATCCGGCGGGCCTCGTCGGCATCGACTTCGCGAAACACGCTGCCGGCTGTGCGCAGCACTTCGAGGCCGGGTTGGATCAGCTTTTTCTCGCGCTTGGAGCGCAGCAGCACGAGGTAGCCGTCGCTGCGCTCGTAGCTCAGTTCGCGCGCCTCGCTCACTTCGTGCAGACGGGTGCGACTGTAGAAGGCCAAGCGCTGCATGCGGGCGCGGTTGGCCAGGTATGTCTCGAGCTTGCAGGCCTTTTGCCAGCGAGACATCCAGCCCAGGTCGCGTGCGCCGAGCGGCCAGCGCAGCTTGATGGCGCCGTGCGAGGAGAGCAGCGAGCGCAGCACCTTCATGCGCATGCCCGGCGCGGCCCACGGCGTGACGTAGCCCGGCGCGACAACGCCGGCGTTGGCGAAGCTGGCTTCTTCGGCCGCGGCGCCGCGGCGCTCGAACACGGTCACTTCATGGCCGTCGGAGACCAGTTCCCAGGCGGTGGTGACGCCGATGATGCCGGCGCCCACGATCGCGATTTTCATTGATTGTTCAGAGGTAAAGGAGACGGCTGACGCCCGTGGAGAGAGGCGTGGACAGCTATTGGTTTTGCAGCGCCCGCTCCGCCTGCAGGGCGATGGCGAGCACGGCGTCATCATGCAGCCCGGCGTGCCACAGCATCAGGCCGACCGGCAATTCGCCCGCGGCGTGGCAGGGCAACGAGATGGCGCAGCCGTCGAGCATGTTGACGATCGACGGATTGCGCAGCAGCAGCGCATTGACGCGGAAGAATTCATCGTCGCGTTCAGCGCCCGGCGCCACGCTGGCGATGGACGGCGCGATGAGCGGCACGGTCGGCGAGAGCACGGCGTCGAAGGGCGCCAGCGCCGTCTCGACGCGGGCGATCCAGTCGCGACGGGCATTGATGAGGTCGATGTATTCGTGCGCCTTCATTGCGGCGCCGCGCAGGATGCGCTGGGCCACGCGAGGGTCGTAGCCCGCGCCGCTGCGCTCCAGCAGCAGGCGGTGCCAGGCGTGCGATTCGGCTGCCGAGAAGCCGCCGGTGGCATTGATGGATGGCAGGTCAGCCAGTTCGGGTAACTCGATTTCATCGATGCGGGCGCCTGCGGCGCGAAGCGTCTTCAGCGTGCGTTCGAAGGTGGCAGCCACGGCCGGCTCGATGCCGTCGAAAAATACGTTCTTGACGACGGCCAATCTGTAGGCGGCGAGTGGCGCGGTGCCTGCAGTCACGCGGCGCGCTGCGAGGATTTCGTGCGCGGTGATCGCGTCGCGCACCGAGCGCGTCATGGCGCAGACGGTGTCGAGCGTGGTCGACAGCGGCAGCGCGCCGTCGGTGGGCACCAGGCGGGCCGTGCTCTTGAAGCCGACGATGCCGTTCAGCGCGGCCGGGATGCGGATCGAGCCTCCGGTGTCCGAGCCCAGGCCGATGAAGGCTGCGCCGCTGGCCACGGAGATCGCCGCGCCCGAAGACGAGCCGCCGGGGATGCGCGGGGTAGCCTTGTCGCTCACGTTCATGGGCGTCCCGTGATGCGGGTTGGTGCCGACGCCCGAGAAGGCGAATTCGCTCATGTTCGTGCGGCCCGTGGGCACGCCGCCCGCAGCGCGGAGCCGTGCCACTGCAACGGCGTCGGCCTTGGCGGCCGGCGCATGGGACAGGACGACGGACCCTGCGGGCGTCGCCTGGCCGGCGATGTCGAAAAGGTCCTTGGAGGTGAAGGCGAGGCCGGCGAGCCTGCTGTCGGGATTCGCCTGGGCAGCGTCCCGGCGGGCCTCGTCGAACATCGTGCGGGTGAAAACGTGGGCGCAGGCCGGGGACTGGGAGATTTCGATGGCGCGCGCCATTTCGGTGCGTGCATCGGAGCCACCTGCCTGAAGGGTGAGACGGGTGGCGTGAAGGTCGTTCATGGGTGGCTGCGGGTGCCGTGGGCGGCTCGGTTCAAGGGGGAAAGAGGGGCTGCGGCCGTGCTATACTCTTTGGGTTTCGCTGGTCGAGCGACGGCTCCCGTTGCATCCAGCCAAACACATCCGCAAACCGGCCCAATCAAGGTGTTGTGACTCCATTCGAAAGGAGCGCAAAACGGGCTGGATTTTAGACCCAACCTTTGGAGTAATTTCTAATGTCTACCACCATGCGCGAAATGCTGGAAGCCGGTGTCCATTTCGGTCACCAAACCCGCTTCTGGAACCCCAAGATGGCCCCGTTCATCTTCGGCCATCGCAACAAGATCCACATCATCAACCTGGAAAAGTCGCTCCCGATGTTCCAGGACGCGATGAAGTACGCCAAGCAACTCACGGCCAACCGCGGCACGATCCTGATGGTCGGCACGAAGCGCCAGGCCCGTGAAATCGTCGCTGCGGAAGCCCGCCGCGCCGGCGTGCCTTTCGTCGACACCCGCTGGCTCGGCGGCATGCTGACCAACTTCAAGACCGTCAAGACCTCGATCAAGCGTCTGAAGGACATGAAGGCCCAGCAGGAAGCCGGCCTTGACAGTCTGAGCAAGAAAGAACAGCTCACCTTCTCACGCGAAATCGAGAAGCTCGAGAAGGACATCGGCGGCATTCAGGACATGACCGCGCTGCCCGACGCCATCTTCGTGATCGACGTGGGCTTCCACAAGATCGCCGTGGCCGAAGCCAAGAAGCTCGGCATTCCGCTGATCGGCGTGGTTGACTCCAACCACTCGCCCGAAGGCATCGACTACGTGATCCCCGGCAACGACGACTCGTCCAAGGCCGTCACGCTGTACGCGCGCGGCATCGCCGACGCGATCATCGAAGGCCGCAACAGCGCCACCGGTGACGTGGTCAAGGCAATCGCCGAAGGCAGCAGCGACGAGTTCGTCGAAGTCGAAGAAGGCGCTTCGGCCTGATCGGTTCTTTCGCGAGCCTGAAGAAGGGGCTTTGGTGCCCCTTTTTTTTAACCTGATTTTTGGATTTACGGAGATACACAAATGGCTGCAATCACCGCAAGCATGGTCGGCGAACTGCGCGCAAAGACCGACGCGCCGATGATGGAATGCAAGAAGGCCCTGACGGAGGCCGAAGGCAACATGGAAAAGGCCGAAGAGCTGCTGCGCATCAAGCTCGGCAACAAGGCTGGCAAGGCATCGGGTCGCATTACGGCTGAAGGCGTTGTGACCGCATTCGTCGACGGCGCTGCAGGCGGCATGATCGAAATCAACTGCGAAACCGACTTCGTCACCAAGAACGACAGCTTCCTGGCCCTGGCCAATGCTGCTGCGATGCTGGTCGCCAAGAACAACCCCGCGGACATCGCCGCGCTGGGCGCGCTGCCCTATGAGCAAGACGGCTTCGGCCCCACGCTCGAAGACGTGCGCAAGGGCCTGATCGGCAAGATCGGCGAGAACATGAGCTTCCGCCGCTTCAAGCATTTCACGGGCAACGGCAAGCTGGCTTCGTACCTGCACGGCACGCGCATCGGCGTCATGGTCGAGTTCGAGGGCGACGACACGTCGGCCAAGGACGTCGCGATGCACATCGCCGCCATGAAGCCGGTCGCCATCCAGGCGTCGGACGTGCCTGCCGACCTGATCGAGAAAGAGCGCGCCGTTGCCGCCGGCAAGGCCGAGGAAGACCGCAAGACGGCCGAAGCCGAG
The DNA here is from genome assembly GCF_000834655.1 of Variovorax paradoxus. Taxonomy (GTDB): domain Bacteria; phylum Pseudomonadota; class Gammaproteobacteria; order Burkholderiales; family Burkholderiaceae_C; genus Variovorax; species Variovorax paradoxus_F. Next base: position 24,633 of record NZ_JXQQ01000015.1, read on the forward strand.
GGCAAGAAGCCGCAGCCGGCCGACATCGTTGCCAAGCGCATCGAAGGCGGCGTGCAGAAGTACCTCAAGGAAGTCTCGCTGCACAACCAGCCGTTCGTGAAGAACGACAAGCAGACCGTCGAGCAGATGCTCAAGGCCGCCAACACCTCGATCAAGGGTTTCACCCTGTACGTGGTGGGCGAAGGCATCGAGAAGAAGGTCGACGACTTCGCCGCCGAAGTGGCCGCGCAAGTTGCAGCAGCCAAGGCCGCTGCTTAAGCCATAAGGCTTCCAACGACGGCGCGTGCTCGCGTGCCGTCGTTTTTTCATCGCTACGTTTTACACTCGTCACCGCCAACTCAAAGGAAATTGCCCATGTCTGATGCCCGCCCAGCCCACAAGCGAATCTTGTTGAAGCTGTCGGGAGAGGCATTGATGGGCGATGACGCCTTCGGCATCAACCGGGCGACCATCGTTCGCATGGTCCAGGAAGTGGCCGAGGTGGTGAACATGGGCGTCCAGGTGGCAGTCGTGATCGGCGGCGGCAACATCTTCCGCGGCGTTGCCGGCGGCTCGGTCGGCATGGACCGCGCCACCGCCGACTACATGGGCATGCTGGCCACCGTCATGAATTCGCTGGCGCTGGCCGATGCAATGGACAAGCAGGGCCTCGTGGCCCGTGTGATGTCCGCCATCGCGATCGAGCAGGTCGTCGAACCCTATGTGCGCCCCAAGGCCCTGCAGTACCTCGAAGAGGGCAAGGTCGTGGTGTTCGCAGCCGGTACCGGCAATCCGTTCTTCACCACCGATACGGCTGCTGCGCTGCGCGGTGCCGAGATCGGCGCCGAGCTGGTGCTTAAGGCGACCAAGGTGGATGGCGTCTATTCCGCCGACCCCAAGACCAACCCCGACGCAACGCGCTACGTCTCGCTCAGTTTCGACGAGGCGATCGCAAAGAATCTCGGCATCATGGACGCCACGGCCTTCGCGCTGTGCCGCGACCAGAAGCTGCCGATCAAGGTGTTCTCGATCCTCAAGAACGGCGCGTTCAAGCGCGTCGTGATGGGCGAGGACGAGGGCACGCTGGTGCATGCCTAGGAGTATTTGAGATGACCATTGCAGACATTCGCAATGCGACCGACGCGAAGATGAATCAGTCGCTCGCCGCATTCCAGAACAACCTCACCAAGATCCGTACCGGCCGTGCCAATTCGGCGCTGCTCGACTCGATCCACGTCGAGTACTACGGCTCGCAGGTGCCGCTCAGCCAGGTGGCGAACGTGTCGGTGCTCGATTCGCGCACCATCAGCGTCCAGCCCTGGGAAAAGGGCATGGGCGCCAAGATCGAGAAGGCCATCCGCGAGAGCGACCTGGGCCTGAACCCTGCGTCGATGGGCGACCTGATCCGCGTGCCGCTGCCCGCCATGAGCGAAGAGCGCCGCAAGGAAATGACCAAGCTGGTCCGAAACGAAGGCGAAACCGCCAAGGTCGCCACGCGCAACCTGCGCCGCGACGCGAACGAGTCGGTCAAGAAGCTGGTGAAAGACAAGCTGGCGTCCGAGGACGACCAGAAGCGCGCCGAATCCGACATCCAGAAGGTCACCGACCGCCATATCGCGGAAATCGACCGCCTGGTCGCGGCCAAGGAAGCGGAGATCATGGCCGTTTGAGGCCTGTCATGGCCTCTTCACCGCCGCGCATTCCCCACCACGTTGCCATCGTCATGGACGGCAACGGCCGTTGGGCGACGCGGCGGTTCATGCCCCGTGTGGCGGGGCACAAGCAGGGCGTCGAATCGCTGCGGCGCTGCGTCAAGGCCTGTGCCGATCGCGGCGTGGGCGTGCTCACCGTGTTCGCGTTCTCCTCGGAGAATTGGAACCGTCCCGTCGAAGAAGTCTCCGGTTTGATGGAGCTGATGGTGGGCGCGTTGGCACGCGAAGTGCCGCGCCTGAGCCGCGATGGTGTGCGGCTGCATTTCGTCGGCGAGCGTGCTGGGCTGTCCCCCAAGCTGGTGGGCGGGCTGGTCGGTGCCGAGGAGTCGACCGCGCACAACACGCGGCTCGTGCTCAACGTCTGCTTCAACTACGGCGGACGCTGGGACATCGCCCAGGCCGCGGCCAAGCTCGCGGAGCAGGGCCTTCCGATGACCGAGATGAACATGGACCGCGCGATGGCGCTGGCCCACGTGCCCGACCCCGACCTGTTCATCCGCACCGGCGGCGAGCAGCGGCTGTCGAATTTCCTGCTCTGGCAAAGTGCCTACGCCGAGCTCTTCTTCAGCGACAAGCTCTGGCCCGAATTCGACGAGGCCGCTCTGGACGAGGCCATCGCCGCGTTCCAGAGCCGCGAACGCCGCTTCGGCCAAACCTCGGCACAGGTCTCGACGGCTGCGGCCTGAGAAGACCTCACAACTTCCCGCATGCTCAAACAACGCATCCTCACGGCGATCGTGCTGCTCGCGATCCTGCTGCCAGCGCTGTTCTATCGACACTACATTCCTTTCGCCTGCGTGATGCTCGTGCTGATCGGCGCGGCAGCGTGGGAGTGGGGGCGCCTGAACGGCTACGGACAGGGCATGTCGCTGTTCCTGGGCGCCGAGACGGTGGTGCTCTGCGGGCTTTCGTGGTGGCTGGGCCTGCTCGAACAGCCGTTGCTCCTCATGTGGACCCTGGCCAGCGCGGCCTGGGTGCTCGGCGGCGCCGCACTGCTGCGCGTGGCGGTGCCGGGCTGGCCCCGCATTCCGCGCGGGCTGCGCCTGGTGGGCGGTCTGCTCGCGCTGTGGGTCGCGTGGCTCGCCGCGGTGCAGGCCCGAATGGTCGGGATCAACTTCCTGCTGTCGATTCTGGTGCTGGTCTGGGTAGCCGACGTATTCGCCTATTTCGCGGGCCGCGCCTTCGGCCTGAAGTTCACGCGCGGCAAGCTGGCCCCGGCCATCAGCCCGGGCAAGAGCTGGGAAGGCGTGTGGGGCGGAATGATCGGCGTCGTCGTGCTGGCGTTTGCCTGGGTTTGGGCCGACCGCTACTTCGGCGCCACGGTGCCCAGCCTCTATACCCGGCTGTTCGAACGCGGCTGGTGGCTGCTGCTGATCGGCGCGGTGTTTCTCGCGGCGATGAGCGTCGTGGGCGACCTGGTCGAATCGCTGATCAAGCGCAGCGCCGGCGCCAAGGACAGCAGCCGGCTGCTCCCCGGCCACGGCGGCGTTCTCGACCGCGTGGATGCCCTCTTGCCGGCACTTCCCATTGCCATGATGCTGGCTTTCCTGTGAACACTCCCAAACAACGCGTCACCGTGCTGGGCTCGACCGGATCGGTCGGCGTCAGCACGCTCGACGTCATTGCGCGGCACCCCGAGCGCTTCGAGGTATTTGCGCTGTCGGCCGCGACCAAGGTGGACGAGATGCTCGCGCAGTGCGCGCAGTTTTCGCCTCGGTTCGCCGTCATGGCGAGCGCGCCGCACGCCGAACTGCTGGCCGAGAAGCTCGAGCAAAGCGGCCTGAAGACGCGTGTGCTGATGGGCCCGGATGCTATTGAAAACATAGCCGCGCACGAAGACGTGGATGCCGTCATGGCGGCCATCGTCGGCGCGGCCGGGCTTGGGCCGTGCCTGGCCGCGGCTCGCGCCGGCAAGCGCCTCCTGTTAGCCAACAAGGAAGCCCTGGTCGTCGGCGGCGAGCTCTTCATGCGCACGGTGCGAGAGGGCGGCGCGACGCTGCTGCCGATCGACAGCGAGCATTCGGCCATCTTCCAGTCGTTGCCCGAAGACCCGTCCACTTGGGCGCGGCGCATCGACAAGATCATCCTGACCGCTTCGGGCGGCCCGTTTCTCACCCGTTCGCCCGGCTCGCTGGGCGCCGTGACGCCCGAGCAAGCCTGCGCGCATCCGAACTGGGTCATGGGCCGCAAGATTTCGGTCGATTCGGCCACGATGATGAACAAGGCGCTCGAGGTGATCGAAGCGCGCCACCTGTTCGGCGTCTCGCCCGAGCAGATCGAGGTCGTCATCCATCCGCAGAGCGTGGTGCATTCGATGGTGCAGTTCACCGACGCCTCGGTCATCGCGCAGCTCGGCACGCCCGACATGCGGGTGCCGATCGCGGTCGGCCTGGCGTGGCCCGAGCGCATCGAGAGCGGGGCGGCGCGGCTCGATTTCCGCCAGATGGCGTCGCTGACCTTCGATGCGCCCGATGCGGCCCTGTTTCCCGGCCTGGGGCTTGCGTGGCATGCGTTGCGTGCTGCGCCCGGCACGACGGCGGTGCTCAATGCGGCCAACGAGGTCGCCGTCGAGGCTTTTCTCGACCGGCGCCTGCGTTTCGACCGAATTCATGCGGTCAACATGGAAACTTTGGAAACCGTCGCCCCCTCCAAGCCCGCATCGCTCGCCGACCTGCTGGCGCTCGACGCCAGTGCCCGGGCAGCCGCCAATGCCGCGGCGCTGCGTTTCGCGGCCTGACTTTTCCCATTCGCAGAGGACCCGATGCTCACTGTCATAGCCTTTGTGGTTGCACTCGGTGTGCTGATCGCCGTGCACGAATACGGTCATTACCGCGTCGCAGTCGCCTGCGGCGTCAAGGTGGAGCGCTTCTCGGTCGGATTCGGCAAGGCATTGTTCCGCTGGCAGCCCAAGCGCCAGCATCCGGGGCAGCAGACCGAATTCGTGATTGCTGCGTTCCCGCTGGGTGGCTACGTCAAGATGCTCGACGAGCGCGAAGGGCCGGTGGCCCCCGAGGAGCGGCACCGGGCCTTCAACACCCAGCCCCTGAAGTCGCGCGCGGCCATCGTGGCCGCTGGACCCATTGCCAACCTGCTGCTGGCGATCGCGCTTTACACGGCGGTCAACTGGATCGGCGTCGAAGAGCCGGTTGCCAGGCTGGCGCCGCCGGTGGCGGCTTCGCTGGCCGAGGCCGCGGGCTTGCGGGGCGGTGAACACGTCACGCGTGCCGGCTTCGACGGCGATCTGACGCCGGTCCAGTCCTTCGAGGACCTGCGCTGGCGCATGACCCAGGGCGCGCTCGACGCCCGCGACCTCACGCTCGAAGTGGCAGCCGAAGACGGCAAGCCCGCGCGCCAGTTGGTGCTGCCGTTGAGCCGGATGGAGGCCAAGGATGCGGATCCGCAGATGTTCCGCAAGATCGGCGTGCTCGCGCCCCTGACGCGCCCGGAGATCGGCGACGTCATGGCCGGTAGCGCCGGCGAGCAGGCGGGGCTGCGCAAGGGCGACGTGGTGCGCGCCATTGGCGATACGGTGATCCATGACGGACAGCAACTGCGCGAGGTGATCCGGGCGTCGGTCGAAGGCGATCAGCCGCGCACCCAGGCCTGGCAGATCGTGCGCGGCGGCCAGGCGCTGACGCTCCAGGTGAAGCCCGAGTTGCGCGAGGAGGGCGCCGTCAAGGTCGGCCGCATCGGCGCCTACGTCGGTGCCCCGCCCGACATGGTGACCGTGCGCCAGGGCCCGGTCGACGGCGTCTGGCGCGGCGTGGTGCGCACGTGGGAGATGTCCGCATTGACCGTTCGCATGATGGTCAAGATGGTGACCGGCCAGGCTTCGCTCAAGAACTTGAGCGGTCCGTTGACCATTGCCGACTACGCGGGCAAGTCCGCAAGCCTCGGCCTGACCCAGTACCTGATCTTCCTCGCGGTCATCAGCGTGAGCCTGGGCGTGCTCAATCTCATGCCGCTGCCGGTCCTCGATGGGGGACACCTGATGTATTATCTTTGGGAGGGCCTGACCGGCAAAAGCGTCTCTGACGCCTGGATGGAACGGCTTCAGCGCGGCGGTGTCGCCTTGTTGCTGGTCATGATGTCGGTCGCACTCTTCAACGACGTCACGCGGCTCTTTGGTTAACTTTCTGTCCGGCCCTTTCCGTGCCGGCTCAATTCTCAGATGAACAAAAACTCCAATCGCTTTCGCCTGCGTAGCGTTGTCGCGGTGGTTGCCAGTGCACTCGCAGCCACGGCAGCCTGGGCCGTCGAGCCTTTCACGGTGCGCGACATTCGCGTCGAAGGCTTGCAGCGCGTCGAGGCCGGCACGATCTTCGCGTCGCTGCCATTGCGCGTGGGCGATACCTACAGCGACGAACGCGGCTCGGCCGCCATTCGCGCGCTGTTCGACCTGGGGTTGTTCAAGGATGTCCGCATCGACGTGAACGGCAACGTGCTGGTGGTGATCGTCGAAGAGCGTCCGACCATTGCAGACGTCGATTTCGTGGGTGCCAAGGAATTCGAGAAGGCTGCGTTGCAGAAGGCGCTGCGCGAAGTCGGCCTGGCCGATGGCCGTCCCTACGACAAGGCGCTGGCCGATCGTGCGGAGCAGGAGCTCAAGCGCCAGTACGTGAGCCGCAGCCTCTACAACGCCCAGGTCGTGACGACTGTCACGCCCATCGAGCGCAACCGCGTCAACCTGACGTTCACCGTCACGGAAGGCGACTCCGCACGCATTCGCGAAGTCCATATCGTCGGCGGGAAGGCCTTCAGCGAATCGACGCTGCTGAGCCTGTTCGACCAGGACAGCGGCGGCTTCATGAGCTGGTACACCAAGTCCAACCAGTACTCGCGCGCCAAGCTCAACGCCGACCTCGAAACCCTGCGCTCGTACTACATCACGCGCGGCTACCTCGAGTTCCGCATCGATTCGACGCAGGTCGCCATCTCCCCGGACCGCAAGGACCTGTCGGTCACGGTCAACATCACCGAAGGCGAGAAGTTCGTGGTGGCGGGCGTCAAGCTCAACGGCAACTACCTTGGCCGCGACGACGAGTTCAAGTCGCTCATCACGATCAAGCCAGGCGAAGCCTACAACGGTGAACAGGTCACCGAGACCACCAAGGCTTTCAGCGACTATTTCGGCACCTTCGGCTATGCCTTCGCCCGTGTGCAGGCCGTGCCAGATATCGACCGCGTCAACAACCGCGTCACGCTCACGCTGCAGGCCGAGCCTTCGCGCCGTGTGTACGTGCGACGCGTGTCCGTCGGTGGCAACAACAAGACCCGCGACGAAGTGATTCGCCGCGAATTCCGCCAGTTCGAAGCCTCCTGGTACGACGGCGACAAGATCAAGCTCTCGCGCGACCGCGTGGACCGCCTGGGCTTCTTCACCGAAGTGAACGTCGAGACCCAGGAAGTTCCTGGCTCGCCCGACCAGGTGGACTTGACCGTCAACGTGGCTGAAAAGCCAACCGGCAGCCTGCAACTGGGTGCCGGCTATTCAAGCGCTGAAAAGGTCGCGCTGACCTTCGGCATCTCGCAGGAAAACGTGTTCGGCTCGGGCAATTTCCTGGGCGTATCGGTCAACACCAGCAAGTACAACCGTACGCTGTCGCTCACAACCACCGACCCGTACTTCACGAAGGACGGCATCTCGCGCACGATCAGCGTCTATCACACGACGACGCGTCCGTATTCGACGAACATCGATGGCGACTACAAGCTGGTCAACCAGGGCGCGTCCATTCGTTTCGGCGTGCCGTTCAGCGAAGTCGACACCGTGTTCTTCGGCGTCGGGCTCGAGCGGTATGCGTTCGATCCGAACACTTCGACGTCCTTCTCGGGGCTCTTTACGCCGCCGTCCTACCTTCGCTATTTCCAGTGCGAAAAGGATGCGACGGGCCTGTTCGTGACCGGTTGCGACCAGAAGAGCGTCTGGGGCGTGCCTCTCACTGTCGGCTGGGGCCGCGACAGCCGAGACAGCGCGCTGATCCCGACCACCGGCCGTCTGCAGCGCGCCAACCTCGAAGTCGGCGTCGCCGGCGACATGCAGTACTTCAAGACGAACTACCAGTACCAGCAGTTCTTCGCGATCAACAAGCAGTACACCTTCGCCATCAACGGCGATGTGGGCTACGCGAAGGCGCTTGGCAGCAAGGTCTACCCGATCTTCAAGAACTTCTATGCGGGTGGCCTGGGTTCGGTCCGCGGTTTCGAGCAGAACTCGCTCGGTCCGCGCGATGTGCCGCTGATCGGCCAGACCGAAGGCGCTGCACTGGGCGGTACCAAGAAGGCGGTCTTCAACGCCGAGCTGAGCACGCCGTTCCCGGGTGCGGGCAACGACCGCACGCTGCGTCTGTACGGCTTCTTCGACGTGGGCAATGTCTTCGGGTCGCGCGCGCCGGGCCTCACCGACGAGCAGTACAAGGCGCAGAAGAAGTTGCGTGCCTCGGTCGGCCTCGGCATCAGCTGGATCTCGCCGCTCGGCCCGCTGCGCCTTGCCTACGCCATCCCCGTCAAGTCCCAAAAGGAAGTGCTGGACCCCGCCACCGGCTTCATCGTGATCCCGAAGGATAGAATTCAGCGCTTGCAATTCCAGATCGGAACGTCTTTCTAAATGAAGCATTTGATTCGCGCCGCGGCTGGCGCGCTGTTGATTCCAGCTTTCGCGATCGTCGCTGCGCCTGCACAGGCGCAGGAAACCTTTCGCATCGGCTTCGTGAATCCGGACCGCGTGCTGCGTGAAGCACAACCGGCCAAGGCGGCCCAAGCCAAGCTCGAAGCCGAGTTCCTCAAGCGCGAAAAAGACCTGACCGCGCAGGGCGACGCACTGAAGACGGCCTCGGAGCGGTTCGAGCGCGAAGCGCCGACCATCTCCGAGAGCCAGCGCGCGACGCGCCAGAAGGCGCTGATCGACCAGGATCGCGAGTTCCAGCGCCGCCGCCGCGAATTCCAGGAAGACCTGAATGCGCGCAAGAACGAAGAACTCCAGCAGGTCTACGAACGCGCCAACCGCGTCGTGAAGCAGGTGGCCGAAGCTGAAAAGTACGACGCCATCCTGCAGGAAGCGATCTACATCAATCCGAAGCACGACATCACCGACAAGGTGATCAAGGCGCTCAACGCGTCGGTCGGCTCTTCAACGCCCGCGGCCGGCAAGTAGCGCCGCGAACCGGCGTGTCGCTGCAGCTCGGAGCCATCGTTGACGCCCTGGGGGGCGAGCTTCATGGAGATGCCATGCTGTCCATCGAGCGGCTCTCGCCGCTCCAGAATGCACAGCCCGATGCGCTCAGTTTCCTGAGCCATCCCAAATATCAGCAGGAACTGGCTGCTTCGAAGGCCGCCTGCGTGATCGTGTCGCCGGCCATGCAAGAGGCGGCCGCTGCGCGCGGCGCCTTCATCGTCACGCCCGATCCCTACCTCTACTTTGCGCGCCTGACGCAGCTCTGGAAGTCGCACCATGCGCGCCCGGAAGCCGATCTCATCCATCCGTCCGCCGTGATCCATCCGGAAGCCCACATCGACGCCACGGCGCGCATCGGCGCGCTCTGCGTGGTGGAGCGGGGGGCACGCATTGGTGCAGGTACCGTCCTGAAGTCGCGCGTCACTGTCAGCGAAGACTGCACGATCGGCGATCGCTGCCTGTTGCATCCGGGCGTGGTGATCGGGGCCGACGGCTTCGGCCTCGCCTTGCACCAGGGTGCCTGGGTCAAGATCGAACAGCTGGGCGCAGTGCGCATCGGCAATGACGTGGAGATCGGGGCCAACACCTGCATCGACCGCGGCGCGCTCGACGACACGGTCATCGAAGACGGCGTGAAGCTCGACAACCTGATCCAGATCGGCCACAACGTGCGCGTTGGCAAGAACACCGCCATGGCGGGCTGCGTCGGTGTGGCGGGCAGCGCCACCATCGGCGCGAACTGCACCTTCGGCGGCGGCGCCATCGTGCTGGGCCATTTGACGGTAGCCGACGGCGTGCATGTGTCCGCCGCGACCACCGTGACCCGATCGATTCACAAGTCCGGCCAGTACACCGGCATGTTCCCCATCGATGACAATGCGAGCTGGGAAAAAAATGCGGCAACGCTCAAGCAGTTGCACAGCCTGCGCGAACGACTGAAGGCGCTGGAGAAGGCTCCCCCGAAAAAATGACGATGCAGGACCAGAAAATCATGACGACGACGCTCGATATCCATCAAATCCTCAAGCTGCTTCCCCACCGCTACCCGTTCCTGCTGGTGGACCGCGTGCTGGACATGGAAAAGGGCAAGCGCATCACGGCGCTCAAGAACGTGACGATGAACGAGCCGTTCTTCAACGGTCACTTCCCGCACCGTCCGGTGATGCCAGGCGTGCTGATGCTCGAAGCCATGGCGCAGGCTGCGGCGCTGCTGTCGTTCCACTCTCTCGACATCGTGCCGGACGACAACACCGTCTACTACTTCGCCGCCATCGATGGCGCGCGCTTCAAGCGTCCCGTGGAGCCGGGTGACCAGCTCACGCTGGAAGTGGAGATCGAACGCATGAAAGCCGGCATCTCGAAGTTCAAGGGCCGCGCGCTGGTGGGCAGCGAACTGGCATGCGAAGCGACCCTGATGTGCGCCATGCGCCAGATCAGCTGATTCGGCCGCCTTCCGTCATTTGCAAGGCATGACCCAGGTTCATCCGACAGCGCTCGTCGACCCCCAGGCACAACTCGACGCCTCGGTGTCGGTAGGCCCCTATACCGTCATCGGCCCGCACGTTCGCGTCGGGGCGGGCACCACCATCGGCGCGCACTGCGTGATCGAGGGGCGTACGACCATCGGGCGCGACAATAGGATCTTTCAGTTCTCGTCGCTGGGCGCGATCCCGCAGGACAAGAAATACGCGGGTGAGCCGACCGAGCTGGTCATCGGCGACCGCAACGTCATTCGCGAGTTCTGCACCTTCAACCTCGGCGTGCCAGGGGCGGGAGGTGTGACCAGCGTAGGAAACGACAACTGGATCATGGCGTACACGCACATCGCACACGACTGCCATGTCGACAACCACACCACGCTAGCCAACCAGACGACGCTCGCTGGCCATGTGCACCTGGCCGACTGGGTCACGGTCGGCGGGCTCACCGGCATCCACCAGTTCGTTTCGGTCGGCGCGCACGCCATGGTCGGCTTCGCGAGCGCGGTCTCGCAGGACGTGCCGCCCTTCATGCTGGTCGACGGCAATCCGCTGGCAGTCCGCGGCTTCAATGTCGTGGGTCTGCGCCGGCGCGATTTCTCCGCGCAGCGGATGGCCGCGGTCAAGCAGATGCACAAGCTGCTGTACCGCCAGGGCAAGACGCTCGAAGAGGCACGCGCCGGCATCGCCGCGCTGACGGCCGAGATGCCCGAGGCGGCGGGAGACGTCGCCTTGATGGAAGACTTCCTCGCCAGCTCGACGCGCGGCATCGCGCGTTGACGTGACGCCGATGCAGACAGCCGAACAGCGACGCTTCGCGCTGGTCGCGGGCGAAGCGTCCGGCGACCTGCTCGCCGGGCTTCTACTCGACGGCTTGCAAGCTCGCTGGCCCGACCTCCAGACCGCCGGCATCGGCGGTCCACGCATGCTGGCGCATGGCTTCCAGAGCTGGTGGCCGCAGGAAAAGCTCGCGGTGCGCGGCTACATCGAGGTGCTGCGGCACTACGCCGAAATCGCCGGCATCCGCCGCCAGCTCAAGGCCCGGCTGCTGCAGGAGCGGCCCGAGCTCTTCATCGGCGTCGATGCGCCCGATTTCAACCTCGACCTCGAGGCAGCCCTGCGCAGCCAGGGCATCAAGACCGTGCACTTCGTGTGCCCCTCGATCTGGGCCTGGCGGCCGGAGCGTATCGAGAAGATCCGGGCGGCGGCCGACCACGTGCTGTGCATCTTCCCGTTCGAGCCCGAACTGCTCGAGAAGCAGGGCGTTGGCGCGAGCTACGTCGGTCACCCGATTGCCAACGTGATCCCCATGACGCCCGACCGCGCCGCGGCGCGCGCCGCGCTTGGCCTCGCGCCCGACGCGCAGATCGTCGCCTTGCTGCCCGGGAGCCGCCGCTCCGAAATCCGCTACCTGGCCGCCCGATTCTTCGCAGCCGCCGCGCTGATGCAGAAGTCCCGGCCCGAACTCCAGTTCGTGGCGCCTATCATTTCCAGCCTGCGCGCAGAGGTCGACGCGTTGCTCCAGGCCAGCGGCATGGCCGGCCGGGTGAAGCTGCTCGACGGCCAGTCGCACGCCGCGCTGGCCGCCTGCGACGCCACGCTGATCGCCAGCGGCACTGCCACCCTCGAAGCGGCGCTCTTCAAGCGGCCGATGGTCATCGCGTACAACATGAACGGGCTCTCGTGGCGCCTGATGCAGCGCAAGCAGTTGCAGCCATGGGTCGGATTGCCCAACATCCTGTGCCGCGAGTTCGTGGTGCCCGAGTTGCTGCAGGAAGCCGCCACGCCCGAGGCGCTGGCCCAGGCCACGCTGGCCTGGCTCGATGCGCCCGACCAGACCCGGGCCCTGCAACAAAGATTTTCCGAGCTGCACGTGCAATTGCAGCGCGATACGCCGACACTTTGCGCCGATGCGATCCAGAAAGTTCTTGAAGGCTGAGCAGGCCCGTTTGGTCTGGGACGCGCCAGGTCTGCTCGCTGGCGTGGACGAGGCCGGCCGGGGCCCGCTGGCGGGGCCTGTGGTGGCCGCGGCGGTGATCCTCGACGACACGCGGCCGATCCGTGGCCTGGCCGATTCCAAGACCCTCACCCCGCTGCAGCGCGAACGCCTGCACGACCAGATCCTGGCCAAGGCCCTGTGTTGCTCCGTCGCGCAGGCCAGCGTCGAGGAGATCGACACCCACAACATCCTGCAGGCCACGATGATCGCCATGCGTCGCGCCGTCGAGGGCCTGCGGCTCAAGCCCGCCAAGGTGCTGGTCGACGGCAACCGCCTGCCGACGCTGGACGTGCTGGCCGAGGCCGTGGTCAAGGGTGACGCGCTCGTCAAGGCGATTTCCGCCGCCTCGATCCTGGCCAAGGTCCATCGCGACCGGCTCTGCGAGCAGTTGCATGTCGAGTTTCCGCACTACGGTTTTGCGGGCCACAAGGGCTACGGCACGCCGGAGCACCTTGAAGCGCTGCAGAAGCACGGCGCCTGCGTGCATCACCGCAGGTCGTTCAGTCCCGTGGCCGCGGCGCTGACGCGGACGTCGACCGGCGTTCCTTTGGTCATCGAAACGCAAGCGCCGATGCCGATGGTGGTTGCAACGGTCGAAACCGTGCATCTCGACCTGCGCGCCGCGCCCTGATTCCCCAAATGACCACCGACACCGGCGCGAGCCACATCAGCTCGCGCGACAACCCGTTGCTCAAGGACCTGCGCAAGCTCGCCCAGGATCCGGGTGCCTACCGCAAGCTGGGGCGGATCTGGCTCGAAGGCGATCACCTGTGCCGGGCGGCGCTGGCGCGCGGCGTCAGGCCGGCGATCGCGGTGTTCTCCGAGTCCTTCTGGCCGACTGCCCCAGCCGAATGGGGCGCGAGTGCTATCAAAACCGTAGTCGTCGCCGACGATCTGCTGCGCGGCGTCAGCGGGCTGGAGTCGCCAGCGCCAATGGGCTTCGTGCTCGACCAGCCGGCGCGGCCGGAGTTGATCCCCGATGCCCCGAGCGTGGTGCTCGATCGACTTCAGGATGCCGGCAACGCCGGCTCCATCCTGCGCAGCGCGGCCGCTTTCGGCTTTACCCAAGTGATCGCCCTCAAGGGCACCGCCGCGCTGTGGGCGCCGAAGGTGCTGCGCGCCGGCATGGGCGCCCATTTCGGGCTGCGGCTGATCGAAGGCGTCGAAGCCGATGCGTTGGGCGCGCTGCAGATCCCCTTGGTCGCGACCAGTTCGCACCGCGGCGAATGGCTGCACGAGGCCCGCTTGCCGCACCCCTGCGCTTGGCTGATGGGCCACGAAGGGCAGGGCGTTTCTCCCGCGCTGGAAGCCCGGGCGACCCATCACATCCGAATTGCCCAGCCCGGCGGCGAGGAGTCGCTCAACGTGGCCGCGGCCGCCGCGATCTGCCTGCATGCAAGCGGAGCGGCCCTTCGGGCCGGATAGGCCCTCAGTCCGGGCTACAATCGGGGGCTTACTCGCAATAGCGTCGCCCGGCCGCCTTTAACGCCAAAATCCCCTTGAAGCAAGTCCGCAGGCAACGCGCCTGGGGCTCCGGGCGACCGTAACCATCCGGAGAACCCAGTGCTTTTGTCTCTCAAGGGAAGTTTCCCGCCCGCCATCCTGGCGCTCGCAGACGGCACGGTCTTTCAAGGCAATTCGATCGGGGCCAGCGGCTCCACGACCGGTGAAGTGGTGTTCAACACCGCCATGACCGGTTACCAGGAAATCCTCACCGACCCGAGCTACTGCCAGCAGATCGTGACCCTCACGTATCCGCACATCGGCAACTACGGCGTCAACGGGGAAGACATCGAAGCTGACAAGATCCATGCCGCGGGCCTGATCATCAAGGACCTGCCCCTCGTCGCCTCCAACTTTCGCCAGACCGCCACGCTGAGCGAATACCTCGTGGCTGGCAAGACGGTGGCCATCGCCAACATCGACACCCGCAAGCTCACGCGCCACCTGCGAACCCACGGCGCGCAGAACGGTTGCATCCTGGGCTTGGCCGAAGGCGAAGCCGTGACGCAGGCGCTGATCGACAAGGCCATCGCCGCCGCCAAGGCCGCGCCAAGCATGGCGGGCCTGGACTTGGCCAAGGTGGTGTCGGTCAAGCAGACCTACGAGTGGACCGAGACCGAGTGGAAGCTGGGTGCAGGCTACGGCGTGCAGATCACGCCGCAGTTCCACGTCGTGGCCTTCGACTACGGTGTGAAGAAGAACATCCTGCGCATGATCGCCCAGCGCGGCGCGCGCATCACCGTGGTCCCGGCGCAAACGCCCGCGGCCGACGTGCTCAAGCTCAAGCCCGATGGCATCTTCCTGGCCAACGGCCCCGGTGACCCGGAGCCCTGTGACTACGCCATCAGCGCCGTCCGGGAACTGATCGAGACCGGCATTCCCACCTTCGGCATCTGCCTCGGCCACCAGATCATGGCGCTGGCTTCGGGCGCCAAGACCTTCAAGATGAAGTTCGGCCACCACGGCGCGAACCATCCGGTGAAGGACCTGGACAACGGCCGCGTGAGCATCACCAGCCAGAACCACGGCTTCGCGGTGGACGAGAAGTCGCTGCCGGCCAACCTGCGTCCCACGCACATCAGCCTGTTCGACAACACGTTGCAGGGCCTGGCGCGCACCGACAAGCCCGCGTTCTGCTTCCAGGGCCACCCGGAAGCCTCGCCGGGCCCGCACGACATCGGCTATCTGTTCGATCGCTTCACGGCACTCATGGAAAAGAACAAGACGGAAAAGACGGAGAGCAAGAATGCCTAAGCGCACAGACCTCAAATCGATCCTCATCATCGGCGCCGGCCCCATCATCATCGGCCAGGCCTGCGAGTTCGACTACTCCGGCGTGCAGGCCTGCAAGGCGCTGCGCGAAGAGGGCTACAAGGTCATCCTGATCAACAGCAACCCCGCGACGATCATGACCGACCCGGCTACGGCCGACGTCACCTACATCGAGCCCATCACCTGGCAGACGGTTGAAAAGATCATCGCCAAGGAACGCCCCGACGCGATCCTGCCGACCATGGGCGGACAGACCGCGCTGAACTGCGCGCTGGACCTCTGGCGCAACGGCGTGCTCGACAAGTACACGGGCGCGTCCACCAACAAGCCGGTCGAGCTCATCGGCGCCACGCCCGAAGCCATCGACAAGGCCGAGGACCGCCTGAAGTTCAAGGACGCGATGACCAAGATCGGTCTCGGTTCGGCCCGCTCGGGCATCGCCCACTCGATGGACGAAGCCTGGGCCGTGCAGAAGACGCTCGGCTTCCCGACCGTGATCCGCCCCAGCTTCACGCTCGGCGGCACGGGCGGCGGCATCGCCTACAACCCCGACGAATTCGAGACCATCTGCAAGCGCGGCATCGAAGCCTCGCCCACGAACGAGCTGCTGATCGAAGAATCCCTGCTCGGCTGGAAAGAGTACGAGATGGAGGTCGTGCGCGACAAGGCCGACAACTGCATCATCGTCTGCTCGATCGAAAACCTCGACCCGATGGGCGTGCACACCGGCGACTCGATCACCGTGGCGCCCGCACAGACGCTCTCCGACAAGGAATACCAGATCCTGCGCAACGCCTCTCTGGCCGTGCTGCGCGAGATCGGCGTGGACACCGGCGGCTCGAACGTGCAGTTCTCCATCAACCCGAAGGACGGCCGCATGGTCGTCATCGAGATGAACCCGCGCGTCTCGCGTTCGTCGGCGCTGGCCTCCAAGGCCACCGGCTTCCCGATCGCCAAGGTCGCGGCCAAGCTGGCCGTGGGCTACACGCTCGACGAGCTGCGCAATGAAATCACCGGCGGTGCCACGCCCGCGTCGTTCGAGCCGTCGATCGACTACGTGGTCACCAAGATCCCGCGTTTCGCGTTCGAGAAATTCCCGCAGGCCGATTCGCGCCTCACGACGCAGATGAAGTCGGTGGGCGAAGTGATGGCCATGGGCCGCACGTTCCAGGAATCGTTCCAGAAGGCCCTGCGCGGCCTCGAAGTGGGCGTCGATGGCCTGAACGAAAAGACCCAGGACCGCGAAGTGCTCGAGAAAGAACTGGGCGAGCCCGGACCCGAGCGCATCTGGTACGTGGGCGACGCCTTCGCCATGGGCCTGAGCGTCGACGAAGTGTTTGCGCTGACCAAGATCGA
The DNA here is from genome assembly GCF_000834655.1 of Variovorax paradoxus. Taxonomy (GTDB): domain Bacteria; phylum Pseudomonadota; class Gammaproteobacteria; order Burkholderiales; family Burkholderiaceae_C; genus Variovorax; species Variovorax paradoxus_F. The sequence goes on from NZ_JXQQ01000015.1 coordinate 41,106, forward strand.
CCCGTGGTTCCTGGTGCAGATCGAAGAGATCGTGAAGATCGAGCTCGAACTGGAAACCAAGTCGCTGGACGACATCGACAAGGACACGCTGCTCGCGCTCAAGAAGAAGGGCTTCTCCGACCGCCGTCTCGCCAAGCAACTCAAGACCTCCGATACGGCCATCCGCGAGAAGCGCCGTGCCCTGGGCGTGCGCCCGGTCTACAAGCGCGTGGACACCTGCGCGGCCGAGTTCGCGACCAACACGGCCTACATGTACTCGACCTACGAAGACGAGTGCGAAGCCGATCCGACGGACAAAAAGAAGATCATGGTGCTCGGCGGCGGTCCCAACCGCATCGGCCAGGGCATCGAGTTCGACTACTGCTGCGTGCACGCCGCGCTCGCGATGCGCGAGGACGGCTACGAGACCATCATGGTCAACTGCAATCCCGAGACCGTGTCGACCGACTACGACACGTCCGACCGCCTGTACTTCGAGCCGCTCACGCTCGAAGACGTGCTGGAAATCGTCGACAAGGAAAAGCCGCTCGGCGTGATCGTGCAGTACGGCGGCCAGACGCCGTTGAAGCTCGCGCTCGACCTCGAAGCGAACGGCGTGCCGATCATCGGCACCTCGCCCGACATGATCGACGCGGCGGAAGACCGCGAGCGCTTCCAGAAGCTGCTGCACGAGCTGGGCCTGCGCCAGCCGCCGAACGCCACCGCGCGCACCGAACCCGAAGCGCTCGAGAAGGCTGCGGCATTGGGCTATCCGCTGGTGGTGCGTCCGAGCTACGTGCTCGGCGGCCGTGCGATGGAAATCGTCCACGAGCAGCGCGACCTCGAGCGCTACATGCGCGAAGCGGTCAAGGTGAGCAACGACTCGCCGGTGCTGCTCGACCGCTTCCTGAACGACGCCGTCGAGTGCGACGTCGACTGCATCCGTGACGGCGAAGGCGCCACGCTGATCGGCGGCGTGATGGAACACATCGAACAGGCCGGCGTGCACTCGGGCGACTCCGCCTGCTCGCTGCCGCCGTACAGCCTGAGCGCCGACACCATCGCCGAGTTGAAGCGCCAGAGCGCCGCCATGGCGGCCGCCCTCAACGTGGTGGGCCTCATGAACGTGCAGTTCGCGATCCAGCAGAAGGACGGCAAGGATGTCATCTACGTGCTGGAAGTGAACCCGCGCGCGTCGCGCACCGTGCCCTACGTGAGCAAGGCCACCGGCATCCAGCTGGCCAAGGTGGCTGCACGCTGCATGGCCGGCCAGTCGCTCGCGTCGCAGGGCGTGACCAAGGAAGTGACGCCGCCGTACTTCAGCGTGAAGGAAGCCGTGTTCCCGTTCGTCAAGTTCCCGGGCGTGGACACCATCCTCGGCCCCGAGATGAAGTCGACCGGCGAAGTGATGGGCGTGGGCAAGACCTTCGGCGAGGCCTTCGTGAAGTCGCAGCTGGGCGCGGGCACGCATCTGCCGAAGTCGGGCAAGGTCTTCATCTCGGTGAAGAACAACGACAAGGCGCGCGCCGTCGAAGTGGCACGCGGCCTGGCCAAGCTGGGCTTCGAGCTGATCGCCACCAAGGGCACGGCCGCCGCCATCGCCGCCGCGGGCATCGAATGCGCTACGGTGAACAAGGTGACCGAAGGCCGCCCGCACATCGTGGACATGATCAAGAACAACGAGATCGCGCTGGTCATCAACACGGTGGAAGAGCGCCGCAACGCGATCACCGATTCGCGGCAGATCCGCACCTCGGCGCTGCTGGCCCGCGTGACGACCTTCACCACGATCTTCGGCGCCGAAGCCGCGGTCGAAGGCATGGGCTTCATGGATGAACTGGGCGTGATCTCGGTGCAGGAGATGCACGCGCAGCTCGCCGCGGCCTGAACGCCATCATGGAAACGCAGCTCGTCGAACTCGACCTCCACGACTGGAACGCGGCCACGCCCAACGAGGCGTGGATCGCGGAGCTGGAAGCGGGCAAGGTGCTGTACTTTCCGCGCCTGGGCTTCGAGCTGTTGCCCGAAGAGCGCAGCCTGCTCACGCCGAGCCTGCTGTCGCCGGACGTGCGGAACATCAGTCTCGATGCCAACGGCAAGCTCAAGGGCGCCGTCGGGGACGAGGCAGTGCAGCGCACGGCGGCGGCGATGGTGGGGCGGTTTCGTGCGCAGGCGCAGCAATTGATCCACGGCCTATTGCCGCACTACACGCCGGCCCTGCGGCTGGCGCCCACGAGCTACCGGCCGGCGCAGGTCGAGACGCGCGTGCAGTCGTGGCGTGCTGACGACCGTCGGCTGCACGTCGATGCGTTTCCTTCGCGGCCCAATTACGGCGAGCGCATCCTGCGTGTGTTCACCAACGTCAATCCCGAGGGCGCGCCGCGCGTGTGGCGCGTGGGCGAGCCGTTCGAGGACATCGCCAGGCGCTTCCTGCCGCGGGCCAAGCCGTACGTGCGCTGGCAGGCGAAGCTGTTGCAGGCGCTGCACGTGACCAAGTCGTTCCGCAGCGAGTACGACCACCTGATGCTTCAGCTGCACGACGGCATGAAGTCGGACATGTCGTACCAGGAAACGTCGCCGCAGGAGAAGGCCGAGTTCCCGCCCGGCTCGGTGTGGGTTTGCTTTTCCGACCAGACTTCGCACGCCGTGATGGCGGGCCAGTACATGCTCGAGCAGACCCTTCATCTGGCCGCTTCGAAGCAATACAATCCCGACTCGAGCCCGCTCGCCATCCTGAGCCGGCTGACCGGACGCAATCTCGTCTGATCTGTCCCCCCAATCGACCGCCGAACGGCATCGTTCGGCGGTTTCGCTTTATGGAGAACCAAACATGGCCACCATTCCAATCACCAAGCGCGGTGCCGAAAAGCTGCGCGCCGAGCTGCACCAGCTCAAGACTGTCGACCGCCCCTGGGTCATCAACGCGATTTCCGAAGCCCGCGCGCAGGGCGACCTGAGCGAGAACGCCGAGTACGAAGTCGCCAAGGACCGCCAGGGCTTCATCGAAGGCCGCATCCAGGAGGTCGAGGGCAAGCTCTCGGCCGCGCAGATCATCGATCCGACCGAGCTCGATGCCGGCGGCAAGGTGGTGTTCGGCTCGACCGTGGAACTCGAGGAAGAAGAGTCGGGCGAAGCCGTCAAGTACCAGATCGTGGGCGAGGACGAGGCCGACCTGAAGCTGGGCCTCATCAACATCTCCAGCCCGATCGCCCGCGCGCTGATCGGCAAGGAAGAGGGCGACACCGCCGAAGTGCAGGCTCCGGGTGGCCTGAAGCGCTACGAGATCGTGGCCGTTCGCTACCTCTGACCGGTTCTTCGATGAAAGACCGCCTGGCTTTGCTGCTGGCCGCCTTCTGGTGGGGCAGCCTCACGACGATCGGTTTCCTGGTGGTGCCGATGCTGTTCGCCAAGCTCGGCAATCCGGCGGTCGCGGGCAATTTCGCCGGCCAACTGTTCGAAGCGCAGAGCTGGGTCGCCATTGGCTGCGGCCTGATCCTCTTGATTCATTTCCGAAGCAAGGCCGATGAGCGTATGGACGCGGCCACGATGACGTCCATTGGCATCGTCCTCGGCGCCCTGCTGCTGGCGCTGCTCCAGCAGTACGCCGTGGCGCCGCGCATCCTGGCGCGGGACAATCTCAAGCTGTGGCACGCCGTCGGCAGCGGCATGTATGTCGTGCAATGGGTCTGCACCTTGGCGCTGCTCTGGCGGATGGGCGCTCGGCCCGCTCGCTGAAAAGCGGCGATGGCGGCTTTCGCCGCCATCTGCACACTCACTCTTTCCAGAATTTCGCGACCCAGTTCGCGGGCCGGATGTAGCGGAACGCGCGATTGCGCCGTCCCGCCAGCGCATCGGGCGGATTGCACTCGCCATGAAAAATCATGATGCGTGCGCCCTCGGGGACGAAGGGCTCTTCCCAGTAATTCGTCGGCCAGGTCGGGATGCCGTGGTACTTGAAGCTCGGGCACCAGGCCTCGGGCCAGTAGCAAAGCTTGCCCTGCTTGTGCAGGAAGTCCGACAGGTAGGCCTGCTCGTTGCGGTGTTCGGCCTGCACCTTGTCCATGTTGGCGCGGAAATTCGCCAGCACGTCGGCATGCGCGCCCAGCTCGAAGCGGTAGACCGAAGAGTTTCCGGTGATCCGCTCGCGCCGCCAGGGGCGGGCGTAGTCGTGAATGATCAGGAACTCGCCAGGCTGTTCGAAGAAGGCGTCCAGGCTGCCCACGACGACCACGTCGACGTCCAGGAAGAGGGCGGTGCCGCGCAGGCCGTGCAGGTCCTGCTCGAAGGTGGTGAGTTTTTTCCAGGCGCCGTCGCGCTGGCCGGGGGCCAGTTGCAGGTTCAGCGGCGGAATCGGCAGGCACGTCACCTCGGGGCGGATGCCCGTGCCGTCATCGGTCAGGCAGACGAACTTGAAGTCGCCGCTCAAGTTGCGGCGGACCATCGCGTAGAGGCGGTTGACGTATTCGGGGCCGTATTTCGTGCCCCATTTCATGCAGAGGATATGGCGCTGGGCGCCTTGCGCTGCCACCCAGCTCAATCCGACTGGTTGCGCTTCTTGGCCGACAGCGGCCGCTTGGCCTTGGCGCGCTTGATGGTGCCGCCAGGGGTGAGGCGTTGGTTGCCGAGCACGCGCAGAGTCTTGATTTCGGGGCGCTGGCCGCCGCGCTTGCTGTACTTCAGGACCTTGACGTCGCGCGGGCCGGGCATGCGGTCTTCATCGATCACACGCTCCTTTTCAGGCTTCGGGCGCCACAGCACCAGGAGCTTGCCGATGTGCTGGATCGGGGCGGCATCGAGCTCTTCGGCGAGTTCGCGCAGCATGGCGTCGCGGGCAAGGCGATCGTCCGAGAAGACGCGGACCTTGATCAGGCCATGGGCCTTGAGCGCGGCGTCGGCTTCTTTTTTCACGGCAGGGGTGAGCCCGTCTCCACCGACCATGACGATCGGATCCAGGTGGTGAGCTTCGGCGCGGTGCACCTTGCGCTCGGCAGGGGTAAGTTGAATGGCGGGCATCCCCGTATTATCGAGGGTAGAAAGCACCCCCCGAGCCGCCGGGCCGTTCCCAAGGCGAATACCGCAGTGCGGAGCACGGAGGTTTCTGATGAACACCAAAGCAAAAAGCAAAAAAGTCAACAAAGCCTGGCTTCACGATCACATCAATGATCCGTACGTGAAATTGGCCACGCGGGAGGGGTATCGCGCCCGCGCCGCCTACAAGCTCAAGGAGATCGACGAGTCGCTGGGGCTGGTCAAGCCGGGCCAGTTGGTGGTCGACCTGGGCTCCACACCGGGGGCCTGGAGCCAGTATCTGCGGCGGCGCATGTCGCCCGAAGGCGCGGCAGTCGGAACGCTGAACGGCACGATCATCGCGCTCGACATGCTGGCCATGGAGCCCATCGAGGGCGTTACCTTCCTCCAGGGGGACTTCCGCGAGGCGGAGTTCCTGGAGCAGGTGCTGGGTGTGCTGGCAGGCAGAAAGGCCGATTTGGTGGTCTCGGACATGGCACCCAACCTGTCGGGCATCCATTCGGCAGACGGCGCCCGCATTGCGCACCTGATCGAGCTGGCAGTCGACTTCGGCCAGCACCACCTCAAGCCCGAGGGGGCGCTGGTGGCCAAGCTTTTCCATGGGGGCGGCTACGACGAGTCGGTCAAGCTGTTCAAGGCCAATTTCCGCACCGTCAAGCCGTTCAAGCCCAAGGCTTCGCGCGACAAATCAGCAGAGACCTTCCTTGTCGGGATGGGTTTGAAGACCCTGGATACGCATTGATACCTTGCCGCCAAGGGGCGTCAGGGGGCGCAAACCCTTGTCAGGCTATGGCTGCTTTAGGGAAATGCCCGTTTTTCGCAGCTTGAAAAGCCTAAAATGGGGCGCAATTGCGTACCCATAGCGCGTTTTTTCATATCCTCGTCACGCGCTTTCGACTGGAGCTTCGTTTGAACAATCAGTGGTTTTCCAAAGTTGCCGTATGGCTCGTCATTGCCATGGTGTTGTTCACTGTGTTCAAGCAGTTCGACACCCGCGGTGGTGTCGGCTCTGGCGCAGTCAGCTACTCCGAGTTTCTCGACCAGGTCCGCAGCAACCAGATCAAGAGCGCTGTCATCCCTGAGGGCGCTGGCGGCGGCGAAATCATTGCCGTCACCAACGACGACCGAAAGATCCGCACGACCGCGACGGTCCTTGACCGCGGCCTCGTGGGCGACCTGATCGACCACAACGTCAAGTTCGACGTCAAGCCGCGCGAAGAGGGCTCGCTCCTCATGACGCTCTTGGTGAGCTGGGGCCCCATGCTCCTCCTGATCGGCGTCTGGATCTACTTCATGCGACAGATGCAGGGCGGCGGCAAGGGCGGGGCGTTCAGCTTCGGCAAGAGCAAGGCCCGCATGATGGACGAGAACAACAACACGGTCACCTTCGCCGACGTCGCTGGCTGCGACGAGGCCAAGGAAGAAGTCCGCGAAGTCGTCGACTTCCTGAAGGACCCGCAGCGCTTCCAGAAACTTGGCGGCCGCATTCCGCGCGGTCTGCTGCTGGTCGGCCCTCCCGGCACCGGCAAGACCCTCTTGGCCAAGTCGATCGCCGGCGAAGCCAAGGTTCCCTTCTTCTCGATCTCCGGCTCCGACTTCGTTGAAATGTTCGTCGGCGTGGGCGCTGCGCGTGTCCGCGACATGTTCGAGAACGCCAAGAAAAATGCACCCTGCATCATCTTCATCGACGAAATCGATGCGGTGGGCCGTCAGCGCGGCGCCGGTCTCGGCGGCGGCAACGACGAGCGCGAGCAAACCCTGAACCAGATGCTGGTCGAGATGGACGGTTTCGAAACCAACCTCGGCGTGATCGTGGTGGCTGCGACCAACCGTCCGGACATCCTGGACGCCGCGCTGCTGCGCCCCGGCCGTTTCGACCGCCAGGTGTACGTGACGCTACCCGACATCCGCGGCCGCGAGCAGATCCTCGGCGTGCACATGCGCAAGGTCCCGCTGGGCCAGGACGTGAACCCGAGCGTGATCGCCCGCGGCACGCCCGGCATGTCCGGCGCCGACCTGGCCAACCTCTGCAACGAAGCCGCCCTGATGGCTGCACGCCGCAATGCGCGCGTGGTCGAGATGCAGGACTTCGAGAAGGCCAAGGACAAGATCTTCATGGGTCCCGAGCGCAAGAGCATGGTCATGCCCGAGGAAGAGCGCCGCAACACGGCTTACCACGAGTCCGGCCACGCCCTCATCGGCAAGCTGCTGCCCAAGTGCGACCCGGTCCACAAGGTCACGATCATTCCGCGCGGCCGCGCCTTGGGCGTGACCATGAGCCTGCCGGCGCAAGACCGCTACAGCTACGACCGCGAATACATGCTCAACCAGATCAGCATGCTGTTCGGTGGCCGCATCGCCGAAGAAGTGTTCATGCACCAGATGACCACCGGCGCCAGCAACGACTTCGAGCGTGCGACCTCCATCGCCCGCGACATGGTCACGCGCTACGGCATGACCGATGCGCTGGGCCCGATGGTCTACGCCGAGAACGAAGGCGAAGTGTTCCTTGGCCGCTCGGTCACCAAGACCACGAACATGAGCGAACAGACCATGGAAAAGGTCGACGGCGAAGTGCGCCGCATCATCGACGAGCAGTACGCCCTGGCGCGCCGCCTGATCGAAGAGAACAGCGACAAGATGCACGCGATGGCCAAGGCGCTGCTCGAATGGGAAACCATCGACAGCGAACAGCTCGACGACATCATGGCCGGCCGCGCACCGCGTCCGCCCAAGGACTGGACGCCGCGCACTCCTCCTTCGGGCAGCGGTGGCAGTGGCGGCACGCCGGCCGTCAATACCGACCCGGCGCCGACCGCCGCTTGAGGTGGGCTTGATACCAAGCAACAACGGGGCCTCTGGCCCCGTTTTCCATGGTGAGCCCGGTGCAGGAGCGGTCTGGCAGACGTCGCGCTTCAGGATTGACCTCGCCCAGCCGCGCGTGATGGGCATCGTCAACGTCACGCCCGATTCCTTTTCCGATGGCGGCGCGCATGCCTCCACCGAAGCCGCGCTGCGGCATTGCGAGCAGTTGCTGAACGAGGGCGCCGACATCCTCGACATCGGCGGTGAATCGACCCGCCCCGGCAGCCCCGCCGTGCCGCTCGATGCGGAATTGGCACGCGTGCTGCCCGTGGTGCGCGAGGCCGTGAAGCTGAACGTGCCGCTCTCCATCGACACCTACAAGCCCGAGATCATGCGCGCCGTGCTCGACCTGGGCGCGGACATCGTCAACGACATCTGGGCGCTGCGCCAGCCCGGCGCGCGCGAAGCCGTCGCGGCGCATCCCTCTTGCGGCATCTGCCTGATGCACATGCACCGCGATCCGCAGACGATGCAGGCCGTGCCCATGCAGGGCGACGTGATCCCCGAAGTGATGGCGTTCTGGGCGGAGCAGGTGGCGCAGCTTCGCGCGCTGCAGATCGATCCGTCGCGCGTCACGCTGGACCCAGGCGTCGGCTTCGGCAAGACCGTTGCGCAGAATTTCGCCTTGCTGGGACGGCAGCGAGAGCTGCTCGACGCCGGCTACCCGTTGCTGCTGGGCTGGTCGCGCAAGTCGTCGATCGGCGCGGTCACCGGCATCGAGGCCGCGGGCGAGCGCATCGTGCCGAGCGTTGCAGCGGCAGTGCTGGCCGTGGACCGCGGCGCCGCCGTGGTGCGGGTGCACGACGTGCGCGACACGGTGGCGGCCCTCGCCGTATGGCGCGCGATGAAAGCGTCAGAACAACCACAACAAAGAAAAGAGGAAACCCCATGACCCGCAAATACTTCGGCACCGACGGCATCCGCGGCACGGTCGGCCAATCGCCCATCACGCCCGACTTCGTGCTGCGTCTCGCGCACGCCGTGGGCCGCGTGCTCAAGAAGAGCCAGTCGCGCCCCACGGTGCTGATCGGCAAGGACACCCGGATTTCCGGCTACATGCTCGAATCGGCGCTCGAATCGGGCTTCAACTCGGCCGGCGTCGACGTGGTGCTGCTGGGCCCGCTGCCCACGCCGGGTGTGGCGTACCTCACGCGGGCGCAGCGCGCCAGCCTGGGCGTGGTGATCAGCGCGAGCCACAACGCCTTTCCGGACAACGGCATCAAGTTCTTCAGCGCGCAGGGCACCAAGCTCGACGATGCCTGGGAGCTGGCGGTCGAGGCGGCACTCGAAGAGGCGCCGGTGTGGGCCGCTTCCGCCGACATCGGCAAGGCGCGCCGCCTGAACGATGCGCCCGGCCGCTACATCGAGTTCTGCAAAAGCACCTTCGCCAACGACCTCACGCTGCGCGACATGAAGCTCGTGGTCGATGCGGCGCACGGTGCCGCCTACCAGGTGGCGCCCAATGTGTTCCACGAGCTGGGCGCCGAAGTGACAAGCATCGGCTGTGCGCCCGACGGGCTCAACATCAACAAGGGCTTCGGCGCGACCCACCCCGAAGCGCTGGTCGCCGCGGTGACGGCGCAGAAGGCCGACTACGGCATCGCGCTCGACGGCGACGCCGACCGCCTGCAACTGGTCGATGCCAGCGGCCGTCTCTTCAACGGCGACGAACTGCTCTACCTGATGGTGGCCGAGCGCATCGCGCGCGGCGAAAAACCGGTGGGCGTGGTCGGCACGCTCATGACCAACAAGGCGGTGGAAGTCGCGCTGCGCCGCCAGGGCATCGAGTTCGTGCGCGCCAAGGTCGGCGACCGCTACGTGCTCGAAGAGCTCGACAAACGCGGCTGGATCCTTGGCGGCGAAGGCTCGGGCCATCTGCTCGCGCTCGACCGGCACACCACCGGCGACGGCATCGTGAGCGCGCTGCAGGTGCTGCAGGCGTGCGTGCGCAGCGGCAAGACGGTGGCGCAGCTGCTCGAAGGCGTCACGCTGTTCCCGCAGACGCTGATCAACGTGCGCCTCGCGCCCGGTCAGGACTGGAAGAGCAACAAGGCGCTGGCCAGCGAAACCCAGCGCATCGAGGCCGAGTTGGGCGACGGGGGCCGCGTGCTCATTCGTGCGAGCGGCACCGAGCCGCTGGTTCGCGTGATGGTCGAGGCGCGCGACGCGGCGCAGTCGCAATCGTGCGCAAAGCGCCTCGCTGCCACGCTGGAGCCGGCGCAATGAGCGTCGAGACCCTGATCGCGGACTACGGCAATGCCGCGCAGGCCGCGGCGCTGGTCGAGCTGCTCGACGCCTACGCCCGCGATCCGGCCGGTGGCGGCACGCCGCTGGCTGCCGCCGTGCGCGAAGGCCTGCCGGCCGCGCTGGCGGCACGTCCGCAGGCCTTCAGCGTGCTGGCCTTCGATGGCGACACGCCCGTGGGCCTGATCAATTGCATCGAGGGCTTCTCGACCTTCGCCTGCAAGCCGCTGGTCAACGTGCACGACGTGGTCGTGCTGCCCAGTCATCGCGGCCAGCGCGTGGCGCAGCAGATGTTCGCGCGGGTTGAGGAGGAGGCGCGGAGGCGGGGCGCCTGCAAGCTCACGCTCGAAGTGCTGTCGGGCAACGCATCGGCGCTGCGCTCCTATGAGCGCGAGGGTTTCGCCGGCTCCCAGCTCGATCCGGCTTTCGGGCACGCGGTCTTTCTTCAGAAGAAGCTCTGAAAAGGAAAGGGCCGAGGCGAATTGATCGCCATCGGCCCTCACCCAACCCTCTCCCCGAGGGGAGAGGGTGCAAGACGACGAATCAGAAGCGCGTGACGGGCGCCTCGGCGTCGGTCTTGCTGGGCGCGTACTTGCCCAGCTCCCACTTCGCGATCGCATTGCGGTGCACTTCGTCCGGGCCGTCCGCGAAGCGCAGCGTGCGCGCGCCGGCATAGGCGTAGGCGAGCGGGAAGTCATCGGACATGCCGCCGCCGCCGTGGACCTGCATCGCCCAGTCGATCACCTGGCAGGCCATGCTCGGCGCGACCACCTTGATCATCGCGATCTCGTTCTTGGCGACCTTGTTGCCGGCCACGTCCATCAGCCAGGCGGCCTTGAGCGTGAGCAGGCGCGCCATGTCGATCTTGCAGCGCGCTTCGGCGATGCGCTCCTGCGTCACGGTCTGCGAGGCGACGGTCTTGCCGAAGGCGACGCGCGAGGAGGCGCGCTTGCACATCAGCTCGAGCGCGCGCTCGGCCAGTCCGATCAGGCGCATGCAGTGGTGGATGCGTCCCGGGCCAAGGCGGCCCTGGGCGATCTCGAAGCCGCGGCCTTCGCCCAGCAGGATGTTGTCGACGGGCACGCGCACGTTCTCGAAATACATCTCGACGTGGCCGTGCGGCGCGTCGTCGTAGCCCATCACGTTGAGCGGACGCACGATGCGGATGCCCTTGGCATCGGCCGGCACGATCACCATGCTCTGCTGCGAGTGGCGTGGCGCGTCCGGATCGCTCTTGCCCATGGTGATGAAGACGGCGCAGCGCGGATCGGCAGCGCCCGAAATCCACCACTTGTGGCCGTTGATCACGTACTCGTCGCCCTGGCGTTCGATCCGGGTCGAGATGTTGGTGGCGTCGCTCGATGCCACGTCGGGTTCGGTCATCGCGAAGGCCGAGCGGATCTGGCCTTCGAGCAGCGGCTTGAGCCAGCGCGCCTTGATCTCCTCGGAGCCATAGCGGGCGATGGTTTCCATGTTCCCGGTGTCGGGCGCAGAGCAGTTGAAGGCTTCGCTCGCCCATGGCACCGCACCCATGATTTCGGCCAGCGGCGCGTATTCCTGATTCGTGAGGCCAGCGCCCGCGTAACCCGAGGCCGAGGCGCTGTCGACCGGCAGGAAGAGGTTCCAGAGGCCCTGGGCCTTGGCCTTCTCCTTGACCTTCTCCACGGTCTTCAAGGCGGTCCATCGCTTGCCGGCAGCGGTGTTCGCAGCAAGTTCGGCGCTGTACTCGGCCTCTGCCGGGTAGATGTTTTCATCCATGAACGCCTTGACGCGCTTTTGCAGTTCCTTGGTCTTGGCCGAATATTCGAAGTCCATGCTGTCTCCTGGTGGGGTTGTCGGGGGAGGTGCCTGGTTACGCCTTTTGGGCGAATTGCCAGGCCATCTCGGCCATCGGTCTCGCGCCGCGTGCTGACGCCACGGCTTGCTCGCTCGATGCGGTACCGGCCTCGACCCGCTTCGCGATGCCCTGCAGGATTGCAGCCATGCGGAACAGGTTGTAGGCCTGATAGAAATTCCAGTCCGGCGCCAGCGCCTCGGGCGTGCTGATGCGCGTGCGCTCGCAGTAGCGGGCGATGTATTCGCTTTCGGTGGGAATGCCCAGCGCAGCCACATCGACGCCGCCGATGCCGCGGCCGGTGGTGGGGGGCATGTGCCACGACATGCAGTGGTAGCTGAAGTCCGCAAGCGGATGGCCCAGCGTGGAGAGCTCCCAGTCCAGCACCGCGATGATCCGCGGCTCGGTGGGGTGGAACATCACGTTGTCCAGGCGGTAGTCGCCATGGACGATCGAGACCTTGCTCTCGTCGCGCGCGCTTGCCGGCATGTGCGCGGGGAGCCAGTCGATCAGGCGCTCCATGGCCTCGATCGGCTGCGACAGTTCGCCGGCGCCGTCGGCAGAGGCCTTGTATTGCTTGCTCCATCGGCCGATCTGGCGCTCGAAGTAATTGCCGGGCTTGCCGTAGTCGGCCAGGCCTCGCGCTGCGAAGTCGACCGTGTGAAGCGCCGCGATGACGCGGTTCATCTCGTCGTAGTAGGCCGCGCGCTCGGCGTTGCTGAAGTCGGGCAGCGACTGGTCCCAGAGTACCCGGCCCTGCATGAACTCCATCACGTAGAAGGCGCGTCCGATGATGGATTCGTCCTCGCACAGGCAGTGCATGCGCGGCACGGGCACGTCGGTGCCCTGCAGGCCGCTCATGACCTTGAACTCGCGCTCCACCGCATGCGCCGAGGGCAGCAGCTTGGCGACCGGGCCGGGCTTGGCGCGCATCACGTAGCTTTGCGACGGCGTGACGAGCTTGTACGTCGGGTTCGACTGACCGCCCTTGAACATCTCGACGGTCAGCGGCCCTTTGAAGCCTTCGAGATTCTTTTCGAGCCAGGCGGCGAGCACCTCGATGTCGAAGGCGTGCTGCTGCGACACCGCGCGGGTGCCGACGAAGTTGGAGAAGTCCTGGCTCATGTCAGATATCCGCTTCCGAGACGCGCATGAGCGCGGCGCGATCCAGAACCACAAGGCCGCCCGGCTCGATCCGGATGGTGCCTTCGCGTTCCATGGTCTTGAGTTCCTGGTTGACCCGCTGGCGCGATGCGCCCAGCAGTTGCGCCAGTTCTTCCTGCGCCAGTTGCAGGCCGATGCGCATCTGGCTGCCGTCGTCCAGGTTCGGCACGCCGTAGCTGCGCACCAGGTGAATGAGTTGCTTGGCCAGCCGGGCGCGCAAGGGCAGGGTGTTGAGGTCTTCCACCAGCCCGAACAGCGTGCGGATGCGGCGCGCCTGCAGCCGCATCAGCGCCTCGTACAGCTCCACGTGCGAGTTGAGGATCTTCTGGAAGTCGGCGCGCGCCACGCAAAGGATGGTGCTGTCTCCATGCGCATAGGCGTCGTGCGTGCGCCGGTCCCCGTCGAACATCGCCACGTCGCCGAACCAGATGCCCGGCTCCACGTACGTCAGCGTCACCTGCTTGCCCGAGACGGCCGTCGAACTGACCCGCACCGCGCCCTTGGCGCAGGCAATCCAGTGTTCGGGTGGGTCGCCGCGTGCGGCGATCAGGTCGCCGTCTTTGTAGCGTTTGACGAAAGCGCATCGGAGGATGTCGTGCCGTAGCGATGGAGATAAGGAAGAGAACCAGCGACCACTGTTGATCGCTTCACGTTCTTCGATGGTAAGAATGGGGTCGTCCATTGGTCTGTCCTCTCGGCGACTGGAAAGCTGGGGGGTGTCACGGGAGCGACGCCATAAGGCGCTACTCGTACTGCGGCGGTTTCTTCTCGAGGAACGCGGCGATGCCGATGCCCGCGTTCGCATGGTGCAGGTTGCGCACGAAGTGATCGCGCTCCTGCGACAGCTGCGCGGCCAGCGTGGCGCCGCGCGCTTCGCTCAGCAGTTCCTTGATGCTGGCCAGCGAGTTCGGTGCGCGGGCGTTGAGCTTTTTCGCCAGCGACAGCGCGCCCGCCAGGGCCTGTCCGTTCTCGGTGAGCTCGTTCACCAGGCCGGCCGCATGCAGGCGCGGCGCGCCGATGCGCTCGCCGTTCATGAGCCATTCGCTGGCAAGCTGCCGCGGCAGCTGCTGCCCCAGGTGCCAGCTGAGGCCCCCGTCGGGCGACAGCGCCACGTTGCTGTAGGAGGCGGCGAACACCGCATCGCGCGCCGCCACCACGAAGTCGCAGGCGAGGGCGAGCGAAAAGCCCGCGCCGGCCGCAGCGCCTTCGACGGCCGCGATGATCGGCTTGGGAAAGGTGCGGATCGAATCGATCCAGTTGTGCAGGCCCTCGATGCTCTCGGCCTGCACCGAGCGGTCGAGTTCGCGGTTGGCCAAGAGGCGCTGCAGCGAGCCGCCGGCGCAGAACCATGCGCCTTCGCCCACGATGACGACGCTGCGGATCTCGCTGCTGCTCTCGGCGCCATTGAGCGCCTCGATGCCGGCGGCGTAGATCTCGGGGCCCAGCGCGTTGCGCTGGGTGGGATTGGCGATTGTCAGCACCATGGTGCTGCCTTCGCTCGTGCTCTTGAGTTCGGCGGTCATCGCTGTCGCGTTTCCAGTCGGTTGGTGGTTTATTTATTCTTCTTCGTGCAGCAGGCTCAGGCCCAGCGCGCCGCGGCGGCGCAGCCACGGGCTCGGGCGATAACGCGGGTCGCCGTAGACCGTCTGCAGGTTGAACAGCACCTCGAGCATGTTGGTCGGGCCGTAGAGGTTGCCCATGGCCAGGGGGCCGCGCGGGTAGCCGAGGCCCAGCTGCACGGCCGTCTCGAGGTCGGCCGGCGAGCACACGCGCTGCTGGCACATGTCGGTGGCGATGTTGACGATGGTGCCGATCACGCGCTGCGTGACGAAGCCGCCGCTGTCGCGAATCACGCTCACCGCCTTGCCGTCGCGCGCGAAGAGGGCGTGCGCGGCATCGCGGATGTCGCGGCGGGTGGCCGGGTTGGTGGCGAGCACGCGGCGCTTGGTGGCGGCGTCGTCGATCAGCATGTCGATGCCGACGGTGCGCGTGGCGTCCAGGCGCTCGACCGCCGCAACGGTGGTCACGTCGAAGCCCAGCGGGGCCACGAGGATCAGCGAGTGCGGCGCGGCCGTGGCACCGCTGTCGATCTGGGCGCCCAGCGTGTTGATCAGGCGCAGCAACTCGGCACGGCGTGCAGCGCGGGGCGAAACCCAGACTGAGGGCGTGCCGTCCACCACGGGCGCGGGGGCCTCGGGCGTCCGCTGCATCACGCCATCGGTGTAGCGATAGAAGCCTTCGCCGGTCTTGCGGCCGAGCGCGCCAGCGGCCAGGCGCTGCGCGGTGATCACGCTCGGGCGGAACCGCGGCTCCTCGAAGTACTGGTGGTAGATCGACTCCATCACCGGGTGCGACACGTCGAGCGCCGTCAGGTCCAGCAGCTCGAACGGGCCGAGGCGAAAGCCCGCCTGGTCCTTGAGGATGCGATCGATGGTCGCGAAGTCGGTGACGCCTTCGCTCACGATGCGCAGCGCCTCGGTGCCGTAGCCGCGCCCCGCGTGGTTCACGATGAAGCCGGGCGTGTCCTGCGCCTGCACCGCGCTGTGGCCCATCTGCACCGCGTAGCCGGCAAGCTGCTTGCAGACCTCGGGCGCGGTCTTGAAGCCCGCCACCACCTCGACCACCTTCATCAGCGGCACGGGGTTGAAGAAGTGAAAGCCCGCAAAGCGCTCCGGATGCGAGAGGCCGGCTGCGATGGCCGTGACCGAGAGCGACGAAGTGTTGGTGACCAGCGTGGCCGTCGGGGCCACCACGGTCTCGATTTCGCGGAAGAGCTTGCGCTTGACTTCGAGGTCTTCGATCACAGCCTCGATGACGAGGTCGCAGCCGGCGAGCGCCTGGATCGTATCGACCGCCCGCACGCGTGCGATCTGCGCATCGCGGGCCGCTGCGTCGAGCTTGCCCTTTTCGTGCAGCTTGTTCCATTGGGCGATGAGGGCTTCGCGCCCGCGTTCGGCGGCACCCGCGAAGCTGTCGAGAAGCAGCACTTCGCTGCCGGCCTGGGCGGCGATCTGCGCAATTCCGCGACCCATGGCGCCGGCGCCGATGAGCCCGATCCTTTGGTAGTTCACTGTCATTTGATGAAGATTTTCGCTGGTTGATTGGTGTGAGGGCCTGACGCGCAGGTGCTGGCCGGGGAGTGCCTGGCGAGCGTCGACAGACTCCGATTTTGCAATCTCGCGCAGGCGATGCGTCCCGGGTCTTACGCGGGGCCCGCTTTTTTTCAGGCCGGTCGACGGCTGCGGTCGATGGCCACGCTCAGGCCGATGGCGACCAGCAGCAGGGCAAGGCCGACCCGGCTCATCCACGGCGCCGCGTCGTTCGCCAGCAGCCAGCCGCCCAAGCCTGCACCGACGGCCTGGCCGATGTAGATGCCCGAACTGTTGAGCGCGACGGAGCCCGGCGCGAGCGCGGGCGCCAGGCCCACCAGCCGCGCCTGCTGCGCCGAATTGGTGGCGAAGCAGCCCAGGCCCCAGGGCACGATCACCACCGCCAGCCACGCGAGCGTGCTCGCGAACGGCCAGACGAACAGGCTGAGCGCGATCAGCGAACTCGTCAGCAGCACCATGCGGCCGGCGCCGATGCGGTCGATGTAGCGGCTGACCACCATGTTGCCGATCAGCCCGAAGGCGCCGAACAGGGCCCACATCAGGCTCAGTGTGTTGGCGTCCGCGCCGAAACTCTGCTTGAGGATGGGGCCGAAATAGCTGAACAGCACGAACTGCCCCGAGCCTTGCAGCGCCGTGACCGACACGATGCCCATCAGCACCGGGCTGCGCAGCACGCGCGACCATGCGGCGGCCGTGAGCGCGGCAGGCCGGATACCGGTGGGAAGCGTGAGCCAGATCGAGGCGGCGCTCACGACGCTCAACATTGCGATAGCGATGAAAGCCATGCGCCAGCCGAGGTGGCCGCCGATCAGCGCGCCGATCGGCAGGCCCAGCACAGACGCCATCGACCAGCCAAGGAAGACGAAGGTGACGGCGCGCCCGCGGTGTTCCGGGGGCACCAGCAGGCCGGCGCAGGCCGCAGCCTGCGGCGTGAAGATTGCCGGCGCAATCACCGTGAGCATGCGCACGGGCAGCAGGGCGCCGAAGCTTGGCATCAGTGCGCAGATGGCGTGCCCAGTGGCGTACCAGAGGAGCGTGAGGGCGAGGAGCTGGCGGCGGTCCCAGCCCGCGACCACGGCTGCCAGCAGCGGGGCACCTAGGCACATGACGATCGCTGCTGCGGTGATCAATTGGCCCGCTGTCGCGACCGCGACAGAAAGCGAGACGCTGATCTCGTTGAGCGTGCCGGGCACCACCATCACGCCGGTGCCGATCACGAAATTGCCGGCCAGCAGCGCCCAGAGCGCGCCCCGGGGCGCAGGCCGGCTCATGGATTCACCGGCGAACCTGCAGCGCGCCGGGATTCACGATATTGGTGGGGTTGCCCTTGATGAAGCTTACGACGTTGTCGAAAGCCTGGCCGAAGTAGCTCTCATAGCTGTCCTGCTCCACGTAGCCGATGTGCGGCGTGCAGATGCAGTTTTCCAGCCGCAGCAGCGCGTGGCCCTGCAGCGGCGGCTCGCTCTCGAACACGTCGATGGCTGCGAGGCCGGGGCGTCCACGATTGAGCGCGGCGAGCAGCGCATCGGCTTCGACGAGTTCGGCACGGGAGGTGTTCACGAAGAGCGCTGTCGGCTTCATGCGCGAGAGGTCTTCGAGCGTGACGAGACCGTTGGTTTCCTCATTGAGCCGCAGGTGCACCGAGAGAACATCGGCTGCGGCGAAGAACTCGTGGCGGTTCTGCGCGACCTGGAAGCCATCGGAGCGCGCCTTCGCGCAACTCGCCTCCCGGCCCCAGATCACCACCTGCATGCCGAAGGCCTGCCCGTAGCGCGCCACCAGCTGGCCGATGCGGCCATAGCCCCAGATGCAGAGCGTCTTGCCCTTGAGCACCGAGCCGAGGCCGAAATTGGGCGGCATCGAGGCCGATTTGAGGCCCGACTGCTGCCACGCTCCGTGCTTGAGGTTGCTGATGTACTGCGGCAGCCGGCGCATGGCCGCCATGATCAACGCCCAAGTGAGTTCTGCGGGGGCCTGCGGGGAACCCGAGCCCTCGGCCACCGCCACGCCGCGCTCGGTGCAGGCATTGACGTCGATGTGGCCACCGACGCGCCCGGTCTGCGAAATGAGCTTGAGCTTGGGCAGCTTCTCGATCAGCTGGCGCGATATCTGGGTGCGCTCGCGAATCAGCACGATCACGTCGGCGTCCTTGAGGCGAACCGACAGTTGCCCGATGCCCTTGACCGTATTGGTGTAGACCTTGGCCGCGTACGCGTCCAGCTTGGCGGCGCAGCGCAGCTTGCGCACGGCGTCCTGGTAATCGTCGAGGATCACAATGTTCATGGCGTGCCATTGTGCCTCGCAGCATTGGGATGTCGCGCCAGTGAACGTTTGGATACCCACCCCGGGGGCGCTCCTGGAGCGGTTCCTCGCGGGAAATTGTGTCAGTGCAGGCGCGTGGAGCGGAGCGCCGAACTCAAGCTTTCCGCCGCCTCGAGCGCCGCCAGACGGTCGAGTTCCGCGCAGACATCGGCCATGCGGCCGGAGATCACCATGCGATTGCGGTCCTTGCTTTGCCCGTCGATCACACGAACCACGCGCAGCGGGCGTGCAGGCGCTGCGACGGTTGCCGCTGGTGCAGGTGTGCTTGCGGCGCGCGCAGTGCAGGCCGGGCGCACAGCTACGTAGCGCAGTCCGGCCGCAGTGTCGCCACTGTCCCTGCGGCGAGGGCGGCGGGCAGGCATCAGGCGGCTTGCAAGCGATTGCAGCGGCATCCAGAAATCAGCGATGGCGAGGAGGGCGATTCCCATGTGAACTCCAAAAAAGTCTGAGGTTGAACACAGGCAGGATTTCTTGAATCGGCCGCGACAGGGTGATGGCGACTTCGCGCCATACGCCCGCCACCTGTTGCGGCCGGATGGGGTGCTGCTGCAAGCAGGCTGCAGGGCCTACATCAGCATGGTGTTGCGGATGAGGCCGACCGCGAGGCCCTCGATTTCGAAGGGCTCGCCGGGTTGGACGATGATGGTCGGGTAGTCGGGGTTCTCGGCGTGCAGCTCAATCACCTGCTTGTTGCGCTTCAGACGCTTGACGGTGACTTCGTCGCCCAGGCGCGCCACCACGATCTGGCCGTTGCGCGCTTCCTTGGTGGCCTGCACCGCGAGCAGGTCGCCGTCCATGATGCCGGCATCGCGCATCGACATGCCGCGCACCTTGAGCAGGTAGTCGGGCTGGCGCTGGAACAGGGTGTTCTCCACGTAGTAGGTCTGGTCGACGTGCTCTTGCGCGAGGATGGGCGAACCGGCAGCAACGCGACCGATGAGCGGCAGCGCCAGCTGTGCCATGCCGGGCAAGGAGAGCGAGAACTGGCCACCTTCGCGATGGCGCGTTTCGTTGAGCGAACGCAGCGCATCGCCCTTGAGGCGGATGCCGCGGGAGGTGCCGCTGACGAGTTCGATCACGCCCTTGCGAGCCAGCGCCTGCAGGTGTTCTTCGGCGGCGTTGGCCGACTTGAACCCCAGCTCGGTGGCAATTTCGGCGCGCGTGGGCGGCGCACCGGTGCGCGCGATGGCGCTCTGGATCAAGTCGAGGATCTGCTGCTGGCGGGCGGTAAGCTTTACGGCGAACTGCATATGTGGTTCCTTGCGGCACTGGCTAGATATCCAGTACCTGTATTTTTAACCAGTTTTTGGAAGTTGACAAGTCATGGCCAATTCCCCGTTGCCGGAAGTGCGTCGAGTGGTGGTTCTGGGGACCGGCGGGACCATCGCCGGAAAGGCGTCAAGCAGCGGTGACAACATCGGCTACACCGCGGGGCAGGTGGGCGTGGCGGACCTCTTGGGCGGCATCGAAGCGCCCGCGGGCATCAAACTGCTCGCGGAGCAGGTCGCACAACTCGACAGCAAGGACATGGCCTTCGACGTCTGGCACAAGCTCGCGCAACGCTGCGTGCATTGGCTCGCACAGCCCGACGTGGCCGGCGTGGTGATCACCCATGGCACCGACACGCTCGAGGAGACGGCTTTCTTCCTTCACTCGGTTCTCGCAACAGCGAAGCCCGTGGTGCTGACTTGCGCGATGCGCCCGGCCACGGCGCTCTCGCCCGATGGCCCGCAGAACGTGCGCGACGCCATCGCGCTAGCGGCGACCGCGGGCGCGCAGGGTGTGATGGCGGTGTGTGCCGGTACGGTCCACAGCGGAGTGGATGTGCAGAAGGTGCACACCTACCGGCTGGATGCTTTTGCATCCGGCGATGCCGGACCTATTGGCTATGTGGAAGAGGGCGCGGTGCGGCGCGTGAGGGAATGGCCGGCTGGGCCGTTGTCCCCGTCGTCGAAGGCGCTGAGCGCACCGGGACCCTGGCCCCGCGTCGAGATCGTCATGAGCCATGCCGGCGCGAGTGGCGCGATCATCGATGCGCTCCTGCGCGAGGGCGCAGAGGAGCCTGTCCGCGGGCTGGTCCTCGCAACCACCGGCAATGGCACCGTGCATCACGCGCTGGAGGCCGCGGCGCTCAAGGCGCAAGACGCGGGCATTGCGGTGCTGCGCGCAACGCGTTGCACCAGTGGCCGCATCTTGCCGAAGCCCGATGACCGACTGCGTGACGCAGGCGCGCTCACGCCGGTGAAGGCGCGCATCGCGCTGATGCTGGAACTGCTGGGGAAATAGCCACCCTGTCGAAGGGCGGCGGGGGATCAGCTGCTCAGTGCCGCCAAAGCACGTTGCGTGATTTCGTCGACCGTGCCGACACCCTTGATGGCGCGGTACTTCGGCGCTGCAGCCGGATCGGCCTTGGCCCAGGCCGAGTAGTAGTCGACCAGCGGCCGCGTCTGCTGGCTGTACACGTCGAGCCGCTTGCCGACGGTTTCTTCCTTGTCGTCCTCGCGCTGGATCAGGTCTTCACCGGTCACGTCGTCCTTGCCTTCGGTCTTGGGCGGATTGAACTTAACGTGGTAGGTGCGGCCCGACGCGGGGTGCGAGCGGCGGCCGCTCATGCGTTCGATGATGTCGCCGAAGGGCACATCGATCTCGAGCACGTAGTCGAGCTTGACGCCTGCGGCCTTCATGGCATCGGCTTGTGGAATGGTTCGAGGGAAACCGTCGAAGAGAAAACCACCGGCGCAGTCGGGCTGGGCGATGCGCTCTTTCACGAGGTTGATGATCAGGTCGTCGCTCACCAGCGCGCCTGCGTCCATGACGGCCTTGGCCTGCAGTCCGAGCGGCGTGCCGGCCTTGACTGCGGCGCGCAGCATGTCGCCGGTCGAGATTTGGGGGATGCCGTATTTCTGGCAGATGAAGGCTGCTTGCGTGCCTTTGCCCGCCCCGGGCGCGCCCAGCAAAATTAGTCTCATGGTGTCCTCGGACGGTTCTTAGATTTTGTGTCACGCCCAGCGTCGGCCCGAGGGCTGGGCAAGGCGGATTTCACGTCGAGGATAGCATGCGCCCCCGTAGGGAATTCCCTCCGTGGCGCACGTCTTAAGAGGCTGACCCGGTGGCAAAGACGGCACGCACGCGCGCCAGATCCTCGGGCGTGTCGATGCCAGGCCCGGGCGCGACATGGCTCACATGCACCGCGATGCGATGCCCATGCCACAGCGCACGCAATTGCTCGAGGGCTTCGGTCGCCTCGACGGGCGCCGGCGGCAGCGACGGAAATTTCCGCACGAAGCCCGCGCGATAGCCATAGATGCCGATGTGCCGGAGCGGCGCGGGCGTGGGCAGCACCGTCGGCGCCGCGCCACCAGACGAGCCATCGCGCCACCAGGGAATCGGCGCGCGGCTGAAGTAGAGCGCGTTGCCCTGCGCGTCGAGCACCGCCTTCACCACGTTCGGATTCATGAAGTCGCCCAGCGAATCGATCTCGTGGGCCGCAGTGCTCATCGCCGCTTCGGGATGCAGGGCCAGCGCTGCCGCTACGGCATCGATCAGTTCGGGGTCGATCAGCGGTTCGTCGCCCTGCACGTTGACGACGATCTCTTCGCCATCGAGGCCCAGTTGCTCACAGGCCTCGGCCAGGCGGTCGGTGCCGCTCGGGTGGTCCTGACGGGTCAGGATGGCCTCGACGCCATGCGCCCTGCATGCAGAAATGATGGAAGCGTCGTCGCCGGCCACGACCACGCGCGATGCGCCGGACTGGCTGGCGCGTTGAGCGACGCGCACGACCATCGGCAGGCCTGCAATGTCGGCCAAGGGCTTGTCTGGCAGCCGGGTGGAGGCCAGGCGCGCTGGTACCAGGACGGTGAAGTTCACGGGTCCGGTCACAGACCCAGCTCTTCGTCGGACAGCGTGCGCGCCTCGTTCTCGAGCAGCACCGGGATACCGTCGCGAACCGGGTAGGCCAGGCGCGCGCTGCGGGAGCACAACTCCTGCTTCTCGGGATTCCAGGTGAGGGGGCCCTTGGTCACGGGGCAGACGAGCAGTTCAAGCAGCTTGGTATCCATCGGTCGATGATAGCTTTGCGTCGAGCGCGGCGAAGAATTCCGGAGCCGGCTCGAAGTGCAGCGGCACCGCAAGCGCGTCAGGCGCTTGGCGCCACAGCTTGACTGCATCTTTCTCGGTGCAAAGCAGGGTGTATTCGCTGCCGGACGGGCGCTGCCATGCGTCGAAGTCATGGTGGTCGGGCAGCGCGATGGTCTCGGCGAGCGTGAGGCCGCGGGCGCGCAGCATGTCGAAGAATCCCTCGGGCCGCGCGATGGCCGCCAGCGCGATCAACGGCTTGACTGCGAGGGTCTCCAGCGGAACGCGCTTCCCGTCGCTCGTGATCGCATCCTGCGCTAGGCTGCGCGTGGCTGTGTAGCCGCCGGCAAAGGCAGGCCGCTCGCCGCTGTGGAGCACCAGATCGCAGCGACGCGGCCAGGGCTCGCGCAACAGGCCCGCCGGCAGCAGCCAGCCGTTGCCGATGCCTCGATCGTCGAACACGCAGATCTCGATGTCGCGCGCCAGCGCCAAGTGTTGTAGGCCGTCGTCGCTCACGATCACCTGCGTGGTCGGATGCCGCTGCAGGAGGGCGCGCGCAGCCTCGACGCGGCGTCGCGCGACGAAAACCGGGGCGCCTGTGGCGTGGCGAATCAGGGCCGGCTCGTCACCGACATCATGGGGATCGTTGCCGTCGAGCACCTCGCGGCAATCGTCGGTGCGTCGACCGTAGCCGCGCGACACGACGCCGACTTGGAGTCCCCGAGCCTGCAGATGCCGGACGATGGCCATAACGACAGGCGTCTTGCCCGCGCCGCCCGCAATCACATTGCCGACGACGATCACGGGAACAGGCACGCGTTCGGCCCGGAGCCATCCGATTCGATAAAGCCAGCCGCGCAGTGCGAAGAGCGCGCCGTACAGCAGCGACAGCGGCCACAGCAGGCAGGCCAGCAGGCCGCGGTGCAACCAGGCGTCCTGCAGCCGCGAGGCGGATGCGCCGGATGCGCCCGTGCTGCTGCGGCCCCGTGATGGCACTCAGTGCCCGGCTTGCGCCGTCGACTGGGCGGCGAAGGTGATCTGCATCAGGCCGGCGCGGCGAGCGGCTTCCATCACCGTGACGACGGCCTGGTGCGGGCTGCTCGCGTCGGCGCTGATGATGACCACGCTGTCCTTGCCGCCGGTGGCTGCGGCGCCGAGTGCTGCGGCCACGGTGTTCACGTTTCGATCTGCCACCGCAGCCTTGTTGACCGTGTAGCGGCCATCGGCGGAGACCGTGACGATCACTTCCTTCGGATAGTCGCGCTGCGCGTCGGCGTCCGCCGTCGGGAGCCGCAGCTGCATCTCGGTGAACTTGCTGTAGGTGGTCGACAGCATCAGGAAGATCAGGATGACCAGCAGCACGTCGATGAACGGGATCAGGTTGATCTCCGGCTCGTCGCGCGCCCCGTGGCGAAACTGCATGCGGGCGCGGGTCATGACGAGCCTCCGCAGGGCCGCCCCAAGGAGGCGGCGGCCCCCTCGTGGGGCAGCGCAGCACACGCAGTGGCAAGCGTGGGGGTCTTCATTTGCGCAGCGCGTTCAGGTGGCGTGCGAAGCGCTCACCCGAGAGTTCGAGGTTCAGCAGGTACTCGTCGACGCGGCTGCGGAAGTAGCGCCAGAAGATCAGCGTCGGAATCGCCACGATCAGCCCGAATGCGGTGTTGTACAGGGCGATCGAGATGCCGTGCGCCAGCTGCGCCGGGTTGCCCGAGCCGACAGCGCCGCTTCCGGGCGACTGGGAGCCGAAGATCTCGATCATGCCGATCACCGTGCCCAGCAGGCCCAGCAGCGGCGCGGCCGAAGCGATGGTGGCCAGTGCCGGCAGGTAGCGCTCCAGCTTGTGCGCGATGGTGCGGCCCGAGGCCTCCATGGCGGCGCGAAGGTCGTCTTCGGTGCAGCGCGGGTTGGCGTTGAGCGCACGCAGGCCCGCGGCCAGCACCTGGCCGAGCATCGAGTTGCGTTCGAGTTTGGTCACGATGTCCGGTCCGGGAACGGACCCACGCGAGACGGTGATGGTTTCGTCGAGCAATTTCGGCGGCAATACTTTCACGGTCTTCAGACTCGTGAAACGTTCTATAACCAGCGCGAGCGCGACAACCGAACAGGCGAGCAGCGGCCAGATCGGCCAGCCCGCAGCAACAATGATGGAAAACAAGAAAATCCTCCGGCCCGTAGACTGCAAATGCGCGGCGATTATCCACCGAGCCCACCATCGGCATGCGGCTTGTTTGCGTGTCAGCAAGGACGCACAGATTCTGTGGATAACTTTGTGATTAACCTGCTTCGCAACGCGCCCGAGCCCGCACGGGCGGGCCTTTTCGCTAGATCGATTGAATTTTGAGCAGTACTTTTTTGAATCAAATCAACTACTTGCACGAGAAACCGTGCGCCTGCCCCGCATGGGGGGCTTCGGGCAAGGGGTGCCGGGTCTGTTGTGGAAGAGTGGCTTTCGGCCGCTCGCATGATTTGTGAACTCGCGTGAAACGAATGTCGCGCCCGGGCCGCGCATCTGGGCGGTCGGGGCGTTGTGCCGGGCGGTCGCCGATGCGTTGGACGCGCGTTTCAATCCGGTGGCGGTGCGCGGCGAGATATCGGGTTTTTCGCGTGCTTCGAGCGGACATTGTTACTTCTCGCTCAAGGACGAATCCGGCCAGTTGCGCTGCGCCATGTTCCGTCGCGCCGCCGGATTGCTCGATTTTTCGCCCCGCGACGGCGACCAGGTAGAGGTGCGCGGCCGGCTTGCGGTGTACGAGCCGCGCGGCGACCTGCAACTGGTTGTCGAAAGCCTGAGGCGTGCAGGGCAGGGTGCGCTGTTCGAACAGTTCCTGCAGCGCAAGGCGCGACTCGAAGCCGAAGGCTTGTTCGATCCGGCGCGCAAGCGTGCGCTGCCCACCATGCCGCGCGCAGTGGGCGTCGTTACCTCATTGGGTGCCGCCGCGCTGCACGACGTCGTCACCGCGTTGCGGCGGCGTGTGCCGCACATCCCCGTGGTGCTGTCGCCGGCAGCGGTGCAGGGCGCGAATGCGCCGGCCGAACTCGTGCGTGCGCTGCAATCGCTCTATGCGATGGAACCCGCCGTCGATGTGATCCTGCTGGTGCGTGGCGGCGGCTCGATCGAGGACCTCTGGGCCTTCAATGACGAGACGCTGGCGCGGACCATCGTGCAGAGTCCGGTCCCGGTGGTGAGCGGCGTCGGGCACGAAACCGACTTCACCATTGCCGATTTCTGCGCCGACCTGCGCGCGCCCACGCCTACTGCGGCGGCCGAACTCGTCAGCGCGCCGCGCGACCTGTGGCTTGGAGCCATCGACCTGCTCGATGAACGTCTGGGCGACGCATTGGGCGCACGCCTCGATGCACTCGGCCAGCGGCTCGACCAGGCGGCGGGGCGGCTTGGCCGGCCCTCGAACCTCGTCGCGCGCCAACAGCTGCGGCTCGCGCATCACGCACAGCGTCTGCACTACGCGGTAGTCGCGAGGGCCGCGCGCCTGGCGCAGGTGCCCCGTGCCATGGCCGCCGATTTCCCGCTGAAGTTCGACCGCGCGCTGGTGCAACGGCGCGAACGCCTGGAGCGCGTGGCGCTGCGTTTGCGGCTGCTCGATCCGGCACTGGTCCTGCAGCGTGGCTACGCCTGGCTCACCGATGGCTCGGGCCGCGCAGTCGTCAGCGCGAAGAAGCTGCATGCAGGCGATGCGGTGGTCGCACGGCTCGCCGATGGCGAGGTGGACCTGACCGTGACGCATGGAGGGGGCAACGACGGGAACACGTCCGACGCGCCTCCAAAAATTAGTTCCTAAAATCCTTTATTCCCCACAACCAACCCACGAGAAAAAACCATGGAACATGTGCTCCCACCCCTGCCATACGCCCTCGACGCGCTGGCACCCGAGTATTCGAAGGAAACCCTCGAGTACCACTACGGCAAGCATCACAACGCCTACGTCGTGAACCTCAACAACCTGCAGAAGGGCACCGAGTTCGAAGCCCTCACGCTCGAAGAAATCATCAAGAAGGCCAGCGGCGGCATCTACAACAATGCCGCCCAGATCTGGAACCACACCTTCTTCTGGAACTGCATGAAGCCGCAAGGCGGCGGCGCACCGACCGGCGCGCTGGCCAAGGCCATCGATGCCAAGTGGGGCAGCTACGACGCCTTCAAGGAAGCCTTCGTGAAGTCGGCTGTCGGCAACTTCGGCTCGGGCTGGACGTGGCTCGTGAAGAAGGCCGACGGTTCGGTGGACATCGTGAACACCGGCGCTGCCGGCACGCCGCTGACGACTGCAGACACCGCGCTGCTGACTGTCGACGTCTGGGAGCACGCCTATTACATCGACTACCGCAACCTGCGCCCGAAGTTCGTCGAGACCTTCCTCGCCAAGCTGGTGAACTGGGACTTCGTTGCCAAGAACTTCGGCTGAGCCAGGTTTGTGCACGAAAAAAGCCGACCCTCGGGTCGGCTTTTTTGTGGGCTGTATATGGGCTACAGCCAGCAGAAACTCAGCGCTTGACGGCTGAGAACAGCTCGCCGCCGAGCTTGGCGCCTTTCTTGATGTTCTTCTTGGCGAACCAGCCCTGGTTCATCTCGAGCACATAGCGCACAGGCTCCTCGGAGCAATGCGAGTTCTCGGTCAGTGGCTGCATGTCGACCAGGTTGACGATGCGGCCGTCGTCGGCAACGAAGGCGGCGGTCAACGGCAGCAGGGTGTTGCGCATCCAGAAGCACTGCGTGGCGGGCTGCTCGAACACGAAGATCATGCCCTCGGCCTGCGGCATGGTCTTGCGGAACATCAGGCCGATTTCACGCTGCTGGGGCGTCTGGGCGATCTGGGTGTCGATCTTGTACAAGCCGACCGACAGCTGCGTGCGCGCAAGGTCGGTCTGGGGTTGCTGCTGTTGGGCATGCGTCGGCATCACGAAGGAGGCGGACAGCAGGAGCAGGGCGGCTAAACGCTGAAACATCGGACAACTCTTTCAAGGCAAGGGCCGCAGTGGCCCGGCCCGTAACCAATAAAAAATGCCCGCTGATGCGGGCATTGCCGGGTGGGCTTGAAAGCTTACACCTTCTTGGCGGCAGCCGTGTGGGCCTTGGCAACGTGGCGAACCTTGTGCTTCTTGACTGCGTGCTTGGCCTTGGCCTTCTGGGCAGCAGGTGCGGCCGGGGCGGCAGCGGCGGGTTCAGCGGTTTGGGCAAATGCACTGGCAGCGAAAAGACCGGCGACCAGGGCTGCGAGCAGCTTGTTCATGAGAAATCCTTTGATATCGTTGATTTGGATCACCTCCCTGTGGAAGGTGCACATTCAACGAAGCCCATTGCACGCGGTTGACAGTACTTCGCTGGCGGCGGGCGAAAAAAAAGCGCTCCGAGGAGCGCTTTTTCAGGGGACGCCAAATTACTTGGGCGTGCCGCCTTGGGTCGACTTGCGCTTGACGCTGCCGTCCTTGTTGCGACGACGCTGGTCGCGCGTTTCGGCGCGCTTTTCGCCAGAGGCTGCAGCCTTGTCGGTACCGACAGCACCGCCTTCAGGCGTCTTGGCGATGTCGCCAGCGGGAGCAGCCACTTGACCGGCGGGCTTGGCTTCCTTCTTGGCTTCAGCACGTGCTTGCGGCTTGCTGTTGGTTGCGTTCCCTTGTTCGGGCGTGGCGCCGGCCGGGTTTTGGGCATAGGCGCCAGCTGCGAACAGACCAGCGATCATGACTGCGAGAATTTTGCTCATTGAAGATTCCTCTATCGAGAATTGGTTGGAAACGCCTCCCGGCGAGCAGAAGGTCAGCCACTAACGAGCCCATTGGCCCCGTGGTTGACAAACGCCAGCTGATGGGCAGCGTCTAAAATGTACAGCGATTTGTTAGCCGTTTGTACACCGGAACCCCCTCGCTGTCTGAATTCGCTGACAGTCGTCAAAATTACACCACTCCCGGAGCCTTCGCCCTCATGCCCAGCTATCAGCACATCAAAGTCCCGGCCGAAGGCCAGAAGATCACGGTCAACGCCGACAACTCGCTGAATGTGCCTGACCAACCGATCATTCCCTTCATCGAGGGCGACGGGACGGGGCTCGACATCACGCCGGTGATGCTCAAGGTGGTGGACGCCGCGGTGGCCAAGGCCTACGGTGGCAAGAAGAAGATCCAATGGATGGAGGTCTATGCCGGCGAGAAGTCGACCAAGGTCTATGGCCCCGATGTCTGGCTCCCCGAGGAAACCCTGCACGCGGTGCGCGACTATGTGGTCTCCATCAAGGGCCCGCTTACCACGCCCGTCGGCGGCGGCATCCGCTCGCTGAACGTCGCGCTGCGCCAGGAACTCGACCTTTACGTGTGCCTGCGCCCCATCCAGTATTTCGAAGGCGTGCCCAGCCCGGTGCGCGAGCCGCACAAGACCAACATGGTCATCTTTCGCGAGAACTCGGAAGACATCTACGCCGGCATCGAGTTCGAAGCCGAGAGCGACAAGGCCAAGAAGCTCATCAAGTTCCTGCAGGACGAGCTGGGTGTGAAGAAGATTCGCTTCCCCAATACCTCCGGCATCGGCGTGAAGCCCGTGTCGATCGAAGGCACCGAGCGCCTGGTGCGCAAGGCCTTCCAGTACGCCATCGACAACGACAAGCCCAGCGTGACCATCGTCCACAAGGGCAACATCATGAAGTTCACCGAAGGTGGCTTCCGTGACTGGGCCTACGCCCTGGCCGCCAAGGAGTTCGGCGCCGAGCTGATCGACGGCGGTCCGTGGATGAAGTTCAAGAACCCGAAGTCGGGCAAGGACATCACCGTCAAGGACAGCATCGCCGATGCGTTCCTGCAGCAGATTCTTCTGCGTCCCGCCGAATACAGCGTGATCGCCACGCTCAACCTCAACGGCGACTACGTGTCCGACGCGTTGGCCGCACAGGTCGGCGGCATCGGCATCGCCCCGGGCGCGAACCTGAGCGACACCGTCGCGATGTTCGAAGCCACGCACGGCACGGCGCCCAAGTACGCGGGCAAGGACTACGTGAACCCCGGCTCCGAAATCCTCTCGGCCGAAATGATGCTGCGCCACATGGGCTGGACCGAAGCGGCTGACCTGATCATCAGCGCGATGAAAAAGTCGATTGCCAGCAAGCGGGTGACCTATGACTTCGCGCGCCTGATGGAAGGTGCGACGCAGGTGAGCTGCTCGGGGTTTGGACAGGTCATGATCGAGCACATGTAGTCAATACGTAAAGCGCTTTGACGTCATAAGACGTTGCTGCATCGAGCCCTCGAATTTCCAAAGGAATTCGAGGGCTTTTTCTTGGGCGCGTGGATGCGCGCATTACCAATAAGCGAGGAATCAAGCCTTGCAAGTTCTTTGCGGTCTTTCTACATAGCTACTTGAATCCCTAGAGCCTGATGCCCTGGACTAAGAGCTAGCCTTAACTTGTCAATGCCCGTGGCGGCAGCGCGCGAAAAGTTACGGCGCAGATGAGCTCCTTACGAGACGATTGGCGACACTCATAAACGGAATTTCGATCTAAAAATGAGGGTCGAAAAACTGCTGTTAAGGAAGCTCACATTATGGGAGTCGGACGTTTGTCGTTAGTGATCGATGAACTTGCCTTAGGACGTTTTCAATATGTCGTTCTGGAGCATGTGGAAGATGCGCGCGAGCTTTTAATTTTTCGACGCTTAAAGGTTGGAGGTGGTACTTACCCAAGTCGCCCTGATGCATGGTTTGCAGGACTGGCGGCTGTATCAAGGATCCAGGCCAAAAGGGGCAGAGTGATAGCGAACCTGACGGCCTCGCGAGAGCCTATAAACAACGCCACATACGTTCGCATACATGATGAATCTAAGTAGGACTTCACTTGAGAACAAGAGGTCCAGCTTTCGGCCTCAAGTTCGCGACGTAGAGGAGACCCCTTTAGGCAGGCCTACGTTGTGACACGCTTTCACTCGAAGTGATGGGTCGATGGCGCGCCACTTTCGTCGAGTTCTGGATACATCGCGCTATCACGCATGGACATGTGGCGACGAGAATGTAACGATAGTTTGCTCTCTCGTGGCCCCAGCAGTTGAGAGCAGCGTAAGGTTCGCGATTGCGAGACCAAACGTCGCAAAGTCTATTACTAGGAATTAAAAATGGTAGCGAGTGAGCTTGAAGCGTTGGGAGTTGAAAGAAAAACCGCCCAAACAATTATTCGAGGTATCGCAGAGGGGCAGTACCAACTCATGTGTGGTGCTGGAGTTAGTCTGGGGGCTCCAGGAGGAGACGGCGTTGAACTTCAGCTCGCGAAAAAAACTTCCCAAGATATAGCCAAAGTTTGCAAATTTAATTTTGAACAAGATGAGCTTGATAACTTGTCTTTTGTCTACGAAGAAGCGAAAGCTAACGAAGAGCGCACGCTCAGGGAATTTCTCCTACGCCGATTTACTGGCTGCAAGCCAACTTGGCAGATAAAAATTCTGCAAATTTACTGGCGGCGTATTTGGACGTTGAATATTGACGATGTTCTAGAAGTTGCCTTTGAAGACATAAAAAACCGGTTCCAATACGGAAAGCTGTCAAGCATTTCATGGCGCGAACCTCTGCGGCCGGTCGCGGTATCGGACAAGGAGCTCCAGATTGTCCATTTGCATGGAATTGCGGAGCGTTTAAAGAACTACAAAGATGATGTTGTTTTTTCTCCGCTTGAGTATTCCGAGGTCACTCAGGCACTGCCACCTTGGCACGCCGCTTTTCAGTCAAGCTATGTGCAAGACCCATTTATCATTTGCGGCGCAAAATTTTCGGAGGAGCCTGATTTTATTGTTGCCACAAGAATGAGTAATCAATCAATGACCTCGGCCGGCATTCCTTCGCTGATTGTGACGCCGGGGTTTAGCGTCGCTCAGGCCGCTAAATTGCAGCGCTTTGGGTTGATTCCCGTTAGTGCGACCGGCGAAGCCTTTTTCGATGCTGTTCATGCTGACTTAAATAAGTATAGAAAAAATAATGAAGAGAAAATAAAAAAATACCCTCCGGGCGTTATCGAGCGATTTGTGGGGCAGTTTAGAGAGTTGCTTCATACGGATGTCGCATTTAGAGTCGAGGGTGACTTTTATAGCGGCGACCAACCCTCTTGGAGCGATGTTCAGGCAGATCGAGATGTAGAGTTGAGCAAAACTTTTCATGCGGCGCAACTCATGGTGGCGCGCAAGAATTTCGTGGGTTTGTTGTATGGCGCGTTCGCTACTGGCAAATCGACAGGCATTCTTCGGTTGGCCAAAGCTGCGTTATCGCTGGGGCTGAGGCCGTACCTATTTAGGAATGAAAATGCAATTGACGTAACAAGTGCGTTATCTTTTATGGACTTGACGCCAGAGGTTGTTCTCCTATTCGATGACGCGGCAGATCATAGTGCTGCCATTGGGCGCCTCGTTCAAAGTTGCGCAGAAAGAGGGTTGCCGTGCCGCATTTATGCAACCGAGCGGATTAGTCGAATGCGTGGTCTGCGCTTAGATGTCGAGGATAAATTCAGAGTTGAGTTTCCATATCGAACGCTAACTCCCCTGGATATGCGAAAAATTGTCCGAACTCGACGATTGGCGGGGCGGTTAGGAAAATATGCTCAACGAAAGAACGTCGATATTGAGCATTTGATGAAAGAGTCTTGGCGAGCGGAACTTGTCGAATGCCTATCCCAAATTGAGTTCGGCGAAGGTTTTCGTTCTCGAGTTGCGAGATATGTCGCCTCTGAGCTAAATGCTGGCGCCAATCGCGAATTGATTGCCGCAATTGCATGTACGCATCGATTTGGACATGCTCTTCCCCTAACTCTCGCTCTTTCACGGGCTGGTGGATTTGAGTCCCTAAAAATCTCTTTGGCAAAAGATTCCGATTCAGAAAGCCTAATCATCCGAGATTCACACGGAGTCAGGTTGCGCCATCGAATAATTAGTGAATACGTTTGGGAAAGTGTCTTGACGTCCGAGGAGCGATATGCTTCGGTGGTAATGGTTGCTAAGAATCTGGCGCCGCTTATAAACCCCTCCACAATTATCTCCAAATCAAAACCGCACAGAATTGTTAGGGAGTTGCTGGATCAAGAGGCTTTGGTTAGGGACGTTGGAATAAGGGCGCCGATTATTTTTGATGATTTGGAGTATGCGTATGGTTGGAGTTCTAGATTTTGGGATCAGCGCGCTTTGCTTGAATATGAGTTGGAGCACTACGACAAAGCATATTCTTTTTCGCACAATGCGGTGAGTCTGGAGAAGCATGCATTTGCATTTACCACGCTAGGTACGATTTGCCTTAAAGAAAGTATTCGCCTTGCGATGATTGAAAAAACAAAGGCGAAGGAATTATTCTTCGAGGGCACCGACTCGCTGGACAGTGCAAGACGAGCTTCCGAGCGGCTTGGGATGTCCTTTGAGCATCCGTTCGTCGCTTTTTTTTCGTTGACAGCACGATTCGTCACAATGCTTCCGCCGGAAGATATCGAATTTACTGCGATTAATGAGCTTTGGGGTGTCTGGACGCGAAACGCTAAGGATGCTGCCTGCTTTCAAAATGAAGTTGGTCGCAAGCGTTTGGCGGATCTCAAATCAATGTGGATGAAAGCTCAGTTGGCAAGAGAGCGCGCGCAAGCGGATTCGGGACAGGAAGTGGAAATGGCGGTGAAATCAAAAAATAGAAACCGCAGAAGAAAACACAGAAGTCCGGACGATCGCTCGTCGGGTTGACACTGGGAAGGTGATGCGGTGGTCGAGCATGGGTCGCATGACCTTCGCGTCTGTATCGTCGTCTCAACTGGCGGTCGTTGTTCTGGCGCGTGCAGAGCATGCTTTGCCATCCACCATGAACTTCGCTTGTGCGCGAAGGACGTTTCCGAACTCGGGATACCACGTCGCGTGCGCTAAGCCGTGCCGTGCGGAGCCCCTGAAGGGTGCACTGAATCTTCTTTCCGAATGCTTCCCCTTGAAGTTTGTTGAGCTTCAATCTCAACGATGCCTCTTGTTTTGTCGAATACGCGCCACCAAGTCTTCCTGCGTCGGCACGGTGCTTGCACGCTCTATAGAATCTTTTTCATGGCAACGAGAATTCCCAAGACTCCCCCCACCCCTCCGGCCCAAAAACCGGCCGGGGATGACGGAGATTCGGTCGTTCTGGAGCGCCGGCCGCAGAAAACTGCGCCGCCCCAGATGTACCAGGTGGTCATGCTGAACGATGACTACACCCCCATGGAGTTCGTGATCGTGGTGCTGCAGGAGTACTTCAGCAAAGACCGCGAAACCGCGACGCAGATCATGTTGAAGATTCACCTGGATGGCCGCGGCGTCTGTGGGGTTTATTCCCGCGACATGGCAGCCACTAAAGTGAATCAGGTCATGGAGGCCGCGCAGCAGGCTGGGCACCCGCTGCAATGTGTCAGTGAGCCTGTTGCGTGAACCTGTTGAATTGCGCAAGCTCCAACCCATCTGAGAACTTATTTACAGCAAGGCAAAAGGAAATCACATGATTGCCCAGGAACTGGAAGTCAGCTTGCACATGGCCTTCGTCGAGGCCCGGCAGCAGCGCCACGAGTTCATCACCGTGGAGCATCTGCTGCTCGCTTTGCTGGACAACCCGAGCGCCGCAGAGGTTCTGCGCGCCTGCTCGGCGAACGTCGACGACCTTCGGGCGTCGCTCACCAACTTCATCAAGGACAACACGCCGCAAGTGGCGGGTACCGACGATGTAGACACCCAGCCGACGCTGGGTTTCCAGCGCGTGATCCAGCGCGCCATCATGCATGTGCAGTCCACCGGCAACGGCAAGAAGGAAGTCACCGGCGCCAACGTGCTGGTCGCGATCTTCGGAGAAAAGGACTCGCACGCGGTCTACTACCTCCATCAGCAGGGCGTGACCCGTCTGGACGTGGTCAATTTCATTGCCCACGGCATCAAGAAGAGCGATCCGCCGGAAGCCGTCAAGGGCAGTGGCGAAGCGCCTCAGGGCGAAGGTGAAGAGGGCGGCGGCGAACGCAACGAGAAGGCATCGCCGCTCGAGCAGTTCACGCAAAACCTCAACCAGCTCGCCAAGGACGGCAAGATCGATCCGCTGATCGGCCGCGAATACGAGGTCGAGCGCGTCATCCAGATCCTGTGCCGCCGGCGCAAGAACAACCCGCTGCTCGTGGGCGAGGCCGGCGTTGGCAAGACCGCGATTGCAGAAGGCCTGGCATGGCGCATCACCCAGGGCGACGTGCCTGAAATCCTCGCCGAGGCGCAGGTCTACTCCCTTGACATGGGCGCATTGCTGGCCGGCACCAAGTACCGCGGCGATTTCGAGCAGCGCCTGAAGGGCGTGCTCAAGTCGCTCAAGGACAAGCCGAACGCGGTGCTCTTCATCGACGAAATCCACACGCTGATCGGTGCGGGTGCAGCCTCGGGCGGCACGCTCGATGCGTCGAACCTGCTGAAGCCCGCGCTCTCGAGCGGCCAGCTCAAGTGCATCGGTGCGACCACGTTCACCGAATACCGCGGCATCTTCGAGAAGGATGCGGCCCTGTCGCGTCGTTTCCAGAAGGTCGACGTGGTCGAGCCGTCGGTGCAGGAAACCGTCGACATCCTCAAGGGCCTGAAGTCGCGCTTCGAGGAACACCATGGCGTGAAGTACGCAGTGGCAGCCCTGCAGGCCGCCGCCGAACTGAGCGCCAAGTACATCAATGACCGTCACCTGCCCGACAAGGCGATCGACGTCATCGACGAAGCCGGTGCCGCCCAGCGCATCCTGCCTCCGAGCAAGCGCAAGAAGACCATCAGCAAGACCGAGGTCGAGGAAATCGTCGCGAAGATCGCGCGCATTCCCCCGGCCAATGTCAGCAACGACGACCGCAGCAAGCTGCAGACGATCGAGCGCGACCTCAAGAGCGTGGTGTTCGGCCAGGACAAGGCGCTCGAAGTGCTCGCCTCGGCGGTCAAGATGGCGCGTTCGGGTCTGGGCAAGGGCGACAAGCCGATCGGCTCGTTCCTGTTCTCCGGTCCCACGGGCGTCGGCAAGACCGAAGCGGCCAAGCAACTTGCCTACATCATGGGCATCGAGCTGATCCGCTTCGACATGTCGGAGTACATGGAGCGTCACGCGGTGAGCCGCCTGATCGGCGCGCCTCCGGGCTACGTCGGTTTCGACCAAGGTGGTCTGCTGACCGAGGCCGTCACGAAGAAGCCGCATTCGGTGCTGCTTCTCGACGAAATCGAGAAGGCGCATCCGGACATCTTCAACGTGCTGCTGCAGGTGATGGACCATGGCACGCTGACCGACAACAACGGACGCAAGGCCGACTTCCGCAACGTCATCATCATCATGACGACGAACGCGGGTGCCGAGACCATGAACAAGGCGACCATCGGCTTCACCAACCCGCGCCAGGCGGGCGACGAAATGGGCGACATCAAGCGCCTGTTCTCGCCCGAGTTCCGCAACCGGCTGGATGCCATCGTCAACTTCAAGGCGCTCGATGAAAACATCATCCTGCGCGTGGTCGACAAGTTCCTGCTGCAGCTGGAAACGCAGCTGGCCGAGAAGAAGGTGGAAGTCACCTTCAGCGACAAGCTGCGCAAGCACCTGGCGAAGAAGGGCTTCGATCCGTTGATGGGCGCGCGTCCGATGCAGCGTCTGATCCAGGACACGATCCGTCGTGCACTGGCCGACGAACTGCTCTTCGGTCGCCTGACCGACGGCGGTCGCCTTGAAGTCGACCTCGACGACAAGGACGAAGTGTTGCTGGACATCCAGCCGCTTCCGAAGAAGGAAGGCAAGTCCAAGCCAGAGGCGGAAGAAGCAGCAGCCGGTTGAAGAAACCGGGCATTCCGTGGCCGATGAGGCCGCGGAACCGCCTCCAAAGGCCGGTAGCATCGCGCTGCCGGCCTTTTTCTTTGGGCGGCCACACCTATCACCCATCTTCGTTCCCTTGATCCTCCCCGTCCTCAGCCCCGAATGGAAAACCGGCCTCTCCCTGGCGTGGAGCGGCTACATCGCTGTGCTGTCGATCTGGATCGTGATGCAGAAGCGCGCGCCGGTGTCCACGATGAGCTGGATCCTGTCGCTGGCGCTGCTGCCTTTCGCGGGCTTCGTCGTCTATTACTTCCTCGGGCCGCAGCGCCTGCGCAAGCAGCGCATCAAGCGTCTGCGCAGCCGCGCCGGGGCGTCGGCGCAGGCTGATATCGCCCGGCTGCGCGATGCGGCGCAGAACGCGCCGCCGGCGCTGCAGCAGATGGCGCGGCTGGGCACTGCGGCCTGCGGGCTGCCGGTGTCGAGCGTGTCCGACGTGGAGTTGCTCTCCGGCGGCGCACGCACCTTCGACGCGATCTTCGAGGCCGTGCGCGCGGCCAAGGATCACGTCCACCTCGAGTACTACATCTTCGAGCCCGACAAGATCGGCACCGCGCTGCGCGACCTGCTGGTCGAGCGCGCGAAGGAGGGCGTCGTCGTCCGCCTGCTGCTCGATGCGCTGGGCTCCAAGCGCATCGGCCGCAAGTTCATGGCGCCGCTGCACGAGGCGGGCGTGAAGGTCGCGCTCTTCCATGACACCAAGATCGGCCGGCGCCTGCGCCCGGTGACCAACTACCGCACCCACCGCAAGATCGTGGTGTGCGACGGCCGCGTGGGCTTCACGGGCGGCGTGAACATCACCGACGAGGAAGACAAGCGCACCAACCCCGACGCGTACCACGACGTGCACCTGCGCATCGAGGGCAGCGCGGTGCGCTGGCTGCAAACGACGTTCCTCGAGGACTGGACCTACGCCACCGGCGAGGACCCGCGCGGCATGGACGACACGATGGCCGCGATGCTGCCGCAGCTCGATGCGGGCGACATCCCCGTGCAGATCGTGACCAGCGGCCCCGACAACATGCTCGAGCCCATCCACCGCATGCACGTCGAGGCGATCCATTCGGCCACGCACCGGGCCTGGCTCACCACGCCTTATTTCGTGCCGGGCGAGCCCGCGCTGATGGCGCTCACCAGCGCCGCGCTGCGCGGCGTCGATGTGCGCTTGCTGGTGCCGCGCCGCAGCGACTCGGCCATCGTGAGCGCCGCCGCGCGCTCGTACTTCGACGAGCTGATCGCCGCGGGCGTCAAGGTCTGGGAGTACAAGGCGCGCATGCTGCACTCCAAGACCTTGGTGGTCGACGAGCATTGCGCGATGATCGGCACCGCGAATTTCGACAACCGCAGCTTCCGGCTCAACTTCGAGGTCTGCGCGGTGGTCTACGGTCCTGCGCTGGCCCGGCCGCTGGCTGCGCAGTTCGAGACCGACCTGCACAGTTCCGGCGCGGTGCGCGCCAACCGGTCGCAGAATTTCTGGCGCCGCCTCGGCGATTCCATTGCGCGCCTGTTTTCACCCTTGCTCTGAATGAACCACACCTTCCTCTGGCACGACTACGAAACCTTCGGCGCCGTGCCGCGTCGCGACCGGCCCTCGCAGTTTGCCGGCATCCGCACCGATGCCGAACTCAACGAGGTCGGCGAGCCGCTGATGATCTATTGCAAGCCCGCGCCGGACTACCTGCCCAGCCCCGAGGCCTGCCTGATCACCGGCATCACGCCGCAGGTTTGCCTGGAACGCGGCATCCCCGAGCACGAGTTCGCCGCGCAGATCGAACGCGCCTTCTCCCAGCCCGGCACCATCGGGGTGGGCTACAACACGATCCGCTTCGACGACGAGGTCACGCGCTTCCTCTTCTGGCGCAACCTGATCGATCCGTATGCGCGCGAGTGGCAGAACGACTGCGGCCGCTGGGACCTGCTCGACGTGGTGCGCCTGACCTACGCGCTGCGTCCCGAAGGCATCGAGTGGCCGAAGAAGGAAGACGGCAAGCCGAGCTTCAAGCTCGAAGACCTGGCGCGCGCCAACGGCCTGCTGCACGAGTCCGCGCACGATGCGCTCTCCGACGTGCGCGCGACCATTGCGCTCGCGCGGCTCATCCGCGACAGGCAGCCCAAGCTCTTCGACTTCGCCTTCGGCCTGCACAGGAAGGACCGCGTGGCGAGCGAACTCGGCCTGCCTGCGATGCGCGAGACCGCCAAGCCGTTCCTGCACGTCTCGGGCATGTTCCCGGTCGAGCGCGGTTGCCTCGCCGTGATGTGGCCGCTCGCGAGCCACCCCACCAACAAGAACGAGCTGCTCGCCTGGGACCTCGCCCACGACCCGAGCGAGCTGCGGGACATCGATGTCGAGACCCTGCGCCTGCGCCTCTTCACCCGCACCGCCGACCTGCCCGAAGGCGTGGTGCGCCTGCCGGTGAAAGGCATCCACCTCAACAAATCGCCGATGGTGGTCGGCAACCTGCGCACGCTCGCGGCGCCGATGGCCGAGCGCTGGGGTGTGGACCTCGACGCCGCCATGCGCCACGCCGCCATCGCGCGCGACCTGCCCGACATGAGCGCCATCTGGTCGCAGGTGTACGCGCGGCCGAAGGAGGCCACGCCCGACGTCGATGAGGACCTCTACGGCGGCTTCGTCGGCAACGCCGATCGCCGGCGCCTGAACCAGCTTCGAGGCCTCTCGGCCGGCGAGCTTGCCAAGGACCGCACCGGCTTCGACGACGGCCGCCTCGAGGAGATCGTGTTCCGCTACCGCGCGCGCAACTGGCCCGAATCGCTCGCGCCTGAAGAAGCCGAACGCTGGGAGGCGCTGCGCGTGGCGCGCCTCTTCCATGGCGAGGGTGGGGCGCGCACCATCGAGCAACTGTTCAGCGAAGTCGATGCGCTCTCCGAGACCGCGGACGAGCGCGGCGAAGAAATCCTCGGCGCGCTCTACGAATACGCCGAAGCCATCGCGCCCGAGGCCTGATCCTTCAAGCACACCACCGCCATCCCATGGACCAGAACCTGACCATCACCCCCGAGCTGTCCACCGGCCTGGAGGCGCATGGGATGTTTCTCTCGGCGGGTGTGCAGTTGTCGATCCCGTTCCGCTTCGAGACGCCGGTACGCATCTGGCATGCGGTGCGCGTCATCGGTGGGTCGCTGGGGGCGTACACCACGCTCTCGCCGGGCGGCGCACTCAATGCGGTGCATGTGGGACGCTATTGCTCGATCGGTGACGGCGTGCAGGTGCTGTCGGACCACCCCTCCGACTGGTTCACCACGCACATGCTGAGCTTTGCCCCGAATTTTCCGGCGCCGTACCGCCATCAACCGGTCGGCGGTTTCTGGTCGCACACGAGCGTGAACATCGGGCATGACGTGTGGATCGGCTCGCGCGTGAGCATCCGTGGCGGCGTGACCATCGGCGATGGCGCAGTGATCGGCGCCGGGGCCATCGTGACCAAGGACGTGGCGCCGTTCACCATCGTCGGCGGCGTGCCCGCGCGGGTGATTCGCCAGCGCTTTCCGGATGCGCTCATCGAACGCATCCGGGCCTGCCCGTGGTGGGACTGGGACCTGCGGGCCCTGGCGCTCAACTGGCAGCAGCCCGAAGAAGCCCAGACCGTGCTCGAAGCCGCCATCGCCGAGGGGCGCGTGCAGCGGTGGGAGCCGGGATGGCGGCTGCTCGATTTCGGTACGCCGGAAACAGAAGGCGCGCCTGCGCCGCTCGTCTTCCGGCTGGGTTGAACGTCGAGGGCGCACGCCATGACAAGCGTTTCTTCCCGCGCCCGGTCGGTAGCGTCCGCCTTCATGATTGGCGCGCTCGCGGGCTGCGGTGCTTTGCCTCCCGGCGCGATCTCAGACAAGTCCTGCGGACCCGGCTTCGATGCCTTCGAGCGCGACACACTCTTCTTCGGCCGCGCCATACCGGCAGGCGGGCAGGTGTCGGACGCGCAGTGGGCTGGCTTCCTCGACGCCACCGTGACCCCCGCATTCCCGCAGGGCCTCACGGTGCTCGATGCCGTCGGCCAATGGCGCGGCGCCTCGGGCGGCGTGGTGCGCGAACCCTTGAAGCTCGTGGTCTTGCTGCATCCGCGCACCGCGAAGGACGACGCAGCCATCGCCAACATCATCGACACGTACCGCAAGAATTTCGGCCAGGAGGCCGTGCTGCAGGAAAGGCAATCCGTCTGTGTCCGCTTCTGAAGAAAACGCCCTGAAAGACCGCAACCTCGTTCGCCGACTGACCGCCGCGGACGCCGCCGCCTACCGCGCCCTGATGCTCGACGCCTACGCGACGCATCCCAGTGCCTTCACCTCCACGGTCGGCGAGCGCGAAGGCCTGCCATTGAGCTGGTGGGAGAAGCGCCTGGGCGCCGAGGCAGATGCGCCGAGCGTGGTCTTCGGTGCATTCGACGATATGGGCGCGCTGGCCGGCGCCGCCGGCCTGAGCTTCGAGGACCGCGAACGGGCGCGCCACAAGGCCACGTTGTTCGGCATGTCGGTGAAGGCGTCGGCACGTCGCGCGGGCTTCGGCCGCCGGCTGGTCGATGCCGTGCTCGACCATGCGCGTGCGCACGGCGGGTTGCGGCTGGTGCAGCTCACGGTGACCGAGGGCAACGCGCCGGCACAGACGCTGTACGACAACTGCGGCTTCCAGGTCTTCGGTGTCGAGCCGCTGGCCATTGCGGTCGATGGTTCTCTGCTGGCCAAGGTGCACATGTGGTGCGATCTCCGAGGGGCAGGGCGGGGCTGATCTGGCGCCATGGCGGCGCAACGGCACGCGCCGTGCACTTTCAGACTGCTTGTCTCCAGCGACGATTCATCGGGCTCGCACCATCAACAGTGCCGGGCCGTCCGGCGTTGTCACTTCGCCCTGGGCGTGAAAGCCGGCGCGCCGGTAGCTGCGGATCGCGCGGTGATTGGCCGGTGAAGGATCTGTCTGCACCTTCGTCACGGCCGCGTCTTCGAACAACAGGTCCACGAATGCGCGGACCATCGCGCTGCCCAGCCCGCGGTTCAACTGGTCGGCATGCGCGAGGAACTGGTCGATGCCGCGCGCACCCGGATCGAGCTCATCGCTCCACCAGCCGTTGCCCGAACCCATGACGACATAGGACTGGATGTAGCCGATCGGCGCACCGTCCAGCAGGGCGATGTACGCACGGTCGGTCGATTTCGGAGACAGCATCGGCGGGTAGTCTTCGTCGACTTCGGCCTGCGAAGGCGCGGCGCCCCACCACTCGGCCACATGCGGGCGGCCGAGCCATTCGCACAGCAGCGGCAGGTCCGAGGCCCGCATCGGCCGGAATGCGAAGCCCTGCATGGGCTCAAGCCTTGGGAGTCATCCAGCTGGTCGCCTGCGCCCGGCCCGGCAGGTGCAGCCCAGCCGTAGCGGCGGGCGTTTCCGCCAGCAGCTTGCCCTTGCGGAACACCTTGAGCCGCGTCGCGCGCAGGCGGATCGCCTCGACCGCATCGCGCGCCTGCAGCAACACGAAGCTCGCGTCGCAGCCTGCGGCGATGCCGTAGCCCTCCAGGTGCATCACGCGCGCGGCGTTCGTCGTCACCGCTTCGAAGCACTGGCGGATGCCGGCCTGGCTCGTCATCTGTGCAACGTGCAGGCCCATGTGCGCCACTTCGAGCATGTCGCCCGAGCCCATGCCGTACCAGGGGTCCATCACGCAGTCGTGGCCGAAGGCGACGTTCACGCCGGCGGCCATGAGCTCGGGCACGCGCGTCATGCCGCGGCGCTTGGGGTAGGTGTCGTGGCGGCCCTGCAGCGTGATGTTGATGAGCGGATTCGCAATGACCGCCACGCCGCTCTGCGCGACCAGGGGCAGCAGCTTGCTCACGT
The DNA here is from genome assembly GCF_000834655.1 of Variovorax paradoxus. Lineage (GTDB taxonomy): Bacteria > Pseudomonadota > Gammaproteobacteria > Burkholderiales > Burkholderiaceae_C > Variovorax > Variovorax paradoxus_F. Next base: position 83,378 of record NZ_JXQQ01000015.1, read on the forward strand.
AGTAGTTGTCCATCGAATGCATCGAGGTGCAGTGCGAGCCGGTCACGCGGCCCTGCAGGCCGAGGCGCTGCGCCTCGAAGGCCAGCGTCTCGATGTGGCGCGAGAGCGGATCGTCGGACTCGTCGCAGTGCATGTCCACCAGCTTGCCGCGCTCGGCCGCCATCTCGCACAGCAGCTTCACGCTGGCGGCGCCGTCGGCCATGGTGCGCTCGAAGTGCGGAATGCCGCCGACCACGTCCACGCCCTTGTCGAGCGCGCGGGTGAGGTTCTCCACGCCACCCTGGGAGCGCAGCACGCCGTCCTGCGGAAAGGCGACCAGTTGAAGGTCGATGTAGGGCGCCACCTGTCGCTTGACCTCGAGCAGCGCATCGACGGCGAGCAGGCTGGGGTCGCTGGTGTCCACGTGCGTGCGGATCGCGAGCAGCCCCTTGGCCACGGCCCAGTCGCAGTAGGCCAGGGCGCGTTCGATCAACGCATCGGCCGTGAGCAGCGGCTTGAGCTCGCCCCACAGCGCGATGCCTTCGAGCAGCGTGCCGCTCTCGTTGACGCGCGGCAGGCCGTAGCTCAGCGTGGCGTCCATGTGGAAGTGCGGATCGACGAAGTGCGGCGCGACGAGCAGGCCCTGCGCGTCGATGGTTTCTTGCGCGGGGGCGGCCAGGCCTTCGGTGACTTCGGCGATGCGTCCGTCCTGCACGGCGATCGACATGCCGGTGCGGCCGTCGGGGAGGGTGGCGTTGGTGATGAGGAGGTCGAGCATCGTGGGGTCGGTGAGATCGGGTGAGCGCTATTTTCCTTCTCGATGGCGCTTGGCATGCGAGATTCCGTGAGAATCCCCGCGCCACACTTCAAAGGTCCCGATGAAAGCCGCCCTTGTTCTGACCGCGTTGCTTGCCAGCGCGCCGATGTGCTTCGCGCTGACCCTCGGCGCTGCGACGGAAAACCTCCTCTACTTCGAGTACGCGTCCCTCGCGTCCGATCACTGCGAAAGGCAGAAGGTCCCGACCCGCCCTGTCCTCAAGGCCTGGCAGGGGCAGCACGAACCGCTCTTCCGGGCGTCGATCGACGCCGTGCGGACGGAGGGGAAGCGGCGTGGCCTTGCGTCCGAGAAAGAGCAGGACGCCCTGCTTTTCGAGGTCATGGGCATGGCCGACAAGAAGGCGAAGGAGCACATCGCGCGCAAGGGCGTTCCTTGCGGCAAGTACGGCACGTTCATCGACGGCCTGGCGACGTCGTTCAAGCGCTGAGCCCGCCCGGGCTTCCTTCAGCGCGTGCGCTGCGCCCGATAACGGTACTGGCCCGCCGCAGGGCCGACCTCTATCGTCACTCGCCGCAGCTTGTCGTCATGCCCGGACGACGCCTTCGCCGTCACCACGATGCCGCGCGGCGTGGCGCGGCAGGTGATGTCGGTGAGCGCGATCTCGGCGTGGTCGTTGTCGAGTTCGGCGATGGCGACCGTGTGCTCGGCATGGAGGCCGCCGTTGGCATCGCGCGCCATCCACTGCACGTAGAGGAACGATTGCGCGTACTGGTCCGCATGGACCACGCGGTAGGTGCCCTGGTGATCCTTGCCCCAGGTGCCGCAAAGCTGCACCCAGGTGACCGCATCGGGTGTCTTGAAGGTGTCGTAGCTGTAGTCGCTGCCCAGCGCATGGGCGCCGGTCGCGCCGAGCGAGAGCAGGGCGGCGAGCAGGGTTGCAGCAGTCGTCTTCATCATCTCAACGTTCCCCTTTGCGGTACGGCTTCATCAGCGCCTGTGGATAGCTGGCCTTGCGCGCCACCAGCACGAGCGCGAGGATCGACAGCAGGTAGGGGAGCATCAGGTAGAGCTGGTAGGGCAGCACGGCGTCGCCCGATTGTTGCAGCCGCAGCTGCAGCGCATCGAAGAACGCGAACAGCAGCGCCCCCAGCAGGGCCTTGCCGGGCCGCCACGAGGCGAACACTACCAGCGCCACGCAGATCCAGCCGCGGCCGTTGACCATGTTGAAGAAGAAGGCGTTGAAGGCCGAGAGCGTGAGGAACGATCCCGCCATGCCCATCAGCGCCGAGCCCGCGACGATGGCGCCGGTGCGCGTGGCCGCGACCGACACGCCCTGGCTCTCGGCCGCCTGCGGGTTCTCGCCGGCCATGCGCAGCGCCAGGCCGAGCGGTGTGCGGTACAGCACCCAGCCGACTGCCGGCACGAGCAGCAGCGCGAACAGCGTGAGCGCGGTCTGCGCGTTGAGGATGGGGACGGGCAGCCACTCCATCGGCGCGAACGGCGTGATGGTCGGCGGGGTGTTCACCTTCGGAAAACTCACGCGGTAGCCGAAATAGCTGAGCGCCGTCGCCAGCAGCGTGATGCCCAGCCCCGAGACGTGCTGCGACAGCGCAAGCCCGACGGTGAGAAAGGCATGCAGCAGCCCGAACACCATGCCCGTGAGCGCCGCCACGCCGACGCCGACCCAGAGCGGCGCACCGGCGTACACCGCGAGCCATCCGGTGAAGGCGCCCGCGACCATGATCCCTTCGATGCCCAGGTTGAGCACGCCCGCGCGCTCGCACAGCAGCACGCCGAGCGTGCCGAGGATGAGCGGCGTGGCGATGCGCAGCACCGCGACCCAGAAGGCGGGGTTGGAAAGAATGTCCAGCAGATCCGTCATTGGAAATTTCTTCCTCCCCTTCCGGGGGAGGGTTGGGGTGGGGGCACGCGGCGCTCGCACTGGAGGCCAATGCTCCCATCCCGGCCTTCCCCCGGAAGGGGAAGGAGCAAGACCGAAGATGCGGAGGCCGTCATTTCGTCATCCGCACGCGGTATTGCGTCAGCAGCGTCGCCACCAGCACCGCGATCAGCGAGGCCGCGACGATCACGTCGGCGATGTAGGTCGGCACGCCCACCGCACGGCTCATGGTGTCGGCGCCGACCAGCACGCCGGCCACGAACACGCCCGCGGCGATCACACCCAGCGGATGCAGCCCGGCGAGCATCGCGATCACGATGCCGGTGTAGCCGTAGCCCGGCGACATGTCGAGCGTGACGTAGCTCGTGCGGCCCGCCACCTCGATGGCGCCGGCCAGCCCGGCCAGCGCGCCCGAGAGCAGCGCGACCATCACCACGGTGCGCGTGACCGGCACGCCGGCGAACGCGGCGGCGCGCGCATTGGCGCCGACCGCGCGGATGTCGAAGCCCAGCACCGTGTACTTGAAGATCGCCCACACGATCACCGCCAGCGACACCGCCCACAGCAGCCCGGTGTGCACCCGCGTCTGGGCGATGAGCTTGCCCAGTTCGAGGTCGGACTGCAGCGACACGCTCTGCGGCCAGCCCATGGCGGTCGGGTCCTTCATCGGCCCGTCGAGCAGCGCGGAGACGCCGAGCAGCACGATGAAGTTGATGAGCAGCGTCGTCACCACCTCGTCCACGCCGAGCTTGTTCTTCATGAGCGCCGGGCCCAGCAGCAGCAGGGCGCCCGCCACGGCGGCGGCCAGCATCATCAGCGGGAACAGCGCCCAGGGCGAGAGTTCGAAGCCCGTGCCGCCGTGCATGCCGCCCACGGCCACGGCGGCAAGGGCTCCTGCAAACAGTTGCCCCTCCGCGCCGATGTTGAAGAGCCGCGCCTTGAAGGCGACCGTTGCGGCGAGGCCGGTGAGGATCAGCGGGATCGCGCGCGTGAGCGTCTCGCTCCACGCGAACACCGAGCCGAAGCCGCCCTGGAGCAGCAGCGCGTAGGTGCGCCCGACCGGCGCGCCGGCCCACAGCACGAGCAGCGCGCTCACGACCATCGTGAAGAGCACGGCGCCGATGGGCGCCAGCACCAGCGCGGCGCGCGAGGTTTCGTGGCGTCGTTCGAGCCGCATCATGGGGCGCCTTTCGTGGCGCCAGCCATCGCGAGGCCGATGGCTTCGCGCGTCCAGGCCGCAGCCGGGCGCGCTTCGCCGAGGTGCCCCCCGTGCATCACGGCCACGCGGTCGCCGAGCGTGAGCACTTCGTCCAGGTCGTCGGAAATCACCAGCACCGCAGCGCCGGCATCGCGCGCGGCGATGAGCTGCTGCTGCACGTAGGCGACGGCACCGATGTCCAGGCCCCAGGTCGGCTGGTGCGCGACGATCAGGCGCGGCGCGCGCGTGGGGTACTTCTTGTTGTCCGCGTCTTCCGCGTGCTCGGGGGCGAGCAGCGCGCGCCCCAGGATCAGTTTCTGCATGTTCCCGCCGGAGAGCGAGCGCGCCGGGGCCATGAGCCCTGCGCCGCGCACGTCGAATGCTTTTTCGATGCGCCGGGCATGCAGCCGGGCGGCCGCACGCCGCACGAACACGGACCAGCGCGAGAACACCGGGCTGCGCAGCCGCTCGGACACTGCGTTCTCCCACACCGGCAGGTCGCCCACCACGCCGACCGCATGCCGGTCTTCGGGAATGCGCGCCACGCCGCGCTGCACCAGGCGGGCAGGCGAGGGCGGCAGTGCGCGGCCCATCAACTGGGCGGTGCCGGAGACGGCGCGGCGCGTGCCGCAGAGCAGTTCGGCCAGCGCGACCTGGCCGTTGCCCGAGACGCCCGCGATGGCGGTGATTTCGCCCGCGCGCAGCGTGAGCGACACGTCGCGCAGCCGGTCCTGCCCGCCGTCGTTGGCGGACGCTGTGCTCACATGGTCGAGCACGCAGACCGCGTCGCCGACCGATTTGGCGGGCCGCCGCTGCGGTGCGTCGACCGCATGGCCGACCATCCAGAGCGCGAGCTGCGCCTGCGTGGTGTCGGCCGTGCGTGCTTCTGCCACGAGCTTGCCGCCGCGCAGCACGGCGATGCGGTGCGACACACGCAGCACCTCGCCCAGCTTGTGGCTGATGAAGATCACCGACAGGCCCTGCGCCACCATCTGCGCGAGCGTGGCGAACAGCGCCTCGCTCTCCTGCGGCGTGAGCACGGCCGTCGGCTCGTCCAGGATCAGGATGCGCGCGCCGCGGTACAGCGCCTTGAGGATTTCCACGCGCTGGCGTTCGCCGACCGAGAGGCTGCCGATCTTCGCGTCCGGCTGTACCGGCAGGCCGAAGCGCTGCGCCACTTCGAGCAGCCTGGCGCGCGCCGCGGCACGGCGCGACACCGGGCGCCACAGCGGCTCGGTGCCCATCATCACGTTGTCGAGCACGGTGAGGTTGTCGGCCAGCGTGAAGTGCTGGTGCACCATGCCCACGCCCGCGGCCAGCGCCGCCTTGGGGTTGCCGGGCGGCAGCGGCGCGCCGAACACCTCGATGCCGCCTTCGTCGGCGACGTAGTGGCCGAACAGGATCGACATCAGCGTGGACTTGCCCGCGCCGTTCTCGCCGAGCAGCGCGAGCACTTCGCCGGCCTGCAGGTCGAGGGAGATCGCGTCGTTGGCGACGAGAGTGCCGAAGCGCTTGGTGATGCCTTGAAGGCGAAGCACGGTCGTAGGAGTCATGAAGGTCTTGCTCCTTCCCCTAATGGGGGAAGGCTGGGATGGGGGCAAGCGGCGCCCGCAACCCCACGGTGATCGATCGAAGGCCGCGTGCCCCCACCCCAGCCCTCCCCCGGAAGGGGAGGGAGCAAAGGCCGGATCACTTCCATGCAGCCAGGAACGCCAGCATCACCTTGGCCGAGTTGTCGGCCGCGATGCCCATGAAGGTGCCCATCTCGTTCTCGCCGCCGCCACCGCCCGCGAGGTCGCTGAGCGAGCGGAAGGCGATGTAGGGCACGCCGTTGCTGTAGGCCACCATGCCCACCGCCGCGGTTTCCATGTCGAGGACGTTGGCCTGGAAAGTCTTGAACGTGTACTGGCGGAAGGCCATGTTGTCCATGAAGGCCTGGCCCGAGACGCCGTTGCCGCCGATCACGAGCTGGGGCTTGCGCGTGAGGCACTTGCCGGCGCTGCAGTTGGCCAGGTCGACCGTGCGGATGCTGCGGGCCACCTCGAGCATCTTCGGATCGACTTCGAACCAGAACTTGCGCTCGATGCCGGGCTTCGCCGCCGAACGGACCTCGACCGGGCGCGGATGCACCATGCCGAAGTTGGGGAAGGTGGCGTCCTTGATGAAGGGCGGCGCGGTGTACTTGCCGGGCGCGGTTTCGCGCGCCATCAGCACTTCGAGGTATTGGCCCCATTGCGCGGGCACCGTCACGTCGCCCACGTGCAGCGACGGGTTCACGCCGCCCGCGATGCCGCTGAACACGATGCCCGTCACGCGAAAACGATCGAGCACGAGCTGCGTGTTCATCGTCGCGTTCGTCATGCTGATGCCCGAGAGGAACAGCACGACCGGCTTGCCTTCGAGCGTGCCGGTGGTGAACTCGACGCCGTTCGCGCTGTGTTTCGCGGGGCCCTGCAGGCGCGCGAGCAGCAGCTTGAGCTCGGGCTCGAACGCGGAGATCACCGCGATGCGCGGCGTGTCGTCCAGCCGCGTGCTGCTGTCGATGCTGGCGCCGGCGCCCTTGTAGACACCGACGCAGCCCGTGAGCCCGAGGGCCAGCACACCGGCTGCGACAAGAGTGCGCCAGCGCATCGTCATCGGCTTGTTCACTTTGCGGTGGACTTGGGTTGGCCGTCGTCCACCTTCACGGTGAACTTGCCCGAGAGAATGTCGGCCTGCTTGGCCTTCACCTTGGCGACGATGTCGGCGGGCACCTTCTTCTCGAACGTGCCGAGCGGCGCGAGCTCCGAGCCCTTGTGCTTCATCTGCGAATAGACGCCGTAGTCTTCTGCGGCGAACTTGCCTTCCTTCACGAGCTTGATCGCGCGGTCGGCCGAGGGTTCGAAGTTCCACAGGGCCGAGGCGACCACCGTGTCGGGGTACTGGCCCTGCGTGTCGATCACGTTGCCGATCGCGAGCTTGCCCTTTTCCTTGGCGGCATCCGAGACGCCGAAGCGCTCGGCATACATCACGTCGGCCCCCTTGTCGATCATCGCGAAGGCCGCTTCCTTGGCCTTGGGCGGGTCGAACCAGCTGTTGATGAAGCTCACGCTGAACTCCACCTTCGGGTTCGTTTCCTTGGCGCCCGCCATGAAAGCGTTCATCAGGCGGTTGACCTCGGGAATCGGGAAGCCCCCGACCATGCCGATGCGGTTGCTCTTGGTCATGCCGCCGGCCACCATGCCGCTCAGGTACGCCGGCTCCTGGATGTAGTTGTCGAACACGCTGAAGTTGGGCGCCTGCGGCTTGAGCGAAGAGCCCATCAGGAAGGCGACCTTCGGAAAGTCCTTCGCGACCTTGCGCGCCGCGGCTTCCACGCCGAACACCTCGCCCAGGATCAGCTGATTGCCGCCCGTGGCGTATTCGCGCATCACGCGCTCGTAGTCGGCGTTGCTGACGTTCTCGGTGGCCTTGTATTCGATCTCCCCGCGCGCCTCGGCCGCCTTGAGCGCCTTGTGGATGCGCCCCACCCATTGCTGCTCGAACGGCACGGTGTACACCGCCGCCACCTTGAGCTTGGCCTGCGCGAGCGCGATGCCCGGCGCGCCTGCAGCGAGCGCTGCGGCAATGGCGACGGAACGAATGATCAATTGACGGCGTGCTGTCACGGTCTTCTCCTGGGTCGTAAAAAATTCAAGCGCTGCAAGCGCCATGCCCGATCGCCGCTCCCTTCGGGAAACACCGAGGAACCGGCTCCGCCGGGCCTCTGGTGTTGCCCCCGGTAGGGGGAAGGCGAAGCGGACACGAAGTGCCGCGCAGCCTGGGGGCGAGCCTTACTTCGTGCCGAAGATGCGGTCGCCCGCGTCGCCCAGGCCCGGCAGGATGTAGCCGTGGCTGTTGAGTTCGCGGTCGATCGCCGCGGTGTAGATCGGCACATCCGGGTGCGCCATCTGCATCGTCGCCACGCCTTCGGGGCAGGTCAGCAGGCACACGAACTTGATCGACTTCGGGTTCAGCTCCTTCAGGCGCTCGACCGCGGCCACGGCGGAGTTGCCGGTGGCCAGCATCGGGTCGACCACGATCACGTCGCGGTTCTCCATTTCGCCGGGCATCTTGAAGTAGTACTCGACGGCCGTGAGCGTCTTGGGGTCGCGGTAGAGGCCGATGTGGCCGACGCGCGCGCCGGGCACCACGGTCAGCATGCCGTCCAGGATGCCGGTGCCGGCACGCAGGATGGACACCAGCACCAGCTTCTTGCCGTCGATGACCTTGGCCTGCATGGTCTCCAGCGGGGTTTCGACCTCGATGTCCTGCATCGGCATGTCGCGCGTGACCTCGTAGGCCATGAGCATGCTGATCTCATTGAGGAGCCGACGAAAGCTGTTGGTGGAGGCGTCCTTGCGGCGCATCAGCGTGAGCTTGTGCTGGACGAGGGGGTGGTCGACGAGGTGGACGTTGCTCATTGGAATTTTTTCTGGCGTTGCTGAATGTGAACCCGGGAGTCTAAAAGACGGTGCCGTCGCTCTCGATCAGCAGCGGTGGTGCTCCGTCTCGCAAGCGTTGTGCCAGCGCCCGGCCCGCGGCCCAGGTGCCGCCTTCGAGCACGCAAGCCAGCGGCAGCTCTTCCTCGGTGCGGTCGAGCACCTTGCGCACGCGCGGCGCCACCTCGTCGAGCAGCGCCACGGTGAGCGCGCGCCATTCGACGATGAATTCGTCGCTGGCCTTCCAGCGGCGGGTGAGGAAGGCTGGGTCCTTCGGCACGATCACGCCGCTGTCGATCAGCAGGCCGCCGTTGCGGTACTCGGGCAGGGCGGTGAGCGCATCGAGGTGCCGCACCTTCACGCCCGCCCACTCGAAGGGCTCGAGCAGCGAATAGGTGAGCCACTGCGAGAGCTTGTGAAAGGGCATCCAGCCGTTGGTGAGCCCGGGGCCGCGCACCGCGCTGTGGCGCCAGCAGTCGCCCAGCGCGAGCGCGGGATCGCCCGAGCCGATGCCGCCGGCGCTGTCGCTGCCGTCGATGGCGATGCTGTCGACCGCGTTGGCCGAAGGCCAGATGCGCGAGAGCATCTCCAGCAGCAGCGAGAGGATCTGGTGCGCGGTGATCTCGGCCGTGGGCGGCGCGGCCGGGCCGTAGGGGCCGACCAGCGCGTCGAACAGTCGGCCGGGCCGACCGTCGTCGCCGAAGGTCTCGGGCTGCTCGCTCATCGCCTCGCCGAGCCGGCGCAGCAGCGTGGCGCGGCCCGAAAGGCCCACCAGCGGATTGACCTCGCTCACCTGGAAGGCGTCGCCCAGGCGGTCGGTCACCAGACCCTTGAGCCCGGCCGCATCGGCCTGCAGCGGACGGGCGGGGTCGGACGAGAAGAGCCCGCTCGTGAAGGCATGGAAGCTCGCGACGCCCAGGCCCTCGGAGCGCGTGTAGCGCTCGCCGGTGGCCGACTCGGTGTAGTGCCAGTCGGGGCCGGCGCCGGCATCGAGCAGCACGCTCACCAGCACGAGGTCGATGTGCGCGCGAGCGCGCTGGCGGGCATCGATCTCCTTGCCGAGCAGCTGGTCGAGCTGCTTCAGCCGGTCGGTGCCGCCGGCCTCGAAGTGGCGCCAACGGCTGTGGTACGGGATGGTGTCCCACGGATAGCGCTCGCGCGTGACCTCGGCCACGGTGCGTGCCGCGTCTTCGAGCGCGTCGTCGTTGCCGATGCGGAACCACTGCGATTCGCCGCGGCGCGCGCGCGCCAGCAGGGCGCCCGCGCGCTGGCGGATGGCGGCGGTGGTGCGCAGCAGCGAGGCCGCACCGGCCGGGTGACCGGTGTCCACGGTGAATTCGATCGAGGGGTCGACCTTGCCGGCGCCGCCGGGCGCGAGGCTGCCGGAACCGTCGACGGGCATGTTGGGGTCGGTGTTGTGGCTTGTCGTCATTCGCTGAGTCCGCGGCCCTTGGCCTTTTTCAGTTCTTCGGCGTCCGGCACCGGGCCGGGCGTGAAGTAGCCGGCGGCCATCTTGGCGTCCATCTCGACGCGGGCGTCCGCCGGGATCAGTTCATCGGGAATGTTCACGCGCTCGCCGATCTCGATGCCCGAGCCGGTGATCGCGTCGAACTTCATGTTGCTCATCGACACGAGCCGATGGATCTTCCGGATGCCCAGCCAGTGGAAGACGTCGGGCATCAGCTCCTGGAAGCGCATGTCCTGCACGCCGGCCACGCACTCGGTGCGCGCGAAGTACTGGTCGGCCGTGTCGCCGCCGACCTGGCGCTTGCGGGCGTTGTAGACCAGGAACTTGGTCACTTCGCCGAGCGCCCGGCCTTCCTTGCGCGAGTAGGCGATGAGCCCCACGCCGCCGCGCTGTGCGCCCTGGATGCACTCTTCGATCGCGTGCGTGAGGTAGGGGCGGCAGGTGCAGATGTCCGAGCCGAACACGTCCGAGCCGTTGCACTCGTCGTGGATGCGCGCGGTGAGTTCCACATCGGGGTTGGCCAGGTCGCGCGGGTTGCCGAAGATGTAGAGCGTCTGCCCGCCGATGGGCGGCAGGAACACCTCCAGGTCGGAGCGCGTGACGAGTTCGGGGTACATGCCGCCGGTCTCCTCGAAGAGCGTGCGGCGAAGGTCGGTCTCGGAGCAGCCGAATCGGCGCGCCACCTCGGGGAGGTACCACACGGGTTCGATGGCCGCCTTGGTCACCATCGCGGCGCCGCCCGATGTGAGGAAGTGGCCGTCGGCCTTCAGGCGCCCGCTCTGCAGCGCCTCGATCACCTCGGGCAGGATCACGTGGGCCTTGGTGATCGCGATGGTCGGGCGGATGTCGTAGCCCGCGGCCAGTTCGGTCGAGAACGCATCGGCCACCAGCGCCCCCCAGGGGTCGAGCGAGACGATGCGGCCAGGTTCGCCCCACTGCGGATAGGGGCCGATCACGTCGGTGGGCGAGGTGTTGGTGAGGTCGGCCTTGTGCTCGCGCTTCAAGGCGCCCGATGCGACCGCGAGCGCGCGGTACACGCTGTACGAGCCGCTGTGCGTGCCGATGACGTTGCGGTGCGCGCGCTTGGTGGTGGTGCCGACCACGGGGCCGCGCTCGGTGGCCGTGGCCGCGCCCCACTGGATGGGCAGTGCGCCGAAGCCGCCGGCATGCGAGGTCAGGCGGATGTGGCCGGTCGAGGAGGAGGGGTGCAGCGCAGGAAAAGGCTGGAGAGGTGAGGCAGGAGAAGAAGGTGTGGCGCCAGCCGGGAGTGCGGAAGGGATCTCGGTGCTATCTACAGACATTGCAGGCCCTCAAAAAATGCAATGTACCGATCACGCGTGCGGCTGGCAAGCCGGGGCGGACCATGCCACGGACTCGTCGAACGGCACGCGATGCTCAGGCCGGCGAGGAGCGCAGGCCGTAGGTCTTGCCGCCGACGAACAGGTACTCGGCGCGCAGCACCGCCTCGCCTTTCTCGCCGGTGAAGGTGAAGCCGAGCACGCCCACCTGGGTGCCGGGCTTGATCTCGTCGACGCCCCAGGCCTGCAGCCGCGTGAGGGGCGCGAGCTCGACCTGCCATTTGCGGTCGCGCCGCGTCGGCAATTGCGCCTTGGCCAGGAGCGCGGGGCCGTCGACGGCGGTCGACTGCTTCGGCAATGCACGTTGCTTCAGGTCGGCGGGGAGCGTCGGGTTCTCGGGCAGCTCGAGTTCCAGTTCGCCATGCGGGTTGCGCCACATGACCTTCGTCGCGCGTCCCTCCAGGTAGAGCGGGCGCTCCTGGTCAAAGCTGCTCCATCCATGGTGCGCCCAGGCGGGCAATGCGAGGCTCGTCGAGGCGGCAACGAAAAGGCGTCTTTGCATCATCTCGGTCTCCTTCGGTGTCAGAAAGTTCAGAGGTAAGCGATCCAGCGCCCGCAGATGATGACAGCGAGCCAAAACCCCAAGGAGAGAAGGCATTGCACCCTGGCGAACCGGTCCAGGGCCGCAACGCCGCTGCGAAAGTGAAAGAGCGCCGCGTTGGCGCCGGCCAGCGCAACGAGGAGCATCTTGACGCGAAAGGCGGTGTTGGCCAGCAGCTCGTCGGGCTGGCCCGAGAACATCGTGAGTCCGGTGACCGCGCACAGGCCGAAGCCGGCGAGGGCGGGGCGCAGCGTCAGGCGCGCCAAGAGCGGCGCCGGCAGTTCGCGCCCCACGCCCAAGGCGCGCAGCTCGAACACGAAGAGCCCGCCGAACAGCAGTGCAATGCCGACGATGTGTGCCACCTCCAGCGCCGGATAGGCCCAGGGGTGAGAGACGAGTCCGCTCAACATCGGCGCAGCTTAGCCCAAGGTGCGGGCCAAGGGCTTGCGGGCGCTGGCACTTTCCGTGTCACGGCACAATCCAACGCACTATTTTTCGACCAGGCTGTAACCAGCCAGCCCGATGGCACGAACCACTGAAGGTAGCAGGAAGCAGACGAGCGACGCCGAAGCGGCGCTGCGGAGCCTGTTCCTTCGGGGCTTGGCCGGCGACGCAAAGGCCTACCGCGAATTCCTGCAGAAACTCAGCGCGCACCTGCGCGCCTTTCTGGGCAAACGTCTCTTTGGCTGGCCCGATGAAGTGGAAGATCTCGTCCAGGAATGCCTGCTCGCCATGCACAACCAGCGCCACACCTACCAGAGCGACCAGCCGCTGACGGCCTGGGTGCATGCCATCGCGCGCTACAAGATGATCGACCTGCTGCGCGCCAAGTCGGTCCGCGAAGATTTGCATGACCCGCTGGACGACGACCTGGCGGTGTTCGCCGAGTCGGCCACCGAAGCAAGCGATGCCAGGCGCGACCTGGGCGGCCTGCTCCAGACGCTGCCCGAACGCCAGCGCCTGCCGATCGTGCACGTGAAGATCGAGGGACTCTCGGTTGCCGAGACCGCGAGCCTGACGGGCATGTCGGAGTCGGCGGTGAAGGTCGGCATCCACCGCGGGCTCAAAGCCCTGGCCGCCCGGTTCGGCCACCACTGGAGTGCCGCCGCATGAAGACCGACGAACTGGTCGCGATGCTCGCGAACGGCCCCGTCGCTGCGCCCCGACGCGCGACGAGCCGGCGCCTGGGCATGGCGCTGCTGTTGGGCGTGCCGCTGTCGTTCGTCATCCTCTTCGCCGAGTACGGGCTGCGGCGCGACCTGGTGCAGGCCATGTTCTGGCCGATGTTCTGGGTCAAGGTGCTGTTTCCGCTGTGCATAGCGGCCGCCGGCTTTGTGATGGTGCAGCGGCTCGCGCGGCCGGGCGTTCGCGTGCGGCACGCCTGGTTCGGCGCGGCGCTGCCGGTGCTCGGCATCTGGGTGCTGGCCGTGGTTGCCTGGTTCACCATGCCTGCCGAAGACCAGATGCCCTCGCTCATGGGACATTCGTGGCGCATCTGCGCGGCGAGCATCGGGCTGATGGCGCTGCCGGTTTTTGCAGCCACGCTGGTGGCGCTCAAGGGGCTCGCGCCCACGCGGCCCGCGCTGGCGGGCGCCGCGGCGGGAGCGCTGGCGGGCGGCGTCGGCGCGGCGGTCTACGCGCTGCACTGCATGGAACTCACCGCGCCGTTCCTGGCGGTCTGGTACGTGAGCGGGATCGCGGTGCCGGTGCTGGTGGGCGCCGTACTGGGCCCGCGCCTGTTGCGCTGGTAGGGCGGGCGGCGCCGGCCGCTCAGCGCTTCCTCAGCGCTTCTTGCTGCCGAAGATCCCGCCGAGCACGCCGCGCAGGATTTCCTTGCCCACCGAGGTGCCCATGGTGCGCACCGCCGACTTGGCCATGGTCTGCACCAGGCCGTCGCGCTTGCCGCCGCGGGGTCCCGTGCTGCCGAAGATCATGTCGTTGAGCATGCCGCCCATGCCGGAGCCGGCTTCCTCGGCGCCGGCCTTGCCGACGGGCGTCTTGCCCGCTGGCGCATCGGGCGCGGACTCGGCGCGGCCCTTGAGCTTTTCGTAGGCCGATTCGCGGTCCACCGTTTTCTCGTACACGCCGGCGACGAGCGAGTTCGCGATCAGCGCCTTTCGCTGGTCGGGCGTGATCGGGCCGAGCTGGCTGCCCGGCGGCAACACGAACACGCGCTCGGTCACGCTCGGACGGCCCTTCTCATCGAGGAAGCTCACGAGCGCCTCGCCGACCGCAAGTTCGGTGATGGCGGTCTCGATATCGAGGCCCGGCTTCTGGCGCATGGTGCTGGCAGCCGCCTTCACGGCCTTCTGGTCGCGCGGGGTGAAGGCGCGCAGCGCGTGCTGCACGCGGTTGCCCAGCTGGGCCAGCACCGTATCGGGAATGTCCAGCGGGTTCTGGGTGACGAAATACACGCCCACGCCCTTGGAGCGCACGAGCCGCACCACGAGCTCGATGCGCTCCACCAGCGCCTTGGGCGCCTCGTTGAAGAGCAGGTGGGCCTCGTCGAAGAAGAAGGCCAGCTTCGGCTGGTCGGGGTCACCGATTTCGGGCAGTTGCTCGAACAGCTCCGACAGCATCCACAGGAGAAAGGTCGCGTACAGGCGCGGCGAATTCATCAGCTTGTCGGCGGCCAGCACGTTGACCACACCCTTGCCGCCCACGGTCTGCATGAAGTCGGCGATGTTGAGCATCGGCTCGCCGAAGAACTTGTCGCCGCCCTGGGTCTCGATCTGCAGCAGGCCGCGCTGGATGGCGCCCACGCTGGCCGCGCTGATGTTGCCGTACTGGGTGGTGAACTGGCTCGCGTTCTCGCCCACGTACTGCAGCATGGCGCGCAGGTCCTTCAGGTCGAGCAGCAGCATGCCGTTGTCGTCGGCGATCTTGAACACCAGGTTCAGCACGCCGGCCTGGGTTTCGTTCACGTCGAGCATGCGGCCCAGGAGCAGCGGACCCATGTCGGAGACGGTGGCCCGCACCGGGTGGCCCTGTTCGCCGAACACGTCCCACAGCGTGACGGGGCAGGCGGAGGGCTCGGGCACCTCGATGCCGCGCTCCTTCAGCGTGGCTGCCAGCTTGGCGCCGACGGCACCTTTCTGGCTGATGCCGGTCAGGTCGCCCTTGACGTCGGCCATGAACACCGGCACGCCGATGCTGGAGAGCTTCTCGGCGATGGTCTGCAGGGTGACGGTCTTGCCGGTGCCGGTCGCGCCGGTGATCAGGCCATGGCGGTTGGCGAGGCTGGGGAGGAGCGCGCACTCGGTGCTGTCGTGGCGGGCGATCAGAAGGGGGTCTGCCATGGAGGGCTCCGGGTCGTATCGAAGCGGGCAGTCTAATCAAGCAGCACTCCTATAATCCACGGCCGCACGAAGGTTCAGGAAAAAGTTTTCAGGAGGTTTTTTTGTCATCGACTGCTCAGCCCCCCATTCCCGCCACTGGCGATGCGTCCGAACAGTCGCCGATTGAAAAAGAACTCGCCGTACTGCTAGTGAACGCACTCAATCTCGAGGTTGCACCCGAGGACATCGTCCCCACCGATCCGCTATACGGCGAAGGCCTGGGTCTCGACTCCATCGACATCCTCGAAGTCGCGCTCGAAGTCTCGCGGCGCTACGGCTTCCAGCTGCGCTCGGACGACGAGCGCAACCAGCAAATCTTCCAGTCGCTGCGCACGCTCGCGACCCACGTCGCCCAGCATCGCAGCGCTTCCTGACCCATGTCACGATGGCGACTGGCGCTCCTGCTGCTGGTGGGAGTGGCCTATGCCGGCCTCTCTCATTGGATGACCCTGTTCCACGCCACCGAGCCGTGGGCGGTGGTGGTGTTGCTCGGCCCGCTCTGGCTCGCGGCCATGGGTTTCGCGGCCAGCTGGTTCGGTCGCTGGGGCTTTGCCGCGGCGCTGGCGCTGGGCATCGGCGGCTTCGCGCTCGTCTTCCTGGGTGAGGCGGGCGACCCGAACCGCCTTTATGTGCTGCAGCACGTGGGCATCAACGGCGCGCTGTGCGGCTGGTTCGGCTCCACGCTGCGCGGACGCGGGCTGCCGCTGATCACGCAGTTCGCGCAGCGCGTGCATCCGCTCAAGGGGCACATGCTTTCCTACACGACGC
>NZ_JXQQ01000016.1 GCF_000834655.1 Variovorax paradoxus
GTGAGGCTGTTCTGGTTGTCGACCACGGGCGCGCCGAAGGCGGTGGTCAGCGGGGTTTTCTTCGGGGTATCGAATGCATCGCTCATGGGAATTTTCTCAACGCGGAGAGGGGGGCGGCGAAAGGGCGCCGCGGTGGGGTGGGGTTCCTAGGCCGCCAGGGCAACGACGCTGGCGATGCCGTTCCTGGCCATCTTCGCGTACGGACAGAATCTTTCCGTGTTGCGCACCAGCTCCTCGGCCACGCCCTTCTCGACGTCGGGCAGATCGACGCGGACATCGGCGGTGAGCATGAAGAGCCCGTCGACGGGATCGCGCCCGAACGCGACGGACACCTGCACGGTGGCGTCGTGAACAGGGATCTTCCTTTTCGCAGCCAGCAGGTTCAGCGCGCCATGGAAGCACGCGGCATAGGCGGCCGCGAAGAGCTGCTCCGGATTGGTTCCGCCGCCGCCACCGCCGAGCTCGGTGGGAAGCCGCAGGTCGACATTCAGGTTGCCGTCTTCGGAGCGCGCCACGCCGGAGGCACGCCCGTGTTCCGCCTCGCCGCCGCTCACCGTGACGGCCGTCGAATAGATCGCCTCGAATTCCTGCCCCTTGTACTTGTCCAGCAGCGTGACGGGCGGGGGCTGCAACGGACCCGGTTGCGCGTGCGCGGCTTCGGTTGCGAAGACGGTGGCTGTGTCGTTCTGCGTCGGCATTCCAGGCTTCTGTTCGATGATGGCGGGGAAGGGCCCGTTCAGGCGGCCGGGGCTTCGAGCTCGAAGGCCGCGCTGATGATGAGGTGCAGTTCGTCGCCGATCATCGGGAGCGCGGCGGTCACGCCGTAGTCGCTGCGGCGAATGCGGCCCCGGATGTCGAAGCCGATCGTGTAGACCTGCTTGGCCGGATTCACGCCGGCACCGACGAAGTCGACGTCGAACGTGAAGCTGCGCGCCACGCCATGCAGGGAGAGTGCGCCGGTCACCTGGAACGAGTTCTCCGCCAGGGAAAGGGGTGCCGCGAAGTCGAAGGCGATCGACGGAAACCGCTCCGCATCCAGCCAGTCGCGGCTCCTGAGTTCGTTGTCCAGGATGCCGCTCGTGGTCTTCACGTTGGACACTGGCACGGACACGGCGAGCCGCGTGGCGCTGTCGTTGGGCGACAGCGGAAGTTCGAGCGTGCCGCCGGGCGCGGTGAACTCGCCGAAATAGGTCGAGATGCCGAAATGCGACACGCTGAACAGCACCTGCGAATGTGCGGAGTCGAGAACGTAGCGCCCGCGGCTGACGTCGGCCAGGTTCGTCGAGGCGAGTGTGGAGATTGCGGAACTGTCGGGCATGGGGTCACCAGGATTCCAAGAGGAGAGCCTTGCGGCAGAACCCCCGGCCGCTTTCTGAGCGGCCGGGGGGGCGGGCGTTGCTTCAGCGAGCCGGCTTGGGCAGCGCGAACCAGGCGTCGAAGCCGAGCGCGCCGATGCGCGGGTTGGCGCCGGGCACCAGCGTGTCGTCCTTCAGCTCCGCGCCGAAATAACGCGCATGCACGTCCTGCACGACCTTGCGCGGATCGTTGGTCTTGGCGAGAAAGCGCTGCACCAGGTCGGACAGGCGAACGCGCTCGGGGCCGGCGATCTCGACCACGCCGTTCACCGGTGCGCCCAGGGTGTAGTCGGCCACGGCGGCCGCGACGTCGTCCGATGCGATCGGCTGCACGAAGGCAGGCGAGAGGTGCACCGTGTCGCCGTCGGTGCCCGATTGCGCGATGCCGCCCAGGAACTCGAAGAACTGCGTCGAGTGGACGATGGTGTAGGGGATCTTCGATTCGCGGATGAGCTTTTCCTGCGCGATCTTGCCGCGGAAGTAGCCGCTTTCGGAGAGCCGGTCGGTGCCGACCACCGACAGCGCGACGTGGTGCTTCACGCCGGCCACCGCCTCCGCGGCCAGCAGGTTGCGGCCCGAGGTCTCGAAGAATTCGAGCACGGCCTTGTCTTCGAACGAAGGCGAGTTCGCCACGTCCAGCACCACCTGCGTGCCCTGCAGCGCTTCGGCCAGGCCTTCGCCGGTGATGGTGTTGACGCCCGATGCAGGCGATGCGGCGACGACCTCGTGGCCGGCGTCGCGAAGCTTGTTGACGACCTTCGAGCCGATGAGGCCGGAGCCGCCGATGACAACGATCTTCATGATGGTTTTCCTTGTGGCCCGCGGGCCGGATGGGTGAGGGAACGGATGCCTGCTGCGCGGATCAGGCGAGCTTTGCCTTGTCCAGGCCGAAGACCTTGTCGGAGGCGCCGGGCACGCTCTTGAAGCCGATGTTCAGGCGGCTCCATGCGTTGGTGGACATGATGAGGAAAGTGAGGTCGGAGATTTCCTTCTCCGACAGCTGCGTGCGCACGCGCTCGTAGATCTCGTCGGGCACGCCTTGCTCGGGCAGCTTGGTGAGCACTTCGGTCCAGGCCAGTGCCGCACGTTCGCGCGGGATGAACAGCGTCGAGTCGCGCCACGCGGCCAGGTGATAGAGGCGCAGCTCCCGCTCGCCGTGGATCTTGGCTTGCTTGACGTGCATGTCGAGACAGAACGTGCAGCCGTTGAGTTGCGAGGTGCGGATCGACACCAGGTCGCGGATCGACTCCTCGATGACGCCTTCCTTGATGGCGTTGAGGAACTCGACGAACTTCTTGAAGAGTTCGGGCGATTGCTCGACATAGTTGACGCGTTGGGTCATGACTAACTCCTGGAATGGGTGGCGGATGCCTGGACTCAGAGGCGGCTGAGTCGTCCGTTTGCGAAGATCGCGGAGACAGCAGGTAGCGTAGGTACGGGCGGTCGTCGCGGGTAGCCATGCACGGGGCTTCACGGTGTTGCCCATCGCGCAACAATCCGTTCGGGGGCTCGGCATGTTTCCGAAATGGCACCAGTCGAAAGTGAAATGCGGCGCGGTGGCGTCCTAGAATTTTTTTGACGCTCGCGGCAACGCGGCGTCCTCCATTCACTTTCGGAAAGCCAATCAAATGATCAAGCACATCACCGTCATGACGGCTGCCGTTCTGGCAGCGACGGGCGTCTTCGCGCAATCGTCGGAACGACAGGCCATCACCGACAGCAAGCCTCAGGTGCGAGCGCAGGCCAAGGTGGCGGCGAAGGCGCAGGGCAAGGTCGCCCCGGCTTCGGGGGACACGTCCAGGACCGCCGAAGGCGGATCGGTCGGGACCGATGTGGCGGCCGTTGCCGGCGAGAAACGCCACCAGACGCGCGACGAGCGCAAGCCGAACCGCCGCAAGCCCGTTCCCGGCGGCACGCCCGAGTGACGCTGCAGACTTGTCGATGCCCTTCAACAAAAAGCCCGCCAGTGAATGGCGGGCTTTGTCGCATGTGGCTCAGCCGCTGCGTTGGAAGATCGGAGCGGGCGGCCGCATCGCACCCGATGCTCAGACGAACTTCCGGTCGACATAGCACCATCGCCAGGATTCGCCGGGCTCCGCGGACTGAATGACCGGGTGGCCGGTCTCGTGGAAATGGCCGGTCGCGTGCTTGCCCTGCGACGAATCGCAGCAGCCGACGTGGCCGCAGACGAGGCACATGCGCAGGTGGACCCAGCGGCCGCCCGAGCGCAGGCATTCCTCGCAGCCTTGGGTGCCCGGCGCGACGGGGTGGATCTGGTCCAGGTGCGTGCAGCCGGCTGTCATGCGCGCACCTCCGTGCACGGATGGGCGGTGAGGACGGAAATCTTCATGGTGTCTGCTCCTTTGGTGCCCGCGTCTACAGATCGAGCAGGATCGCGCCGTCGCTGACGTAGCGCGAGAAATTCCGGAAAGGAATGGCGGCCTGCGCGCGGTAGTTCTCGTCCTGCCAGCTGAACACCGTGTCCATCCGCGCGATCTCGATTTCCACGAGGCCGCGGCGCACTTCGAGCTCGGGGCCGTCGCCTTCGCTGTACGCCACCGTCCCGAGCACTTCGGCCTTCAGCGTGGTGGCGAGGTTGTTGCGGATGCGTTCGTTCAGGCGCATCAGCTGGTCGGGTGCGCTGTGCGCGCGCCCGGAGCGCGGCGCGAGGCCTTCCTCCATCACGAGCGCGGCATGCACGCCGTCGTCGGCATGCATCCGCCGCACGAACCCCGAGAGGTTCTCGAAGCCGTGCAGGCCGACCTTGGTACCGATGGCCCAGCGCAGCATCACGAAGTGGTAGGCGTCCGCGATCGAGCGCCGGCCCGTGAGCCAGTCGCGGCCTTCGAGCTGCGCATCGAGCCGCCCGAGGTATTCGCGCACATGGCCGCGCGCCGTGGCGGCAAGCTGCGCCGCCACGCTATCGTCGGGAAGGTAGCGCTCGGGAAAGAAGATCGGCCTGAATGCCTTGTTGACATCGGAGTTCAGAAAGCCCAGCCAGCGCATGACCTCCGCCCGCGAGCGCGGCGAGCCGTCGCCCGCCAGCTGCAGATGCGGGTACAGGTCCGCGAGGTAGCCGAGGATGGCGACGTTCTCGGTCAGCGTGAAGTCGCCGTCCACGAGGATCGGAACCACGCCGGTCGGGTTGAGCGCCAGGTACTCCGGCGTCTTGATGCTGCCGCGGTCCATGCGGACCGTCTCGTACGGCTGGCCCGACCACTCGAGCACGATGTGGTCTGCCAGTGAACTGGCGCCGGGCATGTAGAAGAGTTTCATTGCATGGGTCCTGTCCGCTTCCGTTCGAAGGAAGCAAGGGGATGCCGTCCACCCGCCGCGTCGCCGTGTTGCTGGTCGGATTTACGCGGGGACACCGCGCCGACGTGAGTCTGTCCCGTGCACGAACGGGTGGAAAGTGCACGCCTCATTACAGCCGCCTCGGCGATCTGACACCCGTCATCTTCGTGGCGGCGGGTGGAAGGCAAACTGTGGGTCACTTCACCGGAACGAAGAACTCGGCACCCTTGTTCTTCACGAGCATGACCACGAACTTCGCAGGCTTGGTCTTGCTCGCGTTGCGTCCCACGGTGTGGATGTCGTCGGGGCCTTCGTAGAAGGTGTCGCCGGGCTTGAGCGTCACTTCCTTGCCGCCCTTCACGCCCATCACGATCGAGCCTTCGAGCACGTAGACGAAGCTGTGGGCGTCGTGCCGGTGCACGGGGTCGGCGGCGCCGGGCGGGTAGTCCACCGTGATCATCAGCACTTCCTTGCCGGGGATGTCTTTCATCTCCTTGGTCAGGAGCGGCGTTACCTTGGCGTCTTGTGGCGTGGCGTGCGATGGTGCGTGTTGCGCCATCGCCGCGCCTGCGGCGAACATCAGTGCGAGGCCGATGCCTCCTGCAATCTTGATCATGCTTTTCCTTCGTTGGTGCGGTGGATGAATCGTAGGATCGGGCGTCCTGGCGCGGTAGCCATGCGGGGCGGATCACGGTGTTGTCCGCGAAGCACCAATCGCGCATTGGCGCCTAGAGCAGTTGCGTGCGGATCGGAATTCCGGACTTGAGCGTGAGGGTCACCGGCGTCCGCTCGGCGATGTCGGCCAGCCGCGCGCGCTGGGCATCGTCGAGCCCGTGGATGCGCAGCGACCTCTGGATCACCGTCACGTTGTCTTCGCGGGAAAGATGCAGGTCGACCCGCACCGATTCGAGCGGCCAGCGCTTGAGGTCCGCATACATGCGCAGCGTGATGGCGGTGCACGCGCCCAGGCCCGCGATCAGCAATTCGTAGGGCGAAGCGCCCATGCCTTCGCCACCGAGGTAGGAGGGCTCGTCCGCGACGAGCGCGTGGCCGCTGCCGAGCTCGACCTGCGTGCAGTAATGGTCGCGTCCGATGCGCGCGATGGCCCGGGCCATGGTGGGGTGGCGAAGAAGGCGATCGAAGCGCTCAGGCTTCGAGTGCCGTCGAGTCGCGCCAGCACAGCGCCGAGAGAACCACGCCTTCGCCGTCGATCTCGAACTCGTCGGGCAGCGGCCCGTCGATGCGTTCGAGCTGCACGGCGCCGGCCAGCCGCTCGCGCAGGTCGCGCAGCCAGCGGCTGCCGTGCGCCATCCAGGCCGGGCTGATCTCGTCGCCGTCCAGCGAAGGTTCCAGCATCACGATGACGCGCAGCATGCTTTCGTCCACGGGGCGTATGGCCCACAGGCGCCGCACGGTGGGATGCTCGGCGTACCAGCGGGCGAGGGCGCTCGACGTTGCACAGCCCTGCTCGCGCGACGGGAGAGTGGATTCCAGCGAGAGTCTCATGACGGGCTCCCCATCGGTGCGGCGAGGGAGCATGCGCGGGACGAGTGGTGGGGCTTCATGGGATGTCCGTTGGGTTGAAAGCGAGCCGCCGCGCTTTCGCGGGATGGCCGGCTCTGCGTTGCGACGTTGCGAGAAAGGCTTGCGAACGGTCGATGCTAGGGAGCCAGGCATCGCGGCGGTAGGCCTGCGCAGGGCCGCACCGTGTTGTCGCGGGTGAACCAATCACCCGCGGGTATCGCTGGCCGATCTCACTGGCCGATATGCACCGCCCGTCCGACCGACAGCCCGAGCGCGCACATCGCCAGGCACAACCCGAGGCACGCTGCCAGCGGCATCGTCCAGTTCCCTGCGGCTTCGTGGAGGAAACCGACCAGCGTCGGGCCGACGGCCGCCAGCAGGTAGCCGATGCACTGCGACATGCCGGACAGCGCCGCGGCGATCTGCTGGCTGCCGGCGCGCAGGCCCACGAAGGCCAGGCTCAGGATCAACGCGGACCCCATGCCCATGCCGAAGGCGAAGACCCAGAGCGGTGTCAGCGCGGGCAGGAGCAGCAGCCCTGCCAGTCCGCAGGCGCTGAGGGCGGGCGATGCGAACGCGATCCAGCGCTGGTCGGACAAGCGGTGCAGGAGCGGCATCAGCAGCAGCGCCGGCACGGCTCCTGCCAGTTGCATCCATCCGTGCAGCGTGCCGGCGCGCGCGCTCGAGAAGCCGGCCTCCTGCAGGATCGAAGGCAGCCATGCGATCGCCGCGAAGTAGATGAAGCAGGTGAGGCCCAGGTACCCCGCGACCTGCCAGGCCAGCGATGCCCTCCACACCGATGCGCCCGGCGCACCCGTCGAAAGGCCAGGCGCCGAAACCGTTCGAAAGCGCAGTTGCGGCAGCCACACCAACGCGGCGGCGAGCGGCAGCACCGCGACAGTGGCCAGCGAGGCCGGCCATCCGGCGCCGAGCGCATGGTCCAGCGGGACCGCGACGGCCGAGGCGATGCCTGCGGCGGAGATCATCGCCAGCGCATAGCAGGCGGTGAGCCTGGCCACATGGTGCGGAAAGTCCCTCTTGAGCAAACTGGGCAGCAGGACATTGGCGATGGCGATCGCGCCACCGATCACGCAGGTTCCCGCATAGAGCGCCGACACGGTGCCGATCGAGCGCACGGCGATGCCGGCGAGCAGCAGGCCCAGCGACGCGAAGAGCACGCGCTCCAGGCCGAACCTGTGCGCGATGGGCGCCGCGATCGGCGACACCAGCGCGAAGGCGAGGAGCGGCAATGTCGTCAGCAGCCCGGCCTGCGAGGCGCTCAGCGCGAAGCTGTCGCGGACCGGCCCGAGCAAGGGGCCGAGCGCGGTGATCGGTGCCCTGAGGCTGGCCGCGATGAGCAGGATGCCGGCGATGAGGAGCGCGGCGCGGGTCGGGGAAATGTCGGTTTCTGGAGGGCGCATGAAAGTCCGGAGCGGTGCGGTGTGCGGGCAATGAATGCGGCGGCGTTCGCCGATTCGCATGCCGGGAAGAGGGCCATGGAAAAAGCCGCCGGCGCGCTGTCTGGCGCGCCGGCGGCTGGAGGGGTGAGCGCGCTCAGTTCAACGGCTGGTCGGACGGCGGCGCCTTCATGCCGATGGCCATGCGGTTCCACGCGTTGATGTTCGCGATGGCCCAGCTCAACTCGACGATCTCCTGGTCGTCGAACTGCGTCTTCAGCGCCTCGAACGCACTGTCGTGGTCGCCGTGCGGCTGGGCAATGCGCGTGAGCGATTCCGCCCACTCCAGCGCCGCGCGTTCGCGCTTGTCGTAGAAGTCCACTTCGCGCCAGGTCGCGATGCTGTTGATGCGCTGCCAGCTCTCGCCGAGCCGCCGGAGTTCGCGCGCGTGCATGTCCAGGCAGAACGCGCAGCCGTTGATCTGCGAGACGCGCGTGACCACCAGCTCGGTGAGCTTCGCGCCCAGCGTCGATTTGGAAATGGCCGTGCCGACGCTGGCCATGGCCTGGTAGGGCTTCGGGGCGATCTGGGTCCAGGGGAGGCGGGGAGAGCTCATGGTGTTTCCTTGATGAATTCTTGAGTTCGTGAATGGGTGGAGGAACAGGAAGACTCTGCGCCGCAGGTGCTGTCGTGCCATCGGCCGATCGTCGGACGCCGGTCTCTCCCTTTCGGGCCGTACGCGGTGCGGCTAGAACCTGTGGGCGTATCGGATCTGGACGAAGTTCTCGCCCGGGTTCGGATGCTTGATGCCCGCGTTCGAAAAATGCTCCAGGCGCAGCGAGACCTCGTGCTGGCGCTGCTCGCCGAAGCTGCGGCCCACCGCCAGGTGCGTGCCGAAGTTGAAGCTCGTCGAAAAGCTCTTCTGCCGCGTCCTGTAGACCGACGAGGTGGCGGTCAGCCCGAGCCCGGCCTCGAAGAACCACGGCGAAGCGCCGTCCGCCGGGCGGTAGCGAAGCGCCGGGATCAACGCGAATTGCGACAGGTGCGAGAGCCCGGCCCGGTCTGACGACTGGATCTGCCAGTACGCGTAGGAGGCCTCCAGGTAGCTGCCCAGTTCGCCCGGCCCCAGCTTCCAGCGATAGGGCAGGTCCCAGGCGAGGCCGACGGTCAACACTCTGGTTCCTTGCGCGGAGCCGGATTGCACGAAGGCAGAGGAGGGATGAGTCAGCCCTTGCGCAGCGGCATGGCCGGTGAAGGACAGGCTGATTGCGATGCCGAGCAGCGCGGCGGCCTGGCGTCCGCGGCGGGAGGGCGCGGTGTGGTTCGTATGGAAGAGGACGTTTGACATCCACCCAAGCGTAGGAAGACCTCGCCCGGAGCGAATGCGCCAGAAGAGAGAGCCGGCGTCCTCCCTTTGGTCGCGCAGCAGGCCGCAATGCGGCCTTCATCCTCCCGCCCCGCACCCTCGGTCTACCAGAGGCTCTCGAGCAGCGCGTCGAGCTTGACGCTCGCGTTGTTGCCCAGGTCGGCCACCTCGTTGGGGTAGTTCTTCTTCAACAGCCGGGCCACCTCCGGCAACTGCGCCTTGTCGAGGTCGAAGGCACCGATGCGGTCCGGCAGGCCCAGCGAGGCGACCACGCCTGCGATGCGGTCGGCCAGCTGCGTCGCGGCATCCTGCTGGGCGGATCGCGCGCCGAAGATGGCGAGCTTGTCGCCATAGAACTCGGCGCAGGCGCGGATCACGGGCGCCAGGGTGATGCAGGAGGTCGCGCTGTGCGGCAGGCCGAAGGTGCCGCCCAGGATGTGGCCGATGCGGTGGCTCAGGCCATAGATGACCGAAGCCGGCGAGAAATAGCACTGCCAGGCCGCCAGCTGCAGTTGCAGCAGGTCCTCGGGCGCGACGAGCCCTTTGTCCAGGGCCTCGCGTGTGGTCATGGCCTGCGGCCACTTCTGCAGGACCTGGAGAAACCGCTCCAGCCCGCTCGCCGCCATGATCGCGTGCGGGTGCTCCTTCGTGACCTTGCGCATGCCCTCCACCGCGTGGTCCATGCCCTTGATCGCGGAGGAGAGCAGCAGCGCACGCGGCGTGTCGAACACCAGCACGGGGTCGATCACGACGACCTTGGGCACGGTCTCGCGCACCGCGTAGCTGCGCTTGAATTTCTCGGGGCCATCCGTCTCGGTGATGCCGAAGTAGTGGGAGAACTCCGAACCCGAGAGCGTCGTCGGCAGCGCCGCGATCGGCAGGTAGCGCCCGGTCTTCTCGTGATGCAGGTGGGACACCGCCTTGGCCGCGTCGAGCACCGAGCCGCCGCCCAGCGCCACGATCGACCCGGCCTCGGCGCGTAGGCAGGCATCGAGGCCGCCTTGCACCGCCACGTCCGGCACGTGCGCCGGCAAGTCCATGAAGCTGCCCACGGCCTGCTTCAGGTTGGGCTGCACGCAGCCTTGGTAGAGCTTTTCCAGCGGTTCGACCGTGAACGTGATCGGCCGATGGATGCCGTGGTCGCCCAGCCTGGCCACGGCGCCCTGCAGGATGTGCTGGCCCCAGAAAACGCCATCCTGCGGCAAGCAATTCAAGTGATTCATCTCGGTCGGCCTTGTGGAAGTCAAGGCCGAAAAGATAGGTCCTTCACCTTGTGCTCACAAGCCGCTCTTTGCCAGACGCAGCGTCCATGCGTGTGGACGATGCGGCCCGATGATCGCGCCCCGCGCGGGGCGACTCACTCGAACGAGCGGGGGTGGTCGAATGCCGTGACGACCGGCATCTCCACGGCAAGAAAATCGACCAGCGAACGCACTGCGGGAAGGAGCCCGGTGCGAAACGGGATCAGCGCCGAGATGCGTGCGTCCGCCGCCGACCAGTCGGGCAGCAGTTGCCGCAAGGTGCCGTCCCTCAACTCCGAGCGGCAGATGTAGCCCGGCAGCGCGGCGATGCCCAGGTTCGCGCACGCCGCTTCCTTCAGCGCCACCATGTTGTTGCTCTGGAAGCGCGGGTCGATGGGCATGACGAGTTCCTCGTCGTGCGGCCCCTTCAGCAGCCACTGCTGCGGCCCGTTGCGCACCATTGCGATGGTCGCGTGCTGCGCAAGGTCCGCGGGACTTTCGGGCACCCCCATCTGCGCGAGGTATCCGGGCCCTGCGAACAGGTACCAGGGAACGTTGGCGAGCGCGCGCTGCACCAGCGTGGAGTTCTGCAGCGACGCCGTGTGCCCGCGTATCGCGAGGTCGAAACCTTCGCCCACGATGTCCACGTACCGGTCGGTCGCGATCTCCACGACGCGCACCTTCGGATACCGGTTCATGAAGACCGGAAGAATCTCGCGAAGCGCGAACTGCGCGATCTCCACGGCCGTGGTCAGCCGGATCACGCCGCTGGGCTCGGCCAGGCGCTGGCGCACCGCCTCTTCGGCGACGTCGGAGCTGTGCAGCATCGCGACCGCGTACTGGTAGAACTCCTTGCCGATGTCGGTCATGCCGAACTGGCGGGACGTCCGGTTGAGGAGCCGCACACCCAGGTAGCCCTCGAGCTCCTGGACGCGATGGCTCAGCGTCGACTTCGGAAGGCGAAGGGCCGACCCGGCGGCGGTGAAGCCTCCGCGGTCGACGACTTGCACGAAATAGAAGACATCCTTCAGATCCAGCATCGGAACCCTAGTGAGAGAGCAGGCTGGCCGCGTGGCAGCGACAGGGCTGCGCCGAGGATACCGCCAGCCGCCCGCGGCCCGCCATGTCTTCTTCGCCCCGCGTCCCGGCCTTTCAGGCTGCTTGCGCCTCCGGCTGCGCAACGCGCAGCGACCGTGCGACCGAGGCGACGCGCCGGCCCTGGTACGTTGCCACGGCGAGGTCCTCGGCACCCGGCATCACCGAGTCCCTGTTCGAGACGTGCGTCGCGCCGTAAGGCGTGCCTGCAGCGAACATCGCCGGATCGGCGTAGCCGAGCGGCACGATGATGAGGCCCAGGTGCGCCATCGGGCCGTAGAGCGACAGCAAGGTCGCCTCGTTGCCGCCGTGCCGGGAAGAGGTCGAGCCGAACACCGAGCCGGCCTTGCCGTTGAGCTTGCCCTGGAACCAGAGGCCGCCGAGCGAGTCGATGTAGGCCTTGAGCTCCGCGGAGATGGAACCGAAGCGCGTCGGCGTTCCGAAGACGATGGCGTCCGCCCATTCGGCATCGGCCTCGGTCGGGGCTTCGTACTTGGCGTTCATCTCGCTGGCGCGCTCGGCCCACTCGGGCACCTGGCGCATGACCTCCGGCGCGACGAACTCCCGCGCGCGGCGAATCCGCACTTCCGCGCCTTCGGCCATGGCGCCTTGCGCGACGGCCTTGGCAAGAAGCTCGGTTGAACTGTTGCGGGAATAGAAAGCGATGAGAACCTTGGGTTTGGACATGGGTTGCCTGTGTATGGATGCGGAAAGCAAGAAAGGGGAATGAGGTCTCGCGCCGTCCGTCAGACGGCGATGGGTTCCAGGCGCGCGAGCAGTTCGTCCTTGCGGTCGCGCAGCCACGGCGGCAGCTGGAACTCGGCGCCGAAATGGCCGGGCTCCTCGTCGATGGCGAAGCCGATGTCGGTGGTGGCCGCCTCGAACATCACGCCGCCCGGCATCTTGAAATACATCGAGCGGAAGTAATTGCGGTTGACCGATTCGGAGGTGTCGATGTGGCCCATCGACATCAGCTTTTCCTTGATCTGCATCTGCTGCTCGACGCTGTCCACCGCGAAGGCCACGTGGTGGATCGTGCCTTCGCCGTAGATCGACGAGCCCTGCAGGCGGTCCGGTTCGTGCACGAATTCGACGATGGTGCCGGGCTTGCCGTCGGCGGCCTCGAAGCGGTGGTGCGGTCCGGATTGGCCGGCGTAGTGGAAGTCCAGCGCCTCTTTCATGAAGATGATGGATTCATCGACCTCGCGCAGCGACAGCGTGATGCTGTGAACGCCCCGGATCGCGAACTCCACCGGAATGTCGTCGGCCGTGCAGGGCGGGCGCGTGTCGTTCGCCGAAGCCACCAGGTCGAACTCGATGCCGCAGGGATGGAGGAAGCGCTGGCGCTGCTCGCCGAAGCGCTCGACGACGGCCTCGTCGAAGGTCACGCCGCGCGCGCTGAAGCGCTCGCGCCAGAAATCGAGCGAGCCCGCAGGCACCGAGTAGTTGATGACCTTGATCTGGCCCGAGCCGCGGCGCCCCTTCACGCCTTTCTGCTTGAAGGGAAACGAGGTGACCAGCGTGCCCGCATCGCCCTGCGCGTTGCCGTAGTAGAGGTGGTAGACCGGCTCCTCGCCGTCCAGCAGCACCGTTTTCTTGACGAGACTCTGGCCGAGCAGCTTGACGTAGAAGTCCACGTCTTCCTGCGCGCCGCTGACGCAGGCGGTCAGGTGGTGAAAGCCCTTGATGATCGACATGTGAGTGCCCTTGTATGGATGCAGTTGCCTGCTAGTGAGTGAAAGAAGCGAAATGTTCGAGCGGCAGCTTCTGCAGGGTCATGCAGTTCTCCGGCATGCTGTTGTTGGCCCAGCCCATCGACATGCCAGCGATCACCATCTCGCCCTGCGGGATGCCGAGCTCCGCGCGCAAGACGTGGTGTTGCAGCGACCAGATCTGCTGCGGGCAGGTGTCCAGGCCCCGCGCCTTGGCGGCCAGCATGACGTTCTGCAGGAAGCAGCCGTAGCAGAGAAAGCTGGCCCATTCGAGGCGGCGGTCCATCGTGAAGATGATCCCCACCGGTGCATCGAAGAACAGGAACTGCCGCTCCACGTCGCGCAGGCGTCCGGTCTTGTCGCTGCGGTGCACGCCTTGCGCATCGCCGAGCTGGCCGCGGAAGGTGTTGAAGCGGCTCACGTACGGGTCGTGCAGCGGTTGGGGAAAGAAGGGGTACTCCGGCGCCAGCGTCGCATGGTTGGCGCGGAATTCCGCCACTGCCGCCTTGGTGACGCGGTCGCGGGCTTCGCCGGTCACGACATAGCAGCGCCAGGGCTGCGTGTTGCTCGAGCTGGGGGCATAGCTCGCCGTCGACAGGATGTCCTTCACCATGTCCAGGGGAACGGGGCGGTCGAGAAAGCCGCGCTTGCTGCGTCGCTCCCGGATGAGGTCGTCGATGGCGGGTGTCGAATTCATTTCCAGGATCTCCATCAGTAGGTTGGCTGACATGGGCTTCTTTCAAAGTTCGGTTTTGGAATTAGCTGAATACCGCGAAGTCGAGGGAAATCGTAGGTACGCCGTCGGCGCCTGAGAAGACCCCGATTCCTGCACGCTCGGTCCGGGAATCGCGAACGATCGGTGCGCTCATTTCCCTTGCCTGGCCATGTGCGGGCACACCGGCGGCGGGTCGCCGATGAAGGTGCGCGCCGACCAGAGTTCGGGGAAAGGAATCTCGTCCATCGTCGGCGCGAGCCACGCGACGCCTTCGGTGCCGAAGTACGCCGGCCGCGCGCCGAAGGTTCGCCGCGTTGCCATCAGGTGCCGGAATTTCCAGTTGCAGAACCCCTCGGCAATGTCGGCCAAGGTCTCGCCGAGCTGCTGGAGTTCGATGTTCGCGTTCGGGTCGGCGTAGATCTGTCGCCAGACCTGCTCGACGTCCTTGCTCGGGCTGTAGGGCGCGCTCAGGTCGCGCGCGAGCACCTCCGCCGGGACGTTCATCCCCCTGCGCCGGAGGAAGGCGAGCACGTCGTCGTAAAGGCTGGGTTCGGCCAGCGCCTTGCCCAGTTGCTCCCGGCGATGGGGCTGTGGCTCGAAGTGCTGCAGGTGCTCGGCCTCCTTGATGCCAAGCAGGTACACCATGTGCCGGTAGGTCCACCCCTGCAGCGCCGTGTCCTTGCCGTGCGTGGCGACGGCGCGGGACAGGATCGCGAGCAGGTCGTTCGGCGTCATCCAGTCGATCGAGCGCCAGATGGCCTCCAGCGGCGCATGGTGCGCAACGACCCGCAGCAGCGTGCGCCAGGCCTGCGGCAGGTTGTCCGCGCGCAGGAATGCTTGCGCCGTCTGGATCTCCTTGACGATGAGCATCCAGTAGAGCTCGGACACCTGCACGTGGACGATCCAGGCGTGCTCGCCGGGATGGTCGCTCACCGTGCGCTGCAGCGAGTGCAGCGTGTCGGTCTGCATCCATGCGCTGTAGGGCGTCTGGCCGGCCGCGGCGACCGCGGGCGCGGGATGCCCGGCGTTCTGAAGGGTAGGGGTGTCGTTCACTTCGTGCTCCTGGTGGTGTGGGGTCTTTCAGCGCGCCGGGGTGGTCTTGGCCACCGGGCGCAGCATTTGTTCCATCTGCAGCGCGATCTGCAGGAGCGCCGCATCGCCGCCCGGCTTTGCCACGATCTGCAGGGCCGCGGGAAGCGCGCCGCCGCGCGCCGCAAGCGGGATCGAGATGGCGGGGAAGCCCGCGACGTTGAACGGCGCGGTGTAGTTCATCAGCGCCTCCCGGACCGTGCCCGACCAGTTGCCGATGTCGATCGATGCCTGGTTCACCCGCGGCGCGGTGCAGGGGCAGGTCGGCAGCACGAGGAAGTCGACCGCAGACATGGCGCGGTGCAGCCGGGCGGTGAAGTCGCGCCGCGACTGCTGCGCGCGTGCGTAGTCGGCCAGCGTCATCGTCCTGGCGCGCTCGAGCCTGTCGATGGTCTCGCGGCCGTAGTGCGCGGCGATGCGATCGGGGTCGTTGCGACGGAAATGCTCCGCGCCGCCTTCGGTGAGGACGATGTGCGCGAAGGCCTCGAAGACGCCCTCGAACAGCGCGGGCGCATCGAGCGTCGAACACGCAAAGATCGCCGCGAGCCTTGCGACGGCGCCGTCGAATGCAGCCGCGACTTCGGCGCTCAACGGCACGGGTGCGATCTCGCGGATGACGCCCAGCCGCGCGTGCGGACGCGCGGCGTTCCGCGGCACCTCGATGTGGAAGGCGCTCGCAAGCAATGCAATGTCGTCGACCGTCGCGCCCAGGAAGCCGGGATGGTCCAGCGTCGGCGCCAGCGGAAAGATGCCGCGCGTGGGCAGCGCGCCGAACGTGGGTTTGAAGCCGACGACCCCGCACAGCGCGGCCGGAATCCGCACCGACCCGCCGGTGTCCGTGCCGAGGCCGGCGGCCACGGCGCCGTAGGCAATGGCGGCGGCGGCACCGCCGCTGGAGCCGCCGGGAATGCGTGTGCGGTCCAGCGGGTTCAACGCGTCGCCGAAGGTGGCGCTGGCCGTCGTCACGCCCCATGCGAATTCGTGCGTGGTCGTCTTGCCGATGGGAATGGCGCCGCGCTCGATCAAGGCGCGCACGATGTCGGCGTCGAAGGTTGGAAGATGCCCCAGGTAGGCGGCCGAACCGTAGCTGGTCTCGATGCCCCGGGTGTCGATCAGGTCCTTGACGCCGATGGCCAGGCCCTCCAGCGGCCGTTGCCGGCCTTGCGCATAGCGTCGCTCGCTTTCCGCCGCGGCCCGGAGCGCGCCGTCCCAGTCGATGGCGGCGAACGCGTGCAGCTCGCGCTTGCCGGCCTCCGCCGCGTCGAGTGCCTGCTCGATCAGGCCGGAGACCGTGATGCGCCGCGTGGCAAGGGCTTCGAGCGCGCGGCGAAGACCGGGTGCGCGAGGGACCACGCTGGATGGCTGGCGAACGGCGTTCAAGGCTTGGCTCCGTGTTCAGGAAGGGTCATGGGGCGAACTCGTCCGCCATCACGAAGTGACGGGCGAGTGGATCGGTGGCAAATGGCGCCGCGAGCGGCGGGGGCGTGCTACGCCGCGAGAAACATCAGGCCGTGGCTTCGGCCCGGCAGTCCGCAATGGCATCCATGTAGCGGGAGTGCGGCAACGAATCGAGCGACGCCTGGATGGCTTCGCTGCACAGCGAAGGCCGCCTGGCCAGTTCGTCGCAGTAGCGCGTGACCCGGGGCAGCGCGTCCCACATCGACGAGAGCCCGAGGTAGCTCAGGCGCACGAGGTTCACGCCCCAGAACACATCCGCGAGCGAGAAGGCGAGCCCGTTCGAACAGCCGAACGAACCCGCGGCCAGGTCGCGCTCCAGGCCGGCCAGCAACTGCTTCGTCTGCCCGCGTGCGGCGCGCTGGAAGGCCGGGTCGTGGCACACCTTCTTGCCGCCGCTTTCCTTCACGACCTTGGCGCGGTAGGCCGCCACCAGTTCGGGTTCGCCCGCGTTGTCGGCGATCAGGCGCTCGAGCGCCATGACCTTGTAGTCGTAGACCGTCCGCATCGACGCCTTGAGCGCCTCGGGCCGCAGGTCCGCGTCCGGATGAAAGCCGTAGAGCAGGGCGCCGTTCGGAATCCTGTCGACGATGCCGACCTGGCGCATCACCTCGGCGCGCGCATCGGGCGCTTCGGGAACGAGCTGGAGCGGCGCGCGTGATACGCCATCGAGATAGACGCAGATGCGCTGCGAATCGGCAATCACGCGTCCGGCCTCATGGTCGACGAGCAGCGGCACGACGCAGGGATCGAAGCCCTCCGTTTCCACCGAGGTCCGTCCGCTGTAGCCGCTGACGTACGCGCGGTTCAACTCGCGCGCGGCGACCAGGCGCAGGCGGATGTAGGCGGGGCTGTAGTGCTCGGCCGGAACCAGCCCCTCGCTCCCCATGGTGCTCAGGATCAGCATGTCGTTGGAGCGATACGAAAGCGCCTCCTCGTGCAGCACCGTGCGCACCTTCTGCGAGCACAGCGAACTGGCCGCATGGAAGAGCTCGAACCTGGGTTCGGTGCGGCCGCCCACGATGGCGATGCGGGCGGGGTCCGCGATGGCGGCGCGCGCGGCGGCGGTCATTTCGATCAGGGAGGCACGACTCGTCATCACATTCCTCATCCGCCTGCGCGGCAGGCACACCAACCAACAATCCATGAGCGGGTTTGGCGTCCGATCCGTTTCAGGTTGGACGCAGGCAAATCGTAGGGAGCCCGCTGGCGATTGAGAAGGCGTCGGAGCTTGTACGCACGGTCCCGGAATTTCGAACGATCCGCGGCACGGCCACCGCGGTGGTTGCGGCCGGAGCTCGGCGCAGGCGCGCGTCAGGCGTCGGCCGCGGGGCGGTCTTCGGGGATCAGGCGCACCCAGCCGTGCTGGCCGTGCACGCGTGCCAGCCAGTCGCGGATGCCGGCGAAGCGCGCCATGTCGTAGCCGCCTTGCCCCGCCAGCGAGACATAGGCCGAGAGCGCGAGGTCGGCGACGGTGTAGCGCTCGCCCACGAGCCATGTGCGCCCGATCAGCCACCGGTCCAGCTTTTCGAGGCCGGGGTATCCGTCGGCGTGGAGCCGGTCGATGTCGTGCCGCTTCTCCTCTGCAAGGCCACGAAGGTGAAGCACGCGCGGGATGGCGATGGCTTTCTGGAGGTCGGCCTGCTCGAAGAAGAGCCAGCCCATGACCTCGGTCCGCAGGTACGGGTCGTCGGGCAGGTAGGGCGTGCCCTCGGCCAGGTGCAGCAGGATCGCGCCCGACTCCACGATCGGGCGACCGTCTTCCAGCACGAGAACCGGCACGCGCGCGAAGCGGCTGATGCGGAGAAACGCGGGGTCGCGGGTCTCGCCTTTCTGCAGGTCCAGCGTGATGCGTTCGTATGCCAGCCCCAGCTGGCTCAGGAGGATGCGGATCTTCCATGAGTTGCCCGATAGACGACTGTCATAGAGACGCAGCATGGTTGACTCCATCAAGTGAGGCCCGCGGGACCGGAAGAAGCGACCGGCCCTGGGAGCTCACCGCGCCGCAAGGGCAGCCTCGGGCCGTCCGCCGATTTTCACCGGAGAAGGCCGTCGCTGCCGACTGCCCGCGGGAGGATCAACCCTTCTGCAGATGCCGTGCCAGGAAGGCCGCGGTCCTGCCGTTGGCCAGCGCCGCCGCGTCGGCGTCGTAACCGATGCCGCGGTGCCGTGCAAAGGCGTGGGCGCAACCGGGATAGCTGTAGGCCTGGACCTGCGGACGGTTCGCCAGGGCGGAGGAGATTTCCCGTTGTGCATCGGCCGGGATGTATTCGTCCTTCTCCGCGAGGTGAACGATCAACGGGCCGGCGATGCGGTCTGCCTCCCGGGCGTACTTGTCCGCATTGCCGGGGTAATAGGCCACCGCCGCGTCGGTGCCCACACGCGCGGCGGTGAGGAAGGTCAGCAGGCCGCCGAGGCAGTAGCCGACGACGCCGACCCTGCCCGTCGCACCCGGCATACCGCGGACGGCCTGCATGGTGGCGGCGATGTCGTTCACGCCGGCATCGAGGTCGAAGGCGTTGTACAGCGCCAGGCCCCGCGCGCGTTCCGCCTCCGTCCGGTCGGAGAGGTCGACGCCCGGCGCGATCCGCCAGAACAGGTCGGGGCAGACGGCCAGGTAGCCTTGCGCCGCGAGCTCGTCGCACGACTGGTGCATGTCGGCATTGACGCCGAAGACCTCGTGGACGACGACGATGGCCGGTGCGGGGAGCTTCTGCGGACGAGCGACGTACGCGGGGAAGCCCCCGCCGGAGGTGGTGATCCGTAGCGGGTCGTGCATTGTTTTTTTCCTCGGGGGCCTGTTCAGGCGTTGAGCCAGAAGGCGATGTTGCGCACGTACTGTTTCGTCGAGCGGAGCGCCTCGGGGAAGCGGACGATGCCGTCCCCGGCGGGCTCGGTCACGAAGGAGGGACAGCCGGCCGAGGGGGCCCAGTTGTAGTCGGCGAAGTGATGGAAGGTCGACTGCGCGATGGCCCTGCCGCCGTTCTCGGAGCGCTCGAACGCGACCGCGATGTTGTAGCGCCTGCCGGACATCGAGCTCTGGCCTTCCATGACGACGCGGCAACTGGAGTCGCCGGGCGGCACGCTGACGGTGCCTTCGTGCGGGTGCGCGGGCAGGTACTGGATCACGCCGGTTGCCGAGCGCCTGTCGCGCATCACCGGATGGATGCTGCCGACCGAGCGGATGCGTTGGTAGTCGCCGTTCGCGCCCGAGTGGTAGTTGGGCCAGGAGATGTTGGCCGAGAACGGGTTGTCCATGCAGTGGCGCGCGGCATCGGGTTCGCAGTTGCGGCTGTGGAAATGGTGCGCGGCGCCGATGCCGCTCAGGTTGCAGATCGAGCTGCCCAGGTCCATGTGGTCGCGCGTGACCATGAGGCCGCCGCCGCGACGCCGGAACCTGCCGATGCTCGCGCAGTCCTCCGGCGTCAGGCCGTCGCCGACATCGACGGCGAAGAGCCAGAGCTGGTCGAAGTCCGATTCGTCCAGCGTCGAGAGCACGGGGTCGGGGCCCGAGCGCGGTGCGCGGTCGCGCGCAGTGACGCGGAAGGCGGGCTGCCCCTCGTCGTCCTGCAGCTGCGAGAGAAACGAGCCGAGCCGACTGAAGCGCGAAATGTTCCAGTCGTCCGGGTCTCCTTCGATCGTGGTTTGCAGCAATAGATTCAGCATGGTGCAAGGTGGGGGACGGTCGTTCCTGTTCTCGGTTCAGCTCTTGAGGAATGCGAGCAGGTCCGCATTCACCTTGTCCTGCATCGTGGCGGTGAGCCCGTGCGGCGCGCCGGGGTAGTAGATCGCCTTGGCGCCCTTGATGAGCTGTACGGACTTCTTCGCCGAATCGTGGATGGGCACGATCTGGTCGTCCTCGCCGTGCATGACCAGGGTGGGTACGTCGATCTTCTTGAGGTCTTCGGTGAAGTCGGTTTCCGAGAAGGCCTTGATGCATTCGTAGGAGTTCTTCTGGCCGCATTGCATGCTCAGGAGCCAGAAGTGGTCGAGGATGCCCTGCGACACCTTGGCGCCCGGCCGGTTGGCGCCGTAGAACGGGATTGCAAAGTCCTTGTAGAACTGCGAGCGGTCACCGGCCACGCCGGCGCGAATGCCGTCGAACACCTCGATGGGCAGGCCTTCGGGGTTCGCCGCCGACTTCACCATGATCGGTGGCACCGCGCCGATGAGCACGGCCTTGGCCACGCGCTTGCTGCCATGGCGTGCGATGTAGCGCGCCACCTCGCCGCCGCCGGTCGAGTGGCCGACCATCGTGGCCTTCTTCAGGTCCAGGGCCTCGAAGAGCGCCGAGAGGTCGTCGGCGTAGCCGTTCATGTCGTTGCCCGACGAAGACTGGCTCGAGCGGCCATGCCCGCGCCGGTCGTGCGCAATCACGCGAAAGCCGTTGCGCGCCAGGAAGTGCATCTGCCCGTCCCACGCATCCGCATTGAGCGGCCAGCCGTGCGAGAACGTGACCACCGGGCCTTCGCCCCAGTCCTTGTAGTAGATCTGGGTGCCGTCCTTGGTGGTGATGGTGTTGCTCGTCATGGAAGTGCTCCGATGAGGTTGGCTGGAACGGTCGCGGGTGGTTGCGCCGGCTGCGTCCTGCATGCCGAAGGCGAGGGTGCCGGTGGCGACTGCCGCACCGGTTGCGATCAGGTGGCGGCGTGAAGGGTTCTGCGTGGTCTTCATGGGTTTCCTGGTGGTGAAAGTTGAAGCGTCGGACCACGGTTCGCATGCGGTGGGCAAGAGGCCGTGGCGTGGTTCAAATCGTAGGTTCACCCCCTGCGCGCGGGTAGGCCCGCGCAAGGACTCACGCTGTTGTCGCGGCGGCACCAATCGCGGTTTCCGCCTCCGGCTTTGCGCCGAGCTCGGTGAGGCAGTCCAGGTCGGCCGCGCGGATCTTCAGCGTCATGAAGTCGATGAACACGCGCATGCGCGAAGGCAGGTGCTGCCGGCTGAGATAGCAGATGTAGTGGCCGCTGTCGTCGGGGGCGTACTGGACCAGGCACGGCACCAGCGCACCGGTTCTCAGCGATTCGCATGCCAGGTAGCCCGGCAGCTGGGCGATGCCGTGGCCGTCGAGCACGGCCTGCAGCACCAGGTCGGCGTCGTTGTAGGTGAGCTTGGCCTGCGGCACGAGTTTGCGCGGCTGGCCGCCGACCTTGAACTCCCACTCGGAGATGCGGCCCGAGGAATAGCGGAAGTTGATGCACTCGTGGCCGGCCAGCGCCTCCACGGTGGCGGGCAGCCCGTGGGCTTCCTGGTAGGCCGGGGAGGCGCAGAGCAGCAACTGCATGGGGATGATCTGCTTGGCGATGATCTGGGCGTCTTCCATGCGGCCGTTGCGGAACGCGATGTCCACGCGGTCCGAGGTGAAGTCGGTCGGCTTGTCGTTCAGCAGCAGGTCGATGGTGACTTCCGGGTAGGTGGCGCGGAACTCGCCCAGCAGCGGCGCGACCACCCGGCGTCCGAAGCCCACCGCCGAGCTGATGCGCAGGTGCCCGCGCGGCGGGCCCTGCCGCAGGTCGCGCATCTCTTCGACCGCCTGGACGATGCGGTCGACACCGGTGTGGCAGTTGGCGTAGAAGAGGTCGCCTTCGCGCGTGAGCGTCGTGCTTCGCGTGGTGCGCAGGAAGAGCCGGACGTTCAACTGGTCTTCCAGCTTCTGGACGCTGCGGCTCACGGCGGAACGGCCGATACCCAGGCGGTCGGCGGCCCGCGCGAAGCTGCCTTCGGTGACCACGGCAATGAAGGCGACCACCCCCGCATAGCTTGTGGCGAAGCTGGAGGCCAGCGGGTCCGCGCGCGGCGTGAGGGGGATGGACGGGGGGGAGGGAAGGGCAGAGGTTGTCATGGGGCGGCTTCTCGGTTCGAGGGGCCAGGCGTCCTGGGCCCCTCATGAAAGCGAAGCGGCCACTCTGCGCGCAAAGCCATGCCGGGGCCAGTTAAGCCCTGTCAAGGTTTGTTATGGCCGGCCGCCCGTTGCCGCCCGGCGCGCAGCCTTTCAGGTCCGGGAGAGCTCGTTGCGCAGCGCGCGGACTTGCGCAAGGCCGGGGTGGTCGCCGCCAGGTACCGCGCGCCCGCAGATACCGTCCAGCACCTCGAGCGCGTCTTTCGTCCGGCCAAGACGCACCCACAGCCTGGCGAGGTCGATCGCCCCGCGAAACTCCCATCCCAGTGCGCCTTGCCGCCTGGCGGTGTCGACGGCGCGCCGGTAGAACGCCTCGGCTTCGTCGTCCAGGCCCCGCTGCTCGCAGCGCCGGCCCGCGGCGCGCCAGGTCTCGGCCGCGCTCCATTGGCCACGTCCGGCGTCGGCCTGCGCGATCGTCGCGTCGTCGACCCAATCGGTGCAGAAGGTCACGAGCATTTCCTTGCGCGGTGCGTCGAAAGCGGCGAGTTGCTGCGCGACCTGTCTGACATGGCGGTCCCGGTCGTCCGCGGTGCTCGCCTCCAGGCCCAGCGCGAAACAGTGCGCCCACTGGTGCCAGTACTCCAGCCCTCGGCGCTGGGCCTCGTCCAGCAGCATGCGAACCCATTTGCGCGCCAGCTCCACTTCGCCCGACCACAAGGCCACGGGGCATGCGCCGAACAGCGCAAAGCACAGCGACAGCGCATTGCCGCCC
This sequence comes from Variovorax paradoxus, assembly GCF_000834655.1. Classification (GTDB taxonomy): domain Bacteria; phylum Pseudomonadota; class Gammaproteobacteria; order Burkholderiales; family Burkholderiaceae_C; genus Variovorax; species Variovorax paradoxus_F. Next base: position 22,852 of record NZ_JXQQ01000016.1, read on the forward strand.
GCCTCGGCCAGGGCCACGGCGCGGGTGGCGGTGGCCATGGCCTTCGCCGCATCGCCCTGGAGCCAGAGCGTGCGGGCCAGCAGGGCGTTCGATGCGACGGCGGCATCGAACTGGAACAGGTTGGCGCGCGTCTGGCGCACGGCGTCGCCGACGAGGATCGCCGCCTGGGCCCCTTCACCCGCCGCGGCAAAGTCTCCGCAGAAGTGGCTCGCCAGCGCGGTCATTCGATGCGCCAGGTTCAGCGCGGCCGGGTCCGGGGAAGAATGCGCGATTTTGAAGAGCACCTGCGAGTGGTGCAGGGCGGCCGCGTATTCGCCGCGGCTCGCATGCAGCACGCAGACGCCCCAGCGGGCCTGGAGCTCCAGCATGACGGACCGGGTCGACATGGCGACCGCCAGCGCCCGATCGTAGGCGGCGCCCATCTCCGGGACCGGTCCGCGTGTGTGCCACAGCGCATTGCCCAGCGCGATCTGCAGCCAGGCTTCCGTCTCCGTCTCCGTGTCCATGCCCGGGCCCGGCGGTGGCTCGAAGCACGCAAGCGCGGCGATGACCCGGTCGCGGTATTCCTCGACCTGCGAGACGTGAAACCACAAGGGCGCCGACGCGATGGTGAGCGCAGCCCCGGTCTCCCAGTCCTGGTGTTGCGCCAGGCAGGCGTCCAGTGCGCTGCGCACGTCGTCCAGCCGGTGCGCGTAGCGCGCGTTCCAGGCCTGCATCGTGAGCTCGCCCGAGTCCGACGTCGCCGCGCTCATCAGGTCGCGCATGAAGAGCGCGTGGCGCCGCCGCAGCGCCGGGCCTTCGTCGGTTTGCGCCAGAAGCGCCGCGGCGTAGCTTCGCGTCGTGTCCAGCAGCCGGTACGGTGCGACGGCGTCGCTGTTGTCGAACGACACCAGCGACTTGTTGGCGAGCGAGATCAATGCGTCGAACGCCGCTTCCGGGTCCATGTCCGCCTGTGTGACGCTCAGCGCCGACTCGACATCGAAGCGTCCCCGGAAGACCGAGAGCCGGCGAAGGAGCCGCAGCTCCGCGTCGTCCAGCAGCGCGATGCTCCAGTCCAGCGCCGCCGCGAGCGTCCTGTGCCGCGGCAGGGCGGCCCGGCTGCCCGCGGAGTAGAGCCGCATGTGGTCGTTCAGCCGGAACGCGAGATCGCCGATCGGCTGGACGCCCAGGCGTGCCGCCACCAGCTCGATGGCCAGCGGAATGCCGTCCACCTGCCTCGCGATCGCGGCGAGCAGCCGGCCGTCCGCATCCTCGAAGGCGCGGGCACCCGCGGCCTTGGCACGCTCGACCAGGAGTTCGACCGCGGGCGATGCCATGGCTTCTGCCAGGGCGGCGCATTCGGCACCGGGCACCGCGAGCGGCGACAGCCGCTCGACATGTTCTCCCTCGATGCGAATGGCCTCCCGGCTGGTTGCGAGGATGCGCAGGCCGGGCAGGGCGCCGAGCAGTTCGGTGATGAGCAGCGCGAGCGAGTCCAGCATGTGCTCGCAGTTGTCGATCAGCAGAAGTGCATGCCGGCCCGCCAGCCGCTGGAGGATGGCCCGCGTGGTGTCGGTGGTGTCCGCCGGAGCGCCGAGCGACCGCGCGACCGTGCTCGCCACATGGGCCTGCGAGACCAGCGGCGAGAGATCGACGAAGGCCAGCTGCATGTCGGTGCGTTCCGCATGGCATTCGGCCGCACGGATCGCGGCACGGGTCTTTCCGATGCCGCCGGCGCCGACGATCGTGACCAGCCGGCGCGTGGCGAGCGCCGCCAGAACGCGCTCCATGTCGGCGTCGCGGCCGACGAGCCGGGTCAGCCGCTCCGGCAGTTTCGTGAACGACGGCGAGGGCAAGGCCGTATCCAGCGGCCTGCCTTCAGCCGGGATGCCGACCTGCTCGCGGGAAACCGCGCCGTTGAACCGGTAGCCGCGCAGCGGGACGTTCGATATCCATTCCTTGCAGTCGTCGCCGTCTTCCGGCTCGCCCAGTGCCTTGCGAAGCGCGGAGATGTGGACCCGGACGCTCGACTCCTCGACCACCACGCCGGCCCAGACCGTGGAGAGCAGTTCCTCCTTGCCCACGACTTCGCCCACGCGCCTGAGCAATTGCAGCAGCAGCTCGAACGAGCGCGAACCCAGGCGTACGCCTTGTCCGAGCTTCTCTAGCCGGCGCTGGGTCTCCCAGAGGACGAATGCGCCGAAGCGCCAGCGAACCTCGCCCGGTCCCTGCGTGGCGCCGCCGCGAGTTTCCGGCGGCAGGGAGCGGGCCGCGATGTCGTACATGTCACCCACTTGACGGCCCTCGCAGTGCTTGCGCGCTAGGCAGGGCCGCGCAGCGTCCGATCGCGACGGTCCGCTTGCCCGCGATGGGAGATGTCTCGAGCGCAAGTTTTTTCATTCGACGATCCGTTCGGGAAGATGAGGGCCGCGGCCGTTCGGGCCGCGCGATGGGAGACCTGTCAGCCGGCCGGGTGAAGTGCCCCCTGGAGATGCAAGACGGCCGGACGCGGTGTTCTGTGACAGCGATCGCTGTCTGCGCCCTGCACGTTCGAAGGCCGATGGCCGCGCTGCCGGCGATGGGAGCTATTGGATGCGACGCGCGGGCGTTTCGGAACCCGCCTGCCGTGAACGAAGAGTCCGGAAATATCGAACGATGTGCCGCCGTGGCCCGCGGCGATTGGTGTTCGGCCGGCAACACGGTGCGCCGCCGGAGCGATCTTCTGCCGGTGAACGCGGCTGCCTACGATCGGTCCGGTCGCGAGAACCAGAGAACAACGTCGTTCATCACCGAGGCCCCTCGTCGCGATGAATCCGGGGTGGCCGCATCAAGAAGCACGGATTCCTCGTGAAGCTTTCTCACTCAGGGAGCGCGCAAGCCGCCTCCCAGACCCCGCGCGACATTCGCTCTGCAACGAGCCTGCGCTGCGCAACCCGGGACCGGGCGCTGGCCGTCATCTCGCACGAGCTCAGGCAGCCCTTGAATGTCATCCAGATGAACGCCAGCCTGCTGCAGCGCCTGCCCGCGCCGGCGGCGCCTCTGCAACTGCAGGGCATCGCGCAGGCGATGCAGCGCGCCATCGAAAGCCAGGCGCGACTCATCGACGACCTGCTCGATTTCTCGCGCGTGCGAACCGGCAAGCTGGCGCTGCGCTGCGCGGAAGTCGACTTCGGCGCGCTCGCGCTCGATCTTGTTGCCGCATTGGGTGCGCGCTGGCCTTCGGGGCGCATCCGCGCACAGATGCAGGGGGCCGATCCGCTGATCTGCCATGCCGATCCGGTGCGGCTGGAGCAGATCGTCGGCAACCTGCTGGACAACGCGATGAAGTTCTCGCCCGCCGGCGCGGAGGTCCAGGTGCGCCTTTCCTCGGAGGACGGCTTTGCCCGGCTCGCGGTGGCGGACAGCGGCTGCGGCATCGCGCACGAGTTCCTGCCGCATGTCTTCGGCCTGTTCAGCCAGGGCGCGTCGGGGGAGAGCGCCTCGCGCGGCGGGCTGGGCATCGGTCTTGCGCTGGTGCACGGCCTCGCGGTCGCTCACGGCGGCTTCGTGAAGGCGACCTCCGCGGGGCCGGGCCGCGGCGCCGAGTTCAACGTGTGGCTTCCTCTTCATCGAAGCGCCTGACGGTGCGCGGCGCATTGATGCCTCGCAAGCAACACGGCAGTACCTCCCGCATGACTACCGCAACCGAGATGCGAAAACTAGGATTCGTACCGTGCCGCGATGTTCGCGAACCGGAGCCCAGCCGTCCTGGGGCCAGGGCCACGGCGCCCTCGAGGAATCACCATGACGCAGCGCATCCATTCCCTCGGTCGATCGGGCGCACCGCGCCGAACGCTCAAGGCACGCGAGCTGGCATTGCAAGCGGCCGCCGACGCCGCGCCGCGAGGTGCCATGGACCGCGCCTGGAGCATGGGCTACATGACGGTTTCGCTGCTGGCCATCGCGGCGGCCTGCGCGGTCGCGGGCGGTGAGACGGCGAATGCGGAACTCCGGTTTGCCACCGTGGCCATCGGCGCGCCACCGCTCGTGCAGGACATCTGCTCGGCAGGCGGCTCGCCGAATTCCGGGCCGTTGACGCTTGCTCAGGCGTGCGCGAGCGCCCTTGCGCACGGGGGCGACGCCGCTGGCGTGTGTTGAGTCGCGCCGTAGCCGCCAACCGATGTTCACGACGAGCGAAGGCCATGTGTCTGCACCTCTCGCTCGCCACGCATCCCGCACGGGTTGCGAACTTTCAAGTCAGGCCATCCATTCACCCAAGGAAATCAGCATGAAGAATTTGTCCAGCCTCGCACGCGCATTCACCGCCATCGGCATCGTGGCGCTGCACCTCTCGGCGCCTGCAGGCGCGGCCACCTCGGGCGCGCGGCCGGCAAAGCCCACCGTGGTACTGGTGCACGGCGCGTTCGCCGAATCGGCCAGCTGGAACGACGTGGCGCGCGACCTTCGTGCGCGCAGCTTTCCCGTTGTCGCGGCTGCCAATCCGCTGCGCGGCGTGAAGTCCGATGCGGACTATGTGGCGGCCATCGTAGGCTCCATCCTCGGACCGGTCGTGCTGGTCGGGCATTCGTACGGCGGCTCCGTGATTTCCGCCGCGGCGGTCGGAAAGCCCAACGTCCAGGCGCTGGTCTTCGTTGCGGCGTTCGCGCCCGAGGTGGGCGAATCGGCGGCCGATCTGTCGGGCAAGTTTCCCGGCAGCACGCTCGCCCCGACGCTGGCCGCGCCGGTGCTCCTGCCGGACGGCGCCAAGGATCTCTACATCCAGCAGGACAAGTTCGCCAAGCAATTCGCCGAGGACGTGCCACCGGCGCTCGCCCACCTGATGGCCGTGGCGCAGCGCCCCATCACCGAGGGTGCCCTGGGCGAGGCGGCCCCTGCCGCCGCCTGGAAGAACGTGCCCTCGTGGTTCATCTACGGCGACCGCGACAGGAACATTCCGCCTGCGGCGCTGGCCTTCATGGCCGAGCGTGCGAAGTCGAAGAAGACGGTCGTGGTCAAAGGCGCCTCGCACGTGGTCATGACTTCGCAGCCGAAGCTGGTGAGCCGGCTCATCGTCGAAGCCGCCGATGCGGCCGGAGCGGCGCAGCCCTGAGGCCGATCGCCCCTCGTGCCCCGACGCCCCGTACGCCATGAAGATCCCGCTGCCTCCTCGCAGGGCCTGGCTCGAAGGGCTCAAGAACGTCGCCTGCGCCGTCGCCGTGACGGCCGCGGTCGGCGCCGGTGCGGTGATTGCCGCCTCCGAGTCGCTGCAGCCGATGCCCGCAAGCGCCATCGTCGTGCTCTGCGACGCGCTCGGGCGCTGCCGGGGCGCGATGCGTCCGGATGCGTCCGCCTCCAGGGACATCGTGGTGCAGTCGTTGGCGCATCCCGACCCTTAACAAGGCTTGACACGGTTTAACTGGCGACGGGATCGCCTGTTGAACAGACTTCCTCCCATGACTTCCAGAAGGACTTGAGCCCATGACCGCGCCGACCCAGGCCAGGCAGATCCATGTGGCGGTGGCACACCGCGACCCGTACGTGGCCGCCGGCATCGCATCGCTGTTGCGCTCGCGCGCCGACTTCGTCGTTCGATCCGGGCTCCCCGGCGTCGATGGCGCAGACGACACCGCCGACGTGCTCGTCACCGACTACGCAACCGGCGTCCAGAAGGCGGCGGATGTTTCGTCCGACCGCAGCGGCGCTTCGTCGAAATCGTTCCTCGTGGTCACGGACCAGAGCACCGGGTGGCAGATACGCCGTGCCGTGGACGCCGGCGTGCGCGGCTACCTCCTGCACGATTGCTCGGCCGAGGAGCTGTCTGAAGCGGTGCGCTGCGTTGCGGACGGCCGCAGGTACCTGTCCTGCCCTGTGGCCGACCAGTTGCTGGACAACTTCTCGGCTGCCGTGCCGACCGCCCGCGAATTCGAGGTGCTCCAGCTCATGGCCGAAGGCCTGGCCAACAAGGGCATCGGCCGGCGCCTGGGCATCGGCGAAGGCACCGTCAAGACCCATGTGAAGGCGATCCTGCGCAAGCTCGGAGAGCCGACGCGGACCGCAGCGATCGGCGAAGCCTTTCGCCGCGGGCTGCTTCTGGAGGCATCGCCATGAACGGCGCCGTCGAACTACAGGTGCGCGTGTGCCACGGCGACCCGCTCGCCATGGCCGGCCTCGTCGCGCTCATCGGCCACGAGCCCGGTCTGCACGTGCAGGCGGAAGACGCGCCCGACGAAGGCATCGTGGACGTGGTGGTGGCCGACCACGCCTGCGCGCTGAGCCTGCTCGCCGCGGCATCGGCATTGAATGAGCCGGGCGTGGCCGGCGGCTTTCGCGTGCCGCGCGTCGTCGTGGTGACGCGGAAGGACAAGGAAGGCGAGGTCATGCAGGCGATCGCCAGCGGGGCGCACGGCTATCTGCTCCAGGACGCGGACCCGGCCGAACTGATGGAGGCCATTCGCCACGTGGCGCGCGGTGGCCCTCTCTATCTCTGCAAGCGCACGAAGACGCTCCTCAGGCGCAGCACGCCGCGCACGGGCTTCACCGCGCGGGAGGAGGACGTGCTGCGCTTCCTGGTGAAGGGCGATTGCAACAAGGGCATCGCCCGCAAGCTGGACATCTCGGCCAACACCGTCAAGGCACACGTCTCCCGGATCTGCGAGAAGCTGCATGTCGCCTCGCGGGTGCAGGTGGCGGTCGAGGCGACGCAGCGCGGGCTGGTCCGTGTCTGAAGTTCGCCGCTGGCGCTTCGGCGCCTTCGCACTGTGGGAAGGCGAGCAACGCCTGGAGCGCGACGGGCAGCCGCTGCGGCTCGGATCGCGCGCACTCGGCCTGCTGGTCGCGCTCGTGGGGCGGGCCGGTGAAGTGATCGGCAAGGACGAGCTGCTCGCGGCCGTCTGGCCGGACGTGGTGGTCGAGGAGGCGAGCGTGCGGGTCCACATGTCGATCCTGCGCAAGGCTCTGGGTCCGCCCGGTCCGCAAGACGGCTGCGTGGAGTGGATCGCCAACATTCCGCTGCGCGGCTATCGCTTCCTGGGACGGGTGCACTGCGACTTCGTGCCGTCGGCCGTTGCCGCGCAGGTGGCGCAAGCGCCGCAATGGGATGCTCCCGCCGCGTTGCCCGCACGCCTGTCCAGGCTCGTGGGGCGCGAGGTGGAAGTCGAGCGGCTGCTCGGCATGCTTGCGGAGAGCCGGCTGGTCACGGTCGCCGGGCCCGGCGGCGTGGGAAAGACCAGCGTTGCCATCTGCGTTGCGGCGCTCTACCGGGAACGGCGGCAGGCCCCCATCGGCTTCGTCGATCTCGCGCCCCTCACATCGCAGGACCACGTGCTCACGACGATGGCGCGGGCCATCGGCGTGCGCGGCGGCGTGCCGGACATCGAGCAGGCGATCGTCCAGCGCCTGGAAGGCCAGGCGATGCTGCTGCTGGTGGACAACTGCGAGCACGTCATCGAGCGGCTCTCTCCGCTCCTGGACAGGTTCCTTGCGGCGTTGCCCGGGCTGCAGGTCCTTGCCACCAGCCGCGAGGTGCTTCGCGTGGGCGGCGAGCATGTCTTTCGACTGATGCCGCTGGCGGTCCAGCAGTTCTCGACCGGCTCGCTGGCGCATGCGCTGCGATCGCCGGCGGTGCAGCTGCTCGTCGAGAGAGCCGAGGCCGCGGGCGCCAGCGCATTCGACGACGCCAGCAGCGGTCCGCTGACTCGGATCTGCCAGCAGGTGGACGGCATACCGCTGGCCATCGAGCTGGTCGCTGCCCGCCTGGGCTCGCAACGCGTGAGCGACCTGGCATTCAGGCTCGACGATCACATGCGCCTGCATTCGACGGTCGGGCGGGCTGCACTGGCAAGGCACCGCACGCTCGCGGCGACGCTGGACTGGAGCATCGGGCTGCTCGGCGACGCGGAGCTGCTGCTGTTTCGCAGGCTGTCGGTGTTCCGCGCGTATTTCGGCATCGAGGCGGCGCTGAGCGTGGCGTCCAGTGCGCTGGACCCCGACGTGGCCTCCGACGCATTGCTGAGCCTGGCGAGCAAGTCGCTCGTGGTGTACGACACCGACCAGGCGGCAGACTCGCCGTACCGCCTGCTCGACACCACCCGCAGCTACGCGCAGGTGCTGCTCGTGCAGGCAGGCGAGCGGGACCCCGTATCGAAAAGCCATGCCCTTTTCATGCTCGACCTCATGGGGGTCGCCACCGCGGACCTGGCCTCGCTGGACGCCGATGCCTGGACGCAGCGCTACCGCGGCTGCCTGGACGACGTTCGTGCGGCGCTGGATGCCTGCATCGGCCACCACGACGACATGACGATCGCGGGCGCGCTCACCGTCGCATCGGCACCGCTCTGGTTCCGCTTGTCCGAGGTCAGCGAATACCGTGATCGCGTTCGCGCGGCGCTCGGCCATGTCGATGCGCTGAAGGTCCCCGATCGCCTGACTGCCGGGCGGCTGGAGATCGCGCTCTACAACGCGTTGTGGCACACCGGCGGCACGGTGCCGGAGATGACGCAGGCGTGCGAGCGGGCGCTGGCCTGCGCACTGGAATTCAAGGTGAAGACGCTCGAGTTCCAGGCGCGATGGGGCCTTTGCGCGCTGAACATCACGCGCGGCGCGTACTCGCCGGCACTGCGGCATGCCCAGATCCTGAGCGAGTTCGCGAGCCATTCGACCAACGCGGTGACGCGCAACCTGTCGCACCGGATGCTCGCGCTGGCCAGCCACTTCTGCGGCGAGTTCGCCGAAGCCAGGGCGCACGCCGAAGCGGCGGCCGACGTGGACGACGCGATCCGGCGCAACCATGCCAATGCGTTCCAGCCCGACGCGCGCACCACCGCCATGGCCATTCTTGCCAGGACGCTGTGGATCGAGGGCGACAGCCGTCAGGCCATGGCCACCGCCATCCGGTGCATGGAGGAAGCCGAAGCGCTGGGGCACGCGCTGTCCGTGTGCGTTGCGCTCTTCTGGATCTGTCCCATGGCCATCTGGGCCGGAGAACGGAGCGCGGCCCGCGCATGGATCGACACGATGCTGCTGCAGACCGGCTCCAAGGGCTTTGCCTACTGGCACGACTGGGCCCTTTGCTACGACGACGCATTGAAGCTCGGCGAAGTCGACGACCGCGGCGAGCACATCGATGCCGTCGCCGCAAAGGTCCTGGCCATGGACGAGCCCCGCAGGGAGATGATGGCCACGTTCTGCGACCTGTGGGTGGACGATGACCTGCTTGCTCGCGCGATGCGCGGCGAAGGGCAGTGGAGTGCCGCCGAGGTTTGCCGCGCCGCGGGTCGGCGCAAGGAACTGCAGGGCAACGAGGCCGAAGCCGAGGTGCTCTACCTGCAGGCCCATGCCCTTGCACGCTCGCAACGCGCGCTCGCCTGGGAGCTGCGTGCGGCCGGCGCGCTGGAAGGATTGCGCGCCGGGGTCGCTCAGCGGTGACCTGGCTCTGCGCCCGGCGGGCGGGCCCGCGCCAGCGCGGCGCGTCGCTCCCAGGCGATGGCGCCTTGTCGCCTGGCGGTCTCGATGGCCCGAAGGTAGAAGGCCTCTGCCCTGTCGGCCGCCGCCTCTTGCTCCGCGCGCCAGCCGGCGGCGCGCAGGACCTCTGCGGCAACCCACGGGCTCTCTCCGCGCGAGACGCGCGCGATCATCTCGTCGTCCACCCAGCCGGTGCAGAAGGTCGCGAGCATCTCCCGGCGGGGGATGTCGTAGGTCGCGAGCTGGCCGGCCACTTCGCGCACGTAGCGGTCCCGGTCGGGCGCGATGCCCAACTGCAAGCCCTGGGAGAACCATTCGGCATAGCGCAGCCAGCCCTCCAGTCCCTTGCGCCGCGCCTCGTCCGTCATCAGGTGGATCCACCCGGCGGCGAGCTCGAGCTCGCCCGCCCACAGCGCGACCGGGCAGGCGCCATAGAGCGCGGAGCACAGGGAGACGGACTTTCCGGCCGCTTGCGCACGGGCCACCGCGTCGCTGGCTTCTTCCAGGGCCCTGGCCGTTTCCCCCTGCACCCAGAGGGTCCGGCTCAGCATGGCTTTTGCCGCGACGATGGCGTTGACACCCACCATGTTGGCCCGGGAGTGGCCGAGGCCGCCGCCGACGCGCACGGAAGCTTCGCTGTGCACCCTTGCCACATCGAAGCGGCCGCAGAAGTGGTTTGACATCGCCATCACGCGGTGAGCGAGATTGAGCGCTGCAGGGTCGGACCATGACTGCGCGGCAGCCATCAACGTGTGCGCCTGGTCCAGTGCCGCCGAATACTCGCCGCGGAACATGTCGTACGTGCATCGCCCCCAGCGGGCCTGCAGTTCCAGCACGGGGACCTTGACGGCGAGCGCGCCGGCCAGGGCCTGGTCCGCGGCGGCACCCAGCTCCGGCGTGGACTTGCCGGTGTGGAGCAGGGCGCTGACCAGCGCCGTGTTCAGCCAGGTCGCCGTTTCGGTGTCGGGCGTGGGCTGTCGATCGACAAGCTCGAGTGCAGCCGAGACCCGGTCGCGGTATTCCACGACCTGTGCCAGGTGAAACCACAGCGGCGCGGAAGCCGTGACCAGCGAGGCGGCCATCTTCGCGTCGGGCTGCTGCGTGAGGCACACCTCGAGCGCGAAGCGCACGTCGTCCAGCCGGTGTGCATGCCGGTCGGCCCATGCCTGCTCGGTCAGGTCCGAGAGTTCCGCCGCCGCTGCCTTCATGAGATCTCGCATGAGCACCGCATGGCGCCGCAGCAACGTCGGACGTTCATCGCTCTGCGCGAGAAGCGCGGCGGCGTAGCTTCGCGTCGTGTCCAGCAACCGGTAGGGCGCGACGGCGTCGCTGCTGTCGAAGAAGACAAGCGACTTGTTGACCAGAGAGATCAACGCGTCGAAGGCCACCTCGGTGTCCATGCCGCCGGCGCTCACGCCGAGCGCGGATTCGACATCGAAGCGGCCGCGGAACACCGACAACCAGCGAAAGAGCCGCAGCTCCGTATCGTTCAGCAGCGCGATGCTCCAGTCCAGCGCTGCTGCCAGGGTCCGGTGCCGCGGCAGCGCGGCGCGGCTGAAGGCATAGAGGCGCATGTGGTCGTCCAGCCTGCGCGCCAGGTCGGCGACAGGCTGGACCCCCAGGCGCGCGGCCACCAGTTCGATGGCCAAGGGGATGCCGTCGACCTGCCTGGAAATCTGCGCCAGCACAGGGCCGTGCGATTCGTCGAACGCACCTGCGCCGGCGGCCTTCGCCCGCTCGACGAGCAGTTCGACGGATGGCCAGTGCAGCGCCTGGGTGAGCGAGATCTGCCCGGCGTCGGGGATCGCAAGCGCGGGCAACCGGAAGACATATTCGCCCGTCACGCGAAGCGCCTCGCGGCTGGTCGCGAGGATGCGCAGGCCGGGCAGCACCGAAAGCAGTCCGGCGATCGGCAGCGCCAGCGAATCCACCACGTGCTCGCAGTTGTCGATCAAGAGGAGCACGGTGCGCCCCATCAGGCGTTGCGTGATGGCCCCGACGATGTCGGGCAGGTCGGCGGGTACGCCCACGCAGCGCGCCAAGGTGCCGAGCACGTGATCCTGGGAGATGAGCGACGAAAGATCGATGAAGGCGATCTCCGTGCCGTGCATGTGCTGATGGCTTTCGGCGGCATGGATCGCCAACCGGGTCTTGCCGATGCCGCCCGTGCCCACGATCGTGACCAGCCGGTGTGCTTCGAGCGATTCGAGAACGCCCGCCACGTCGGCTTCGCGCCCCACGAGCTCGGTCAGTCGCACCGGCAGCGGGGTGAAGCCGGGGTCGGGCGGCGGTGCTGCGGGCCTCTTGGAGATGCCGGCCGCCTCGCGCCGCACGCGTCCGTTGAACCGATAGCCGCGCAGGGGAAGGTTGGAGATCCACTCCTTGCATTCGTCGCTTTCGCCCGGCTCGCCCAGCGCCTTGCGCAGCGTGGACATGTGGACGCGCACGCTGGCCTCTTCGACCACGACGCCGGCCCAGACCGCCGAGAGCAGGTCGTCCTTGCTCACGAATTCGCCGGCCCGCTTGACCAGTTGCAGCAGCAGGTCGAAAGCGCGTGGACCGATCCGCACGGCCTCGCCGGCCCGCTCGAGCCGGCGCTGCGCCTCCCAGAGAACGAAGGCGCCGAAGTACCAGCGGACTTCCGCCGATGCCAGGTCGGGCTGCTCCTCGGGCTGCGCTTGCATGATGGGGCGGTGCGCAGACCGCCTCACGCCGCCGCGAGCCGGGCGCGACCGGTGCGATGTGGTTGACTGGGGCGGCGGATCGGGTCGACGGTTTCCATGCGTTGGGACTTAAGTATCTGTTTGAGATCGTAGCCCGGGACCGCGCGGCATGGTGCTAGTCCCCGTCGCGCATGGGGCATAGGGTGGGCAGCGCGAAGACTTCGGCGACTTGGGAAGGCGCACAAACCTTGGGGCAGCTCATACCCGACCACGTTCGGCTTTCGCGCTTGTGCGGCTTCATATCTGCCGAGTCATGCGAGGGCACCCGCCTGCGCAGGCGGTAAGGATCGTTCGTGGTCCTTGCGATGTTGCATCGCTGCGCGCTGTTGCGAAACCACGGACGCGCTCGGTTTGCGCCGGCCAGGACCTGGCCTCGGCCACCCAGCGGCTGCCTCCTGAGGCAGCGTCTTCAGATAGTTGGCGAGTACCGCCAGCTGTACGGGGCGAGCTTGGTCGTGAAGCCGCCCGGCCGCGATGGCGCGGCAATGGCCGAACCGGATGCCGCGCCGATCCTGCGCGGGAAGAGATGCCACCGGCTTTGCGACCGGCAAGAATCAGGCGGCCGGTGGCTTGGCTCCGGCCGCCGGCACGTCGTCAGAAATCCCAGATGACCGGAACCCAGCGGAAGACGTCGCCATCGACCGCGACCCGGCCGACGGATGGGAACGGCAGGTGCGCAGCCACGAGCAGCCCGCGGTTCTGGGCGAGTTCGTTGAAAAGGCCGATGCGGACACGGGCCGCTTTCTCGGGGTCGTGCTCGAAGCCGTTCTGCCAGTCGGGGTGGTCGAAAGCGACCGGGAACATGGCATCGCCGGCAAAAAGCAGTCGGTCGCCGCCCGAGACGAGGTCGACCACGCTGTGCCCCGGCGTGTGGCCACCGGTGCGGCGGACCGTCACGCCCGGCGCGACCTCGCGCGTAGTCTCGAAGGTCCGCAGGTTGTCGCGGTAGACGTTGTAGAAGCTCTTGGCGGTCGAGCGCAGCACCTCGGGCACCGGGTTGGGCATGACCGTGTGCGAAAAATCGGGCGAGATCCAGAACTCGACCTCAGCCGCCGCCACGTGGATGCGCACGTCCGGACGCAGCCGCTCCTTGATGCCGGGGACGAGCAGCCCGCCCACGTGATCCATGTGCATGTGGGTGATGATCACGTCGGTCACCGACTCCAGTTCGACACCGGCCGCAGCCAGTCGCTGGGGGAACTGCCCGGCGCGCGGGAAGCCCGGGAACTGGCCGCCCAGTCCGGCGTCGATGAGGATGGTCTGCTCGCCGCTGCGGGCCACCATCACGTTCAGCGGCCAATCGAACTTGTCCGGCGGCATGAACTGAAGGTCCAGCCAGTTCGCCAGGTCTGCGGGCGAGGCGTTGGTTGCCATCGTCGTGGTCGGTAGCGGCAGCACGCCGTCGCTGACCACCAGCGCGTCGATCTCGCCGATCTTCACCGCGTAGCGGGACGGGACCAGGTCCTTGGACGACTGGCCTGTGGGGCGCAAGGCTTCATCTACGGAAAACATATTGAAATCTCCAAAAGGGCGGCCCGATTGCGCGGGCCAGAGCAGCCAGGCAAGTGGCCGCAGATTGCCGTTCAACACCCGGGGTTGTCTGGCACGGATCACGGCAGAAGGCCGCATGCCGTTGATCGTAGGTAGGAGGGGTGCGAGGCGGTAGGCTCGCGAACGGGATCACGGTGGTGACCGATACGCACCAAACGCGCGTGGCGTGTCGTGATGTTTTCCGAAGGGGCGACGCTTGCGCGATCGGTGCTCGGCAGGAGGCGCGAACCGGCGGCCTTTAATCCCGGGCCGGTCTGTGGTTCGGGATGCCGCCGCAGCGGGATCAATGGAAATACGAGATTCGATGCCGCGCCCGGAGATCACGGGAGGCAAAGAAAAAAACCCGCCACTTCTGTGAGAAGTGCGAGTTCCGAGGCAGCGCGGAGCTGCAAGAAATGAGGGATTGGCCTGCCCGGAGGGGATCGAACCCCCGACAACCTGCTTAGAAGGCAGGTGCTCTATCCAACTGAGCTACGGGCAGATTCCGGGCCGGACAGAAGCAAAAACGAGAACACTCAAAAGAAAACTTGGTCGGGGCGAAAGGATTCGAACCTTCGACCCTCTGGTCCCAAACCAGATGCGCTACCAGGCTGCGCTACACCCCGACAAGCCTTCTATTCTAGCCCGGATATTGACCGGCTCCCTGGCTTTCTCAGCGTTTCTCGTATTGCGTCTTGCCGAAAAGAATTTCGCGCTCCTTGTCGCCGGTGATCGGCTGGCGCAGATCGGCCAGCACTTTCACGCCGCGCTGCACGGCGGGGCGCGCCGCGATGCCGTCGAACCAGGCCTTCAGGTGCGGGAAGTCGGTGAGGGTGATGCCCTGGTTTTCCCAGCTGCGCAGCCACGGGAAGATGGCGATGTCGGCAATCGAATAGGTCTTGCCGGCGATGAACTTCGTCTTCGACAGTTGCTTGTCGATCACGCCGTAGATGCGCTTGGCTTCGTTGGTGTAGCGGTCGATCGCGTAGGCGATCTTTTCGGGCGCGTACAGGCGGAAGTGATGCGCCTGGCCGAGCATCGGACCCACGCCGCCCATCTGGAACATGAGCCACTGCAGCACGTCGTAGCGTTCGCGGTCGCCGGTGGGCAGGAACTTGCCGGTCTTGCCCGCGAGATAGACGAGGATCGCGCCCGATTCGAAGAGCGAGATCGGCTTGCCATCCGGCCCATCGGGGTCGGTGATGGCAGGGATCTTGTTGTTGGGGCTGATCTGCAGGAAGTCGGGCGCGAACTGGTCGCCCTTGCCGATGTTCACGGGGTGCGCGCGGTAGGGCAGGCCGCACTCCTCCAGCATGACGTGGACCTTGTGTCCGTTGGGCGTGGGCCAGGAATAGACCTCGATGGGCAATGCGGGCATGTCGCGGGCTCCAGGGGTGGGATGTGATGGGAGGGACGCAGCATATACGTGCCACTCCAAACCCGTGACGGGGCGGGAATTTCGCCTTTGCGGCGGCGCCCTTCAGCCCACCTGAAGCCGGTGCGTGTTGCACCACATCCAGTCTTCGCCGGGTTCCAGGGACTTGATGACCGGATGCCCCTCGGCCCGCGAATGCTGCGTGGCATGTCGGTTCTTCGACGAGTCGCAGCAGCCCACATGACCGCAGTGCACGCACAGGCGCAGGTGGACCCAGGTGTCGCCGGTCTTCAGGCAGTCCTCGCAGCCGCGCTGCGTGTGGGGTTGCGCGATGGTGGAAGGCACGTGGTCGCAGGCTTTGATGGGCACCGAAGAACTCCTCGATTGATGACGGTTGAAAAAGATATCGATCAGGCCACGGCCGTTGTCTGCGACAGGTGCTGGTGGATCAGCGCCACCGCGGCAGCGCCTTCGCCGATCGCGCCGCCCACACGCTTGACCGATCCCGAGCGCACGTCGCCCACGGCGAAGACACCCGGCACGCTGGATTCGAGCGCCGTGGCCGGCCGTGCCGGAAAGCCGCTGCTCGCGGCCGCGCCGGTCAGCACGAAGCCGTGCTTGTCGACCGCCACATCGCAGCCTTGGAGCCACGAGGTCTCGGGTTCGGCGCCGACGAACAAGAAGATGTTGCGCGCCGCGCAGTCATGCTCGTTGCCGGTGGTGTGACAGCGCCATGTCGCGCCCGTGAGGCCCTCGTCCGAGCCGCCATGCAGGCGCACGAGTTCGGTGTGGGGCTGAAGCTCGATGTTGGGCGTGGCCTCGATGCGATCGATGAGATACCGCGACATGCTGGCGGCCAGCGAAGGTCCGCGCACCAGCACGTTCACCTTGGCGGCATGGCGCGACAGGAACACCGCGGCCTGGCCCGCCGAGTTGCCGCCGCCGACCAGTGCCACTTCCTGCTGCGAGCAGATCTTCGCTTCGATGGCCGAGGCCCAGTACCAGATGCCGCGGCCTTCGAATTCGGCCAGGCGCGGAACGTCGGGGCGCCGGTAGCGCGCGCCGCTCGCGATGACCACCGTGCGCGCGTGGATCGTGCGGCCGTCGGCCAGGGCGATGCCGAGGCTTTCGCGCTCGTTCTCGCGCGAGCAGTCCAGCGACACGACTTTTGCTGGAATCAGCATCTCGACGCCGAACTTCTGCGCCTGCACGAATGCCCGGCCGGCAAGCGCCTGGCCCGAGATGCCGGTCGGAAAGCCCAGGTAGTTCTCGATGCGCGCGCTGGCGCCGGCCTGTCCGCCGAACGCGCGGCAGTCGAGCACGATCACGCGCAAGCCTTCGGAGGCGGCGTACACGGCAGTGGCGAGGCCGGCGGGCCCGGCGCCGACCACGGCCACGTCGAACAGCTCGTTGTGCTCGACGGTGTCGACCATGCCGAGGCACCGGGCCAGCGCGTCTTCGGCCGGATTCACGAGCACCGAGCCGTCGGGGCACACCGCCAGCAGCTGGCAGGTGCCATATTGATCGAGCAGCGCGGCCGCGTCGGGGTCTTCGGCGGCATCGACCAGGTGATAGGGATAGCCGTTTCGGCGCAGGAAGTTCTCCAGCCGCGCCATGTCGGCCGACTGCGGCTTGCCGATCAGCACCGGCCCGCTCGCGCCCGATTCGATCAGTGCGACGCGCCGCAGGATCAGCGCGCGGGTGATGCGCTCGCCCAGGTCGGCTTCGGCCACCAGCAACGCGCGCAACTGCTGGGGCGATACGAGCAGCGCCTCCACGTCTTCGTCGGCATGGCCGTCGACCAGGGCAGGGCGGCCGCTCAGCTGGCCGACTTCGGCCAGGAATTCGCCCGGGCCCTGCCGCACGATCGGCACCACGCGCCCGAGCCCGTCGCGCTGTGTGACAGAGACCACGCCCTTGAGCAGCACGAACATGCCGGGGCCGGTTTCTCCGGCGGTGAAGAGCCGCTCGCCGCGCGCGAATTGCTGCACGCTGCCGAAGCGCGCGATGCGCGCAATCTCGGTGTCACTGAGGACGGGAAAGGTCTGGTGAAAGCGGCTGCTGTCGGTGCCGGTTGCTGCGGTGGCCATGGGTCCAAGCTCCATATCTCGAATCCACCGCATTAGACGACGAAGTGCGCCATGCGGGCTGTAACACCGTCATGCGCGTGCAATCTTCCTGACACGCCGGCTTCATCGCAGGTGCGGAGACTCCCTCGGCAGAAAGGGTTCCCCATGAAAGAACTGCCCAACCCGACGTTTCCGCTTTCGCAGATCGGGCTGCGCGCGGCCTTGTGGCCAGCGCCCACGGTTGCTGCCGCCGGCGTTTCGACCGCGGCCCGTGTGTCGGTGCCGCAGGCACCCGCCGTCATTCTTCCCCCGCCCGTCGAAGCCAGGCAAGGCATCACGGTCGGCTGGGCCCGTCACCTGGACGACGTGCGCGCCGCGCAGCGCCTGCGCTACGACGTGTTCGTCGGCGAAATGGGCGCCCGCGTCTCCTCGCCGCTGGCCGGCCACGACATCGACCTTTTCGACGATTTCTGCGAACACCTGCTGGTGCGCGACGAGCTCTCCAACCAGGTCATCGGCACCTATCGCGTGCTCACGCCGGCGCAGGCGCGCCGCGTCGGCAGCACCTACAGCGACACCGAGTTCGACCTGACCCGCCTGCGCGACCTGCGCGAGCGCATGGTCGAACTGGGCCGCAGTTGCGTGCACCCCGAACACCGCCAGGGCGGGGTGATCCTCGCGCTGTGGGGCGCGCTCGCCGGTTTCATGCACCGCAACAAGCTGGACACCATGATCGGCTGCGCGAGCATCCCGATGTCACACAACGGCGTGACGAACGGTGACGCCGCCGCCAGCATCTGGCGGCAGGTTTCGGCCAGCCACATGGCGCCGATCCAGTACCAGGTGCAACCCCGCCTGCCGCTGCCGGTCGAGCGGCTGGACAGCACCCTGGACGTGGAGCCGCCGGCGCTGATCAAGGGTTACCTGCGCCTGGGCGCCAAGGTGCTGGGCGCTCCCGCATGGGACCCGGACTTCAACGCCGCCGACCTGCCGATGCTGATGCGCATCGACGACCTGCCGGCGCGCTACCGCAAGCACTTTCTCGGCGCATGAAACCGGCGGGCGTCCGTCCTGACGACGGGCCGCCCGCCCTCTCTCCGGGCATGATGGAGCCGCACAAGGCGGGGGATGCGGCGTCACGCGAGCGTCATTCAACTGTCACAAATGACATCGACACTGTCATATTTCAGCCTACGTCTGCTCCCGTGCCGCTTGCTCCAGAATCTGTGTCCATGTCACCAGCCTCCGCAGACCGGTCGCTCGCCGTTGCGGCGCCCAAGTTCACCCTGCTCGACCGGGATCACAGCATCCTGTCTTTCAACGAGCGCGTGCTCGACTGGGCCCACCGGCCCGAGGTCCCGCTGATCGAGCGGCTGCGCTACCTGTGCATCGTGTCCTCCAACCTCGACGAATTCTTCGAGGTTCGCGCCGCGCCGCACTTGATCGCCGGCAGCGCCGGTGACCAGAAGGGCACCTACACCGTCGATTCGTTCGAGCAGCTGGCCGAGGCGGCGCACACGCTGGTGGCACGCCAGTACGCGCTCTACAACGACGAGCTGATGCCGACCTTCGCGACGCACGGCATCCACATCATTTCGCACGGCGAGCGCAATCCGGCGCAGCGCAAGTGGGTGAGCGAGTATTTCGAGCGCGAGGTGCGCCCGCTGCTGATTCCCGTCGGGCTGGACCCGGCGCACCCGTTCCCGCAGGTGGCCAACAAGTCGCTCAACTTCATCGTGCGGCTGGGCGGCAAGGACGCCTTCGGACGCGAGAACCCGATCCAGATCGTCAAGCTGCCGCGCGTACTGCCGCGCCTGATCAAGATGCCGTCCAAGGTGTCGGACGGCAAGACGCTGTTCGTGGCGCTGTCGAGCGTGGTGCGCGCGCACCTCTCGAGCATGTTCCCGGGCCGCGAGGTGGGCGACTTCTCGCAGTTCCGCGTCACGCGGCATTCCGACCTCGCGGTGGACGAGGAAGACGTCAAGAACCTGCGCACCGCGCTGCGCCAGGGCCTGCAGCACCGCCACTACGGACAGGCCGTGCGCCTGGAGGTGTCGGCCAGTTGCGCCGAATCGCTCGCGAGCTTCCTCTTGGCGCAATTCAACCTGCCGCCGGAAGCGCTGTACCGCGTGCATGGGCCGGTGAACCTCGCGCGGCTCACGCAGCTGATCGACCTGATCGACGAGCCCCAACTGCGCTTTCCGCCTTATTCCGCATCGTTTCCCGTCACGCTGTCACCCGCCCAGTCGTTCTTCGAGCGCCTGCAGCGCGGCGACGTGCTGATCCACCAGCCCTTCGAGAGCTTCGACGGCGTGCTTGCCTTCCTGCGCGAAGCGGTGCTGGACCCGCAGGTGCTGGCCATCAAGCAGACCATCTACCGCACCGGCGCCGACTCGGAGCTGATGGACCTGCTGCGCGAAGCCGTGCGCCGCGGCAAGGAAGTCACCGTGGTGGTGGAGCTCAAGGCGCGATTCGACGAAGAGGCCAACATCAACTGGGCCGAGATGCTCGAATCGATCGGCGCGCAGGTGGTGTACGGCGTGGTGGGCCTCAAGACCCACGCCAAGATGCTGCTCGTGACGCGCCGCGAGGGCAAGCAGCTGCGCCGCTACGGCCACCTCTCCACCGGCAACTACAACCCGCGCACCGCGCGCCTGTACACCGACATCAGCCACCTCACGGCCGATCCGCTGCTCACGGCCGACATGGAGGCGGTGTTCGTCCACCTGGCGAGCCAGAGCCGCCTTCCCAAGCTCAACCGCATGTGGCTCGCGCCTTTCGACCTGCACAAGAACCTGGTCTCGCAGATCGACGCGCTGGGCCTGGCTGCATCGAACGGCGAGCCCACGCGCATCGTCGCCAAGATGAACGCGCTGACCGACGATGCGCTGATCGCCGCGCTCATCCTCGCGGGGCAGAAGGGCGTGAAGATCGACCTCATCGTGCGCGGCGCCTGCACGCTGCCGGCGCAGGTGCCGGGGCTCACCGACAACATCCGCGTGCGCTCGGTGATCGGGCGGTTCCTGGAGCATTCGCGGGTCTTCTATTTCCGCAACGGCGAGGACGAGTCGCTTTACCTCTCGAGCGCCGACTGGATGAACCGCAACATGATGCGGCGCATCGAGCTCGCCTGGCCCGTGACCGACCCGGGCCTGCGCCAGCGCCTCATCGACGAGTGCCTGGTGGCGTACCTGCACGACGGTCGCGACGCCTGGGACCTGGGCGGCGACGGCATCTACACCCGCGTGGACCGCGACACGCACCCGGGCGAAGAGGGCGCCTCGCGCGCCGTCGAGGCCCACGGTGCCCAGACCGCACTCATGAACCGTTATGCATCACGAGGGCATCGCGATGATGCATCCAGCAACTGATGTTCGAAAGACGATGACCATGGACTTGATCTTCTGGCGCCACGCCGAAGCCGAGGACTGGACCGAGGGCTGCGACGACATGCAGCGCTCGCTCACCGCACGTGGCGAAAAGCAGGCCAAGCGCATGGCCAGCTGGCTCGATCGGCAACTGCCCGACGGCACCCGCATCATCTGCAGCCCCGCGCGGCGCTGCGAGCAGACAGCCCTCGCGCTGGGCCGCAAGTACAAGCTGCGCAACGAGCTGGCGCCCGACACCACGGCCGAGGCGCTGCTGGGCGCGGCCGGCTGGCCCAACGGCAAGTCGGTGGTGCTGATGATCGGCCACCAGCCGTCGGTAGGGCAGGCCATCTCGCTCCTGCTCGGCCTGAAGCAAGACAGCTGCCCGGTGCGCAAAGGCTCGCTGTGGTGGATCCGCACGCGGGAGCGCGACGGCGACGTGCAGACCGTCGTGGTGACGGTGCAATCGCCCGAACTCCTCTGAGGTTTCCTCCCCTTGAAGAAAGGGGGAGGGGGAGGGAGGAGGGGGGCTGTCTTTTCAGCGAACACCACGGAACCGGCTTTGCCGCACCGTCGGTGTTGCCCCCTGCAAGGGTGACGGCGAAGCGACACGAAGTGCGCGAAAGCTGGGGGTCAGCTCAACTCCACGCGCCAGTTGTTGGTCTTCTGCCAGGCCAGCACTTCTTCGCGCAGGAGGTGCGCCGACTGCGGATAGGCCTCGGCCCAATCGGGCGCGCACACGATGGCGAATGCGCGCGCGCCCAGCGCCGCAAGGTGCAGCGCTTGCGGATCGGGATCGCGGCGCGCATGGCACAGGATGACGGCCAGGCGCAGCGCGAGCAGTTGCATCACGAAGGTCTCGTCGTCGAGTGCCGCTTCCAGCTTGCGCAGCTTGCCGCGCTGTCCCAGCACCAGTTGGCCGAGCGCGTGCAGTTCGTTCACCGCGAAGCCCGGGGCGTCGGTGTTGTCCAGGATGTAGGCGCCGTGCTTGTGATAGTCGCTGTGCGACACCAGCGCGCCGATCTCGTGCAGTTGAGCCGCCCAGCCGAGCTTGCGCAACGCGCGGCCCGCTCGGTTGGAGGTGCTGCCGCCGCGTGCGGCAGGGGCGAGTTGCACGAAGAGGCCGGCGGCGGCTTCGCCCACCCGCTTGGCCTGCGCGGCATCGACCGCGAAGCGCGTGGCGAGCCGGGCCACCGTGGCGGTTCGCATGTCGGCCACGCTCTCGTCGCGCTCGAGCAGTTCGTAGAGCACGCCGTGGCGCAAAGCGCCCTGGGCGACTTTCATTTCCTCGATGCCGAGCAGGTCGAACACCGCGCGCAGCACGCTCACGCCGCCGCCGATCACGGCCTTGCGGTCTTCGCGCATGCCGTCGATGCGCAATTTGTCGGCGCTGCCGGCCTTGAGCAGGCGGTCCAGCAGCCAGTCCAGGCCCTCGCGGGTCACGAGGCCGGGCTCCGCGCCGGATGCGGCCAGCACGTCGCCGACCGCGCCGATGGTGCCCGAGGCGCCGTAGGCCACGTCCCATTGGTCGCGCGTGTAGCTGCCGAGCGCGTCGTCGAGCACCGCCTTGGCAGCCACTTCGGCGGCACGGAAGGCTGCGGGCGTGAACTGGCCTTCGGCGAAATGCTTCATCGACCAGGCGACGCTGCCGACGCGGTAGGACTCCACCAGTTCGGCTTCGAGCGCGCGGCCGATGATCATTTCGGTGGAGCGGCCGCCGATGTCGATCACCAGGCGGCGTTCGCTGTCGGAGGCGTCGGTGTGCGGGAGCATGTGCGCCACGCCCTGGTAGATCAGGCGGGCTTCTTCCCGGCCCGGGATCACGTCGATGCCGAAACCCAGGATGGTGCGTGCGCGCAGCAAGAATTCCTCGCGGTTGCGCGCTTCGCGCAGCGTCTGGGTGGCCACGGCGCGCACCTGGGAGCGCTTGAAGCCCGCCAGGCGCTCGCCGAAGCGCGCCAGCGCGTCCCAGCCGCGCTGCATGGCTTCGGTCGTGAGATTGCGGGCGCTGTCCAGGCCGTTGCCCTGGCGCACGGTTTCCTTCAGGTACTCGGTGCGGTGGATCTGGCCGTGGTCGACCTGGCCGATTTCGAGCCTGAAGCTGTTGGAACCGAGATCGACTGCGGCGAGGCGGGTGCCGTTTTGCATGTAGTTGTACTGAGAGAGGGCGGTGTTGTCTTTGATCGTAGCGCCGTGACAGGCGCGCCGCCTCCCGATTCGCGCAGCGGCGAGGTCGGGAAGGCTAGGCGCGGTGCATGACGGTTGTGTGACAGCGTCACACGGCCGGGGAGGGAAACACCGGCATTTTCCCTCGACAGCGGGGTGTCATATTGATGTCACACAAGCTTTCTAGAGTCCGTCCCAAGCCCGAAAGGGACTACTTCTTACTTCTAAAGGAAGCTTCATGAAAACGACGTTCAAATTTGCAACCGCCGGTCTCGTGGCCGCGCTGTTCTCCATTCCCGCCCT
Source organism: Variovorax paradoxus (assembly GCF_000834655.1). GTDB lineage: Bacteria > Pseudomonadota > Gammaproteobacteria > Burkholderiales > Burkholderiaceae_C > Variovorax > Variovorax paradoxus_F. The sequence goes on from NZ_JXQQ01000016.1 coordinate 45,803, forward strand.
TGCCCAAGACGTGACCGGCGCCGGCGCCAGCTTCCCGGCACCGCTGTACGCCAAGTGGGCTTCGGACTTCAACAAGGCCACCGGCGTCAAGATCAACTACCAGTCGGTCGGCTCGGGCGCCGGCCTCAAGCAGATCGAAGCCAAGACCGTCGATTTCGGCGCCTCGGACGCTCCCCTGAAGGACGACGAACTCCAGGCCAAGGGCCTGATGCAGTTCCCCACCGTCATCGGCGGCGTGATCCCCGTGGTCAACATCACCGGCATCAAGCCGGGCGAGCTCAAGCTCAACGGCCAGGTCCTGGGCGACATCTACCTGGGCAAGATCACCAAGTGGAACGACCCTGCCATCAAGGCACTGAACGGTTCGCTGGCCCTGCCTGACGCCGCCATCGCCCCGGTTCGCCGCGCCGACGGCTCGGGCACCAGCTTCCTGTTCACCAACTACCTGAGCAAGGTCAACGCCGAGTGGAAGACCAAGGTCGGCGAAGGCACGGCCGTGAACTGGCCCACCGGCGCGGGCGGCAAGGGCAACGAAGGCGTCGCAGCCTTCGTGAACCGCCTGCCCAACTCGATCGGCTACGTCGAGTACGCCTACGTCAAGCAGAACAAGATGACCTACGCCCAGCTGCAGAACGCCGCCGGCAACTTCGTCTCGCCCGACGACAGCGCCTTCAAGGCCGCCGCTGCCGCTGCCGACTGGAACAAGAGCTTCTACCAGGTGCTGACCAACCAGGCCGACAAGGGCGCATGGCCCATCACCGGCGCCACCTTCATCCTGATGCACAAGGTGCAGGACAAGCCCGCCAACGCGACCACCGTGCTCAAGTTCTTCGACTGGGCCTACAAGGGCGGCGACAAGACTGCCGACGACCTGGACTACGTGCCGATGCCCGACGCCGTCAAGGCCACCATCGCCAAGGCATGGGGTGACGTGAAGGACGCATCGGGCAAGCCGGTCGCGTTCAAGTAAGCCATCCACCCACCAGTCCAGAACGGCGCATCCATGAGCAGAACATCGCTCGAGGACGCGCCGCTTTCGTCTTTGCCGGAGCGACCCTTGTCATCCACTCTTCCTGCTGCCGCCGCGTACGACCTCGCGGCCGACCGTGGCCGCGCCACCGTGTCGCCACCGCCGGTGAAGGCGCCGCGTTCCGGCCCCATGGCCGACCGCATCTTCGGCTGGGCCGCCAAGGGCGCCGCGCTGCTGACGCTCGCGATGCTGATCGGCATCCTGGTGTCGCTCGTCGCGGGCGCCTGGCCCGCCATTTCGAAGTACGGCCTGGGCTTCCTCACCAACAGCGTATGGGACCCGGTGCAGAACGAGTACGGCGGCCTCGTCATGATTTACGGCACGCTGGCCACCTCGTTCATCGCATTGGTGATCGCGGTGCCGGTGAGCTTCGGCATTGCCCTTTTCCTGACCGAGCTGTCGCCCAACTGGCTCAAGCGCCCTCTGGGCACGGCCATCGAACTGCTCGCCGCCGTGCCGTCCATCGTGTACGGCATGTGGGGCCTCCTGGTGTTCGGCCCGATTCTCTCGACCTGGGTGCAGCAGCCGCTGCAGAAGCTGCTCGCCGGCGTGCCGTACCTCGGCGCCCTGGTGTCCGGCCCGCCCGTGGGCATCGGCATCCTGTCGGCCGGCATCATCCTGGCGATCATGATCATTCCGTTCATCGCCTCGGTGATGCGCGACGTGTTCGAGGTGACGCCGCCGCTCCTGAAGGAATCGGCCTACGGCCTCGGCTCCACCACCTGGGAGGTCGTGTCCAAGGTCGTGCTCCCGTACACCAAGGCCGGCGTCATCGGCGGCATCATGCTCGGCCTCGGCCGCGCGCTGGGCGAGACGATGGCGGTCACGTTCGTGATCGGCAACATGAACCAGCTCAACTCGCTGTCGGTGTTCGAGGCTGCCAACAGCATCACCTCGGCCCTGGCCAATGAATTCGCCGAAGCCGGCGCGGGCCTGCACCAGGCTGCGCTGATGTATCTCGGCCTCGTGCTGTTCTTCATCACCTTCGTCGTGCTGACGCTTTCCAAGATCCTGTTGGCCAAGATGAAGAAGAGCGAAGGAACCAAGTCGTGAGCACAGCGCAAGACCTTATCAACGCCAAGGCGCTCACCGAGACGCGCCAGGCCAAGTTCGCCTCGCGCAACCGCGTCAACAAGATCGCGCTCACGCTGTCGCTCGCCGCGATGGTGTTCGGCGTGTTCTGGCTGGTGTGGATCCTCTGGGAAACGCTGCGCCTGGGCATCGGTGGCCTCGCGCTCGCCACCTTCACCGAGATGACGCCGCCGCCGAACGAAGTGGGCGGCATCGCCAACGCGATCTTCGGCTCCTTCGTGATGGTGATGCTCGCCACCTTCGTGGGCACGCCGATCGGCATCATGGCCGGCATCTACCTGGCCGAGTACAACCCCAAGGGCTGGCTCGCATCGGTCACGCGCTTCGTCAACGACATCCTCTTGTCGGCGCCCTCGATCGTGATCGGCCTGTTCGTCTACGCGGTGGTGGTGGCCTACTTCAAGACCTTCTCGGGCCTGGCCGGTGCGCTGGCGCTCGCGCTGATCGTGATTCCGGTGGTGATCCGCACCACCGAGAACATGCTGCAGCTGGTGCCGCCGGGCCTGCGCGAAGCGGCCTACGCCCTGGGCACGCCCAAGTGGAAGGTGATCATCAGCATCACGCTGCGCGCCGCACGCGCCGGTGTGGTCACCGGCATCCTGCTGGCCGTGGCGCGCATCGCGGGTGAAACCGCGCCGCTCCTCTTCACCGCGCTGAACAACCAGTTCTGGACCGCCGACGTGAGCCAGCCGATGGCCAGCCTGCCGGTCACGATTTTCAAGTTCGCGATGAGCCCGTACGAGAACTGGCAGCAGCTGGCCTGGGCCGGCGTGTTCCTGATCACCGTCGCCGTGCTCGCCCTCAACATCCTGGCGCGGGTCCTCACGCGCACCAAACACTGACTGAAGAAGAAGCTCGCAATGCCAAATACCGTCGCACAACCGTCGCGCTCGAAGATCTCGGTCAAGGACCTGAACTTCTACTACGGCAAATTCCACGCGCTCAAGGGCATCAACCTCGAGATTCCCGAGAACAAGGTCACGGCCTTCATCGGCCCGTCGGGCTGCGGCAAGTCGACCCTGCTGCGCACCTTCAACCGCATGTTCGAGCTCTACCCCGAGCAGCGCGCTGAGGGCACGATCGCCCTGGACGGCGAGAACCTTCTCACCTCCAAGCAGGACGTGGCGCTCATCCGCGCCAAGGTCGGCATGGTGTTCCAGAAGCCCACGCCGTTCCCGATGTCGATCTACGACAACATCGCCTTCGGCGTGAAGCTGTTCGAGAACCTCTCGGCCAGCGAAATGGACGACCGCGTCGAGTGGGCCCTGAAGAAGGCGGCCCTGTGGACCGAAGTGCGCGACAAGCTGCAGCAAAGCGGCTCGGGCCTCTCGGGCGGCCAGCAGCAGCGCCTGTGCATTGCGCGCGGCATCGCGATCAAGCCCGAAGTGCTCCTGCTCGACGAGCCGTGCTCCGCGCTCGACCCGATCTCGACCGCGAAGATCGAAGAGCTCATCGCCGAGCTGAAAAACGAGTACACCGTGGTCATCGTGACGCACAACATGCAGCAGGCCGCACGCTGCAGCGACTACACCGCGTACATGTACCTGGGTGACCTGATCGAATTCGGCGCGACGGAACAGATGTTCTTCAAGCCGCAGCGCAAGGAAACCGAGGACTACATCACCGGCCGTTTCGGCTAAGGAGACACCATGAGCGAGAAACATCTTTCCAGCCAGTTCGACAGCGAACTCAACGGCGTCTCGTCGCGCGTGATGGAGCTCGGCGGCATGGTCGAGTCGCAGATCCACACGGCGGTCTACGCGCTGCTGCAGTTCGACGCCGAGGCAGCCGACCGCGTGATGGAAACCGAGCACCGCGTCAATGCGATGGAAATCGACATCGACCGCGAACTCTCGTCGATCATCGCGCGCCGCCAGCCGACCGCACGCGACCTGCGCCTCCTGATCGCCATCTCCAAGACCACCGCCAACCTCGAGCGCGTGGGCGACGAGGCCAACAAGATCGCGCGCATGGTCAAGTCGATCATCGAGAGCGGTTCGGCCCGCCAGTTGCCCACGACCGAGCTGCGCATTGCGGCGGACCTCGCCTCGGGCCTCTTGCGCACCGCGCTGGACGCGTTCGCGCGCCTGGACACGGCCGCGGCGCTGTCGATCCTGAAGGACGACGACCTGATCGACAAGGAGTTCGACGGGTTCGTGCGCAAGCTGGTCACCTACATGATGGAAGACCCCCGCACCATCTCCGCGAGCCTGGACCTGCTGTTCCTGGCCAAGGCCATCGAGCGCATCGGCGACCACGCCAAGAACATCGCCGAATTCATCATCTACATCGTCAAGGGCGCCGATGTGCGGCACACTTCGATGCAGGAGATCGAGTCCGCGCTGCAATAACAGAGAGCAAGACTCTCTCAAGAAAGCATGAAGAAACCCCGAGTCCTGATCGTCGAAGACGAGTCCTCGATCGCCGAGCTGATCGCCGTCAACCTGCGCCACAACGGCTTCGAGCCGATCTGGTCGGAAGACGGTGCCGCAGCGCAGCGCGAAATCGACGCCTTCCTGCCCGACCTGATCCTGCTCGACTGGATGCTGCCGGGCCAGAGCGGCCTGCAGCTCGCACGCCAGTGGCGCAAGGACCCGCGCACCAAGGCCGTCCCGATCCTGATGCTGACCGCGCGCGGCGATGAGCCAGACAAGGTCGCCGGCCTGGATGCCGGTGCCGACGACTACATCACCAAGCCTTTCTCCACGCAGGAAATGCTGGCCCGCATCCGTGCGGTGCTGCGCCGCCGCGCCCCCGAGGTGGTGACCGAGCGCGTGGAAATCGGCGAGCTCGCGCTCGACACCTCCACGCACCGCGTGACCTGGCAGGGCGCCGCGCTCAAGGTCGGCCCGACCGAGTTCAAGCTGCTGGCCTACCTGATGCAGCATGCCGAGCGCGTGCACAGCCGCGCGCAGCTGCTCGACAAGGTGTGGGGCGACCACGTCTACATCGAGGAGCGCACGGTCGACGTGCACGTCAAGCGCCTGCGCGAGTCGCTGGGTGCGGCGGCGCCGATGGTCGAAACCGTCCGGGGAGCAGGCTACCGCCTGACCGCCCAAGTCACGGTTTGAACGCCGTGGCGTCTCTTGGCCGCGGGCGCGGATAATCGCCCGCCATGCCCTTCCGAATTGCTACCTTTTTAATAGCGTCCCTCGCAATAGGCGCGGGCGCTGTCGGCATTTTTGGCTGGAAGTTCGGGTGGCTGGGCGCGTGGCTGGGCGCGGTGCTGTGGCTCGCGCTCGACGCCTGGCGCGCCGAACGGTTGCTGCAGGTGCTGCGCAACGACGCTGCGGGCCTGCCGACCCGCGGACCCGGCGTCTGGGGCGAGCTGGCCGAACGCATTCGCAAGCTGCTGCGCGATCGCGAGCAGCAGACCCGCCAGGCCGAAGACCGGCTGCAGGAATTCCTGGCCGCCATCCAGGCGTCTCCCAACGGCGTGATCCTGCTCGACGAGCAGGGCCGCATCGAATGGTGCAACCAGACGGCGGCCAGCCAATTCGGCATCGACGCCGAGCGCGACCTGCTGCAGCACCTGGCGAACCTCGTGCGCGACCCGGCCTTCGTCGCCTACCTGGCCTCCTGGAACTACAGCCGCGACGTCGTCATCGACGCATCCGGCCCCGGCCATGCGCACCAGCGCAGCCATCCGGTGCGGCTGTCGGTGCAGGTGCATCCCTACGCGGGCAACCGCCGCATGCTGCTCACGCGCGACATCACCGCGCTGGAGCAGGCCGAAGCGATGCGGCGCGATTTCGTCGCCAACGTGTCGCATGAAATCCGCACGCCGCTCACGGTGCTGGCGGGCTTCGTCGAGACGCTGCAGAACCTGCCGCTCGATGCGGACGAACGCACGCGCTATCTCTCGCTGATGAGCCAGCAGTCGCACCGCATGGAAACGCTGGTGAACGACCTGCTGACGCTGTCGCGGCTGGAGGGCAGCGCGTCGCCCTCGGGCAACCAGTGGATTCGCATCCGCGCCTTGCTCGCGCAGTGCGAGGACGAAGGGCGCGGCCTCTCGGGCCGGCTCGCGCCGCTGGGCCACCGCCTGTCGTTCACCATCGATGCCGAGTCGGAGCTGTCGGGTGCGCCGACCGAATTGCAGAGCGCCATGTCGAACCTGCTGAGCAATGCGATCCGCTACACGCCCGGTGGCGGCGAGGTGGCGGTGAGCTGGCGGGTGCTGCCCGACGGGCGCGGTGAGTACGCCGTGAAGGACACCGGGCCCGGCATCGCCGCCGAGCACATTCCACGGCTCACCGAGCGCTTCTATCGCATCGACCGCAGCCGTTCGCGCGAGACCGGTGGCACCGGCCTTGGGCTGGCGATCGTCAAGCACATCGCACAGCGGCATGGGGCCGAGCTGCGCATCGAGAGTGCGGTGGGCAAGGGGAGCCGGTTCGCGCTGGTGTTTCCGGCGGCGCGGGTGCGCGAGGCGCGCGTGCTCGCGAAGTGAGCTTCAGCCGGCCCGCTTCTTCATCGTCCAGCGCAGCAGCGCGCCGAACAGCAGGGCGGTGAGCGCCAATGCGCCGGCGCTCATGATCCAGAACGCCAGCGGCGATTGCATCGCTGCCCAGGGACCGAGGCCGCGGTAGGCCAGCAGGTAGCTGCCGCCCAGGCCCAGGCCCCAGAGCATCGCGCAGTAGATGACCAGCGGCGCCAGCGTGACGCGGTAGCAGCGCAGCACGAACACGCAAAGCGTCTGCAGGGCATCGGCCACGTGATAGACCGCGACGGCTAGCAGCAGCGAGGCGGCCAGCGCGATCACGGCCGGGTTGTCCGAATACACGTTGGCGAGCTGCTGGCGCAGTGCGACCATCGCACCCGCATAGACCAGCGCGCACAGCATGGCCAGCTCGAAGCCGAGCCGGCAGGCGCGACGCGCCTTCGCGGCATCGCCCGCGCCGAGCCAGAAGCTCACGCGCGCGCTGGTCGCGATGGCGAGCGAGAGCGGCATCATGTACGCCACCGCCAGCAGGTTCGAGGCGATCTGGTGCGCAGCCGCGGCGGTGGTGCCCAGGCGCGCGATGAACAGCGCCATCAGTGTGAACGAGGTCACCTCGACCAGCACCGCCAGGCCACCGGGAACACCGAGGCGGGCGAACTGGCGGATCTGGTGCCAGTCGGGCGGCTCGATGCGTTCCCAGAGCGCATAGCCGCGATAGAAGGCGCTGCTGCGCAACAGCCAGACCGCGCAGCCGAGCATTGCCCAGTTCACGCACAGCGTGGCCCAGGCGCAGCCGACCAGGCCCATCGCCGGCAGGCCCGCGCCGCCGAAGGTGAACCAGATCGACAGCGGCAGCTTCACCACCAGCGACGCCAGCTGCAGCCAGGTCACGAGCTGCGGCTTGCCCAGGCTCTGGTTGAGCGTGCTGAAGAGGCGAAAGAGAAGAGACGGCGCCAGCGCGAAAGCAAGCACCGCGAGATAGGTTTCGACTTCGCCGCGCATCTCCGCCGGCACCTGGGTCCAGCGCAGCGCGCTGCCGGGCAGCAGCAACGCCACCATGCCCACCGCGATGGCGATGCCCGCCAGGTAGAGCGACTGCCGCACCGAGCGGCCCACCTCGCCGCCGCGGCCCGCGCCGTGCAGTTCGGCCCACACGGGCAGCAGGGCCTGCAGCACGCCCATCAGCGAGACGTACACGCTCACGAAGATGGCCGCGCCGACCGAGAGCGCGGCCAGCGCGTGCTCCGAATAGCGGCCCGCGATGATGGTGTCGGTCACCCCGAAAGCCATCACGGCCAACTGGCCGACCAGCACCGTGCCGGCGTGGCGTGCGATGAGTCCCCGTTCGCCCGCCACGGGTCAGGGCGCGATCTTTTGGTAGAGGAGCAGGTCGTCCGTCGCGCTGCTCGGGCGGCGAAGGGTGCCGCTGAAACGCCACTTCTCGAGCGGGATGATGGTGTGCAGCCGCTCGATCGTGTCGGGGCTCACCACCAGCCAGGGGCAGTCGGTGCCCAGCAGCAACGGCTGCAGGTTGAAGTTGCCGTGATGGCGCAGCGCCGCGATGTGCGGCCGGCTGAGCGCCAGTTCGGCGATGCAGCTAGGCTGGCCCACGCGCTCGGCGACGGCGCGCACCTGCGGCAGGTAGCTGCGCGCGTAGTCGATGGGCGGCAGCCAGAGCGTCATCAGCAGCATCCAGCAGAGGGCCGTGCCGCCGGCCGGCAGCACCAGCGTCTTCCAGAGCGCGGCGCGGTGGCGGCCGGTGCGCCAGCGCACGAGCCAGCACCACGCGATGGTCGCGGCCAGCGCGAGCACGAAAGCGATCGGCGAGAACTCGGCCACGAACCCGGGCACGAGCCGCGCGACGCTGGCCGCAGGCTTGCGCGGCATGCCGGTCAGCATGGCAATCCAGTAGAGCCAGCCCAGTACGGCCAGGCCGCTGAAGAAGAGCACGTTGAACCAGTCGATGAGCGCTGCGGCGCTGCGCCGGAAGGTCGGCAGCGCGAAGGCCGCGAGCGTGGCGAAGGCGGGCAGGGCCAGCAGCAGCGAGCGATCGGAGTAGTCGGTGGTCCAGGTGGCGGCCAGCGGCACGAGCGCGAACCAGAACGGCAGCGCGACATGGCGCGCCGTGAGCTGCCGGCGCCAGCGCCAGAGCGTCCAGATGGCGAGTGGCCAGACCGGCCAGGTGAACCACAGCAGCAGCTTGGCCTGGCTGCGGATCTCGCCGCCGAGCGAGTTGCCGTCCAGCGTGATCTTCCATTGCGAGAGGCCCAGGCCGAACACCAGCGCCGCCGCCAGCAGCGTGACGCCGATCGTCGTGAGGAGGGCGCCGCGGGTGTAGCCGGGGCCGTCGTCGGTGCTGGCGTCGGCTCCCGCCTTGACGGTGCGGCGCCGCTCGTACGCGATGTAGAGCGCGCTGCCGGTGGCCAGCGCCAGCCCGACCGTTGGGGCGCCGCTGAGCGTCATGCCGAGCGTGCCCACCACGAGCGCGATCACCGGGCCTGTGCGGCGGTACGGCAGAGCGGCCACGCCGTAGAACAGGTGCGAGGCGAAGTAGACCTGGGCCAGGGCCGGCGTGGTTTCATGGCCGAGCTGGGCGAGGCCCAGGCAGGCGATCAGCGCGAGCAGGCCGCCATCGGCGATGGCGCGCGCGTAGTCGGTTGGGCGTGCCTCGCCACCGAAGGCGAACGCCACCGGCTGCGCGCGTGCCGTTCGGGCTAGGTAGTAGACGGCGTACCAGGTGGCGGTGAAGGTGCCCCAGAGCAGCAGCGCGAAGACGAATCGCACGGCCAGGTCGGGGTTCAGCCACGCGGGGGCGAGCTTGATCGCCAGGGCGCCGATCCAGTAAGGAACCAGCGCGGGCGTCTCGGGCTGCATGCCCAGCAAGAGCGGATCGAACCAGCGCGCGATGCCTTCGGTGCTGCGGGCCAGCTCGGCCATGTAGCCGAAAGCGGTGATGTCGGCGCTCTTCCACGGCCCGCGCCCGACCAGGCCCGGCAGCAGGTAGGCCGCGCACAGCAGCAGCAGTGCGATGCGCGGCAGCCGGCGCACGGCATTCTGGGCAACGATCGCGGGGGTGGGCTGGTTCAAAGGGCGGAAGGCGGACAGGAGGGGGAAAGGAGATTCGGAATGAAAAAGGGCAGCGCGGTAAACCGGGCTGCCCTCGACGCCAAAGCGCGTGCTTTACTTCGAAGCAGCGCCGGTGGTCTTGCCGAAACGGTTGCGGAACTTCTCGACGCGACCGCCCATGTTGTCGACCGACTTCTGCGTACCGGTGTAGAACGGGTGCGATTCGCTCGTGGTGTCCAGCTTGAACAGGGGGAGCTCGCGACCGTCGTCGGTCTTGCCCATTTCCTTGGTGTTCGCGCACGAACGGGTCACGAACTTGAAACCGTTCGACATGTCGACGAACAGGATTTCGCGGTAATTGGGGTGGATGCCTTCTTTTGCCATGGTGTTTCCTTTTGCGCTGTTGGAATCAATGCGCGGTCGATGCGAGAGCCACAAGCACGCCGACTGTCGAACGGGTCTGGGTCGGCGGCTGTCCCGGGGTGAAGGGATCGCTGGGCAGGACGCCCGGCTGCACTTTTCGCGGAGCCAGCGATTATCGCATACTGGCCGTTTTGAGCGAAAAGCGGCCCACAGATGACTTCCACAGCGTTGCGCGCCGGCCTCGTCGGCTACGGTTTTGCTGGCCAGACCTTCCATGCGCCGGTGCTTTCGGCGGTTCCGGGGCTCGAACTCGCAGCCGTGGCGAGTTCGCAGCCGCACAAGGTCCACGCGGACTGGCCCGGCGTCGCCGTGGTCCCGGACGTGGCGGCGCTCGTGGCCCGTGCGGACATCGACCTGGTCGTGGTCGCCACCCCCAACGCCCAGCACCATCCGGTCGCCAAGGCGGCCCTGGAGGCCGGGAAGCACGTGGTGGTGGACAAGCCTTTCACGCTCGATGTGGCCGAGGCGAGGGAGCTCGAATCGTTGGCTCGACGCAACAATCGTGTCCTGGCGGTCTATCAGAACCGGCGTTTCGACGCCGATTACCTGACGCTGAAGGACCTGCTCGCGAGCGGCGAACTGGGCCGGCCGGTGTACCTGGAGTCGCATTTCGATCGCTTCCGGCCCGAGGTTCGGGAGCGCTGGCGAGAGCAGCCGGTGCCGGGGTCGGGCCTTTGGGTGGACCTCGGCTCGCACCTTGTCGACCAGGCCGTCCAACTCTTCGGAAGACCCGACACGCTGCAGCTCGACACGGCCGCGTTGCGCGACGGCGCGCTGGTCGAAGACTATTTCCATGCGGTGCTGCGCTACGAAAGCGGCCCCCACGCGCCTTTGCGCGTGGTGTTGCACGCCACCACGCTCGCTGCCCATGCGGCGCCGCGATACATCGTGCATGGCACGCGCGGCAGCTACGTCAAGCACGGCGTCGATCCGCAGGAAGATGCGCTGCGCGCCGGGCAGCGGCCACCCGCCGAAGGGTGGGGCGCCGATCCGCTCGATGGCGAACTCACGCTGATCGGGAGCGACGGAACGTCGCACTTTCGCGCGCTGCCCACGCGGGCCGGCAACTACGTCGATTACTACGCCGCGGTACGCGACGCGATACTCGGTCATGGCCCCAATCCCGTGCCGCCCGAGCAGGCCGTCGCGTTGATGGAACTGCTCGACATCGGCCGCCAGAGCGCTCTCGAAGGCCGCGCCATCCAAACCTCGCGCCCATGAAAAAAGCGCGTTGGCCAGGAAGCCAACGCGCTTTTGCGGGAGAGGTTGAAGCTCAGCCGCCGCGACGCATCATGTCGAAGAACTCGACATTCGTCTTGGTCGCCTTCATGTTCTTGAGCATCAGCTCCATCGACTCGATCTCGTCCATGTTGTACATGAGCTGACGAAGAATGCGGGTCTTCTGCAGGATCTCGGGCGCCAGCAGCAACTCTTCGCGGCGCGTGCCGCTGCGGTTGAGCTGGATCGAGGGGAACACGCGCTTTTCGTACAGGCGGCGGTCCAGATGGATTTCGGAGTTGCCAGTGCCCTTGAACTCTTCGAAGATCACTTCGTCCATGCGGCTGCCGGTGTCGATCAGCGCGGTGCCGATGATGGTGAGCGAACCGCCTTCTTCCACGTTGCGCGCGGCGCCCAGGAAGCGCTTGGGGCGCTGCAGCGCGTTGGAGTCGACACCGCCGGTCAGCACCTTGCCCGACGAGGGCACGACGTTGTTGTACGCGCGGGCCAGACGCGTGATCGAGTCCAGCAGGATCACCACGTCCTTCTTGAGTTCGACCAGGCGCTTGGCGCGCTCGATCACCATTTCGGCAACGTGCACGTGGCGGGCAGCGGGCTCGTCGAAGGTCGAAGCGATGACTTCGCCCTTCACCGTGCGCTGCATTTCGGTCACTTCTTCAGGGCGCTCGTCCACGAGCAGCACCATCATGTGCACGTCGGGGTAGTTGGCGCTGATCGCGTGGGCGATGTGCTGCATCATCACCGTCTTGCCGCTCTTGGGCGGCGCCACGAGCAGGGCGCGCTGGCCTTTGCCGATGGGGGCGATGATGTCGATGATGCGGCCCGTGATGTTCTCTTCGCCCTTGACGCCGTCGCGTTCCAGCTTCATCTGTTCCTTGGGGAACAGCGGCGTCAGGTTTTCGAACATCACCTTGTGCTTGTTCTGCTCGGGCGGGCCGTCGTTGACCTTGTCCAGCTTGGTCAGAGCGAAATAGCGCTCGCCGTCCTTGGGCGTGCGCACTTCGCCTTCGATCATGTCGCCGGTGTGCAGGTTGAAACGGCGCACCTGGCTCGGCGAGATGTAGATGTCGTCGGTGCTGGCGGTGAAGCTGGTGTCGGGGCTGCGCAGGAAGCCGAAGCCGTCGGGCAGTATTTCGAGCACACCGTCTGCGAAGACCTGTTCGCCGGCCTTTGCGCGCTTCTTGATGATCGCGAACATCAGCTCTTGCTTGCGCATGCGGCCGACGTTTTCGATCTCAAGCGCTTCAGCCTGCTTGAGGACTTCAGACACGTGGAGTGCCTTGAGTTCGTTTAAGTGCATGGAATGACCCCTCGCGGGGTAATCGAAACGGAAAACGGGGGGAGGTTGAATGTGTAGCGAGAACTGCTGCACTAACCGGGGAACTCGAACCGGTTGCCTGAAAGGGCCGGTGATCTGTGGGAGATTATGACAGGAAAAACGCGCCGGCCAATGCATTGCGCATTGGCCGGGTGAAATGCCTTCAGGCGAGTTGCTGGTCGATGAAGGCCGTGAGCTGCGCCTTGCTCATGGCGCCGACCTTGGTGGCGGCCAGCTGGCCGTCCTTGAACAGCATGAGCGTGGGGATGCCGCGGATGCCGAACTTGGCGGGGATGTCGCGGTTCTCGTCCACGTTCAGCTTGGCGATCTGCAGCTTGCCTTCGTAGGTGGCCGACACTTCGTCAAGGATCGGGGCGATCATCTTGCAGGGGCCGCACCATTCGGCCCAGTAGTCCACCAGCACCGGCTGGCTGGACTTGAGCACGTCGGCTTCGAAAGAGGAATCGGAGATGTGTTTGATGAGTTCGCTGGCCATGTGATGTGTCCTTGTGCGCAGAGAGTTTCGGTGCAGCTAAAGTGCAGGTCATTGTGACAGAAACCAAGGGGCGGCGTGCCCTGTGCAGAAGCTATGGCGGCGATAGCCAAAGGCCTGGCGCGTCACCTCGAAGCCCTCTGAAACACCCCCTCGATAGAACATGAACGAAGGCCACCCCGTCCACGCCTTGTGGTGCGACCCCGCCGACGGCGTCGTCGCGCGGATCGTCCGCGCGCTCGCCGAGCGCGAGCTGCATGCGGCTCGCACCGTGGTGCTGGTTCCGTATGCGCAGTTGATGGGCGTGGCGCGCGGCATGTGGGCGCGTTGCGGCAGCGCCGGCTTCGTGCCGCGCTTCGAGACCACGCACAACTGGGCGCGCAGCGCGGGCGGGTTCCTGCCGACGGGCTACGACATCGCGTTCGACATGGCGCGTGACCTCATCACGGCCCAGGCGCTGCTGTCGCAGTCCGGGTTCAACAACGAGCGCTTCGCATTGGCAGGGCGTGTCGTCGAGCTGGCGTACCAGCTCGCGCCGCTCGCCTCGGCTTCATTGCCCGACGCGCGCGTCGGCGAATGGGCGCAGCGCGCCGCGCAGGTGGCCGAGGCGGGCAGCGAGTCGGAGTGGTTCCGGATCGAAAGCGCGTTGATCCGCATCGCCGTCGCCTGGGCCGCGACCTCGGGCTACGCGACCGACGTGTTGCTGCGCGAGAGCACACGCAACCAGGTCGATGCACTGATCGTGCTCGAAGGCTTCCAGACCGATCCGCTCACCCAGACGCTGTGCACGCTGTGGGGCGACCACGCGCTGCATCTCTCGCTGGTGCCCGCGAACACACCTGTAGATCCCGCCGCCTCGCACGTTGCAGCAGACCCCGAGGACGAAGCCGAGCTCGCCGCCGCCTGCGTGCTGCGCCACCTCGCCGAAGGGCGGGCGCCGGTCGCCCTGATCGCCACCGACCGCGCACTCACGCGCCGCATCAGCGCCCAGCTCAAGGCGCAGGGCATCGTCACGCACGACGAAACCGGCTGGAAGCTTTCCACCACGCGCGCCGCCGCCACGTTGATGAGCGCGCTGCGCGCCTGCGCCCACGATGCCGCTAGCGACCAAGTGCTCGAATGGCTCAAGAGCGGTGCCGACGGCGATGCGCTGGCCGTGCAGGCGCTCGAAGTGCGCCTGCGACGCGAAGGCCTGCGCGACTGGTCCGCCTGGTGCGGCCTCGCGGCCCGCAGCGAGAAGCCCCAAGACATCGCGCTGCTGCCCTACACCGAGGCCGTCGAGGCACGCCGTGCATCGATGATGAAGTCCAGGCCCGTGGCCGAATGGCTGCGCGCGTTGCGCGAGCTGCTCGAAGACAGCGGGCAATGGACGCCGCTGGCCGACGACATGGCCGGCGGCAAGGTCATCGCCGCGTTGTGGCTCGATGCCGATTCGCACGGCGACGCCGACGAGTTCCCCGGCGGCCGCCACACGCTGGCCGAGTTCACCGCCTGGGTGCGCGACGTGCTCGAAGACGCGAGCTTCGTCCCGCCCACCGGCGACCAGGCTCCCAAGGTGATCGTGCTGCCGCTCTATCAGTTGTTGGGACGCGCATTCGGCGCGGTGGTCATCCCCGGCTGCGACGACCGCCGCCTCCCCGCATCGCCCGAGCCCCCCGGCAACTGGAGCGCTGCCCAGCGCCTCGAGCTGGGCCTGCCTTCGCGCGAGACCCTCGAAGCCGCGCAGCGTTCGGCCTGGACCGCCGCCTTGCACAACCCCTGGTGCGAACTGGTCTGGCGCGAGTCCGATGCCAGCGGGGAGCCGGTCCGCCCGAGCCCGCTGGTGCAGGCGTTGCAACTGGACCACGTGCTGCAGCCCGCGGTCGATCCGCGTCCTGCGCGCGACGTCGCCGTGCAGCCGACCACCGTCCCCACTCCCTCGGGCGCGTTGCTTCCGCTCGAGAACATCTCGACCAGCGTGTACGAGGACCTGCGGCGCTGCCCCTATCGTTTCTTCGCGCTGAGGCAGCTGGGGCTGCGCAGCGCCGACGAGCTCGACGTGGAGATCGACAAGCGCGACTTCGGCAACTGGCTGCACGCCGTGCTCGGCCATTTCCACGAGGCATTGATCGAAACACCGACGCAGGACGCAGAGGAGCGCGTGGCAAGCATCGAAGAAGCCGCGCAGCGCGCCACGCGCGAGTACGGCCTGTCCGATGCCGAATTCCTTCCTTTCGCCGCGGCGTGGCCCGCGGTGCGCGACGGCTATCTCGCATGGCTCGCGGGACATGAGGCCGGCGGCGCGGTGTTCGTCGAATCCGAACCCTGGAAGGAGCAGCCGCTGGGCGGCCTGCGCCTGGTTGGCCGCCTCGACCGGATCGATCGCACGTCCGAAGGCCAGGCTTTCGTGATCGACTACAAGACCGAGTCCGCGAGCGTCACCAAGGAGCGCGTGAAAGATCCGACCGAGGACACGCAGCTCGCCTTCTACGCAGCGCTTGTGGCCGACGACACCTTGCGTGCGGCCTACGTCAACGTGGGCGAGAAATCCTCGGGCACGCAGACCGTTGAGCAGCCTGCCGTCGTCGAGGCGCGGGATGCGCTGGTGGCCGGCATCATGAGCGACTTCACGCGCATCGCCGCAGGCGCCGCGTTGCCGCCGCTGGGCGAGGGCGCAGTTTGCGACTACTGCGCGGCCCGCGGCCTGTGCCGCAAGGACTTCTGGGGCGATGAAGCCCCCCTGCTTGCCAAGGCGGGTGCTTCGCCATCTCCCAAAGGGGAGTTGCCTGCACCTTGGGGCGGCCCGGCGATCGGAGGCGATACGAAATGAACGGCGCAGCCTACGAACACAACGGCCGGCACGTCACGCGCGAAGCCTTCTACATCGTCGCCTGCGATCCGCGTCGTTCGGTGGCCGTCGAAGCCTGCGCGGGTGCGGGCAAGACCTGGATGCTGGTGTCGCGCATCGTGCGCGCGTTGCTCGAAGAAGGCGACTCCGCCTGCGAGCCGCACGAAATTCTCGCGATCACTTTCACCAAGAAGGCGGCCGGCGAGATGCGCGAGCGCCTCGACCAATGGCTCGAGCAATTCGCAGACGAGACCCCCGAAGAACTGGTGAAGCAGCTCGTGATGCGCGGCGTCGAACCTGCAGCCGCGCTGGCTGCCGTCCCCCGGCTGAAGGGCCTCTACAGGCGCCTGCTCGAAGGCGGCCGTCCGGTGCAGTTCCGCACCTTCCACGCCTGGTTCGCGGGCCTGCTGCGCAACGCCCCGCTTGCGGTGCTGCGCGAACTGGGCCTGCCATCCAACTACGAACTGCTCGAAGACGATGCCGAGGCGCGCGGCCACACCTGGCGGCCGTTCTTCGAAGCGGTCACCGCCGACAGGCACGCACTGGCCGACTACTACGCCGTCGTCGCGACGCATGGCCGGTCGCAAACGGCAAAGGCACTGGGCGAGGCGCTGACCAAGCGCGTGGAGTTCTCGCTGTCCGATGCGGAAAACGCCGTCCAGCACTTCAGTGCCATGTATCCGGCGCTCGACGGCCTGGACGAGCCGGCCGATGCCCTGCGCGGCGAACCGGTCCGCCGGCGGTGGCTCGACCGCGCCGCCGCGCTCGGCCGAGAGGCCAACAAGACGCCGCAGAAAGCGGCCGAAGCCATCATCGATGTGTTCGGCGTCGGCGAGCCGCCGAGCGAATCGCTCGCCGCGGCACTCGCGCAGCTGCGAAAAAACTTCTTCGTCGCGAGCGAAGACCGGCTCACCAAGAACCTGCAGAAATTCCCTGCCGCGCAGGAGGCCGAGGCCGAGCTCCAGGTGCTGTGCGCCGCGCAGGCCCAGCACGCGGCGTGGCTCTATCAGCAACGCATGACGCGCCTCACGCGCCTCCTGATCGCCGCATTCGCCGACGTCAAGCGCGCCCACGGCTGGGTCGACATGAACGACGTCGAGCAAGCCGCGCAGCTTTTGCTCGGCCAGTCCGCGTTGTCGGGCTGGGTGCAGGAGCGGCTCGACGCACGCATCGCGCACCTTCTGATCGACGAGTTCCAAGACACCAATCCGCTGCAGTGGCAGGCGCTGTACGGCTGGCTCAGCGCCTACACCGGTGCGGGCGGCAGCGCGCCGCGGGTGTTCATCGTGGGCGACCCGAAGCAGAGCATCTACCGCTTCCGCCGCGCCGAGCCGCAGGTGTTCATCGCCGCGAAGAAGTTCGTGCGCGAAGGGCTCGATGGCGAGCTGCTCAACTGCGACCACACGCATCGCAATGCACGCGCGGTGGTCGGGCTGGTCAACCAGGCGATGCTGGCCGCGCAGGACGCGGGCGAGTTCGACGGCTACCGCGCCCATACCACCGAGCGCGGCGACGAGGGCGAATTGCTCAAGCTGCCGGCCATCGACCGCGAGGCGCTCGGCGACACGGCCGAAGCCGCGCCCGCCGACGACGGCATGCTGCACTGGCGCGACAGCCTCGTCACGCCCCGCGTGCTGCCCGAAGAACAACTGCTGCAGAAGGAATGCGAGCAGGCCGCACGCTGGGTGGCGCAGCGCATCGCCGATGGCATTCCGCCCCGCCAGATCATGGTGCTGGCGCGCCGTCGCAATCGCCTCTCCGCGATGCAGGACGCGCTGCGCCAGCGCCACATTCCCGTGCAGCAGCCCGAGAAGAACGAGCTGCACGATGCGCCCGAGGTGCAGGACATGGTCGCGCTGATCGATGCGCTGGTTTCGCCCGCGCACGATCTTTCGCTCGCGCGGGCGCTGAAGTCACCGCTCTTCGGCATCGACGACGAGGCGCTGGTGCAACTGGCGCTTCGGCAGCGCGAGCACCCGTCGAGCTGGTTCGCGTTGATCCAGAAAGGCGAAGGCCTGCCGCCGGCGCTGGTCGAAGCGGGTGCCAGCCTGAAGAAATGGCAGCGCTGGCTCGTGACCTTGCCGCCGCACGATGCCATCGACGCGATCTTTCACGATGGCGACGTGCTTGCTAAGTTCGGCGCCGCAGTGCCCGCCGCGATGCGCCAGAGCGCGCTGGCCAACCTGCGCGGGCTCATGTCCGCCTCGCTCGAGATCGAAGGCGCGCGCTTCGCCACGCCGTATGCGCTGGTGCGGGCGCTGCGCGCCGGCGGGGTTCGCGCGCCATCGGTGGCCGCGCCCGATGCGGTGCAACTGCTGACCGTGCACGGTGCCAAGGGCCTGGAGGCCGACACCGTGCTGATGCTCGATTGCGACGCCGCACCGCCGCGCTCGCAGACCATGGGCGTCCTGGTCGAATGGAAGGGCAGCGACAGTGCGCCGACCCGCTTCGTCTTCCTTGCGAGCGAGAAGACACCGCCGGCCTGCGCGGCCGCGCTGCTGGAAGAAGAACAACGCGCGCGCCATCGTGAAGAGCTCAACGGCCTCTACGTCGCGACCACCCGGGCGCGCGAGCGGCTGGTGCTCTCGTCGGTGAAGCCGGCGCGCGCCAACGAGGGCAGCTGGTGGACCCGGCTGGAATCGGCCTGCGAGCCGACCGAGGCCGACGAGCCGCTGGTGGAACTGCCCACCGGGACCGGCCTGTCCAGTTTTTCGATGAAGCAGATGCCGCCGGCACCCGTTGCGACCGATCCGCCTGCTGGCAAGAAGGCCGCCGACGCCACCGTCGATGCGCGCGCCGCTGCTTTCGGCCAGGCCATGCACCGGCTGCTCGAATGGGCGGTGCCGGGCGAGGCGTTGCCTTCGGCCCATGTGCGTGCCGCGGCCCGCGAATTCATGCTCGACCCGCAGCAGGCGCGCGGCGCCGCGACGCTGGCCGAACGCATCCGTGCGGGGGCGGGCGCCTGGGTGTGGGACGATCGCAGGGTCGATTGGCATGGCAACGAAGTCACGCTGGTCCACGAAGGCGAGACGCTGCGCATCGACCGGCTGGTGCGAGAGCGCGACGGCGGTGCCTGGTGGATCCTCGACTACAAATCCGCAGCGCGCCCCGAACGGGACGCGACGTTGATCGCACAGATGCAGCGCTACCGCGCGGCCGTGCAACATGCCTATCCCGGTGCCACGGTCCGCGTCGCGTTCCTCACCGGGCAGGGCGAACTGGTAAATCTCGAATGACCCTTTCCCCAACCGTCGCCGTGATCGGCGGCGGACCTGCCGGCCTGATGGCGGCTGAAGTCCTCGGCGCGTCCGGCGCGCAAGTGCATGTCTACGACGCGATGCCCTCGGTGGGCCGCAAATTCCTGCTCGCCGGTCGCGGCGGGCTGAACCTCACGCATTCGGAGCCCTTGGACGTGTTCATGGGCCGGTTCGGCGAGCGCCGTGCGCAGCTCGAGCCGATGCTCGCGCAGTTCGGGCCGCAGCAGGTGCGCGAATGGGCGACGGGCCTGGGCATCGAGACTTTCGTGGGCACCTCGGGGCGCGTGTTTCCGACGGACATGAAGGCAGCGCCGCTGCTGCGCGCGTGGCTCCATCGGCTGCGTTCGGCCGGGGTGCAGTTCCATATGCGTCATCGCTGGCTCGGCGACGCATCGTTCGACGCGGCCGCGCTGCGGTTCGCCACGCCGACCGGCGAGACCGAGGTGAAGGCCGATGCGGTGGTGCTGGCCTTGGGCGGTGCGAGCTGGGCACGGCTGGGCTCTGACGGCGCGTGGGCGCCGTGGCTGCAAGCGCGCGGCATCGATGTCGCGCCGCTGCTGCCGGCCAACTGCGGCTTCGACGGGGCAGGGTGGAGCGAGCATTTCTCCAGCCGCTTTGCGGGGCAGCCGTTCAAGTCGGTGGCGATTTCATTCACCGACAGCCAGGGGCGTCACTTCGCGCGCAAGGGCGAATTCGTCGCGACCGCCACCGGCATCGAGGGCAGCCTGATCTATGCGGCCTCGGCCTTGCTGCGCGATGAGATCGCCGCGCAGGGCAGTGCCACGCTGTTGCTGGACCTGTTGCCCGATCGCAGCGCAGAACAGGTGCTGGCTGCCGTGAAGCATCCGCGCGGCGCCCGGTCGCTCAGCAGCCATCTCAAGAGCCGGCTGGGTCTCGAAGGCATCAAGGCCGGTGTGCTGCACGAGGCGCTGAGCCGCGAAGCAATGCAGGACCCGGTGCAGCTCGCCGCGACAATCAAGGCCGTGCCGCTGAAGCTGGTCGCGACGCGGCCCATCGACGAGGCGATCAGCACCGCGGGCGGTGTGCGCTTCGATGCGCTCGACGCGCAACTCATGGCGAGCGCGTTGCCGGGCGTGTTCGCGGCGGGGGAAATGCTCGACTGGGAGGCGCCGACGGGCGGCTACCTGCTCACCGCGTCGATGGCCAGCGGTGCAGCCGCAGCGCGCGGCGCGATCCGGCATCTAGGCATCGAAGCGAGGCCCGCATAGCGAGGCCTGCGTAGCGAGGTTTGCGGATTGCTTGCCAGAGGGCTTGCGTCGCTCAATGCGACGTGACCCACACCTGCTTGCCCGGCAAGGGCGGCATTGCGAAGCTCGACTTCAGGCGAACGATCTCCTCGCTAGGGCTGAGCCCGAAGAAGCGCTTGAACTCGCGACTGAACTGCGACGCGCTTTCATACCCCACCTCGATGCTCGCGGCGGACGCCGTCTTCTCGTTTCGCAACATCAGCAGGCGCGCCTGATGAAGGCGTACCGACTTGAGGTACTGCATCGGGGAACTTTGTGTGATGGCGCGAAAGTGGGCGTGGAAGGTGGGAACGCTCATGCCCGCCTCGCGCGCCAGGCGATCGACGGTGAGGCGCTCGCTGAACGTCGTGTGGATGCGCCGCACGGCCTTGGCGATTTTTCCGAACTGGCCCCGGCCGGCGAGCGCCGCGCGCATCGATGCACCTTGCTCGCCGATGAGCACGCGGAAATAGATTTCTCGCACGAGCGCCGGCCCGAGCAACACCGCTTCCACCGGTGAACTCATCGCCTCTAGGAACCGAAGGACGGTCTGCGCCAACGCATCGTCCATCGGTGTCGAGAACATGCCGGCCGGTGCGGTCGGCGGACTCTCGATGAGTTCATCGACCTGCAAGGCAAGACTGGCGAGGACGGTGAGATCGAGGCTGAAGTAGATCGCGAGCAAAGGCTCGTCTGCGCTCGCGTCGGTTTCCATGGTGAACGGCACCGGCACGGACACCGCGAGGTAGTGCTGCGCGTCGTAGAGGTAGACCTCATTCGCCCAGAGCCCGCGCTTGCGGCCCTGGCAGACCACGACGATCCCGGGTTCATAGAGCACCGGGGTCGATGCCAATGGGCGATCGGAGCGAAGAAAGCGCACGTCCGGCAGCGCCGTCAGCGTGTAGCCCTCTTGCGGCGCGAGCCGCTTCAGGAGCGCCACCATGCGGGCCTGGCGCTCCTTGGAGGCGCCGGCAGCATGATCGGGGGGCGATGCGCGCAATTTCTTCATTCAGCGAACTGTGCATCAAATCGGACTCAAGATGAGCGCAAACCGGGAGTTGCTCATAGGAATAGGCAAACAAAACATCGCATCCGGACTGGCTTGCGGCGCCTTCGATTCCGAGAATCGATGCATGAAAAACACCAGAACATTCTTCATCACTGGAGTCAGCAGCGGCTTCGGTCGCGCCATCGCCAACGCCGCGTTGCACGCAGGCCATCGCGTCGTCGGGACGGTGCGAAGCGCGCAGGCGGCAGCGGAATCCAAAGCACAAACCGGCCAGCAGGCGCATATGAAGCTGCTCGACGTGACGCAGTTCGACGCCGTCGCACCGCTGGCCGCTGCCATCGAAGCCGAGCATGGGCCGGTGGACGTCGTGATCAACAACGCGGGGTACGGCCACGAGGGCATCCTCGAAGAATCGTCGCTGGATGAAATGCGCCGCCAGTTCGACGTCAACGTCTTCGGCGCGGTCGCGGTGATGAAAGCATTCCTGCCGTTCATGCGCCAACGCCGGCGCGGCCACATCGTCAACATCACCTCGATGGGGGGATACATCACGATGCCCGGCATCAGCTATTACTGCGGCAGCAAGTTCGCGCTGGAAGGGATCTCCGAGACGCTGGCCCAGGAAGTGAAGGGCTTCGGCATCGCGGTCACGGCGGTTGCCCCGGGTTCTTTCAGGACAGACTGGGCGGGCCGCTCGATGGTTCGCAGCGCCCGTTCCATCGGCGACTACGACAGCCTCTTCGATCCGATCCGGCAATCGCGCGTGGACAAGAGCGGCAAGCAGCTGGGCGATCCGGGCAAGGCCGCGGCGGCGATCCTCGCCCTGGTGGACATGCCGCAGCCTCCGCAGCACCTGCTGCTCGGCAGCGACGCGCTCGGGCTGGTCCGCGCAAAACTGGACGCCATGCAGGCGAGCCTGACGAGCCATGAAGCGCTGACGCGATCGACCGATGTGGCTTGACGGTGCGGCCGTCGGTCTTCATCAATCGACGCGCAACGGTCTAGCTCATGGCACCGTAGTCGGCTTGGCCGAGGTCTGCCAACAAGCCCGGACCGTTGGGGGCCCAGCCCAACCGGTCGCGGGTCACCCTGGAAGAGGCGGGCATGTCCAGCTCGGCGAACATGGCCAGCCACCCGAAATGCGCGGCTGCTTCGTCCCGGGTCAATGACCTCGCGGGAATGCCCATGCCGTGCGCGATGACCTCGGCCACGTCGCGCATGCGGATGCCTTCTTCGGCCACCGCATGCCAGCAGGCCCCGGGGGCGTGCTGGTCCAGTGCCAGGCGATAGAGCAGCGCCACGTCTTCCACGTGCGCGGCGGGCCAGCGGTTCAGGCCCTCGCCCACGTAGGCGAAAACGCCCTTTGCCCTGGCCAGTTCGATCAGCGGCGAGATCAAGCCCTGCTTGACGGTGTCGTGCACCTGCGGCAAACGAATCACGGCGACCGATACCTTCCTGGCCCGCAGCTCGGCCGCGGCGATCTCCGAGGCGACGCGAGGGTTCGGATTGTCGAGATCCACCACGTCCTCGACCGCAACGGTACCCGGCCCCGCGCTGCCCATGCCGGTGCCCGAAGTGATGATGAAGGGCTTGGCGCTGCCCACGAGCGCTTCGCCCATGGCATGGATGACGCGACTGTCTTTTCGGGTGTTCTCCACGAACTTCGAGAAGTCGTGGTCGAACGCGGTATGGATGACGGCATCCGCGGCGGCCGCACCTGCCGCAAGGCTTTGCGGGTCTTCGAGCGTGCCCCGATGCACCTCGGCCCCCGCTTCGGTCAGCCAGCGGGCGCCTGCTTCCGAGCGGCAAAGGCCCAGCACCTGATGCCCGTTCTGCAGCAGTTGCCGCGTTACACGGGAGCCAATGAAACCGGTCGCGCCGGTAAGAAACACACGCATGTCGAGCTCTCTCTTAGGGTTGGTGGCCCATTGGAGCGTGACGATTTAGACTGGTAAAGACGTTAGATCATCCTGTTATAAAACCTACCACCTTCCGCAAATGGCCCCCGACTTCGCGCTGCTCGGCAGCTACCTGCGCAGCCGACGCACCCGCCTGGACCCGGCCGCCTTCGGCATCTCCGCCGCGCGGCGCCGCACACCGGGTTTGCGGCGCGAGGAGGTCGCCCAGCGCGCGAGCATCAGCCCGACCTGGTACACGTGGCTGGAACAGGGGCGTGGCGGCGCGCCCTCGGCGGGCGTGCTCAATCGGCTGGCGGAAAGCCTCTTGCTGACAGAGCTCGAACGCGAGCATCTGTTCATGCTGGCGCTGGGCCGGCTGCCCGAAGTTCGCTATCGCCCGGTCGAGGGCATCACGTCGCGCCTGCAGCGGGTGCTCGACGCATTTCCGCTCAGCGCAGCCATCGTCAAGACCATGACCTGGGACGTGGTCGCATGGAACCGCGTCGCCGCGGCGCTGCTGACCGACTACAGCAAGCTCGCGCCGGAAAATCGGAACATCCTGCGTCTTCTCTTTTCCTCCTCCCAAGTGCGGCAGGCGCAGGATGACTGGGCCAAGGTGGCGCGCGTGGTCGTGGGCGCGTTCCGCGCGGACGTCACCCGATCGGGCTCCAACGAGGAGGTGTCAAGGCTCGTTGCCGAGTTGTCGGAGAAGAGCGCCGAATTCAAGGCCCTCTGGGCCGACAACGAAGTCGTGGCGATGAGCGAAGGCGTCAAGCGCCTGCACCATCCCGTCGCCGGCATCGTGAACCTGGAGTTCTCTACCTTCGCGGTGGAAGGGCGGCCTGAACTGGGGATGGTGGTTTTCAATCCGGCTTCGCCGGAAGATGCGTCGCGTGTTCAGAGGTTGCTTCCGGATTCATGAGGAGGCATTGCAACCGCGCTGCGGCAGCGTCGATGTATCCAGAGCGTGGTACGTCGGCCCGGGAGCCAGTGCAATTTCCATCGCGTGCCTTGCACTGCAAACCCGTGCGGATGCGTGCCATGACTTTTCCAAGTTCATGGCTGCGCGAGGTTCTGCAGTTGGGTTCGACGGAACGGGGCTCGTAGCCCCTTGCGGCGCGCGAGTCATTGAGAACTCGCGGCATTCTGATGTTAGGTTGACGAGCCTTACCGCCGCCCTTGTAGTAGAAAATCCCAAGTAAATCAAGGACTTATGGAGAGGGACGGCATGACTGGGTTCTACAGTTTGGTTGCACAGCCGAGAATAATCTTAGCATCCCGAAGACTAGGAAAGCCGAGCTTTGTCCAATACCGGGTGCGCGAAAGTTATGCTTCAGCCCAAGCGACAAGATCCCATAAAGGTTCAATTTGGCATTGCTCCAGCTCCACCACAGAGTTGGAATGGTGTGCGAACTTCTCAGCACGGGAACCGCGTTCAATGGCCTCTACGGTTGCCGCTTGGGCACCCATTTCCGCCGCAAGATTTGCCGCGCAGGATCGCACAACCTCTTCGCCCAAATGTCCGTGACAGAGCCACTGCAACGCATCGATGGGCGCAGTCTGAAGGCGGCTTCCTTGAAGCTCTGAATTGGATTCTGCTGCGACGTCTGTGGGCACATTGCGCAGCAGCAATGTCGTATTAATTGTTGACTTTAGAAGGTAGTTATGCCCATTCCATTCTGCGTCGCCTGATGTAATTGCGCCCTGACAGCGTCCAATTATTGCCAGCCGCTTTGCGGCAAAGGAAAAAGCTGCGGCGAGTTGAAGCATCGATTTAAATCGATCATGAAGATTTAAAAAATATGCTGCCGGTAATTGGTCTCCATAGAACATCTTTAAATAGTCGACCAGGACATGTGATCGAAACCAATAGTTTTCGATTGAATGCCCTTTTGTCTTCTTTCCCCAAGGCATGGGTTCGACCAGCGGCGTTGACATGGGCTCAGCCTCTAAATCCACACCGTCCCATTCCCGATCAACAAGCCAGTTGAATTGGCCTTCTTGATCGCCGACCATGTTGGCAATTATTTGAATTTTCTGCTTGGCTCCTAAGCCGGCGAGCATCGGATCATCAGACACAATTGCAACTTCGTCGAGGCAGCAGTTCATTGCAACATTTCCAGTAAGCTGCCGTTGAAGCATTAGGCGTGAGAGCAAACGCTTGTCAGAAACGCCTTCGACGAGAATCGTTTTAGATGATCGAAGGCTTACGGCCACTCCATAGCCATTTATCGAATATGCAGTCATAGGGTGTCGTCTAACGAGGAGAAACCCGTGTCTTGGGCTTGGTCCGGCAGCATCCGCTGAAACGGTGTAGGTGAAAATCGCTGCAGTGCTTCTCTGTGGTCGGCACCAACCTCTGGAGAATGGGTGCAAGCGATGATTTGGCGGTCCTGTGCTTGAGCCATCAATTCACTTAGGATAATTCTCTGCCAATCGATGTGAAGCGAAAGTTCGGGCTCGTCTATTAAAAAGATGCCGGTCGCTGTGGCCATTCGAGTTGCGGAAAAAAGCATTGTCAGGACTTGGCGCTCACCAGACGAAAGTGAGCTCAGTGGATATTTTCGCTGTTCGGCTGTTTGAACAAAAACACCTCCGCTGCTGCTTGCCCGATTATCTTCGGAAACCCTCAAGACTTTATTATCGAGGAATTTATTAACGGCCGTTTCAAATTGCCTAACTCGAAAGAATGCCGACTTTCTTTCCATATTCCTTCGCTCGAGCATCTGGGCGTAAAGCTTTAATACCCGCCTTTCGGCATCCCCTCCTTGATGTGTGCCCCGCAATTTGACAAGTCCAAGTTCCTGTGCAAGACGACTCCCAATCCTGTCTGTGTAGAACTCATATTCCTCGCTTTTTTCTTCTGTCTCAAGCGCGGATTGGACGCTCTGCATAAGAGTGTCGACCTCACTTTCAGTAGGTACTTCCTCGTTCGACAGTAGAGCCTTGAAAACTTCAACAAACATTTCAGACAGCATTCGTCGTTCTTGCATACCGGTTTCCAGCATGGCGTCACGATGTTCCGTGCTTAAACGATCTGTAACCTCTAGGATCGAGGGATAGCGAATAACAGGAACAAACGGGCCAAACCATTCTCGGCATTGCATTGTTTTACGCGCGGTCATTGCAGTTGGGTCTGATCTTGAAGGACCATAAATCCCAAGAACCCTGCGATCTGTGCTGACCTCTTTTAGAGCTTGACGTTCTTCTAGGCGAATTCGCTCGTAGCCCAACTCCCGGCCTGAATCAGCAAACGACTCCGCTCTCACTCGCTCAAGAATTGCTCGAAACGCTGGCAAATAAACGGGCCTCCCGCCTAGCGCCGCTCGCAGCGTCGCTTTCGCACTCGCGTCTAAGTCGGGCGCAGACCCGCCACCCCCAATTACTTGACCATTCAATGTCAAAATTGTTGCAGGATCTGAGCCGATTTTATGAATTTCTACGGTTTGCCCGGCATGAGTGGTGACTTGAATTCGGCGAAAATTCAGATGCGCAAATCGTTCGAAATCAAGTTCTAATACGTTTGCAAGTACGTGCAAGAGCGTTGTCTTGCCTCTACCGTTTTTCCCATACAGCACATTTAATCTTGGGTTGAATTGCAGTCGAACGTTGAATTGATCGTGCAGTCCGTCGATCTCAACGCACGCGATTGTTGGGTTTTCCATAGCGGGTTCCGTTTTATGTGCGCTTCAGACGCTATGCAGGGATGTTATCCGTTACGAAACAATACACAGCTAGGTGTTAGCGCCGAGTGTGCGAGCGGCCGTGGAAGCGGGACAGAGCGAGGCTCAGAGAGATGTCAAGTGCGTTTTTCTGTAGATGGCCTCTTAAAGCGCGTGGCCTAGTAGACGGAATCCATCTTGACAAGCGGCGAAAAGAGTGTGGTGCAGTTGGCGCTTCCTCCTCCGATCCTTACGCACTTTCCAACTGCAGCGCAGTCAGAGCGGACGTTAGCCCTGTGGAGAGCTACTAATTTGTTCAAACGTGCGCTGGATGCTCCACAGAGGCCGGGCGACAGTTTCAAGATATCAACTGGTCTTGAATGCGAGAAGGATTCGGAAGCGAGAGAATTAGATTGCACGCTAACAAATTGGACGATATCACATTGAATTTCCAGGCGTAGTTCCTCTCATGGTGGCCCCTAAAAAACTCCCCGATGATTTCTCATCCGCGACACTTTGACCGCGGCACAACTCGGGAAAATTATGGCCTTCGACCTATGTCTCAACACAGCCGCGCTCGCTGCCGACATCAACGCAATCGCGGAGCAATACCTTCACGCATCGCTCATGGCCTCCGCAGTAGCCTGCCTTGCGCTACATGAGGCTGAATGGTGGTCCTTGGTGCCCGGCGTCAACTACTTTGAGCGGCCAGCGTCAATTATCTTGAGCGGTGCGGTCGAGCAA
>NZ_JXQQ01000017.1 GCF_000834655.1 Variovorax paradoxus
GCGCCGTCGTGCCCCCATCCCAGCCTTCCCCCGGGAGGGGAAGGAGCAATGCATCAGGCCCGTGTCGCATGTCCTGCTTTTCTCCCTCCCCTTCCGGGGGAGGGTCGGGGTGGGGGCACAGTGGCCGAGCGAAGCAAAGGCCCGAGCTCCGAGCCGAGCGCAACAATGGCCTGTAGGTTTCCTAATCCCCTATGGCTGCGCCGAGGAGCGCAGCGTTTCGCGGATCAGGGCTCGCAGCTGTCTGAGCGAAGCGAGTTCTGCGAGACCCCGCGAAACGCGAGCACCGCAGGTTGCCCGCAGCGAAGCGGAGAGTCGCAGACAGCGGGGTCGCCTTTCTTTTGCCTACGTTTTTTTTGGCGAAGCAAAGAAAAGTAGGTCGGCCGCCGGGCCGAGACCCGGCCTCGGAACGCAACCGAAGCAGCAAACCTCACAGCGTATGGCTGCGATCCCCCTCAGCAAACCCCATCGCATCCCAAGGTTCGCCGACCGCAAACCCAATCACCTTGAAAAGCTCCCCCATCTCATGCTCATGAATGAGCCTGGCAGCCATCGCCCGCTCGGCAACCGAGCCCTGCTCCATCCGGGAAACCAACCCGCAATTCAGCAGAAACCGCGCCTGGCTCGTATACCCCAGCACCTCGAGCCCCGCATCCTGCCCCGCCAGCGCAATCCCGGTGAAATCGACATGCGCCGTGATGTCCTTGTAGCCCACATCGGCCAGCGGATCCCCGTCCGCCTGGTGCGCCCGGTGGCACATCACCGTCCCCATGTGCCGCTGCGGGTGGTAATACTCGCTCTCGGGAAAACCGTAGTCGATGAGAAAGGCCGCGCCCTTCTCCAGCCGGTCCGCCAGCGTGGCGATGAAAGCCTGCGCCTGCGGATGAATCTCGGTGAGGTAATCGTGCGCGCCGGGCACGTCGACCGGCGGGCGCAAGTCGGTCGGTCGATCGGCCCAGGTCCAGCCGTCGCCGGTCGCGTTGCGCACCACGCCGCGCTCGAACCACTGGCCTTTCACGCGCGCCAATAACTGCACGGGCATCGCATCGAGCACCTCGTTGCCGACGACCACCCCCTGCATCTTCTCGGGCAGTTCGCCGAGCCATTCGACGCGGTCCGCATAACGCACCAGCGCCTGCTGCTGGCGCTCGCGCAAGGTGCCCGAGAGGTCGACGATGCGGTAGCGCACGTCGCTGCGACCCATGTCGTCGAGCGCGTGCAGAAGTTGCACCGCGAGCGCGCCGGAGCCGGCGCCGAATTCCCAGACGGTGTCGGTGCCGGTCTTCTCCAGCGCCTGGGCCACCTGCGCGGCCAGCGTCTGGCCGAACATCGGCGTGAGCTCCGGCGCGGTCACGAAGTCGCTGCCCGAGGAGGGCATGTGGCCGAACTTGGCCGAGGTGTTGGCGTAGTAGCCCAGGCCCGGCGCATACAGGGCGAGTGCCATGAAGCGATCGAAGCCGATCCAGCCGCCCGCGCGCTCGACGGAGCGGGCGATCAGGTGGTCCAGGGCGGTGGGTAAACTGTTCGGGGTCTTGGTCGTCACCCCCCCATTCTCCCTCTGTCCCTCCCTCCCGTCGCATGAGCACTGCCTCCCTCTCCCCCATCCGCCGCACCGTCCTCGTCACGGGTGCAGGCCGACGGCTGGGCCGTGAGATCGCATTGGCACTCGCTGCAGGCGGCTGGCAGGTGGCGGTGCACTACCGCAACTCGCGCGCCGAGGCCGAGCAGACCGTCGCCGATTGCGCCGCGCTCTCGGGCGACTCGGCGCTCTTCGAAGCCGACCTCGAAGACGAGCACGCCACGCGCGCGCTGCTGCCACGCGTCGCCGCGCGCTTTCGCACCGTCGATGCCGTGGTCCACAGCGCGGCCCTCTTCGAACACGACGACACCGCCAGCTTCAGCTACGCGCTCATGGAACGCCATGCACGCAGCAACACGGGCGCGGCCATCCTTCTTGCGCAGGCGCTGCACGATCACCTGGCACGGCGCGATGCGCAGGGCGCGGTCGTCCACCTGCTCGACCAGAAGCTGTGGAACCCGAATCCCGATTTCCTGAGCTACACGCTCTCCAAGGCCGCACTCGAAGCCGCCACGCCGATGCTCGCGCTGGCCCTGGCGCCGCGCGTGCGCGTGGTGGGCGTGGCGCCCGGCCTCACGCTGCCGAGCCACATGCTGGACGACGACAAGTTCGCGCAGTTGCACAAGCTCTCGCCGCTGGGTCGCTCTTCCACGCCGGCCGACGTGGTCGCCACGGTGAAATTCGCGCTGGAGAACGGCTCGATCACCGGCACCACGCTGCTGGTCGATGGCGGCCAGCACCTGATGAAATTCGAGCGCGATTTCTCGCTCATGTGAGCACGACGATGTCCATTTCCACGCCTTCGCCTTCGCCGATCCAAGGCCGCCAGACGCTCACCCTCCAGGGCCTGCGTTTCGACGCCAATCTGGGCATCCTCGATCACGAGAAAACGGCACCGCAGCCCATCCTGGTCGACGCCGAGCTCAGCCTGGGCCCGCAGCCGCTGCTGCCACAGGACGACGACATCTTCCACGTGCTCGACTACCGCAAGGTGCGCCTGATCATCATCGACGAGTGCACCGCTCAGCACGTCAACCTGCTGGAAAGCCTCATCGGCAAGGTGGTGCACCGCCTGCTGCAACTGCCCGGCGTGCGGGGCGTGCGGGTGAAGATCGCCAAGCTCGAAATCTTCGACGACTGCGAAGTGGCGATCCGCATGGAAGCCGGGGAATGGTGAACCAAGGCAAAATCGGGGTCCTTTCCCCCGCTTTGCCTGAAGTAGCCCACCAATGAACGCCGTCTGGATCGACGAGGCGCCTTCCGACGCCGCAACCGTCGCCGCGCCCACCAACTCGCTGAAGATCGAACGCGAGACGCACAAGCTCGAAAAGCGCCTGTGCCGCGAGGTCGGCCGTGCCATCGTCGACTACAACATGATCGAAGAGGGCGACAAGGTCATGGTGTGCGTCTCGGGCGGGAAGGACAGCTACGCGATGCTGGACATCCTGCTCAAGCTCAAGGCGCGCGCACCGATCCACTTCGACATCGTCGCGGTCAACCTCGACCAGAAGCAGCCCGGCTTTCCCGAAGAGGTGCTGCCCAAGTATTTGAGCGAACTCGGCGTGGCCTTCCACATCGAGAACCAGGACACCTACAGCATCGTCAAGCGCGTCATTCCCGAGGGCAAGACGACCTGCGGCCTGTGCAGCCGCCTGCGCCGCGGCATCCTGTACCGCGTGGCGGACGAGCTGGGCGCCACCAAGGTGGCGCTGGGCCACCACCGCGACGACATGCTGCAGACCTTCTTCCTCAACATGTTCTTCGCCGGCAAGCTGAAGAGCATGCCGCCCAAGCTGGTGAGCGACGACGGCAAGCACATCGTGATCCGCCCGCTCGCCTACGTGGCCGAGAAAGACCTGGTCCGCTGGGCGCAGCACCGCGAGTTCCCGATCATTCCGTGCACCCTGTGCGGCAGCCAGGAGAACCTGCAGCGCAAGCAGGTCGGCGAGATGCTGCGCGAGTGGGACAGGAAGCACCCCGGCCGCGTGGAGAACATGTTCACCGCGCTGCAGAACGTGGTGCCGTCGCACCTGCTCGACGGAACGCGGCACGACTTCAAGGGTCTGAAGGCGACGGGCGTGGCCGACGACGAAGGCGACAAGGCCTTCGACACGCCCTCCTACGACTTGCTCTCCCAGGCACCTGCAGCCCTTCGCATCGTCCAGGGCTGATCGGCTACCCAGGGGAATTTGGGGCATCGCTGCCCGGAGACCCTTTATGAAACGTGCTTCTCTCGCTCTGCTTTTGGTAGCAGCAGCAACCCTCAGCGGCTGCGCCACCTCCTGGGTGGTCGACAGCGACGTGAAGAGTTTTTCGTCGATCGGCAACGTGCCGCCCGGCGCCACCTACCGCTTCGAGCGCCTGCCTTCGCAGCAGGCCGACACCGCCCGCCAGGACTCGCTCGAAGCGATGGCGGCCGCGGCGCTAGAGAAAGTGGGCTTGCGCCGCGACGACGCCAGGCCGCAGTACAGCGCGCAGATCGGCGCCCGCGTGACCACCGGGCTTTCGCCCTGGGCCGATCCGTGGCTCTTCGACGGCCCCTGGGGTTATGGCTACGGCGGCGGTTACGGTTACTACGGCCGCCGCGGGTATGGCGGCTGGTACGGCGGCCCGGCGTTCTTTCCGCCGGCTGCCAACCCCTGGTACGAGCGCGAAGTGAGCATCGTGCTGCGCGAAGCCGGCTCCAACCGGGTGGTCTACGAAACCCGGGCCCGCAACGACGGCCCGTACAACGCGAGCGCGGCCATCCTGCCGGTCATGTTCCAGGCCGCGCTGCAGGGCTTTCCGAATCCGCCGCAGGGCGAACGCCGGGTGAACATCGACTTGGCCACGGCGAACAAGCCGGCAGCGCAATGAAGCGCGACCGGCCGCGAAACAGCGCACTTCTAGAATCGGGCGGATGCAAGAAGCCACCCGCCTGATCGCCGTTCGCCACGGCGAGACCGCCTGGAACGTCGACACCCGCATCCAGGGGCAGATCGATATCGGACTCAACGCCACCGGCCTGTGGCAAGCGCAGCGGGCGGGCCAGGCCCTGGCGGACGAGGACATCGGCGTCATCTATGCGAGCGATCTCTCGCGTGCCTGGCAGACCGCCGAGGAAATCGCCAGGCCGCACGGGCTCGCCGTGCAGCCCGAGCCCCGCCTGCGCGAACGCGCCTTCGGTCACCTGGAGGGCATGAGCTTCGCGGAGATCGAATCGACGCTTCCCGAGGACGCCAAGCGCTGGCGCGAGCGCGATCCCGAATTCGAACCCGTCGGCGGCGAGAGCCTGCTGACCTTTCGCGACCGCGTCACGCGCGTGGCGGCCGAGCTGGCGGCGCGCCATCCGGGCCAACTGGTCACGCTGGTGGCGCACGGCGGCGTGATGGACGTGCTCTATCGCGCCGCCACCCGCCAGGAGCTGCAGGCGCCGCGCACGTGGCAGTTGGGCAATGCGGCCATCAACCGCATGCTGTGGACGCCCGAGGGCTTCAGCCTCGTGGGCTGGAGCGACGTCGCCCACCTGGCGGCGGACATGCCGCTCGACGAGGCCACGACCTAGCGCGACGGCACGATGGGCCGCCTGCCTTTCTCCGCCCCGGGAAAGACGCTCCCATGAAAAGAACCAGTCCCACCCCCTCGGCATACGCCAGCTGGGATGCATCCCAGACGCTGTCCGCGCCGTGGATCGACGCCACGCAGCTGGGAAGCTTCGTCACCCTGGAAGCCGGCGACACCATCGCGCGCGAAGGGGAGCGGCACGATTACTTCTATCTGCTGCGGTCCGGGTTCGTTCATTCCACGATCCATCGGAGCAACGGCGCGGAGTTCCTGCTCGAGATCTTCGGGCCGGGGGCGATTTTTGGCGAAGGCCCGGCGTTTGCCGACAGTCCCCGGCCGACGACGACCCGGGCGGTCGCGCCGGCCCTTCTCAGCCGCTACCGACCGGCGGATGTCGCGCAGCAATTCTCGGAGCTTCCCGAGCTTGCGACCTCCCTGATCCAGCTGCTCGGATTCAAGAACCACATGATCGTCGCCAAACTTGCCGGGGTGGCCTCGGCGGCGCCCAAGGAGCGGGTCATCGATCTGCTGCTGCGCGTGGCACGCCTGGCATCGACGCAGGCATCGAAAAAACTCACCGTCGATCTGACGCACGAGCAGATTGGCGCCATGACGGCATTGAGCCGCGTCACCGTCACCCGCACGTTGAATTCGCTGGCAGGGCTCGGGCTCATCGAGACGCGGGCCCGGCAGGTCACCATTCCGGATGCGCCGGCATTGCGCCATTTCCGCGATGCGTGACCCCGGAGAAATAGACCGCTTCCTGTATCGCTGGATACCGTCGACACCTTCACACCATCGCGATCATCCATCCCGTCACACACAAGAGAAGAGCGATGGCGGAGGGAACGGGAGCCGTTGAAAAAAGAGGCCGGAGCGCCTTCGATGGGCGATGGCCTGGGTGTGGCGTTTCGCAGGACTGCAGAAGTCCTTCGTGGCCGGATGGCTCACTTTCATGACCATCCGGCATCTTTTGAATTTCCGTCAGGCGTGCGAGGCCGCGTGCCCTCCGGCACCGGCTTCGGCCTTCGCTTCGCCGGGGAGGTCGACCATTGGCCCGGTGCCGCTGTAGCGGTCGAGCGCCAGGTAGATCGCGGGCGTGATGTACAGCGTGATCACCTGAGAGAAGATCAGCCCGCCCACCACCGCCACACCCAGCGGCTGGCGCAATTCGGCGCCGGCGCCCAGGCCCAGTGCGAGCGGCAATGCGCCCATCAGCGCGGCCAGCGTGGTCATGAGAATCGGGCGGAAGCGCAGCCGGCAGGCTTCGCGGATCGCATCGACCGGCTTCAGGCCTTCGGTGCGCTGCGCATCGAGGGCGAAGTCGATCATCATGATCGCGTTCTTCTTCACGATGCCGATCAGGAGCAGGATGCCGATGGTCGCGATCAGCGTGAGGTCGAAGCCGAAGATCTTGAGCGACAGCAGCGCCCCCACGGCCGCCGAGGGCAGGCCCGCAAGAATGGTCAGCGGGTGGATGTAACTCTCGTACAGCACGCCCAGCAGCACGTAGATGACCAGCACCGCAAGCACCAGCAGCACGGCCTGGCTCGACTGCGAGCTCTGGAACACCGCCGCATCGCCGCCGTAGGTGGTGATGATCGATTGCGGCATCTTCAGCTCGTTCTTGAACTGGTCGATCTTGGCGGTCGCGTTGCCCAGCGGCACGTCGGGCGCGAGGTTGAACGACACCGTCACCGCCTGCAGCTGGCCCTGGTGGTTGACCGAGGTCGGCCCCACGGTGCGGTTGATGGTCGAGAAGGCCGACAGCGGCACCAGCTTGCCCGTGGTGCTGCGCACCGACAGGCGCGAGACGTCGTCCTCGAACTGGCGGTCGTTGTCGGCGGCCGAAAGGATCACCTGGTAGGTGTTGCTCGCCGCGTAGATGCTGCCGATCTGCCGGTCGCCGTAGGCGTTGTAGAGCGCGGTGCGCAGGTCTCCCACCGCCACGCCGAGCACGCCGGCCTTGTCGCGGTCGATCTCCAGCGTGGCCTGCAGGCCCCGGTTCTGCGAGTCGCTGGTCACGTCGCGGAAGGCGGGGTCGGCTCGCATGCGTTCCATGAGCCGCGTGGCCCAGGGCACCATCTCGCCGGCATTCACGCTCTGCAGCGTGTACTGGAAGCGCGCCTTGCTCTGGCGCCCGCCCAGGCGCAGGTTCTGCACCGGCTGCATGTAGACGGCAATGCCCGGGATCTCGCGGAAGCGCTGGCGCAACGACTCGAGCACCTTGGCCATCTGCGGGCGCTCGCTGCGCGGCTTGAGCACGGCGAAGAGGCGGCCCGAATTCTGCGTGGCGGTCGGGCCGCCCACGCCGACGAACGAGCTCACGTAATCGACGCTCGGGTCGTCCTTGAGCGTTGCGGCCACGCGGTCCTGCAGCACCTTCATCGCGGTGAAGGAGATGTCCTCGGCCGCCTCGGTGGTGATCTGTATCTGGCCGATGTCTTCCTCGGGGAAGAAGCCCTTGGGAATGGTGACGAAGAGCCAGGCCGTGACGACGAAGGTCAGGCCCGCGGCCGTGAGCATCACCCAGCGGTGCTCGAGCGTCCAGTCGAGCGTGCGCATGTAGTTGCTGTGCACCCAGCGGTAGCCGCGCTCGAAGGCGCGGCCGATGGCGGTGCCGGGCTCGGGGTGCTCTTCTTCATGGTCGAGCGCACCCTCTTCGCGCGGCACATGCTTCAGAAGCCGGCTCGCGAGCATCGGCACCAGCGTGAGCGACACGATGGCCGACACCAGCACCGCCAGCGCCACCACCACGGCGAACTCGTGGAACAGGAGTCCGATGACCCCCGGCATGAAGAAGATCGGGATGAACACGGCCACCAGCGAGATGGAAATCGACACGATGGTGAAGCCCACCTCGCGCGCGCCGCGCAGCGCCGCCGCGAAGGGCTCCATGCCCTTTTCGACGTAGCGCATGATGTTTTCGAGCACCACGATCGCGTCGTCCACCACCAGCCCCACGGCCAGCGTGATGCCCAGCAGCGAGACGTTGTCCAGGCTATAGCCGAAGGCGTAGAGCAGCGCCACCGCGCCGATCAGCGAGATCGGAATGGTCGCCGCCGGGATCAGCGTGGCCACCAGCCGGTGCAGGAACAGGAAGATCACCAGCACCACCAGCGCGATGGTGCCCAGGAGCGTGAGCTGCACGTCGTGCACCGCCTCGCGGATGGAGAGCGAGCGGTCGTTCACCATCTGGATCTCGACCGACTGCGGCAGCTCCGCCTTGAAGCGCGGGATGAGCGCGCGCACGGCGTCCACCACCTGCACGGTGTTGGCATTGGGCTGGCGCTGCACGGCGAGCGAAATGGAGTCCTGGCCGTTGAAGCTGCTGGCGGTCTTGACCGATTCGAAGCTGTCTTCGATGGTCGCCACTTCGTCCAGCCGCACCGGCGCGCCGTTGCGCTGGCCGACGATCAGCTTGGCGAAATCTGCTGCCTTCACGAGTTGGCGATTGGCCTGGATGGTGAGCGTCTGGCGCGGGCCGTCGAGCACGCCGACGGGCGTGTTGGCGTTGGCCGAATTCACCGCCTTGGCCAGTTCGTCGAGCGTGATGTTGCGCGCATTGAGCAGGTCGGCATTCGCCTTGATGCGGACCGCAAAGGCCTTGCGGCCATACACGCCCACCTGCGCCACGCCGTCGATGGTCGAGAGCGTGGGGGAGATGAGGTTCTCGGCGTAGTCGTTGAGCTCGGCCGGATTCATCGACGGCGAGATCAGCGCGATGAACAGCACCGGCGCATCGGCCGGGTTCACCTTGCGGTACGAGGGGAGCTGCGTCAGCTCCTGCGGCAGCTGGCGCTGGGCGCGCAGGAGCGCGGCCTGCACGTCGACGGCGGCGGCGTCGATGTCGCGGCTGCTGACGAATTCGAGCGTGAGCGAGGTCACGCCCTGCGTGTTGACCGAGCTGATGGTCTGCAGGCCCGGGATGGTGGAGAACTGCTTTTCGAGCGGCAGCGCAACCGAACTCGCCATGGTGTCGGGACTCGCGCCCGGCAACTGCGCGTTGACGTTGATGACCGGCGTGTTGTAGCTGGGCAGCGCCGCCACCGGGATGCTGAAGTACGCAAAGATGCCGACCACCACCACCGCGGCAGACAGCAGCACCGTCATCGCAGGACGACGGATGCAGAGCTCCGAGATGTTCATCGGAGGACCTCCGCGCTTCGCGCTGCGGTGCGAGCTTGCTTGGGGCGGCCCGGCGCGGCGCTCATGCGCGTTCCCGCTGCGGCGGCTTGACGTCCGTGCCTTCGGACGAAGCGGCGCTACCCGGGGTCACGCCCGTGGTGCCGTTCGGGGCGGCGCCCGGCCCGCCCGTCTTCGCATCGACGCGGACCTTGCCGCCCGGGCGCACGTTCTGGCTGCCCTCGATCACGACCTGCTCGCCGGGCTCGATGCCGCTCACGGCCACCTTGGTGCCGAAGGTGTGCAGCGTCTTCACCTTGCGGCGGGTGGCGGTCTTGGCCTGGTCGACCACGTAGAGCGAGGTGCCGTCGGACAGCATCATCAGCGCCGCGGCGGGCACGACCGTGGCACCGCTGAGCGTGCGCACGGTGATGCGCGTGCCGACGAACTGGCCCGGCCAGAGGCCCTGGTCGGCATTGGCGAACACGGCCTTGGCGCGAACGGTGCCGATCTGCGGATCGACCGTGTTGTCGACGAAATCGAGCGAGCCGATGAGGGGGGTCTTGCGCCCGGTGACCAGCGCCTCGACGGGCGCGCGGCTCCGCGCAGCTTCCAGCAAGTCCTGCAGGTTGCCCTCGGGCACGGGGAAGCTCACCGCGATCGGGTCCAACTGCGTGACGGTCACCAGCGACAGCGTCGGCTGCACCAGCGTGCCCGGGTAGATGTTGACGGCGCCGATGCGCCCGGCGATCGGCGCGCGCAGCGTGGCATAGCCCAGCGCCACCTGCGCCGACTGCACGGCGGCGCGGTCGGCGGCGACGGCGGCGCGCTGCGCCTCGAGCTGGGAAAGCGTGGCGTCGGCCGCGCTCTTGGCGATGAAGTTCTGCGCCACCAGGTCTTGGCTGCGCTTGTACTGGCGCTCCAGGTCGGCCATGGTGGCCTCGTCCTTCTGCTGCTGGGCGCGGGCGCGGGCGAGGTTGGCCTGGTCGTTGCGGTCGTCCAGCGAGAAGAGCAACTGGCCCGCCTTGACGAACTGGCCTTCCTTCACATGCACGGTGCTGACGGTGTTGGTGACCTGGGGGCGCAGGTCGACGCTGTTCAGGGAGACCACGCTGCCGTTGACCTGGACCGTGACCGGCACGTCCTGCTTCTCGGCGGTGGCCAGGGTGACCAGGGCGGGTGCGCCGCCGCCGGCCGGGGCGCCGTTCCCGGTGGCAGCCGCCGTCTTTGCATTCTTTGTCCCGAGCTTGTCTCCGGACATGCTCCACCACCCGCCCGCGACGGCTACGATCAACACACCCGCAAGGGCAATGGCAGCATTTTTCTTCATGGGTTCTTGTGCACTTTGGGCTGACACTGGCTATTGAATCAGCGCCCGACTCACGGGGTTCATGGTTCCCGTAAAGAAATGTAAAGCAGGTCAACCGACAAGCCCGCGCTCAACCTGCTGTGGCCGGCACGAAGGGGGTTTCACCCCTCGTTAAAATCCCCGCTCCACAGCCTCTGGATATACCCCATGAACCGCTGCAAGAAAACCACGAATGCCCTCACTTTCACCGCGTTTTGCGCCCTCGCCGCAAGCGCCGGACTTTTCTCCCTGCAAGCCAGCGCCCAGGACGAGGTTCCTCGCCCCCAGACCCAGAACGAGTCGCTCAACGGCGGGCGCACCTTTCCCATCGGCACGCTGCGCGGCAAGTTCATGGTGACCAATGCGCCCGACGTCGAGCTGGACGGCAACGCCGACCGCCTGGGCGCCGGGGCCCGCATCCGCAGCCCGCAGAACATGCTGGTGATGCCCGGCGCGATCATTGGCCAGAAGTACCTCGTGAACTACACGCGCGATGCCGCCGGCCTGCTGCGCGAGATCTGGATCCTCACCCCCGAGGAAGCCGTGGCCAGCCGCGAGTCGCTGAACAAGCCGTTCCTGAACATCTGGCCGTTCACCTCGAACGACACCCTCAATACGCAGTAACCGCTGCAAGAAAGAAAGCGGCGCAGGCCTTCCGCGCCCGCCGCGGCGCCCTCCACCTCCGGAGGGCCTCAGAGAGCATTCCCATGAAAAAAGTATTCATCAAGACCTTCGGCTGCCAGATGAACGAGTACGACTCGGACAAGATGGCCGACGTGCTGAACGCCGCACAGGGCTACGAGCCGACGCAGGACGTGGACGAGGCCGACCTCATCCTGTTCAACACCTGCTCGGTGCGCGAGAAGGCGCAAGAGAAGGTGTTCTCCGACCTCGGCCGCGTGAAGCACCTGAAGGCCAAGGGTGTGAAGATCGGCGTGGGCGGCTGCGTGGCCAGCCAGGAGGGCGCGGCCATCATTGCGCGCGCGCCGTATGTCGACATCGTGTTCGGCCCGCAGACGCTGCACCGCCTGCCCGAGATGCTCAACGACCGCGTGCGCCTGGACCGCCCGCAGGTGGACATCAGCTTCCCCGAGATCGAGAAGTTCGACCACCTGCCGCCCGCGCGCGTGGAAGGCGCGACCGCCTTCGTGTCGATCATGGAAGGCTGCTCCAAGTACTGCAGCTATTGCGTGGTGCCCTACACCCGCGGCGAGGAAGTGAACCGCCCGCTGGACGACGTGCTGGTGGAAATCGCGGGCCTCGCCGACCAGGGCGTGCGCGAGATCACGCTGCTCGGCCAGAACGTGAACGCCTACCGCGGCCGCATGGGCGACACCGCCGAAATCGCCGACTTCGCGCTGCTCATCGAATACGTCGCCGAGATCCCCGGCATCGAGCGCATCCGCTACACCACCAGCCACCCGAACGAGTTCACGCCGCGGCTCATCGAGGCCTACGCCAAGGTGCCGCAGCTGGTGAGCCACCTGCACCTGCCGGTGCAGCACGGCAGCGACCGCATCCTGATGGCCATGAAGCGCGGCTACACCGCCATGGAATACAAGAGCACGGTTCGCAAGCTGCGCGCCATCCGCCCCGACCTGGCCCTCTCCAGCGACTTCATCGTTGGCTTCCCCGGCGAGACCGACGAAGACTTCGCCAGGATGATGAAGCTCATCGACGACTGCCAGTTCGACAACAGCTTCAGCTTCATCTTCAGTCCGCGCCCCGGCACGCCGGCCGCCGCGCTGAAGGACGACACGCCGCACGAGGTGAAGCTCGCGCGCCTGCAGACGCTGCAGCGCGTGATCGACGGCAACGTGCGCCGCTTCGGCGATGCGCTCGTGGGCAGCACGCAGCGCGTGCTGGTCGAGGGCGCTTCCCGCAAGGACGCCAACGAGCTGATGGGCCGCACCGCCTGCAACCGCGTCGTCAACTTCGAAGGTGACGCCCGCCTGGTCGGCCAGATGACCGACCTGCGCATCACGCGCTCGCTGGCCTACACGCTGCGCGGCGAAGTGGTGACGCGCGAATCGTCGCCGGTGTTGCCGCAGTCCGCCGTGGCGCTCGCCCACTGATGGCGAAGCGACCGTCGATCCGGGGCTCGTTCCAGCAGCTCCTGCTCTTTGCCTTCCTGCTGATCACCGCGCTGCTGGTGGGCGTGGCGCTGCGCTCGGTGTTCCAGTACGACGCGCTCATGACCCAGAGCCGCGATGCCGCCGCGCGCGCGCTGCGCCTCTCGGGCGCGTCCCAGTCGCTGGCCGAACGCAGCGCGGCCATGGAGCGCGCCGGCCGCCAGTCGCTGGTGCTCAACGACGCGGTGCTGCGCCGCCGCTTCGACGAAGCCGCGCGCGAGTCGCACCAGGTGCTCGAGAGGCTCGAGCGAAACGGCCTCCTGCCCGCCAGCATCGAGCCGTGGCGCGCGCAGCTGGGCGTGATCGAGGGCCTCATGAGCGGCAGCGCCGACAGCGCCCTCACGCGCGAAAGCACGATGGCCATGCAGTTCCGCGAGCTCGACACGCTCAACACCAACCTCGCCCAGCAGGCCCAGTTCCTCATCGAGATGCAGAACGACGCGCTCGCCAAGCGCATCGAGAACGCGCGCCGCCGGCTGATGCGCGAAGTGGTGGCCGCCAGCGTGCTGGCCGTGGTGCTGGCGCTGGCCTTCGGCATCTGGCTCGCGCGCCCGTTCAAGCGCATGGAGCACGCCATCGTCGGCCTCGGCCAGAACCGGCTGGACGTACCCATCGACATCCGCGGCCCGGCCGACGTGCGGCGCGTGTCGCAGCAGCTCGAATGGCTGCGGCTGCGCCTGACCGAGCTGGACGCCGACAAGGCGCGCTTTCTGCGCCACGTGTCGCACGAACTGAAGACGCCGCTGGCCGCGCTGCGCGAAGGCGTCTCGCTGCTGGAAGACGGCGTGACGGGTCCGCTGAGCCCGGCGCAGCTGGAAGTGGCGCAGATCCTGAACCAGAACACCGTCTCGCTGCAGAACCAGATCGAAGCGCTGCTGCGCTTCAACGCCGCCGCCTTCGAGGCGCGCGAACTGCGCCGCGAACGCACCGAACTGCTGCCACTCATCGAAGAGCAGATCGAGGCCCAGCGGCTGCAATGGCAGGCCCACGGGCTGCGGGTGCGCGCCGAGGGCGAGCCGCTCGCGCTCACCGTCGACCGCACCAAGCTCGGCACGGCGATCGCCAACCTGTTATCCAACGCCATCCGCTTTTCGGTAACGGGCGGTGTCATCACGCTCGCGGTGTCCGGCACGCCGGAAGCGGTGTACATCGACGTGAACGACGCCGGGCCGGGCATTGCCGAGGGCGATCGCGACCGGATCTTCGAGCCCTTCTTCCGCGGCGAACGCCAACCCGAGCACACGGTGAAAGGCACCGGCATCGGACTTTCCATCGTGCAGGAGTACATTGCAGCCCACGGGGGCCGCATCACGCTGCAGCCTGGCGGGCCCGGTGCACGTTTTCGCATCGAGTTGCCGCGCACGGCCTGACCTTGCCCGCGGCACGTCCCCTCTGAATCACCGCTTCGCGCCTTCGTCCCTTTTTCGACCCATGTCCTTTTCGTTCGTCCGCAGTTCCACCCTCGCCGGGGCGTTGGCCGTGCCTTTCGCCCTGTTGCTTGCCGCCTGCGCCACGCAGCCCAAGCCGCCCGCCGAGGCCGATGCGCTGCCCCCGCCCGTCGTGGTGCCGCGCGTGATGCCGGTCGAGGCCGAGCCCCGCGCGCCCGCCACCCAGCCGGCGTCGCTCTTCACGCTGATGACCCAGGGCCCGCAGGCCGCGATGCTGTCGTATGCCGACAAGGTGCGTCCGCTCGGCGGCGGCGAGCTGAGCGGCGAGATCGCGCGCATCGGCGACCCCGGCGATTCGCCCACCGCGCAGATGCAGCTGGCGATCCTGCTGTCGCAGACCCGCGTGCCGGCCGACCTGGCACGCGCGCTGGGCCTGCTGCAGCGCGTGATCGCCAATCCCTCGGCCGAGGCACAGCCGCTGCAGCCGCTCGCGCGCGCCCTCGCCGCACGCTATGCGGAGCAGCGCCGCGTCGAGGACGACCGCGACAAGCAGGTGCAGCAACTGCGCGACAGCCAGCGCCGCATCGACCAGCTCAACGACCGCATCGAAGCGCTGCGCGCCATCGAACGCAGCTTCGCGCGGCCCGCCAGCACGCCGGCGCCGGCTGGCGCGCCTGCACAGGCACCCAACGGAACCAAGACAAGCCCATGAGCACCACCGGCGCCCGCCTCCTCGTGGTCGACGACGACCCGGACATGCTTCGGCTGATCTCGATGCGGCTGGTGTCGGCGGGCTACCAGGTCACGGCCGTGACCTCGGCAGAAACCGCGCTCACGCAGTTGGAGATCGAACATCCGCAGCTGGTGCTGAGCGACGTGCGCCTGCCGGGCCGTGACGGACTCGCCCTCTTCGACGAGATCAGGAAGCGCCATCCTTCGCTGCCCGTGATCCTGCTCACCGCCCACGGCACGATTCCCGACGCGGTCGAGGCCACTGCGCGCGGCGTGTTCACCTACCTCACCAAGCCCTACGACGCCCGCGAACTGCTCGACAAGATCGGGCAGGCGCTGGCGCTCGGCGCTCCCGCCAGCACGCCGGCCAAGGGCGGCGACGAAAGCTGGCGCGCCGAAATCGTGAGCCGCAGCAACCGCATGGCCGAACTGCTGGCCGAGGCGCGCATGGTCGCCAAGTCGGACGCCTCGGTGCTGCTGCGCGGCGACTCGGGCGCGGGCAAGGAACTGCTCGCACGCGCCATCCACAAGGCCAGCGCGCGCGCCGACAAGCCCTTCGTGGCGGTCAATTGCGGGGCGATTCCCGAGGCGCTGCTCGAATCGGAGCTGTTCGGCCACATGAAGGGCGCCTTCACCGACGCCCACGCGAACCACAAGGGCCTGTTCCAGCAGGCCGACGGCGGCACGCTGCTGCTCGACGAAATCGGGGACATGCCGCCCGCCCTGCAGGTGAAGCTGCTGCGCGTGCTGCAGGAGCGCGCCGTGCGGCCGCTGGGCGCGAGCCAGTCGATCGAGGTCGACGTGCGCATCGTCTCGGCCACCCACCGCGACCTGGACGCCGCGATGGAGGCGGGCCAGTTCCGCGAAGACCTCTATTACCGCCTGAACGTGGTGACGCTCACGCTGCCGCCGCTGTCGGCGCGGCGCGAAGACATCCCGCTCCTGGCCAACCACTTCCTGCAGCGACTGTCGACGAAATACGGCAAGCGGCTCTCCGGTTTCGCCCCCGAGGCGCTGAAGGCGCTGACCACGGCCGCGTGGCCCGGCAACGTGCGCCAGCTTTTCAACGTGGTCGAGCAGGTGTGCGCACTGTCGAGCTCGCCGCTGATTCCGCTGGC
The DNA here is from genome assembly GCF_000834655.1 of Variovorax paradoxus. Taxonomy (GTDB): domain Bacteria; phylum Pseudomonadota; class Gammaproteobacteria; order Burkholderiales; family Burkholderiaceae_C; genus Variovorax; species Variovorax paradoxus_F. The sequence goes on from NZ_JXQQ01000017.1 coordinate 15,963, forward strand.
GCTGGTTCAGCGCGCGCTGCGGGTGCCGACGGTCGAGGTCCAGACCTATGCCGACGCCAAGCAGCGCTTCGAACGCGACTACCTCGTCGGCCTGCTCAAGCTGACCGACGGCAACGTGGCCGACGCGGCCCGTCTTGCCGATCGCAACCGCACCGAGTTCTACCGCCTGCTGCAGAAGCACGAACTCACGCCGGGCCACTTCAAGGCCGACGCTGTCGCTCCGGGCTCGGACCCTGTCGCCGAGTAGCGACGCACCTAAGTCGTTGATTTAAAAGGCCATTCTCTGCTGGCCTTCCGGGCTTGTCGGGATTCGGCGACAAAAACAGGGGTTTCGAAGGCTTCCGGCAGGCCTCCCCACCGAAAAACGCATCCAGATCGCTCCAAGTCGTTGATCTGAAAGCGTTTTTCCAGGCTGGCACAGGGTTTGCCCCTGTACTGGCATGACAGCACTTACCAGCCCATCTTTCGCACTGCGCCAGCAGCGCGACGGCCTGCGTCAAAAGCAGTTTTCCCTCTCGCGGCCCCGTGCCGCGGGTCATTCGTCCGCCGCGCTCGCCAGCGCAGGCGGCGCCGAGCCGGATTGCGTCGTCAAGCGCTTTCCTGCCATTGGCGACACCCCTTCCCTCGACAAGCAACGTTGGTAAATCACATGAAGCCCACTGACTTCTCCCAACTGAACGTGCTGACCGAAGCCGATTTCTCGCACCGCAGCCCGGTGCGCGAAGAACGCCATCCCAACTCGGTCACCGCACCGCCCGTCAACCGCGGTTCGATGACGCCCCGCCCCTGGCGCGGTTTCTGGAACAGCATCGGCACCGCCCTGCTGGTCAAGCTCGGCGCTGGCCGTGCGGCCGAAGGTTCCGACGCCGAATCCACCGAATCGGCCCAGCAGGTCAAGCAGCCGTGGCAGCGCGCCGCGGCCCGCCGCCGCAACGCGTTCATGCTGCTCACCGTGCTGAGCACCGTGATCGCCTCGACGCTGTTCGCCGGCGTGCAACCCGACTACGACAACGTCTGGCTCGAATACGGCCAGATCGGCCTGTACGGCCTGCTCTCGGGCTGGGTCGTGACCGGTTTCGTCACCGCCCTCATGGGCTTCTATGTTTCGGTTCGCGGTGACAAGCATGCGCTGTCGGCCAAGCAGGTCGCCAACCATCCGATGAACCCCGAGGCACGCACCGCGATCATCATGCCGATCTGCAACGAAGACGTTGCCACGGTGTTCGCCGGCCTGCGCGCCACCTGCGAATCGGTTGCCTCCACCGGCCATGCGAAGCAGTTCGACGTGTTCGTGCTGTCCGACAGCTACAACCCCGAGACCGCAGCCGCCGAGCGCGCCGCCTGGGAAGATCTGCGCGCCGCCCTGGCCGACAGCCCGAACCAGCCGCAGGTCGAGGTGTACTACCGCCTGCGCACCCGCCGCACGCACCGCAAGGCCGGCAACGTGGCCGACTTCTGCCGCCGCTGGGGCAAGGACTACCGCTACATGGTCGTGCTCGACGCCGACTCCGTGATGAGCGGCGACTGCCTGACCTCGATGGTCAAGCTGATGGAAGCCAACCCCACCGCCGGCATCATCCAGACCGCGACGCAGGCCATCGGCCACGTCACGCTGCACGCTCGCGCACAACAATTCGCTTCCCGCGTGACGGGCCGCCTGTTCACGCTGGGCATGCAGTTCTGGCAACTGGGCGAATCGCACTACTGGGGACACAACGCGATCATCCGCGTCGAGCCCTTCATGAAGCATTGCGCGCTGGCCCCGATCAAGGGCACCGGCGGCATGTCGGGCGGCATCATGTCGCACGACTTCGTCGAAGCAGCGCTGATGCGCCGTGCCGGCTACAACGTGTGGCTGGTGTCCGACCTGGTCGGCAGCTACGAGCAGCAACCGCCGGACCTCCTGGCCGAACTGCAACGCGATCGCCGCTGGTGCCAGGGCAACCTGCAGAACGCCCGCCTGATGGCCGAGCCCGGAATCCATTCCGTGCACCGCGCCATGTTCGTTACCGGCACCATGGCCTATGTTTCCGCTCCGCTGTGGCTCGCGTTCCTGACGCTGGGCACTGCCCTGTGGCTCAGCGGTTCCAGCCTCGTGTCGAGCTGGAGCGTGCTGCCCGCCGAACTGGCCGGCCTCTGGATCTGGACCCTGTGCCTGTTGTTCCTGCCGCGCGTGCTGGGCATCGCTGCCGTGCTGATGCGCGGTGAGCAACGCCAATACGGCGGTACCTGGGGCCTGGTGAAGAGCTCGGTGATGGAAAGCGCCCTGGCCATCGTGCAGGCGCCGGTCCGCATGCTGGCCCACTCGCTGTTCGTGCTGGTTGCCCTCACCGGCATCAAGCTCGACTGGAAGTCGCCCCCGCGTGAAGCCAACGCCGTGCCCTGGAAGATCGCTGCCACGCAACTGGCGCCCATGACGCTGGTGATCGGCATGCTGGCCGTCGGCGTCGCGATGATCGACCCGAGCGCTCTGATCTGGCTCATGCCTGTCGGCCTGCCGCTGCTACTGGCGATTCCGCTGACCGTGCTCACCAGCCAGATCGCGCTGGGCACCACACTGCGCGACCGCGGCTTCCTGCTGATTCCTGAGGAATCGCGTTCGCCCGCCGTGCTGCGCCGCGCGTGGATGCATGCGCTTCGCCTGGCACGTCCTGCCGCGTTGGCTGCAGCCTGATGCGCTGAAGACACAGCACCTCTAAAAAGCCGGCCTCGGGGCCGGCTTTTTTCATGGTGCATGGCTGCGCACCACGCGGTCGACCAGTCGAAGGCGCCGCTGCGCAAGCACGAAGGCTTCGTCTGGAGCGCCACCCGCCTGAGCCAGCAGATGCGCACCAAGACGCTGGACCTGCTCTGGGTTTATCACGCGCAGATCGAGCCGGTGTACCTGGAGGTGCCGCACGCCGAGTTGATGCGCCGCAACCGCGAGCGGGACACCACGCTGTCGAACGCGGGCATCGAGCGGACGCTGCACCGCTGGAAGCTACCTGCGCCGATCGAGGCGCACGAAACGATCTACAACGTGCGGACCTGAAAACGACGAAGCCCGCCGGGGCATCCCCCGGCGGGCTTCTATCTCTGTCTATATATATGTGTGCGCTCAGAACGGCAGCTTGGGACCGCCCGGGCCACCCATGCCGCCCATGCCGCCCATGCCCTTCATGCCGCCCATCTTCTTCATCATCTTCATGAGGCCGCCGCCCTTCATCTTCTTCATCATTCCCTGCATCTGCTCGAACTCGTTGAGCAGGCGGTTCACTTCCTGAACCTGCACGCCCGCGCCGGCCGCGATGCGGCGCTTGCGCGTGGCCTTCAGCAGCTCGGGCTTGCGGCGCTCCAGCGGCGTCATGCTCTGGATGATCCCTTCCTTGCGGCGGATGTCGCGCTCGGCGCGCGTCATGTCGGCCTCGGTGGCCTTGGCGGCCATCTGCGTGGGCAGCTTATCCATGAGGCTGGAGAGCCCGCCCATCTGCTTCATCTGCTGCAGCTGGCCGAGGAAGTCGTTCAAATCGAAGCCCGCGCCGCTCTTGACCTTGGCCGCGAGCTTTTGCGCCGCCGCCACGTCGACGCCGGCCGTGACCTGCTCGACCAGCGCGACGATGTCGCCCATGCCCAGGATGCGGCCCGCATGGCGCTCGGCATCGAACACCTCCAGGCCGTCGATCTTCTCGCTCGTGCCGGCGAACTTGATCGGCACGCCCGTGACCTGCCGCACCGACAGCGCCGCGCCGCCGCGCGAATCGCCGTCGGTCTTGGTCAGGATGATGCCGGTGAGGGGCAGCGCTTCCTTGAAGGCCTTGGCGGTGTTGATCGCATCCTGGCCCTGCATGGCATCGACCACGAACAGGGTCTCGACCGGATCGAGCGCCGCGTGCAGCTGCTTGATTTCGGTCATCAGCACTTCGTCGATCGCGAGGCGGCCGGCCGTGTCGACCAGCAGCACATCGAAGTAGTGGCGCTTGGCGTGATCGAGCGCGGCGCGCGCGATGTCCAGCGGCTTCTGGTCGGGCGTGCTCGGGAACCATTCGGCGCCGGCCTGCTTCGTGACGGTCTTGAGCTGCTCGATGGCGGCCGGGCGGTACACGTCGCCCGACACCGTGAGCACCTTCTTCTTGCGCTTCTCGATCAGGTGCTTGGCCAGCTTGGCGGTGGTGGTGGTCTTGCCGGCGCCCTGCAGGCCGGCCATCAGGATCACCGCGGGCGGCTGCGCTGCGAGGTTGATGTCGGAGACGCCCTCGCCCATGGTGGCTGCAAGCTCGCGGTTCACGATGCCGACCAGCGCCTGGCCCGGCTTGAGCGAGCCCAGCACTTCCTGGCCGAGCGACTTCTCCTTCACGCGGGCGACGAAATCGCGCACCACGGGCAGCGCCACGTCGGCCTCCAGCAGCGCCATGCGCACCTCGCGCAGCATGTCCTGCACGTTGCTTTCGGTGATGCGGGCCTGTCCGCTCATCGTCTTGACGAGGCGGGAGAACTTTTCTGTAAGGGCGGTGGCCATGGAGAGGAAGCCTTGCTGCCCGCCGCGGCGGGTCATTGGAAAGTCGTGAACCTGAGATCGGCTGCCTACTGCCCCTTCGGGAAACACCGAGGAACCGGCTTTGCCGGGCCTCTGGTGTTGCCCCCGGTGAGGGGGTTGGCGCTGCGACACGAAGTGCGCAAGCCTGGGGGAGATAAACTCCGCCGATGATTTTAGCGATCCCCTCCCCACTCGGCGTGGCGCTGGGCATCGCCACCGCGGCGGCCTACGGATTTGCCGCCGCTGCGGGTGCCCGGCTCAGCCGTCAAACCGTCCAGTGGGCCCTCGGGATCGCGTGGCTCTTGCATGCGGCCGTGCTGGCGCACGGACTGATCGGCAGCGAACCGCGCTTCGGCTTTGCACCCGCGCTCTCGGTCACGGCGTGGCTGGTGCTCACCGTCTATGCGATCGAAAGCCGCATGTATCCCCAATTGAAGGTGCGACGGGCGCTGGCATGGCTGGGCGCCGCCGCCGTGCTTCTCGCCATTCTTTTCCCCGGCACGCCGCTGCATGTCACCGCCTCGCCGTGGCTGCCGTTGCACCTCGCGCTGGGCATCGCCTCCTACGGGCTCTTCGGCGCGGCCGTGGTCCATGCGTGGCTGATCACGCGTGCCGAGAAGCAGATTCGCCTCACGAGCGGCACGCCCGCCGAAGGCGGCGTGCCGCTGCTCACGCTGGAGCGCCTCACATTCCGCTTCGTGACCGCGGGCTTCGTGCTGCTCTCGGCCACGCTGCTGGCCGGCCTCTTGTTCACCGAGCAGCTGTACGGCGCCGCGGGCCGCGCATGGAAGTGGGACCACAAGACGACGTTCTCCGTGCTCGCCTGGGTCACCTTCGCGGTTCTCCTGATCGGCCGCGCGCGCTTCGGCTGGCGCGGCCGCACGGCCCGCCGCGTGCTGTACGCCGGCTCCGCCCTGTTGTTGCTGGCCTATGTGGGTTCCCGCTTCGTGCTCGAAGTGGTGCTGGCGCGTCCTCCCGTATGAAATACCTCCTCGTCCTCGCCGTGCTCTGGATCGCCATCTGGCTCTGGCGCAAGAACCGGCGCGAAGAAATGCGCGATGCCCAGCGCGAGCGCATGGCCAAGGCGCAACAGCGCCCGGCCTCGCCGGCGGCGGTCGCCGCGCCGCAGGCCATGGTGCGCTGCGCCCATTGCGGCCTGCACCTGCCCGCGAGCGATGCCATCGCCGGCCCCGACGACGCGGTCTATTGCAGCGCTGCGCACCGTCAAGCCGCCGTCGCGGCGCGCGGTTGAACGCGCAGCCTGCGCCATGAGCACCCCTCTCTGGTCGCGCGGCGAGCCGGTCACCGACTGGGACCTGCTCGAGCAAGGCGGCAGCGAGAGCACAGCGCTGCTGCGTCTGTGGCGCGGCTTCATGGCCGCGCGCTGTTTCGTCGCACTGGTGCTGGTGCTGCTGCAGGGCGTGGCCTACGTGCTCGGACAACCGATGCAGGCGGTGACCATCGCGATCTCGGCCGGCTACCTCGTCGCCACCTGGCTGGAGATGCGCTATGCGCACTTCGAGCCGCCGATCCGCGGCTTCTCTACGCTGTGGCTGCTGACCATCGGCATCGACCTGGCAACCTTCACCGCGCTTCAGGTGCTGCAGGGCGGCAACGTCAACTACACGCCGCTCTTCGCGCTGCCGGTGCTCATGAGCGCGGTGCTCGGCACGGTGATCGTGAGCCTGGGCACCACGGCCAGCGTCACGCTGCTGCTGCTGGCCGATGCCGGATGGCACTGGCTGCAGCAGCCGGGCGACTCTTCTGCGCGCTTCGTGCAGGCGGCGCTCACCGGCACCGGCCTTTTCGTGGTGGCGCTGCTCGCGCACGAGCTGGCACGGCGGCTCGCACGCGAAGAGGCGGTGGCGCAGCGCAACCGCAGCAGCGCGCAGATGCAGGCGGAGGTCAACGACCTGGTGATCGAGACGCTCGCCGAAGGCGTGCTGGTGATCGATGCCGAAGGCATGGTGCACGCGGCCAACCCGGCAGCCGACGCGATCCTCGGCCAGGGCCTGGCGAAACTCTCGCTGCCGTTCGCGCTGCATGCGCAGCCCGCCTGGCATGCACTGGCCGCGCTCTCGCGCCAGACCTTCGCGCGGCGGGCCCCGCAGGCCGAGGAAATCCCCGTCGCGCAGGCCCGCGGCGCGGCGCGCGAAGTGCGCGTGCGCACCCGGCTCACGCCCACCAGCGACAAGCGCGCCGACAGCCTCTGCGTGATGTTCCTGCAGGATTTGCGCGAACTCGAGGCCCGCATCCGCACCGAGAAGCTGGCCGCGATGGGCCGCATGTCCGCTGCCGTCGCCCATGAAATCCGCAACCCGCTGGCCGCCATCGCGCAGGCCAGCGCGCTGCTGAGCGAAGACCTCACCGACCCGGCGCACCGCAAACTGACCGACATGGTCCAGCACAACGCGCAGCGCCTGGCCCGCATCGTGGACGACGTGCTCGACGTCTCGCGCGCGCGCCAGCAGCGCGTGCTTTCGCTCGGCGAACAGGTGGTGCTCGACCCCGCGGTGCAGGTGCTGGCCGAGGAATGGGTGCGCCAGACGCAGCGCAAGGGCGTGCTCATCGCGCTGGAGGCGCCCGGCGTCGACGTGCGCTTCGACGCCGAACACCTGCGCCGCCTGCTGGTGAACCTGCTGGACAACGCATCGCGCTATGCGGGCAAGGGCGACGGCGCGATCCAGGTCATCACCACGCTGCAGCGCGCGGGCACCAACCGCCCGGCGCTGCAGGTGTGGAGCGACGGCGCACCGCTGGAGCCGGCGGTGCAGCGTCATCTGTTCGAGCCCTTCTTCTCGTCCGAGAGCCGCTCCAGCGGCCTGGGCCTGTTCCTTTGCCGCGAGTTGTGCCGGCGCCATGGCGCCACCATCGGCTACGAGAGGCGGGCGCTCGCGGCGGGCGGGCCCGAGGGCAACGAATTCTTCGTCAGCTTTGCCGCCAGCGAGAACCGGCTGACACAATAGCGTCGTGAGCACCCCACTGTCTTCCGCCCCGCGTCCCGCGCAGATCCTTGTCATCGACGACGAGCCCGATCTGCGCACGCTGTATGAACTGACGCTGCTGCGCGAGGGCTATCACGTCGAGGCCGCGGGCAGCGTGTCAGAAGCCTGGCAACACCTTGAGGCCGGGCGCTTCGATGCGGTGATCACCGACATGCGGCTGCCCGACGGGCAGGGCATGGAGATCATCCACCGCATCCAGAAGAACCAGCGCAGCGAGCGCTGCGTGGTGATGACGGCCTACGGCTCCGCTGAAAACGCGGTCGAGGCGCTCAAGGCGGGCGCGTTCGACTACCTCACCAAGCCGGTCGACCTGAAGCAGTTTCGTGCCGTGGTCGCTTCCGCGGTGCAGGCCACGCGAGCGCCTGTCGTGCAGGTCAAGCCGGAGAAGGCGGCCGCCGCTGCCAGCACCGGCACGCGCGCCGAGGCCGGCTCGATCACCGGCAGCAGCGGCGTTGCGGCGCTCGATCGCCTGGTGGGCGATTCGGACCCGATGCGCCTAGTCAAGTCGCGCATCGCCAAGGTGGCGCGCGGCATGGCGCCGGTGCTGGTGCGCGGCGAATCGGGCACCGGCAAGGAGCTGGTGGCGCGTGCGGTGCATGCCTGCAGCCAGCGCAGCGACGGTCCGTTCGTCGCGGTCAACTGCGGCGCGATTCCCGAGAACCTGCTCGAAGCCGAATTCTTCGGCGCGAAGAAGGGCTCGTACACCGGCTCCTCGCAGGACCGCGACGGCTATTTCCAGGCTGCGCGCAGCGGCACGCTGTTCCTCGACGAAATCGGCGACCTGCCGCTGGCGATGCAATCGAAGCTCCTGCGCGCGATCCAGGAGCGCAGCGTGCGCTCGATCGGCTCGACGCAGGAAGAAGCGGTCGACGTGCGCATCGTGAGCGCCACCCATAAAGACCTGCATGCGGAGGTGCAGGCCGGCCGCTTCCGGCAAGACCTTTTCTACCGCCTCAACGTGATCGAGATCGCGGTGCCCGCGCTGCGCGATCGCCGCGAAGACCTGCCCGCGCTCTGCGCCGCGCTGCTCGCGCGCATCGCGCAGGACGGCGGGCTGCCGGTGCCGCACCTGTCGGCCGAGCTGCTGCGCCGCCTTGCGCTGCACCCGCTCGATGGCAACGTGCGCGAGCTCGAGAACCTGCTGCACCGCGCGGTCGCGCTCAACGACGGCGACGAGCTGCACCTGGACCTGATGGGCGGCAATGTCGCGACGACGATGGCGGCGGCCGATGTGGCGTCGGTCGCGCCCTCGCAACCCGCGCCTCGCAACGACGCCCCTGTCGTTGCCGCGCCCGCACCGGCACCGGTGGCAGAAATCAAGCCCGCGCCGCCGCCACTTCCCTCCGACCTGCAGGCCTATCTCGACCAGCAGGAGCGCGAGATCCTCGTGCGTGCCCTGCACGAGAGCGGCTTCAACCGCACCGCCGCCGCCGCGCGCCTGGGCATGAGCCTGCGCCAGATCCGCTACCGCATCGCGCGGCTGGGCATCACCACGCCCAACGGCGACGATGGCGCCAGCAGCCATGTCGACGACTGAAGAAACCTCCACGCAGAACACGCCGCCCGCAGACGACGGGCTCTGGCGGGCCGGCTGGTACCGCTTCGCGAAAGCCCTGCCCTCGCCGAACTTCGGCCCGCGTCCCGCCGGCGCGCAGACCGACCTGATCGTGCTGCATTCGATCAGCCTGCCGCCCGGCGAATATGGCGGCGATGCGGTGCAGCGGCTCTTCACCAACCGGCTCGACTGGGACGCGCATCCCTACTTCCAGTCGATTCGCGGCATCGAGGTGTCCTCGCATTTCTACGTGCGTCGCAACGGCGAGCTCTGGCAGTTCGTGAGTTGCGACCACCGCGCCTGGCATGCGGGCGTGTCGTCGTGGCGCGGCCGCGCCAACTGCAACGACGACTCGATCGGCATCGAGCTCGAGGGCCTCGAAGGCCACACGTTCGAAGCCGCGCAGTACGAGACGCTCGCCAGCCTCTGCCCCGCGATCGCGCAGCACTACGCCATCGCGCACATCGCGGGTCACGAACACATCGCGCCAGGCCGGAAACAAGACCCCGGCGCGGGCTTCGATTGGCGATTGCTGCACGCGCAATTGGGGTGGAAATCACAGATGTTTCCCCCATCTGTGGTGGAGCGCTAATTTTTTCAATCGCGTGACGCCCCGCGATGCCCTGCCTGCCGGCCGCATCGCTTTCGACAATGCGAATGTGAACCTTAGCAACCATGCGCCTTGCAGGCTCAAATCGGCTTGCAAGCCACGTCCCATGCGGGTTGCGCGACCATAGGCCAGTATTCACGCGGGATCGCCAGCCATGGCCTATGTCTAGAGAGATACCCGCGGTAGGTGAACCACTCACAAAACACTACCTGTAGTGGCTTGTAGACCCCTGGCACCCTAGATATAGTGTCCTCCGTCCGGTCAACTGCACCGGCGCGGCGCCCAGCCAAGGCGTCGCCACCCAACAAGAATTGCCAACCGAGAGGAAGCGAATGCAAACTGCCCTGAACACCCCATCGACCCCGCGTGCCGTTCCCTCCACGCCCCCTCAACAGCAGCGAGACACGGCCGGCTCCCCGACCGGCCAGAACCTTGCGCACTACCAGATCATCCGCCGCAACGGCGCGGTCGTTCCCTTCGAGCCGAACAAGATCGCCATCGCGATGATGAAGGCCTTCCTGGCCGTGCACGGCACCCAGGGCGCGGCTTCGGCCAGCGTGCGCGAGACGGTCGACGTGCTCACGCAAGGCGTGATCCGCGCCATGGTGCGTTCGCGTCCGGGCGGCGGCACCTTCCATATCGAAGACGTGCAGGACCAGGTCGAACTCGGCCTGATGCGCGGCGGCCACCACGAGATCGCACGCGCCTACGTGCTGTACCGCGAACGCCGCACGCAGGAGCGTTCCAAGCAGGTCGAGCAGGAAACGCCGGCCACGCCGACGCTGCATGTGCTGGACAACGGCGAACGCGTCGCGCTCGACCTGAACCAGCTCAAGGGCCTGATCGAATCGGCCTGTGAAAACCTCGGCGACAGCATCACCGCCCAGCCGATCGTCGCCGAGACGATGCGCAACCTGTACGACGGCGTGCCGCTCGACGAGGTCTACAAGGCCTCGATCCTGGCGGCCCGCACGCTGATCGAGAAAGACCCCGACTACACCTTCGCCACCGCGCGCCTCCTGCTGCACACGATCTTCAAGGAAATCATCGGCCGCGAAGTGATGCCGGTGGACCGTGCCACCGCCTATGCCGACTACTTCCCGCAGTTCATCAAGAAGGGCGTGGAGAACGACCTGCTCGACGAGAAGCTGCTGCAGTACGACCTGCCCCGCCTGGGCGCGGCGCTGAAGGCCGAACGCGACAACCAGTTCGACTACCTGGGCCTGCAGACGCTGTACGACCGCTACTTCCTGCACGTGCGCAAGACCCGCATCGAACTGCCGCAGGCATTCTTCATGCGCGTGGCCATGGGCCTGTCGCTCGGCGAAATCGACCGCGAAGCGCGCGCCATCGAGTTCTACGAAGTGCTGTCGTCGTTCGACTTCATGTCGAGCACGCCGACGCTCTTCAACGCCGGCACGCTGCGCTCGCAGCTGTCCAGCTGCTACCTGACCACCGTGCCCGACGACCTGGACGGCATCTACGAGTCGATCAAGGAAAACGCGCTGCTCTCGAAGTTCGCGGGCGGCCTGGGCAACGACTGGACCCGCGTGCGCGCGCTCGGCAGCCACATCAAGGGCACGAACGGCGAATCGCAGGGCGTGGTGCCGTTCCTGAAGGTGGTGAACGACACCGCCGTGGCGGTGAACCAGGGCGGCAAGCGCAAGGGCGCGGTCTGCACGTACCTCGAATCGTGGCACCTCGATATCGAGGAGTTCCTGGAACTGCGCAAGAACACCGGCGACGACCGCCGCCGCACGCACGACATGAACACGGCCAACTGGATCCCCGATCTCTTCATGCGCCGCGTGATGGAAAAGGGCACCTGGACGCTGTTCTCGCCCTCCAACGTGCCTGACCTGCACGACCTGTTCGGCGCCGACTTCGAGCGCGCCTACGTCGCCTACGAAGAGAAGGCCGCGCGGGGCGAGATCAAGCCCAGCCGCACCGTCCAGGCGTCGGACCTGTGGCGCAAGATGCTCACGATGCTGTTCGAGACCGGCCATCCCTGGATCACGTTCAAGGACGCCTGCAACGTGCGCTCGCCGCAGCAGCACGCAGGTGTCGTGCACTCGTCGAACCTCTGCACCGAAATCACGCTGAACACCAGCGACACCGAAACAGCCGTCTGCAACCTGGGTTCGGTGAACCTGCTGCAGCATCTGAAGGACGGCAAGGTCGACCAGGAAAAGCTCAAGCGGACGATCTCGACCGCGATGCGCATGCTCGACAACGTGATCGACATCAACTACTACGCCGTGAAGAAGGCGCGCGACTCTAACCTGCGCCACCGTCCGGTGGGTCTGGGCCTCATGGGCTTCCAGGACGCGCTGTACGAGCTGCGCATTCCCTACGCCTCGCAGGAAGCCGTGCAATTCGCCGACGAGTCGATGGAAGCCATCTGCTACCACGCCTACTGGGCATCGACCGAGCTGGCCAAGGAACGCGGCAAGTACTCGAGCTACAAGGGCTCGCTGTGGGACAAGGGCATCCTTCCGATCGACACGCTCGACCTGCTGGAGCAGGCACGCGGCGGCTACGTCGAAGTGGACCGCTCGGCCACGCTCGACTGGGACGCGCTGCGCCAGAAGATCAAGGCCGACGGCATGCGCAATTCGAACTGCGTGGCCATCGCACCGACCGCGACCATCTCGAACATCATCGGCGTGGACGCATCGATCGAGCCGTGCTTCGGCAACCTCTCGGTCAAGTCGAACCTGTCGGGCGAATTCACCGTGATCAACCACTACCTGGTGCGCGACCTGAAGCGCCTGGGCCTGTGGGACGACGTGATGGTGATGGACCTGAAGCACTTCGACGGCTCGCTGCGTCCGATCGACCGCGTGCCGCAGGACGTGAAGGCGCTCTACGCCACCGCGTTCGAAGTGGAAACCACGTGGCTCGTCGAAGCCGCCTCGCGTCGCCAGAAGTGGATCGACCAGGCGCAATCGCTCAACATCTACATGGCCGGCGCATCGGGCAAGAAGCTCGACGACACCTACAAGCTCGCATGGCTGCGCGGCCTGAAGACGACCTACTACCTGCGCACGCAGAGCGCGACGCACGCAGAAAAATCGACGGTGCAATCGGGTCGTCTCAACGCGGTGTCGTCGGGCAACGAAGCACCCTCGGGCATGAGCGCACTCGAAGCCGCCGCTGCTGCAGCGAAGGCACAGATGAGCGCGATGCCCGCCACCGACATCGCCTTCTGCGGTGTCGACGATCCGACCTGCGAAGCGTGCCAGTGACGCGCCGATGCTCGCGACGACGGTAAGTCAGTTGAGTCAGTTGAGTCAGTGAGGTGCATGCGAAAGTCGCGCGACGTTCAAGCAATGAAGGCATTGACTGACATCGCGCGATGCATGCGAGCAACATAACAACCACATAAATGGAGCGCGATGTGAACGAGCACTTTGCAACTCACATCGTTACTCCGATAATTTGAGCATTGGATTTTTCTATGTTGACCTGGGACGAAGAAGTCAAGCCCTCCTTACCAAAGGATATGCAACAAGGATTGCAGCACCACAACGCATCGACCAGCGGCTTGCCCGCAGGCCGTTCGGTGGACGCTCCGACTTCGTCGATTGCACAACCCGCATCGTCTGCCTCGCGCACGCTCGATGACGGCGCCGCCGCACCGCTGCGTCAGGTTGCTCCCGCTTCGGTTCCCGTCGTGGCGCAACGCGTCAAGGCTTCCGACAAGCGAATCATCAACGGCCAGACCGACGTCAATCAGCTGGTGCCGTTCAAGTACAAGTGGGCGTGGGAAAAATACCTCGCCACCTGCGCCAACCACTGGATGCCGCAGGAAGTGAACATGACGCGCGACATCGCGTTGTGGAAAGACCCGAACGGCCTGACCGAGGACGAACGCCGCATCGTCAAGCGCAACCTCGGCTTCTTCGTGACCGCCGACTCGCTGGCCGCCAACAACATCGTGCTGGGCACTTACCGCCACATCACGGCCCCCGAATGCCGCCAGTTTCTGCTGCGTCAGGCCTTCGAGGAAGCGATCCACACGCACGCGTACCAGTACATCGTCGAGTCGCTCGGCCTGGACGAGAGCGAGATCTTCAACGCTTACAACGAAGTGCAGTCGATCCGCGAGAAGGACCAGTTCCTGCTCCCGTTCATCGAGGCCATCAGCGATCCGCACTTCAAGACCGGCACGCACGAGACCGACCAGACGCTGCTCAAGTCGCTCATCGTGTTCGCCTGCCTGATGGAAGGCCTCTTCTTCTACGTCGGCTTCACGCAGATCCTTGCGCTCGGCCGCCAGAACAAGATGACCGGCGCTGCCGAGCAGTACCAGTACATCCTGCGCGACGAGTCGATGCACTGCAATTTCGGCATCGACCTGATCAACCAGCTCAAGCTCGAGAATCCCGGCCTCTGGACCCCCGAGTTCAAGGCCGAGATCAAGGACCTCTTCATGAAGGCCGTCGAGCTCGAATACAAATACGCCGAAGACACCATGCCGCGTGGCGTGCTCGGCATGAACGCCTCCATGTTCAAGGGCTACCTGCGGTACATCGCCAACCGGCGCGCACAGCAGATCGGCCTCGAAACGCTCTTCCCGAACGAAGAAAACCCGTTCCCCTGGATGAGCGAAATGATTGACCTGAAGAAAGAGCGCAACTTTTTCGAAACCCGCGTGATCGAGTACCAGTCGGGTGGTGCGCTCTCCTGGGATTGAATCTTTCCGATAAGAATTAATGAATTCAAGAATTGCCCTTGCCACCGATCGCGCCGAAGAGCGCGGCATGGACGAGGGCTCAGGTGTTCATGGTGCTGGGGCTCAGATTCCAACGCCATGAATCGCTTCACGCTCCCAACGTGCGTGGAGTGCTTCAATAGGTTGATTTTTTCAACTTGATCAAGGAGAAATAGAAATGGCAACTGCAAAGAAAGCGCCGGCTAAGAAAGCCGCTGCAAAGAAGGCTCCGGCAAAGAAGGTCGCGGCCAAGAAGGCTCCGGCAAAGAAGGTAGCAGCGAAGAAGGCACCGGCCAAGAAGGTTGCTGCCAAGAAGGTCGCCGCCAAGAAGGCTCCTGCCAAGAAGGTAGCAGCGAAGAAGGCAGCACCGGCCAAGAAGGCTGCTGCGAAGAAGGCTCCGGCGAAGAAGGCCGCTGCCAAGAAGGCGCCGGCGAAGAAGGCCGCGGCGAAGAAGGCTCCTGCCAAGAAGGCAGCTGCCAAGAAGGCCCCTGCAAAGAAGGCCGCCGCCAAGAAGGCTCCTGCGAAAAAGGCTGCGGCCAAGAAAGCCGCGAAAAAGCCCGCTGCCAAGCCTGCCGCTGCTGCCAAGAAGCCTGCTGCGAAGAAGGCTGCCAAGGCACCCGCCAAGGCCGCTGTAGCGCCTGCCCCTGCCGCGCAAACGACGCTGAATCCCCAGGCAGCCTGGCCGTTTCCTACGGCCAGCAAGCCCTGAGTAATCTCAGCGCCTTGACGGCAAAAAACCCGGCACCTCACGGTGTCGGGTTTTTTTATGGGCGCTCGGAAAAGCGGCTTCCTACAAGCCCAGTGCCTTGCGGTCGACCTGGTAGTTCTGCGGTCCGCGCTGCGCGATCTTGAGCGCGCCGACGCGGTTGCCCAACGCCGCGCATTTCGCGAGCGGCCATTCCTTTTCCAGACCGAACAACAGCGCGCCGCGCCATGCATCGCCACACCCCGTGGGCTCGACCACGGCAGTGGGCGTCACGCCCGGCACGTGTTCGCGCTCGCCGTCGATCCAGACTTCGCAGCCCTCAGCCGCCAGCGTGACCACCAGGCCGCGAACGCGTGTGGAGATCTCGGCAAGGCTCCAGCCGGTGCGCTGCGACAGCATCTTTCCTTCGTAGTCGTTGACCACGACCCAGCTTGCGAGATCGACGAAGTGCTTGAGTGCGTCGCCGTCGAACATCGGCAGGCCCTGGCCCGGATCGAACACGAACGGAATGCCGGCGGCCGCGAATTGCTCCGCGTGCTGCAGCATCGCCTCGCGACCATCGGGCGCGATGATGCCGACCTTGAAGTCGTCACGCGCGGCCACCGTGGTGATGTGCGCCTGCTGCATCGCACCGGGGTGGAACGCGGTGATCTGGTTGTTGTCGACGTCGTTCATGATCATCGCCTGCGCGGTGAAGGTGTCGTCGAGCTGGCGCACGAATTCGGTGTCGATGCCCAGCGAGCGCATGCGCTCCAGGTAGTCGGCGCCGTCGCTGCCGAGCGTGGCCATCGGGAGTGCCGTGCCACCGAGCGCGTTGAGGCTGTAGGCGATGTTGCCGGCGCAGCCGCCGAAGTCACGGCGAAGGCCCGGCACCAGGAACGACACGTTCAGGATGTGCAGCTGGTCCGGAAGGATCTGATCGGCGAACCGTCCCTCGAAAGTCATGATGGTGTCGAACGCGAGGGAACCGCAAATCACTGCTGCCATGGGTGGGCCGTTTCGTTGAATGAAGATGAATGGAAGAAGGACGCTTGCGCACAGGCGTCCCGCTAGGGATAGAAGGCTTCCACGCGGTAGCCCGCGATGGGCGGCAGCGCAGCGGCTTCGTTCGGCGACAGCGTCAGCGGCAACGAAGCCGCTCGATCGGCGCGCGGCGCGAGCACCGACGGCGCGCCGTAGTCCGCGGGCGTCAGCACGCGCCGCACCACCGCGCGCTCCTGCGTGTCGAGCAGCGACAGCTCCACAGCCGGCATCGCGAGCGGCACGGTGGCGCCGTTGCGCAAGGTGAAGCTGAGGCGGTAGTCGTTGCCGCCGCTCTTCTCGCGCGCGAAGGCGGCGCCCTCGATCATGATGTCGCCGATCTGGCGCAGCGCCGAGAGTTCGCAACCGGTGTGCTGGCACAGCGCAGCCAGCGCAGGCCGCAGGCCCGGCTGGCGCGCGACGATGCCGTCGCGCTCGTGGCGAACGATCTGCACGATGAGCAGAAGAACAGCCAGCACCGCCAGCAGCACCAGCAAGCGCCGAACGCCCTTGCGCTGCCAGAAGCCGGGAGCGTGGGCATCGTGTTCCTCGTCGTCGGAGAAAGCGTGCTCTTCCTCGCGCTCGGCGAACATCGGCGGCAGCGATGCGGCGCTCTCCGGCTCGCTCGCCTCCCGGACCATCGAGGACGACGCGGCCTTGGCGGCGGCCCTGGCCTCGCGCGACTTGTTGGCGCTCGCGATCTTGGCCGACTTGATGCGCGCCCGGCGCAGCGCCTTCTGCATCTGCACCTGGTCGTGGTTCTTCTCGCTGTCTTGCTTGTCCTCGTTCTCCTCGGCGTCGTCATCGAGGGTCGGCTCGACCAGCCCATGCCCCTTGGCACGCGGCACCGGCAACGGGGGTGCTGGCGGAGGCGGCGATGGAGGCGGCGCCGCGAGATTCAGATCGATGTTCGGGAACGGCGGCAGGGAGCTCGCGGGCGGCCGCCACGCAGGCTCGCTGACATCCAGGTCGGACCACGGCTCGTCCGCGATGATGCCGTGCGCGGGCAACTCGAGCGCCGGGGCCGGCGGAGATGGCGCGGGTGGCGGCGGTGGGGATTGCGGTGGCGTCGGCTCAGGCGGCGGCGCTGCTGCGATGTCCACAGCCCCGGGCTCTTCCGATGCTGGCGGCGGATGCGCTGCCTCGGGCTGGTCGCGCTCTTCAGGCTCGTCATCGAAGAAGTCCGCATCTTCGGAGGACTGGGACGGCTTCGACGCCGCGGGCGGCGCAGACGGCGCGTCAACCCGGCTCTCGGAGGACGGTTCGACCAGCGCGGGTGAATACGCCGCCGTTGGCGACGGTGCGGGCGTCCCGGCGGGCGCCCCATCGGACGATTCGTGCAGATCGAGCGTCGCGTCGAACACGTTGCTGCAGCGACCGCAACGCACCCAACCGTCGGAGATGCGAAGCTGATCGCGCACCACCTTGAAGGTGGTGGTGCAGGCGGGGCAACGCGTGACAAGGCTCATGACCGGGCGATTGTAGGGTTGGGCCCCCGCCGTACGAATGGCGCGAACGGTGCGCGGCAGCGCGAAAACAAGGCCGCGCTGCTCAGCAGCGTGCCGTCATGAGGATCCAGCCGTCCTCGCTGTCGCTGACCTCGAGGGCTGCATATGGCGCGTAGGCCTCTTTCAGCTCGTCGGCCTGGCGCTCGAGGATGCCGGCCATCACCAGTGATCCGCCCGGCGCCACGTGGCTGCGCAGCAGCGGTGCGAGCAACTTGAGCGGCGTGGCCAGGATGTTGGCGAGCACGGTGTCGTAGGCGCCCTTGGCCACATCCGGCAGGCCCGCGTTGAGGCGGACGCCGTTGGCTTCGGCATTGAGACGGGTCGAAGAGACAGCGGCCTCGTCGATATCGACGGCATCGATGTCGAGTGCGCCGAACTTCGCCGCGCCGATCGCCAGGATGCCGGAGCCGCAGCCGTAGTCGAGCACGCGCTGCTTGCCGAAAGCGCCCTCGCCCTGCCTTGCGATCCAGCGCAGGCACATGCGCGTGGTCGGATGCGTGCCGGTGCCGAAGGCCAGGCCCGGGTCGAGCCGGATCACTTGCCTGGCCTCGGCGGGCGGCTCGTGCCAGGTCGGCACGATCCAGAACTCCGGCGTGATCTCCACCGGCGCGAACTGCGATTGCGTAAGGCGCACCCAGTCCTGCTCGGGCACCGGCGCGACGCCGAGCACCGCGCAGCCGTCGAAGAAGTCCTGCAGCGCGAGCAGCGATGCGGCTTCGTTCGCGAGCGCCTCGTCGGAAAACAGCGCGATCACGCGCGAGCGCTGCCAGCCCTCCTTGGGAGGCGGCATGCCAGGCTCGCCGAACAGCGCCTGCTCGGCATCGGTCTGCGCGTCGGCATCCTCGACCGAGACGCTCAGCGCATCGAGTGCGTCGAGCGCGTCGCTGAGCATTTCGACCCGGTCTTCCGGGGCCATCAGGCGAAGTTCGAACATGGCGTCGTCCCGTGGATCAGCGCTTGTGCGCTGCCAGCCACTCTTCGAGGTAGTGGATGTTCGTGCCGCCGCTCATGAACTTGGCGTCGACCATCAGCTCGCGGTGCAGCGGGATGTTGGTCTGGATGCCTTCGATCACGGTCTCGTTCAGCGCCGTGCGCATGCGCGCCATGGCCTGTTCGCGCGTGTCGCCGTACACGATGATCTTGCCGATCATCGAGTCGTAGTTCGGGGGCACGAAGTAGTTGGTGTAGGCATGCGAATCGACGCGCACACCGGGGCCGCCCGGCGGGTGCCACATCGTGATCCGACCCGGCGACGGCGTGAACTTCCAGGCGTCTTCGGCGTTGATGCGCACCTCGATGGCGTGGCCGCGCATCTCGATCTGGCGCTGGGTGAACGGCAGCTTCTCGCCGGCGGCCACCATGATCTGCGTCTTCACGATGTCGATGCCGGTCGTGAACTCGGTCACCGGATGCTCCACCTGCACGCGCGTGTTCATCTCGATGAAGTAGAACTCGCCGTTCTCATAGAGGAACTCGAAGGTGCCGGCGCCGCGGTAGCCGATCTTCTTGCAGGCGGCAGCGCAGCGCTCGCCGATCTTCTCGATCAGCTTGCGCGGAATGCCGGGGGCCGGCGATTCCTCGATCACTTTCTGGTGGCGCCGCTGCATGGAGCAGTCGCGCTCGCCCAGGTAGACCGCGTTCTTGTGCTTGTCGGCGAGGATCTGGATCTCGATGTGGCGCGGGTTCTGGAGAAACTTCTCCATGTACACGGCCGGATTGCTGAAGGCCGCACCGGCCTCCGCCTTGGTCATCTGGATCGCGTTGACCAGCGCCGCCTCGGTGTGCACCACGCGCATGCCGCGGCCACCGCCACCGCCTGCCGCCTTGATGATGACCGGGTAGCCGATCGCACGGGCGATGCGCTTGTTGGTGGCGGCGTCGTCCGAGAGCTCGCCCTCGGAGCCGGGCACGCAAGGCACGCCGGCCTTGATCATGGCCTGCTTGGCCGAGACCTTGTCGCCCATCGTGCGGATGTTCTCGGGCGTCGGGCCGATGAACTGGAAACCGCTCTGCTCCACGCGCTCGGCGAAGTTGGCGTTTTCGCTCAGGAATCCGTAGCCGGGGTGGATGGCTTCGGCGTCCGTCACTTCGGCCGCCGAAATGATCGCCGGCATGTTGAGATAGCTCAGCGCCGACGGGGCGGGCCCGATGCACACGGCTTCCTGCGCCAGCTTGACGTACTTGGCGTCGCGATCGGCTTCGGAATAGACCATGACGGCCTTGATGCCCATCTCGCTGCAGGCGCGCTGAATCCGGAGGGCAATCTCCCCCCGGTTTGCAACCAGGATCTTCTTGAACATGGTCACTCGATGATGAACAACGGCTGGCCGTATTCGACCGCTTGCCCGTTTTCGCCGAGGATCTGGGTGATCGTGCCGGACTTGTCAGCTTCGATTTCGTTGAGGATCTTCATCGCCTCGATGATGCAGATCGTGTCGCCCTCGTTCACCTTGCTGCCGACTTCGACAAAGGCAGGTGCACCCGGGCTGGACGAACGGTAGAACGTGCCCACCATGGGCGACTTGACTGCGTGGCCGGCCGGAGCGGCTTCGGCCGCGGGGGCGCTTGTGGCGGCCGGGGCTGCAGGCGCACCTGCAGCCGGGGCGGCAGCGGGGGGCGCTGCCAGGGTTTGCACATACTGCACCGGGGCGGCGCCGCCGCCCTTGACGATGCGAACCTTGCCTTCGGTTTCGGTGATTTCCAATTCGGAAATATTCGATTCGGACACCAGATCGATCAGTGTCTTGAGTTTGCGCAGATCCATGGGACTCCAGTGCCGGCTTTGCCGGTCATTCGGATATAACTGAGCTGAAAATCGGCGATTTTCAGCGTTTGGTGGCTAACGCCAGCTTGGGCGGCCGATTCTAACCATGAACAAGTTCACGCCGCCATGTCTCCAGATCGGCGGATTCGAGCTTGCCCATTTTACGAGCTGCAACCGAACCGTTACCGTTGAGGACCAATGTGAACGGCAAGCCACCGCCGGTATTGCCGAGGTTCTTGACCAGTTCGGTGCCTTGCAGGCCGGCCAGACCGGTGGGGTACGTAACCGGGGTACGCTGGAGGAACTTGCGCACCGCGCTGGGCTGATCGATGGCCAATCCCACCACTTGCCATCCATTGCCGCCGTTTTGACGGAAGAAGGCGTCGATCATCGGCATTTCTTCGACGCAGGGCGGGCACCAGGTAGCCCAGAAGTTCAGCAGCAGCGGCTTGCCGCGCAAGCTCGAAAGTGCAAGCTCACCACCCTCCGGCCGTTCGAATTTCTGGGCCCAGAAGGCCGCGTCCAGCTGCTCGCCACCCCCCGCATTGCTGCCGGCGCTGCGTTCCCGCCACCAGGCGCCACCCACTCCGGCAGCGGCGGCCACCGCCGCCACGCCGCCATAGAGCATGCCGCGTCGTGTCGGCGAAGAAGTCATTCACTTGTCCTTTTCTCTTTCAATCAGTCGGCGCAATGCAGGCAGGTCGCCGCGCGGCGTGCGGCCCTGGGCGTCGGGCTTCAGGGCCCCGCGCAGGTCGTCCAGGTCGTAGACCAGCAAGTGCACGCCGATTTCCTCGCCGAGGGCCCGGCTCGGCGCATGCACGCTCAAGGCCTCGACCTGTTCGCCATGAAAACCGGTGACCATGCGCGGTTCGTAATCCACGTGGTGGTCGATCAGGGCGATCTCGGCGGACTTGGAATCATCGCAGAACATCTGTATGTAAATGTCCGACAGCCGGGTGGCGGTCCCGTGCCACACGGCGCCGCCGATATGCGGGCGGAAAGCTGCCATGCGCTCCATCCATTCCAGCGCCAACAACCGCAAGGCATGCAGTTCCTGCGGCTGGGTGTCGGCGCAGAAAAGCGCGATGTAGTCGCGCACCTCGGCCTCGACTTCGTCGTTGTTCGGCAGCGAAGTGCGCGCCGACAGGCCCAGGTCACGCACGGCCCGTCGTTTGGCGGGACCGTATTCCAGCCCTTCCTCGACGACAAGGCGGGCTGCGGTGGCGGCGATTTCACGCTTGGACGTGTCCATCGGGGCATTTTGCCCGCAGTAGGCGTCACGCACACGAAATCAACATGAAGCTCGGGGCGAAGCGCGGACTCGCCTGCGAAGCCCCGCTTTCCGCCTCCCTAGAATCGCCCGATGCACATTCATATTCTGGGTATCTGCGGCACGTTCATGGGCGGAGTGGCCGCCCTGGCGCGCGAAGCGGGCCACCGGGTCACGGGCTGCGATGCCGGCGTGTACCCCCCGATGAGCGACCAGCTGCGCTCCCTCGGCATCGACCTGATCGAAGGCTTCGGCGCCGACCAGCTCGCCCTCGCGCCCGACATGTTCGTGGTCGGCAACGTGGTTTCGCGGGCGCGACTGCCCGACGGCAACCCCAAGTTCCCGCTGATGGAAGCCATCCTCGACGCCGGCAAGCCCTACACCAGCGGCCCGCAATGGCTGGCCGAGCACGTGCTGCTGGGCCGCCATGTGTTGGCCGTGGCCGGCACGCACGGCAAGACGACCACCACATCGATGCTGGCCTGGGCGCTCGAAAAGGGCGGCAAGGCGCCGGGCTTCCTGGTGGGCGGCGTGCCGCTGGATTTCGGCGTGTCGGCCCGATTGGGCGACGGCGCGGCCTTCGTCATCGAAGCCGACGAGTACGACACCGCCTTCTTCGACAAGCGCAGCAAGTTCGTTCACTACCGGCCGCGCACCGCCGTGCTCAACAACCTGGAGTTCGACCACGCGGACATCTTCGACGACCTGGCCGGCATCGAGCGCCAGTTCCATCACCTCGTGCGCACCGTGCCCGGCACCGGGCGGCTGGTGGTCAATGCCACCGAAAAGAGCCTGCAGCGCGTGCTGGCCCAGGGTTGCTGGAGCGGGCTCGCGCGTTTCGGCACGGGCGGTGAATGGCAGGCCCGCGGGTCGCACGACGCCTTCGATGTGCTGCGGCAGGGCGAGGTCGTGGGCCGGGTCGAGTGGGAGCTCTCCGGCCTGCACAACCAGATGAATGCGCTGGCCGCCATCGCCGCCGCCGACCACGTGGGCGTGGCGCCGGCCGATGCGGCGCGCGCGCTCGGCAGCTTTCGCAACGTGCGCCGGCGCATGGAGTTGCGCGGCACGGTCGAACGCAACGGCGGCGCGATCACGGTCTACGACGACTTCGCGCACCACCCCACCGCCATCCGCACCACGCTCGATGGCCTGCGCAAGAAGCTGGACGACGCCGGCAGGAAGAGCGAGCGCATCCTCGCCGCCTTCGAGCCGCGCAGCAACACGATGAAGCTGGGCGTCATGGCCGCGCAGTTGCCGTGGAGCCTGGAGGCGGCCGATCTTTCGTTCTGCCACACGGCCGGACTCGACTGGGATGCCGCGGCAGCCCTCGCGCCGATGGGCAACCGCGCGCAGGTCGCCGCAGCCGTCGAGCCGCTGGTCGCGCAGATCGTCGCGGCCGCGCGGCCGGGCGATCACATCGTCTGCATGAGCAACGGCGGCTTCGGCGGCGTGCACGACAAATTGATTGCGGCCCTGCGCGCCGCGACGGCATCATGACCGCCATGCGCGCCCGGGAACTGATCGACAACCTGAAGCTGCAGCCCCACCCCGAGGGCGGCTGGTACAGCGAGGTGTTCCGTTCGTCGGCCAGTGTCATGCCGGCCGATGGCCGCGCGCCGCGCAGCGCGCTCACCAGCATCTATTTCCTGCTGGAGGCGCACCAGCATTCGCGCTGGCACCGGGTGTTGTCCGACGAAGTCTGGGTACACCTTGAAGGCGTGCCGCTGGCGCTCTGGACCTGCGATGCCGCGATGCGCACGGCGCCGGCCCATGTGCGGCTGGGTCCCGTCGACGTGCACGGCACGCGCCCCCAGCACGTGGTGCCGGCCGGCCAATGGCAGGCGGCCCGGCCGATCCAGGGCCATTCTTCAGGCGACTACACCCTGGTCGCCTGCATGGTCGGCCCGGGCTTCGACTTCGCCGACTTCTCGATGGTGCCGCCGGACAGCGACGAGGCGGCGTCGATGCGGCACCACTGGCCCGACCTGGCCGGGATGCTCTAGCCGCCCGGCCTTTCCTTCAACCGCGGCGGGCCTTGACGGCCTGCGACAGCGTCTCGAGCACCTGCACCGAATCGTCCCAGCCGATGCATGCATCGGTGATGCTCTTGCCGTATTCGAGGCCCGAGATCTGATCCTTGCCCGGCGTGAACTTCTGGGCGCCCGCCTGCAGGTGGCTCTCGACCATCACGCCGAACACGCGGTTCGAGCCGCTGGCGATCTGACCCGCGATGTCCTTGGCCACATCGATCTGCTTCTGGTGCTGCTTGGAACTGTTGGCGTGGCTGCAGTCGACCATCAGCGTGGGCGGGAGCTTCGCGGCTTCGAGGTCCTTGCAGGCGGCTTCGACGCTGGCGGCGTCGTAGTTCGGCGCCTTGCCGCCGCGCAGGATCACGTGGCAGTCGCGGTTGCCGTTGGTCTGCACGATCGCGACCTGGCCGTTCTTGTGCACCGAGAGGAAGTGATGGCCGCGCGCCGCTGCCTGGATGGCGTCGGTGGCGATGCGGATGTTGCCGTCGGTGCCGTTCTTGAAGCCGATGGGGGCCGACAGGCCCGAGGCCAGCTCGCGGTGCACCTGGCTTTCGGTGGTGCGCGCGCCGATGGCGCCCCAGGCGATCAGGTCGCCGATGTACTGGGGCGAGATCACATCCAGGAACTCGCTGCCCGCCGGCAGGCCGATGCGGTTGATGTCGATCAGCAACTGGCGCGCGATGCGCAGGCCCTCGTCGATGCGGAAGCTCTCGTCCAGGTACGGGTCGTTGATCAGGCCCTTCCAGCCGACAGTGGTGCGCGGCTTCTCGAAGTACACGCGCATCACGATCTCGAGGGTGCCGGCGTATTTTTCGCGCTCGACCTTCAGGCGGCGGGCGTATTCGAGCGCCGCGGCGGGGTCGTGGATCGAGCAGGGGCCCATGATCACCAGCAGCCGGTCGTCCTTGCCGGCCATGATGTTGTGGATGCTGCGGCGGGTGCCCTCGATGAGCGTTTCGACCGGCGTGCCGCGGATCGGGAAGAAGCGGATCAGATGTTCAGGAGGGGGCAGCACGTTGATGTCCTTGATGCGTTCGTCGTCGGTCTTGCTGGTTTTTTCGACGCTCGCATACCAGCTGTCGCTGGCCGGGGCAGTGTTCGTGCTCATGGTGCTGTTCCTTGTTGGAGTGAATATCGTCAGGGCATAAAAAAACCGCCGGGGCTTGGGGCGCCGGCGGTTTTGGAGGGTGTTCGTTTGCTTTACGCGCTCGCCTCTCGTCCGCCGAAAACCGGGAACCAAAAGTAGGCAAAAAAGTAAGCGCGGAGGGCGGACATAGGGGCGGAATGTAGCACGGAAAATAAAGACCCGGTCAAGCGGCCGGGTCCGGGGCGTGGTTTACCGGTAGCCCGATTCGTTGGGGTTGTGAATGATCCAGATCAGGTTGCCGCTGGTGTATTCACCCATGCCGCCGCCCGCGAAGATCAGCCGCCCCTGGCCCTTGTAGGTCATCTCGAAACGATGGCGATCGCTGCCGAAATAGAACGGAATGAAGGCCTTGCCCGTCACGTAGGCACCCTGGTCGGTCGGCGCGCCGGCGATGTCGGTGACTTGCTTGGCGCTCATGCCGATCTGCAGGCGGGTGAACTTGCTGTTGCGCGCGGGGTTGCCGGTGATTTCGCCTTCGTAGCCGTTCAGGCCCTTGACCGTGCGGCCGCTGCCGGCTTCGACCTTGGAGGAATCGGTCACGTTGCCCCGGCCGTCCATGCCGGCGCCGGAACCGCTGCGCGCCGAAGCCGCGGGTGCGGGGGCCGGTGCCGCCGCAGGCTGGCTGGCGCCGGCTCCGCCGCGCGATGCGCAACCGGCGCTCGCAAGCACGACCACGGCAGCCGCAGCCCACAGGGCCGCAGACGAATTGATCTTGTTGTTCCTCATCGAATGCTCCTTCCTTGTTTGTGAAGGAGCGCAGCTTAACAAGCCTTCAGGCCGTTCCGCCCACGGTCAACCCATCGATCCGAAGGGTCGGCTGGCCGACGCCCACGGGCACGCTCTGGCCTTCCTTGCCGCAGGTGCCCACGCCCGAATCGAGCGCCATGTCGTTGCCGATCATGGTCACGCGGGTGAGCGCGTCGGGGCCGTTGCCCACGATGGTCGCGCCCTTGACCGGGTACTGGATCTTGCCGTTCTCGACCCAGAAGGCCTCGCTGGCCGAGAACACGAACTTGCCGCTCGTGATGTCGACCTGCCCGCCGCCGAAGTTGGTGGCGTAGAGGCCCTTCTTGATGCTGGCCACGATTTCTTGCGGGTCCTTGTCGCCGCCCAGCATGTAGGTGTTGGTCATGCGCGGCATCGGCACGTGGGCATAGCTCTCGCGGCGGCCGTTGCCGGTGGGCTTGACCTTCATGAGGCGGGCATTCATCGAGTCCTGGATGTAGCCCTTGAGGATGCCGTCCTCGATCAGCACGTTGCGCTGGCTGGCGTTGCCCTCATCGTCGACGTTGAGCGAGCCGCGGCGGTCGGCGATCGTGCCGTCGTCGAGCACCGTGACGCCCTTGGCCGCCACGCGCTGGCCGATGCGGCCCGAGAACGCGCTCGAACCCTTGCGGTTGAAGTCGCCTTCCAGCCCGTGGCCGATCGCCTCGTGCAGCAGGATGCCGGGCCAGCCGGAGCCGAGCACCACTGTCATCTCGCCGGCCGGTGCCGGCCGGGCGTCCAGGTTGGTCAGCGCGGCCTTCACGGCCTGGTCGACGTATTCGGCGATCTTCTCGTCGTCGAAATAGGCCAGGCCAAAGCGCCCGCCGCCGCCGCCGGAGCCGACTTCGCGCCGGCCGTTCTGTTCGGCGATCACGGTGACCGACAGGCGCACCAGCGGACGCACGTCGGCGGCCAGCGTGCCGTCTGCGCGCGCCACGAGCACCACGTCGTATTCGCTCGCCAGGCCCGCCATGACCTGGGCCACGCGCGGGTCGCGCGAACGCGCCAGCTTCTCGGTCTTTTCGAGCAGCTTGACCTTGGCCGTGCTGTCGAGCGTGGAAATGGGATCGACGCCGTTGTAGAGCGAGCGGCTCGAGGCGATCTTGCGGGTCGGCGTCTTCACGCGGCCGGTGCGGCCGGCGGAGGAGATCGAGCGGACGGTGCGGGCCGCATCGAGGAGCGACGCCTCGGAAATATCGTCCGAATAGGCGAAGGCGGTTTTCTCGCCGCTGACCGCGCGCACGCCGACGCCTTGGTCGATGCTGAAGCTGCCGGTCTTGACGATGCCCTCTTCGAGGCTCCAGCCTTCGCTGCGCGTGTACTGGAAATAGAGGTCGGCGTCGTCCACCTTGTGAGAGGTGATCTCGGCCAGGGCCTTGCTCAGGTGCGATTCGTCCAGGCCGAATGGCGTGAGCAGGAGTTGTTGGGCTGTGGCGAGGCGCTCGATGGTGGGTTCGCGGGAGATCATGGTCGATTATTGCTCGCCCCCAGGCTGGCGCGCACTTCGCGTCGCTTTCGCCTTCCCCCGGCCGGGGGCAACACCCGAGGCCCGGCAGAGCCGGCTCCCCGGTGTTTCCGGACTCAGTTCTGCGCGAGCTTCCGGGCCCGGGCGATCGACATCAGGATGCCCAGGCCCAGCCCCAGCGTCACCATCGCCGTCCCGCCGTAGCTGATGAAGGGCAGCGGCACCCCCACCACCGGCAGGATCCCGCTCACCATGCCCATGTTGACGAAGGCATAGGTGAAGAAAATCATCGTGACCGCCCCTGCCAGGAGCCGCGAGAACAGGGTCGCCGCGCTGGTCGCGATGGCCAGCCCGCGGAAGATCAGCAGGATGAAGGCCGAGATCAGCGCCAGGTTGCCCACCAGCCCGAATTCCTCGGAATAGGCGGCGAAGATGAAGTCGGTGGTGCGCTCGGGAATGAATTCGAGGTGCGTCTGGGTGCCCTGCATGAAGCCCTTGCCGCCGACGCCGCCCGAGCCGATGGCGATCATCCCCTGGATGATGTGGAAACCCTTGCCCAACGGGTCCTTGCTCGGGTCGAGCAGCGTGCACACGCGCTGCTTCTGGTAGTCGTGCAGCACCCGCCAGTCGACGCCGTCGGTGCACAACCTCGACTCGAAGCTCACGATCAGCGTCACGGCGATGGCGCCGATCACCACCGGCGGCACGATCAGCTTCCAGGGGAGGCCGGCAAAGAAGATCACCGCCATGCCCGCGGCCAGCACCAGCAGGGAGGTGCCCAGGTCAGGCTGCTTCATGATGAGCCCGACCGGCACCGCCAGCAGCACCGTGGCCACCACGAAATCGAGCGGCCGCAACTGGCCTTCGCGCCGCTGGAACCACCAGGCCAGCATCAGCGGCATGGCGATCTTGAGAATTTCGCTGGGCTGGATCACCACGCCGATGTTGATCCAGCGCTGGGCGCCCTTCTTGGTGATGCCGAAGAGCGCCACCGCGATCAGCAGCGCCACCCCGGCCGCGTAGAGCGGCACCGCGAACATCATCAGCCGCTGCGGCGGCACCTGCGCCACCACGAACATGATGAAGCCGGCCAGGAGCATGTTGCGGCCATGGTCGACGAAGCGCGAGCCGTGGTCGTACCCGGAGGAATACATGGTCAGCAACCCGGCGAAGGCCAGGAGCAGCACGGCGAAGGCCAGAAAGCCGTCGAAGCCCTGGAAGATGGGCGCGATTCGGCGCGCCAGGGAGGGCTGATTGAACACGGCGGACATGGGGGCGGATTATCCGCGCCCCGAAACCCGTTTCAGCCAAAAGCCAGTTGAACGACCGTGCGCCCCGGTCGGCTTTCGACCGACAGCCGCGCGCCGATGGCCCCGGCGCGCTCCCACAGGGCCCTGGGCACCTGCGAGGCGTCGAAGCCCCGGCCGTTGTCGATGACCCGGAGCCGCACCGTGTCGCCCTGCATGTCAGCCTCGATCCGCAGCACGCTCGCCTGCGCATGCTGCAGCACGTTGGAGATGGCCTCGAACAGCAGGAACTGCAGTTGCCGCATGGCATGCGCGTCGAGCAGTTGCACCGGCGCGACCTCGTCCACGGCCCATTCGAATTCGATGCCCGCCGCCGCCAGCCGGGGTTCCAGCCGGTAGCGCAGCGCTGCCAGCAGCGCGCCGACGTCGCCCGGCGGCAGGTGGATCGAGTCGATCGAGAGCTTGAGCTGGTCGAGCGAGTCGCGCAGCGTGCGCAGCAGTTCCTCGGAGCTGGTCTGGCCCGACTGCAGCTGCCGGATCGCCGAGCTGATGTGCGAACCCACGCCGTCGTGCATGTCGCGCAGGATGCGCTCGCGCTCGTGGGTGCGGGCCTGGTCGCGCGCCACCTGTTCGAGCTCGGCATAGGTCGACGCCAGTTCGCGCTCGCGCTGCGCCACCCGGTCGGCCAGCGCCGCGACCCATCCGCGCGCCTGCGTGCTCACGGCGTGAAAGCGCCGCAGCACGATCAGCAGCAGCGCGATGCCGAAGAAGATCGACGAATAGCGCACCCAGGTGGTCTCGCCGTAGGCGTCGCTCAGGCGGATCACCAGCCAGTCGCGCACGCCGAAGGCCACCGTCACGAGCGCCGCGAGGGCCACCAGCATCCGCTCGGTGCTCGGATGGCGCACCGTGGACACCACGAAGCCGCTCACGAAGACGCCGATGATCACGATCTCGATGGCGAGCCAGCCGGTGAGCCACACCGGTTGCTCGCGCTGCAGCGCCAGCGTGCTCGCCACCACCGTTCCGGCGACGACGGCGGCGAGCGGCCAGCGCAGCCACTGCAGCCGGGGATTGCGGGCCCAGCCCGCGAGGTGGTAGCAGAACATCATGGCCGAGGCCGCCCAGCCCGCGTAGCAGGCGGCCATTAGCACGCCCCAAGGAACCCAGGGCAGCGGCGGCTCGGCAATCACGCCGTCGGCCACCCGGACTGCCCAGCAGAACTCGGCGAGCGCCGCCCACAGATAGATGCCGTCACGCCGGTGGCGGCCCACGGCGCCGGTGTCGACCTGCGTGAGCCAGAGGGCCAGCGCGATGCTGCCGACGATCAGGCTGAAGGCCGTGAGCAGCACCGAGCCGGTAAAGCGCCACGCATAGGCGCTCTCGAAGAATTCGGTGCGCACCGGCGTCGCGGGGCCGACGACCACGCGCGAGAGCCCGGCGCGCCGGGCGCTGTCGGCGCGCAAGCGGATCTGCAGGTGGTTCTCGCCGGCTTGCAGCAGGCGACCGGGCACGGGCACGTAGATCGGCGCCTTGGCGTAGTCGGCCTCGTTGCCCACGCTCATGTCGCCGTAGACCTGCAGCAGCGCCCCGTTCAGCTGCACCTCGAAGACATTGCCGACGCGGGGAATGAAGATGCCCCAGGGCGTTTCCGGCGCAGCTGCAAGGGTGAGCGGCAGGTCGAAGCTCGCAAGGCCGGGCTGGCCCCGGTGCTGGCGGTCCCAGTGGTAGGAGAGTTCGACCGGCCCGGTGCGCGTGATGCCGTCGACCGACGTCGTGATCGTGCCCCGGCGCAGTTCGATCGAGCCATCGGCGGCCTGGAGCGTCTCTGCCGCCGCAGCCCCCGTGCCCGCAGCGCCCGCCGCCAGCATGGCCAGCCACAGCGAGAGCAGCGATGCCAGCCTCGCCAGCATCCGTCCTCAGCCCGGGTGAGGCAGCAGGCCCAGGCGCGTGGCCTCGAAGACCGCCTCGCTCTTGGAATGCACCGCGAGCTTGCCGTAGAGGTTCTTGATGTGCGTCTGCACCGTGTGCACGCTCAGGCCCTTGAGCCGCGCGATTTCCGCATACGAGAAACCGCGCGCGATCAGCGTCAGCACCTCGTGCTCGCGCGCCGAGAGCAGGCCGCGCTCGCTGTCTTCGAAGGCCGCCTCGGGTGCGGCCAGGCCCGGGCCGGGGATGCTGGCCGATTGCAGGCTGCGGTACTTGGCCAGCACGCGGCGCGCGATCATGGGCGAGATCGGCGATGCGCCGGCCTTCATTTCCACGATGGTCTGCGCGATGTCCTCGGGCGCGGCGTCCTTGTGGATGTAGCCCACGGCGCCGGCCTCGATGCTGGCGAGCACGTTCTCCTCGTCGCCGAAGACCGACACCACCAGCGGCTCGCAGCCCGGAAAGCGCGCAACGGCGTCGCGGATCACGTCCAGGCCCGTGCCGTCGGGCATGCCGAGGTCCACCAGCAGGACATCGGGAATCGTCGTCGTGCGCGCGAGCCAGCCCAGCGCCTCTTGCACAGTGCCCGCACTGCCGAGCCAGAAAAGACGCGGGCTGCGCTGCACGCTCGCCTCGAAGAAAGCGCGCGCGCGACTGTCGTCCTCGACCACGAGCACGCCCCATCGGCGCAGCGTCCCGTCATCCAGTGCCTCTGTGTTCATGGGCACGAGCATAAGCCTCGAGGGCCCGCCGAATGGCGTACATGCATACCCCTTTCATGGGATGTGCGGCAGGAATCGCCTCCCGAGAATCGGGCGTTTTCAATTTTGTTTGCAGCTGGTTCACCGCCGCGCGCGCGACGGCGGCAACGAGGAGCAGCCCATGAATACTTTCGGATTCCAGCCAGACGGCCGACGCAGGGCCGGGGCCGGCGAGGTGTTCACGCGGTGTAAGTCGTTATGAGTCATCGCCTTCCCGAAGAACCCATCGCGGCAGGGTTTTTGAATGCCGCGAGCCGTTTTGCGGGCACGGACCTCATGCAAAATCACCGCGCTTCCGCCAGCGAGGTGCGGCGTTCGCACCTTCCCTCCCTTCCCCCCATGGACCCGCAAACCACCCATCTGCTGTACCTGCACGGCTTCCGTTCCTCGCCCCGTTCGACGAAGGCGCGGCTCGTGGCGCAGCGCGTGGCACACGCACATCCGAACCTGCAGTGGTGGTGCCCGCAGTTGCCGCCTTCGCCGCACGACGCCATCGACATGGTGATGAAAGGCATTGCGCAATGGCCGCGCAAGTCGATGGCGGTGATCGGCTCGTCGCTGGGCGGCTTCTATGCCACCTACGTCGCCGGCATGACGCGCTGCCGCGCGGTGCTGCTCAACCCGGCCGTGCATCCGGCGCGCGACCTCACGCGCTACATCGGCGACCAGACCGTCTGGCACGACCCGGCCGAGCATTTCTATTTCCGGCCCGAATACATCCACGAACTGCGCGCCATGGAAGTCGGCTCGCTCACGCGGCCCGAGCGCGTCTTCGCCATCATCGCCAAGGGCGACGAAGCGCTCGACTGGCACGAGATGTCGGCCCGCTACCCGGACAGCAACGTCAAGCTGCTGGAAGGCGGCGACCATGCGCTGTCGGATTTCGAGTCCGCGCACCTCGATGACGTGATGGCGTTCATCAACCCTGTCTGAACTCCAGGAGCACCACGCAACCGGCTCTGCCGTGCCGCAGGTGTTGCCCCTGGAAGGGGTTGGCGGCCACACGAAGTGGGCAAGCCTGGGGGAGAGCCCATTCCTCGCGTGGGACAATCGCCGGATGTTTGTATTGTTTGAAGAAGCCGGCAAGTACCTCGGTGGCCGCGTCCTGTCGGAGGCCGAAGCCTCGGCGCAGGTCGAGCTCGAGACCGGCAAGCGCGTCAAGGTCAAGGGCGCCAACATCGTTCTGCGTTTCGAGAAACCGTCCCCGGCCGAGTTGATCGCCGAGGCGCGCACGCTCGCCGCCGCGATGGACCTCGATCTGGCCTGGGAATTCGCGGCCGAAGGCGAATTCGGCTTCGCCGACCTGGCTGCCGACTATTTCAGCGACAAGCCCTCGCTGGCGCAGCAGGCCGCCGCGCTGTTCGCGCTCTTCGAGGCGCCGCACTACTTCCGCCGCGCGGGCAAGGGGCGCTTCAAGAAGGCGCCGGCCGAGATCGTGCAGCAGGCGCTCGCCGCCATCGAGAAGAAGAAAGTCATCCAGGCGCAGATCGTCGAGTGGGCCGGACAACTGGCCGAGGGCGTGTGCCCGCCGCCGATCCGCGAGCAGCTCTACAAGATCCTGTTCAAGCCCGACAAGAACGCCCCCGAATACAAGGCCGTGGTCGACGCCGCGCGCGCCACGCAGCGCCCGCCGCTCGACCTGTTGGAGCGTGCCGGCGCGATCGACTCGCCCTACCAGTTCCACTGGCGCCGCTTCCTGTTCGAGAACTTCCCCAAGGGCACCGGCTTTCCCGCGCTCGCGGCGCCGGCCATCGTGGACGAGCTGCCCGTCGCCACCGGCGTCGAGGCCTTCTCGATCGACGATTCGCAGACCACCGAAATCGACGATGCGTTGTCGGTGCAAGGTCTTGGCAGCGGCACCGTCACGGTCGGCATCCACATTGCGGCGCCTGCCCTGGCGCTCACGCCCGGCAGCGCCATCGACAACGTCGCGCGCGCACGCATGTCGACGGTCTACATGCCGGGCTACAAGATCACGATGCTGCCCGACGACGTGGTCGACACCTACACGCTGCTCGAAGGCGCCGACCGCCCGGCTGTGTCGCTCTATGCACGCTTCGACGAAGCCACGCTGGAGTTGCAAGGCACCGAGACCAGGCTCGAACGCGTGCCGATCGTCGCCAACCTGCGCCACGACCAGCTCGACAGCGTCGTCACGCAACCCTGGCTTGAAGACGCCGCGGTCACGAGCGAAAACACGCCCGAGGCCGCCGCGAAACTTCGCGCCCCGCTCTCCTTCCTGTTCCGCCTCGCCAAGCAATTGAAGGCGCAGCGCGAGGTGGTGCGCGGCAAGCCCGAGAACTTCAACCGGCCCGACTACAACTTCCGCCTCGTCGGCAACGACGGCAACGAGCCCACCGGCAACGAGCAGGTGCAGATCACGACGCGCCAGCGCGGCGCACCGCTCGACCTGATCGTCTCGGAAGCGATGATCCTGGCCAACAGCAGCTGGGGCGGCTGGCTGGGCGAGCTCGGCGTGCCCGGGCTCTACCGCAGCCAGGCGAGCCTGGCACCCGGCATCAAGGTGCGCATGGGCACGCGCGCGTTGCCGCATGCAGGCCTGGGCGTGAAGAGCTACGCGTGGAGCACCTCGCCGCTGCGCCGCTACACCGACCTGGTGAACCAGTGGCAGATCATCGCGGCCGCCCGCCACGGCAAGACCGCCGCGCTGGCTGCGCCCTTCAAGCCGAAGGACGCCGACCTGTTCTCGATCCTCTCGGGCTTCGACGCCGCCTATGCCACGTACAACGGCTACCAGGGCGGCATGGAACGCTTCTGGACGCTCAAGTACCTGCAGCAGAACGGCATCACCGAGCTCGAAGCGACGGTCATCAAGGACATCCCCAACGGCGCGCTGGTGCGTGCCGATGCGCTGCCGCTGGTGTTTCCGGTCGCCGGCCAGCAGGAGCGCGGTGCGCGCCTGCGCGTGAAGCTCGGCGAGATCGACGAGATCGCGCTCGATGTGAGCGGCACCGTGCTCGAACGCCTCGATGCGCCGAAGACCGATGCCTCGGCCGAGGACGAGAGCGGCGAGGATGAAGAAGAAGTCGCCGGCCCGATCGCCATTGCCGTCGATCTGAGCGACAGCGAGGCCGCGCCGGAAAACACACCTGCATGAACTTCGGCGGAACGTCCGGAGAAATGCAGCCCCTGGAGGAGTTTCGAGAATGAACTTCAAGGACCTCAGCACGCTGCAGATTGCCCTGGGCGTGTCGGTCATTGCGCATGCCGCGCTGCTGGCGGTGCGCTTCGTCGATCCCGAGTCGTTCAACCGCGCGTTCACCGACACGCCGCTGGAGGTGATCCTGGTCAACAGCAAGACCAAGGAGCGCCCCGACGCGAATGCCAAGCTGATGGCGCAGACCTCGCTCGCGGGCGGCGGCGACCTCGACAAGGGGCGCGCGACCAGCCCGCTGCCGCCGTCGAGCTTCACCGCCGTGGGCGATTCGTTCGAGGACGCGCGCAAGCAGGTCGACGCCCTGCAGGCCGAGCAGATGCAGATGATCACGCAGCTTCGGCGCGACATCGCCGCCATGCCGGTGCGCGATCCGCGTACCGCGGGCGACCCGACCGAAGCTGCCGCGCAGGAAGAAAAGCGCCGCCAGATGGTCGAGTTGCTGGCCCAGATCGAGCGCCGCGTGAACGAGGAAAACTCGCGCCCCAAGAAGCGCTACATCAGCCCGTCCACGCGCGAAGCCGCCTTCGCGGTGTACGTCGACACCATGCTGCGCCGCGTCGAGGCGCGCGCCGCGGAAAACTTCCCCGAGCTGGCTGGCAAGAAGCTGTACGGCGAGCTCAAGATGACGATGACCGTCAACTTCGACGGCAACGTGCTGGCCACCGTGGTCGACCAGAGCTCGGGCAACATCGCGCTCGACCGCCGGGCACAGGCCATCGTCGTCAGCACCGGCAACTTCGGCAAGTTCACGAGCGCGATGCGCCAGGAACAGGCCGACCAGATGGTGATCCAGGGCACGTTCCGCTTCGCGCGCGACGGCACGATGGAAATCTCCCAGTAAAGAAGAACAGCGAGACCGCCGCCATGGATCTGTACTGCGTCATGGGCAACCCCGTCGAGCACAGCCGCTCGCCGCGCATCCATGCCCGCTTTGCCGAACTCTGCGGCCAGCAGATGGACTATGGCCGCCGGCTGATTCCGCTGGGCGCCTTCGCCGAAGGCATTGCCGCTTTCCGCCGGGAAGCCGCCGAACGCGGCGACAGCGCGCGCGGCTGCAACATCACCGTGCCCTTCAAGTTCGAGGCCGCCGCGTTGGCCGAGCACACGAGCGCGCGCGCCACGCTTGCGCAGGCGGTCAACACGCTGCGCTTCGAGGCCGACGGCAGCATCCACGCGGACAACACCGACGGCATCGGCCTGGTCAACGACATCGTCCGCAACGCGGGCGTGCCGCTCGCGGGCAAGGCGCTGCTGCTGATCGGCGCCGGCGGTGCCGCCGCCGGCGTGCTGGGCCCGCTGCTCGACGCAGGCGCCTCGCGCATCGTGGTGGCCAACCGCACCGTCGACAAGGCGATCGCGGTGGTCCAGCGCCATGCG
This sequence comes from Variovorax paradoxus, assembly GCF_000834655.1. Taxonomy (GTDB): domain Bacteria; phylum Pseudomonadota; class Gammaproteobacteria; order Burkholderiales; family Burkholderiaceae_C; genus Variovorax; species Variovorax paradoxus_F. The sequence goes on from NZ_JXQQ01000017.1 coordinate 51,530, forward strand.
GCGCTCGCGCTCGGCCACGGCGCCACGCTCGAAGCCTGGGCGCTCGACGAAGTGCCGGGCGCCTTCGACGTGGTGGTCAACGCCACCGCCTCCAGCCTCGTCGGCGACGCGGTGCCGGTGAGCGCCAACGTGCTGCGCCCCGGCGCGCTCGCGGTCGACATGATGTACGGCCCCGCGGCCGCGGGCTTCATGGCATGGGCCGAGGCGCATGGCGCGGTGCCGCGAGACGGGCTCGGCATGCTCGTCGAGCAGGCGGCCGAATCGTTCGAGATCTGGCGCGGCGAGCGCCCGCCGTCGGCACAGGTGCTGGCCGAGCTGCGCGCGTCGCTCGCCGCCGGCCACTGAACCCATGAAGGCCGTGCTGCGCCTCATCGCCTGCCTTGCGGTAGCGGGCATCGCGCTCGAGTTGTTTTTCGTGGTGCGCATCGCGGCCATGGCGGTGATCGATCCGCAGAGCACCGCGTTCCAGCGCTCCGCGGCCTGGCAGGTCGCGCGCCAGAAGGGCAGCGAGGGCGGCTGGCGCCAGGAGTGGGTGCCGTATGCGCAGATCAACGACACGCTCAAGCGCGCGGTGATCGCGAGCGAAGACGCCGGCTTCGTCGATCACAACGGCGTGGAGTGGGAGGCCATCGAACGCGCGCGCCAGCGCAACGCGAAGGCCGAGGAGCTCGCAGCCAAGCGCGCCGCCCGCGCCGCGGCACGCGGCAAGCCGATGCAGCCCGTGCGCCTGCGCGGCGGCTCCACCATCACACAGCAGCTGGCGAAGAACCTGCTGCTCTCGGGCGAGCGCACGATGCTGCGCAAAGGCCAGGAGCTGGTGCTCGCGACGCTGCTCGAGGTGTTTCTCGACAAGCGCCGCATCCTGGAGATCTACCTGAACAACGTCGAATGGGGCGAAGGCGTGTTCGGCGCCGAGGCCGCGTCGCAGTATTACTTCAAGAAGCCCGCCTCGCGCCTGGGCGCCAACGAGGCCGCACGGCTCGCGGTGATGCTGCCGAGCCCGAAGTTCTTCGAGCGCCGGCCCGGCTCGCCGTACCTCAGCGGACGGGCGTCGACGGTCGTGGCGCGGATGGCGTCGGCCGAGCTGCCCTGATCCCGAACTTCGCACGCAGCGCTTCGAGGGCCAGCACGGCCGCGAAGCCGATCGTGTAGGCCACCACGTCCCACCAATCGGCGGTGCTGCCGAGCACGATGCGCAGGGCCCGGTTCGGAATGTGCAGATGCCAGGCCGACGCGAGGAACTGGCCCAGTTCCACCGCACAGCCCACGCCGAGCGCGGCCAGTGCGAGCGGCAGGACGCGCGCGGCGATGAAGGTTTTGAAGACGAAGTAGACCCACACCACCGCCAGCACATCGCCGAAGAAACTCCGCAGCCATCCCCATCGCGCGCCGACGGTGGCCAGCAGCGCAAGAACAATGAACAGGGCCACCGCCCACACGAGTGAAAGAGGATCGAAACGCCATCGCATGGCCCGTATCATCGCGCCCATATGCTGGCAAAGCTCACAGGTTGGTTGTTGTTGGGAATCGTCCGGTTGCTCACGGGCGCGCAGGCGCGCTGGTACGGCTGCCCACCGAAAGCCGAGCAGCGCATCTATTTCGCCAACCACCAGAGCCACGCCGACCTCGTGATGATCTGGGCGGCCCTGCCCGAGGAACTGCGCAGCATCACGCGGCCGATCGCTGCGCGCGACTACTGGGCCAACACGCCGGTCAAGCGCTGGATCACGACGGAGGTGTTCAATGCGGTGTACGTGGAGCGTGCGGCCGCGGCGCCTGCTGCAGCAGTTGCACCCGAGTCGGTGCAGGCCGAGCCGGCGCCCCAACCTGCGGCCGTGGCATCGCCCGCCGAACGCATCGAGCCGTCGATGGAACCGCTGCTGCCGGCCACGCCGCCCATCGCCGAAGCCGTGAACGAACTGCAGGGAGAACTCGACCTTCCGCCACCGCCACCACCGCCGCCCGCACCTATCGCGCCGCCGCCATCCGTTGCGGAACCGGCACCACCGGCCGAACCCGCGGCACCCGTGTCCGACCCGCTCGCGCCACTCGTCGAGGCGCTCCGAAGCGGCGACTCGATCATCATCTTTCCCGAGGGCACGCGCGGCCACACGGGCGAGCCGCAGAAGTTCAAGTCCGGCCTCTACACGCTCGCGACGATGTTCCCCGACGTGGTGCTCGTGCCGGCCTGGATCGACAACGTGCAGCGCGTCATGCCCAAGGGCGAGATCGTGCCGGTGCCCATTCTTTGCTCCGTCACCTTCGGCGCGCCGCTTCGCGTCGAGGACGGCGAAGAGCGCCGCCCCTTCCTCGATCGCGCGCGCGCCGCGGTGATCGCATTGCGCGACGTCTGACGACATGAACCAGTTCCTGCGCAGCCTCACCCCGACCCAGCAGGTCGCGGCGCTCTTTCTCATCATCTTCGGCGTGCTGGTCGTCATCAGCACCACGGCCTTCTTCCTGAGCTTCAGGGAAAAGCGCAACCCGGTGCACGACGCCACCTGGCAGGCCGAGCTCGCGCACTTTCGCGCGCTGCTGGGCACCACCTGGTTCATGGTGGTGGTCTTCTGGATCGGCTGGGCGCTCGGCGAAACGGTGGCGACGGTGCTCTTCGCGCTGATCTCGTTCTTCGCGCTGCGCGAGTTCATTACGCTCTCGCCCACGCGGCGCGGCGACCACCGCAGCCTGATCCTCGCGTTCTTCGTGGTGCTGCCGATCCAGTTCTGGCTCGTGGCGACCGCGCGCTTCGATCTCTTCACCGTGTTCATCCCGGTCTACGTGTTCCTCGCGATCCCGGTGGCGAGCGCGCTGGCCAACGACCCGAGCCACTTCCTCGAACGCAACGCCAAGCTGCAGTGGGGCATCATGGTCTGCGTCTACGGCATGAGCCATGTGCCTGCGCTGCTGCTCCTGAGCTTCCCCGGCTACGAGGGCAAGAGCGCGTTCCTCGTGTTCTTCCTGGTGTTCGTGGTGCAGACCTCGGTGCTGGTGCAGCACGTCATCTCGCGCCGCACGCAGCGCGCGCCGTTCGCGCCCAACGTGAGCCGCAGCTTCAACTGGACCAGCTGGGGCATCGGCATCGTGGTGGCGAGCCTGGTGGGCGCGCTGTTCTCGTTCATCACGCCGTTCAAGTTCGGCCAGGCGCTGGCGGTGTCGGTCATCGCCTGCATCGCGGGCTCGATGGGGCACCTGGTGATGAAGGCGCTCAAGCGCGACCGTGGCATTCCGAACTGGGGCAAGAAGGGCGTGGGCGTGACCGGCGCGAACGGCCTCCTGGACCGCGTCGATGCGCTGTGCTTCGCGGCGCCGATCTTTTTTCACTCGATCCGCTGGTACTTCAACGCCTAGGATGAAACTCACCCCCAGTCTTCGCGCACTTCGTGTCGCTGCGCCAACCCCCTTCCAGGGGGCGGCACCAGCGGCCGGGCCAAGCCCGTTCCGCGGTGTCCCTTGCCTTGGCAGCGCCGGTTTCATGCGCCACAAGCCGCGCGCGAAGCCGTGGAGCAACTGACATGCGCATCCTCGGCATCGACCCTGGCCTCCTGACCACCGGCTTCGGCGTGGTGGACGCGGACGGCCATGCACTGCGCTACGTGGCCAGCGGCACCATCAGCACGCGGCACCTGGGCAGCGGGAACCTGCCGGCGCGCCTGAAGGTGCTGTTCGACGGCATCGCGGAAATCGCCGCGCGCTACCAGCCCGATGCGTCGGCGGTGGAAATCATCTTCGTCAACGTCAACCCGCAGTCGACGCTGCTGCTGGGACAGGCGCGCGGCGCTTGCGTGACCTCGCTGGTGAACAGCAACCTCACGGTCGCCGAATACACCGCGCTGCAGATGAAGAAGGCGGTGGCGGGCCACGGCCAGGCGGCCAAGGCGCAGGTGCAGGAGATGGTCAAGCGCCTGCTCGACCTGCCAGGCCTACCCGGCGCCGATGCGGCCGACGCACTGGGCATCGCAATCACGCATGCGCAGGTGGGGCGGTCGATGGCACGGCTGGCCCAGGCGGCGGAGTTGTCGAAGACGCATGCCGGCACCTACCGGCAAGGGCGTTCGCGCTGACCGGGACGACGAGCTAGGCGACGCGCTCGGCGATCAGCACCGCGAAGAAGCCGAACGCAGCGAGCAGCGTCCACTTGAGCACGATCCAGCCGACGCGCCGGTACTTGGCCTGCCCGGTGCCCGCATAGAACGCGAACGACACGCCGGCCACCAGCAAAAGCAACAGGATGGCCCAGCGGAAGAGAAGCATCGTCTGGGCGGCGGCGCGCCTACCAGGCCCGCGCCACTTCGCCGAAGCCGCGCGGTGCGCGCTTCTCGTCGTCGAAGGTCACGATCTCGTAGGCATCGCTGTGCGAGAGCAGTTCGCGCAGCAGCTTGTTGTTGAGCGCATGGCCCGAGCGGAACGCGGTGTAGGCGGCGAGCAGCGGCTTGCCGATGATGTACAGGTCGCCCATCGCGTCGAGGATCTTGTGCTTCACGAACTCGTCGTCGTAGCGCAGGCCGCCGGCATTGAGCACCTTGGTGTCGTCCATCACGATGGCGTTGTCGAGGCCCCCGCCAAGAGCCAGGCCCTTGCTGCGCATGTACTCGACTTCCTTCGTGAAGCCGAAGGTGCGGGCGCGCGCGATGTCGCGGCTGTACGAATCGGTGCCGAGGTCGAACTCCACGCGCTGGCCGGTGGAATTGACCACGCGGTGATCGAAGTCGATCTCGAAGCTCAGCTTGTAGCCGTGGTACGGCTCAAGGCTCGCCCACTTCTCGTTGGCGCCCTCGCCTTCGCGCACCTCGACCTTGCGGGTCACGCGGATGAAGCGGCGCGGTGCCTTCTGCAGCTCGATGCCCGCGCTTTGCAGCAGGAACACGAAGGACGAAGCCGATCCGTCGAGGATGGGCACTTCGTCGGCCGTGATGTCGATGTAGAGGTTGTCGATGCCAAGGCCGGCGCAGGCCGACATCAGATGCTCGACCGTCTGCACCTTCGCGCCGCCGGTGGAGACCGTGGAGGCGAGGCGCGTGTCGGTGACCGCTTCGGCCGTCATGCGGATCTCGGCCGGCTCGGGGAGGTCGACGCGGCGGAACACGATGCCCGTGTCGGCCGGGGCCGGTCGCAGGGTCAGTTCCACGCGTTGGCCGCTATGAAGCCCCACGCCCACGGCGCGGCTGATCGACTTGAGGGTTCGTTGTTGCAGCACGCCGGGGATTTTAGGCGCGCCACGGGTGTGGCGGCCTATTCCCCTCGCTATGGCAGCGATAGACATGGGTTCTATGCAATCCCGGCAATGGACGCAAAGGGCACGAGCTGGACGCAGCGCCTAGAGCCGGCAGAAGTCCCTTTCAGGTCTTCCCCGTACCCCTTGCGAACCCTCGTGCCCTCTGCGTCGCGTTGAGTCACTTCGCGAAACACAGCGGAACCGGCTTTGCCGGGCCGCTGGTGTTGCCCCGGGCAGGGGGCTGGCGAAGCGACACGAAGTGCGCACGGCCTGGGGGTGAGCCCAGTCAATCGGCCTGACGGCGCAGGAATGCCGGAATCTCGAAGTCGTCCATGCCGCCCGACGACAGCGCATCCACCTTGGCCGCGGCCATCGTGCGGTTGGTGCGCCACACGCTGGGAACCGCCATGCCGTCGTAGTTCGGCTGGTTGCCACCACCGCCGTGACCGCTGGTGTGGCCGCCCGTTCCGCCCATGCCCATCGTGGGCACGTTGAACGGGATGTTGTCGGTGCCGGTGCGAATGACTTCCAGCGTCGGGGCCTGGCGGCGTGCGTCCGCGCGCGAGAGGCCCGTGGCCACCACGGTCACGCGCATCTCGTCGCCCAGGGCTTCGTCGTAGGCAGCGCCGTAGATCACGTGCGCATCGGGCGAGGCGTAGGCGCGGATGGTGTTCATCGCGAGCTTCGACTCGTTCAGCTTCAGCGAACCCTTCGATGCCGTCACCAGCACCAGCACGCCCTTCGCGCCCGACAGGTCGATGCCTTCGAGCAGCGGGCAGGCCACGGCCTGTTCGGCAGCGATGCGCGCGCGGTCCGGACCCGCGGCCGCAGCCGTGCCCATCATGGCCTTGCCGGGCTCGCCCATCACGGTGCGCACGTCTTCGAAGTCGACGTTCACGCCGCCGTACTCGTTGATGATTTCCGAGATGCCGCCCACGGCGTTCTTGAGCACGTCGTTGGCGTGCGCGAAGGCTTCGTCCTGGGTGATGTCTTCACCGAGCACGTCGAGCAGCTTCTCGTTGAGCACCACGATCAGCGAATCGACGTTGGCTTCGAGCTCGGCCAGGCCGTCGTCCGCGTTCTTCATGCGGCGGCCGCCTTCCCAGTCGAAGGGCTTGGTCACAACACCCACGGTCAGGATGCCCATTTCCTTGGCGACGCGCGCGATCACCGGCGCAGCGCCGGTGCCCGTGCCGCCACCCATGCCGGCGGTGATGAACAGCATGTGCGCGCCGTCGATGGCCGCGCGGATTTCGTCCACGGCGGCTTCGGCGGCTTCACGGCCCTTGTCGGGCTTGCTGCCGGCGCCCAGGCCGCTGGTGCCCAGCTGGATGATCTTGTTCGCGTTGCTGCGGGTGAGCGCCTGCGCGTCGGTGTTGGCGCACACGAATTGCACGCCCTGCACACCACGCTCCATCATGTGGGCGACTGCATTGCCGCCACCGCCGCCCACACCGATCACCTTGATCTGCGTGCCTTGATTGAATTCTTCGACTTCGATCATTTCGATGGTCATTTCTAACTCCTTGAATATTGCAGTTGCCGTTTTGTATCTATGAATAATTCTTTTGCCGTGACGTGTTCAACGAGAGCGTCGTCACGATGGTGGACCTGTGCGTCGCCATCGCTCGTTGAAATGCAACGGCGGACTGCCGCGAGCGAGCCAGAGTGGGGAGTGGTTCATGGTCAGAAGTTCCCCACGATGAAGTCCTTGAAACGTCCGAACGCAGTCTTTACCGACCCGTTCTTCTGCGCGACCTTGAAGCCGCGCATGCGTGCGAAGCGCGCCTCCTCGAGCAGGCCCATGACGGTAGCCGCACGGGGCTGCGCCACCATGTCGGACAACGCGCTGGAATACTTCGGGATGCCCCGGCGCACGGGCTTGAGGAAGATGTCTTCCCCGAGCTCGACCATGCCCGGCATCACCGCGCTGCCGCCGGTGAGCACCACGCCCGAAGAGAGCACCTCTTCGTAGCCCGACTCGCGCACCACCTGCTGCACGAGCGAGAAGATCTCCTCGATGCGCGGCTCGATCACGCCGGCCAGGGCCTGCTTGCTCAGCATGCGCGGGCCGCGGTCGCCCAGGCCCGGCACTTCCACCTGCTGGTCGGGGTCGGCCAGCAGCTGCTTGGCATAGCCGCTCTCGACCTTGATGTCTTCCGCGTCCTTGGTGGGCGTGCGCAGCGCCATCGCGATGTCGCTGGTGATGAGGTCACCCGCGATCGGGATCACCGCCGTGTGGCGGATCGCGCCGTTGGTGAAGATCGCCACGTCGGTCGTGCCCGCGCCGATGTCCACCAGCACCACGCCCAGTTCGCGCTCGTCTTCGGTCAGCACCGCCTGGCTGGAGGCCAGCGGGTTGAGCATCAGCTGGTCGACCTCCAGGCCGCAGCGGCGCACGCACTTGATGATGTTCTCGGCCGCGCTCTGCGCGCCGGTCACGATGTGCACCTTGGCCTCCAGGCGCATGCCGCTCATGCCGATCGGCTCCTTCACGTCCTGGCCGTCGATCACGAACTCCTGAGGCTCCACCAGCAGGAGGCGCTGATCGCTCGAGATGTTGATCGCGCGCGCGGTTTCCACCACGCGGGCCACGTCGGCGGGCGTCACTTCCTTGTCCTTCACCGCCACCATGCCGCTCGAATTGATGCCGCGGATGTGGCTGCCGGTGATGCCGGTGTAGACGCGGCTGATCTTGCAATCGGCCATCAGCTCGGCTTCTTTCAGCGCCTGCTGGATGCTCTGCACCGTGGCGTCGATGTTCACCACCACGCCGCGCTTCAAGCCATTGCTCGGCGCGATGCCGAGCCCGGCGAGCTTGAGCTCGCCGCCGGGCAGCACCTCGGCCACGACCACCATCACCTTGGCGGTGCCGATGTCCAGTCCTACGACCAGGTCTTTGTATTCTTTGGGCATTGAGATATGTCCTCGATTTCTCGCTGTGCGCTACTTGATTCTTCTTGGGGTCTCGGGTGAGACCGTGGTGACGCCGCGCAGCCGCAATGCATACGCGTCGTTGTGGCGCAGGTCGGCGCCTTCGACGTCGGCCACCGTGCGGTGGTACTGGCCCGCGACCTGCGTCACGGTCTTCAGGAAGCGCTGCAACCGGGCCGACACCTCTTCGCTCTGCCCGCGCCCCAGCTCGATCTGCGCACCGCTGTCCAGCACCACCTTCCAGCTGCCGCGGCTGGACAGAGTGAGCTCGTCGATGCCGAAGTCGTAGGGCTGGAACTGCGGCGCGAGCACGCGGTACATGCCCAGCACCTGCCCGGCCTGCTCGATGGGGCCGTCCAGGCGCGGCAGGTTCTCGTCGACCTCGGCCACGTTCGCCTCGAACACATCGCCGAAACCGTTGATGAGCTTGGAGCCGGCCTCGTCGCCCCAGCTGGCCACCGGCACCTGCTCGGTCAGCGTCACGCGCAGCTTGTTCGGGAACTCGCGCCGCACCACCGCGCTGCGCACCCACGGCACCGCCTCGAAGGCGGTGCGCGCACGCGCCAGGTCGATGGTGAAGAAGTTGCCCGACAGCTGCGGCGCCACGTTGGCGCGCAGCGTGACCGCGTTGTTGTGCGTCACTTCGCCGTCCACCTTGATCCCCGCGAGCGGGAAGAAAGGCTGGCGCAGCACCCACCAGGCGCCCGCCGCCAGCAGCATGAACGCCACCGCCACGAACGCGAGGTTCGCCACGATGTTCATGAGCTTGACGTCGAAGGGCGCGGGGATGCTGTCGGCCATGGCTATTGCGCGCCTCCCTTTGCGTCCAGCGAAGCGGAGGCCAGCACGCGCAAGCACAGCTCTTCGTAGGGAATGCCGGCCGCACGCGCCGACATCGGCACCAGCGAATGGCTGGTCATGCCGGGCGAGGTGTTCATCTCGAGCAGGAAGGGCTTGCGGTCGCTGGCGCGGATCATCACGTCGGCGCGGCCCCAGCCGCGGCAGCCGAGCGTGTGGTACGCGGCCAGCGTGATGCGCTGGATCTCGTGCTCCTCGGCAGCCGGCAGGCCGCTCGGGCACTGGTACTTCACGTCGTCGGTGAAGTACTTGTTCTGGTAGTCGTAGGCGCCTTCGGGCGCGGCGATGCGCACCACCGGGAGCGCACGCGCGTCGAGCCCCTGGCCGAGCACGGCGCAGGTCACTTCCTCGCCTTCGATGAACTCCTCGCAGAGCACGTCGGCGTCGTATTTGGCCGAGAGCGCGACGGCGTCCTGCATCTGCGAATAGCCCTCGACCTTGGTCACGCCGATGGACGAGCCCTCGCGCGGCGGCTTCACGATCAGCGGCAGGCCCAGCACGTCGGGCACCACCATGACCTGCTCGCGGCTTTGCTGGTCGAAGGCCAGGCGCACGTACTTGGGGGTCGGCAGGCCGTCGGCCTGCCAGATGCGCTTGGTCATGACCTTGTCCATCGCCACGCTCGAGGCCATGACGCCCGAGCCGGTGTAGGGAATGCCGAGCAGTTCGAGCGCGCCCTGCACCGTGCCGTCTTCGCCATGGCGGCCATGCAGCGCGACGAAGCAGCGCGCGAAGCCTTCGCGCTTGAGCTCGACCAGCTCGCGCTCGGCCGGATCGAAGGCATGCGCGTCGACGCCGCGCGAGCGCAACGCCTCCAGCACGCCGGTGCCCGACATCAACGAGACTTCGCGTTCCGCGGAACTGCCGCCGAACAGCACGGCGACCTTGCCGAAGAGTTTTGGATCCTGAAGGCTCACGACGCCCTCCCCTTGCGCGAGCCGCGCTCCGATGTTGTTGAAGATGGTGCGGCGGCGCCGCCGAGCTCGACCACCTTGCCCGGCACCGCGCCGATGGAACCGGCGCCCATGGACAGCACCACGTCGCCCGGGCGCGCGTTGTCCAGCACCGCTTGCGGCATGGCCGCGATGTCGTCGACGAACACCGGCTCCACCTTGCCGGCCACGCGCAGCGCGCGCGCCAGCGTGCGGCCGTCGGCGGCCACGATGGGCGCCTCGCCCGCGGCATAGACCTCGCCGAGCAGCACCGAATCGGCCGTGCCGATGACCTTCACGAAATCCTCGAAGCAATCGCGCGTGCGGGTGTAGCGATGCGGCTGGAACGCCAGCACCAGCCGGCGGCCCGGAAACGCGCCGCGCGCGGCGGCGATCGTGGCCGCCATCTCGACCGGGTGGTGGCCGTAGTCGTCGATCACGGTGAAGCTGCCGGCATCGCCCGGCACGCGCACTTCGCCGTAGCTCTGGAAGCGGCGGCCCACGCCCTTGAAGCCCGCGAGGCCGCGCTGCACCGCCTCGTCGGGAATGCCCAGCTCGACCGCCACCGCGATCACAGACAGCGCATTGCGCACGTTGTGCTCGCCCGGCAGGTTCAACACGATGGGCAGGTCCGGCAGCGTCACGCCGTTGCGGCGCTGCGCGGTGAAATGCATCTGGCCGCCAACGGCGCGCACGTCGATCGCGCGCACCTGGGCGTCCTCGCCGAAGCCGTAGCTGGTGACCGGGCAGGTGACGTCTGCCACGATGTCGCGCACCGCCGGATCGTCGGTGCAGAGAATCGCCACGCCATAGAACGGCATGCGGTGCAGGAAGTCGACGAAGGCCTTCTTGAGCTTCGCGAAGTCGTGCCCGTAGGTCTCCATGTGGTCGGCGTCGATGTTCGTGACCACCGCCATCACGGGCAGCAGGTTCAGGAACGAGGCATCCGACTCGTCGGCCTCCACCACGATGTAGTCGCCGCTGCCCAGTTGTGCGTTCGCGCCCGCGCTGTTCAGGCGCCCGCCGATCACGAAGGTCGGGTCGAGCCCGGCCGCGTCGAGCACGCTTGCCACGAGGCTCGTGGTGGTGGTCTTGCCGTGCGTGCCGGCGATCGCGATGCCCTGCTTCAGGCGCATCAGCTCGGCCAGCATCAGCGCGCGCGGCACGACCGGAATGCGTTTCTCGCGCGCGGCCAGCACTTCGGCGTTGTCCGGCTGCACGGCAGTCGAGGTGACGACCGCGTCCGCGCCGTCGATGTGCGCGGCCGCATGGCCCACGAAAGTGCCGATGCCCAGGCCCGCAAGCCGGCGCAGCGTGGCGCTGTCGGACAGGTCGGAGCCGGTGATCTTGTAGCCCAGGTTGAGCAGCACCTCGGCGATGCCGCTCATGCCCGAGCCGCCGACGCCGACGAAGTGGATGTGGCGAATGGCGTGCTTCATTTGGCAAGCTCCTCGCAAGCGCGGACCACCGCTTCCACGGCTTCGGTCTTCTGCATGGTCTTGGCCTTGGCGGCCTTCTCGATCAGCGCGGTGCGCTCGGTTTTCTGTAGCAAATCAGCCAGCAATTCAGGTGTGAGGTCGGCCTGCTGCACCAGCCAGCCGCCGCCCGCGTCCACGAGGAAGCGCGCGTTGGTGGTCTGGTGGTCATCGACCGCCGAGGGAAAAGGCACGAACAGCGCTGCTGCGCCGACGGCCGCGATTTCTGTGACGGTGCTGGCACCGGCGCGCGCGACGATGATGTCCGCGTCGGCATAGGCCTGCGCCGTGTCTTCGATGAACGGCGTGAGTTCGCCCTCGACGCCGGCGGCCGTGTAGTTGGCGCGCAGCTCGTCGATCTGCTTGGTACCGCTCTGGTGCAGCACCTGCGGGCGCGTGGCCGGCTCGATGCGGGCCAGCGCCTGCGGCACCACGGTGTTGAGGCCGCGCGCGCCGAGGCTGCCGCCCACGACGAGCAGCTTGAGCGGACCGCTGCGGCCCACGAAACGCGTGGCCGGATCGGGCTGCGATGTGAACGCCGTGCGCAGCGGGTTGCCCACCCACTGCGCCTTCTTCAGCACATTGGGGAAGGCGGTGAACACGCGATCTGCCACGCCCGCCAGCACCTTGTTGGCAAGGCCGGCGACCGAGTTCTGCTCGTGCAGCACCAGCGGCTTGTTGAGCAGCACGCCCATCATTCCGCCCGGAAAGGTGATGTAGCCGCCCAGGCCCACCAGCACGTCGGGCTTCACGCGGCGCACCACGCGAAAGCTCTGCCAGAAGGCGCGCAGCAGTTTCAACGGCAGCAGGAACAGCGTGAGCGGGCCCTTGCCGCGCACCCCGCCGAACTGCACCGGCTCGAACGCGAAGCCACGCGGCGGCACGAGCTTTTCTTCCATGCTGCCGGGCGCGCCCAGCCAGTGCACGCGCCAGCCGCGCTCGCGCAATGCCTCGGCCACCGCGAGGCCCGGAAAGATGTGGCCGCCGGTGCCGCCGGCCATGACGAGTGCAGTACGCCCTGTCATACGCGGCCTCCGCGCATAAGAACGCGATTTTCATAGTCGATGCGCAGCACCACTGCCAGCGCGATCATGTTCATCAGAATGGCCGAGCCGCCGAAGCTCATCAGCGGCAAGGTCAGGCCCTTGGTCGGCAGCGCGCCGAGGTTCACGCCCATGTTGATGAAGGCCTGGAAGCCGATCCACACGCCGACGCCCTGGGCCACAAGGCCCGAGAACACGCGGTCCAGCGCGATGGCCTGGCGGCCGATGTGCATGACGCGGCGGGTCAGCCAGAGGAAGAGGCCGATGATCAGCAGCACGCCGATCAGGCCGAACTCCTCGCCGATCACGGCGAGCAGGAAGTCGGTGTGCGCCTCGGGCAGCCAGTGCAGCTTCTCGACGCTGCCGCCCAGGCCCACGCCGAAGATCTCGCCGCGGCCGATGGCGATCAGCGAGTGCGACAGCTGGTAGCCCTTGCCGAGCGCGTGCTCCTCGCTCCACGGGTCGAGGTACGCAAAAATGCGCTCGCGGCGCCACGGGCTGCTCGCCACGATGGTGCCGAAGGCCACCACCACCAGCGCGGCGATCACGAAGAACATGCGCGCGTTCACGCCGCCCAGGAACAGGATGCCCATGGCGATCACCGCGATCACCATGAACGCGCCCATGTCGGGCTCGGCCATCACCAGCATGCCGACCACCACCACCGCGATGCCCATCGGCAGCACGGCGCGGAAGAACCGCTCCTTGATCTCCATCTTGCGCACCATGTAGCTGGCGGCGTAGAGCACCATCGCGAGCTTTGCCAGTTCCGAGGGCTGGAAGCGCATGAAGCCCATCGGCAACCAGCGGCGCGCGCCGTTCACGTTGATGCCGATGTGCGGAATGAGCACCGCCACGAGAAGCAGCAGCGAGGCCACGAAGAGCCAGGGCGCGGCGCGCTCCCAGGTCTTCATCGGGATCTGGAAGGCCAGCAGCGCCGCGATGAAGGCGAACGCCACCGAAGCCGCGTGCCGCGTGAGGAAGAACGAGGCGTTGTAGCCGGCGCGCGCGAAGCGCGGGTTGTCGGGCAGCGCGATGGAGGCCGAATACACCATCACCAGGCCCCAGGTCAGGAGCGCCACGGTGACCCACACCAGCGCCTGGTCGAAGCCCAGCACGCGCATCGGCGTGGCCTTGGTCTGCGAAATGCCGGCGCCGCCCAGGCGCACCGGCAGGTGCACCGGCAGCGAATCGATGCCGCTGCGGGCGCGCCGGAACCAGCCGCCGAAGCGACCGGTGCGGGTATCTGGCGTCGAGGCGCCTGCAGCAGCGGAGTTCACAGCGCTTCCTCCGGAGACGAGCCGTCGGCCGACATGCCGCGCGGGTTGTCCGCGAGCGTTTGCACGGCCTCGCGAAACACCTCGGCGCGGTGCTCGTAGTTCTTGAACATGTCGAAGCTCGCACAGGCCGGTGACAGCAGCACGGCATCGCCGGGGTTGGCGCGCGCGGCGGCCAGCTTCACGGCTTCGTCCATCGAAGCGGCGTGCATCAGCGAGACGCCGGTGTGGGCCAGCTCGGCCTCGATCAGCGGCGCATCGCGGCCGATCAGCACGACGGCGCGCGCGTGCTGCGCCACGGGTGCGGCGAGCGGTTCGAAGTCCTGGCCTTTGCCCTCGCCGCCGAGGATCACGACCACGCGGCGGTCTTCGCCCAGGCCATTCAGCGCGGCGACCGTCGCGCCGACGTTGGTGCCCTTGCTGTCGTCGAAGTACTCCACGTCGTCGATCAGCGCGATCGGCTCCACGCGGTGCGGCTCGCCGCGGTATTCGCGCAGGCCGTAGAGCATCGGGCCCAGCGGGCAGTCGGCGGCTGTGGCGAGTGCCAGCGCGGCCAGTGCGTTCATCGCGTTGTGGCGGCCGCGGATGCGCAGCGCGTCGGCGGGCATCAGGCGCTGGAAGAAGATTTCTTCTTCGACCACCGCGCCGCGCTTGCGCTTCTGCGTTTCGTCGGCTTCCAGCGCGCGCACCAGCCAGGCGATGCCGTTGATGCGCTCGATGCCGTAGTCGCCCGGGCGCAGCGGCATCGTGCTGCCGAAGGTGACGTGCGTGCGGATCTGCGGACGCTGCAGCTTCACCCGCACGGGCGGCGGCAGCATCGCCATCACGCCCGCGTCGTCGCGGTTCAGGATCATGAGGCCCTGCGCGCCGAAGATGCGCGCCTTGGCCGCCGCGTAGGCCGGCATGTCGCCGTGCCAGTCGAGGTGGTCCTGCGTGAGGTTGAGCACGGTGGCGGCGGTCGGCTCGAAGCCCTGCACGCCATCGAGCTGGAAGCTCGAGAGTTCGAGCACCCAGACATCGGGCAGCGTCTCGGCGTCGATGTGCGCGGCCAGGGTGTCGAGCAGCGTCGGGCCGATATTGCCGGCGACGGCCACGCGCTTGCCCGCGCGCTCGACCAGCTGGCCGGTGAGCGCGGTGACGGTGGTCTTGCCGTTGGTGCCGGTGATGGCGAGCACCGCGGGCGTGTAGCCCTTGGGCGCCTGCGGTTCTTCGATGGGCACCAGGGGCAACTGGGCGGTCGGCTCTTCCTCCACCGCGGCGGAGGCCGGATTGGTGGCCGAGAGTTCGGCGATCTTGGCGACGAACTCGGCGGCCTCGCGGGCGGCCGTGGGAACGTAGGGCTTGCCGGTGGCGGGAAGACGGGAGCCGGTGGCAGGTGCAGGTGCCGGCGTCGTCGCTTCGGGCGCGGCATCGGTGGTTGCTGCGGCTTCTGCCGACGGTGCGGCATCGTCTTCCGCAGGCGGCGAGACCGGAACGCTCAGCGAAGGATCGCGCGGCATGGCCTCCGCCATTGCAGGCGTTGCCGGCGTTGCGGATTCGGGTGCTGCGTCGATCGGTTCGGCAGCGTCCGTGCTTTCGGTTGCTGGAACGGGTTCTACGGTTTGCGCAGGCTCTTCGGCCGCTTCAACGACTCCGGTCGTCTCCGCAGGCGCAGGCGCAGCCACTTCGGCTTCGACCGCTTCTTCCGTCGTAGCCGGCACTACCGGCACTTCCGGAGCGACTCGGACGTCGGCTGCTTCAACACGCGCAGCTTCCGCCGGCTCGACGGTCAACGCCAGCTCGGCTTGTGCCTCGGGCAGCGCGGGTTCGGCAGGCGCTTCTGCAACTGGTTCGGCCGCGGCTTCAGGCTCGGCTTCGGCGACTTCCACCACCGGCACTTCGACCGTTCGAAGATCCAGCAATGCGCGCGCAAAGAGATCGAGTTCGCCGCCGACCGTGAGGCCCACCGCGCGCGCCGCATCGACGACTGGCGCGATGGTCTCGGGCGACAGTCCCGGCGAGCGGTACACCGCGCGGATCGGCGTGCCCTCGATCAGCGCGGCCGAGAACGGCCCGCCGACGAACGTCACCGCGGGCAACTCCGCCTGCAGCGTCGCGAGCGCAGCGGGCGCCTCGCGCGTGTCCGCCACGGTCACGACCGCACCGTGGCGCGCGCACCAGCGCGCCATCGCCAGGCCGGACGCACCGAGGCCGAGGACGAGGACGGGGAGGTCTTTCAGATGGCGCATCGGCTCTTTCTCACCGCAGCTTCAACGTCGAAAGACCCACGAGGCACAGCAGCATCGTGATGATCCAGAAGCGCACCACGACCTGCGTCTCGCGCCAGCCGCTCTTCTCGAAGTGGTGGTGCAGCGGCGCCATCTTGAGCACGCGGCGGCCTTCGCCATAGCGCTTCTTCGTGTACTTGAAGTACATGACCTGCGCCATCACCGAGATCGCCTCGACCACGAAGATGCCGCCCATGATGAAGAACACGATCTCCTGGCGCACGATGACCGCGATGGTGCCCAGCGCGCCGCCGAGCGCGAGCGCGCCCACGTCGCCCATGAAGACCTGCGCCGGATGGGTGTTGAACCAGAGGAACGCCAGGCCCGCGCCGGCCATCGCCGAGCAGAACACCAGGAGTTCGCCCGAGCCCGGGATGTTGGGGAACAGCAGGTACTTGGAATACACCGCGCTGCCCGTGACATAGGCGAAGACGCCCAGCGCCGAGCCCACCATCACCACCGGCATGATCGCCAGGCCATCGAGCCCGTCGGTCAGGTTGACCGCGTTGCTCGCACCCACGATCACCAGGTAGGTGAGGATCACGAAACCGATGCCGCCCAGCGGATAGCTCACTTCCTTGAAGAAGGGCACCAGCAGGTTGATCTTGGGCGGGAAGTCAAGGTCGAAGCCCGACTGCACCCAGGCGAAGAACAGCTGCAGCACGCGCCAGTTGGAGCTCTCGGAAATGCTGAAGAGGAGATAGAAGCCCGCGAGCAGCCCGACCAACGATTGCCAGAAGTACTTCTCGCGCGAGCGCATGCCTTCCGGGTCCTTGCGCACCACCTTGCGCCAGTCGTCGACCCAGCCGATGGCGCCGAAGCCCATCGTCACCCACAGCACGATCCACACGAAACGGTTCGAGATATCGAACCACAGCAGCGTGGCGAAGGCGATCGCGAACAGCACCAGCACGCCGCCCATGGTGGGCGTGCCGCTCTTGGTGAGATGCGTCTCCATGCCGTAGCCGCGCACCGGCTGGCCGATCTTGAGCGCGGCGAGCCGGCGGATCACGTACGGGCCGGCCACCAGGCCGACGACCAGCGCCGTGAGCGCCGCCATCAGCGCGCGGAAGGTGAGGTACTGGAAAACGCGCAGGAACCCGAACTCGGGCGAAAGCGTCTGCAGCCATTGGGCCAGGCTCATCAGCATGTGGTGTCGCGCGGCTCATGCGTCATGACCGGCCTCCTTTTGTTGTTTTGGGATGTGACTGAGCGAGATCGCCAATCGCCTGCACCACGCGCTCCATCTTCATGAAGCGCGAGCCCTTCACCAGCACGCTGCCGACCAGCGGCAGGCGCGCCAGCACGGCGGCGTGCAGTGCGTCGTAGTCGCCGAAATGACGGCCGTTGTCCGCGTCCTGGAAGGCCGCGACGGTGTGCGCCGTCTCGGCGCCGAGCGTGTAGACGGCCTCGATGCCGCGCTGCCTGGCCCAGGCGCCGACCTCGGCGTGGAACTCGGGCGCGCGGTTGCCGACCTCGCCCATGTCGCCGAGCACCAGCAGGCGCGGACCGGGCAGGCCCGCCAGCACGTCGATGGCGGCGATCACGGAATCGGGGTTGGCGTTGTAGCTGTCGTCGACCAGCGTGAGCGTGTGCTTGTTCGACAGCACGACTTCGCTGGCCTTGGAGCGGCCTTTGACCGGCTCGAAGGCGCTGAGGCCGGCGGCGATGCGCTCGATCGGCACGCCCGCGGCAAGCGCGCAGGCCGTGGCCGCCAGCGCGTTGCCCACGTTGTGGCGGCCGGCGATGTGCAACTGCGCATCGAAGGCGCCCAGCGGCGTGCGGATGCGGACCGCCCATGCGCCCTGCTTCCATTCGGCGCTGTCCAGCGAGATGTCGGCGTCCGCGTCTTCGCCGAAGGTCATGCAGCGGCGCGAGCCGCCGTCGTGCGCCATGTCGGTCCAGAGCGAGGTGAAGGTGTCGCCATACGGGAAGACGGCCGTGCCGTCGTCGGGCAGCACCGCGAACACGGCGGCGTTCTCGATGGCCACCGCTTCGACGGTGGCCATGAATTCCTGGTGCTCGCGCTGCGCGTTGTTGACCAGCGCGATGGTCGGGCGCGAGATGGCGGCCAGCCGCGCGATCTCGCCCGGATGGTTCATGCCCAGCTCCAGCACCGCGTGCTGGTGGCGCGCCCGCAGGCGCAGCAGCGTGAGCGGCACGCCGATCTCGTTGTTGAAGTTGCCGGCGGTTGCCAGCGCGCGATCGGCGCGGAAGGCGACGAGCACGGCCGCGATCATCTGCGTGACGGTGGTCTTGCCGTTGCTGCCGGTGACCGCGATCAGCGGCAGCTCGAACTGCGCGCGCCAGCCCGCGCCGAGCGCACCGAGCGCGGCCAGCGAGTCGGGCACTTCAAGGCCCGCGAGGCCGGCGGCTTCGAGGCCGTGGTGGGCGATGGCCGCGACCGCGCCCTGCTCCCTGGCCTGCGCGAGGAATTCGTTGGCGTCGAAGCGCTCGCCCTTGAGCGCGACGAACAGGTCGCCCTGCGCCAGCGTGCGGGTGTCGGTGTGCACACGCGCGATGACTGTTGCCGGGTCACCCACGAGGCGCGAGCCCGGAATCCATTGCTGCGCCTGGGCGAGCGTCAGGTCGAGCGGCGTCATATCGCTCATTCGGAGACCTCCGCGTTTCGCGCTGCGGAATTCGTCTTGGGAACGGCCCGGCGACTCATGCTGCACCTCGCCTGGTCAGCGCATCCAGCGCATGGGTCTTGTCGGAGAACGGCAGGCGCTGGCCCGCGATCTCCTGCCAGGCCTCGTGGCCCTTGCCGGCGATGAGCACCACGTCCTGCGGCGCGGCCTGCGCGATCGCATCGGCGATGGCGGCGGCGCGGTCGGGCTGCACCTGGGCGGCGTCGGAGTGCGAGAAGCCGCGCAGCACCTGGCTGATGATCGCGTCGGGCTTTTCGCTGCGCGGGTTGTCGCTGGTCACGACGACGTGGTCGGCCTGGCGCTCGGCGACGGCGGCCATCATCGGGCGCTTGATCGGGTCGCGATCGCCGCCGCAGCCGAACAGGCACCAGAGCGCGCCGCCGCGCTGTTGCGCCAGCGGGCGCAGGCCAGCGAGCGCCTTGTCGAGGGCGTCGGGAGTGTGGGCATAGTCGACCACGGCCAGCGGCGCATTGCCGCCGACGCTCACCCGCTCCATGCGGCCGGGCACGCTCGTGAGGTTGGCGCAAGCCGCCACGGCTTGCGACAGCGAAAGCCCCAGCGCGCGCAGCGTGCCGAGCACGCCGAGCAGGTTGGCCACGTTGTACTGGCCGATCAGGCCGGTGGAAAGCCGCTCGACCGATGCGGTGCCGTGCTCGGCCACCGAGAACTGCAGGCCCTGCGCGTCGTAGCCGATGTCGCGCGCCACGAGGCGCGCGGCCTTGCCGCCGGCCGACACGGTCCAGACGTCGAGCGCGCCGATGCCGGCGTCCACGAGGTTGGCGCACAGACTCGCGCCGTGCATGTCGTCGATGTTGATCACCGCGGCACGCAGGCCCGGCCAGCGGAAGAGTTCGGCCTTGGCTGCCCAGTAGGCATCCATGCTGCCGTGGTAGTCCAGGTGGTCCTGGGTGAAATTGGTGAACACCGCGACCGCGATCCGGGTGCCGTCGAGCCGGCGCTCGGCGATGCCGATCGACGAGGCCTCGATGGCACAGGCGCCGAAGCCGTGCGCGACCATGTCGCGCAATGCGCCCTGCATCATCACGGGGTCGGGCGTCGTGAGGCCGGTGTAGGTGAGCTCGGGCGGCACGCCAATGCCCAGCGTGCCCATCACGGCGCAGGGCGACGGCGCACCGCGCTCCATGGTGCCGTCGGGCTGCATCGCGCGCACGCCGCCTGCCGCGCGCAGCGTGGAAAGCGATTCGGCCAGCCACCAGGCTGTGGAGGTCTTGCCGTTGGTGCCTGTCACGGCCAGCACGTCGAGCTGTGCCGAGGGGTCGTCGTGGAAGGCCGAAGCGATCGGGCCGGTGGCCGCCTTCAGGCCCGGGTAGGCCGCGATGCGATCGCCGTATTCGCTTCGATCGAAGCCGAAGGCGTCGACGCCTTCGTACTCGACCAGGCAGGCTGCAGCGCCCTGCGCGAGCGCCGCCGCCACATGCTTGCGCCCGTCGGTCGCGGCGCCGGGCCAGGCGACGAAGCCGTCGCCCGCGCCCACCGGCCGGCTGTCGGCATGCAGCGCACCCTGAACGCGCTCCTTGAGCCAGAGCGCGGCCAGTTGGGGGGAAGTGAGTGTCAGCATGCTCAGAAGCTCTCGTCGACGCCCTGCGTCATCACCAGGGGTTTGACTGCGAGGTCGGGGGCGACGTTCATCATGCGCAGCGTCTGCTGCACGACTTCGCTGAACACGGGCGCCGCGGCGAGGCCGCCGAAGTACTGGCCGTCGGAGGGCTCGTCGATCATCACCGCGACGATGATGCGCGGCTTCTCGATGGGCGCCATGCCGGTGAACCAGGCGCGGTACTTGTTGCTCGCGTAGCCCTTGCCGACCTGCTTGTGGGCCGTGCCCGACTTGCCGCCGACCGAGTAGCCGACCGTCTGCGCGCGCGTGCCGGTGCCGCCGGGGCCGGCGGCCATCTGCAGCATCTTGCGCACGGCCAGCGCGTTGGAGGGCGAGAACACCCGCACGCCGACCGGCGCCTCGGCGATCTTGAGGATGGTGACCGGAATGATCGAGCCGTCGTGCGCGAACGAGGTGTACGAATGCGCCATCTGGAACAGCGACGCCGACAGGCCGTAGCCGTAGGCCATGGTGGCCTGCTCGACCGGCTTCCAGGTCTTCCAGGGACGCAGGCGCCCGGTGACCGCGCCGGGAAACTGGATCTGCGGCTTCTGGCCGTAGCCCAGCGCGGTGTAGGTGTCCCACATCTCGTGCGGGGTCATCTTCTGCGCGATCTTGAGCGCGCCGACGTTGCTCGACTTCTGGATGACGCCCTCGACCGTCAGCGTGCCGTAGTTGTGGGTGTCGCTGATGGTGAAGCCGCCGATCTGGTAGCGGCCGGGGCCGGTCTCGATCAGCGTGGAGGGCTTCACGCGGCCGGCTTCCAGCGCCATGCCGACGGTGATCGGCTTCATCGTCGAGCCGGGCTCGAAGGTGTCGGTGATGGCGCGGTTGCGAAGCTGTTCGCCGGTGAGGTTCTGGCGCTTGTCGGGAACGTAGCTCGGGTAGTTGGCCAGCGCCAGCACCTCGCCGGTGACCGAGTCGAGCACCACCACGCTGCCGGCCTTGGCCTTGCGGGCCGTCACGGCGTCGCGCAGCTTCTGGTAGGCGAAGAACTGCACCTTGCTGTCGACGCTCAGCTGGATGTCCTTGCCGTCCAGCGGCGGCACGATGTCGCCCACGCCCTCGACCACGCGGCCCAGGCGGTCCTTGATGACGCGGCGCGAGCCCGCCTTGCCGGCCAGGTCGCCGTTGAACGCGAGCTCGATGCCTTCCTGGCCGCTGTCTTCCACGTTGGTGAAGCCGACCACGTGCGCGGCCGCCTCGCCCTCGGGGTACTGGCGCTTGTATTCCTTGCGCTGGTAGATGCCCTTGAGGTTCATCGCGGCGATCTGCTTGGCGATGGGCTCGTCGACCTGGCGCTTGATCCAGACGAAGGTCTTGTCCTCGTCCTGCAGCTTCTTGTCGAAGTCCTTCTGCGGCATCTCCAGCAGCTTGGCCACCTGCTTGAGCTTGGCGCGCACCTCGGGGTCGTCGCGCTCGATGTCCTCGGGAATCGCCCAGATGCTGGGCGCCACCACGCTGGAGGCGAGGATGAGCCCGTTGCGGTCCAGGATGCGGCCGCGGTTGGCCGGCAGCTCCAGCGTGCGCGCGAAGCGCACTTCGCCCTGCCGCTGGAAGAAGCTGTTGTTGAAGACCTGCACGTACGCGGCCCGCCCCGCCAGCCCGAGAAAGCCGAACGCGATGCCCGCGACGATGAACTTGCTGCGCCACACGGGCGTCTTGCTCGCGAGCAAGGGGCTGGTGGTGTAGCGCACGCTGCGGTCGCGGCGGCTCATCGTGCAGCCCCCCTGGCGGTGGTGGCGGCCGGCTTGGGCGGCGTCACGGGCGGCAGCGGCGCGACGGCCGGGATCACCGAACCGTCCGGGCGCACGTACTGCGTGATGGCCGGCGTGGTGGTGCGCATCTGCAGCTGCTCCTTGGCGAGCTTCTCCACGCGCAGCGGCGTGGCCTGGGCGCGCTTCTCGACCTGCAGGCGGTCGCGGTCGGTCTCGAGGCGGCGGGCCTCCTGCTGCACGCGGTCGAGCTCGGTGTAGAGCTGGCGCGAGCGGTACTGCGTGTGGACGAGATAGAGCGACGTCGCGATGACGGCCATCAGCAGAAGGAGGTTGAGCCGGGCCATGTCAGTTGGCCTCGGTGCGTTCGGCGACCCGCAGGATCGCGCTGCGCGAGCGCGGGTTGCCGCGCACTTCGTCTTCGGACGGCTTGATGCGCTCGAGCGCATTGAGCTTCATCACCTTGGGCGCAGCGAAAGGCGCTCGACGGTCGTAGACCTCCTTCGAGTGCTTGGCGATGAACTGCTTGACGATGCGATCTTCCAGCGAATGGAAGCTGATCACCGCGAGCCGGCCTCCAGGCTGCAACACGGACAGGCTCGCCTCTAGCGCCTGTTGCAGCTCTTCAAGCTCGGCGTTGATGAAAATCCGAAAAGCCTGAAATGTGCGCGTTGCAGGGTTCTGGCCCTGCTCGCGGGTTTTGACCGTGCCAGCCACGAGCTCGGCCAGTTCGGTGGTGGTTGAAATTGCGCCCCGTTCTTGTCGGCGAGCAACAATCGCCTTTGCAATCTGAACAGCAAACCGTTCTTCGCCATAGTCACGGATCACCTCTGCAATCTGCTGAAGTTCGGCCGTTGCCAGCCATTCGGCCACGCTCTCGCCGCGCGTGGTGTCCATGCGCATGTCGAGCGGGCCGTCGAATCGAAAACTGAAGCCGCGCACCGGGTTGTCGATCTGCGGCGAGCTCACGCCCAGGTCCATCAGCACGCCCGCCACGCTGGCGTCGGGCAGCTCGCCCAGCGAGCGGAATCCCTGGTGCCGGATGGAAAAACGCGCATCCGAGATGCGCGCTGCTTCGGCCACCGCTTCCGCATCCTTGTCGAACGCGATCAACCTGCCTTCCGGAGCGAGCCGCGCGAGGATCGCGCGCGCATGCCCTCCGCGCCCGAAGGTCGCATCCACGTAGGTGCCGGTGGCCGTCGCGCTGCCGGAAAGAAGGGCTTCCACCGCTTCGTTCAGCAAGACGGTCGTATGGGTCCATGGGGTGTTCACGTGGGTCCTCAGAACGCGAAGTCCTGAAACACATCCGGCATCTCGCCCTGGGTGGCCTCGGCCTCCTTGGCCTCGTAGGTGGCCTTGTCCCAGAGTTCGAAGTGGTTGCCCATGCCCAGCAGCAGCGTGTCGCGCACGATGCCCGTCGCGGCGCGCAGTTCGGGCGACACCAGGATGCGGCCCGTGCCGTCCATCTCGACGTCCATCGCATTGCCCAGGAAGACACGCTTCCACCACTGCGCCGACATCGGCAGCGCAGCGATGCGCTCGCGGAATTTTTCCCATTCGGGACGGGGGAACACCATGAGGCACCCGTGCGGATGCTTGGTGATCGTGAGCTGGCCGCCTGCCGTCGCGCTCAGGACGTCACGGTGCCGGGTCGGCACGGAGAGCCGCCCCTTGGCATCCAGACTGAGCGATGAAGCGCCTTGAAACACGACCACGAACCCCTGTGTTGGGAGGTGCTGCAATACCCGAAAGGGGCACTATCCGCACTTTTTCCCACTTAACTGCACTTTTTTGCACTGTAGCAGGAAACACTTGGGGCGCAACTGGCCGTTGGTGGTATTTTTTGTAATGGAATCAACGACTTAGCACCGATTCCAAAAGCTTGGAATCGGCGAATTTCGTTGAGCATTAAGTACTTAGCTCACGCAGTGAAAGTAATGCGTGAAGCATTCCCCCGTTACAGCGGGAAGAGAAGCAGCTTCAGAGGATGAAGCGCGAAAGGTCTTCGTCGTGACTTAGTGCCGCAAGGCGCTCGTCGACGTAAGCGGCATCGATGCGGATCGTCTGGCCTTCGATGCGGGCCGCGTCGAAGCTTACCTCATCGAGCAGGCGCTCCATCACGGTCGACAAACGGCGCGCGCCGATGTTCTCGGTGCGCTCGTTCACTTCGAACGCAATGCTCGCCAGGCGGGTCACGCCGTCGGGCTGGAAATCGAGCGTCACGCCCTCGGTCGCGAGCAGCGCCTGGTACTGCTTCACGAGCGACGCGCGGGTCTGCGTGAGGATGCTCTCGAAGTCCGACACCGAGAGCGACTGCAGCTCGACACGGATCGGAAAGCGCCCCTGCAGCTCGGGAATCAGGTCGCTCGGCTTGCTCAGGTGGAACGCGCCGCTCGCGATGAACAGCATGTGATCGGTGCGGACCACGCCGTACTTGGTGGTCACGGCCGTGCCCTCCACCAGCGGCAGCAGGTCGCGCTGCACGCCTTGGCGCGACACGTCGGAGCCCTGCGCTTCGCTGCGCGTGGCGACCTTGTCGATCTCGTCGATGAAGACGATGCCGTTCTGCTCGGCGTTGGTGATGGCCTGCGCGCGGATCTCGTCCTCGTTCACGAGCTTGGCGGCCTCCTCGTCGATCAGCAGGCGCAGCGCCTCGGCGATCTTGAGCTTGCGCGTCTTGCGCTTGCCGCCGCCCATCTGGCCGAACATGCCGCGCAATTGCTCGGTCATCTCCTCCATGCCGGCGGGGCCCATGATTTCCAGCGGCGTGCGGGTTTCGGCCAGGTCGAGTTCGATTTCCTTGTCGTCCAGCTGGTGCTCGCGCAGCTTCTTGCGAAACGCCTGGCGCGTGGGGTTGGGGCCGTCGATCGCCGGGGTCGTGCCGTCGGCACCGCGCGCCGGGGGCAGCAGCACGTCGAGGATGCGGTCTTCGGCGGCGTCTTCCGCGCGCGCGCGCACCTTGGCGCTTTCGGATTCGCGGGTCTGCTTGACGGCGATTTCAGCGAGGTCGCGAATGATCGAATCCACGTCCTTGCCGACGTAGCCCACCTCGGTGAACTTGGTCGCCTCGACCTTGATGAAGGGCGCATCCGCCAGGCGCGCGAGGCGGCGGGCGATCTCGGTCTTGCCCACGCCCGTCGGGCCGATCATGAGGATGTTCTTCGGGGTGATCTCGCTGCGCAGCTTTTCGTCGACCTGCTGGCGGCGCCAGCGGTTGCGCAGGGCGATGGCCACGGCGCGCTTGGCAGCGGGCTGGCCGACGATGTGGTTGTCCAGCTCGGAGACGATTTCCTGGGGGGTCATGGACATGGTCAGAGCGCTTCCACCGTGTGGTTCATGTTCGTGTAAATGCAGATTTCTCCGGCGATCGCCAGCGATTTGCGCACGATCTGCTCGGCCGAAAGGTCGGTGTTGTCGATCAGCGCCTTGGCTGCCGACTGGGCATATGCGCCGCCCGAGCCGATGGCGATCACGCCGTCCTCGGGCTCCAGCACGTCGCCGTTGCCGGTGATGATGAGCGAGGTGGTGGCATCCGCCACGGCCAGCATCGCCTCGAGCTTGCGCAGCACGCGGTCGGTGCGCCAATCCTTGGTGAGTTCGACTGCCGCGCGGGTCAGGTGCCCCTGGTGCTTTTCGAGCTTGGCCTCGAAGCGCTCGAAGAGCGTGAAGGCGTCGGCGGTGGCGCCGGCAAAGCCGGCCAGCACCTTGCCGTGATAGAGGCGGCGCACCTTGCGCGCCGTGCCCTTGATGACGATATTGCCGAGAGTGACCTGCCCGTCCCCGCCAATGGCGACCTGGTCGCCTTGGGGGGTCTTGCGGCGCACGCTCACGATGGTGGTGCCGTGAAACTGTTCCATCGAAGCCATCTGGGGATGGCCGAAGGCAATGCAACCCCGAGACAGGGCCGGTTTCAGTTCTTTCGAACGGCTACCGTGGCGTGGTCTGCAATGCCGACGAGGCCGAAGAGCGCGGCGATCAGCCGATGCGCATCGACGAACTGCACCCGCTCGCCGTTGGCATCCCGCGCCCGCACCCAACTCAGCAGCGTGCCGGCCGCCGCCAGGTCCATGCGCAGCAGCGCCGCGCATGAAATGACGGGCGCCGTGGTGTGCCGCAGGTCCGTGTCCAGCCGCTGCCAGGACGACAGCGATTCGCCGCGCAGGTCGCCCGCCAGCGCGGCAAAGCCGGTGTCGTGCGAAGGAAAGCTCTCGGATTCCGCGCTCGACAGGAGCGACCACACCGAACTGCCCTTGCTCGGCGGCGGCGCGGCGAGCGCGGTGCATTCGCCCTGCGGGTCCTGCCAGGACGGCGGCGACACCTCGTAGGTGATGCAGTAGTTGAGCGCGACCAGCTCGAAGTCATCGGGCAGGTGCATGACGCGCAGCGCGGCCAGGTGCAGTTGCCACCAGATGTCGTCCGTGCCGCGCTCGTTGTTGGGCGCCGCCTCGGCCAGCACGGCCAGCAATTGCGCGGAGCCGATGAAGCGCAGCTTGACCGGCGAATCGGCCCAGTGGGTCAGCAGCACGCGCATGGGCGCAGCCGCTTCGAGCTCGATGGCGGTCAGCGCACGCCAGTCGAGCGTCCAGACCGAACCGGCCTGCGACAGGGCGCGCGTGAGGCTCATCAATCCGTCGCGGGCCAGCCGCGCGGGGCTGTTCCAGTCGGCCAGCGCGCCGTCACCACCGCCCTGCTCGGCCTCTTCGCTGGCGGTGACCGCCTTCACGCTGCGGGCCAGCTCTTCGAGCGACACCCAATCGGGTCCCATGCGCTTCATGCGCGCCGCGTAACGCATGCGGGCAGCCGCGAACTTGGCGGCGTCGCCGGTGGCGCGGTACAGGTCGAACAGGGTGCGCCAGCGGCTGTCGTCGCGCTCGGCCGCTGCATCGTTCTCGCCGTCGGTGCCCGGCGGGGTGTCGGACGCCAGCGCCTGCAGCAGGATGGCCTCGGCACCGGCATCGTCGCCGTGCGCGAAGCGGATCACCGCCTCTTCCAGCGCGCCGTCGTGCGCCAGCCTGGAGGACAGCAGCGGCGGCGCACCGCCAGCGCTGGCCGCCGCACTCGCGGCCGCCACGGGCGCCACAGCCGCCACCGCGCGATGCACGGGAGGCGGCTGGAGCAGATCGTCGACATGCACCGGCGGCAGCGTCTCGGCGCCGGCATCGGGCGGCGGGTTGACCAGCGTTTCGCCGTTCGGGCCGCGACCCTTCCACCATTGCTGCGACATCTGCTCTTCGATCTCGTCGATCTTCTTGAGCGTGAGCGCGCGGCCCTCGGACTTTTCCGAAGAGCTGTTGACGTTGAATGACGACGGCGTGACCGTTGCCTCGAAGGCATGGGCGGCCGCCTCGCGCTGGCGCAGCTTGCGCAGCATGTCGAACTCGCGCCGGCGAACGAAATCGTTGCGCTGGCGCCGCTCGATCATCTCCTTGAGCATCTCCCGGCTGTACGTCTGATCGGGCAGCGAGGAGTCCGACGTCGCGGAGGAAGGCGCATCCAGCTCCGACCAATCCTTGAGCGGATTGCGGACAAATTTGGCCACCTTCGAGAAAAGGCGGCCCGATTCTTCCTTTGACATTCGGCGAAGACTATCGAACGGGCTGGTTTTTATCTACCTTGACCCGGATCAATCCCCGAACATTTTCTGCTTGAGCTCGCGGCGCTGTTGCGCCTCGAGCGACAGCGTGGCGGTCGGGCGGGCCAAGAGGCGCCCCACGCCGATCGGCTCGCCGGTCTCGTCGCAGTAGCCGTAGTCGCCCGCGTCGATGCGCTGGATCGACTGCTCGATCTTTTTCAGCAGCTTGCGTTCGCGGTCGCGCGTGCGCAGTTCGAGGGCGTGTTCTTCCTCGATGGTGGCGCGGTCGGCCGGGTCGGGCACGACCACGGTGTCTTCACGCAGGTGCTCGGTGGTCTCGCCGGCGTTTTCCAGGATGCCGCGCTTGAGTTCTTCGAGCTTCAGGCGGAAGAACGCCATCTGCTTTTCGTTCATGTACTCGGTGTCGGGCATCGCGATGACTTCGGCATCGGTCAGCTCGGCGGGCGTCTTGGTCTTCCAGTTGTTCGCGAGCTTGGGGTCTTTCTTGACGGCCAAGGGCGGCGGCGGCACCAGCGCGGTGGACGGCGCCTGCGAGAAGCTGGACTTGGCGGCCGTCGATGCCACGGATTGCGGCATCGAGGGGACGGTCAATTGCGACAGCCGGGACACGCGGCCCCCACGCGCGGCGGGTGCGGGCGTGGCGGTTTGAGCGGGCATCGAGGGTGTCGCCGGGGCGGAAGAGGAGGCGGCAGCCGTTTTTTTCATGGGGATCGGGGGAGCAGAAGGAACGGCAGCAGGGCGGCCGACGGGTTTGGATGACGATGGACCCGCGCCTGCGGTCTTGGTTGCTGTTGCAGGCTTGGCGGGCGCGGTGGACTTCTTCGTCGCAGCGGCAACGGCCTTGGCCGGTGGTGCTGCGGGCTTTTTGGATGCGCTTTTCTCCTTCGTTGCAGGCGCATTCGCGGTGGCGGAAACCTTTTTCGCCGCGGGTACAGCCTTCGCAGCCGTCGCCTTCTTTGCGGCGGGCTTGGATGCTGGCGTGGCCTTGGCGGCGGGTTTCTTCACGGTGACTGGCTCCTTGGACGAACTGGAACGCGCTTTCACTGGGTGTCTCCTCCCATGGGAGCCACTCGCAGCTTTCGTGCCGCGCGGGCTCCACGTTGTCGGGGCTCGCGGGTTGCGAACCCCGGGGTTATACCCCCGAAAGCCCTACAAAAACCTGCGGCGCCCCGTGCCGGAAGTCACATCTCGTCCATCGAACGGGGTATGCCTTGCGGAACAGGCGCGCGATTGTATAGAGAACTCGAATGCGCGGGCGATGTGTCTGCGTGACGTTCGTCTCCGTTAGCATCGGCCGGCGTCGCCGGAGGGGGTGACGCGGGTCCGCCTTTGCCCGAAGGCCGCGCGGGCCAATCCGATCATTCGATAAAAGAAAGCAAGTCTTGAGCAAGAAAGCAGTTCTGGGAGCCGTGGCCGCGGCCATCGTCGTCGCCTACGGAGGGAGCACCTGGTGGACCGGATCGAAGGTCCGCTCGATCTACGACACCGCGCTCGACGAGATGCCCAAGCAGACCGCGCTGCTGCGCGTGACCGAGCGCAAATACGAGCGCGGCTTCTTCGGCGCCGTGAGCACCGTCACGCTGGAGATCGGCTGCGCAGCCGATGCCGCCGCCGTGGCGCAGGCGCCCGCGGCCAAGCCCGCGGAAGGCGAGGAGCCGGAGGAAGAAGAAGGCGACGAGGCCGACGCCAAGCCGCCCAAGCCGTTGCGCATCACCATCCGCGACACCATCCACCACGGCCCGATCGCCGGCGGCAAGCTCGCGGCGGCCACCATCGACAGTGAACTGGTGCTCGACATCAAGGCCCAGGCCGAGGCCGAGAAGCTGTTCGGCAAGGCCAAGCCCCTGACGGCGTTCACCAAGGTCAACTTCGACGGCAGCTACGCCATCGACATGGCCGTGGCGCCCGCCAAGCTGGCCGAGGACGGCAAGGGCCAGCTCGCCTGGCAGGGCGCGCAGGCCCACATCGAAGTCAATGCCGCGCGCACCAAGGCGCGCTACGACATGACGATGCCCGGCCTGGACTTCAACGACGCGGCCAAGGGCGTGCAGATGAAGATGGGCAAGTTCACCGCCAAGGCCGACATGGACAGCAGCGCGGGCTGGCTCTTGGCCACCGGCAAGACCGAGGGCCGCCTGGAGGCCTTCGAGCTCTCCGCCACCAAGGGCCTCGCCGGCAGCGCCGACGCCGACGCGCCGGCCGGCACGCACAAGCCCGTGAAGGTGTTGCTGCAGAACATGGACCTCGTGGGCGAAGCCAGCATCAAGGACGGCCTCTACGCCTCGGACGCCTCCCTCAAGGGCCAGGGCAAGATCGGCGAGACGAGCATCGACAAGTTCGAGATGGCCAGCGGCGCCCGCCGCATCCACGCCGCCGGCTACAAGAAGCTGGCCGACGCCTACCTGCAGTCCAGCGCCGCCGCCGGCTGCGGCAAGAGCAGCAAGGCCACGCAGGCCGCGATGAAGGCGCTGGCCGACCAGCTCGCCCCCGATCTGAAGGCCATGGCCAAGTACAGCCCCGAGTTCGGGCTGGACAAGATGCTGGTCGAGATCGGCGGCAAGCGCGGCGAAGTCAGCTACACGGCCGGCATGGTCGGCGTGACCGACGAAGACCTGCAGGCCCCGGGCATGGCCCTCCTGATGAAGCGCGGCGTGCTCAAGGCCAACGCGCGGCTGCCGGTGCAATGGATCGAGCAGATCGCAGAGACCGGCGCCGAGAGCGGCCAGACGCCGCCGCCCGAAATGGTGGCCGGGCTCGTCGAGCAGGGCGAGCAACTGGGCTTCGTCAAGCGCGACGGCGAGCACGTCACCGGGCAGGTCGAATTCAGCGAAGGCAGCCTGAAGGTCAACGGCAAGCCGCTGAACGCGCTGGGCAAGTAAGGTATTCCCCCTCCCCCGCTGGGGGAGGGCCGGGGTGGGGGCACAGCGGCATTCAAAGCCACGCAGCCTCGAAGGCCGCGCACCCCCATCCCAAACTTCCCCCAACGGGGGAAGGAGCAAGTCAGGGCTTCAGACCAGGCACTGCTCGAGCCCCTGCTCGAGGATCTCGCGCGGCAGCTCGATGCCGATGAACACCATGCGGCTCTGGCGGTTCTCGTCCTTGCCCCATTCCGGGCCCAGGTCGCTGCCCATCAGCTGGTGCACGCCCTGGAAGATCACCTTGCGCTCGGTGCCCTTCATGTTCAGCACGCCCTTGTAGCGCAGCATGCGCGGGCCGTAGATGTTGACGATCGCGCCCAAAAAGTCTTCGAGCTTGGCCGGGTCGAACGCGCGGTCGGCCTTGTAGACGAAGCTCTTGACGTCGTCGTCGGTGTGGTGATGGTGGCCGTGGCCTTCGTGCTTGTGCGAGGGGTGGTCGCACGCCTCGCCATGCGCGTGGTCATGGTCGTGGTGATCGTGGTCGTCTTCCTTCAGGAAGTCGGGGTCGATGTCCAGCTTGGCGTTCAGGTTGAAGCCGCGCAGGTCGAAGATGTCCTTGAGCGGTACGTCGCCGAAATGGGCCTTTTGCTGCGGCGCGCGCGGGTTCATGTGCTTGAGGCGATGGATCAGCGCCTCGGTCTCCTCGGCCGACACCAGCTCGCTCTTGCTGATGAAGATCTGGTCGGCAAAGCCCACCTGGCGGCGCGCTTCCTGGCGGTCGTTGAGCTGCTGCGGCGCGTGCTTGGCGTCCACCAGCGTGAGGATCGAGTCGAGCAGGTAGCTCTCGGCGATCTCGTCGTCCATGAAGAAGGTCTGCGCCACGGGGCCGGGGTCCGCCAGGCCCGTGGTCTCGATCACCACGCGGTCGAAATCCAGCAGGCCCTGGCGCTTCTTGGCCGCCAGCAGCTGCAGCGCTTCGCGCAGGTCTTCGCGGATGGTGCAGCAGACGCAGCCGTTGCTCATCTGCACGATCTGCTCCTTCGATTCGGTCACCAGGATGTCGCTGTCGATGTTCTCTTCGCCAAACTCGTTCTCGATGACCGCGATCTTCTGGCCATGGGCCTCGGTCAGGATGCGCTTGAGCAAGGTGGTTTTGCCCGAGCCGAGAAAGCCGGTGAGGATGGTCGCGGGAATGAGGGCCATGAGGTAGGTGCTCCGGAGCGGAAAACTAAAAAGTCGGGGGGGTCGGGGGGGGGCTGGCGGGCAGTTTAGCCAATGCCACTGAGTTGCGTTGGCGAAGGGGTCAAGCGGGCTTTCTGACCACCACCAGCCCCTTGAGGTACTCGCCCTCCGGGAATTCGATGGTCATCGGGTGGTCCGGCGCAGCGCCCAGTCGTTCGCTGATGTAACCGTCCACGTTTGCGTCCAGCCCGGCCGAGGCCACGATCTTGTGGAACAGGTCGGCGCCGATGCCGCCCGAACACGAGAAGGTCAGCAGCACGCCGCCCGGCTCCAGGATCTTGAGCGCGAGGCGGTTGATGTCCTTGTAGGCGCGCGCGGCGCGCTCTGCGTGCGCCACCGTGGGCGCGAACTTCGGCGGGTCGAGCACGATCGCATCGAAGGTGCGGCCCTGGTCGATGAATTCGCGCAGCACGGTGTTCACGTTGGCGTCGAGAAACTCGGTCTTCACGCCCGAACCCTCGCCGCCGAAGCCGTTGAGCGCGATGTTGGCGCGCGCGAGGTTCAGCGCCGGCTGCGACGAATCGACCGACACCAGCTCGGCGCCTTCGAGCGCATCCGCGGCCTTCAGCCCCGCCAGTGCCGCGACGGTGAAACCGCCCGTGTAGCAAAAGCAGTTCAGCACGCGGCGAAAGCGCCGGTGTTTCGCGAGTTCGGCAAAGCGCTGGCGGCTGTCGCGCTGGTCGAGGTAGAAGCCGGTCTTGTGGCCGGTCGCGATGTCGAGCGACAGTTTCCAGTCGTGCTCGCGGATCGTCATCTCGGTGGCGCCCTCCCCGCGCAGCCAGCCCGTGACGGGCTTCAGGCCCTCGCGCTCGCGGCCGCTCGCGTCGGAGCGCTCGTAGAGCTTCGTGAGGCCGGTGGCCTTGAGCAGCGCGTCGGCCAGCGCGTCCTTCCAGCGCTCGACGCCGGCCGAGAGGAACTGTGCGACCAGCACTCCATCAGGTCCGCTGCCGTAGCGGTCGACGATCAGCCCCGGCAGGCCGTCGGCCTCGCCATGCACCAGCCGCACGCCATCGCTCTGCAAGTCGAAGAGGCCGCGTGCGCGCACCGCGCGCTCGCACACCGATGCAAGGAACGCCGCGTCGATGCGCTGCGTTTCCACGAAGCTCCAGGCGCGCGCACGGATCTTGGAGGTCGGGCTGAACGCCGCCCAGGCGAGGAACGCACCGTCGTGGGATTCCACGCGCACCGTCTCGCCCGAGTCGGCACCGCCGCGTGCAATGGCGGATTCGAAGACCCAGGGATGGCGGCGCTGCATCGAGCGCTCTTTGCCGGGTTTGAGGCGGAGGGTTTTCATTTTTTGATTGCTTGCTTGTCTTTGTCGGTCCGGGCCTTCGCGCGCGGAGCCTCGGGGCGCGCCTGCGCGCGCGAAGCCTCTGGGCGCGCCTTCGCGCGCGGATGTGCCGCGTCATAGACCTTCGCCAAGTGCTGGAAATCCAGCCGCGTATAGACCTGCGTGGTCGCGATGTTGGCGTGGCCCAGCAGCTCCTGCACCGCGCGCAGGTCGCTGCTCGATTGCAGCACGTGGCTTGCGAATGAATGCCGCAGCATGTGCGGGTGCACGGGCGCCGCGAGGCCCGCCTTCAGGCTGCGCTCGCGCAAGAGCTTCCACACCGCCTGGGGCGAGATCCGCGCGCCCTTGGCGCTCACGAAGAGCGCTGGCGCGGGCCGGTCGCCGCGCACGTCGAGCCACTCCTGCAGCGCCTCGGCCGCCTTGCCGCCCACCGGCACGATGCGGCGCTTGCTGCCCTTGCCGAGCACGTTGGCTTCCTTCGCGTCGAGATCGACCCAGCCGAGCGCCGTGTTGCTCGCCTGCGCATCGAGCCCGGTGAGCTCGCTCACGCGCAGGCCGCAGCCGTAGAGCAGCTCGACGATGGCGCGGTCGCGCGCCTCGATCCATGGGTCGGCGTCTTCGTCGTGCAGCTCGGCCAGCTGCACCGCGTCGTCCACGCCCAGCGCCTTGGGCAGCGGGCGGCCGGCCTTGGGGGCGTGCACGTCCTGCACCGGGTTGAAGCCGATCAGCCCTTCATGCCCGAGCCAGCGGTAGAAGCTGCGCCAGCACGACAGCACCAGCGCAATGCCGCGCGGCTCGCGGCCCGCGCTGTGCAGCCTGGCCATCCAGCGGCGGACGTGGGCGGTCTGCACGCGGTCCAGCGGCAAGTTGGCTTCGGCCGCGTTTTCCTTCAGCGCCTGCAGGTGAAAGGCGTAGAGCTCGACCGTGCGCGCCGCGAGCCGGCGCTCCACGCGCACGTGCGCGAGGTACTTGTCGATCCAGCCCGCAGAGGCCGAAGCCTCGTGGGATTCAGAAGAGCAGGCCACGGAAGGCATTGTTCACGATCGCCGCGGGCTCGCGCAATGCACCCTTGGACAACGGGCCGAGCGCGCGCCAGCACGACGTGGCCGCGCCGGCGTACTGCACGTCGAAGCTCTGGTCGAAACCGCTCATGCGCACCAGCCGCTCGATGCGCCACAGGTGGTAGGGCTCCGACACGATCACCACGCTGCGCACCCCGGCCGCCAGCAGCAGCGGCCGCGAGAGCGAGAGATTGAGCCGCGTGGAGGTCGATGCCGACTCCAGCACCATCGGCCCCGCGAAGCCCGCCGCCTGCGCATGCTGCTGCATCACGAAGGCCTCGGTGCGGCCGTCCTCGGCGTCCACGCCGCCGGAGAAGACGAACTGCTTCACCAGCCCGGCCTGCGCCAGCGCTATCGCGGTATCGACCCGCCCGGTGAGGCACGGATGCGGCTTGCCGTCGAGGAAGGCGCGGCTTCCGAGCACCAGCGCGGCGTCGGCCGGGCGCTGCGGCGCGTGCGCGAGCACCGCTTCGCCATGCCGCCAGATCAGCACGCCGATGGCCACATAGGCCACACCGGTGACGATTGCCGCGGCCAGCAGCGCACCGAAAAGCGCGGCCTGCCAGGGCCGACGCAACCAGCGCGGGCAAATCAAGGGCGCAGCCGCGAGAGGCCGCCCGAGGCCAGTTCGGCGATGCGCTCGAGAAAGTCGGTGCCCATCTCGGCGTTGAAGCGCTGCGCGTCGGGCGAGGCCAGCACCAGGAGGCCGAAGGCCGGCGATTCGGCATCGGCGCGCAGCGGAATCAGCGCGATCGACATGGCCGCCTGCGGCTCGGGCAGCCAGTTGGCCGCCTCGAAGCCTGAGTTCAGGCCGCAATACGGCGAAGTAAGCGAGGTGGCCAGTGCCTTCACGTCGTCGCTCACCCATTGGGCATAGGCTTCGTTCAGGTATTCGCTGCTGCAGTCCCACACCTTGATGGCCGTCTGCGGCACCAGGAACAGCGACTGCAGGTCGACCGCGATGCGGTACGGCAGGCTGCGCGGGTCGCGCGTGGTCAGCAGCCCCTGTGTCCAGCGCTGCAGCCGGTCGGCGATGACGACGTTCTCGGTGCCGTGGCGCACCATGTCCATGAGGCGATGCTCCAGCGCCTTGATTTTTTCGCGCAGCATTTCGGCCTGGCGCTCCTGCAGGCTCACGGCGCGGTTGCCGTGGGGGCTGGTGAGCTGCACCTGCGCCAGCAACTGGGCATGGCGCTCGAAGAAGTCGGGCGTGTTCGCCAGGTAGTTGGCGATGTCGTCTTCGGTGATCGGGTTCATGGCGTCGTTGTCGTGGGTGGAATGGGTCATGGCTGTTCCGTAATGTCGGGCACATCGGGCACGTCGATGTCGCCCTCGAACACCGTCGTGGCCGGGCCCGTCATGAGCACCGGCTGGCCCTCGCCCTGCCATTCGATCGTGAGGATGCCGCCGTGCGTCTGCACGTCGACCCGCCGGTCCAGCAACCCGAGCCGGATGCCCGCCACCACCGCCGCGCAGGCACCCGTGCCGCAGGCCAGCGTTTCGCCGGCGCCGCGCTCGAACACGCGCAGCCTGATGTGGGAACGGTCGACCACCTGCATGAAGCCTGCGTTCACCCGCTGCGGAAAGCGCGGGTGGTGCTCGATCTGCGGGCCCTGCTCGGCCACCGGGGCGGTGTCGACGTCGTCGACCACCTGCACCGCGTGCGGGTTGCCCATCGAGAGCACCGCCACCGAGACGATGGCGCTGCCGGCGCGGGTGCCCAGCGCGAGGTGCCACTTTTCCCAGGCGCCGTCGGGCTGCGCATCGAGCCCGGCGGTGTCGAAGGGCACGCGCGCTGCCTCGAAGATGGGAGCGCCCATGTCCACCGTGACGCGGCCGTCGGCGCCCATGCGCGGCTCGATCACGCCGGCCAGCGTCTGCACGCGCACTTCGGACTTGTCGGTGAGCTTGTGTTCTTTCACGAAGCGCATGAAGCAGCGCGCGCCATTGCCGCACTGCTCGACCTCGCCGCCGTCGGCGTTGTGGATCACGTACTGGAAGTCGATGCCTTCGGCCGGCGACGGGCGCACGGTGAGGATCTGGTCGGCGCCGACGCCGAAATGGCGGTCGGCCAGGAAGCGGTATTGCGCGGCCGTAAGGCCCAGCGTGCCGCGCGTTTCGTCCAGCACGACGAAATCGTTGCCGGCCCCCTGCATCTTGGTAAAGCGGATTCGCATCGGGGGATTATCGCCACCGGCACCGCGCCTGACGACCCGGTGACGATAAACCCACTCCACCCGCTACAGCGCCAGGAAGTGATGCACCTCGGGCTTGCCCGGCCCCATGTGAAAGCGCAGCGCCTCGGCCTGCAAGTCGGCATCGGCATGCGAGACGCGGTGGTGCTGGCGCAGGTGCTCCGCCCACGACTCGACGAGGAACCACTCCATCACCCGTTCCGCGTCGGCCGTGTGCTCGTGCACGCCCCAGGCGTAGGCCCCGTCGCGGCGGCGCTCCAGCGAGAGCTTCTTCATCGCCGCGAGGAACGCGGGCCGGTCTTCCTTGCGGATGCGGTACTCGACCTGGATCATCACCGGCCCCCGGTCGTGCGCCACGGGCTCGGTCAGCAGCGGTTCGGGCCAATGGTTCGAGGCCTGCAGGTCGGCCTCGCCGGCGGGGAGGCGCACCCGATGGAACACGAGCCCCGTCACCACCAGCCCCACCGCACCCGCCACCAGCGTGAACGGCACGCCGATCTGCTGCGCGACCAGGCCCCAGCCCAGGCTGCCGGCCGCCATCGCGCCGTTGAACACCGTGAGGTACACGGCCAGCCCGCGGCCGCGCACCCAGTTCGGCAGGATCGATTGCGCCACCCCGTTGAGCGTGGTCAGCGCGATGATCCAGCCCAGCCCCAGCACCAGAAGCAGTGCCACCGCCAGCCACTGCGGCGGCGCGAACACCAGCCCGCCCATCACGCCCGCAGTGAGCAGCGCGGCCAGCAGCAGCATGCCGTCGGCATCGAGCCGTGCGCGCAGCCGCGGCATCACCAGCGCACCGCCGATGGCGCCCGCCCCCACCGCGCCCAGCAGGATGCCGTAGAAGCTCGCCGTGCCGCCCAGCATCTGGCGCGCCACCAGCGGCAGCAGCGCCCACACCGAGCTCGCGAACAGGAAGAACACCGCCGCACGCAGCAGCACCACGTGCAACTCCTTGCTGGCCCGCGTGTAGCGCAGGCCCGCACGGAAGGCGCCGAGGAAGTTCTCGGAGAGCCCGCTGTCCACCGCCGCCGGCCGCTTCCACCACAGCAGCGCCGCGATCACGAACGCATAGCTCAGCACGTCCAGCCCGTAGGTGGCCGCCGCGCCGAAGCTCGCCAGGATCAGCCCGCCCGCTGCCGGCCCGATGGAGCGCGCGATGTTGATGCCCAGCGAGTTCAGCGCCACCGCGCCCTTGAGGTCGCTGCGCGGCACCAGCTCCGGCACGATCGACTGCCAGGTCGGCCCCATCAGCGCCGCGCCGATGCCGCCCACGAAGGTGAGCGCGATCAGGTACTCGACCGTGAGCGAGCCCGTGTGCGACAGCACCAGGAGCGTGCCGCTCACCGCGGCCAGCAGCACCTGCACGAAGATCAGGAAGCGCCGCCGGTCCAGGATGTCCGAGAGCACCCCCGCCGGAATCGCCAGCAGGAAGATCGGCAGCGTGGCCGCCGTCTGGATCAGCGCCACCGCCGTCGGGCTCGCCGAGAGGTCGGTCACCAGCCACGAGCTGGCCACGTCGCGCATGAAGCTGCCGACGTTGCCCAGCACCGTGGCGGCCCACAGCACGGCAAAGACCGGCTGGCGCAGGGGCGCGAAGGCGCCGGCGGCTTTTTGGGTTTCAGGCATCGGTGCGTTCTTTCAGGTCGAGCCAGGCGACGAGCAGGAAGCCGCCGACCAGTCCCAGGTGTTCGAAAAAGGAGTTGGCCGCCATGAAGCGCTCCTGCCCCAAGGGCATCTCCCAGAAGCGCAGCGCGACGAAGGTCGCCATCAGCGTGAAGGCCCCGAGCGCGAGCGCGCCCAGCCAGCGCCAGAAGCCGGTGAGTATGAGCGCCGCGGCGCCCAGCTCCAGCACGATCACCGCCACCGCGAGCGGGCCGGCGGGCGACAGCCCGAAGTGGTTCATCTCGCCGATGGCCGCGCCGAAGTCCATCGCCTTGTTCAGCCCGCCCTGCAGGTAGGCCGCGCACAGGAGCAGCAAGGCAACCCAGCGCACGGCGGGTGAAAGGGTCCAGTGCATCGTCTTCATCACACCGCCCAGCAGGCGCAGCCGAGCGCGCCCCAGAAGCTCTTGAGGTCGGCAATCGGTAGCTTGCTGCTCCATGCCGTGGCGTGCTGGTGGCCGTGCACGTTGCAGTCGTTGGCGCAGGCGCAGGACATGGCAGCGTTGCGCATCGCCTTCTGCAGGGGCGCACCTTCGGCCGTGTCGGCCCAGCCGGCGTAGCCACCGAAGGTGCGCGCGGGCGACCAGTCGGGCATGGCCGGCGGCAGCGTGCCTTCGTCGTGCGCGGCGAACGGGCCGGCGCCGTAGACCACCTTGCCGCCCACCATCGTGAGCAGCGCCGTGGTGTCGGCGATCTCCGATTCGGCACACGCGAAGAAATCGCGGTCTGGCACCACCAGGTCGGCCAGCTGCCCGGCCTCGATGCGCCCCTTCTTGCCCTGCTCGTTCGAGAACCAGGTGACGTTCTCGGTCCACATGCGCAGCGCGCCTTCGCGGTCCAGGCAGTTGCGCTGGGGGTAGAGCTGCATGCCGCCCACCGTCTTGCCCGTGACCAGCCACGACAGCGACACCCACGGGTTGTACGAGGCCACGCGCGTCGCGTCGGTGCCGGCCGAGACCTTCATGCCCTTCTCCAGCATGCGCTTGACCGGCGGCGTGGCCTCGGCCGCGCCGGGGCCGTAGCGCTCCACGAAATACTCGCCCTGGTAGGCCATGCGGTGCTGCACCGCCACGCCGCCGCCCAGCGCCGCGATGCGGTCCATCGACTTCTCGGAGATCGTCTCGGCGTGGTCGAAGAACCAGTTCAGGCCCGCGAGCGGGGTGTCCTTGTTGACCTTCTCGAACACGTCGAGCGAACGGCTGATGGTTTCGTCGTAGGTCGCGTGCATGCGCCAGGGCCAGCGGTTCTGCGCCAGGATGCGCACCACGCCTTCGAGCTCGCCTTCCATCTCGGGCGCCAGGTCGGGGCGCGGCTGGCGGAAGTCTTCGAAGTCGGCGGCAGAGAACACCAGCATCTCGCCCGCGCCGTTGTGGCGGAAATAGTCGTCGCCCTGCTTGTAGGTGGAGTTGGCCGTCCAGTTCAGGAAGTCTTCCTTCTCGGCCTTGGGCTTCTGCGTGAAGAGGTTGTAGGCCAGGCGAATGGTGAGCTGCCCGTCGTCGTGGAGCTTCCGGATCACTTCGTAGTCGTCGGGAAAGTTCTGGTTGCCGCCGCCCGCGTCGATGGCGCCTGTCACGCCCAGGCGGTTGAGCTCGCGCATGAAGTGGCGCGTGGAATTGAGCTGGTAGTCGAACGGCAGCTTCGGCCCCTTGGCCAGCGTCGCGTAGAGGATGGCCGCGTTCGGCTTGGCGAGCAGCAGGCCCGTGGGGTTGCCGGCGCTGTCGCGCACGATCTCGCCGCCGGGGGGCGCGGGCGTGTCTTTCGTGTAGCCCACGGCGCGCAGCGCGGCGCCGTTGAGCAGCGCGCGGTCGTACAGGTGCAGGATGAACACGGGCGTATCGGGCGCCACCGCGTTCAGCTCGGCGATGGTCGGCAGGCGCTTCTCGGCGAACTGGTGCTCGGTGAAGCCGCCCACCACGCGCACCCACTGCGGCGCGGGCGTGATCGCCACTTGCCGCCGCAGCATCGACATCGCATCGGCCAGGCTGCGCACGCCGTCCCAGCGCAGCTCCATGTTGTAGTTCAGCCCGCCGCGAATGATGTGCAGGTGGTTGTCGATGAGACCCGGCAGCACGCGCTTGCCCTGCAGGTCGATCACGCGGGTGCGGCTGCCGGCCAGCGGCATCACGTCTTCGGCGCGGCCCACGCGGATGAAGCGGCCGTCCTTGATGGCCACCGCGTCGGCCGTGGGGTTGGCGCGGTCCAGCGTGGTGAAGCGGCCGTTGCGCAGGATGAGGTCGGGGGTGTCGGTGGTGGCCATGGTGTCGGAGAAAGAAGCGGAAGCGGCCGCGAGGCCGGGGGCTGCGAGGGTGGCGCCGAGCGCGCCCAGCAGGCGGCGGCGTTTCGGATCGGGGTATGCGGGGAATGTCATGCGCTGTGCTCCTTGGTCGGCGACACGTCGCCGGCTTTTGCCACCGAAGGCTGCGCGCACTTGGGCAGCTCGCCGAACACATGCGGCTTCACCTGGTGGTGCAGCCACGAGGTGGCGGTCGCCGGCGGGGCGACGAAGCTCTTGATGAGCGGCGGGATCTGCTCGCCGAGCAGGATGCCCAGGAGCCCCACCAGGGCGATCACCGGCGGCGCCGGCGAGCGCACCTGGAAGAGCGCGTAGATCACGCCGACCAGAAGGCCGAGGGCGAGGGAAACGACGTAGGTCTTCATGGCGGGCGCTTCTTTATTCGGTGGTGCTCAACCTTCGTGCGCGCCGAACATGCTCTTGGCGTAGTTGATGCCGATGCCGTACGCGCCGCCCACCTTCTTCGCGATGCCGGTGGTCAGCTCGTAGGTGTCGCCGCGGGCCCAGTCGCGCTGCAGCTCCAGCAGGTATTGCAGCGAGGTCATCGGGCGCGCGCCGGCCTGCACCATGCGGTCCATCGCGCGGTCGTGCGCCTCGGTGGAAACGTCGCCGCAGGCATCGGCGATCACGTACACCTCGAAGCCCTGGTCCAGCGCCGACAGCGCCGGGCCCACGATGCACACGCTGGTCCACAGGCCCGCCAGCACGATGCGCGGCTTGCCGATTTCGTTCACGCGGTCGATCACGGCGGCGTCTTCCCAGGTGTTCATCGAGGTGCGGTCGAGCATCTTCTGGCCCGGGAAGGCGTCGGCGATCTCGCTGAACATCGGGCCCGAGAAGCTCTTCTCGGCCACCGTCGTGAGGATCGTCGAGACCTTGAAGCCGGCCGCGGCCTGTGCCACCAGCGCCGCGTTGTTGCGCAGGTTCACCGCGTCGATCGAGTGCGTGGCAAAGGCCATCTGCGACTGGAAGTCGATCATCACCAGCGTGTGGTCGGCGGGGGTCAGCAGCTTGGAACCGGCGGTTGCGGTGGCGGTGGGGGTGGCTTTGACGGACATGGAAGACTCCTGGAGGTTGAAGGGATAATCGATTGAATTCACAATTGCTTTCGGAGGGAATCTCCTTGGCATGGGCTGAATCATCGAGCCCCCGGCAACCGCCATCGACGAAACTTTTCACGCGCAATGATCGAAATTTTCGATCTTTGCTTCGACCGCCCTTTTCCACCGCAGGGACCACCCCATGCTCAAACTCAGCCTGGAAGCCATCGAGGTCGTCGACGCCATCGCGCGCCACGGCTCCTTCGCCGCCGCCGCCACCCGCCTGAACAAGGTGCCCTCCACCATCTCGTACGCGGTCGGCAAGCTCGAGGAGCAGCTGGGCATGCTGCTGTTCGAGCGCAACGGCCCGCGCGTCACGCTCACCCCCGTCGGCGAAGAAATGCTGAAAGAGGGCCGCTGGCTCCTGAGTGCCGCGAGCGACCTCGAATCGCGCATGCGGCAGATCGCCACCGGCTACGAGTCGGAGCTGCGGCTGGTGCACGACTCGCTCATTCCCACCGAGGCGCTCATCGACGACATCCGCGCCTTCGAAGACCTGCGCTGCGGCACCCGGTTGCGCGTGGGCTGCGAAGCCCTCACCGGCAGCTGGGAGGCGCTGCGCGAGGGCCGCGCCGACATCGTCATCGCCGCGGGCGAAGGCCCGGCCGGCGGCGGCTACCAGGCCGTGACCGTGGGGAGCCTGGAGTTCGCGTTCTGCGTGGCGCCCACCCACCCGCTCACGCGGCTGGGCCGCCCGCTGGAGCGCGGCGATCTCCTGGACTGCAATGCCATCGTGGTGGGCGACAGCGCCCGTACGCTGTCGGACCGCACCGTGGGCCTCCTCGCGGGCCAGCCGCGCATCACCGTGCCCTCGATGACCGCGAAGGTCGCCTGCCAGGTCGCAGGCCTGGGCCACGGTTTTCTGCCGCGCGCCTGCATCGCGGGCGAGCTCGCGCGCGGCACGCTGGTCGAGCTGCCCACCGAGGAGCCGCGCGCGCCCGAGGCGTTCTGGCTCGCATGGAAAACGGGCGCGAAGGGGCAGGCGCTGCGCTGGTGGCGCGAGCGGATGAACCGCACGCTGATTCCGGCGCTGCTGCCGCGGTCGTTTATCTGAGGAAGAGCGGCCGCGTGCTCAGCGCCCGGCGCGCAGCTTGTCCAGCGCCCGATCGAGAAACGCGAGCCGGTCCTGCCCCCAGAACCGCTCGCCGTTCAGGATGAAAGTCGGCGCGCCGAACACGCCCGCCTCCACCGCTTCGGCGCTGTTCGCGCGGTACATCGCCAGCGTTTCGGCCGATTGCTCCAGCGCCT
This sequence comes from Variovorax paradoxus, assembly GCF_000834655.1. Taxonomy (GTDB): domain Bacteria; phylum Pseudomonadota; class Gammaproteobacteria; order Burkholderiales; family Burkholderiaceae_C; genus Variovorax; species Variovorax paradoxus_F. The sequence continues at coordinate 94,054 of NZ_JXQQ01000017.1, forward strand.
GCAGCGAGGCGCCGTCGTAGCCGTTCTCGTTGGCGACTGCGATGCGCACGTCGGCCTGCGAGGTGTCGCGCTCCTCGGCCCAGAGCGCACGCAGCAGCGCATGCGAGAGCGGCTGCGCATCGAGCCCCTTCAGCTGCGCGGCGATCACCATCCAGCCGGCGTACTTGTTCCAGTTCGGATCGGTCGGCGCGCCCTTCGGGTAATGCGCGGGCGCCAGGTTCATCGGCATGCCGAGGTAGTCGCTCCAGCGCGCCAGCTCCAGCGCGTGGTACGTGCGGCGCGGCTCGGGGCGCGTCTTCAGCGGAATGCCGCCGGTCTGCGGCACCACCGCCTGGAAGTCGTAGGGCTTGAGCGTGAGCTGCACGTGGTGGCGGCGCACGATGTCCTGAAGTTGCGGGCCGCCGAGGTAGGCCCAGGGGGAGGAGAGGCTGTAGAAGCAGTCGAGAGCGGTCATGAGGCGAATTATCTGCAGCGCATGTGGGCGACGTGTCAGCCGTGACCCCGAGCGCTGACTTTCTCCCTCCCCGTCCGGGGGAGGGTTGGGGTGGGGGCACGACGGCGGTGGATGAAGCACTGCGCCGAACGAGCGCCGCT
>NZ_JXQQ01000018.1 GCF_000834655.1 Variovorax paradoxus
TGACCACCGAGAACCCTTCGTTCGAGGTCAACTCGGCATTGCTGTCGCGGGCCGCGGTGTACGTGCTGCAGCCGCTCACGGAGGGCGACCTCAAGGAGATCGTCGCCAAGGCGCAGTCGATCCAGGCGGTCCCGGCCATCGAGGAGGCGGCCATCGACCGGCTCGTGGCCTATGCCGACGGCGACGCGCGCCGCCTGCTCAACACGCTCGAGACACTGGCGGTCGCAGCCCGCGCCGAGAAGCTCGCGAACATCAGCGACGAATGGCTGCTGCGCGTGCTCGGCGAGCGCATGCGGCGCTATGACAAGGGCGGCGAGCAGTTCTACGACACCATCAGCGCGCTGCACAAGTCGGTGCGCGGCAGCGACCCCGATGCCGCGCTCTACTGGTTCGTGCGAATGCTCGACGGCGGTGCCGACCCTCGCTACATGGCACGCCGCCTCGTGCGCATGGCGAGCGAAGACATCGGCCTGGCCGACCCGCGCGCGCTGCGCCTGGCACTCGATGCGGCCGAGGTGTACGAGCGCCTGGGCACGCCCGAGGGCGAGCTCGCGCTGGCCGAATGCGTCGTGTACCTGGCGATCGCGCCCAAGTCGAATGCCGTCTACAAGGCCTATAACGCGGTGCGCGCCCTCATCAAGAAGGACAGCACGCGCCCGGTGCCCATGCACCTGCGCAATGCGCCCACCAAGCTCATGAAGGAGCTCGACTACGGCAAGGGCTACCGCTACGCGCATGACGAGGCGGGTGGTTTCGCTGCCGGCGAGAACTATCTTCCCGAGGGGCTGGAAGGCCAGGTCTTCTACGAGCCCGTGGACCGCGGCCTCGAAATACGCATCGGCGAGAAGCTGCGCGAACTGCGCCGCCTGAACGCTGAAAAGGGCGACTGATACCCTCTTGCGCGCCCAGCGTGCGCCACGCATGAACTTACGCCCATACAGCATGGCGTGAGCGGGTAAACCCCGGTCGCTCCGCACCAAATCAGCGCTGGTGCGTGCTTACAATCCCGCCCACCAAATCCGCCTGCGACACATGCTGGCTGGTTTTTTGCTTGTCCAGCCAAGGGCGCCAAACCGGTGCCACGGTGGGTGAATGGCACCCCGCAACGGTGCAACACATAGGGAATCGCGTTATGGAAATATTGCTGCAGCAGATCATCAACGGTCTGGTCCTCGGCAGCATGTATGCCTTGATAGCCTTGGGCTACACCATGGTGTACGGCATCATCAACCTCATCAATTTCGCGCACGGAGAAGTGCTGATGGTGGGGGCTCTCACAAGCTGGACCATCATCGGCCTCATGAAGGACGGCATGCCCAACACACCGGGCTGGCTCGTCCTTCTCATTGCATTGATCATTGCCTGCATCGTCGCGGCCACGCTCAATTTCGTGATCGAGAAGGTGGCCTACCGGCCGCTGCGCAACAGCCCCAAGCTCGCGCCGCTCATCACGGCCATCGGCATGTCGATCCTGCTGCAGACGCTGGCCATGATCATCTGGAAGCCGACCAACAAGGCCTACCCGAACCTCTTGCCCACCGACCCCATCCACCTGGGCGGCGCGGTCATCTCGCCCACCCAGGTCATGATCCTGAGCGTCACTGCGTTCTCGCTCGTGGTGCTGATGTGGCTGGTCAACTACACCAAGCTCGGCCGCGCCATGCGCGCCACCGCGGAGAACCCGCGCGTCGCCGCGCTCATGGGCATCCGCCCCGACATGGTCATCTCGGCCACCTTCATCATCGGTGCCGTGCTCGCGGCCATCGCCGGCGTGATGTATGCGTCGAACTACGGCATCGCGCAACACGCGATGGGCTTCCTGCCCGGCCTGAAGGCCTTCACCGCAGCTGTCTTCGGCGGCATCGGCAACCTCGCCGGCGCGGTGGTCGGCGGCATCCTGCTGGGCCTCATCGAGGCCATCGGCTCCGGCTACATCGGCACCCTCACGGGTGGCGTGCTGGGCAGCAACTACAGCGACATCTTCGCGTTCATCGTGCTGATCGTCATGCTCACGCTGCGACCGTCGGGCCTGCTCGGCGAGCGCGTGGCGGATCGTGCGTAAGGAGCCAGACATGAAGAACAGCAAAAACCTCGCTCTCTACGTGATCGGCGCCATCGCGGTGCTCGCACTGCCGCTGCTTCTGCAGATGCAGGGCAACGCCTGGGTGCGCATTGCCGACATCGCCTTGCTCTACGTGCTGCTGGCCCTGGGCCTCAACATCGTGGTGGGCTACGCCGGCCTGCTCGACCTGGGCTACGTGGCCTTCTTCGCGGTGGGCGCGTACCTCTTCGCCCTCATGGGTTCGTCGCACCTGACCGAGACCTTCCCGTGGTTCAAGGCCATGTTCCCGAACGGGCTGCACACCTCGCTTCTCATCGTGATTCCGCTTGCGCTCGTGGTGGCCGGCGTGCTCGGCGTGCTGCTCGGCGCGCCCACCCTCAAGCTGCGCGGCGACTACCTGGCGATCGTCACGCTCGGCTTCGGCGAGATCATCCGCGTGTTCTTGAACAACCTGGACCAGCCGGTGAACATCACCAACGGTCCCAAGGGCATCACGGCGATCGACTCGATCAAGTTCTGGGGCCTCGACCTCGGCAAAGCCTGGAAGTTCGACGGCTTCACCATCTCCTCGGTGTCGCTGTACTACTACCTCTTCCTGGCGCTCGTGATCGCCACGATCATCATCTCGCACCGCCTGCAGGTCTCGCGCATCGGCCGCGCCTGGATGGCCATCCGCGAAGACGAAATCGCCGCCAAGGCCATGGGCATCAACACCCGCAACATGAAGCTGCTGGCCTTCGGCATGGGCGCGAGCTTCGGCGGCGTCTCGGGTGCGATGTTCGCTGCCTTCCAGGGCTTCGTCTCGCCCGAGTCCTTCAGCCTGATGGAGTCGGTGATGATCGTGGCCATGGTGGTGCTGGGCGGCATCGGGCACCTGCCCGGCGTCATCCTCGGCGCGGTGCTGCTGGCTGCATTGCCCGAAGTGCTGCGCTACGTGGCCGGCCCGCTGCAGGCCATGACCGACGGGCGCCTGGATGCATCCATCCTGCGCCAGCTCTTCATCGCGCTCGCGATGATCGTCATCATGCTGGTTCGCCCGCGCGGCCTCTGGCCCTCGCCCGAGCACGGCAAGACGCTGACCCGCAAGGGCGGCGTGCCGGTCGATCCGGCCCATGCGGCCGTCGCCCCCGGCTCGCTGCAGACGCACGCACCGGGCATCGATACGCCCGCCGACGAATTGCCCGGCGGTGCCGAGCGTCCCATGTCGATCAATCCGTGAGCCGAGGAGAAACTGACATGACGACAACCACAGACACCATCCTCGACGTTCGTGGCATCTCCAAGCGCTTCGGCGGCCTGCAGGCGCTCTCCGACGTCGGCATCACCATCAAGCGCGGCCAGGTCTACGGCCTGATCGGTCCGAACGGCGCCGGCAAGACCACCTTCTTCAACGTGATCACCGGGCTCTACACGCCCGACAGCGGCACCTTCGAGCTGGCCGGCAAGCCCTACCAGCCGACGGCCGTGCACGAAGTGGCCAAGGCCGGCATCGCGCGCACCTTCCAGAACATCCGCCTCTTCGCCGAAATGACGGCGCTGGAAAACGTCATGGTCGGGCGCCACATCCGCACCCATTCGGGCGTCTTCGGCGCGATGCTGCGCACCGGCAGCTTCAAGGCCGAGGAAAAGGCCATCGCCGACCGCGCGCACGAGCTGCTCGACTATGTGGGCATCGGCAAGTTCGCCGACTACAAGGCGCGCACGCTGAGCTACGGCGACCAGCGCCGCCTCGAAATCGCGCGTGCCCTGGCCACCGACCCGCAGCTCATCGCGCTCGACGAGCCCGCCGCCGGCATGAACTCGACCGAGAAAGTGCTGCTGCGCGAACTTATCGACCGCATCCGCAAGGACGACCGCACCATCCTGATCATCGAACACGACGTCAAGCTCATCATGGGCCTGTGCGACCGCGTGACCGTGCTCGACTACGGCAAGCAGATCGCCGAGGGCACGCCTTACGACGTGCAGAAGAACGAAAAAGTGATCGAGGCTTACCTCGGAACGGGGGGCCATTGAAATGAGCGCAGCAACGATGACGAGCGAAGAAGCAACCCGCGCCACCGCGGTCCAGGCCAAGGCGGCCGGCAAGACGTTGCTCAAGGTCAGCGGACTGAAGGTCGGCTACGGCGGCATCCAGGCCGTCAAGGGCGTGGATTTCGAGGTGCGCGAGGGCGAGCTGGTCTCGCTGATCGGCTCCAACGGCGCCGGCAAGACCACCACCATGAAGGCCATCACCGGCACGCTGCCCTCGGGCGCGGGCAGCATCGAATTCCTAGGCCGCAGCATCAAGGGCCGCGGCGCATGGGACCTCGTGGGTGAAGGCCTCGTGATGGTGCCCGAAGGCCGCGGCGTCTTCACGCGCATGACGATCACCGAAAACCTGCAGATCGGCGCCTACATCCGCACCGACAAGGCCGGCATCGCGAGCGACATGGAGCGCGTGTTCGTCACCTTCCCGCGCCTGCGCGAGCGCAAGGACCAGCTGGCCGGCACGATGTCGGGCGGCGAGCAGCAGATGCTCGCCATGGGCCGTGCGCTGATGGCGCGCCCCAAGGTGCTGCTGCTCGACGAGCCCACCATGGGCCTGTCGCCGATCATGTGCGACAAGATCTTCGAAGTGGTGCAGACCGTAGCCGCGCAGGGCGTCACGATCCTGCTGGTGGAGCAGAACGCCAACCGCGCGCTGCAACTGGCCGACCGTGGCTACGTGATGGAGTCCGGGCTCATCACGATGGACGGCGACGCCAAGGAACTCCTGCGCGACCCGCGCGTTCGCGCCGCGTACCTCGGGGAGTAATTCCTTCCAGAAACACCGCGGAACCGGCTTTGCCGGGCCGCAGGTGTTGCCCCCTGCAAGGGGGTTGGCGAAGCGACACGAAGTGCGCGCAGCCTGGGGGTTAGTCTACTTTCGCGCCGGTGGCCTTGACCACCTTCTCGTACTTCGCGAGTTCGGTCTTCATGAAGGCGCTGAACTGCTCGGGCGAGTTGCCCACTGGCTCGGCCAGCAACGACGCGAAGCGGGTCTTCGTTTCCGGTGCATTCAGCGCGGCGACGAAGGCCTGGTTCAGCTTCACGACCACGTCGTGCGGCGTGCCGGCAGGCGCAACGAGGCCCCACCAGGTGTCGATCGAAAAGCCCTTGAGCGTGTCGGCCACCGGCGGCACCTCGGGCAGCGAGGCGCTACGCTGCAGCGTCGTCACCGCAATCGCCTTCAGCTTGCCCGAGCGGATGTTCGGCGCCGCGGTCGCGAGGTTGTCGAAGTTGAAATCGACCTGTCCCGAGATCAGCGCCAACTGCGCCGGGTTGCCGCCGTTGTACGGGATGTGCAGCGCGAAGATGCCCGCTTCCTTCTTGAACAGTTCGCCCGCCAGGTGCCCGGCGCTGCCGTTCCCGCCGCTGCCGTAGTTGAGCTTGGCGGGGTTGGCCTTGGCATAGCGGATGAGGTCGGCCACCGTCTCGATGTTCAGGCGCTTGGCCGTCTCGGCGTTCATCACCAGCACGTTGGGCACGCGGACCATCTGCGTGATCGGCGCGAAATCGGTCGCGGCGTTGAACGGCATCTTGCTGTAGAGCCACGGGTTGACCGCGTTGGTGGCGGTGGCCGCGATGCCGATCGTGAGGCCGTCCGGCGGCGCCTTGGCCACGATGTCGGCGCCGATGTTGCCGCCCGCGCCGGGCTTGTTGTCGATGATGACCGGGCCGAGGGCATCCTTGACGCGCTCGGCCAGCATGCGCGCAGTGACGTCGATGGGGCCGCCTGCCGCGTACGGCACGACGAGGCGGATCGGGCGTTGCTGCTGGGCCGTGGCGTGGCCGGCGGCGAGGGTTGCAGCGCCTGCGAGCAGGGTGAGGAGGAAGTGTCTCGTTTTCATTTTTCTGTCTGCGGATGGGGAATCGGAAATCGGAAATCAGGGCAGGGCCTTGTCGGCCTCGGTGGTGAATGCGTCGGCAAAGAACTCTTCCTCTGGCAAGCCCGCCAGCGCCACGTAGTCGCGCTTGGCCGAATCGACCACGATGGGCGCGCCGCAGGCATAGACCTGGTGGCCCGAGAGATCTGCGAAGTCCTCCAGCACCGCCTGGTGGACGAAGCCGGTGCGGCCGGTCCAGTTGTCGTCGGGCGAGGCGTTGGAAATGACGGGCACGTAGCGCAGGTTCGGCATCTGGGCCAACTGGCCGCGCACCCACCCGTCCATGTACAGGTCCTCGGGGCGACGGCCGCCCCAGTAGAGCGTGGCGGGGCGGTCGATGCCCTTGAATTTCATGTGCTCCAGCAGCGCCTTGATCGGCGCGAAACCCGTGCCCGAGGCCAGCAGGATCATCGGCTTGTCGGAGTCCTCGCGCAGGAAGAAGCTGCCGAACGGGCCTTCGATGCGCAGGATTTCCTTTTCCTTCATGACGCCGAAGACGTGGTCGGTGAACTTGCCACCCGGCAGGTGCCGCAGGTGCAGCTCGATGCCCGTGCCCGCCTGGGCCAGCGTGTGCGGCGCATTGGCCATCGAGTAGCTGCGGCGCGCGCCGTCGCGCAGGATGAATTCCACGTACTGCCCCGCATGGAACTGCAGCGGCTCGCCGGCCGGCAGCTGAAGGCGCAGCATGATCACGTCGTGCGATTGCCGCGTGAGCGCCAGCACCCGCACAGGCATCTTGCGGATCGGTAGCGCCCCGGCCTCGGTGACCTGGCGCGATTCGAGCACCACATCGCTCGTGGCGTGGGCGCAGCAGGTCAGCACGTAGCCCGCGAGCTGCTCCTCGGCGCTCAAGGCCTTGCTCTGGTGGGGACCGAGGGTGACCTCGCCCGAGAGCTTCTTGCACTTGCAGGAGCCGCAGGCGCCGTCCTTGCAGCCGTAGGGCAGGCCGATGCCTTGACGGATACCGGCTGCCAGGATGGTTTCGTCGCCGTGGACCGTGAAATGGCGGCCGCTCGGCTCGACGGTGATGGAAAAGCCGGCTTCGTGCGGCGGTGCAGCAGTCATCTGTATTCTTCGGCTTGTTTTTCAGCCTGGGTCTGAAACGGAAAGGGAACAGGATTTTGCCTTCAATCAATAGCCCCTCCGGCGCGCTGCCGGCGCGGTTCCGGCGCGAGCGCCTCCTGATCGTCGGTTGCGGCGACGTCGGCCAGCGGGTGGCGCGCGACCTGCGCGGCCGGATGCAGCTGGTGGCGCTCACGTCCTCGGCCGATCGGGTCACCGCGCTGCGCGAGGCCGGCATCCGCCCGCTGGTGGGCAACCTGGACGAGCCGGCGACGCTGCGCCGGCTGGCGGGCATCGCGACGCGGGTGCTGCACCTGGCGCCGCCCGCGCGCGATGGCGCCGCCGCCTGGTGGCGCGACCAGCGCACCACGGCGCTGGCGCGCGCATTGAGGCTGCGCTCGGTGCCGTCGGCGCTCGTCTACGGCTCGACCAGCGGCGTCTACGGCGATTGCGGCGGCGCCCGCGTGAGCGAAACACGCACCTTGCGCCCGGACACGCCGCGCTCGCACCGTCGCGTGGACGCCGAGCGCGCCGTGCGCTGGCTCGGCCGAAGCGCCGGCGTGCGCGCAAGCATCCTGCGCATTCCGGGCATCTACGCGCCGGACCGCGAGAACGGCACGCCACGCGGGCGCCTGCAGCGCGGCACGCCGGTGTTGCGGCAGGAGGACGACGTCTACACCAGCCACATCCACGCCGACGACCTGGCGCGCGCCTGCATCGCGTCGCTGTTCCGCGGCCGGCCGCAACGCATCGTCCACGCCGCGGACGACACCGAACTGCGCATGGGCGACTACGTCGATCTCGCGGCCGATCTCTACGGCATGCCGCGCCCGCCGCGCGTGGCGCGGGAGGAGGCGCAGCGCCAGTTGCCGCTGCAGTTGCTGAGCTTCATGGGCGAATCGCGCCGGCTCGACAACACGCGGCTCAAGCGTGAATTGCGCGTGCGGCTCGCACACCCCACCGTGCACACCGGCCTGCGCACCGAGGCCTGACGACGGAAGGCGGGGGATGCAACGCCGACGAGCCTCTGCGCCGCGCGGCTGTGTGTCGGCGGAATTGGTTCGTTGTGCGGCGGCGCCGGATGCGGCGTGCGGCGTCACCGCGACCGAGACGAGCGGCTAGCCCTGCCTGGCGGGCGGCGCGCACTCGGGTGCGACCTGGTCGAGCGCCATCACGAGCCTTTCCACGAGGCGCGTGCTGTACGGTTGCCGTGGATGGACGTCGTCCACCATGTCGGCGGGGTCGAAGCGGACGCCGCCCCAGTCGGCGAACAGCACGCCTTCTTCCTGGGCCACGCGACGTGCCGTGGCGTCGTAGCCGTCCCGCTGCGGCATGCGGTCGGCCTTTACGTGCGAGAGGCCGGTGACGATCGGTGTCTTGCCGGCCGCCTTGACATAGTCGACCATCCCGCGCAGGGCCGGTTCGTACTGGTAGCCGTTGCCGGCATCGTTGATCCCGTATTGCAGCACCACGACGCGCGCCGGCATCGGTTGCAGCACGAAGCTCGGGAGGCGTTTGTGGGCGCTGTCTCCCGGCGAGCTGTAGTCGGCAATCGTCCAGGCAGGGCGGATGCGCTTGAGCGCGGCGGCCGGCGGTTCGTCGATGCGGTTCGTCGTCGATGCGCCGAAGCCGCCGTAGAGGATCGAATCGCCCCACAGGGCGACGGTGCAATCGGGTGCTGCCGCGGCAGTGCCTGCGCCTGTTGCCAAGGCCAGGCAGAGAAAAAGGGGGAGGGGGCGCACGATGCGGCGCGGGCGATTGGGCATGGTGTTCAGTCTGCCTCTCGTCCATGAAAGAGGAGCCCATTTCCCATATCGACAGCGAGGTATCGATGGTGCCCGGGGCCGGAATCGAACCGGCACACCTTTCGGTGGGGGATTTTGAGTCCCCTGCGTCTACCAATTTCACCACCCGGGCAGGGTTCTGAACGAAGCCCAAAATTATGGCACAGTGGCTGCCATGAATTATCCGACGATCGAAGACGCCATTGGCAAGACCCCTCTGGTCGCCCTGCAACGCATCGATGCAGCCGAAAATGCCAAGCGCGGCAACGTGATCCTCGGCAAGCTCGAAGGCAACAATCCCGCCGGTTCGGTCAAGGACCGGCCGGCCCTCTCGATGATCAAGCGCGCCGAGGAGCGCGGCGAAATCAAGCCCGGCGACACCCTGATCGAAGCCACCTCGGGCAACACCGGCATCGCGCTCGCGATGGCCGCGGCCATCAAGGGCTACCGCATGGTGCTGATCATGCCGGAGGACCTCTCCGTCGAACGCGCCCAGACCATGAAGGCCTTCGGCGCCGAGCTGGTGCTCACGCCCAAGAGCGGCGGCATGGAGTACGCCCGCGACCTCGCCGAGCAGATGGTCGCCCAGGGCAAGGGCCGGGTGCTCGACCAGTTCGCCAACCCCGACAACCCGCGCATCCACTACGAGACCACGGGCCCCGAGATCTGGGCCGACACCAAGGGCAAGATCACGCACTTCGTGAGCGCCATGGGCACCACCGGCACCATCACCGGCGTCTCGCGCTTCCTCAAGGAAAAGAACCCGGGCGTGCGCATCATCGGCGCGCAGCCGGCCGAAGGCTCGCGCATCCCGGGCATCCGCAAGTGGCCCACCGAGTACCTGCCGAAGATCTACGACCCGAGCCGCGTCGATGAAGAAATCAACGTGAGCCAGGACGACGCCGAGGAAATGTGCCGGCGCCTTGCGCGCGAAGAGGGCATCTTCGGCGGCATCTCCGCGGCCGGCGCGCTGTGGGCGGCGCTCGAGGTTGCCAAGAAGGTCGAGAACGCCACCATCGTGTTCGTGGTGTGCGATCGAGGCGATCGCTATCTGTCGACCGGCGTCTTTCCCGCATGAAATAACGCCGCCCCAGGCTATGCGCACTTCGTGTCGCTTCGCCAGCCCCCTCCGGGGGCAACATCAGCAGCCCGGCAAAGCCGGTTCTGCGATGTTCCTGGAAGAGCCCCGGATTCAAGAACAACAACGCTGAGAGCCCCATGCCCCATCCCAAGTTTTGCCAGGTCTGTGCCACCCCGCTGGAATGGATCGCGTTGATGGAAGACGGCGGTCCCAAGGAGCGCCTGCGCTGCCCGAACTGCGGCCACACGCACTGGAACAACCCCACGCCCGTGCTCGCGGCCATCGTCGAATACCGCGGCCAGGTGCTGCTGGCGCGCAACGCGGCCTGGCCCGGCAAGATGTTCGCGCTGATCACCGGCTTCATGGAAGCCGGCGAGACGCCCGAGGAAGGCATCGCGCGCGAGGTGAAGGAAGAAACCAACCTCGACGTGAGCGCCACCAAGCTCGTGGGCGCCTACGACTTCCAGCGCATGAACCAGATCATCATCGCCTACCACGTGGTGGCCGATGGCGAGGTGAAGCTCTCGCCCGAGCTGGTGGACTACCGCCTCTACGACCTGCCGGACCTTCGCTGCTGGCCCGCGGGCACCGGCTATGCCCTGGCCGACTGGCTGCGCACGCGAGGCCACGAGCCCGTCTTCTTCACCGCGGCAGAGAACGAGGAGCGCCGCCGCGGGCTTCAGTTGCCGCCCGAGGAGCCCAAGCATGGAAGTTGATCGCGAAATCGACACGCGCGGACTGAACTGCCCGCTGCCCATCCTCAAGGCGAAGAAGTCGCTCAACGACATGGCGAGCGGGCAATTGCTCAAGGTGGTGTCGACCGACCCGGGCTCGGTGCGCGACTTCCAGGCCTTCGCGCGCCAGACCGGCAACGAGCTCATGGAGCAGCAGACGGTCGGTACCGACTTCATTCACGTGCTGAAGCGGCGCTAGCAGCGAGCACCAAAGGAAAAGGGGCCCAACGTGGCCCCTTTTTTATTTCGTGCTTCTCGGCACCTCTCAGAGCTTCAGGCTCTTGAGGTATTCGCGGAATTCGTCACCCACCTCCGGGTGTGCGAGCGCCAGTTCCACGGTGGCCTGCAGGAAGCCTTCCTTGCTGCCGCAGTCGTAGCGGATGCCCTTGTAGGCATACGCGTAGACCGATTCCTTCTTCATCAGCGCCGCGATGCCGTCGGTCAGCTGGATCTCGCCGCCCGCGCCCTTGGGCTGGTTGCGAATCTCGTCGAACACGCCCGGCGTGAGGATGTAGCGGCCCGCCACGCCCAGTCGCGAGGGCGCGTCTTCGGGCTTGGGCTTCTCGACCATGCGATTGACCTTCACGAGGCCTTCTTCGATCTGATCGCCAGCCACGATGCCGTAGCGCTTGACGTGCGCGAGCGGCACTTCCTGCACCGCGAGCAGCGAGCCGCCAAGGCGCGCGAACGCGGCCGTCATCTGTGCGAGCACGGGTTCGCCGCCATCGGGGCCGACCATCAAGTCGTCGGCCAGCAGCACCGCGAAGGGCTCGTTGCCGACCAGGTGCTCGGCGCACAGCACGGCGTGGCCCAGGCCCAGCATGCGCGGCTGGCGCACGTATGAGCAGGTCATGTCGTCGGGCATCACCGAACGCGCGATCTTCAGCAGCGCATCCTTGCCGCTGGCTTCGAGCTGGCTTTCGAGTTCGTAGGCGGTGTCGTAGTGATCTTCGATCGCACGCTTGTTGCGGCCGGTCACAAAAATCATGTCGCGAATGCCTGCGGCGTAGGCTTCTTCGACGGCGTACTGGATCAGCGGCTTGTCGACCACGGGCAGCATTTCCTTCGGTTGCGCCTTGGTGGCTGGCAGGAAGCGAGTACCAAAGCCTGCAACGGGGAATACGGCCTTGCGGATGCGGGTCGAGGAAGTGGACATGGGCAAGTCAGCGTCTTTCTTCAAAGGGAGAGGGCAGGATGCGGCAGAGCGGCGCAAGGCCGCTCCAGTCATCCTAAACGCCTTCCGGGCCCTGTGTGTGTCAGCCGAGACGCACAAGCTGGTCGCGCAAACGCTCCAGCATGGCGGTGAAGTCAGCCAGACGTTTACGTTCTTGCTCGATCACTGCCGGCGGGGCCTTTGCGACGAAGGCTTCGTTGCCGAGCTTGCCGTGCACCTTCGCGATTTCGCCCTCGATGCGCGCGATCTCCTTGCCGATGCGCAGCTTCTCGGCCGCCTTGTCGATTTCCATGTGCAGGCACAGCCGCGCCGCACCCACCACCGCGACAGGCGCCGCTTCGGCCGCGGCTTGCCACGAGGCCTCGTCGTCGAAGACCTTCACTTCCTTCAGCTTGGCAAGCGCCTGCAGCACCGGTGCCGATTCGCGCAGGAACGCTGCGCCTTCGGCATCGTCGGCCACCGCGTAGAGCGGCAGGCGCGTGGCGGGCGACACGTTCATCTCGCCGCGCAGCGTGCGGCAAGCATCCACCAGCGCCTTCAGGCGCGCGACATGCGCCTCGGCCGCTTCATCGATCTTCTCGGGCTGGCTCTTCGGATAAGCAGCGACCATGATCGACTCGCCTTCGCGGCCCGCCACCTTCGAGACCTTCTGCCACAGCTCCTCCGTGATGAACGGAATCACCGGATGCGCCAGGCGCAGCAGTGTCTCGAGCGTGCGGATCAGCGTGCGGCGCGTGGCGCGCTTCTGCGAATCGTCGCCGGTCTGGATCTGCACCTTGGCGATTTCAAGGTACCAGTCGCAGAACTCGTCCCACGCGAACTGGTAGATCGCGTTGGCCACGTTGTCGAGGCGGTACTCCTCGAAGCCCTTGGCCACCTCGGCTTCCACACGCTGCAGCTGCGAGACGATCCAGTAGTCGGCGCGGCTGAACTTCAGGTAGCCGTGGGCCGGGCCGCCGACCTTGCAGTCTTCCTTCGTATGCTCCAGGAGGCCGCAGTCCTGGCCCTCGCAGTTCATCAGCACGAAGCGCGTGGCGTTCCACAGCTTGTTGCAGAAGTTGCGATAGCCCTCGCAGCGCTTCGAATCGAAGTTGATGCTGCGGCCGAGCGATGCGAGCGACGCGAACGTGAAACGCAAGGCGTCTGCGCCGAAGGCCGGAATGCCCTCGGGAAACTCCTTCTGCGTGTTCTTGCGCACCGCAGGCGCCGTCTCGGGCTTGCGCAGGCCCTGCGTGCGCTTGTCGAGCAGCTCGGGCAGCTCGATGCCGTCGATCAGGTCCACCGGGTCGAGCACGTTGCCTTCGGACTTGCTCATCTTCTTGCCCTGCGCATCGCGCACGAGGCCGTGGATGTACACGTCCTTGAACGGCACCTTGCCGGTGAAGTGCTTGGTCATCATGATCATCCGGGCGACCCAGAAGAAGATGATGTCGTAGCCCGTCACGAGCACTTGCGAAGGCAGGTACAGGTCCAGGTCCTGCGTCTTCTCGGGCCAGCCCAGCGAAGAGAAGGGCACCAGCGCCGCCGAGTACCAGGTGTCGAGCACGTCCTCGTCGCGGCGCAGCGTCTTGCCGGGCGCCTTGGCCTGTGCGTCGGCCTCGTTCTCGGCCACGTACACGTTGCCTTCCTCGTCGTACCAGGCCGGAATCTGGTGGCCCCACCAGAGCTGGCGCGAGATGGTCCAGTCCTGGATGTTCTCCATCCAGTGGTTGTAGGTGTTGACCCAGTTCTCGGGCACGAAGCGCACTTCGCCCGACTTCACCACGTCGATGGCCTTCTGCGCGATCGACTGGCCGTCGGCACCCGGGCGCGTCATCGCCACGTACCACTGGTCGGTCAGCATCGGCTCCACGATGGCGCCCGAGCGCGCGCAGCGCGGCACCATGAGCTTGTGCTTCTTCACCTCGACGAGCAGGCCGAGCGCGTCCAGGTCGGCCACGATGGCCTTGCGCGCCACGAAACGGTCCATCCCGCGGTACTTCTCGGGCGCGTTGTCGTTGATGGTCGCGTCGAGCGTGAGCACGCCGATCATCTCGAGCTTGTGGCGCTGGCCGACCGCATAGTCGTTGTAGTCGTGCGCGGGCGTGACCTTCACCACGCCGGTGCCGAACGCCTTGTCCACGTAGTCGTCCGCAATGATCGGGATCAGACGGTCCACCAGCGGCAGCTTCACGCGCTGGCCGATCAGGTGCTTGTAGCGATCGTCCTCGGGGTGGACCATCACGGCGGTGTCGCCGAGCATGGTTTCGGGCCGGGTGGTGGCCACCGTCAGCGTGCCGCTGCCGTCTTCGAGGGGGTAGGCGATGTGCCAGAGCGAGCCGTCTTCTTCTTCGCTCTCGACTTCGAGGTCGCTCACCGAGGTCTTCAGGACCGGGTCCCAGTTGCCCAGGCGCTTGCCGCGGTAGATGAGGCCTTCTTCATAGAGCTTCACGAAGGTCTGCGTCACGACCGCCGAGAGGTCGTCGTCCATCGTGAAGTATTCGCGGCTCCAGTCCACCGTGTCGCCCATGCGGCGCATCTGCTGGGTGATGGTGTTGCCCGACTTCTCTTTCCACTCCCACACGCGCGCGACGAAGTTCTTGCGGCCCAGGTCGTGGCGGCTGACCTTCTGCTCCTGCAGCTGGCGCTCCACCACGATCTGCGTGGCGATGCCGGCGTGGTCGGTGCCCGGCAGCCACAGCGTGTTGTCTCCCTTCATGCGGTGGTGGCGCGTGAGGCTGTCCATGATCGTCTGGTTGAACGCATGGCCCATGTGCAGCGTGCCCGTCACGTTGGGCGGCGGCAGCTGGATCGCGAACGAATCGGCGCCTTCCTTGGGCTGCTGCGTGCCGCGGAAGCCCGCCTTGGCGTAGCCGCGCTTTTCCCATTCGGGACCCCAGTGCGCCTCGATGGCGGCGGGTTCGAACGATTTGGACAGGCTCTCCAGTCCGGGTTGGGCGGCAGGGGTGGTGGGTTCGCTCATGGGCAATGCAGAACGGCGCCTTCGGGGGAGCCGTGTGGGGACAGGTGGGACAGCCCGCGATTTTACCGGGGCGACTCGGTGACACGGCAGCCACTCATAATTCCGGGATGCTCTTCCTGCTTTCCCCTGCAAAGTCGCTCGACTACGACACTCCGGTTCCCCCTGAAGTCCCCGCCACCCAACCCCATTTCGAAGCCCCCCGCGGCCCCTCGACCGAGCTGATCAAGCTGCTGCGCGCGAAGTCGCCCCTGGAGATCTCCGAACTGATGCATTTGTCGGACAAGCTCTCGGCCCTCAACGCGGCGCGCTACGAGGCCTGGTCGGCCAAGAGCACCGCCAAGAACGCCCGCCAGGCCGCCTTCGCATTCGACGGCGACGTCTACGGCGGCCTCGACGCCCGCAGCCTCACGCCCGCGCAACTGGCCTGGGCCCAAGACCACGTCTGCATCCTCAGCGGCCTCTACGGCCTCCTGCGCCCGCTCGACCGACTTCAGCCCTACCGCCTCGAAATGGGCACCCAGCTGGCCAATCGCCACGGCAAGGATCTGTACGCGTTCTGGGGCTCGCGCATCGCCGCGCACCTGAACGAGCGCCTCGCGGCCGACCGCACGCCGGTGGTCGTCAACGTGGCCTCCCAGGAGTACTTCAAGTCGGTCGACCAGACGGTGCTCAAGGCCCGCGTGGTCGAATGCGTGTTCCAGGAGTGGAAGGGCGACAAGTACAAGATCGTGAGCTTCTTCGCCAAGCGCGCCCGCGGCCTGCTCGCGCGCTGGGCCGTGCAGCACAGGGCCGCCACGCCCAAGGCATTGGAAAAATTCGATCTCGAGGGTTATGGTTTCGACGCGAGTGTGTCCACGGCCGAAAGGCTGGTGTTCAGGAGGAAACTGGAATGACCCCCGGTCTTCGCGCACTTCGTGTCGCTTCGCCAACCCCCTTGCAGGGGGCAACACCGGTGGCCCGGCAAAGCCGGCTCCGCGGTGTTCCTGGACGGGGGCACGGTGGTTTCATGTGCTGCGAGGCTTGTCGCAGCGTGCAGGAGTATTGAGAGATGTCCCAACCGATCAGTCCGGAGTTGCGCGAATGGCTGGTGGCCCAGCTGGCGGCCGGTCATTCGGTGCCTGCGCTGCGCGCGTCGATGCGCGCGGCCGGCTGGCACGATTCGGCCACCGACGTGGCGCTGGCCCAGCTGGAGGCCGGCTTTCCCGCTGCCGAGGCGGCGCTGGCGCCGGCACGCACCGAGATGCCCGGCCCCGATCTCGATGGCGCGCCGCTCTACATCGATGTTGGTGACCGCCGCATCCAGGTGCTGCAGACGATGCGGCATCCGCGCGTCATCGTCTTCGGCAACCTGCTGTCTGTCGAGGAGTGCGAAGGGCTGATCGCCGCGGCGCGCGTGCGGCTCGCGCGCTCGCTCACCGTGGAAACGCGCACCGGCGGCGAAGTGCTCAACGTCGACCGCACCAGTGACGGCATGTTCTTCGAACGCGGCGAGAACGAGATCGTCGCGCGGCTCGAACAACGCCTGGCCACGCTGCTGCGCTGGCCGCTCGAATACGGCGAAGGCCTGCAGATCCTGCGCTATGCGCCCGGTGCGCAGTACCGCCCGCATTACGACTACTTCGATCCGAACGAGCCCGGCACGCCCACCATCCTGAAACGAGGCGGCCAGCGCGTGGCCACGCTGGTGATGTACCTGCAGGAGCCCGAACAGGGCGGCGCCACCACCTTCCCCGACGTGGGGCTCGAAGTGGCGCCCGTGCGCGGTACCGGCGTCTTCTTCAGCTACGACCGGCCCGACCCGGTCACCCGCACGCTGCACGGCGGCGCGCCGGTGCTCGCAGGCGAGAAGTGGGTCGCCACCAAGTGGCTGCGAGAGCGCGAATTCAAGTAACAAGGAACCGATGAAAGTCACCGCCAACGGGCTGCAGATCGAAGTCGACGACACCGGGGGCGAAGGGCGCCCCGTCATCCTGCTCATCATGGGCCTGGGCATGCAGCTGGTTGCATGGCCCACCGCCTTCGTGCAGCAGCTGGTCGACGCGGGGTTTCGCGTGGTGCGCCACGACAACCGCGACATTGGCCTGAGCCAAGGGTTCGACCACGTGGGCGTGCGCAACATCGTCTGGGAAACCATCCGCCACCGGCTCGGTCTGAAGGTGCGCTCGGCGTACACGCTGCAGGACATGACGCTCGATTCCATCGGCGTGCTCGACGCGCTGGGCATCGCCCGGGCGCACATCGTCGGCGCCTCGATGGGCGGCATGATCGCGCAGCGCCTCGCGGCCACGGCGCCCGAGCGCACCGCCAGCCTCGTGAGCATCATGAGTTCGAGCGGCGCGCGCGGCCTGCCCGGCCCGCGCCGCGAAGTGGGCGCCATGCTCATGCGCCGGCCCCTGGGCAAGGGAGAGGCCGCGCTCGTGGCGCACAGCATCCGGCTGCTGCGGCTGATCCAGAGCCCGGCCTATCCACAGACCGACCAGGAACTGGCCGAGCGCCTCACCTTCAGCATGCGCCGCGCCTACCACCCGGCCGGGCTGATGCGGCAGATGCTCGCCATCGGCGCCGACGACGACCGCCCTCAGTTGCTCGCGCGCATCCGGCGGCCGACGCTGGTGCTGCACGGCGAAGCCGATGCGCTCGTGCCCATCGCCTGCGGCAAGGATTCGGCGGCGCGCATCCCCGGCTCGACCTTCATTTCAGTTCCCGGCATGGGGCACGACCTCCCGCCCGAGGTCTGCACCATCCTCGCCAACCACATCGCACCGTTCGCCCATGCCGCGGACGCCAAGGACAAGACGCCATGAGCCTCGACAACCACCCGGACAATCCCAACACCCCCGAGCAATCGCAACTCGGCCGCGCCTCGGCCTACGCCGACAGGTACGACCCGTCGCTGCTCTTTCCCATCGCCCGCGCCACGCAGCGCGAAGCCATGGGCATCAAGACCGATGCGCTGCCCTTCTTCGGCGCGGACCTCTGGACCGCCTTCGAGGTGAGCTGGCTCAACCCGCGCGGCAAGCCGCAACTGGCCATCGCGCACTTCACCATTCCCTGCGAAACGCCCAACATCATCGAGAGCAAGTCGTTCAAGCTGTACCTCAACAGCTTCAACAACAGCACCTTCGCAAGCATCGACGCCGTGCGCGAGCACCTGCGCACCGACCTGGCCGAAGCCGCGTGGCGCGGCAGCGACCAGTCCGCAGGCATCGGCGTGAAGCTGCTCACGCCCGATCTGTTCGACCGCGAGCCGGTGCACGAGATCGACGGCCTGGACCTCGACCGGCTCGACATCGAATGCACGCACTACCTGCCGGCCCCGGAGCTGCTCACGAGCGACACCACGCAGGTGCATGTGAACGAAACCCTCACCAGCCGCCTGCTCAAGAGCAACTGCCTCGTCACCGGCCAGCCCGACTGGGGCAGCGTGCAGATCCGCTACAGCGGCCCGCCGATCGACCAGGCAGGGCTGCTCGCGTACATCGTGAGTTTCCGCAACCACAACGAGTTCCACGAGCCGTGCGCGGAGCGGATGTTCACGGACATCTGGAGCCGCTGCAAACCCACCAAGCTCGCGGTGTATGCGCGCTACACGCGACGCGGGGGGCTCGACATCAACCCGTTCCGCACGAGCTGGCCGCAGGCGCTGCCGGCGAATATCCGCACGGCGCGGCAGTGAGCGCGGCAGGGGGCTGAAGTCCCCCTTCTGAAATCCGAAACTCGCTCCCCGCCCCCTGTGGCATTCTGGATCGACCCCGCGAACCCGCGGGCGGTCGAACATCCGGAGCAGAGACAAAAATGGTTGAAGGAAAAGTGGTCGTCGTCACCGGCGCGGGCGGTGGCATCGGGCGCGACATCGCGCTGGCCATGGCCAAGAACGGCGCAAGAGTGGTGGTCAACGACATCGGTGCTGCGCTCGATGGCGCAGGCGGCAGCGCCGGCCCGGCGCAGCAGGTGGTCGACGAGATCCGTGCCGCAGGCGGCGAGGCCGTGCCCAACACCGACAGCGTGGCCGATGCCGCCAGCGCCGCGCGCATCGTCGAATGCGCCATCGAAAGCTTTGGCCGCATCGATGCGGTGGTCAACAACGCCGGCATCCTGCGCGACCGGTTCTTCCACAAGATGTCGGTTGACGAATGGGATGCGGTGCTCAAGGTGCACCTCTACGGCGCCTACTACGTGAGCCGCGCGGCCGCCACGCATTTCAAGGAACAAAACGCGGGCGCGATGGTGCACATGACCTCGACCTCGGGCCTCATCGGCAACTTCGGGCAGGCCAACTACGCGGCGGCCAAGCTGGGCATCGTGGCGCTGTCGAAGTCGATCGCGCTCGACATGCTGAAGTTCAACGTGCGCTCCAACTGCATCGCGCCCTTCGCGTGGAGCCGCATGATCGGCGCAATTCCCACCGACACCGACGAGCAGCGCGCCCGCGTCGACAAGATCAGGCAGATGACGCCGGCCAAGGTTGCACCGCTCGCGGTGTACCTCGCAAGCGATGCGGCGAGTGCGGTCAACGGGCAGATCTTCTCGGTGCGCAACAACGAGATCTCGCTCATCAGCCAGCCGCGGCCGGTGCGCTCGGTGCACCGCTCGGAAGGCTGGACGCCGCAGAGCATTGCCGAGCACGCCATGCCCGCGATGCGTGCGAGCTTCTATCCGCTGGACCGCTCGGCCGACGTGTTCAGCTGGGACCCAATCTGAATGGAACTCCCCCAGGCTTCGCGCACTTCGTGTCGCTTCGCCAACCCCCTCGCCGGTGGCAACACCGGCGGCCCGGCGAAGCCGGTTCCGCGGTGTCCCGCGAAATGGCCTTGGTGGCTTCATGCGCCGTGGAAGGCGTGCGGCGCCATTCGCTGGACAATGCGCATTCCTCCCGCTTCCTGCGTGCCCACCCGGTGAACCTGCATTTCGACCTGTTCGACCTGAAACTGTTCGTCTACGTGGCGGATGCGCGCAGCCTCACGCGCGGCGCCGAGAAGGCCTGCATCTCGCTGGCGGCGGCCTCCACCCGCATCAAGCAGATGGAGGAGGCCGTGGGCGGCAAGCTGCTGCACCGCAGCGCGCAGGGCGTGAGCCTCACGGCCGCGGGGCAGGCGGTGCTCTATCACGCCAAGCGCGTGATGCAGCAGATGGAGCACCTGCGCTGCGACATGCAGGACTTTGGCAAGGGCATCAAGGGCCATGTGCGGGTGTTCGCCAACACCACCTCGATCACCGAATACCTGCCGCAGAAGCTCGCGGGTTTCCTCACGCAGCACCCGGCCGTGCAGGTGGACCTGCGCGAATACCTGAGCGAGGAAATCGTGCGTGCGGTGGCCGACGGCGAGGCCGACATCGGCATCCTCGCGGGCGACGTGCACACCGGCGATTTCGACGCGCGCGCCTTTGGCAGCAACCAGCTCGTGCTGGTGGTGCCCACAACGCACCACCTGGCCGGCGCGCCTTCGGTGGCCTTTGCCGACACGCTCGACGAGCAGCACGTGGGCCTGCACCACGGCAGCGCGATCCATCGCTTCCTGCAGCGGCGCGCGGAGCTGGCGGGCCGGGGCTTCAACCCGCGCATCCAGGTCAGCAGCTTCGAGGCGATCTGCCTGATGATCGAAGCGGGCGTGGGTGTCGGCGTGTTGCCGTCCTCGTCGGCGCAGCGTCTGTCGATGGCGATGCAGATCGCGACCGTGTCGCTCAGCGATGCGTGGGCCGAGCGCGAACTCAAGCTCATCGCGCGCAACCGCGAGCAGTTGCCGGCCTCGGCGCGCGAACTCTTCGATCATCTCGTGGCGCCCGGATGAAGCTCACCCCCAGTCTTCGCGCACTTCGTGTCGCTTCGTCAACCCCCTCGCCGGGGGCAACACCAGCGGCCCGGCAAAGCCGGTTCCGCGGTGTTCCCGGGCCTGGGCTGCGGTGGAATGACGTGTCGCTGATCGCGCGTCATCGTGGTTGAAGGCCAGAAGGCAAACCTGCATGTCCGCCGACCCGAAATCGCTGCGCCTCTTCGTGGCCATCGCCGACCACGGCAGCATCAGCGAAGGCGCCAAGCGCTGTCACATCGCGCTTGCGGCGGCGAGCAAACGCATCTCCGACCTTGAAGCCCGCGCGCGGCTGCCGCTGCTGGTGCGGCATGCGCGCGGCGTCACGCTCACCTCGGCGGGCCACGGCCTCTTGTTGCACGCGCGCGCCGTGCTCTCGGCCATGGACCGGCTCGGCGCCGAGCTCGATGACTTCCAGAACGGCGTGGCGGGCGTGGTCAGCATCACGGCCAATGCGTCGACCATCGCGCAATTTCTTCCGGCGCAGATTGGCTCGTTCCTGCGGCTGCACCCGGTGCTCAAGATCGACCTGCAGGAGCGCGCCAGCACCGAGGTGGTGAAGGCGGTGCAGGCTGGCCTGGCCGACATTGGCGTGATCGAGGGCAACACGCCCGCCGAGACGCTCGAATGCCTGCCGTACCGCACCGACGAACTCGCCGTGGTGGTGGCGCGCGACCATCCGCTCGGCCGCCGCAAACGCATCGGCGTGGAAGAGGTGCTGCGCCACGACCATATCGTGGTGCGCGAAGGCACGGCCCTGCACCGCGTGCTGCTGAGCGCCGCGCTCGAGGCGCAGGTGCCGCTCAAGGTGCGCATGCAGGTGGGCAGCTTCGACATGGTCTGCCGCATGGTGGAGCAGGGCGTGGGCATCGGCGTGCTGCCCTATGCGGCCATCCTGCCGCAGCTGCAGATACTGAAGCTGCGCTGCCTGAAGCTCGATGCCCCGTGGGCCATGCGGCGCCACCTGCTGTGCGTTCGCAGGCAGCAGGAACTGACCGTGGCTGCGCGCTCGGTGCTCGAACACCTGGGCCGGCCCGACTGAATCCTGCGGGCCGCGAGCCTTCGCGCGGCGCGAAGGCTCGAAGTCGCCAAAAACGAATTGTTCTCCGGCGGGCCGCGCGCAAAGATGCGTGCACACCCAAGGAGACAATCTTGAAGATCGTTCGCGTCAGCGCCACGCCGCTGAACATTCCCGTCACCATCGACGTGCTGGGCCTGAACAAGCAGACCTCGCTCTCGCTGTGCCTCACGGAAATCGAGACCGATACCGGCCTCGTCGGCCACGGCATGACCGCCATCACCGAGGAAGAGATCATCGCCGCCGCCGTGCGCGAGGTGGCCGGCCCGGCGTTGATCGGCGAAGACCCGATGGCCACCGAGCGCCTCTGGGACAAGCTCTACTGGCTCCTCTCGCCGCGCGGCCAGACCGGCTATGCGAGCCACGCCATCGCCGCGCTCGACATCGCGCTGTGGGATCTCAAGGCCAAGGCGCTCGGGCAGCCGCTGTGGCGCCTGCTGGGTGGTGCGCGCTCCAAGGTGCCGGTGTACGCGACCTTCGGCTTCGGCTTCTTCGAGAGAGACCAGCTCGCCGCCGCCGCGAAGCTCTGGGTCTCTCAGGGCTTCCAGCGCCTGAAGATGACCGTGGGCGGCCATGCGCTCGCGCGCCGCGACGAGCCGCGGCCGATCGACGAAGTCATCGCCGAAGACGTGCGCCGTGTCGCTGCGGTGCGCGAGGCCGTCGGCCCCGACGTGAAGCTGTACGTCGATGCCAACTGCGGCCTTGACCTGTTCCACGCCACCGAGCTGGCGCGCCGCATCGAGCCCTACGGCATCAGTTTCTTCGAGGAGCCGCTCACGCAGAACGACGTGCGCCAGATGGCCCAGCTGCGCGCGCGCACCAGCATCCCGCTCGCCTGCGGCCAGAACGAGGGCCTGGCCTTCCGCTTTCGCGACCTGCTGGTGAACCAGGCGGCCGACGTGCTGCAGCCCAACGTGACCATCTCGGGCGGCTACTCGCAGTGCCTGAAGATCGCGGGCATGGCGCAGGCCTTCAACGTGCCCATCGACAACGGCGGCGCCTGGCCCTTCCACAACATGCACCTGCATGCGGGCGTGTCGAACGGCGGGCTGGTCGAATACCACTACGTGGCGGTGCAGATGCTCAAGCAGATCTTCGACGGCCTGCCGGTGCCCGAGCAGGGCTGGCTCACACTGCCCGAGACGCCGGGGCTCGGCTTTGCGCCCAATGCGGAACGCGTGCGCGAGCTTGCCAAGCTGCCGACCTCGCACGGCAAGGGCAAGGCCTGAGCCACCGGCCATTCAAAAAAGACAACGGAGACACGATGAACACCAGACAAGCGATCCGCCCGACACGCCGGTGTGCACTGCAGGCAGCAATGGCCCTGGGCCTTGCGGGCGCGCTCGCGGTGCCCTCGGCCTGGGCCCAGAAGTATCCCGACAAGCCCATCCGCCTCATCGTCGGCTACTCGGCCGGCGGCGGCGTCGATGCAGTCGCGCGGCTCTTGGGCACGCGGCTGTCGACGGTGCTGGGCCAGCAGGTGCTGGTGGAGAACCGCACCGGCGCGACCGGCCTCATCGCCGCCGACCTCGTCGCCAAGTCAGCGCCCGACGGCTACACGCTGATGATGGGCGACAGCGCCCTGCTGATCGCCAAGCTGCTGCAGCCGAAGATCGCGCTCGATCCGCTGACCAGCTTCAAGCCGGTGGCGGGTGCCTTCATCTCGCCGCTGATGATCGTCACCGGCAACGACTTTCCCGCGAAGACGCCGGCCGAGTTGGTCGCCCAGCTCAAGGCGAACCCGGGGCGTTTCTCCTTCGCCACCTCGGGCGTGGGCACGGTGCAGCACCTGGGCTTCGAGATGCTCAAGCAGTCCACCGGCAGCTTCGTGGTGCATGTGCCGTACCGGGGCGCCGCGCAGATCGTGCCCGATGTGATCGGCGGGCAGGTGCCCATCGGCGTGGTCAGCGCGACGGCGGCGATGGCGCAGGCCAAAGCGGGCAAGCTGCGTGCGGTGGCGCTGATGAACAACGCGAAGCTCGAGGGCGCGGAAAGCGTCGCGCCGTTGGCCGATGCGCTGCCGGGCTTCGACGTGGCGCCGCGCATCTTCGTGCTCGCACCGGCAGGCACCCCGGGCGACATCGTCGACAAGCTCTCGGCGGCGGTGAAGACGGTGCTCGATACGCCGGAGGCCGGCGCCGCTGCGGCAGCGCAGGGCACGCTGCGGGCCTATTCGACGCCGGCCCAGCTGGGCAAGGACATGGCCGATGAAACCGTGCGGTGGAAGCGCATCATCACCGAGCAACGCATCGTGGCGGAAGGAGGCTGAGGTGGCACATCTCGGCTTGATCGTCCCCCCCGCCGCCGGCGCCGTGCCGGTGGACGGTCCGCTGCTCTACGGCGACCGCATCCGCTTCAGCGCGCGCGGCCTCGGCCTCGGCGAAATCTCCACGCGCGGATACACCGAGGTCATCGACTCGGTGATCGCCAAGGCGCTGCAACTCAAGGCCGATGGCGTGAGCGCCGTCTCGCTCATGGGCACCTCGCTGAGCTTCTTTCGCGGCGCCGCATTCAACCGGCAACTCGAAGCGGAGATGGCGCGCGCCACGGGGCTTGTCTGCACGACCATGAGCAATGCCATCGTCGCCGGGCTCCGCAGCCTGAACGTGCGGCGCGTGGCGGTGGCCACGGCGTACATCGACGAGGTCAATGTTCAGTTGCGGAACTACCTTGAGCAGAACGACTTCGAGCCGCTGGCGCTCGAAGGCCTGTCCATCTCCGACGTGCAGGAAGTCGGCACGGTGCCGACGCAGGTGCTGGTGGACCTGAGCCGGAAGGTGTTCGAGGCGCAGCCGGGCGCGGACGGCATCCTCATTTCCTGCGGTGGCCTAGTCACGCTCGACGCAGTGCGAGAGGTCGAGGCGCTGCTGAAGGTGCCCGTGGTCTCCAGCTCGCCCGCGGGCTTCTGGGACCTTGTGCGCAAGGCCGGGCTCGATGCGCGCTCGCCCGGCCACGGGCGCCTGTTCGACTGAGGCGACTCAACCGAGCAGGCGACCGACCTTCGGCGCATCGGCCAGCTGCCAGATGCGCTGGCACGCCGCCTTGGCCTCGTCGGCCGTGGCGCCTTCGCCGTAGTGTGCGAGGCGCTGCATCTTGTCCTCGATTTCCGCGCGGCTCAGGCTGTTGCCCGGATCGCCCTTGGGCTCGTCCACGCGGCCTTGCAGCGTGCGGCCGTCGGCGGTTTCGACGCTGACCTTGCCGATCCAGCGGGCGGGGTAGGCGGTGTCGACTTCGGTGTCGAGCTGCATCGCCACCTTGTCGCGAAAGCCCGCGACCTCGGGCGCGAGAAAGTCGCGGTCGAATTCGCCGAGACCTGCGCGGCCGTGCACCGCGATCAGGCCGAGCACCGTGCCCATCGAGAACTTGCCCTGGTGCACCGTTGCGGGCACGGTCACGCGGCCCAGCACGTCGATGGCGCCCTGGTGCACATGCGTGGTGACATGCGCCACGTCGCCGTGCGTGAGCTTGTTCTGCGTCATCACCTGCAACAGCGCGTCGGCGGCGGGGTGCGTGTGGCGGCAGGAGGCGTGGTACTTGAACGAGGTCTCGGCGAGCGTCCAGCGGGTGCCGAGGCCATCGGTGAGCTTGGCCGGATCGGCGTCGCTCGACATGCCGGCGCCCAGGCCCTGTGCGCCTTCGAGGATCTTCGCGGCGCCGGTAAAGCCGTCCTGCGCAAGGTATGCCGACATCAGCCCGCTCGATGCGGCATGTGCGCAGTGCAGTTGCTTGGAGTCGGCCGCATCGCGCAGGAACTCCCACACGCCGGCCGATTGCGTGCCGGCCGAGCCGAAGGCATGCAGCATCTGCTGCGGCGTGAGGTCGAGAAGGCGGCCCACAGCCGCGGCGGCGGCGATCGTCCCGGCCGTCGCCGTGGTGTGAAAGGTCTTGTAGTGCGAGCGCCCGAGAAATTCGCCGACGCGGATGCCGACCTCGTAGCCGGCGACCACGGCGACCAGCAATTGCTCGCCGCTCGCGCCGATGCTCTGCGCCACCGCGAGCGCCGGCGCGATGACCACGGCAGCAGGGTGGAACACCGAGCCGTTGTGCACATCGTCCTGCTCCACGAAGTGGGAGGCCGCCGCATTCACCAGCGCGGCGAACAGCGGCGAGCTGGTGCGGCGCGACGTCAGTATTTCGCTCGGCCCATCGGCGGGCCCCATCATCTGAGCGAAGCGCTCGATGCTGCGTATCGGCCGCGCGGTGCGGGCCGCGAGCACCGAGCCGAGCCAGTCGAGCATCAGGTCCTCGGTGCGGCGCAGCACCGGCGCGGGAATGTCTGCGAACTTCAGGTCTGAAGCGAAGGTGGCGAGCACCTTGCTGGGATGGTCGATGGTGGCGGAGGTCATGAAGGATCCTTTCGTGGAACACCGAGGAACCGGCTTTGCCGGGCCTCTGGTGTTGCCCCCGGCAGGGGGGAGGAGAAGCGACGCGAAGTGCGCGAAGCCTGGGGGTCAGTCAAAAAGAGCGGGGCAGGCCGAGCATGTGTTCGGCGACATAGCTCAGGATGAGGTTGGTCGAAATTGGCGCCACTTGGTAGAGCCGCGTCTCGCGGAACTTGCGCTCGATGTCGTATTCGCAGGCGAAGCCGAAGCCCCCGTGGAATTGCAGGCACGCGTTGGCCGCCTCCCAGCTCGCCTTGGCCGCAAGGTATTTCGCCATGTTGGCCTGCGCGCCGCAGGGCTCGCGTGCATCGAACAGGCGGCACGCTTCGTAGCGCATGAGGTTGGCCGCCTCGATCTCGATGAACGCCTCTGCAATCGGAAACTGCACGCCCTGGTTCTGGCCGATGGGCCGGCCGAAGACCACGCGCTCCTTCGTGTACGCCGTCACCTTGTCGATGAACCAGTAGCCGTCGCCGATGCATTCGGCCGCGATCAGGGTGCGCTCGGCGTTCAGGCCGTCCAGGATGTACCTGAAGCCCTGGCCTTCCACGCCGATCAGGTTCTCCGCAGGGATCTCGAGGTTCTCGAAGAACAGCTCGTTGGTCTCGTGGTTGACCATGTTGAGGATCGGCCGCACCGTCATTCCCTTGCCAATGGCTTCGCGCAGGTCGACGATGAAGATCGACATGCCCTCGGATTTCTTCTTCACGTCCGCGAGCGGCGTGGTGCGCGCGAGCAGGATCATCAGGTCCGAGTGCTGGATGCGCGAGATCCACACCTTCTGTCCGTTGATGAGGTAGCGGTCGCCCTTCCTCACCGCGGTGGTCTTGATCTTGGTGGTGTCGGTGCCTGTGCTGGGCTCGGTCACGCCCATCGACTGCAGGCGCAGCTCGCCGGTTGCGATGCGGGGCAGGTAGTCGCGCTTCTGCGCTTCGCTGCCGTGGCGCAGCAGCGTGCCCATGTTGTACATCTGGCCGTGGCAGGCGCCGGAGTTGCCGCCGCAGCGATTGATCTCTTCCATGATCACCGAGGCTTCGGTGAGGCCGAGGCCCGAGCCGCCGTACTCCTGCGGAATCAGCGCGGCCATCCAGCCGGCCTTGGTGAGCGCATCGACGAATTCGGCGGGGTAGCCGCGGGCCTCGTCGATCTTGCGAAAGTATTCGTTGGGGAACTGCGCGCACAGGTCGCGCACGGCGTCGCGGATGTCGGGAAAGCTCTTGTCGTTGGCGTTGTTCATCGGTCGTTGCTCTTTCAATCCTGGCGGGGGCCGCCGGCTTCATGTTCCACGCGCTGCCAGATCTCGATGGCCATCGGGTCGTCGATCTCCTCCAGGATGTGGCCCACCAGGCCGATCGCGCGCGCCATCACGCCGAGGCCGCGGATGATCTTCCAGGGGAATCCGAACTCGGCGGCGATCGCGCCGACGGCACCCGTGGCGTTGATCGGCAGCGACTTGCCCGAGACGCGCTCGGCCTCCGCCTGCACCGCCTGCATCAGCGCGACGTAGTGGGTGGAGAGGCCGTTCTCCGCCGCGATCTGGAACAGGCGCGGCGTGCGCGGGTCGATGGGCTTGTGCAGCGGATGGCCCAGGCCCGGCACGATCTGCTTGCGCGTTCGAAAGCCGGCCACGATGTCCCTGGCCATGTCGGCGAGCGGTCGGGTCGGCTTCTCGCCGAAAGGGATGGCCTCGTACAGCATCCTGGCCGCGCCTTCGGTGCTGCCGACGAACACGGTGCCCAGGCCGCACAAGCCCGCGGCCACGGCGGCCTGCAACGCTTCGGGGGCGCCCGCATAGGTGAGGCGGGCGGCCAGCGCGCTCGGCGTCACGCCATGCTCGACCAGCGTGACGACGATCGCGTTGAAGGTGACGGACTCCTGCGGCGTCGGGATGCGCCCCGTGAGCTCCAGGAAGGCCATGTCGCCCAGGTTCAGGTGGCCGAGAATTTCCGAGGGCAGGTCGCGTCCGCGCACGGTGATCCTGTCGGGGGTGCTGTGGCCCAACTCGGTGTGCAGTGATTTCTTGATCTTGGTCATGCGCCGAATCTAGTCCCGTCTCGCGCGAGGTGGTTCCGTGATTGCGAAACCCTCCCTTCGGCAAATGCAAATGCCGCTGGCCGGGGTCTTCTGCCACGCTGCAGCCATGGACTTCGAATCACTCTCGGCAATGCGCGAAGCAGCGCTCGACTACTTCGTGCGCAGCCGCGCCACGCAAAGGCGGCGCGCATTGATGGAGCAGCCCGGTGCAGGCGAAGCGCAGGGCTGGAACGCGCTCGCGGAGCTGGGCTGGACGGGCATGCTCGCGCCCGAATCCGCAGGCGGCCTGGGGCTGGAACTGGATGGCGCGGCGGAAATCCTGCGTGCGGCCGGCGAGCACGCGGCGCCCGAGCCGCTGCTGGCCGTAGCCGTCCTCAGTGCGTTGCTGCTGGCGCGGCTGGACACGCCCGCGGCCCGCGCATTGCTGTCGGACCTGATCGCAGGCCACAGCCTGCCCGCACTCGCCTGGCAGGAAAGCGCGGGCGACCTGAGCGCGGTGCCGCTCGCCTGCGGTTGCGAGAGGCGCGCGGGCAGCGTGCTGCTGCAGGGCGAAAAGCTCATGGTGCTGCCGGGCTCGGCCGCCAGTGGTTGGCTGGTGTCGGCGCGCGGCGACGACGATGCGGTGATCCTCTGGGTGCCGCGCAGCACCGAAGGCGTGAGCGAAACCGTGGTGCCGCTGGTCGATGGCGGACAGGCCTCGAGCCTGCGCTTCGAGCAGGTCGCGCTGCCGTCCGATGCGGTGCTGGCCGAGGGACCCGCCGCGCAGGAGGCACTGCGCCGCGCGCTTGCGGCCGGCCAGGTGCTGCAGGCCGCCGAGCTGCTCGGCGCGGGGCAGGCGATGCTTTCTCAGACGCTGGCCTACCTGCGCACGCGCTCGCAGTTCGGCAAGCCCATCGGCAGCTTCCAGGCCCTGCAGCATCGCTGCGTCGACATGTTCATCCATCTCGAGGTGGCGCAGGCCACGTTGAACGACGTGCTGGCGCTGACGGGTGCAGGGCTGCCGGTGGAGCGGCTCGAAGCCGAGGCGAGCCGCGCCAATGCGCGCTGCACGGCGGCTGCGCTGCAGGCCTCGCGCACGTCGGTGCAGTTGCACGGCGCCATCGGCTACACGCAGGAGTGCGACCTCAGTCTTTTCTACAAGCGCGTGCTGTGCCTCTCGGCGTGGCTCGGCAATGTCACCGCGCACCAGCATCGGCACGGCTTGCTCGCAGGCGAGGGCGATGCGACGACGAGTACCGCCGGATGGACCGGCGAGTTCCCCCGCACCGCCGACTGGGCAAGCATGCCCGAGGCCGAGTTCCGCCGCATGGTGCGCAGCTTCCTGCAGCAGCGCTACCCGCAGGCGCTGCGCTATCTCTCGCACCGCGCGCGCTGGAGCGAGATGCGCGACTGGTACCTCACGCTGTCCGCGCAGGGATGGATCGCCCCGGCGTGGCCCGAGGCGCACGGCGGCATGGGCCTGCCGGCGGACAAGCTCATCGCATGGATTGAGGAACTGGAGCAATACGGCGTGGCGCGCGCGCCCGACCAGGGCATCGTGATGATCGGGCCGCTGCTCATCCAGCACGGCACGCCCGAACAGCAGCAGCGCTTTCTGCCGCGCATCCTGAGCGGCGAGCACGTCTGGTGCCAGGGCTATTCGGAGCCCGGTGCCGGCTCCGATCTCGCGGGCCTTCGCACCGAGGCCATCGCAGGGCGCGATGCCGAGGGCGATCACTTCATCGTCAACGGCCAGAAGATCTGGACCACGCTCGCGCAGGACGCAAACCACATCTTCATGCTCGTGCGCACCGACAAGGGAGCGCGCAAGCAAGAGGGCATCAGTTTTCTACTGTGCGACCTGCGCACGCCGGGCATCACGGTGCGGCCGATCCACACGCTGGCGGGCGAGCCCGAGTTCTGCGAGGTGTTCTTCGACAGCGTGCGCGTGCCGGCCGGCAATCTCGTGGGCAAGTTGCACGGGGGCTGGACGATCGCGAAGGCGCTACTGGGTTTCGAGCGCATCTTTCTTGGCAGTCCCAAGCAGTCGCAGTACGCGCTGGGCCAGCTTGCTCGGCTTGCAGAGGCGCGGCGCCTGTTTGCGGACGCGGTGTTCGCGCAACGCTTCGCGGCGCTGCGGCTCGACGTGGCCGACCTCACGGCGGCCTACACCAGCTTCGCCGACATCGTGCGTGCCGGCAAGCCGCTGCCCGCGTCGGTGTCGTTGCTGAAGATCTGGGCGAGCGAGACCTACCACCGCATCGGCGCCCTGCTGGTCGAGGCCGGCGAAGAGCAGGGCGCGGTCGCAGGCGACCAGGTGCTCGACGGGCAGACCTTCAACGTGCTCTCGCCACTCATCGGCTCGACGGCCGCAATGATCTACGGCGGCACCAACGAGATACAGCGCAACATCCTCGCGCGGCAGGTGCTGGACCTTCCGGCCTGAGCGATGCGAGCGCCGAAGAAATAAACAACAGGAGACAACGC
Source organism: Variovorax paradoxus (assembly GCF_000834655.1). Classification (GTDB taxonomy): domain Bacteria; phylum Pseudomonadota; class Gammaproteobacteria; order Burkholderiales; family Burkholderiaceae_C; genus Variovorax; species Variovorax paradoxus_F. Next base: position 30,535 of record NZ_JXQQ01000018.1, read on the forward strand.
CCATGCCATCTTTCGATCACTCCCGGCGCCATGCCGTGGCCGCGCTGGCGGGCAGCGCATTGCTGTCCATGCTGCCCGCGCGCGTCCTCGCGCAACAGGCGCAACAGCAGCAGGTGCTGCCATCGCTCATCAAGCTTGTGGTCGGCTATTCGGCCGGCGGGCCGGTCGACGGCGCCGCGCGCCTGCTCGCGCCCGCGCTGGGCCAGGAGCTCGGCACGCAGGTGATCGTGGACAACCGCCCCGGCGCCGCCGGCTCGCTCGGCGGCAACGCGGTCGCCAAGGCGCCGCCCGATGGCGCCATGCTGTTCTTCGGCGCGAGCCCGACCATCACGATCAATCCGAACGTGCAGCGCGGCATGCCGTTCGACCCGATGAAGGACCTGACGCCCATCGCGCCGCTGGTGGACTACACCAACGTGCTCGTGGTCAACAAGGACCTGCCGGTGCGCAACGTCGCCGAGCTGCTGGCCTATGCGAAGGCCCGGCCCGGCAAGCTCTTCTACGGCTCGGCCGGCGTGGGCGCCTCCAACCACCTGAGCGGCGCGCTGCTCGAGAAGATGGCCGGCGTGCAGCTCACGCACGTGCCCTACAAGGGCAGCGCGCCCGCGCTCGCCGACGTGATGGCGGGCACGGTGCCGATGATGTTCGACATCATCGCGACCTCGCGGCCCTTCATCCAGTCGGGGCGCCTGCGCGCGCTGGCCGTCACTTCGCGCCAGCGCAACCGCATGCTGCCCGACGTGCCGACGATGATCGAATCGGGCGTGGCCGACTACGACGTGGGCGGCTGGTTCGGCCTCTACGGCCCGGCGCGCATGGACCCGGCGCTGGTCGCGCGCATCAACGCTGCCGCGCACAAGATGCTGGCGCGCGACGACATCGCGAGCCGTCTGCGCGAGCAGGGCTACGACGTGTGGTCGGGCGGTGCCGAGCTGCTTGCGACCAAGGGCCAGTCCGACCGCAAGCTCTGGGCGACCGCGTCCAAGGGCATCGAGGCGGAATAGCCGATGCATCACCGCATCCACGACCTGCTGCAGGGGCGAGCGCTCCGTACGCCGGACACCGTCTTCCTTTTCGAGCCCGACGGCACCACCACCTACGCGGCGCTGCAGGCGATGGCCGACACCGCCACGCAGGACCTGCTGGACGCCGGCGTACGACCGACCGATCGCGTGGTGCTGGTGGCCGAGAACTGCGCCGCGCACATCGCGCTGCTGATGGCATGCAGCCGTGTCGGGGCGTGGTCGTGCGGCGTGAATGCGCGCATGTCGCCGGGTGAGATCGCAGCCATCGCCGAGCGTGCGGATGCGCGCCTGTGCTGCTTCACGACGGGCGCGTCGGTGGCCGCGCGGCTGCATGCGGAGCGAGCAGCAGCGACAACGGCCAGGCTGCCGGGCGTCATGTATTCCGCCGTGCGCGCCCAGGCGCGGACCGAGCCCGATGCGGCGCTGGCCGACACGGCCGCGATCATCTTCACCTCCGGCACTTCGGGCACGCCCAAGGGCGTGATGGTGTCGCACGGTGGGCTGCTGCATTTCGGTCGCGTGTCGGCCAGCGTGCGCGCGCTCGATGCGCGCGACCGCGTCTACGCGTTCCTTCCGATGACGCACATCTTCGGCATCGGCACGGTGCTGATGGCCGCGCTCACTGGCGGCGCGTCGCTGGTGCTGCGCGGCAGCTTCTCGCCGGCCGAGATGCTGCATGCGTTGGCGCACGAGGAGGTGTCGAACCTGCTCGGACCGCCGACGATGTATGCGCGGCTGCTGGCGCACATCGAGGCCGAGAGGGCGGCGCCGCGCTTTCCTCGCCTGCGCTACGTGTACACCGGCTCGGCGCCGCTCGACCTCGCACTCAAGCAGCGCGTCGAGCGCCTCTTCGGCCAGCCGCTGCACTACGGCTACGGCCTCTCGGAGTACGCGGGCTCGGTGTTCCTCACGCGCACCGAGGCGCCGCGCGCGGACACGGCGGCCGGCCATGCGGTCGAAGGCGGCGAGGCGCGCATCGTGGGCATCGACGGCAAGGACGCGGCAGAGGGCGGGACCGGCGAAATCTGGCTGCGAGGCCCCGGCCTGATGCTCGGCTATTTCCGCGATGCGGCCGCCACCGCGCAGGTGATGCGCCCAGGCGGCTGGTACGCCACCGGCGACCTCGGGCGCTTCGGCGACGACGGCGCGCTGTTCGTGGTGGGGCGGCTGAAGGAAATGATCATCCGCTCGGGCTTCAACGTGTACCCGGCGGAAATCGAGGCGGTGATCGGCCGCTTCGAGGGCGTGCACCTGTGCGCGGTGGTCGGCGTGCCGGAGGCCGATGGTAACGAGCAGATCGTCGCCTTCGCCGAGCTCAAGCCCGGCGCCTCGCTCGACGAGGCCGCGCTGCGCGCATACCTGGCCCAGCACCTGTCGCCCTACAAGCGGCCGGCCCGCATCGAGGTGATCGACGCGATGCCGACCACCGCCAACGGCAAGCTGCTCAAGCGGGAACTGCAGGCGCGGGCCCGGGCGTGGTGATCTGCGGCAAGCGGACGACCCACCTCCCATGGAGTCCACTCGGACTTATCCTGCATAGAGGTGCGCTGCCGTCCGCCAGCCGGGCACATGCAGGCGCTGCATCGTGGTGGTCTTCAACAAGGAAACCCACCATGGCCGATGACCTGAGCAAGCGCGGACCGCAGGATGCAGCCCGCATCAACGTCAATGAATCGCACGAGGTCCGCTACTGGACGCAGACGCTGGGTGTGACCGAGGCGCAGTTGCGCTCGGCCGTCGCCGCCGCCGGCGTCGAGGTGAAGGACATCCGCACCTACCTCGGAAAACCCTGAGGCCCGGTTGCTGGAACGCGGGCGCCGAGGGCGTAGGCACGCTCCTACACCTGGCCGGGGAGGCGGGCACGATACTTGTTGCCTTCTCCCCCCGATTCAGGAAGTTTCCCGTGACCGTGTTCCCCGCCTGCCCCAACCGCACGGGCTGCGCCCCCATCTGGGCAGCAGCGCAATGAAATCGTCGCCAGGAGCGCGCAGCTGGATCGCTGCCGGCGTTCGCCACGAACTGCTCACACGCGCCTTGCCGGCCCTCCGCCACGACATGGCGGCGCCTGTCTCGGTCGTGCGCATGGCACTGCTGATGCTCAAGCGCCAGGTGGCTGCCACCCCTATCGATCCTGCCGCATGCGAAGAGCGCGTGGCGCTCATCGACAACCAGGTATCGGAGCTGGTGCAAGCCATCCGGTCGCTGCGCGACTGGGAGCTGGCCACCACCGACGACGGCATCACCCGCAGTGCGCTGGTGGCGCAGTGCGTGAACCTGATGCGTTCGGCTTTCGACCTGCACGGCGTGATGCTCGATGCCGACCCCTCGCTCGATGCGCAGGAAGGCGAGCCGCGCCGACCAGCGGCGGCCGCCTTGCGCTACCTTTTCCTGGGTGCGCTTGGCTATCTGCACGACGGCGCAGCGGAGGCCGGCGCGATCCGGGTCGAGGCGGACGGCCCCGACGCGCTGCGCTTCGTCGCATTGCCCCGCGAACCGGGTGCCGTGAACCCCGTGCTCGATGCGCACCGCGCGCCGCGCGCCCTGGCCATCGACGCGATCGCCCTGCAGAACCTCGCCGAGGACATGGGTTACGCCATCGCGGTGGACGGCGACAGCGTGCGTTTCTCTCTCGCGACCGGCTGAGGCGTGCGCCGCACGGCGGTGCGCTGCTGGCCGGCGCGCCGCTCGCGTGCTTGCTGTTGGCGGTGCGTCCGCAGGAACGCCACCAGCCGCCGCTCCGCCGCATACAGCCCGCGCGATGGACTGGCCGTGTCTCGGCCGGCGATCTTCTCGAACAGCGCTGTGGCCGCATCCTCGTCGTTGTTCGCAAGCGCGCTGCCCAGCGCCAGCACGGCCGGGTGGACATAGGCCTTCTTGCAGACGGCCGGCGTATTGCCTAACTGCTTGGCAACCGCCGCGAGGATGTCCTTGGCGCTGTAGCGGCTTCCGTCCGCGGCGACACGGCCCGGATCGCAGGCCAGGCGCGTGAGTTCCAGCGCCTGCACCGTGCCGTGCCAGGTGCGGAAGTCCTTGGCGGTGAAGCGTTCGCCGTCGGCGCCTTCCGCGGCTTGCGCGATGTAGTCGTTGACGTCGGTGGACGAGACGCCGCGCAACTCGCCGTCTTCGTCCGCGTACTGGAAGAGCGCCTGCCCCGGCAACTGCTGGCATTGCCGCACCACCTTCGCCACGCGCGGGTCTTCGAGCTTCGCCTCGTGCATCACGCCGCTCTTGCCCTTGAAATGGAGACGCAGCGCCGTGCCCTGCACGGCCGCGTGCCGGTTGCGCAGCGTCGTGAGGCCGAAGGAGCCGTTGCTGCTCGCGTACTCCTCGTTGCCCACGCGCAGCAGCGTGGTGTCGAGCAGGCGCACCAGCGCGGCCAGCACCTGGCTGCGCCCGGGCACCTTCTGACCCTTCACCGGTTGCAGGTCGCGCGCAACGCGGGCGCGGATGCGCGGCAGCACGAGCGCGAAGGCCTCGAGCCGGTCGAACTTGGTCTCGTCCTTCATCACGCGCCAGTCGGCGTGGTAGCGGTACTGCTTGCGGCCGCGCGCATCGATGCCGGTGGCCTGCAGGTGGCCGTTGGGCAGCGGGCAGATCCACACCTGCGTGTAGGCCGGCGGAATGGCCAGCATGCGGATGCGGGAGATCTCGTCCACGTCGCGCAGCCACCGGCCCTTGGCGTCGCGGTAGCGGAAGCGCTCGCCGTGCTTCAGGCGCTGAATGCCCGGCATGTCGGGGTTCACGTAGACCAGGCCGTTGGCGATGGGCGTGGGCTTAGAGGGCGCCTTGGCGGGCGGTCTGGCAATGGGCGAGGTGGAGGCCGGCATGGGGTTTGCGTCTGGAGGATGCAACCGCTTGTGCCAGCACCGACAATCGCCCGGTGTAGGACGCCGCAAGCTGTTGGTGCCTCTCTTCTACTTATCTCCGCCCGAAAAATCATGCTTCCTCGCTGGTCTTCTCTTTGCGCCCGATGGTCGGCGCTGTGCGCCGCGGCTCTGCTCGCCACGGCCTGTGCCTCCACCTCGCCCGCGCCTGCGCCTGCTGCACCGGGTGCGTCGGCTGCACCCGTCAAGATCAAGGTCTTCGTCGCCGCCATGTTCGAGATCGGCCAGAACACCGGCGACCGCGCCGGCGAGTTCCAGTACTGGTACGAGCGCTACTGGAAGGGCGCCAGGCCCATGGCCGTGCCCGGCGCGCTGCAACCCGTGTACTGCAACGCCGATGGCGTGTGCGGCGCGGTGCTCGGCATGGGCAAGGTCAACTCGTCGTCGTCGATGCAGGCCATCCTGCTGAACCCGCAATTCGATTTCTCGCAGGCCTACTACGTCATTTCCGGCGTGGCCGGCACGCCGCCCTCGCGCGGCACCATCGGCGAAGTGAGCTGGGCCACCTGGCTCGTGGACTACGACCTCGGCCACCGCTGGGCACCCGAGGAGAACAAGGCCGGCGAGCCGACCTTCATGCCGCGCAAGGGCTACGAGGACTACCGCCGCTTCAAGCTCAACCCCGACCTCGTCGGCTGGGCCATGAAGCTCTCGGCCGACACGCCGCTGAAGGATTCGGAGTCCGCCCGCAAGTACCGCCTGCGCTACCCCGACGCCGCGGCGCGCCGCGCGCCCTTCGTCGGCACCGGCACGCACATGACCGGCGACACCTTCTTCCACGGCCCCGGCATGTCGAAGCAGGCGCAGTACATCGCCAGGCTCTACGGCGCCGACGACTACGTCATCACCGAGATGGAGGCGGCGGCCATCACCCTGGTGATCAAGCGCACCCACGGCACCGACCGCGTGATGAGCCTGCGCGGCGCGGTCAACTTCGACCAGGGCAACCCGAAGGAAAGCACGCTGCAGCACCTGGACCCGGCGCCGGGTGAGACGGCGGGCGGCTTTGCCGAGACGGTGGAGAACATCGCGCTGGTCGGCACGCGCGTGGTCGACCACATCGTGAAGAACTGGCCGCAATGGCAGGCCGGCGTGCCGAAGCCCTGAGCGGGTTCAGGGCTGTGCGGGCTGCAGGTGCCAGGTCACGTTGAAGTCGAACGGCGTCCAGCGGCTCACCCTGACGCCCGCGCCCCGGAGGCCCCGGCCGGTCCAGGTGTTGCAGGTCTCGAAGAGGTTGTAGCCGCCTTCGGCTTCGTAGAAGGCGTCCTGGTCGTCGTAGTGCGCGCCGGCAATCGGCGTTGCGCGGCCTGACGGCAGCGAGGCACGCACGTAGGCCACGAGCTGCGCGTACTGCGCCTGCGAAAGCGGCAACCTGTAGGCGCCGCGCCGCATCTGGGCCCGCTGCAGGTACGTCACATGCATCAGCGCGCGGTTGCCGCCCGAGAGCGCGCCGAAAGCTCGCGCGGCCGTGAGGTCGGCCCAGGTGGGCGTGTGCAGGTAGAACTCGCGGTCGCCCCAGCCGATGGCGATGAATTCGGCGTCGGGCGGCACGGCCTTGAAGTCGGCGAGCGGAAAGAGCACCTGCCAATCCATGGCGGCCGAGCGGACCGGGAACACGAGGTCGGTGTGGACGCCATTGCTCAGTACCCAGGCTTCCAGGGCCGGTGCTTCTGCCGTCGGCTTCGTGTTGGCAGGCCACAGCACGAGCGCACAGGCCACCGCGACATACAGCGCTACCGCAAGCACGAACCCCAGCAGCGTGAATGCGATGCGCCGGAGCCAGCGTTTGACCATGGTTTCAGAAGAGCGACGCAGTGGTCGAGGCCGGCTCTGTCGTCGAGCGGACTGCGCCTGTGGGTGCCGTCGCCTCCGGGCTGCCGGCCTTCGCCAGCGCGCCCACGCGCACGCCCAGCAGGCGCAGCGGCCGCTCCAGCGGCACGCGCTTCAAGCACTGCCCGCCGATCTGCCGGATCGTCTTGCCGTCGGCGGTGAAGCGGTCGATGGTCTGGTCGCGCGTGGCGATCCTGAAATCGTCGTAGCGCAGCTTGATGCCGATGGTCTTGCCCACGTAGCCCTTGCGCTGCAGGTCTTCGGCGACCTTCTCGCACAGGTGCGTGAAGATCGCGCCCAGCTCGGCGCGGTCGCGCACCGCGTGCAGGTCGCGGTCGAAGGTGGTCTCGCGGCTCATCGAGACGGGCTCGCTCTCGGTCACCACCGGCCGGTCGTCGCGGCCCCAGGACACCTCGTGCATCCATGCGCCGGTGGCCTTGCCGAAGTTCTGGATCAGCCATTCGCGGTCGCGCGCGGCGAGCTGGCCGACGGTCTCGATGCCGAAGCGCTTCAGCTTCTCGTCGGCCTTGGGGCCGATGCCGTTCACCTTGCGGCAGGGCAGGGGCCAGATGCGGCTCTCCAGGTCGCCTTCGTAGACGACGGAAATGCCGTTGGGCTTGTCGAACTCGCTCGCCATCTTGGCGATGAGCTTATTGGGCGCCACGCCGATCGAGCAGGTGAGGCCGGTGGCGTCGAGGATGGATTTCTGGATCAGCCGCGCGAGCGAGCGCCCGCCGTCGCGCTGGCCGCCCGGCACATTGGTGAAGTCGATGTACACCTCGTCCACGCCGCGGTCTTCCATGAGCGGCGCGATGTCCAGGATCACCTGCTTGAAGGCGCGCGAGAAGCGCCGGTATTCGTCGAAATCGACCGGCAGGATCAGCGCCTGCGGGCACAGCTTGGCGGCCTTCATGAGCCCCATGGCGGAGCCGATGCCGAACTGCCGCGCGGGGTAGGTGGCGGTGGTGATCACGCCGCGGCCTGCGTAGTCCTTCAGCCGCGGAAAGGCCTCGACCGGAATGTCGGCCAAGGTGCCGCCCTCGGGCAGGTTGCGGATTGCCTCGTCGACTGTGCGGCGCCCGCCGCCGATCACCATCGGCAGGCCCTTGAGCTGCGGATAGCGCAACAGCTCGACCGACGCGTAGAAGGCGTCCATGTCGAGGTGGGCGATGCGGCGGATGGGGCCTGTCGAGGGGGGCGGGGAACTCACGGAAACGATTGTCTCGCGGCCGGGCGGCTTTCGCCCGCCGAGGGGCACCGGTTCAGCGTGATTCGACGGTCACGAGCAACGGCGAATCGAACATCGCCACGGGCGAGATCACGGGTTCGTCCATCGGCACCTTGTCGCCATAGCGCTCGCGCATCTTGGCGCGCACGGCCGGATCGCCGAGGTTGAACTCGCGGATCTTTTGCAGCTCGCCGATGCGCAAGCCCAGCGCGCGCTGGTAGAGCTTCCACACCAGTTCGGAGCAATAGATGCGCCCGTCCGACCATTCGAAGGTCAGGTCGTAGGGCCGGCCCGCGAAGTCCGAGGTGCGGGCATGCAGGCGCGCCACGGCGCCGGGTGTCAACAGCGTGTCGGCATCGCGCAGGCGCTTGGCCACGTAATGCCCGCCGTTGCCGCGCGCCGTCCATTGCGCGAGCGGCGTGTAGCGCACGGTCGAGACCGCCTCGAACACGTGCGGCTTGCCGTCTCGCATCAGCACGATGCCCATGTGGCTGTAGCGCGAGCCCGTGGCGCGCTGCACGGCCACGCTCTGGGCTGAGCGGGAGGTGTGGAAGACGATGTCGCCGTCCCTGAGCGCGGTGGCCGCGTGCGCGGCGCCACCCGCCAGGAGATCCGCAAGGACCAACACCGCTATGGAAAGGGCTTTCATCATGCGGGGCATTTTGCGCGACGAAGCTTGCGCACCGCCGCGTGCCGGTGCCATCATCCGCGCCATGCAGACCGTCGCTTCCATCCTCTGGCGCAGGCTCGATGCACCCGGCCACGACGCGTGCCGGCTCGAGCGCAATGCCTCGGCCTGGCAACTGGACGGCGCCGCGGTGTTTCGCCAGGAGGATGGCCGCATCGCCCAGCTGCACTACCGCGTGCGCTGCGACCTGCACTGGCATACGCAATGGGGCATGGTGCGCGGCTGGCTAGGCGACTCGGCCATCGAATTGTCGATTGCGCGCGATGCGCACGGCCACTGGAAGCTCAACGACGAGGCGGTGCCCGACCTGTCGCACTGCGTGGACCTGGACCTGGGCTTCACGCCAGCCACCAACCTGCTGCAGTTGCGGCGGCTCAATCTCTCGGTGGGAGAGGCGGCCGATGCGCCGGCCGCGTGGGTCGATCTCGATGGTGGCGGCGTGCTGAGCGAGCTGATGCAGCGCTACGAGCGGCGCAGCGAAAGCGAGTACGCGTATGAGGCCAAGCGCTTCGACTATGAGGCGGTGTTGAAGGTCACGGCGGACAGTTTCGTGAACGACTATCCGCGGCTCTGGCTCGCCGAGAGCTAGGAATCAAGGCGCAAGCGGCTCGAGCCGCTGTGGCGCACCCATCCTCCGGCCAAGTGCCCTGCGTCCGTCGTGTCGACGGGTACGCAGCAGCGTGACACGCATTGCGCTCGAGCCGGACAAGAGACAGGCGTGAGCAAGGCATGGGGTAGCCCAGCGCCGTAAATTTTTCACGTCTTGCTGTGCCAGTCGCGCGTTTGGGCGCTGGGTGACCATTGTTTGCAACGGTGCAAATCCAGCTGCCAGAGACTGCCGGACCGTCGTTCCTCCGAGGTCCCGCAGATGTCCCGAACCCTTGCCGTTGCCAGCCCCGCCATTCCCGATTCGCTGGAACCTGTGCGGCTCTCGGGCCGCGAGGGTGTCAACAGTCTGTTCGCGTACGAGCTGGTGCTCAAGACGCCCGACGCGCTCAATTTCAGCTTTGGGGCTGCGGCGGACATCGATCTCGACAGCTTCATCGGCCGGGAGGTGAGTTGCCTGATCGAACTCGACGGCGCGGGCGAGCGGCAGATCAACGCGCTCATCACCGACGCGCAGCTGTGGGGTGAAGAAGGCCGGCACGTTCAGTACAAGCTCACCCTTCGTCCCTGGCTGCATCTGGGCACGCTGACGAGCGACTGCAAGATCTACCAGAACAAGACGGTCGTCCAGATCCTGGATGAACTGCTGGCGGACTATGCGTTCCCCGTCGACAAGCACTTGAGCGAGACCTATCCGCTTCGGGATTTTCAGACGCAATTCAACGAGACCGATTTCGCGTTCTTCGAGCGCCTGTGCCAGGAGTGGGGTCTGAATTTCTACTTTGCGCACAGCCAAGGCAAGCACCGGCTCGTGCTCACCGACCACATGGGTGCGCATGCGCCCATGGGCAGCGCTGCGTACCGACAGGTCGAGTACCACGCACCCGGCTGGAAGCTCGATGCCGAATACATCAGCAGCTTCGTTCCACACCACCAGCTCACGAGTGGGCGCTACGTCAGCCGCGACTACGACTACACCCGTCCCAAGGCCGATCTGAGCGTCAAGCGCGCCGACCCGCGCGCCACCGGTCAGGCCGACCAGGAGGTCTACCGGTGGCACGACAGCCAGGCCGGCAGTCACTACGTGCAGCCCCGTGCCGGCGCCAGGGGTGCAGGCAGCAACGAACCTCTTGCAGAAGGCGATCGCTTTGCGCTGCTGCGCATGCAGGTACTGCGCACCCACGGAACGCGCGCCAAGGCCAGCGGGAATCTGCGCGGCATGGTCCCCGGCCTCACCTTCGAGTTGCAGAAGCATCCTCGCGCAGCGGCCAATATCCAGTACCTCGTTCTCGATAGCCAGTTCCTCATCGAGAACGTCGCGCAGCAAAGCCAGGGCGCTGAGGCTGCAGCGCACCGAAAGCAGCAGTGGCGCGTCGAGGTCGACTTCACGGCTCATCCCATCACCGAGCCGCTGCGTCCGGAACTGTCGCAGCACAAGCCGCATACCCGAGGCCCCCAAGTCGCATTGGTCGTCGGCCCCGAGGGCGAGAACCTGTGGACCGACGAGCTGGGCCGCATCAAGGTCCAGTTCCCCTGGGACCGCCTGGGCCAGAAGAACCAGCATTCCACCTGCTGGCTGCGCGTGAGTTCGCCTTGGGCCGGCAACCAGCTGGGTGGCGTCCATGTGCCGCGTATCGGCCAAGAGGTGATCGTCGACTTCATCGCCGGCGATCCTGACCTGCCCATCTGCACCGGCCGGGTGCACAACCAGATGAATCTGCCGCCCTGGGAGTTGCCCGGCCAAGCGGCGCTGTCAGGCTTCAGGAGCCGGGAACTCGTCAAGGAAGGCGGCAACAGCGCGGGCGGTCGTTCCAACCATCTGGTCCTGGACGACACCGACCAGAAGATCCAGGCGCAGCTCAAGAGCGATCACCAGAGCAGCTCATTGAGTCTCGGCCACGTCACGCGCATCGACGGCAACGCCGGTCGCCAGGATGCACGTGGCGAAGGTTTTGAATTGCGTACCGATGCGCACGGCGCCATCCGGGCAACACAAGGCCTGCTCATCACGACCGAGGCGCGCCCGAATGCCCGCGCGCATCTGCTCGACAGCGGCGAGACCCGCCAGCGCCTGGTAGAGGCGCGCGATCTGCATGACGCAGGGGCGCAGGAGGCGCAGAAGAACAAGGCGCAGGAAGGCAACGACCAGGCCGAGGTCGCCAAGTCCCTGAAGGCGCAGAACGACGCGGTCCAGGGCGAGGGCGCAACCGATGCCGAAGCCGGGCGCTTCCCCGAGCTGGCGCAACCGCACCTGGTGCTGGCCAGCCCGGCGGGCATCGAGACCACCAGCCAGTTCAGCACGCACATCGCCAGCGTCGAGCACACGGCCATCACCAGCGGCAAGCACACCAGCATCACCAGCGGCGACAGCCTTCTGGGCGTCGCGCTGCAAGCCATCAAGCTCTTCGCGGCACAAAAAGGCATCAAGGTCGTTGCAGCCCAGGCCGACATCGACATCCAGGCGCTGAAGACCTGCATCAACCTGCTGGCCAAAGACGAGATCACGATCCGGGCCGACAGGATCAGGATCGAGGCCAGGACGGAGTTGCTGATCAGCGGCGGTGGCAGCTACGCGCGCTACAAGGGCAGCAGCATCGAGAGCGGCACCACCGGCCCGCAAGTGCAGCATGCCAGCGTGCACAGCATGGTCGGCCCGGGCAGCGGGAGTCGTCCAGGTCTGCCGGACGGACGCAAGCCTGGCAAGGGGCAGCTCGAGCTGACGCACCTTTATGCCAATGGCCACGGCTTGAAGGGCGCCGACTACAAGGTCACCGACTCGGCCGGGCAGGTCAGGACCGGCAAGCTCGATGACAAGGGCTTCGCGGCTGTGTCGGGGCTGGCGCCGGGTGGGGCGCGCGTCGAGTTGGGAGAAGACCCGCGCAATCCGTGGGATCACACCAGCTATTTCGGCAAACCGACGTGGCCGCCCAAGAAAACCGACGGCACGGCGGACCCGCTCACTGCGCCTGCAAACGACATGCTTGCCGGCCTCATGAAGCAGGTGCGCGACGGATTCGGCGTCACTGTCGGAGTCCTCGGTGCCCGCCTGCCCGAAGGCGGCGAGGCCGAAAGCCCGGCAAGCGCCGCGATGCGTCGAGCGACGGCCGTCCTGGGTGGCGCGACCGAATTCGCAAGCAGTGCGGCAGGCGAGATTGCAGGCAAGGCTGTGGTGCGGTTCCCGCCGGGCGTGTCGCTGCCTCATACCGCGGCCTGAAGCCTCAACGCGCGTTGCGCGTTATCCGTACAAAAAAATCAACGAAAGCCCCAGTGGCTCAGGGAGTTCCGGCATGGCCGAGATATCGCAAGCAGAGAGAGAACAGAAGGCGAACGAGCGGGAGGCGGTCGTCAAGCCGCTCGATCAGATCGATCCGGCCGAACTGCCGGTCGCCAGGAAGGCTGTCGACGACTGGTTGATCAAGATCAGCGGCGGCTATGTCACGCTGGACAGGGCCGTGACATTCGCCAGCGCCGTGCCGATCCTCGGCAACATCCTGGCGGCCATCGATGCGGTGTGCGACATCATCGTCCTCGTCGAGAACAAGGCGGCCAACATGGGGGCGAAAGCCCTCGACTGGGCCAGCTTCGGCATCAACCTGATCGGGATCCTTCCGCTCCCCCCGACCATGGCCGCAGCGCGAACCAGCCTGCGGCCCGCACTGCATCTGGTGCGAAGCAAGCTCGGTACGGCGGGCCACGGGCTGAGCGACGCACTTGTCGTGATGCTTGTCGATCATCTCAACGCGACGCTGGCCGGCGAACTCGACAAGTTCGTCCAGGAAGCCAGCGACCAACTGGCGGGGCTGTTGAAGAAGGCTGCCACGATGGCGCACGACCTTCTCTCCGGATTGAGCAAGGTCTTGCGCAAGCTCGCATCGGGGACTCCCTTCGATACCAGCGCCTCGGCGCCCGCGGAACCTCCGAAGCGCGATCCCGCAACCACCTACCAAAGCGGTGTCTGGGGCGCCATCAAGGGAATTGCCGACGACATCGAGGAAGGGGTCAGGAAGAGCGCCATCCATGTCGGCAAGCAGGCCGCATACGGTGCCGGGATCGCTGTCAATGCCGGGGCAGGACTGGTGATGAGGAACACCGCGGCTGGCGAGGTGGCCGCACAGCTGATGAACGCCTACGCCGATTCGCTCGACAGCCTGGCCGTGGACGCAAGAACGAAGATCGAAAGGCTGGGCGATGCGGGTGTCGACATGTCCATCGCCTGGCTGCTCTTGAGGCTCAAGGATGCGGCCCCGACTCAACAAGGTTTTTCAATAGCATAGATCAGCTCGATGCTATTCAACGAGGGAGGGAGGCCATGCAGACTGCAGGCGTGAATTGGGTGACATTCGACATGGGAAGGCCGATCGGAGAAGGCTATCGCAGTGGTGGTGGATGCCCTGCGATCACTTCGCGCGTCACCATTCGAATGAACAAAACGAACGGTATTTACACCGCTTATCCTCAACTATGAACTCGGTAAACCTCAATTATATTCGTGGACTTTACAATTTTTTATTCGAAAAGAATGATGAGGAATTGGAGGATTTTGATCTTAATCTCCATGAGAATCAGAAGATCCTTTTCGAGGAGATGGCTCGTAGTTTCGAAGGATTTGGTCCGAACTCAAAAAGAAATGTTATTATTGGATTAAATTTGATTTTCCGCAGTGCTTTTGATGAAAATTTATGGAGAAGTGCTGTTCCGCATGACCTTCCTCTTATTGAGGTAACGGATAGGCGGGCCTACTTAGAAAGATTGATTTTTGCAATAACAAATAACGCTCCAATGTTTTTCGATGAGCGAGATTTTTATCTTATCGATGAAGTCGGGTCTCATGGATTGGATTTTTCAAAATGATCCGTGCCGCGTATTGACGCGACAATGCGGCAGTCAACAGCGAATTTTTTCGAAGGGCGTGTTAAGTTGGCACATTTCGATGTACACGTGGCCTTGCCCCTGAATTTTTCTAACTTTAAACAGAAGCAGGCCTCGAAAATATTGGGCGCGGAGTCGATGTGCGCAGGCTACTTGAGGGCACCTCGGAAATTGACAATTCGACGGCCTGCCTGAAAAATAGGTCAGACGTACGAAAAATTTCGCCCACCCTAAAAGCCTAGCGGCCCATGCGAATCTATCTTGGTTACATCTCTAAAATGTACTACCACCTATTTTCCATGTATGACGAGGATCTCGATGATGTTCATATCAATGACGAGAGTTGCCGTGCGAAGCTTTTTGACGCGATGAAGGTCGAATTTGAAATGTATGGGCCACTGAGCAATGAGCGCGTTCTGAAAGCTATAGACTTTATCTTGTCGTCTAGCGATGTGGAGTGGTGCTGGCGCGCCGTGGCGCCGCATGCCCCTCCAACTTGATGAAGTCGAAGACAAGCCTGAATACCTGCGTACGCTCTACCAGAAGCTTGCAGAATACGAGCCGCCTCAAAACGAGTACGGCGCTGATGCGCAGTTGATTAGCGATTTGCACAACATTGATGTTCGCTTTTAACTTTTCTCCCGAGATCCTTAAATCGGGCGGCCTTGGATTGATGATGCTAATTCGGCGCGACGTTCAAGAAAAATAGAAGATCTTGAGGTGTAGCCGATTTGCAAGATCATCGGTGTAGTGTTGAATCTTTCTCTGGCGCCGAAATGAATAAATGGTGGAGTCAAAACCTCGAGCCGCCCGAATTAAGCAGCTACTCATCCGACAACCGTCGGATAGCGCCAGACTGCCGCACAAGTATTCAATCAAACTGCGCCCGATCCCCCGCCACCAACGCCCGATTGCGCCGCCGATCCACGGCAATTTCATGCGCAAAGTCCTCGACGCTGCCGCCGGCCGGTAAGTTGTACGCAGCGCGCAGCCTCGCCCGCACCGTGTCGCTGCGCAGCACGCGATTGATCTCCGCATTCAACCGCTGCACCACCCCCGCAGGCGTGCGCGCCGGCGCGAAGATTCCGAAGAGCGAATCGCGATTCGCTCGCTCGTACCCCAGCTCCGCGAGCGTCGGCACCGCCGGCAGGGCCTCGATGCGCGCGGGCGCCCCCACCGCCAACGCCTGGAACCGTCCGCCCTCGATGTATTGCAGCTGCTGCGCCGCAACGTTGGTCGACAGCACTTCGAACTGCCCGCTGAGCGCATCGTTGAGCTGCGGGCCGCCGCCTGCATATGGGATGTGCGTGATGTCGGTGCGGCTTTGCATGCGCACCTGCGCAAGCACCAGGTGCCCGATGGTGGCCACGCCTGAAGTGGCCCAGCGCACCGCGCCGGGCTGGCTGCGCGCGAGCGCGATCAAATCGCCGAAGCCGTGGCCCGCGAAGGCCGGCGTGCCGACCACCAGCACCGGCGTGCGCATCACGCTCGCTACGGGCGCGAAGGCGCGCAGCGGGTCGTAGGGCACGCGCGCGACCAGCGGGTGCAGCGTGAGCGGGCTGATGGCGGAGAAGGCGAGGGTGGAGCCGTCTGGCGCGGCGCGCGAGAGCGCATCCATGCCGATGCTGCCGCCCGCGCCTGCGCGGTTCTCGATGAGCACCGGCACGCCCAGCGCCTGCGAGAGCGGGTCGGCCAGTACGCGGGCCATACCGTCGCTCACGCCGCCGGGCGGATAGACCACGATCAGGCGCACCGGACGGTTCGGCCAGGACGATGTAGACGGCGCGGCGTGCAGCAGGCGCGGCATGCCGCACGCAGCAGCCAGCGCGATGCCGGTGCCGCGCACGAAATGGCGACGGTGCAGCAGGACGCTCATGACCCCGGGTTCTCACTCGCATGCCTGCGCAGCAGCGCGGCGAAGTGCTGCGCTGGCAGGTTGTCTTCTTCCACGCGCGACACCAGCGTGAGCGGCGCGTCGAGCTGGCCACCGTCTGCCAGTCGCGCGTAGGCGATGGCATGCGCGTGCACGCCGGTCATCGAGGCCGGCACCACCGACAGGCCGACGCCCGCGGCCACGAGATTCAGGTTGGTCATCATGCGGTCCACCTCGGCCACCACGCGCGGGCGCAGGCCCTTGGCGTGGCACAGCGCCAGCAGTTCGGCATAGAGGCCCGGCGCGCCCGGACGGCGCACGAGGATGATGCCTTCCTCGCACAGCCGCGCGAGCGGCAGCGGGCGCGAGGCCTTGCTGCGCGCGAGGGCAAAGCGGTGGTCGCTGGGCATCGCCACCAGCACCGGCTCGCGCAGCAGCGTCTCGAACAGCAGCCCCTCGGGCCGCGCCACCGGCACGCGCAGCAAGCCGCAGTGCAGGCGGCCGGCGGCCAGTGCCTCGGTCAGTTCGGCCGCGTTGTTCTCGCGCAATTGAAGTTCCACGCCCGGGTGTTCGCGGCGAAAGGCGCGCAGCGCCTCGGGCACGAAGCGGTGCGCCGCGGCCGAACTGGTGAAGCCGACCGCCAGCGTGCCGACTTCGCCATTGGCCACGCGCGCCATGCGCTGCTTCATGGCCTCCATGTCCTGCAGCATGCGCAGCGCCTCGACCTGGAAAAGGCGCCCCGCATCGGTGAGCGCCACGCCGCGCGGATGCCGGCGGAACAGCAGCACGCCCAGCTCGCGTTCGAGCGCCTTGATGGTCTGGCTCAGCGGCGGTTGCTGGATGCCCAACTGCTCGGCGGCGCGCGTCATGTGGCCGGTCTCGGCAACGGCCGCGAAGTACCGCAGCGGTCTCATCTCCATGTGGTCTCCATATTTTTTTCGTATCGGATGTGTACTTTTATTTTATTTGACCCGAAGTCACTCGTACACCTATCGTCCGGCCGTCCATTCAAAAAAGCGACCCACCGAGGCCGTATGCCGGAGACAAGACCATGCGCCCACAGCGCCCCCGCCCGACTTTTTCGATGATTGACGCCGCCCGTCGCGCCCGCCGTTCGTTCGGTCCCGCGATCGGCATTTCGCTGGTTTCCCTGGTCCTGGCCGCATGCGGCGGCGGCGGTGGCGGGGGAGGCGGCGGTGCCGGCTTCTTCCCGATCGCGCCGAACAACCCGCCGTCGAGCGGCGGACAGCCCGACACCGACCCGCCCGGCAACCCGACCGGGAACCCGCCGCCCGTAGTGCCGGTGGTGGCCTGCGCCGACCTCGCCGGCAAGAGCCTGCCCGCCTCGCTGATCAGCCTGCCCACGCAGGGCGCCACCGTCACCAGCGCCACGCCTGTGGCCGCGACCGACGCGGGCAACCAGCTGGGCGACTACTGCCGCGTGCGCGGCACCATCCAGCCGGTGGACCCGGCCTCGCAACTCATC
Organism: Variovorax paradoxus; assembly: GCF_000834655.1. Classification (GTDB taxonomy): domain Bacteria; phylum Pseudomonadota; class Gammaproteobacteria; order Burkholderiales; family Burkholderiaceae_C; genus Variovorax; species Variovorax paradoxus_F. The sequence goes on from NZ_JXQQ01000018.1 coordinate 48,024, forward strand.
AACTTCGCGGTCAACCTGCCCGAGAAGTGGAACCAGAAGACGATCCACTTCGGCGGTGGCGGCTTCGACGGCGTGCTGATCGACGGCACCGAGGTCATCCGCTTCGGCCCCGCCGGCAAGCCCGCGCCGCTCGCGCTCGGCTATGCCACGTACGGTGACGACTCGGGCCACCAATCGAGCAGCATCACCGACGGCAAGTTCGCGGCCAACGACGAGCAACTGGCCAACTACGGCGGCCAGTCGCTCAAGAAGACGCGCGACGTGGCGCAGGCGCTGGTGTTCGCGCGCTATGCCGTGAAACCCAAGCACGCCTACTTCCTCGGCACCTCGACCGGCGGGCGCGACGCGCTCAGCTACATCCAGCGCTGGCCCGAGGACTACGACGGCGTGATCGCCAACGAGCCTGCGCTCAACTACACGGGCACGCGGCTGTCGAACGTGGCGGTGGGGCGTGCGCTGTACAACAACAACGGCGCGGGCTGGATGAACGTGGCCAAGACGCTGCTGGTGCAGAAGGCCGCGATGCAGGCCTGCGACAAGCTGGACGGCGCGGCCGACAACATCGTGAGCAACGTGGAAAGCTGCCGGCTGCTGAACACGCAGATCCTCGCTTCGCTGCGTTGCTCCGGCGGCGCGGACACGGGCAACACCTGCCTGTCGGACGCGCAGCTGGCCACCGTGCGCACCATCGAGTCGCCGCTCGACTTCACGACCTACGCGCTGGCCAACGGCGTCAGGCGCGCGGGCGGCTACAACATCCTCGAGGGCGCGCTCGTCGCCGGCCCGTACACCACGCGCGACCTGGGCACGCGCCCGGTGCCGGCCAACCCGGCTACCTCGGCCGACGCCAACATGTACGTCACCGGCGACCAGTGGGTGAAGTTCTTCGTCACGCGCATCGCGGGCTTCGACTCGCTTACCTTCGATCCGCTGGACCCGGGCAGCTATGCCGCGCGGGTGACCGAGGTCTCCAATCTCACCGATGCGACTAATCCGAACCTGGCGCCGTTCTTCGCGCATGGCGGGCGGCTCATCATGCTGCACGGCCTGGCCGACGAGGTGATCAGCCCGAACTCGACCATCGACTACTACAAGCAACTCATCGCCACGGTCGGCCAGGCGACGGTCGACCAGAACGTGCGCTTCTACACCGTGCCCGGCATGGGCCACGGCACCGGCAGCTTCATTCCCAATTGGGACTCGCTCGCGGCGCTCGAAGGGTGGGTCGAAGGCGGCCTTGCGCCCGCCACCGGCGTGGCGGTCGATGCGGTGGCCGGCAGCTACGGCCGCACGCGGCCGCTGTGCCTGTTCCCCTCGTGGCCCAAGTACCGCGGCGCCGGCAGCCTGGATGCGGCCGTCAACTACAGCTGCGTGACCGAGGTCGGCGACCCGCTGGCTTGCCCCAACCTGCCCGCATCCGCCACGACCTACAAGGGCGGCAACAGCTTCGGCGAGGAACTGCGCGTGCAGATCGACCCTGCCACCATGGCCTACACCGTGACCATCGATGCCAGCCTGCAGCGCGCCCCCGGCACGGTGCGCAGCGGCTCGCTGGTGGCTCAGGGCAGTTGCAGCTACGCGAGCGGCGAGAGCGGTGCGGTCTTCAGCTTCGCGCCGGGCGGCGTGCTGCTGGGTGGCGTGAACCCGCCGAGCGGCAGCGGCTTCTCTGCGCTGGTGGCGTTCCAGAACACCTTCGAGAACACGGCGGCGCCCGCGGTCTTCAATCCGGTGGCGAACATCTTCAACACGGTGGGCGTGCAGCAAGGCACCGGCACCGCGGCCGCCTACGCCGGCGCGGTGCGCCTGCGCAACGCGGGCACCTTCCAGTACTGCCGCAGTGCAGCGGGCAGCGCCGGCAGCTTCATGATCTACGACGCCAACTGCACCGAGACCGAAAAGGGCTACATCACCTACAACACCACGCACGGCGCCTTCGACGTGCGTACCACCGCACCGACCGGCGGCGCCGTCACCACCGGCGGCACGCTCACCGGCTCGATGGTGATCGGTCTCGTCAACGGCACCGCGGTGCCGCTGCACCTGGTGCGCGACACGGCCGCCACCGCGGGCCTGCGCATGTTCGGCCTGCAGCAGAGCCTGATGGCGGGCTCGGCCGACGGCAGCTACGCCATGGCCAACGCGAAGGGCGAGAGCCGCGAGGCGACGGTCGCGGGCAGCAATTTCAACCTCGGCGGCGCCGCTGCATCATTGAGCTACGACATGCCGGCGCCCGGCGTGGTGCAGGCCGACGCGGGCCGGCCGGGCAATTTCATCTTCAACAGCGGCATCCTCGGCTTCGTCACGACCGACGGAACGAACGCAGCGCTGGAACTCGGAGTACGCCATTGAAAAAGCACCTCACCCACTTCACGCACCTTGCCGCCTTCGCATTGCTCGGCACGGCCCCGCTGCTGTCCGCGCACGCGGCACCTGCAACGGCACCCAAGCCCGCGACCTGCCCGGCCCCCGTGCCCGAGGCCGCACTCTGCTACACCGGTGAAGACGGCACGGGCGCGCTCTACTGGATCGCCATTCCGAAGGACTGGACGAAGGACGCGAACCGCGTGCTCGTGATGCACGCCCACGGCGGCCCCGAGACCGGCCCGCCGAAGCTCGAACGCAGCGAGGAAGACTTGAAGCGCTGGGCCATCACCGTGAAGGCCGGCTATGCCTGGGCCGGCTCCACCTACCGGCGCGGCGGCTACGGCGTGACGATGGCGGCCGAAGACACAGAGCGCCTGCGCAAGATCTTCGTGCGCCATTTCGGCCAGCCCAAGCGCACGCTGCTGCATGGCCAAAGCTATGGCGCGGGCGTGGCGGCGAAGGCGGCCGAGCTCTATGCGCCGGTGGGCGACGCGAAGAGCCCCTACGACGGCCTGCTGCTCACGAGCGGCGTGCTCGGCGGCGGCAACAGCGCCTACGACTTCCGGCTCGACCTGCGCGTGGTGTATCAGTACGTCTGCCGCAACCATCCGCGCCCCGACGAGCCGCAGTACCCGCTGTGGATGGGCCTGCCGCTCGAATCGAAACTCACCCGCGCCGAACTTGCCGAGCGCGTGAAGGAATGCACCGGCGTCGGCATGGCCGCCGCGCAGCGCACGCCCGAGCAGGCGGCGCGGCTGAAGACGATTCTTTCGGTCGTGAAGATCCAGGAGCGGTCGCTCGTCGGCCACCTGACCTGGGCGACCTGGCTCTTCCAGGACCTGGTGCAGAAGCGACTGAATGGCCGCAACCCGTTCGGCAACATCGGCGTGGTCTACAGCGGCTCGGCCGACGACGCGGCGCTCAACGCCGGCGTGCTGCGCTATGCGGCCGACCCGCAGGCCAAGGGCGCACTCGCGGCCGACAGCCAGCCGACCGGCCGCACCTCGCTGCCCACGGTGGCGCTGCATGCCATCGACGATCCGACCGCATTCGTCGAGCTCGAGAACTCCTACCGCCGCATCCGCGACGCGGCCGGCACCGGCGGCAACCTGGTGCAGAGTTTCAGCGCCGAGCGCGAGCACAGCTACCTGAGCGATTCGGAATACCCGGCGCTCTTCGGCGCGCTGACGGACTGGATCGACAAGGGCGAGAAGCCCACGCCGCAGAGCCTCGCGCAGCGCTGCGCATCGCTCGCGCCGCGCTACGACACCGACGGCAAGAACGGCTGCCACATCAAGCCCGAGTGGCAACCGCCCACGCTCGAGAGCCGCGTGCCTTCGCGCGCACCCTGATCTTCTTTTTTTGACCTTGACGGAGACTTCCATGAAAAAAATGTTCGCCCTCGCGGCGGTTGCCCTGGCCACCCTGGCTGTCGGTGTGCACGCGCAAGAATTTCCCGCGGGCAAGCCCGTGACCATCGTCGTGCCCTTCGCCGCGGGCGGCCCGACCGACCGCGTGGCACGCGACCTGGCCGAGGCGTTGCGCAAGCCCCTGGGCGGCGCGAGCGTGATCATCGACAACGTGCCCGGCGCGGGCAGTTCCATCGGCGCGGCCAAGGTGGCGCGCGCCACGCCCGATGGCTACACGCTGCTGCTCAACCACATCGCGATGGCGACCGTGCCGACGCTGGTGCGCAACGTACCGTTCAAGGTCGAGAGCGATTTCGAGTACCTGGGCATCGTCAACGACGTCCCGATGACGCTGATCTCCAAGCCCAGCCTGCCTGCCAACAACTACAAGGAACTGACGGCCTGGATCGCCGCCAACAAGGGCAAGATCAACATCGGCAACGCGGGGGTAGGCTCGGCATCGCACCTGTGCGGGCTGCTCTTCCAGAGCGCCACCAAGACCGAGATGACGCCCGTGCCCTACAAGGGCACGGCGCCCGCCATCACCGACCTGATCGGCGGCCAGATCGACCTCTTGTGCGACCAGAGCACCAACACCTCGCCGCAGATCGAGGCCAAGAAGGTCAAGGCTTATGCGGTGACCACGCCCAAGCGCCTGACCACGCCGTTGCTCAAGGACCTGCCCACGCTCGACGAAGCGGGCCTGAAGAACTTCGAGGTCACGATCTGGCACGGCCTGTATGCGCCCAAGGGCACGCCGGCACCGGTGCTCAAGAAGCTCAACGATGCGCTGAAGGTGGCGCTGAAAGACCCGGACTTCATCAAGCGCGAGGAACTGCTGGGCGCCGTGGTCGCGACCGACGGCCGCATCGAGCCCGCGGGCCACAAGAAGTTCGTGATCGGCGAGATCGCGAAGTGGACGCCTGTGATCAAGGCGGCCGGCGTCTACGCAGACTGAGCGGCGTTCGCGGGCAGCGACGGATCGCGCGCCGCCTGCAGCATCGAGCTTCAGGCGCTTGCGCCTTGGATGCCAGAGGGGAGAAGTGGGTTGCCATGGATCTGATCGTAGTAACCAGCCTGATCGAGATCGACCAGCAGACTCGGCCCCTGCGGTTTCCAGCCAAGCACTTCACGCGTGCGCGCACTCGACACCGACATGTCCGCACCCGCCATGTTCGCGAACCACCCGAAGTGCTCGCGTTCACGCGATTCAGCCGGCACTCCGAGGCGGCCACCGATGACCTCGGCAATCGCCTTGAACGGCACGCGCTCATCGGCAACCGCGTGATAGACCGACTCCGTCACTCCCTGCTCGAGTGCCAGGCGATAGACCCGTGCCGCATCCTGCCGCCACACGCCGGCCCAGCAGTTCTCGCCATCGCCGAGAAACGCGGATACGCCTTTCTCCCTCGCCACGCGGATCAGGATCGGCGCGAAGCCGTGGTCGCCCAGACCGTGAACTGACGGTGCCAACCGCACCGTCGCCGCACGCACGCCGCGCTCGGCCCACGCGCGCGCCGTGGGTTCGGACTTGCGCGGAGATGCCGGACTGGGCAGGTCCGATTCCGTTGCGCCACGCGGCAGGCCGAGCAGTCCCGAGGTCACGAGAAGCGGGCGGTCTGAGCCTTGCAGGGCGCCTGCGAGCGCGTCGATCACGCGGCGGTCTTCTTCGCAGTTCTCCATGAAGCGGGAGAAGTCGTGATTGAACGCGGTGTGGATGACGGCGTCCGCTGCAGCGGCTGCGTCGCGCAGGGCCTGGAGATCGTCCAGGGTGGCGCGCAATACCTTGGCGCCCGTTGCAGCGAGCGCCGCAGCCTTGTCCTCGGAGCGCGCGAGCCCGGTGACCGCATGGCCCGCGTCGATCAATTCCTGGACCACGGCAGTGCCGACCCAACCGGTGGCGCCTGTGACAAAAACATTCATTGCAATCTCTCTTCGATCAAGGTTTGGAGAAAGGCCTCAGCCCAACCGCATCGACAACTCCACGTCGTCGGCGAATGGCACGGACAGGTAGCCGCTGTCGGCGGAGCGCACGCGCGCGAGGTAGTCCGGGCTGTAGTCGGCGTTGTCCGCAACGATGAGCGCGCCCGGCCGCAAGCGGGACTCGACCAGCGCCAGCACGTCGTTGTAGAGCGCCTTCGCGCCGTCGAGCAGCAAGAGGTCGATGGATTCGGGGAGGTCGCGCGCGAGCGTCTCGAGTGCATCGCCTTCGCGAATCTCGACCAGGTCGTTCACGTCCCCTTCAGCCAGGTGCTCGCGGGCCTTCGCGACCTTTGACGGCTCGAACTCGCTCGTGATCAGTCGGCCGCCGCCGTTGTCGCGCAGCGCCGCGGCCAGATACAGGGTCGAGAGACCGAAGGAGGTGCCGAACTCCACGATGTGGCGCGCGTTCGTGCTGCGCGCCAGCTGGTACAGCAGCACGCCGGTCTCGCGCGACACCGGCAGCCACAGGTCCTTCAGGCGGCTGTAGAAGTCGAGATATTCGGTCTTGCTGTGCATCAGCCGTTGGCGTTCCGCCGGGCTGATGCCGGCGATGGCGGGGCTGGTGGCCGCGCCGGCCTCTTGAAACAGGCGGTCCAGCAGGGGCGCCATGGGTGCAGTGGTCAAGGTCGTCGTCACAGGGTTCTTTCGTTTGAAAAGCAGATGCGAAATAATATGAAGAACCCTTCATGTTTTCCATTCGCGTTCCGCGCCGCTCCCATGACCGACCGTCGAGGCACCCTGATCTCCTCTCGCAGACAGCCCAAGCAGGCGCGCTCGGCCGACCTTCTTGGGGCCATTCTTCAGGCAGCTATTCAGGTTTTGGCGAAGGAGGGCGTGCACCGCTTCACGACGACGCGCGTTGCCGAGCGGGCCGGCGTGAGCGTCGGATCCGTCTACCAGTACTTTCCGAACAAGGCGTCGATCCTGTTTCGCCTGCAGAGCGACGAATGGCGGCAGACCACGGAGATGATGCGCAGCATCCTCGGGGACGCGCAGCGGCCCGCGCTGGAGCGGCTGCGCACGCTCACGCATGCCTTCGTCCGTTCGGAGTGCGAAGAAGCCGAAGTGCGAACGGCGCTCGGTGACGCCGCACCGTTCTATCGGGATGCCCCCGAAGCGCACGAGGTGCGCGCTGCCGGCGAGGAGATCGTCCGCGCGTTCATGGCAGAGGCACTGCCGGCGGCTTCAGACGCCACGCGCGCCATGGCGGGCGACCTGATCATTGCAACGCTCGGCGCGGTGGGCAAGGAATTTTCGGAGAGCCCTCGAACCGACGCCCAGATCGCGGCCTGGGCGGATTCGATGGCCGACATGTTCTGCGTCTACATGCAGAGCCTGCAGTGACGCACGGCCCGTCAGTGATCGTGGTGCAGGTAGCTCGCCTGCTTCGGCAACCGCAGGCTCACGAGGAACGCGATCACCATCATCCCGCTCACGTACCAGAAGAACGCCGATTCGTGGCCCAGTGACTTGAGTCCCAGTGCCACGTATTCGGCCGATCCGCCGAAGATCGCATTGGCCACGGCGTAGGCCAGGCCGACACCGAGCGCCCGCACTTCCGGCGGAAACATCTCGGCCTTCACGATGCCGCTGATCGAGGTATAGAAGCTCACGATCGCCAGCGCCACGATGATCAGCACGAAGGCCAGCACGGGGCTCGTCGTGTACTGCAGCGCCGTCAGGATGGGCACGGTGGCCAGCGCACCGAGGCCGCCGAACAGCAGCATGTTGGTGCGCCGCCCGATGCGGTCCGACAGCGCGCCGAACACCGGCTGCATGCACATGTAGACGAAGAGCGCGCCGGTCATCACGTAGCTCGCCGTCTTGATCGGCAGGTGCACCGTGTTCACCAGGTACTTCTGCATGTAGGTGGTGAAGGTGTAGAAGATCAGCGAGCCGCCGGCCGTGTAGCCCAGCACCGTGAGGAACGCCGACGTGTGGTGTTTGAAGAGACCCGCCATGCTGCCGGCCTCCTTGTTGGCCTTGGCTTCGGCGCTCTGCGTTTCATGCAGCGTGCGGCGCAGCAGCAGCGCGACGACCGCGGCGATGGCGCCGATCACGAACGGAATGCGCCAGCCCCACGACTTGAGTTCGGGCTCGGTGAGCAACTGCTCGAGCACCACGATCACGAGCACCGCGAGCAACTGTCCGCCGATGAGCGTCACGTACTGGAACGAGGAGAAGAAGCCGCGCTGGCCGCGCAGCGCCACCTCGCTCATGTAGGTTGCCGTGGTGCCGTATTCGCCACCGACCGACAGGCCCTGGAACAGGCGGCACACAAGGAGCAGGAAGGGCGCCCATGCGCCGATCTGCGCATACGTCGGCAGGCACGCGATGACGAGCGAGCCGCCGCACATCATCGTCACCGAGATCAGCATCGAGGTCTTGCGACCGAGCCGGTCGGCCACGCGGCCGAAGAGCCAGCCGCCGATGGGCCGCATCAGGAAGCCGGCCGCGAACACGCCCGCGGTGTTCAGCAGCTGCGCGGTGGGGTCCGATTTGGGGAAGAAGGCCGGCGCGAAGTAGAGCGCCGAGAACGCGTACACATAGAAGTCGAACCACTCGACCAGGTTGCCCGACGAGGCCGCCATGATGGCGAAGACGCGGTGCCGTTTTTCTTCGGCCGTGTAGTGAGGAGGATTGGACGAAGAGGCCGTCTGGCCTCCTTGGGTGGGCGTGACTGCGCTCATGATGGCTGTGCCGCCCTGCAGGCCGGCTATGTTGTTTTCGCTACAACATTTTGCCCCTGCATGGGGGTGGCTCGTGTCAGTAAGAACCGCATCGGCCTACCCCCGGCGTGGCCTTAGAAGGTCCCGGGCAGCAGGATGCTCGAATCGACCGAGTCGATCTGCGTGCGGCCGCAGAAGGCCATGGTGATGTCCAGCTCCTTGTGGATGATCTGCAGCGCGCGCGTCACGCCCTCCTGCCCGTGGGCGCCGAGGCCGTAGAGAAAGCTGCGGCCGATCATCGTGCCGCGTGCGCCGAGCGCGCGGGCCTTGAGCACGTCCTGCCCGCTGCGGATGCCGCCATCCATCCACACCTCGATCTCGCTGCCCACCGCTTCGACGATGGCCGGCAGCGCGGCGATGGAAGAGGGCGCGCCATCGAGCTGGCGCCCCCCGTGGTTCGACACGATGAGCGCATCGGCGCCGCTGCTGGCTGCGAGGCGCGCATCTTCCACGTCCATGATGCCCTTGAGGATGAGCTTGCCGCCCCAGAGCTTCTTGATCCATTCCACGTCGGCCCAGCTGAGCGCGGGGTCGAACTGCTCGGCGGTCCACGACGAGAGCGACGACAGGTCTTTCACGCCCTTGGCATGGCCCGCGATGTTGCCGAAGGTGCGACGCTTCGTGCCCAGCATGCCCATGCACCAGTGCGGCTTGGTCGCGAGGTTCAGGAGGTTCTTGATCGTGGGCTTGGGCGGCGCGGTGAGGCCGTTCTTGATGTCCTTGTGGCGCTGGCCGAGGATCTGCAGGTCCAGGGTCAGCTGCAGCGCAGTCACGTTGGCGGCCTTGGCGCGTTCGATCAGGCGCTCGATGAAGTCGCGGTCCTTCATCACGTAGAGCTGGAACCAGAAGGGATGGCGGTCGGTGTTCTCGGCAATGTCTTCCAGCGAGCAGATGCTCATGGTCGAGAGCGTGAACGGAATGCCGAAGGCCTTGGCCGCGCGCGCGCCCAGGATCTCGCCGTCGGCGTGCTGCATGCCGGTAAGGCCAGTGGGCGCGATGGCCACGGGCATGGCCACGTCCTGGCCGATCATCGTAGTGCGCGTGGAGCGGCCCTCCATGTTCACGGCCACGCGCTGGCGCAGCTTGATCTTCTGGAAGTCGCTCTCGTTGGCACGGTAGGTGCCCTCGGTCCACGCGCCGGAGTCGGCGTAGTCGTAGAACATCTTCGGCACGCGCCGCTTGGCGATCACCCGCAGGTCTTCGATGTTGGTGATCTTGGAAAGGTCGGCCACGGGGGAGTCTCCTGGGTTGTCTCTGTGTGTTCGATCGCGCGAGCGGGCATTATGGGCAGGCTCCGCCGCGGGCCGAGTGTGGCGCCCGAAACCGGCATCGATCTGAAAAATACCGGGGGCGGACCTGAAAAGAATTCAGCCGGCCGCCTGGCTGACCGGCTGACCGGTCAGTCCCTCAGCGCTTGCCGCAGCCACTCGACGAAGGTTGCGCACTCCCAGCGCTCCATCGCCCCCGGCCGCCAGCACAGGAAGTACGCGTTGGGCGACGGCACGCTCTCCGCTGAAAGCCGCACGAGGCGCCCGTTCTCCAGCCAGGCGCTGCCCAGCTTCAGGTGCATGAGCACCACGCCGAAGTCCTCGGCCGCCGCATCCAGCGCCAGGCCCAGGTCGTTGAACTGGTGGCCCGTGGCAGGCTCCGGCAGGCCGATGCCGTGCGCCTTGAACCATGTGCGCCACGATTCGAGCGGCGTGCGCAGCAGCTGCACGCGCGAGACCTCCGCATCGGTCGCGAAGCCCTCGAACGGCCCGTGGCGCTGCAGGTACGCCGGGCTGCAGGCAGGCGCCACGTCGTCGGCCAGCAGCTGGCAGAACTCGCGATCGTGAAAAGGCCCGGTGCCGAAGCGCAGCTCCAGGTCGGCCTCTTCGGCCGTCATGTTGCGAACGGGCATGGTCACCTGCAGCATCAGCTCGATGTTCGGATAGGCATCGCGAAAACGTGCCAGCCGGGGCAGCAGCATCTGGCGCGAGAACGTCGGCGTGACCGCCACGCGCAGCCGCCGCACCTGGGATGCCGGCTCGCGTCCGGGCACCTGCTGCAGTGCCGCAATCGCTTCGCGCACGCGCGCCAGGTAGGCCACGCCATCGGCGCTCAGCCCGAAATCGTTGCCCGAAAAGAGCCTGAGTTCGAGCTGCGTCTCCAGCTGCCGGATGCGGTGGCTCACCGCGCTGGGCGTCACGCTGAGCTCTTCGGCCGCGAGATTCACGCTGCGCAGCCGTGCGACCGCCTCGAAGGCCTGCAGGCCCTGGGTCGAGGGAAGTCGCATGGATGCCATGTGGTGTTGCGTGCCGGGGGTAGGATGTTAGCGAATCGCTGTCGGTGGCTCGTGGCGTCGTTCTCGTTTGTCTTGTGTTGCTTTCGGCGATTTTTCGGTGCGCTGCGCACACCGTCTCATAACCAAATCCAACAGGAGACAAACCCATGGTCTGGCAACAGGTCTACAACCCGTTCGGCAATATGGTGGTATCGACGGCACTGGCCGCGATACCGGTGGTGGTCATGCTCGTGAGCCTCGGGCTCCTGCACGTGAAGGCGCATTACGCGGCGGGGCTGGGCCTGCTGAGCGCCGTGGTCATCGCGGTCTTCGCCTTCGGCATGCCGGCCGACATGGCGGGCAAAGCAGCCTTCCTGGGCGGCATCACCGGCCTCCTGCCCATCGGCTGGATCGTGCTGAACATCATCTTCCTGCAGCAGCTCACGCAGCAGAACGGCAGCTTCCAGATATTGCAGGACTCCATCGCGGGCATCACCGAAGACAGGCGACTGCAGCTGCTGCTCATCGCCTTTGCCTTCGGCGCCTTCTTCGAGGGCGCGGCGGGCTTCGGCACGCCGGTGGCGGTGACGGCCGCGATCCTCATCGGCCTGGGCTTCTCGCCGCTCGCGGCCTCGGGGCTCTCGCTCATCGCCAACACCGCGCCGGTGGCCTTCGGCGCGCTGGGCACGCCGGTGATCACGCTGGCCAAGGTGCACGGGTACGACCTCATGGCGGTCACCGCGATGATCGGGCGGCAACTGCCGTTCTTCTCGCTCCTGGTGCCGTTCTGGCTCATCTGGGCCTTCGCGGGGCGCAAGGGAATGATGGAGGTGTGGCCGGCCATCCTGGTGACGGGCCTGTCGTTCGCGATCCCTCAGTTCCTGGTGTCGAACTACATCGGGCCCGAGCTGGTGGACATCATCGCGGCCATCGTCTCGATGGTGTGCCTGGTGCTCTTCCTGCGCGTGTGGAAGCCCAAGACCGTGTGGACCTCGGTCTCGCTCAAGGGCCACGAGAAAGACGGCGGCGAGGCCGGCCCGGTCGTGGCACCCAGGAAGCATTCGAGCGGCGACATCATCCGCGCCTGGACGCCGTGGCTCATCCTCACCGTGTTCGTATTCATCTGGGGGCTGCCCACGGTCAAGACCTGGCTCAACGGCATCTTCGCGCCGAACTTCCCCATCGACGGCCTGCACAACATGATCGAGAAGGTGGCGCCGGTGGTGCCCAAGCCGACGAAGGAGGGCGCGGTGTACCAGCTGCTGCTGCTCTCGGCCACGGGAACCGGCATCCTGGTGGCGGCCATCGTGGGCGGCCTGGTGATGAAGTACAACCCGGTCCAGCTCGTGGCTGCCTACGGCCGCACGCTGTGGCTGGTGAAGTTCTCGCTGCTCACCATCATGCTGATGCTCGCGCTCGGCACGCTCACGCGCTACTCGGGGCTGGACACCACGTTGGGCCTGGCCTTTGCGAACACCGGCATGTTCTACCCGTTCTTCGGCACGCTGATGGGCTGGCTGGGCGTGGCGCTCACGGGGTCGGACACCGCATCGAACGTGCTCTTCGGCGGCATGCAGAAGGTGGCGGCCGACCAGCTGGGCCTGAGCCCCAACCTCATGGGCGCGGCCAACAGCTCGGGCGGCGTGATGGGCAAGATGATCGATGCGCAGTCGATCGTCGTGGCCTCCACTGCCACGCGCTGGTTCAACCACGAGGGCGAGATCCTGCGCTACGTGTTCTTCCACTCCATCGCGCTGGCGTGCCTCGTGGGCTTCTACGTGACGCTGCAGGCCTACGTGTGGCCGTTCACGCTGATGGTCGTGAAGTAGCTTTTACGGCGGAGGCCACCAGCGCCTCCAGCAGCCGGCGCAGGTCTTCGACGGCTTCGCGCGCCACGGCGGCATCGCCCATCTGGGCCTTGACGATGGCGCCGTCGGCGCCGATGCCCGCGGCCTGCGCGAGCGCCATGCGCGCGGGAAGTTGTGGGGGCAAGAGGCCCGCGATCACCTCGACCATCTCGCGCTTGTGCTCGCGCGAGCGTTCCAGCGCGCCTTCCACGCTGCCGCCCACTTCGGCCGTCGCGTTGATGAAGGCGCAGCCGCGAAACACAGGGTCGGCGAACCACTCGGCCATCACGTCGGCCAGCAGCAGCAGGGCGCCTGCATCGCCCGCGCGTTCATGCGCGCCGCGCCGGCCCAGTGCATCGACGAACCATGCCATCCAGCGCGTGTGCCGGTGATCGAGGAATTCGCGCACCAGGTCGTCCTTCGAGGGGAAGTGCCGGTAGAAGGTGACCTTGGTGACGCCCGAGGCGGCAATCACGCGGTCGATGCCGGTGGCGCGGATGCCGTCGCGATAGAAAAGGTCGTGCGAGGTGACCAGGATGCGCTCGCGCGCGGGCAATGCGGAGATGTCCATGCGGCGATTGTAGGCATGTAGACAGGTCTGTCTACTCGTGGCACATTGCGGCCCTCGACAACTCTTCAACCATCGAAAGCCCCGTCATGGAATCCCGCCCGCCGCTGCCGCCCTTTAGCCTCGAATCCGCCACGAAGAAAGTCCAGGCGGCCGAAGACGCCTGGAACACTCGCGACCCGGTTCGCGTGAGCCTTGCCTACACGCCCGACACCGAGTGGCGCAACCGCGCCGACTTTGTCAACGGCCGCGAGCAGGTGGTGGAGTTCCTCACCCGCAAGTGGGAGCGAGAGCACGACTACCGCCTGAAGAAGACGCTCTGGGCCTTCATGGACAACCGCATCGCGGTGCGCTTCGAGTACGAGTGGCACGACGCCGCGGGCCAGTGGTTCCGCAGCCACGGCAACGAGAACTGGGAGTTCAACGAACAGGGCCTGATGCAGAAGCGCTACGCCAGCATCAACGACCAGCCCATCGCGGAGTCGGAGCGCAAGTTCCGCTGGGACCGCTGACCCGTCTTGTCCCCGCTCCCGCCTGCGGGAGAGGGCTAGGGTGAGGGCACTGGGCCTTCGCAAGGCCGCGCCTCACCCATCGCCGACGCTCCCTCACCCCAACCCTCTCCCCAAGGGGAGAGGGAGCCAGTCGGCTGGGCATGTCTGTTGCTTGTCCTGCCGCATCCGTTTTCACACCCAGGAGCCAGGCAGCATGAACCGCAACGACGTCACCGAAAAGATCATCACCGTGAAGGTGTCCAAGGGCATCCAGTGGGCCGACGTGGCCAGGAAGGTCGGCCAGTCCAAGGAGTGGACCACCGCCGCGTGCCTCGGCCAGATGACGCTCGACGACAAGCAGGCCAAGGTCGTCGGCAGGATCTTCGGCCTCACCGCGGAAGAGCAGAAGTGGCTCCAGGTCGTGCCCTACAAGGGCTCGCTCCCCACGCCCGTGCCGACCGACCCGCTCATCTACCGCTGGTACGAGATCGTGAGCGTGTACGGCACCACCATCAAGGAGCTGATCCACGAGGAGTTCGGCGACGGCATCATGAGCGCGATCGACTTCAGCATGGACATCCAGCGCCAGGCCGACCCGAAGGGCGACCGCGTCAACGTGGTGCTGTCGGGCAAGTTCCTGCCGTACAAGACCTACTGACGCGGCCGCCGTCCGTCATGCGCGCCCAGCGCTTCGATCACCAGGCATGCTCGGCCGACTTCGACACCATGCCCGGGCGAACCGGCATCGTGATGCCGTATCCCTCGATGGCGCCGGCCACCGATCGCGCGACGCTCTCGGCCGGCGTGGCAAGGCGCCGCCGGGTGCGCATGCGCTCGAAGCTGTAGCTCGCTGCGAGGCGCTCGGCCAACGGGTCGGCGAAGCCGGTCACGTCGGGGCTCACCACCGTGACATGCAGGTGGCCCGCATGCTCCTGGCGCAGCCCCTCGGATATCGCGTTCACCGCGTACTGCGTGCCGTGGTACACGGCCGCCTCGGGCGTCACGCCCTGCGCAGCCACGGGCACCACGTTCACGATGTGCCCCCAGCCCTGCAGCTGCATCGTCGGCAGCACGGCCGCGATGCCGAGCAGCACGCCGCGCAGGTTCACATCGATCATGAGTTCCCACTCCTCGATCTTGCGGTTCCACAGCGGCGACATCGGCATCACGCCCGCCGCGTTGACCAGCACGTCGATCTGCCCGTGCGTGTCGAAGGCAAACTCGGCGAACGCCTCCACGCTGGGCCGGTGCGTCACATCGAGATGCTGAAAGCTCGCCGTGCCGCCCGTGGCGTTGATCTCGGCCGCGAGGGCTTCGAGCCTGTCGGTGCGCCGCGCCCCGAGCACCACGCTGGCCCCACGCCGCGCCAGCAGCCGCGCGGTGGCTTCGCCGATTCCGCTGCTCGCACCGGTGATGAGGACGACTTTTTCCTGGATTGCGCTCATACAAAACTCCTCGTGCTGGGTGGTGGACCATGGCGCGAAGGGTGCGCCGGGCATGGAGAGAAGTTTCGTGCGGACGGGGTGTGGAGCGGTATCCGGATCGAACGGGGTTCTTGCCTGATTCTGCGAAAACGCGACGCGGGAGGCGTGCGCTTGTTGGCGGATGTCTTGCCGAATCTCTGCGTCTGATTGACGCGAGCCAACCCCACCGCTACATTGCACTCGCCTCGTGATGAGCGAGGCCGGGTTTGACAGCCTGAAAGAACCGCGGTGAAAGCCGCATACCCGCAATGGTTTGCGGCTTTTGCCATTCCGGCTTCCTTTAAGGCGGCTCGGATGGGAGGGCTCGCGCCCTGCCGGTTTCGCCTAGCGGTTCCCGGTCTGTCAACCCGTTCGAGCCGCCGCCTTCGTTTGACAGCGAACGCAGCGGTTGTAGCAAAGCTGAACCGACAGGGAGGGCCAACATGGCCGAGTCATCAAACACTGCGCATGACAGTGCGGAGTTCAAACCCTTTGTATGGAACCCCCCTGAGGGGCTCGACCACAAAGAACGGCGATACGCCTTGTTCCTCAACGACGCGCGCGACGTGGTGCAGGGGGCGCACACGTTGATGGAGTTGCTCGCCTGGGATGAAGATCGACGCGATGAAGCGTGTTCATCGAACGGTCCTGCACCGCTGCTCGGCGCGGCCGACCGTGCATCGCTTCAGCGGCTGGCAATCGCCTCGCTCGGCATGTTGCACGCGGATATCGAATGCCAATGCGAGGGTTTGGAGAAAGCGCGCTGACGAAAGATCAGTTCGTGGACATTGCCCGGATCGCGCGCTGGAAGGCATTCGACACCTTGGGCAACTCCACAAGGGCGCGCTCGTTGCCGAAAGGACTGTCGATCGCGGGGCGCGCGACCTGATAGTCCATCTTCACACCGCCATCGAGAAAAAACCGTGGCTCGCTGCGAGGGAAAAGACCCGTGTCGGTCTTCAGATTCGTGGTCAGGTGTCGTTTGACGTCTCGCATGTCGACACCGTAAGCCCCTGTCTCCTCGACGCGGACTCTCTCGGCACGGGCCGGTGCGAGCAGCGTTTCGACGAGGGCGTTTTGCTCGCTCGACTGCGGGGAGGTTGCTTCGACGGCATGCGCCGAGGAAGCGCCCAGCAGGAGCGAACCCAGACAAAGAGCCAGCGTCTTGCGCGAAAAGGTGAACTGAAAAATCATGATGACACTCCCTTTTTTTTAGAACTGCTTTCGATACCGGATGAGACTGTACCGACCCTTCGAGACTGCGGGACATTGGTATCTTCCGGCGGCAGCCGGTCAGCCGACCAGACCCTTCAACTCGCCGCTGTCGATGAGCTTCTGCAAATCCGAAGCACCCCCAACCAGCGTGCCCTTCACGAACACCATCGGAAACGTCGGCCACCCGGTCCACATCTTGAGCGCATTGCGGTCGCGCCATTGGCTCAGGTAGCTGCCGTATTCGAGGTACTTGTACGGCTGCCCGATCGCATCGAGCGCCTTGCGCGCTTGCTTCGGATGCGGGTTGATGCCCATGCCCACCACGACCACGTCGTGGGACGCGACCGCGGCCATGACCTCGCGGACGATGGCTTGGCGGCTCTCGGCCACCTTGGTGCGGATGGAGGGGTGGATGCGGGCTTCTTCGAGAACGGGACGGGGCATGCGGGTCTTTCAGTGTTTCGCGTGACTGTAAGGGCCCCGCTCGCTCGCTCCATGACTTTGCCGAACGCGATGCAGCCACTCAACGCCGCGTCTTGTTCTCGCGGTAGAGCACCATGCCCGCGTGGTACAGCACGCCGTCGCGGAAGTCGCCGTCGGCGGTGAAGCCGGTGTCGTCGACGTAGTCGATGTGATCCCCGGTGAGCGTGTAGCGGCCCTGGTAGGCGCTCTGCCGATTGCCGCGTGCTTCGTCGTAGCGGCCGCCGGGCAGCAGCTCGTGGCGGATGTGGCCGTCCCTGGTCACCCACATGCCGACGTAGCGGTTCTGGTCGGTCGGTGCGGCCGGCGAAGGCTGCGCGTGAGAGGGCGTGGAGGCCATCGCAAAGGACAGCGAGAGGGCGGCGAGGGCGCCGCTTCGGGTGGCTGTGGTCATGGTGTGCGCCTTTCGTGAGTAGGCGTTCATTGTGGAAACTGCGGCCGCCGTGCGCTGTCCAGTTCCTGCGGGGTTCTTGCCTTTTTCTCGCCGGTTCCTCCCGACACAGGTTCGCTGGCGCTTCGGCCGCAAGCTGGTGAAGAATGGGCACTGGCGAAGGCACCGGTCCGGTCGGGCCGTCGCCGTCGTCCGATCCTTTTCGAGAATGCTGCGTTGAACCCTGGTCCCAAGCCCTTGTCCCTGCTTGCGCGCGTGCTGCTGCACTGCTTCGCGGTGTTGTGCCTCGTTCTCGGGCTCATCGGCGTGGTGCTGCCCGGCATGCCGACGACCGTGTTCATCCTGATGGCCGCATGGGCCGCTGCGCGCAGCTCGCCGCGCCTGCATGCATGGCTGCGCAACCACCGCATCTTCGGCCCGCTGCTGCGCAACTGGGAGGACGGCCGCACCGTCAGCCGCCGCGCCAAGTGGAGCGCGACCATCACGATGGCCGCCTGCGCCGTGATCGTGTCGTTCACGGCCCATCGCGCGTGGATGGCGGTGCTGGCCATCGGGTGCATGGCGGTGGTGCTGGCGTGGCTGTGGTCGCGCCCGCTGCCGCAATGAATGGCGGCGGTGCAGTGCTTCGCCGCATCTTGAGTTGAGCCCCGAAATCGACGAAGCTGTGGCGATGGACGAGCTCACCGACACCCCGACGCGCCCCCGGATCTATCTTGCGGGGCCGGACGTCTTCCGCCCGGATGCCCGGGACCATTTCGTGCGGCTCAAGCTCGCATGCGACGCCTTGGGTCTTGCAGCGCTGCTGCCCGCAGATGGCGAAGAAGAGCCCTCGCCCGACGCGCTGGAGAAGCGCATCTACGAAGCCAACATGCAGCGCCTTCGCGGCGCCGACGGCGTGGTGGCGAATCTCTCGTCGTTCAGGGGCCTGGAGCCGGATTCGGGCACGGTGTTCGAGGTCGGCGCAGCGGTGGCGCTGGGCATTCCCGTCGTGGCCTACGGCGTGCCCGAGGGCAGCTATGCGGACCGTGCGCGCGCGACGTTGCCATGCGCGCACGACGTGAACGGCGTGCTGCGGGAGAGCGGCACAGGCATCGCGGTCGAAGACTTCGGCCAGCCGTTGAACCTGATGCTGGCCTGCTCGATCTGCATCGAGGCAACGCCTGAAGGCGCGCTGCAGAAGATGGTCGAAGTGCTCGCAGCCTTGCGTCAGTAAGGCGGCGCCTTCCGCGCCCGTTGCGCGCGCGCAGCCTCGGTCCACCAGGCCAGATCGTCGGCAAACCGGGGGAAGGCGCGCTCCAGCGCTTCACCCGCCTTGCCCGTCGGTCGTCCACCTTCATCCAGCGTCTGCGAGATCGGCCCCACCGCCAGCGTGCTCGACACCACTACCATCCCCATTTCCGACAGGATCGAGTGCCACACCGTCCCCGAGCGCACGCCCGAGAAGCGCCCCGCCGAATAGCTCGCGACGGCGGCCGGCCGCCAGAACCACTCTTCGAGGAAGTGGTCCGTCAGGTTCTTCAGGCCGGGCTGCGGGCCCCAGTTGTATTCGCCGGTCACGAAGATGAATGCGTCCGCCGTGCGGATCTTCCCTGCCAGCGCTTCCATCGCCTCGGGCGCGGTGCCCTTGGGGTACTCCTTGTACATGCGGTCGAGCATCGGCAGGCCGACGGCCTTGGCGTCGATGAACTCCGCGTCGGCGCCGCGCGCGCGCAGGCCCGCCATGATGAAGTCCGCGAGCCGCACGCCCATGCGGTCCGAGCGGTACGAGCCGTAGAACACCAGCACCTTGTCAGCCATCGTTGCTCCTGTTGAGTCGGTTTCCCAGCGCCAGCAGCAGCCAGCCGCCGACGAAGAAGGTCAGCGCAATGCCGGCGGCATACGCGGCCACGCCGCCGTAGCCGCCCACGTTCGCGGGATCGAGGAAAGGGTAGGGGTACCAGCCGGTGCCGCTCCCGCGCACCAGCACATAGACGAGGTACGCGATTGGAAAGACCTGGATCGCCAGCAGTTGCCTGCCGCCCAGTTTGGCGCGCGGCGGCTGCAGCAGCCAGTCGAGCACGACCGCGCACGGCATCACGTAGTGCAGCCATGCGTTGATCCACGGCAGCAGTGAGCCCAGGTCCACGTTGCGCAGCAGCAGTGCGAAGACGATGCCGACCACCGCCATGTTGACCGTCGACACGGCACGCAGCCGGTCGCTCGAGGCGGACGTCGCATGGCCCGGAAGAAGTTGGAACGCCGTCAGCAGCAGCACGAACGCCGCGAACAGGTTCGACAGGTTGGTGAAGTAGCTGAAGAAATTGACGACGTCGAAGCCCATGCGCACATGGATCGACAACTGCCAGCCGACCGCCACCAGCGTGACCAGGCCGAAGAACGATCGAAGGATCGAGAGCGCCAAGAGATTCATCGCCGTGCCGTGCGCCGGACCGCCGCCGTCAGCGCCTGCAGTCGCCGCCGACGGACACCGTGCCGTCCTTGCATTCGGTCAGGATGTCGTCGCCCTCTGGCGCGCGGGCAGGCGCCGCAACCGCCGCAGGGGACGACCCCGCGCCCTCGCGCTGGTAGACGATCTTCCTGGTGCCCAGTTCGCAACTGCCCACCACCTGGCCAGCCGCTGGCGCGTTGGCATCGACGACGACCACCGCGAACCGCGCGACGCCGGCCGCGCCGATCTTCGCTTCGATCTGCGCGCGCAGGTTCTCGCAGCTCTCGGCCGCGTGGGCCGTTCCGGTCATTGCGGCCACGGCCGCGGACACGAAGGGAATCAACCAGGTTTTCATGAATGGCCTGCCTTTCGCAGCTTGGTTGACGGGCGGACAGTCTAGCCCCGTGGCCAGGCTGCGGCCCCACAAATGGCAACGGCCTGCCGCATGCGCGGCAGGCCGTTGTCGAGGCTTGCATCAGGCTTCAGCGATGAAGCGCAGACGCAGCCTGTGTCGTCAGGCTTGCGCCGCGGCCAGCACCGAGTTCAGCGTTACGCTCGGGCGCATCACCGTCTCGAATTTTTCCTTGTCGGCCAGGTAGTAGCCGCCGATGTCCACCGGCTTGCCCTGCACGGCCGCGAGTTCGTCGACGATCTTCTTCTCGTTGGCGCTCAGCGTCTCGGCCAGCTTCTTGAACTTGGATTGCAGGGCCGTGTCGTCGGTCTGCGCGGCCAGTTCCTGTGCCCAGTACATCGCCAGGTAGAACTGGCTGCCGCGGTTGTCCAGCTGGCCGGTCTTGGGCGACGGGTTCTTGTTGTTGTCCAGGAGCTTGCCGGTGGCGGCGTCGAGCGTCTTGGCCAGGACCTTGGCCTGCGCGTTGCCGGTCTTCAGGCCCAGGTCTTCCAGGCTCACGGCCAGCGCGAGGAATTCGCCCAGCGAATCCCAGCGCAGGTGGTTCTCTTCGACCAGCTGCTGAACGTGCTTGGGGGCAGAGCCGCCCGCGCCGGTTTCGTAGAGGCCACCGCCGGCCATGAGCGGCACGATCGACAGCATCTTGGCCGAGGTGCCCAGCTCCATGATGGGGAACAGGTCGGTGAGGTAGTCGCGCAGGATGTTGCCGGTGGCGCTGATGGTGTCCAGGCCGCGCACGACGCGCTCGAGCGTATAGCGCATGGCGCGCACCTGGCTCATGATCTGGATGTCCAGGCCCGAGGTGTTGTGCTCGTGCAGGTACATCTTGACCTTGGTGATCAGCTGCGCCTCGTGCGGACGGTAGGCGTCCAGCCAGAACACCACCGGCATGCCGGAGTTGCGCGCGCGCGTGACGGCCAGCTTCACCCAGTCGCGGATTGCGGCGTCCTTGACCTGGCACATGCGCCAGATGTCGCCCTGTTCCACGTCTTCGCTCATCAGCACTTCGCCGGTGTCCAGGTCGGTGATGTTGGCAACGCCGTCTTCGGGGATCTCGAAGGTCTTGTCGTGCGAACCGTATTCCTCGGCCTTCTGGGCCATGAGGCCGACGTTGGGCACGGTGCCCATGGTCTTGGGATCGAAGGCGCCGTGCCACTTGCAGAAGTTGATGATCTCCTGGTAGATGCGGGCGAAGGTCGATTCGGGCATCACGGCCTTCACGTCCTTCAGGCGGCCGTCGGCGCCCCACATCTTGCCGCCGTTGCGGATCATCGCGGGCATCGATGCGTCCACGATCACGTCGTTGGGCGAGTGGAAATTGGTGATGCCCTTGGCCGAGTCGACCATGGCCAGCTCGGGGCGGTGCTCGTGGCAGGCGTGCAGGTCGCGCTTGATCTCGTCCTGCGTGCTTTGCGGCAGCGTGGCGATCTTGTTGTAGAGATCGACCATGCCGTTGTTGACGTTGATGCCCAGCTCGTCGAACAGCTTGCCGTGTTTCTCGAAGGCTTCCTTGTAGAAGATCTTCACGCAGTGGCCGAACACGATGGGGTGCGAGACCTTCATCATGGTCGCCTTCACGTGCAGCGAGAACATGACGCCGGTCTTGTGCGCGTCCTCGATCTCCTTTTCATAGAAGGCCAGGAGGGCCTTCTTGCTCATGAACATGGAGTCGATGACTTCGCGGTCCAGCAGCGCCACCTTCTGCTTGAGCACGACGGTCTTGCCGCTCTTGGTGATCAGCTCCATCTTGACGTTGCGCGCGCGGTCCAGCGTCATGGACTTTTCGCCGTGATAGAAGTCGCCGCCGTGCATGTGCGAGACGTGCGAGCGCGAGGCCTGGCTCCAGTCGGCCATGCTGTGCGGGTTCTTGCGGGCGTATTCCTTCACGGCCTTGGGCGCGCGGCGGTCGGAGTTGCCTTCGCGCAGCACGGGGTTCACGGCGCTGCCGGTGCACTTGTTGTAGCGCGCGCGGATGTCCTTGTCCTCGTCGGTGGTCGGGTTCTCGGGGTAGTCGGGGATCTTGTAGCCCTTGCCCTGCAGCTCCTTGATGGCCGACTTCAGCTGGGACACCGAAGCGCTGATGTTGGGCAGCTTGATGATGTTGGCCTCGGGCTTGAGCGTGAGCTTGCCCAGTTCGGCCAGGTTGTCGGGCACCTTCTGCGCGTCGCTCAGGAATTCGGGGAATTCGCCCAGGATGCGGGCGGCCACCGAAATGTCGCTCGTGGTGACGTCGATGCCGGCCGGGGCCGTGAAGGCGCGCACGATGGGCAGGAACGCGTAGGTCGCCAGGAGGGGCGCCTCGTCGGTGAGGGTGTAGACGATGGTGGGTTGCTTCGTGCTCATGCGCTTGCTTCCGTAAAGCTGAGGGGTCGGGGTGGCGGGAACTCCCGGCGGGATCTGACCGCCGGAATCCGCGATTGTCGCCGGGCGGCGACCCGTCCGGACAGCCGCCGGGGTTATCCCCCCGCGCAAGGCTCTGTCAATGCAGGGGAAGCGCGATGGTGGCGGCCAGCGGCACCTCGTCGATCCGAGCGGCGCTGGCGACCACGAAGGCCCGGCCGGGCCGGGCGGCCAGGTCAGCCAGGGCGCCCCACAGGCAGCGGACCGAGCCGGCGTCCAGCGCGGCCGTCGGCTCGTCCAGCAGCACCAGCGGGCGGCCGGAGGCGAGGGCGGCGGCCAGCCAGACCTTGCGCCTGGAACCCGTCGAGAGCATGTACATCGGCTTGTCGATGTGCGGGGGCAGCGAGAAGCCCTCGACCAAGGCTTGCCAGAGGGCGTCGTCGAAGCGGTCGTCCCCTTCGCGCAGGGCGGCGGTACAGGCCCGGGCCGTGAACTGGTCGAACGCGTCCGTGGCCGGGTCTACGAAGAAGACGTTGCGGCGGTAGGCCTCGGCGGCGGCATCGAGGCTCGCGCCCGCGACGGTCAGCCGGCCTTTCGTTGCGGGCAGCACGCCCGCGATCACCTGGAGCAGCGCCGACTTGCCGGCGCCGGTATCGCCGTAGAGCAGCGTGACGCCGGGGCCGATGGCGGCGCTCCAGCCGTTGGCGATGGGGGCCTGTTCGGGGTAGGCGAAGCGCAGCGCCTCGATCTGGAGGAGGGGAGGAAGGGCGGAATTCATGGGCTCCCCCGACTTTACGTGGCTACCATCGTGGCCCATGAAAAAGCTGCTCACCACCGGCGCCGGCGCCTTGCTGCTCGCCCTGTCGTTCGCCGGAGCCGCGCTGGCCGCCGCGCCCTCGGCGCAGGTCTTCGATGCGGTCAGGAAGCCTGAATCGCTCGACCCCCAATGGCGCGCCCGCCTGTGCGCGCTGTTGCCCCAGCCCTGCGACGTGCAGGCGCTGAGCCTGCACCGCCCGCGCGGCGCGGCGCCCGCCGAGTACGTCGTGCTGTCCGCTGAGCCGCTGGCCATGGCTCGCGTCAGGCGCGGTGCGGGTGCGGCGGGCTGGCAGCTCGACCTCCTGCACGATTTCTCGGGCTATGCGGCATCGATGAAGAAAGAGGACCCCGAGCGCGCCGATGCGCGCCTGTCGCTCGCGCCCGCTCTCTATCCACTCGCCGAGGGCCAGTGGGCGGTGGCCGTGCTGCAGACGGTGTCGGAGGGGTACTCGGGCGGTGGCGCGTCGTTCGACACCGCCGACTTCGTGCCGCTCGAGGGCGGCAAGGCGGTGCACGAAGGCATCCCGTTCTCGTGCTCGAAGATGGTCCGCGCCTGCTTCAGCGAGAAGGAATACAAGACCTCCAAACACTGCCACGACGAGAGCTTCGGCAGCCTGCGCATCGCCTACGCGGAGGCGACGAAACCCGGCGCGCCCTACGGCTGGAACTACACTTGGCTGCAGAGCGAGTGGCCGCAGAACGAACCGCGCAGCGCGACGACCACCACGCGCATCCAGTTCACCGCCCGGACCACCGAGCGCGCGGGCTTCTGCGGCGGGCCGCAATGAATCGCTGAAAGCGCCCGGCCTCAGTGCTTGGGCACCGTCACGGCGCCCACGTACAGCGTGCGCCCCGCGCCCAGCCCTGCAATCACCAGCGCGATACCCAGCCCGACGAAGAGCCACGCGGAGGCGCGGAAGCTGCCGGTCCACCCGTGCAGCAGCCCCGCCAGCAGCGGCCCGCTAGCGGCCACCATGTAGCCCACGCCCTGCGCCATGCCAGAGAGGTGCGCGGCGACGTGCGAGTCGCGCGAGCGCAGCACGATCATCGTGAGGGCGAGCGCGAAGGTGCCGCCCTGCGCGATGCCCAGCATCACGGCCCAGAGCCACACGCCGCCGAGCGGCGCGAACAGCATGGCGAGCATCGCGCACACCGTGAGCAGCGAGAGCACCACGGCCAGTCCGCGCTGGTTGCGCAGCTTCACGGCGAGGGCCGGCACCACGAGGCAGGTCACCACCTGCGTCATGACCGACAGCGACACCACGTAGCCGGCGGTCTCGCCGCCGAGCCCACGCTCGCGCAGGATCGGCGCGAGCCAGCCCATCACGATGTAGGCGAGGGCGGACTGCAGCCCCATGAAGAGCGTGACTTGCCAGGCGAGCCGGTCGCGCCAGAGGCCCTGCACGGTGAAGCCCGATTCGCTCGCCACCGGCTTGAGCGGCAGCGCCTGCGGCGCCCAGATCAGCGTGACCAGGAGGGCCGGCACGGCCCACATCGCGAGGGCGTAGGTCCAGCCGCCCCCCAGTGCATGCTCGAGAGGCACGGTAAGGCCCGCGGCGCTGGCCGCACCGCCGCACACCGCCATCGTGTAGAGCCCCATCATCAGCGCCGCTTGCTTTGCGAAGTCGCGCTTCACCAGGCCCGACAGCAGGACGTTCGACACCGCGATGCCGCTGCCCGCGATGGCCGAGGCCAGGAACAGCAGCGGGATGTTGCCCGTGCCGCGCAGCACCGTGCCCACCAGGATCAGCACCATGCAGCCGAGCAGCGTGCGCTCGGTGCCGAAACGGCGGCCGAGCCAGGGCGCGAGCGGCGCGAAGACACCAAGGCACAGGATCGGCAGCGTGGTCAGCAAGCTCGCGGCCGTGGCCGAGAGGCCCGTGGCCTGGATGATCTCGGGCAGCACGACCGAGAGGCTCGCGAACACCGGCCGCAGGTTGAAGGCGATCAGCACCACGCTCGCGCCGAGCAGGATGCGGCGCGCGAGGCTGGGCGTGGGAGTCGGGCGCGGTGCAGGCAGGCTGTCGGCCTCGGCGTCGATCAGCAGCGCTTCGGTGGTGTTGGTGTTGGTGTGCGGGGCCTGGGTGCGGTGCACGGTGCCTGCCTGCAAGGGGATCGCGCTCATTGAAATACCTTCGTGCTTCGCATTGGGGTGCGAGCTTGCTTGTGGCGGCTTGGCGCGGCGCTCATGCGGTCCCCAGCGCCAGCATGTTGAGCATCGGCGCCATGAAGTTGCGCACGGCAGTCGCGGCGCGCTCGGGGTCGCGGCTCGCAATGGCCTCGACGATCGCTCGGTGCGCGGCCTCGTCGGGCTCGGGCAGGCTGGTGCCCATGGTGCTCGCGATCGTTTCCTTGATGTAGCCGGTGATGAAGCGGCAGGTCTCGGCCAGCGCGAGGTTGCCCGAGATGTCGACGATGGCGAGGTGGAAGGCGAGGTCGCGCTCGATGAAGCCAGCGCCGTCGTCGCCCGCTTCGGGCACGCCGCGCTTGTCCAGCAGGGTGTGCAGGCGGCGCAGGTCGCGGGAGGTGTGGCGCACGGCGGCGAGCCGGGCGGCCTCGACCTCGAGCGCGCGGCGCACCTCGAACTGGTCGCGCAGGCTCGCCAGGCGCATCTTCTGCAGGCTGGCCGAGGGGTCGTAGCCCGAGCGCACATAGGTGCCCGAGCCCTGGCGCACTTCGAGCAGGCCGCGCGAGACCAGCGTCTTGACCGCTTCGCGCACCGTGCCGCGGCTCACGCCCAGCAGTTGCGCGAGTTGCGGCTCGATGGGAATGCGCGCGCCGATCGCCCAGCGGCCCGCGGAAATCTCATTGCGGATGCTGTCGGCGGCGGCGTCCGCCAGGGAGGTTCGGGGGGCATGGGCAAGCATGTCTCGGATCGCCTATTCATTGAATCATTGGATGAATTCTGACATTCGCGCAAAGCCGCAGTCGGCCCCATGGGCTCTTTGCGTTCCGGTCGCGGGGCGTCCGGGCCCCGGTCAGCGGTTCTCGATGCCGGAGGGCTTCGGCCTCTGGAGCGTCTGCCGAGGGTCGTCCAGCTGCGCCATCAACTCGGCGACCGCGCCCGCTACGCGGTCCTGCTGCTCGGACACGGCGTCCGCGTAGATGTCGATCTGGTTGTCGATGTTCAGTTCGCGCCGGATCGCCACCATGATCGGCTGCATCTTCGTGTTGATGGCCTGCAGCCCGAGCATCAGGCTCTTGACGAACTCGCCGTGCAGCGCATGCCGCTCCACATGCAGGGCCTGGCGCGTCTCGCTGTGGTCGCGCAGGAACTTGGTCTGGGTGTCCAGCGCGAGATCGAGCGCGCGGCGCCGGGCCTCGTCGCTCTCGGCGTTGCCCGATGGAACGAACTGGTCGATGGCCGAGAGCGCGCGCTTCTGCTCGGCCAGCGCGCCTTCGCAAAGCGTCGTGTA
>NZ_JXQQ01000019.1 GCF_000834655.1 Variovorax paradoxus
GTGAGGCTGTTCTGGTTGTCGACCACGGGCGCGCCGAAGGCGGTGGTCAGCGGGGTTTTCTTGGAATCATCGGTTGGATTGCTCATGGAGTGTCCGTCGTGGGAGTTGAAGGCGATGCAACTCTACGTTCATTCCATGGCGGTTCACAACTTCATCCGTAAGGCTTGGGGGCATACGAAAGGATGAATGCGCGTGTTCACGCCTCGCCGTCGAAGCCGTGGAAGACCGCGAACGCCCCCACCGGTTCCCTCGGCATCGCAAGGCGGTGCAGTGGCGCGTCCGTCTGCGCGTAGCCCAGCGACATGCCGCACACCACCGTCTGGCCCGCGGGCAACCCCAGGCATTCGCGGACGACCGGTTCGTGACGCACGAAAGACACCTGCGGGCAGGTGTCGAGTCCGCGCGCCTTGGCCGCGAGCATGAAGGTCTGCAGGAACATGCCGTAGTCGGCCCAGCTGTGCGGCATCAGCCGCTCGTCGATCGTGAAGATCAGGCCGATGGGCGCATCGAAGAACAGGTAGTTCCGCCCGGTCTGCGTGTAGCGCGCGGCCGCATCCGCGCGGTCGATGCCCAGCGTCGAGTAATAGCGCGTGCCGAAATCCGCTTGCCGCGACTTGCACGGCGCAGGCAGCTCGTGCGGAAAGTGCCGCGAGGCCGGCAGATCGTCGCGCGCGTGCGAGCGCAGCAGCGCCTCGCTGAAGCGGCGCTTGGCGTCGCCTTCGAGCACATGCACCGACCACGGCTGCGTGTTCGAATTGCTCGGCGCACAGCGCGCGACCTCGAGGATTTCCACGACCAGCGCCTTGGGAACCGGCGTGGGCCGGAAGGCGCGAACAGCCGCGCGCGAGCGGATGACCTCGTCGACAACGCCTCGCGCCGCGTCGTCCTGGGTGGGAGCTTTCGTCATGGCGCGATGCTCGCACGCAGGCGCGCGGCCGCCCATTGAAACTTGCGCAGCATGGGTATGCACACCATCGGATTTGGGGGGTACCCATGGCGCCTCATCCCCTGCGCAAGCTGCCTTCGCCATGCGTGGATTCCGCCAGTTCCGTGAGCTGCCCACGGAGCCAGACGTGGGCCGGATCGTGCTCGTGCCGCCGGTGCCATATCGCGCGCAGGCTCACGTTCGCCACCTCGTAGGGCAGCGGTTTCGCATGCAGGTCGCCGCGCCGCGCGAAGGCTTCTGCGAGCGGCGCCGGCACGATGGAGACCATGTCGGTGCCCAGCAGCAGGTCGGGCACCGCGAGCGAGTGCGGCACCGTGATGCGGTAGCGCGGACGCTGGCCGATGGCCGCGAGCGCATCTTCCAGCGCCTGCCGGTCGAACATCTCCGACTGGCGCGCCAGCCCGCGCTCGACGATGTAGCCGCTCACCGCGCCTTCCTCCTGGCCGCCGAGCGACACGGTCACCAGCGGAAATTCCGCCAGGTCGTCCACGCGCACACTGCGCCGGCGCAGTGGATGGCCCTTGCGCATGACCAGCACGTCCTCCTGCGTCCACACGGGGCCGCTCTGGAAGCGCGGCGGCACCTCCGCGAAGATGCCGATCGCCAGGTCGATGCGGCCCACGTCGATCTGCTCGGCCAGGTCCAGCCGCGTGGACGGCCGCACGACCAGGTCCACCGCCGGCGCGAGGGTGCCCATGCGGTGGCCGAGGCCCACCAGCAGCACCGAGGTCACGTAGTCGTTGGCGGCCAGCACGAAGGTGCGCGAGGCCGTTGCCGGGTCGAAGGGCTGCACGCCCAGCGTGTCGTGGATGCTGCGCAGGGCTTCCCGCAGCGGCGCGGCCATGGCCAGCGCGCGCGCGGTGGGTTCCATGCCGCGCGCCGTGCGGATGAACAGCTCGTCCTGCAAGGCCTCGCGCAGGCGCGAGAGCGCATGGCTGATCGCGGACTGGCTCAGGTGCAGGCGCTTGCCCGCGCGCAGCAGGTTCTGGTCCTCGAAGACGGCATCGAAGACGCGCAGCAGGTTCAGGTCCATCCGGCTCGGGTTCACCGCCATCTCGTTCTCCTCATGTTGCACGCGCTGCATTGTCGTGTTGCAGATTCATCGCTTCCAGCGGCGGGTGCGCGGTGGCACCGTTCGCCCCATGTGTTCTCGGCGGCGCATTCAACTGGAGCTTTCAATGGTGCATCACATTTCAAGACGAACTTTCACAAGGCATGCCGCGTATGTCGCGGCGGGCGCCGCGCTCGCTCCGGCACTCGCACTGGCGCAGGCCGATGGGGCCGTGGGGCGGCTCGTCGTGGGCTATCCGCCCGGCGGCACGCTCGACCAGACGGCACGCCGCCTGACCGAGTCGTGGCGCACGCAGGGCCGGGCGTACCTCGTGGACAACCGCCCGGGCGCCGCAGGCCGCATCGCCAATGCGCAGCTCAAGCGCGAGAAGCCCGACGGCAGCGTGCTGCTGTGCACGCACACCTCGGCCATGACGATCTACCCGCACGTCTACGCCAGCCTCGCCTACGACCCCGCGAAGGACTTCAAGCCGGTCGCGATGCTGGCCTCCGCGGCCTGCGTCATCGCCGTGAGCAGCGCGGTGCCGCCCGAAGTGAAGACGCTGGCCGACTACGTGCGCTGGCTCAAGCGCACCGAGACCGGGCGCACCTACGCATCGCCCGCGGCGGGCTCGCTCGCGCAGTTCCTAGGCTACCGCTTCTCGCAGGCAGCGGGCGTGCCGCTCACGCACGTGGCCTATCGCGGTTCCGCGCCCGCGGTGCAGGACCTGCTGGGCGGCCAGATTCCGGCCTACATCGGATTCGTGGGCGACTTTCTCCAGTACCTGGAGAGCGGCAAGCTGCGCCTGCTGGCCGTGACCAGCGAACGCCGCTCGCGCTTCCTGAAGAACGTGCCGACTTTCGCGGAGCAGGGCTTCGACACCGTGACCGGCCTCGAGAGCTACGGCGTCTATGCGCCGGCCGCCACGCCGGAAAAAACCGTGGCGACGCTCGCCGAAGCCATGCTGACCGCATCGCGCGACAGCACGCTCATCGCAGGCCTGTCGCAGGTCGGCCTGGAAGCCGCCTACCTCGGGCCGGCCGAGCACACGCGCCTCATCGCCACCGAGCGGGAGCGATGGAAGCCGGTGGTGGCGGCCTCCGGCTTCAAGGCCGACGAGTAAGGCAAGAAGACCTGACCCCTCAAAGCAAAAAGGAAACACCACTCCATGACCGACCAGGAAAAGCTGATCGAGGCGAGCCTTCCGTTTCTCGCGGAAATCCAGAACATGACCACGGGCACCGAGGTGGAGCAGTGGCTCAACGCCACCTATCCGCCGGGCTCGCCGCTCTACGACGACCTCGCCACGCTGGTGAAGGCGGGCGTGCGCGACGGCTGGGCCGCCAACGTCGAGATCCAGGGGCGCAAGTACCGGCGCGCGCGGCTGTGCGACCCGTCGGCGCGCACGTTCAACTTCAGCATCACCGCGGTCTACATGGACAGCGCGGGCAATACGCAGGGCAACCCCGAGGAGAGCTTTCGCGGCGACTACCACGCGCACCCCTACGGCGAATTCAACATGGTGGTGCCGCTGAACGACGGCGCCGCGCTCGCCGGGCCCAACGGCTGGTGCTACGGCGGATGGACCGCGCCCGCGCCGGGAAGCCATCACTATCCGGAGGCCAAGGGCGGCGCGGTCATCGCGCTGTTCTACCTGCCGGCAGGGCGGATCTCCTACGACATGAAGGCGCCGGGCGTCACGTCGTAGCGCGCGCGTCTTTCACGCTTCGCTCAGGCCTCGCTGGTCGCGGCTTCGGCGGCGATCCAGCTTTCGAAATCCCGCACGCGCTGGGGCACCGGCCGGTCCGCGCGCCAGGCCATGAAGTAGCCGCCCTCGGTGGGCACGCGCAGATCGAACGGCGCGGCCAGCCGGCCGCTGGCCAGGTCGTCGCGCACGAACGCGAGCAGCCCCACCATCACGCCCAGTTCCTCGGCCGCCGCCTGGTAGGCCATGGCGGCGTTCTCGAACTGCAGGCCGCGCCGCGTGTCGATGCCGGCCGCGCCGGCCGCCGCGAGCCAGGTCTGCCAGTCGTGCGGCCGGTTGAGCGAACTGAGCAGCGCCTGGTGCGCGAGATCGGCCGGCGTCTTCAGCGGCGGCTCGCGCCGCAGCAGCGCCGGCGCGCACACCGGCAGCAGCGTCTCGCGAAACAGCAGCCGGTAGCCGGGCCCGACCGGCGGGCTCGGCTCCGAGTGGATGCTCACGTCGATGTCGTCGCGGTCGAAATCGGTCGGCTTGTGCGAGGTGGTGATCTGCACGTCGATGCGCGGGTGCAGCGCATGAAAGCGCGCGAGCCGCGGAATCAGCCAGCGGATCGCGAAGGTCGGCGGCAGCTTGATGCGCAGCAGCCATTCGTCGGGGCTTTGCTGCTGGAGCTGGCGGGTGCCGTGCTCGATCTGGTCGAGCGCGACCCGCATGCTCGCGAAGTAGCGATCGCCGGCGGGCGTCAGGCGGATGCCGTGCCGCCCGCGCTCGAAGAGCTGCACCCCGAGCCAGTCCTCCAGCGTGGCGATGTGCCGGCTGACGGCGCCCTGCGTCACGAACAGCTCCTGTGCGGCGCGTGTGAAGTTGCCGCAGCGCGCGGCCGCCTCGAAGGCGCGCAGGGCATTGAGCGGGGGCAGTTTGCGTGTCATGGGGTATGAAGTTTACTCATGCCTGCATGCCTTTATTGTGATTGCGAAGCGTGCGGGTCGAGGCATAGCATGCGCTTATTACAAAGACAGGAGACACCGCCATGACGATGAAGAAACTGCATGCCTGCATGCGTTCTTGCCTGATGACCGCCGTGCTGCTCGGCGCGCACGCGGCCGCGTCGGCCGACGACGCAGCCGTGAAGGGCTATCCCTCGCAGCCCATCAAGCTGATGGTGCCGTGGCCTGCGGGCGGCGGCGTGGACACCACGGCGCGCATCGTGTCCGAGCTGCTGGGGCACCGTCTCGGCCAGCCCTTCGTGGTGGACAACCGGGCCGGCGCGGGCGGCAACATCGGCACCGAGCTCGCGGCGCGGCAGAAGGCCGATGGCTACAACCTGCTCATGTCCTCGATCAGCCCGAATGCGGTGAACATCAGCCTCTACACCAAGCTGGGCTTCGATCCGGTGAAGGACTTCGAGCCGATCGTCTACGTCTCGGCCGTGCCCAACATCCTCGTGGTGCCGGCCAACTCGCCGTTCAAGACGGTGAAGGACGTGATCGATGCGGCGCGCGCGAACCCGGGCAAGCTCAACTACGGCTCGGGCGGCATCGGCTCCTCGCAGCACCTGGCGGCGGTGCAGTTCGCCGCCGCCGCGAAGATCGACATCGTGCACGTGCCCTACAAGGGCACCGCGCCGGCCGAGGCCGACCTCGCGGCGGGCCATGTGTCGCTGATGCTCGACACCACGACCTGCCTGCCCTTCATCGCCGGCGGCCGCATGCGCGCGCTGGCCGTGGCCTCCAAGGTGCGCAACCCGGCGCTGCCCGATGTGCCGACCTTCGACGAGGTGGGCCTCAAGGGCGTCTACGCCTCGTCGTGGTACGGCCTCTCGGCGCCGGCCGGCACGCCGCGCCCGATCATCGACAAGCTCAACGCCGAGGCCAACGCGGTGCTCAAGTCGCCCGAGCTGCAAAAGCGCATGGCGGCGTTCGGCGCCGAGGTCGGCGGCGGCACGCCCGAAGACTTCGGCCGCTTCATGGCGAGCGAGACCAAGCGCTATGCGGAGATCGTGCGCATCTCCGGCGTGAAGCTCGACTGATCACTTTCCATCTCTTCCTTCCTCCATGTCCCTCGCTCCCCGCACCCTCTTCGACAAGATCTGGCAGCCGCACGTGGTGATGCAGCGCGACGACGGCCAGAGCCTGCTGTACGTCGACCGCCACCTCGTGCAGGACGGCTCCGCGCCCGCCTTCGAGATGCTGCGCCAGCGCGGCCTTCCGGTGCGCCGGCCCGACCGCGCCTTTGCCACGCCCGACCACTACGTGCCCACCGGCTCGCGCGCGCTCGCCGACATCGCCGATCCCGAGAAGCGCGCGATGGCGCAGGCGCTGCAGGACGACAGCGCGGCCGCGGGCATCCGATTCTTCGGCCTGGACGACCTGCGCCAGGGCATCGTGCACGTGGTCGGCCCGGAGCAGGGCCTGAGCCTGCCGGGCAGCGTGATCGTCTGCGGCGACAGCCACACCGCCACGCACGGCGCGCTGGGCGCGCTGGCCTTCGGCATCGGCGCCTCGGAAGTGGCGCACGTGCTCGCCACGCAGACGCTGTGGCAGAGGAAGCCCCGCACGCTGCGCGTGACCATCGACGGGCGCCTGTCCGATGGCGTCTCGGCCAAGGACATCATCCTTGCCGTCATCGCGCGGCTCGGCGCCGCGGGCGGCACGGGGTACGTCATCGAGTACGCGGGCGAGGCGATCCGCGCGCTCTCGATGGCGGGGCGCATGACGGTGTGCAACATGTCCATCGAGGCCGGTGCGCGCGCGGGCATGGTGGCGCCCGACGACACCACCTTCGAATGGCTGGCCGGCCGGCCCGAGGCGCCGCAGGGCGCGGCATGGGACGAGGCGGTCGCGCGCTGGCGCCAGTTGCCCAGCGACGAGGGCGCGGTGTTCGACGCCGAGCTGCGCCTCTCGGCCGGCGACATCGCGCCGATGGTCACCTGGGGCAACAGCCCCGAAGACGCCTTGCCGATCACCGGCAGCGTGCCCGACCCCGCCGAAGCCGCCACGGCGGAGCGCCGCGCGTCGATGCAGCGCACGCTCGCCTACATGGGCCTGGAGGCGGGGCAGATGCTCGACGAGGTGGCGGTCGACCGCGTCTTCATCGGTTCCTGCACCAACGGCCGCATCGAGGACATGCGCAGCGCCGCCGAGGTGGTGCGCGGGCGGCGCGTGGCCGAGGGCGTGGAGGCCTGGGTCGTGCCCGGCTCCGGCCTCGTGAAGCAGCAGGCCGAGGCCGAGGGGCTCGACGCCGTGTTCCGCGCGGCGGGCCTGCAGTGGCGCCACGCCGGCTGCTCGATGTGCCTGGGCACGAACGGCGACCAGGTGGCCGCGGGCCAGCGCTGCGCCTCGACCTCCAACCGCAACTTCGTCGGCCGGCAGGGGCCGGGTTCGCGCACGCACCTGATGAGCCCGGCGATGGCCGCGGCTGCCGCCATCACCGGTCGGCTGACCGACGTGCGCAGCCTGCTTGCATCGCACTGACCGACAACCCTGAACAGCAACTCCCATGGAAGCCTTCACACGCCTCGAAGCGCTGGCCGCGCCGCTGCCGCGCGCCAACATCGACACCGACCAGATCGTGCCCGCGCTGTACCTGCAGAAGCCACGGTCCGACAACTTCGGCGACTATCTTTTTCACGACGTGCGGCATGACGCGCACGGTCGGCGGCGCGACGAATTCGTGCTCAACGCGCCGGTGTATGCCGATGCGCGCATCCTGGTGGCCGGGCCCAATTTCGGCTGCGGCTCGTCGCGCGAGCATGCGGTCTGGGCGCTGTACGACGGGGGCTTTCGCGCGGTGATCGCGCCGAGCTTCGGCGACATCTTCTTCAGCAATGCACTGAAGAACGGCCTCTTGCCGGTGCGCCTGCCCGAGGCCGTGGTGCAGCAGATGCTGGAAGACCTGCTCGCAGCGCCCGGCACGCACATGACGGTCGACCTGCGCGCGCAGACCGTCACCGGCCCGCACGGCCGCGTCGAGCCCTTCCGCATCGATCCGTTCCCGCGCCAGTGCCTGCTCGAGGGCCTGGACGAGATCGACTACACGCTGGCGCAGCACGCGGCCATCGACGCATTCGAGCAGGGCCGCGCGCGCGGCGCGGCTCCCCTTTGAAGTGACCGAGATACAGAAAGCGAAAGGTTCGAAATGAAGATTGCAGTGATGCCCGGCGATGGCATTGGCCGCGAGGTCACGGCGCAGGCCGTGAAGGTGTTGAAGGCCGTGGTGGGCCGCGGCCAGCCGCTGGAGCTGGTGGAAGCGGCGATCGGGCAGGCCGGTATCGATGCTGCGGGCGACCCGCTGCCCGCGGCCACGAGCGAGATCGCGCGCAAGGCCGACGCCATCCTGTTCGGCTCGGCCGGCATGCCTGGCGACGAAGAGATCCCGTTCATGATGCGGCCGGGTGCGAGCCTGCTGCGCCTGCGCAAGGAGCTGGGCCTCTTCGCCAACTTTCGCCCGGCCTTTCTTTTCCCCGAGCTGATCGGCGCCTCGACGCTCAAGCCCGAGGTGGTCGACGGGCTGGACCTGATGATCCTGCGCGAGCTCACCGGAGATGTGTACTTCGGCGAGCCGCGCGGCAGCGGCCTCAACGCCAACGGCGAGCGCGAGGCCTTCAACACGATGCGCTATTCGGAGCCCGAGGTGGAGCGGATCGCGCACGTCGCATTCCGCACCGCGCGTGCGCGCAGCCGCAAGCTCTGTTCGGTCGACAAGGCCAACGTGCTCGAGGTGATGCAGCTGTGGCGCGAGGTGGTCACGCGCGTGGGCAAGGACTATCCGGACGTCGAGCTCACGCACCTCTTCGTCGATGCGGCCGCGATGCAGCTGATGCGTGCGCCCAAGCAATTCGACGTGATCGTCACCGGCAACATCTTCGGCGACATCCTCTCTGATGCCGCCGCGATGCTCACCGGCTCGATCGGCATGCTGCCCTCGGCATCGATGGCGGCGGGCAGCTTCGGTTTGTACGAGCCGGTGCACGGCACCGCGCCCGACATCGCGGGCAAGAACCTGGCGAATCCGCTGGCCTCGATCCTGTCGATGGCGATGATGCTGCGCTTCTCGTTCGACCAGGCGGGTAACGCCGGTCGCGTGGAAGAGGCGGTGCGCCGCGTGCTGGCCGATGGCCTTCGCACCGGCGACATCTTCCAGCCCGGCTGCACCCGAGTGGGCACCGAGGAGATGGGCGACGCGGTCGTGGCCGCGCTGGCAAAAACCTAGCGCAGCACCAGCACCGGGATGTGCGAGTGCGTGAGCACGTGCAGCGTCTCGCTGCCCATGAGCAGGCGCGCGAGGCTGCGGCGGCCGTGCGAGGCCATCACGATGAGGTCGCAGTCCTGGTTCTTCGCGGTCGCGACGATGGCCTCGGCCACCTGGTTCGACTTCATGACGATGGCCTGCGCGTTTCGCACGCCCTTGCCGAGCGCGGTGGCGGCCACCCTGTCGACGATGCGCTGCGCGGCCAGGTTGGTCTTTTCCTGCGTGGCTTCGATATCGCGCTGGCTCAGCATGATCGAGCCCTCGAAGTAGCCGAACGGCTCGATGTGCGCGACGCTGACGGCCACCAGTTCCGCGCCGCTCAGCACCGCCAGGTCGATGGCGGCAACGACCGCCTGGTCCGACAGCGCAGAGCCGTCGGTAGCGACAAGAACGCGCTTGTACATGGCAGGCTCCTTGGCCCCCGGCACCGCGGGTGCCCTCACGATCCAGTCTAGTCCGCGAGGTCGGGCCTTCAAGCGGCGCGCGTGGGCGGCCGCCTCTAAAAGCGCGCGCTCAGGCGCCGCGCTTGGGCCAGTGGTGGCGCGTGCCGCCCGAGCGGCGGTCGGCCTTCTCCGGCACCACGCCCTGTGCGCTCAATTCGGTGCCGCGCGATTCGAGGCGTCGCAGGCATTGCAGAAAGATCTCGATGTGCGCGGGGTCCATGCCGTCGAGCAGCTCGGTGTTGAGGTTCGCGATGCGGGGGAACAATTCGCCGTAAAGCTGCCGGCCCGAAGGGCTCAGGCGCACATGCACTTCGCGGCGGTCGTCGGCATCCTGGCGGCGCTCCACCAGCTTCTTGTCGGTGAGGCTGCGCAGGCCGCGCGAGGTGCGCACGCGGTCCAGGTCGAGCCGCTCGGCGAGCGCCGAGGGTGTGATCTCGCCGACCTCCGCGAGCGTGCCGATCATTCCCCATTCGCGCCGCGTGATGCCGAAGCCGCCTTCGACCATGCGCGTGGCCATGCCGCTGCCGGCGCGCGCCGCGCGCGAGAGCCGGTACAGGAGCAGGTCGTCCAGGGAACGGGGAGCGCGCAAGGCGCCCGCATCGGGAAAGGCTGGCATGGAATGGCAAGGGGTTGTGGCTGCGCGGCCTCGGCAGCCGATGGTGGATTAGATCAACTATTTGTTACCTGCGTATAAACAAAGTAACAACAACCGGCCTGTCGCCGGAAGCAGGAGATCTCGTGGCCATTGTCTTTTCCCGGAGAAAAATCACCGCATGGTGCATCGCAGCCGTTGCCGGCATCGCCGGCTTCTCAGCCCTTGCACCCGCGCACGCGCAGAACCTGGACGGCCCGCTCACGCTCGTCGTCGGCTATGCGCCCGGCGGCAGCACGGACCGCATGGCGCGGCTCATCGCGGAGCGCCTGAGCCCCAGGCTCGGCGTGCCCGTGACGGTCGAGAACCGCCCCGGCGAAGGCGGCCGGCTCGCGGCCAAGCAGGTCAAGCGCGCGACTGCCGTTGAGAACGTGCTGATGCTCGGCAACCCGGCGGTGATGGTGATCGCGCCGCTCGTGATCAAGGACGCGGGCTACGACCCCGACAAGGACTTCGTGCCCGTCTCCCAGGTCAGCAGCTACGACTTCGCGCTGGCCGTGGGCAACAAGCTGCAGCTGGACCGCGCGATGTTCCTGGTGGGCCGGCTCTGGGCGCATCCGGAAGAGGCGGTCTTCGGCGTGCCGGCCACCGGCAGCCTGCCTCACTTCTTCGGCCTCATGGTGGGCGATGCGCTGAGCGTGCAGCCGCAGATCAAGGGCTATGGCGGCTCGGCGCCGCTCGCGGCGGACCTGAGCGGCGGCTCGCTGCCGATCGCGATCGACACGCTCGACTCGCTCTATGCGCAGCACGTGGCCGGCAAGATCCGCATCCTGGCTGTCTCGGGCAAGAAGCGCGCGAGCTTCGCGCCCTCGGTGCCGACCTTTCGCGAGGCCGGCATGAAGATCGATGCCGACGGCTGGAACACCTTCTTCGCGCCGGGCACCATGCCGCAGCCGAAGGTGCAGCTGCTGGCCATGCGGATCCGCGAAGTCATGCAGGACCCGGGGCTGCAGAAGGCGGCCGATGCGCTTTACATCACGCCGGTCGTCAGCACCGCCGCGGAGACTGCGCAGATGCTCAAGACCTACCGCCAGCAATGGGAGCCGGTGGTGCGCCGCTCGGGCTTCGCGCCCTGATGCAACTCAGTTGCCGAGCGACAGAAGCGGCACGCCCGCATACGCGAGCCTGAACGTGTAGACGATCGCCGCCGCATAGCCGGCGGTCGCCAGCCAGACCACGGTCCGCCCGAACGGAACGCGCCACATCGCGATCAGCGCGCCGATGAGCGGCAGCACCTGCTGCGCATGCACGCCAAGGAAATGCGGGACGCGCAGGTCTCCCCCGGTGGCCGACCAGCCCACCAGAGGCAGCACGGCGCCGCCTGCGAGAGCGCCGAAGGTCGGCCCCTCGTGCTGGCTGATCGCGATGCCCGCGCCCGCGCCGGCCACGAAGGTCAGCACCAGGCCGATCACCGTCGCGAGCCGGTAGGTGGGCTCCAGCGCTCCGCCATGGCGCGCGAACTGCCAGGCGAGCGGCAATGCCGTGGCGCTGAGCGATAGCGCGCCCAGGCCCATCAGCGCATACATCACGGCGTGGAAGGTCGAGCCGTTGTTGAAGTGCGAGGCCTGCCCGAGCGCGTCCTGCAGCGTGATGTAGCCGACCTCGAAGGTACCCGCGGCGATGACGACGGCGACGATGGCGCGCACCACGAGCGAATCGCGGCGCTCGCGCGGCAGGTCGCCGATGAGCCAGGCCATCGTCAATGCGTAGAGGCTCACCGACGCGATGAACTTCAGCGGCTTCACCCACACGCCGACGCCGTTGAGCGTGCGCGGATCGACGTAGCTCGCCACCAGCGCGGGCAGCATGACCGCCAGCAGCAGGCCGCCGAACACCGCGAGCTGCGGCTGGCGCGCATGCAGCGCACGCGCGATTCGCGCGCAGGCCGGCGCCACGCGCAGCGCAAGAAAGGCCAGCAGCCCGACCGGGCCGAACAGGAAGGTGAGCGCAAAGCATGGAATCAGCAGCACCGGCGCGATGCCGGCGCGCTCGCCTTCGCGCGCGATCCAGGTGCCCACGAAAAGATCGAAGGCGAGGTAGTGGAACCACCCCGCCGTGAGCAGGCCCGGATGCTGGAACAGCGCATGCACCGCCGACAGCGAGCTGTAGCCGCCGCCCTCGGCCGACGACCAGTACGTCGACATCAACCACCAGTAGACCAGGCCCAGCCCGACCGGAATGACGATGCCGGTCAATGCCCAGATGGCGGGCTTGGCGCGGCCGAGCCACGGCGCCGCGCCGAGGGCCGCCCAGGCGGGAAGGGCGACGGTGCTGCCTGCGCTGAAGAGTGAATCGAACATGGGGGACTCGCTTGGAAAAGGTCTGGACGAGGAAGGATGGCGCGTATCTTGACGGTGTTTAGATAGAAACGCCAGCGGAATTTGAACGGTGTAAAGTTCGCGCTTCGACGAATCCGGACACAAGCAGCCATGGCGGCAAGAAAAAAAGCAGTGCAGGCCCCCGCGCCCTACCACCACGGAGACCTGCGCGCGGCGTTGATCCAGGCCACCGAGGGCCTCTTGGCCGAGAACGGCATCGAGGGCTTCTCGCTGCGCGAAGTGGCGCGCCGCGCGGGTGTGTCGCCCGCCGCGCCGCTGCATCACTTCGGTAGTGCGGCGGGGTTGCTGACCGAGGTGTCCATCCTCGGATTCGAGGAGCTCACGCGCTGCCTGCGCGAAGGCACGGCGAGCGGCGGCGACGACCCCGCGCGCAGGCTGCGCGGCCAGGGCGTGGGCTATGTGCAGTTCGCGCTGGCGTATCCCGGGCGCTTCCAGCTCATGTTCCGCAAGGACCGCCTCGTGTGGGACGAGCGGCTGAAGCAGGCGGCCGACGCGGCCTTTCTCGAACTGGAGTCGGTGGTGCGCGACTACCGGCGCTGGGGCCGCGACAAGCCGCTGGACCACGCGAC
The DNA here is from genome assembly GCF_000834655.1 of Variovorax paradoxus. Classification (GTDB taxonomy): domain Bacteria; phylum Pseudomonadota; class Gammaproteobacteria; order Burkholderiales; family Burkholderiaceae_C; genus Variovorax; species Variovorax paradoxus_F. Next base: position 12,953 of record NZ_JXQQ01000019.1, read on the forward strand.
CCAGGCCGCCGTGATCGCGGCCTGGTCCACCGTGCACGGCTTCGCGCACCTGGCGCTCGACGAGAAGTTTGGCGGCCCCGCGGATGCGCAAGGCACGCGGAGCTTCGTCGACGGCATGCTGCCCGAAATCATGCGGCAGCTCTGGCCCTGAGCCTGAGCCTGAGCCTGCTCAGGGCACGGGCGCGGGCCGCAACGGCGGCAGCCGCCGCGGGATCGTGTGCGCCTTCACGATCGAGGTGTTGGTTTCCGCCTTCGCCGCGATGCGATCGAGGATGCCGTCGAGCTGCTCGAGCGATTGCAGGAAGAGCCGCGCGATGAAGCAGTCTTCGCCCGTCACCTTGTCGCACTCGCAGAACTCGGGCGTCTCCTCGATCAGCTTCTGCACCGCCTGCAGCTGCCCCGGCAGGGGGCGGATGCGCACGATGGCCTGGAACTGGTAGCCGAGCGCCCTGGGGTTCAGGTCCAGCGTGTAGGCGCGGATCACGTCGCGCTCCTCGAGCCGCCGCAGCCGCTCGGCCACGCTGGGCGACGAGAGCCCCACCTGCTGCGCGAGCTCCTTGAGCAACATGCGCGCATTGGCGCCGAGGGCCGTCAGGATGTCCTGGTCGATGTCGTCGAGCATGGTGCGATCTCCGGTGGGAGGGGTGGTGCGCCTAATTTTCGTTGGCAATCGGGCCTTCTCGCCTTCTTTAAAGCATTTTCATTCGGCGCCAAAGCTGGCACGCTCGACGGCATGCAAACCAGGCTTCGCGGCGCGCTCGAGATGAGCGCCGCCATGGTGATTTCCGGAACCATCGGATGGTTCGTCGTTCGCTTCGACCAGCCGCTGGTCGACGTGCTGTTCTGGCGCTGCGTGTTCGGCGCGGCCACGCTCTTCGTCGCATGCGCCGCGCTGGGGGTGCTGCGTCGCGGGCTCACGCCGCGCACCTTCGCGCTGGCCGCGTTCGGCGGCGTGGCGCTGGTGGCCAACTGGCTGCTGATCTTCGCGTCGTTCTCGCGCGCGTCGATCTCCATCGCCACGGCGGTCTACAACACGCAGCCCTTCATGCTCGTCGCGCTCGGCGCGCTGTTCTTTTCAGAGCGACTCACCGCGATGAAGGTGGGCTGGCTCTGCATCGCATTCGCGGGCGTCGTGCTGGTGGCGCAGGCCAAGGGAGGCGGTGGCAGCGGCGACTACATCACGGGCGTCCTGATGGCGCTGGGCGCGGCCTTCTTCTATGCCGTGGCCGCCATCGTCGCGAAGAAGCTCGGCGACATGGCGCCGCACCTCATCGCGCTGATCCAGGTTTGCGTCGGCATCGCGATGCTCGCGCCGTTCGCGCACCTGCGGGCGCTGCCCACCGACGCGGGCATCTGGGGCATTCACCTCACGATGGGCGTGATCTACACGGGGCTCGTGTTCATCCTGCTGTACGGCGCGATCCAGAAGCTGCCGACGACGGTGGCCGGTGCGCTGTCGTTCATCTATCCGCTGGTGGCGATCGGCGTGGACTTCGTGGCCTTCGGCCAGCGGTTGACGCCGGCGCAGCTCGTCGGCGCGGCGGCCATCCTGATCGCGGCCGCGGGCATGACCTTCGGATGGCGCCTGCCCGGCTTGCCGGGACGATCACCCGCGGCCCGCAAGAGCTGACGCCTCACGCAAGCCGCGACGCCGCCGGTTGCAGCTGCCGTTGCAGCCAGGCGTGCATCATCGTGCGCCGTTCGGTGCCGGGGGCGGCGGCGAGAAAGGCCTCCGCATCCGCCCTGGACAGCGGCTCCGACCGCGCCACCGTGGTCGCCACCGACTGCACCTGCAGCCAGAGCGTGCCGCAGTGCACGCACGAATGGATCGTGAGCTCGTACGCATCGACCCGGCCGAGGTAGGCCTCTGTGGGGTCGCGACCGGGCGTGCCGCAGCAGGTCCATTCCAGTGTCATGTCTTGCGGCTGCCGCGCCGCGCTCGCCCATCCCGCGAAGCGGGACCAGAGGCTTGTTCTTGCTTGCATTTCGATGCTCCGACGGCCGCGCTGCGAACTGGTTCGAGCGGCGAACCGGAGCTGGAAGACTATCGAAGCGCGCGTAAAAAAGGCGCAAAAAAAGCCAACGATCGGCGCGGCCTCGTGGCTGCCCGGTGTCGTTGGCTGCCCACTCGCGTGGGGGCCGGATCGCCGCCTAGCCGGCGCGCTGCTGGCGCCGCCCCAGTGCGAACACCGAGTTCGGCGCGTCCACGACGAACGGCTTGCGCACCGGCGTGCCGACCACGCTCGTGCGCCTGCTGCCGGCCACGCTGGTGGCGGCCTGCACGCCCTTGGCCTTCTGCTCGTCGACCAGGCTTTGCAGCGAGATCGATTTCAGGAACTCGACCGCACGCAGGTTGACCGAGGCCCAGAGCTCGTCGACCTCGCAGCGGCCCGTGTCGTCCGCTCCGTCGCCGGCACGGCGGCGCGTGGTCTCGTTGCCGTGGTCCTCGATGGAGAGCACGATGTCTGCGACGCTGATGAGCGCGGCCTTGCGGCTGAGCGAATAACCGCCGCCCGGACCGCGCGTGGATTCGACCAGGTCGTTGCGGCGCAGCTTGGCGAACAGCAGTTCCAGGTACGACAGCGAGACGCGCTGGCGCAGGCTGATCGATGCCAGCGTGACCGGGCCCGAACGGCCGTGCAGGGCGATGTCGATCATCGCGGTGACCGCGAAGCGGCCCTTGGTGGTGAGGCGCATGGAAGACTCCCTTCTTGAGCGTTACTCGTCCCGGCCGCCGCCCATGCCCAAGAGGGCGAGCAGTGCCTGGAACACGTTGTAGATGCTGAGGTAGACACCCAGCGTGGCGGAGATGTAGTTGGTCTCCAGGCCGTCCTTCACGCGCTTCAGGTCATGCAGGATGAAGGCCGAGAAGATGCCGATGGCGGCGACCGCCAGCGTCATCATCAGCGCGCTCGACTGGATGAAGAAGTTGGCGATGCCGGCCACCAGCAGCAGGATGGCGCCGATGAAGAGCCACTTGCCCATGGCCGACAGGTCGCGCTTGATCACCGACGACAGCGTGGCCATGCCCAGGAAGATCGCGCCGGTGCCGGCGAAGGCCGTCATCACCAGGTTGGCGCCGTTCGACATGCCGAGCACCGAGCCCACGAGG
>NZ_JXQQ01000002.1 GCF_000834655.1 Variovorax paradoxus
ACCGAGATCAACCTGCACGCCCCCGCACTCCTGCCCGACGACTACTGCGGCGACGTGCACCTGCGCCTCTCGTTCTACAAGAAGCTGGCCACGGCGAAGACGCCCGACCAGATCGACACGCTGCTGGAAGAAATCGTCGACCGCTTCGGCAAGCTGCCCCCGCAGGCGCAGACGCTCATCGACACGCACCGGCTGCGCGTGCTCGCACGGCCCTACGGCGTGGTCAAGGTCGATGCGGCGCCGGGCATCATCAACATCACCTTCAAGAAGGACGCGCCGGTGGACGGCATGGCCATCATCCAGCTGGTGCAGAAGAACAAGCACATCAAGCTCGCAGGCAACGAGAAGCTTCGCATCGAACGCGAACTCAAGGAGCCAAAAGACCGCGCGCAGATGGTGCGCGATGTGCTGCGAAGCCTCGGTCAACCCCTCGTCAAGGAACCCGCCCCCGCATGAGCGCTACAGAAATTTCCCCCGGTCTCGCCCTCCAGCGCGTGAAGCCGCCGCTGGCGCTGGCCGACTTCAAGCTGATCGCGTTCGACATGGACTCGACGCTGATCAACATCGAATGCATCGACGAGATCGCCGATGCCGTCGGCAAGAAGGCCGAGGTGGCCGCGATCACCGAGGCCACGATGCGCGGCGAGATCAAGGACTTCAAGGAAAGCCTGCGCCGCCGCGTGGCGCTGCTGCAGGGCGTGCCGGTCCAGGCGCTGCAGCAGGTGTACGACGAGCGGCTGAAGCTCAACCCGGGCGCGACCGAACTTGTGGCGGCGTGCAAGAAGTCCGGGCTCAAGGTGCTGCTGGTGTCGGGCGGTTTCACCTTCTTTGCGAACCGCGTGAAGGACCGGCTGGGCATCGATTTCGCGCGCTCCAACCTGCTCGATGAAGCGGACGGAAAGCTCACCGGCCAGGTCGTGACGCAGAGCTGGGGCGACATCTGCGACGGCGCCGAAAAGCGCCGCACGCTGCTCGAAGTGGCGTCGCTCATGGGCATCTCGCCGCAGGAGACCATCGCCGTCGGCGACGGCGCCAACGACCTGCCGATGATGGGCGAGTCCGGGCTCTCTGTGGCCTATCACGCCAAGCCGAAGGTGCGCGAGCAAGCGATGGTCGCCATCAACGAAGGCGGCCTCGACCGCCTCCTGGAGGTGCTGAAATGACCGATGCCGCAACCGATGCCCCGCTCTACAGCGCCCACGCGCTGGAGGACTACGCCAGTGCCCTGCTGCAGAAAGCCGGCCTTGCCGCGTCGATGTCCGACAGCGTCGCCCGCACCCTCGTCGAGGGCGACCTGCTGGGCCACGACACGCACGGCATGGCGCTGCTGGCCGGCTATGTAAAAGAGGTCGAATCCGGCGGCATGACGCGCGACGGTGCACCCGAGGTGCTCTCGGACCGCCCCGCCGCCGTGCTGTGGGACGGCAAGCGCCTGCCCGGCCCCTGGCTCATGGACCAGGGCATGGACCTGCTGATTCCACGTGCCCGCGAGCTCGGCACCGCCTCGCTGGTCATCCGCCGCAGCCACCACATCGCCTGCCTGGCCGTCTACATGCTGCGCGCGCTGCAGGAAGACATGCTGATGCTGCTGGCCTGCTCCGATCCCAACACCGCCAGCGTCGCGCCCTTCGGCGGTACGCAGGCGGTCTTCACGCCGAACCCGCTGGCGATGGGCTTTCCGCTTTCGCAGGGCGGTGTGATGGTCGACATCTCGGCCTCGATCACCACCAACGGCATGAGCAACCGCAAGCGCGCGGCCGGCGAGACCTTCGCCGAGGAATGGCTGATCGATGCGGCCGGCAAGCCGAGCAACGACCCGCAGGTGCTGTTCGACGAGCCTCCCGGCACGCTGCTGCCCGTGGGGGGCCTCAGCCACGGCCACAAGGGCTACGGGATGGCGCTGCTGGTGGAGACGTTGACGGCAGGCTTGGCCGGGTTCGGGCGCGCCGATCCGAAAGAAGGCTGGGGCGCGACGGTGCACATCACGCTGCACGACCTGCATGCGTTCGGTGGCAAGGAGGAATTCCTGCGCCAGATGGACCACGTCGCAGCGCAGTGCCGGACCAACACGCCGATCGACGCTGCCAGGCCAGTCAGGCTGCCGGGAGAAGGCGGGTTGAAGCGCCGGGATGCGCAATCGAAGAACGGGGTACGGCTGCACCCGTCGATCGCGCGCTCGCTGCAGGATGCGGAGCAGCGCCACGGGCTGCAGCTCGCGAAGGCGCTGATCTAGAGGGTCAGTCTTCCTCGGGGGGCGCTTCGGTCCGTTCCCCGGCCGGGCGCGGCGTGCGCTTGCCGGGCTTGGCGAGGATCTCGATATAGAACTGCCTGCCGGCATCTTTCACGATGCCGTCGATCAGCTTGTTGATGGCTGGCAACTGGGCGACCTCGGCGGTTTCCGCCGATGCGCCGAACTTGCAATCGAAGTCCCAGAAGTCGCTGCCCTCGGGCAGATCGCGACGGCGTTCGCGCTTGATGTACTTGGCGATCTCGTGCTTGATGGCTTCGACGAGACGGTCAGGGTGCTTGCCCTCGACCTGGAGCTGAAAGGTTTTTCTCATGAGTGATGGTAACCAATGCCCCCCGGCTCGCCACTTTGCGTGCTTCTCCACCCACGAGGGGGAGGCTCAATCGCCCTGGGGCGGCCGGGCGGCGATTGACTCCTCCGACCGCCCGGTTGTCATGTGTACAGTCGGCGGTTCAATGGAAAGCAGGTGAAGACATGGCGCGCGCAAACGACTGGGCAAGCAAGGTGATGGCATTGGTGAACGGCGGCAACGCGCCCGCGGCCATCGCGCAGATCAAGGTTGCGCCCTCGGTCAAGGACCTGAAGGCGCTGCAGACCATCATGACGCTCTCGAAAATGAAAGGCCGCTATCCGAACGTGGATGCGGCCATTTCAGACAACCTGGACCTGCTGGCGGCGCCGCGCCTGCATCGCTCGCCCTGAGCGTTCAGAGGGCCTGGCCGAGACGCTTGACGCCCTCTTCGATCTTCGCCACGTCGGCCGTCGCAAAGCTCAGGCGCAACGTCGCCACATCGGGCTTCTCCGCAAAGAACGGCGCACCGGGCACGAAGGCCACGAGCTTCTCGATCGCGCGCTTGGCCAGCTCGTTCGCATCGGCCAGCTTGCCGTTGGCGCCCGTGAGGCGCGCCCAGAAAAAGAGCCCCCCGTTGGGCTGCGTGAAGCTCACCGCATCGCCAAGCTCGCGCTTCAGTGCCGCGCCCATGGCCTGCGCGCGCTGGCCATACACCTCGCGCACATGCGCCAGCGTTGCGGGCATGCGGCCGCTCTTGAGGTATTGCGCGGCCGTGGCCTGCGAGAAGGTGCTGGTGTGCGCGTCGCTGAACTGCTTGCACATCGTCGCCTTGGCGAGCAGCTCGGGCGGCGCGATCATCCAGCCGATGCGAAGGCCCGGGCTCAGCACCTTGCTGAGGCTCCCGCAGTGCGCGAGCAGCTCGCGGCTGCCGGGGACGTCCTTGCTCAACGCCAGGATCGAGGGCGGCGGCGCTTCGCCGAAGTAGAGGTCGCCATACGGGTCGTCCTCGACGATCAGCGTCTGGTACTTCACGGCAAGCTCGAGCACCTTCTTGCGACGCTCCAGCGTCAGCATCGCGCCGCTGGGGTTGCCGAAGGTCGGGATCAGGTAGACGAACTTGGGCTTGTGCTCGGCAATGAGTTTTTCGAGCTCGTCGGTCTTCACGCCGTTGGCGTCGATCGGCGCGCTGATGAGCTGCGCGCCGTAAAGCCGGAAACACTGGATGGTCGCCAGGAAGGTCGGGCCCTCGACGATCACCTTGTCGCCGGGCGAGATCATCGTCTTGCCCAGCAGGTCCAGCGCCTGCTGGCTGCCGGTGGTGACGATCAGGCCGCTCGGGTCCACGTCGACGCCCTTGGTCTTCATGAAGGAACTGAGCTGGCTGCGCAGCGGCTCGTAGCCCTCGGTGGCGCCGTATTGCAGTGCGCCGCCGGGCTCCTCGGTCAATGCCTTCTGGCTCGCTTCCTTCAGGCCCTCGACGTCGAACATCGCGCTGTCCGGGAAGCCGCCCGCGAAACTGATGATGCCGGGCTTGCCGAGCAGCTTGAAGAGTTCGCGGATGGCGGAGGTTTCGACGTTGTCGAGGCGGGAGGCGAATTGCATGGTCAGTCTCACTTTCTGGGCGCCATTGTCGCGAAAGTACGGTGCATGAATGCTGCGAAGGTTGATCGCCTTTCGCCTGTATATTGACAATATCGCTCAAAGGCGATATTTTGCTTTTACCACCCCAAGGCGGTAAACATGTACTCCAACGTCCAAACTCCCGCGCAACTCTCGACGCACCTGAAATCGCTGCGCAAGGCTCACAAGCTGACACAGGCGCAGCTCGGTGCGCTCATCGGCGTCAAGCAAACGCGGATGGCCGACATCGAAAAGAACCCCGGCGCCGTCAACGTCGCGCAATTGCTGCAGGTGCTGCATGCCCTCGACACACGGCTGCTGCTGGCATCCTCGGAACAGGCCTCGCGCATTGCAGCACCCCAAGGCGCCGCCGACTGGTAACTGCACGCCATGGCACATCCCGCGCTCGATATCTGGATGAACGGCGAATACGTCGGTGCCTGGTTCTGGACGCGAACCGGCGTGCCCGCCTTGCGCTACGACGACGCGTGGCTGCGCTCGCCGAACATGCGCGCGCTCTCGCTGTCGCTTCCGATTCCCCATGGCGAGAAGGAGTTGCGCGGCCCCGCGGTGGAGAACTACTTCGACAACCTCCTGCCCGACAGCGACCGCATCCGCGAGCGCCTGCGCCGGCGATTCCGCACGGCCAGCACCGAGGCGGCCGAATTGCTCGCGGCGATCGGACGCGACTGCGTCGGCGCAGTGCAGTTGCTTCCCGCGGGCCACGCTCCCGAGGCCTTCGACCACATCGACAGCGAAGCCTTGTCGGAAGACAAGGTCGCGCAGTTGCTGCGCAACGTCACGAACGATCCGGCGCTCGGCCACGGCGGTGAAGACGACGACGATTTCCGCATCTCGATTGCCGGCGCGCAGGAAAAGACCGCGCTCCTGCGCATCGGCGACCAGTGGCATCGCCCGCACGGTGCAACACCGACCACGCACATCTTCAAATTGCCGCTGGGCCTCGTGGGCAACATGCGAGCGAACATGAACGAATCGGTCGAGAACGAATGGCTGTGCGCCCGGCTGATGGCCGCCTTCGGTTTCGAGGTGGCACCCGCCGCCATCGGCCGCTTCGGCGACCAGAAGGCCCTGGTGGTCGAACGCTTCGACAGGCGCTGGATGGACAAGGGCCGCTGGATCGCCCGCCTTCCGCAGGAAGACTTCTGCCAGGCAACCGGCACGCCCGCCGCCCTCAAGTACGAGAACGACGGCGGGCCCGGCATCCGGCCCATCCTGTCCCTGCTTTCCGGCAGCAGCGACGCCCGCCGGGACAAGGCCCGCTTCGTGCGCGTGCAGCTTGCCTTCTGGCTGCTGGCCGCCACGGACGGCCATGCGAAGAACTATTCGATCTTTCTGCGCCGGGGCGGCGACTACGAGATGACGCCGCTCTACGACGTGCTGTCGATGTGGCCGATCATCGGCAACGGCCCCAACCTGGAGTCGCCGCACAAGGCGCGCCTGGCCCTGGCCCTGCGCGGAAAGAACGCGCACTACGAACTTCTCAGCATCCAGACACGCCACTGGCGCGCGCTGGCGGCGCAGTCGGGGGTCGCCGATGCGTTCGATGGCATGCTCGCCCTGGTCGGCGATGCACCCGCCGCATTGCAGCGCGTGGAACAGGACCTGCCACCTGACTTTCCCGAGCCACTCTGGCATGCCGTCAAGGCCGGCGTGCTGGCGCAATGCGAGCGCTTCGAAGCCGGCCTCGACCAGGAGAAAAACAGCGTCTCGCCCCCATGAAAAAAGACAACATCCCCCTCTTCTTCGCCATCCTGCAGGCGGCCAACCCCACGCCCGAGACCGAACTCGAATACGACACCCCCTTCGAGCTGCTGGCCGCCGTGCTGCTCTCGGCGCAGGCCACCGACGTGGGCGTGAACAAGGCCACGCGCAAGCTGTTCCCCGTGGCCAACACGCCGCAGGCGATCCTCGAGCTGGGCGTGGAGGGGCTGGAGGAGTACATCAAGACCATCGGCCTGTACCGCAGCAAGGCCAGGCACCTGATCGAAGCCTGCCGCATGCTGGTCGAGCTGCACGGCGGCCAGGTGCCGAAGACGCGCCCCGAGCTCGAGGCCCTGCCCGGCGTCGGCCGCAAGACCGCCAACGTGGTGCTCAACGTGGCCTTCGGCGAGCCCACCATGGCGGTCGACACCCACATCTTCCGCGTGAGCAACCGCACCGGGCTCGCACCGGGCAAGACGCCGCTGGAGGTGGAACTGAAGCTGGAGAAGCGCGTCCCACCGGAATACCGGCTGCACGCGCATCATTGGCTCATCCTGCACGGGCGCTACATCTGCGTGGCCCGCAAGCCGCGCTGCTGGGAATGCGCAGTGGCGCCCTATTGCGACTACAAGCCCAAGACACCGGCCCCGAAAACCGCCTGACGACCTGCACATGACAACCCCGAAAACCCACGGCGCCCTCCTCGCCGCCGCCCTGCTCTCGGCAGCCGCTTTCCTGCCTGCCGCGGCCTGGTCGCAGCAAGGCGGCAAGGGCCTGTCGCCCGACGCCATGGCGGCCTACGGCGGCCGCTGGTCGACCGCGTGCGCCGATGCATCCGCGCCCACGCTGCAGGTGCGCGAGGACCAGCTGATCGTCGAGCGCGGCAAGCGCCGCGTGGTCGGCCAATCGCCCGAGACGGCCCACAGCTTCTTCGGCAACAGCCAGCCGCCGGCCCGCTTCGACGTCGCCTTGATAAGCGACGTGGACAAGGCCGGCGTCCTGACCTTCCTCGTTTTCCGCGAGGCGCGCGGACAGTCCATCACGCTGGACGCCGCCAAGCCGGTGGCCGGACAACTCGGTCCCGAGTTGATGAAGCTGCGCTACTGGCGATGCGACGGCGCCGCGCGTGCCGCGACACCCCTCGCGGAGCCGACCGCCACGAAGCAGCCATCGCCGCCCACAGGCAGCCCGGCCGCGCTGGCACAGGGCCCCGCGATGCAGAAAGCCTGGCGCGCCGCGCTGGGCCCCAGGGAAAACGACCGCTGGCTGGTCCGCCGCGAAGGCCCCGCGCCCGAGCCCCAATGGGTCACCGTGGACGGCACGCGCTACGTGCTGCACGCCTTCTGCAAGCCGCACGACTGCTTCGACAACAACGCCGTCGCGCTCTACGACCAGGGCTCGGGCCGCATCTACGGGCTGGTGCAGCGCAACGGCAAGAACAACCTCGTGGGTGCGCCGCCGCAGGCGCTCGCGCCGCAGCTGGACAAGCTCTGGCGCGAACAGTGGCGCCAGAAGAACTGAGCTGACGGGGCCACCGGCCGCCCCCCAACGCACTACGCCGTCTACATCCAACGATGGATGTGCAACGGCCGGCAGAGGCCGACACTGCACGCCACCACCACCCGTGGAGGAGGCAGACGCCATGGCACTCACGCCCGAGCAGCAGCAGGACATCCGCGAGGAGGAGTACTTCCGGATGGAAGTGCGCAAGTCCCTCGCCGCACCCCAGGGGCCGCCCTCGCTGATGGACCGCCTCTCGGCCTTCGGCGATTCCAAGGTCGGCTTCTGGCTCCTGACCACCGTGCTCGCCGGCCTCGTCGCCACGGGGTTCACCAAGCTGCAGCGCTACGTCGATCAGGAAGACATCGCCCGCCGCGAACTCGCCGAACGCAGCCGCCGCGATGCGGACATGCTGCTCAAGCTCGGCCCCCTGCTCACCTCCGACAAGCGTCCGCAGGTGGACATGGCGATCGTGCTGCTCAACAGCCTCTCGGCCGGCGACGGCATCGACAAGCAGGTATCGGGGCAGATCGTCGCGCTGTTCCGCAGCACCGCCGAGGCCGGCAACCGGCCCAACGCCACGCCGGAAGAGCGCGTGGCCAGCCAGGCGATCTACAGCTTCTTCGACCAGGCCGGGCTCTCCGCGATGCAGGCCTGGGGCACGCCGGCCGCGGCGAGCGTTGCAGCCGAGCCGGCCCCGGCCGCCGCGGCGCCCAGCCTCGTGGCGGCGGCGCTGGACAGCGCGACGCTGCCGATCCGTATCTACCTGCAGGTGGGCGACCGGGCCGACTGGCCGGTCGCGACCAAGGCCTCCGAAGGATTGCGGCAGGCCGGCATGATCGTGCCCGGCATCGAGCTGGTGCCGGCGCAGAACACGCCGAAACAGAACAGCGTGCGCTACTGCAAGGACAAGGTCTCGCCCGCGGCGCTGGACCGGGTGCGGACGGCGACGGCCAGCCAGGTGGTTCCGGCACCCGCAATGACCGAGCTGCCGCCCAAGCTCTGCGGCAACGTGCGCTTCAACCACTTCGAGCTGTGGTTCGCGCGGGGGGCGTGATCAGCCGGCCGGCGAATGCTCGAAGGTCAGCCAGCCGCCGAAGGCCAGTTCGCCTGCGGGCCAATCGGCCGCCGTTTCGGGGCAGCGGATGCCGCGCTGCAGCAGCGTCACCGCGCGCAGCACGCCGGCATGGGTGACCCACAGCGCATCGCCTTCTCCCGACAGCCATTCGTCGTGAACGGCAGCCGCGCGCTGCATGAACGCGCGCACGCTCTCACCGTTCGCACCGGCGATACCGTCGGCGAAATTGCCGGTCCATGCCTCGAACTGCTCGCGCCCGATGGCGGACCATGGCCGCCCCTCCCACGCGCCGAAGCTCATCTCCGCCAGACGGGCATCGTGCTGCACGGCCAGGTCGGGGCGCAGTGCCGCGATGGCGGTGGCCAGCGTCGCGCAGCGCCGCAGCGGCGAACTGCGCAGCGCAATGCCGGCGGGGAGCAAGGGCGCGATGCGTTGCGCGGCGGCCTGTGTGGCTTCGGCTTCCGCTTCGAGGTCGGTGGCGCCGTAGCAGAGGCCGGGCTCCGCGATCACGGGCGCGTGGCGCAAGAGCCAGAGCTTTCTCATACCTGCCAGGCGAGCGCGAGATAGATCGCGAGCTCGCAGACCTGCTGCGTCGCGCCCAGCCCATCGCCGGTGAAGCCCTGCAGGCGCCGAAGGAAAAGGCGCGCCATCCAGCCCGCCGCCACGACAGCAGCCAGCAGCGCGGCGGCGACATGCACCGGGTCATGCGCGCACAGCAGCAGCGCCACGGCGGGCACCGACCACAGCACCGCGACGACCAACGCGCCGCCGCTGATCGCATCGGCCAGCGGCTTCGCCTTGCTCGCGCCGCTGTCGCCCACATAGGGCAGCCAGCGGATCAGGAACAGCGGCGCGAGGCGCGACAGCACATGCGCCCCGACGATGGCCACGGCCACCGTCTCCAGGCCGCGCCCGGCCAGCGCCGCGAGCAGCGCGAACTTCAGGCCCAGCGCGAGCACGAGCGCCACGGCACCGAAGGCGCCGATGCGCGAGTCCTTCATGATCTCCAGCGCCCGCTCGCGGTTGGCGGAACCGCCAAGCCCATCTGCCACGTCGGCGAGCCCGTCTTCGTGGAAGGCGCCGGTCAGCATCACGGTGGCGACGGTGCTCAGCACCGCTGCCGCGAATGCGCCCGCCACGCTCTGCAATCCGACGCCCACGGCCACGAAGACGAGCGCGGCCACGCCGCCCACCAACCATCCGATGCCCGGCAGATGCGCCGCGCTCGCGCGCAGCATCTGCGGGCTGAAGCCGACCCATGCCGCAAGCGCACCCGTCACCGGCACACGGGTGAAGAACTGCAGTGCCAGCAGGAAGTGGCGAATGCCGCTCATCGGGTTCAGTTTTCCTTGCGCGACACGCCCGCCGCCTCGAAGCTCGCCATCTCGCGCAGGATGCGGCAGGCCGATTCGAGCAGCGGCCAGGCCAGCGCACCGCCCGAGCCTTCGCCCAGCCGCAGGTCCAGGTTCAGCAAGGGCTCCAGCCCGAGGTGCTTGAGCAGCAGCGCATGACCCGGCTCCGCCGAGCTGTGCGCGGCCACGCAGCGCTGCACCACATGCGGCTGCAGCGCCTGTGCGACGAGCACCGCGGCGCTGGCGATGAAGCCGTCGACCACGATCACGCGGCGTTCCTCGGCCGCCTGCAGCACGGCGCCGACCAGCGTGGCGACTTCGAAACCGCCGAATGTGGCCAAGGCGTCGAGCGGTTCGGTCGCGCTCGCATGCAGCACAAACACTTCGCGCAACACCTCCCGCTTGCGTGCCAGGCCCGCCGCGTCGAGACCCGTGCCGGCTCCCGTGCAGGCGTCGATGTCCAAGCCCGCAAGCCGCGCCAGCAGCAGCGCCGCCGACGAGCTGTTGCCGATGCCCATCTCGCCCAGCAGCACGGCATTGCCCGGCAGCGCGCGCACCACGTCTCTTCCGTTGGCGATGGCCTGCGCGCACTGTTCGGCGGTCATCGCGGGGCCGGCCGATGCATCTGCGGTGCCGGCCGCAATCCGTCGCGACACCAGCCCGGGACGCGGCTGAAAGTCGCGCCGCACGCCGCAGTCGACCACCGTCAGCGCCAGCCCGTGCTGCCGCGCGAGCACGCTGACCGCCGCGCCGCCGGCGAGGAAGTTCTCGACCATCTGCCAGGTCACGTCGCTCGGATACGCCGAGACGCCGCGCGCCGCCAGCCCGTGGTCGCCCGCGCAGACCAGCATCTGCGGCGCCTCGAGCACCGGCGCTTCGCTGCCCAGGATCGTGCCGAGCCGCAAGGCCAGCGTCTCGAGCTTGCCGAGCGCGCCGAGCGGCTTGGTCTTGTTGTCGATCGCGTTCTGCAGGCGCGCTTGGAGCGTTGCGTCGGCGATGTCGGCAATGTCGGAGATGGCGGGAATCGTGTCGTTCATGCGGATTCAATCAGGCCGGCAAGCACGCCGGCGTCGAAATGGGTGTCGATGAAATCGGCCAGGCCGTCGAAGGTGCTGTCGAGCGTGGGCGCGGCCGCGCCGAACAGCGCATGCAGCACCGCCGCATCCTCGAACAGCCCGTGAAGGTAGAGCCCGAGCACGTTGCCGCGCGCGTTCTGCCAGGCCAGTCCCTCGGGCATCACGGCGTGGCCGTCGTGCGCCAACTGGGGGTGGGCGGCGGTCTGGCCGTGGTGGATCTCGTAGCCGGCCATCGGCACGCCCGAGAGCGCTGCCCAGTCGCCGGTCAGGGTGCCGAAGGTGGCCGCTCGGTGGCGCACGGTCTTCTCGCGCTCGAACACCGTCACCAGCGGCAGCAGGCCGAGCCCCGGCGCGTTGCCGTCGATGCCGTGCGGATCGACCAGCGCCTCGCCCAGCATCTGCAGCCCGCCGCAGATGCCCAGCACCACGCCGCCACGGGCTGCATGCGCAGCCACGGCACCGTCGAGCCCCTGCGCGCGCAGCCAGGCGAGGTCGCCACTCGTGTGCTTGGAGCCGGGGAGCACGATCCAGTCGGCGCCCGCCACGTCGGCGGGCGAGCGCGCCCAGACAAGGCGCACGCCGGGTACGTTCTTCAGGGACTGGAATTCGTCGAGGTTGCTGATGCGTGGGCAGGCGATCACGGCCACGGTCTTCGTCACCTTGCCGCTCGCGCGGCTGCGGTCGTCGAACACGCCGTCTTCCTCAGGAAGGCCGTGCTGCCACCACATCGGCAGCGTCGCGACGGTGGGCACGCCGGTCAGCGCCTGCAGCTTCTCGGGCGCGGGAGAAAGCAGCGACGCATCGCCGCGAAACTTGTTGAGCACGAAGCCATGCAAGAGAGACCGGTCGGCTTCGGGCAAGAGCGCCCAGGTGCCGTAGAGGTGGGCGAAGGCGCCGCCCCGGTCGATGTCGGTCGCGAGCAGGCAACGGGCCTCGGCGTGGCGGGCGACGCGCATGTTGACGATGTCGCTGGCCATGAGGTTGATCTCCGCCGGCGAGCCCGCGCCCTCGATCACCACCACGTCGTTCTCGGCGCGCAGTTCGTCGAGCGCCTGCGCGATCTGCGGCCACACGCGCTCGCTGCGCCCGCGCCAGGGCAAGGCCGAGAGCGCCTCGCTCACCTGCCCCATCAGGACGACCTGGCTGTGGGTGTCGCGCTCGGGCTTGAGCAGCAGCGGGTTCATGCGCACGTCGGGCACCGCGTTGGCCGCCAGGGCCTGGAAGTACTGGGCGCTGCCGATCTCGCCGCCATCGACCACGCGGGCGTTGTTGCTCATGTTCTGCGCCTTGAAGGGCGCGACCTTGAGCCCCTGCCGCGCATACCAGCGGCACAGCGCCGTGGCCAGCCAGCTCTTGCCGGCGCCGCTGGTGGTGCCCAGGACCATGACGCACCGCGCCGGCCTGCTTTTCGCCTTGAAACTCATGGGCCGGATTGTCGTTGAGCGCCGCTGCGCCCCGAATCGAGCCGCCGAAATGCGGCATCTTTCACGCACGCGGCCGGGGATGCGGTTGCGTTTTGAATCCAGGCGGGTCGTTTGTCCGTATACAAGGCATACCAATGCCTTTCGACCACATGCCCGCCCTCAACGACCTGGCGCTCACCGTCGAAGAACGCGAGCCGGGCCAGTTCTACTGGACCCTGCTCGAAGCCCTCGACAACAGCAGCCACTCCGAAATGCCCGACATGCACGACACGCTCGACTACCGCGTCTACCGTGTCGCCGCCAAGCCGCAGACCAGCTACTCGAACGCCCTGGCCATGGGCGTCCTGGAGCTGCAGAAGATCAGCGCGTCGCGATCTTCTGGGCCGCAGTAACCGAAGCGGTTGCCGCCGGCACCTCCCAGCTGCCGCCGATCGCGCGGATCAGGCCCACGGCCGCCTGGTACTGCGCCGACTTCACCTGAAGCGCCTGGCGCCGGTTGCGCAGTTCGCTGCGGCGGGCGTCCAGCAGGTCGAGCTGGCTGATGTAGCCATTGCGATAGCGCGTGTCCGAAAGGCTGGTCGCCCGCTGGGCCGACGACACCGCCTTGGCCTGCACCACCGATTGCTCCTGCAGGATGCGGATCGCGGCCAGCTGGTCTTCGACCTCCTGGAACGCCACCAGCACCTGCGTGCGGTAGCTGGCGATCGCGCCGTCGAGCTGCGCGTTGGCGCCCTGCAGGCCGGCCTCGCGGCGGCCGCCGTCGAAGATCGGAAGCGACAGCAGCGCGCCCACGCCCCATGAGCGGGCCGACCACTTGAAGAGGTCGCCGATCTCGGGCGAGGCGTAGCCGGCGGCGCCGGTCAGCGAGATGTCCGGGAACCACGCGGTCTGCGCCACGCCGACGCGGGCCTGCGCCGCAAGTACCGCGTTCTGGGCGGCCGAGACGTCGGGCCGGCGCGTGAGCACCGTGCCGGGCACGCCGGGCGGAATGGCCGGCAGGGCCGTGGCCCATTCGTCGGTGCGCACGCCGAAGCTGGAGGCCGAATCGCCCACCAGCACCGCGAGCGCGTGTTCCACCTGGGCGCGTTGGCGGTCGATCGCCAGCGCGTCCGATTCGGTGGACGACACCTCGGTCTGCACCCGCGCCACGTCGAGCTCGGCGATGTCGCCGGCCGCCTGGCGGCGCTGCGTGAGGCGCAGCGTGTCGCTGTAGGCCTCGACCGTCTCGCGCATCAGTGCGCGCTCGGCATCGAGCGCGCGCAGCTGCAGGTAGGTCTGCGCCACTTCGGCCTGCACCGCGAGACGCGTGCTCTGCAGCAGGCCTTCGCGGCCGGCGGCGTCGAGCTTGGCCGCGTTGCTCGCGCCCGAGAGGCGGCCGAACAGGTCGAGCTCGTACGAGAACGTGGCGCCGATGTTGGTCATCGTGGCCGGCGAGGTGCTGGCCGTGGCCTTGTCCAGGCCGGCGCCGCGGTTGGCGCCCGCGCCCAGGCCGATCTGCGGCAGCCGGTCGGCGTTGGCGCTGCGCGCGAGCGCGCGGGCCTCGGCCAGCCGGGCCGCGGCCGCCTGGATGTTGTTGTTATCGACGTCGGCCTTCTCGACCAGCGCATTGAGCACCGGGTCGTTGAACGCCAGCCACCAGGCGCCGCGCGCCAGCGCTTCGGAAGGCAGCGCCTTCGTGAAGCCGGCGGGCGGCGCGGCGCCCTGCTCCTTGAACTGCGCCGTGGTCTGGATCTCCGGCACGCCGGAGGGAACCGTCGCGCAGCCGGCCAGTGCCAGGGCTGCCACCAGCGGCAGCAAGGCGCCGCGGACCCAAGGTTGGAATGCGAATTTCATGATGAACTTTCTTCTTGATCGGTTGTGCGATCAGTCATGCGACTCGTGCGAGGGACGGGGCGAGGCCGGCACCGGGTGCAGTCCGCCACCGCCGGAGCCGCCATGCGAAGGCGCGGGATGGTTGGCCGAGACGAAGTCTTCGCCGTGCGGCACTTCGCCATGCAGCTTGAGCGGCTTGTTGCCCGCCAGGCGGCGCAGCAGCACGTAGAACACCGGCGTGAGGAACAGGCCGAAGGCCGTCACGCCGATCATCCCGGCGAACACCGCCACGCCCATGGCCTTGCGCATCTCCGAGC
>NZ_JXQQ01000020.1 GCF_000834655.1 Variovorax paradoxus
ATCTCGGTGGTCTGCGCATTGGTGAAAACGTCGACGTTCGCCAGGCTCTTGAGCTTGCGCTGCAGCACCGCATCGGCGCGAAGGGCAGTGTCGAACTCGATCAGCGTGACGTGGCCCACGATGCCGGCCAGGTCGATCGCCGCTTCGACGCCCGAGTTGCCGCCGCCGATGACCGCGACGCGCTTGCCCTTGAACAGCGGGCCGTCGCAATGCGGGCAGTAGGCCACGCCCTTGTTCTTGAACTCGTGCTCGCCGGGCACATTGATGTTGCGCCAGCGCGCGCCGGTCGAGATGATGATCGACTTGCTCTTGAGCGCAGCGCCGCTTTCGAGCTGCACCTCGATCAGGTCCTTGCCGGGCACCAGGGCCTTGGCGCGCTGCAGATTCATGATGTCGACGTCGTAGTCGCGCACGTGCTCCTCGAGCGCATGGGCGAACTTCGGGCCCTCGGTTTCCTTGATCGAGATGAAGTTCTCGATGCCCAGCGTGTCGAGCACCTGGCCGCCGAAACGCTCCGACGCCACGCCGGTGCGAATGCCCTTGCGAGCCGCATACACGGCGGCTGCGGCGCCGGCCGGGCCACCGCCGACGATCAGCACGTCGAACGGGTCCTTGGCGTCGATCTTCTTTGCTTCGCGCTCGACGCCGCTGGTGTCGATCTTGGCGAGGATTTCTTCCAGGCTCATGCGGCCCTGGCCGAATTCGGTGCCGTTCAGGAAGACGGTCGGCACAGCCATGATCTGGCGTTCCTTCACTTCGTCCTGGAAGGTGCCACCTTCGATCATCGTGGTGCGGATGCGCGGGTTCTGGATCGCCATCAGGTTCAGCGCCTGGACGACGTCGGGGCAGTTGTGGCAGGTGAGCGAAACGTAGATCTCGAACTCGAAGTCGCCGTCGAGCGCCTTGATCTGGTCGAGCACGGCTTGTTCGACCTTGGGCGGGTAGCCGCCGATCTGCAGCAAGGCAAGGATCAGCGAGGTGAATTCGTGGCCCATCGGCAGGCCGGCGAAACGCGGGCCGTGGTTCTCGCTCGGGCGGTTGACCGAGAAAGAAGGCTTGCGGTGGCTGTCGTCGCGGCTCTCGGTCAGCTTGACCAGCGGCGAAGACTCGGCGACGTCCTTCAGCAGCGACAACATCTCGCCCGAGGCCTTGCTGTCGTCGAGCGAGGCAACGATTTCGATCGGTTGCGTGGCGCGTTCGAGGTAACTCTTCAATTGGGCTTTGGTGCTGGCGTCGAGCATGACGGACTCACTTTCGATAACTGAAAACTATCAACTGGGGACAAAAAAGCCCGGGGCCTTATGAGCACCCGGGCTTTCGCACGGGAGCGCTTAGATCTTGCCGACGAGGTCGAACGACGGGGCGATGGTCTTGTCGCCTTCATTCCACTTGGCCGGGCAGACTTCGTTCGGGTGTGCGGCGGTGTAGACGGCTGCCTTGAGCTTGCGCAGGGTTTCCTTGACGTCGCGGGCGATTTCGTTGGAGTGAACTTCGGCGGTCTTGATGATGCCCTCGGGGTTGATCACGAAGGTGCCGCGCAGTGCCAGGCCTTCTTCAGGAATATGCACGCCGAAAGCGTTGGTCAGGGTGTGGGTCGGGTCGCCAACCAGGGGGAACTTGGCCTTGCCAACGGCCGGCGACGTGTCGTGCCAGACCTTGTGCGAGAAGTGCGTGTCGGTGGTGACGATATAGACCTCGGCACCCAGCTTCTGGAATTCGGGGTAGTTGTCGGCAGCGTCTTCGACTTCGGTCGGGCAGTTGAAGGTGAAGGCCGCCGGCATGAAGATCAGCACGGACCATTTGCCCTTGAGCGTCTCGTCGGACACGTCGATGAACTTGCCGTTGAGGTAGGCCTGGGTCTTGAAGGGCTGGACTTGGGTGTTGATCAGGGACATTGGTGATTCCTTGGTGGCTGATGAAAAAGGCGAACCATGAGTATAGCTACCAATCCCATATTATCAATAGTCATGAGCTATTAAAAGTATTGGAGCTTGCTATGTTTGCGATGATGTTGCGATCGGTTTTCGCGCACCTCAATACGAACGTGTATCACCATCACACGCATGCAGACCGGCGCAGCATGGGATTGCTTGCAAGCCCGCATCTGCCCCTCTGACAATCACGCTTTCAGAACAAGGAAAAAATCATGAAGGGCGACCCCAAGGTCATCGAACATCTGCAGGCGCAGCTCAAGAACGAGCTCACCGCAATCAACCAGTACTTCCTGCACTACCGCATGCTCAAGCATTGGGGTCTGGACAAGCTGGCCAAGAAGGAATACGAGGAATCGATCGGCGAGATGAAGCACGCCGACAAGCTCATGGACCGCATCTTCATGCTCGACGGCCTGCCCAATCTGCAGGACCTCGGCAAGCTGAACATCGGTGAAGACGTGCCAGAGCTTCTGCGTTGCGACCTCGGCGCAGAAACCGGCGCACAGGCCACCATCAAGGATGGCATCGCGCATTGCGAATCGGTGCGCGACTATGTCTCGCGCGACCTCCTGCAGGAGATCCTGGACGACACGGAAGAGCACATCGACTTCCTCGAGACCCAGATCGATCTGGTCGACCGCGTCGGGCTGCAGAACTACCTGCAATCGCAAATGGGCGAACTCGAATAAGCGCGAGCTTTCGACTTCAATCAGCGGGACTTCGGTCCCGTTTTTTATTGCTTTACGTAACTTAACCACTGTCAAATAGCAGTCATTCTCATCTGGACGGATAGAATCCGCGCCTTCGATGACTGCTGCCCGCCCCGACAACCGCCGCCGTGCCTACTGGCTCAAGACCCTGCACGAATGGCATTGGGTCAGCTCGGCGATATGCCTCATTGGCATGATCCTGTTCAGCGTCACGGGCTTCACCCTCAACCACGCGGGACAGATCGAGGCCAAGCCGGCCATCACGAAGTTGAACGGCACGCTCGACGAAGCCCTGCGTGCCCGAATCGAACAACAACTGGCTGCCGCCAAGGCGCAAAAAGGCAAGGCGCCACTTCCGTCCGAACTGCAGGGCTGGGTCCAGAAGACCTGGGATGTCGCTACCGCAGGCCGCGAGGCCGAATGGTCGGAAGACGAAATCTACCTCTCGCTCCCCCGCCCCGGCGGCGACGCCTGGCTGCGCCTGAGCCTGGCCGACGGCGAGATCGAATACGAGCGCACCGATCGCGGCTGGCTCTCGTACTTCAACGACCTGCACAAGGGCCGCAACACCGGCGCCGCCTGGAGCTGGTTCATCGACATCTTCGCGGGCGCCGCGCTGGTCTTCTCGATCACCGGGCTGTTCATTCTCAAGATGCACGCGGGCAACCGGCCGTTCACCTGGCCGATGGTGGGCATGGGGCTGGTCGTGCCGGTGCTGCTCGCGTTGTTGTTCATTCATTGATTGACCGATTGATTCAGGAAAAGAGGTTCTCCGTGCACGTTCGCTATTCACTCGCGCCGATCGCCATGTCGGCGCTGCTCGCCACCCCGGCCTTCGCGGCGAGCCTGGCCGTCAACATCGAGATTCCGCGGTTGAACGCCTCCGAATACCACCGCCCCTACGTGGCAACGTGGATCGAGCGCGCCGACAACACGGTCGCGGGCACGCTGGCCGTCTGGTACGACGTGCGCACCAAGACGAACAATCCCGAAGGCGAAGGCACGAAGTGGCTCAAGGACATGCGCCAGTGGTGGCGCCGCGGCGGCCGCGAACTCGCGGTGCCCGTCGATGGCGTGACCGGTGCCACCAAGCCCGCCGGCAAGCACCAGCTGAGCTTCAACGAAGGCACGGCGCCAATGCCCAAGCTCGTACCCGGCGCCTACAAGCTGGTGGTCGAAGCCGCTCGGGAAGTCGGCGGCCGCGAGGTCGTAAGCATCCCGTTCCAGTGGCCGCCGACCGCTGCAACGCAGCCGACCGCGACCGGCAAGGAAGAGCTCGGCGAGATCAAGCTCGATCTCAAGCCCTGATCGACGACGAACCTCCCCTTCTTCGCAAGCTTCATCCATCAAGGACCTCCCATGACCCGTTCCACCCTGCGCGCCACCGGCCTCGCCATCGCCCTGTCGGCCATCGCTTCCGTTTCCATGGCGCACAACGCCTGGCTGCTCCCCTCTTCCACCGTGTTCTCCAAGGCCGACACCGTGAGCGTCGATGCCGCCGTGTCCAACGACCTGTTCGTCGCGAACCACGCGCCGCTGCGGCTCGAGGGCCTGCAGATCACCGCGCCCGATGGCAACACCGTCAAGCCCGAGAGCGAAGCCAAGCTCAAGTCGCGCAACGTGTTCGACGTGAGCGTTGCGCAACCGGGCACCTACCGCATCGCCGTGGTCAATGCGGGCGCCTTCGCGAGCTGGAAGGACAAGGCCACGGGCCAGAACAAGCGTGCACGCGGCACGGCCGAGACGATCGCCAAGGAAGTGCCGGCCGACGCGCAGGATGTGACGATCTCCCAGTCGTCCGGCCGCATCGAGACCTTCGTGACGGTCGGCAAGCCCTCGTCGCTCAAGCCGATCGGCCAGGGTCTGGAGCTGATCGTTTCCGGCAGCCCGACCGACCTGGTCAAGGGCGAGAAAGCCAGCTTCACGCTGAACCTCGACGGCCAGCCCGCGAAGAACCTCGAAGTGACCGTGACCGCAGGCAACACGCAGTACCGCGACAAGCTCGAGGAAATCAAGCTCAAGACCGACGACAAGGGCCAGTTCAGCGTGACCTGGCCGACCGCCGGCATGTACTGGCTCGACGCCAGCACCAAGGACACCAAGACCACCGTGCCGCAAGCCAAGGAACGCCGCCTGAGCTATGCGGCAACCCTCGAAGTGATGCCCTGACGCCCGCGCGCTCCCTTGGGAATTTCCTTCAGCACCTGGCGCGCGGGCGGCTACGCCAACGCGGCCGTCCCGCGCCGCGCAGACCCCGCCACATTGCAGCAACTGGGCGGGCAGACGATGGGCACGACCTGGTCGCTG
Source organism: Variovorax paradoxus (assembly GCF_000834655.1). GTDB lineage: Bacteria > Pseudomonadota > Gammaproteobacteria > Burkholderiales > Burkholderiaceae_C > Variovorax > Variovorax paradoxus_F. The sequence continues at coordinate 4,952 of NZ_JXQQ01000020.1, forward strand.
CGCTTCGACAACCCGCGGATGCTTGCGCTGGAGCAGGCGCGCGAGGCGGTGGAGACCGCGCTTGCACGGGTGATCGCACAGATGAGCCACTGGGAACCGGCCTCGGACATCAGCCGGTTCAACCGCGCGTCCGCGGGCTCGCGTCATGTGCTGCCCAAGGAGTTCGCCGACGTGATGGCCTGTGCCTCGCATTGGGCGCACGCAAGCGAAGGCGCGATCGATCCGACGGTCGGTCCGCTGGTCGCTTGCTGGGGGTTCGGCCCTGATGCGAATCCGAGCAGCCTGCCCGCAGCCGAGGTCGTTGCCGCCGTGCGTGCGCGCATCGGCTGGGAGCGGCTGCAGTTCGACGAAGCAAGCGCCACCCTGCTGCAGCCGGGAGGCATCGTGCTCGACCTCTCAGGCATTGCCAAGGGCTTCGCAGTCGATCAGGGGGTCGAAGCCTTGCACGGGCTCGGCCTCACCGACCTGCTGTTCGAAATCGGTGGAGAGCTGCGCGGCTCCGGTCACCGCCCCGACGGCCAACCGTGGCAGGTGCTCATCGACGGCGAAGCGCCGGTCGCTCAGCGCATTGCATTGGCGGACATGGCGATCGCCACATCGGGCGACCGCTGGCATCGCCGCGAGCATGAGGGGCGCCGCTGGTCGCACACCATCGATCCGCGCAACGGCGAACCGGTCGCGCATGCGCTGGCGAGCGTCACGGTGCTTCATGCGCAATGCATGCAGGCCGACGCGCTGGCCACCGTGCTGACCGTGCTCGGACCGGACGATGGCCTGGCCTTCGCAGAGCGGCACGAGGTCGCGGCCCTGTTTGTCAGCCACGACGACACGTCGTCGGCGCCGCGAGCCACGCGCGCCTGGCTCGCGCAGGCCGGCGCATGAGCGAGGCGATGCTGCGCGCCCTGGGTGCGGGCGCCACGACGGCGGCCTACGCGGCGCTCTGCCTTGCCGTCTATGCGCGCCAGCGGCGGCTGCGCACCGCGGCGGTCCGCGAGGCAGCGTCGCTCTCGGCCGACGGCGACACGGCGCCCACCCTCGTGGTGTTCGCCAGCCAGACCGGCCAGGCGGAGACCATCGCCTGGCAGACCGCGCGGCAACTGCGTGCGGCAGGCACCCCGGTGCGCGTGATGGAGCTCAACGCCCTCGACGCCGTCACGCTCGGTTCCGCGAGCCGCGCGCTCTTCGTGGCAAGCACGTACGGCGAGGGCGATGCACCCGACGGCGCCAGCGTGTTCGCCGAACGCGTGATGGATTCGCCCCTCACCCTCTCTTCGCTTCGCTATGCCGTGCTGGCATTGGGCGACCGCCAATACAAGAATTTCTGCGGCTTCGGCCGCACGCTCGATGCATGGCTGCATGCGGCGGGCGCCAAGCGCGACTTCGAATGCATCGAGGTCGACAACAGCGATCCAGTCGCGCTGGCTGCCTGGCAGTCACGATGGGGCGAAGCTGCCATCGATCATGAAGATCCGGCCGATGCCTTCGCGCCATGGCGGCTTGCGAGGCGTGAGCTGCTCAATGCCGGCAGCGCCGGCGCGCCAGTCTTCCAACTCGGTCTGGTGCCGCATTCAGGCGCGATGCCCCAGTGGGCTTCCGGCGACCTGGCGCAGATCGCCGTCGCAAGCGATCCCGCGCGGCCGCGCGACTATTCGATCGCTTCGCTGCATACCGATGGCGAACTGCAATTGCTGGTGCGACAGGAGCAGCATCCGGATGGCACCCTAGGCACGGCGTCGGGCCTGCTCACATCGACGCTCACGCTCGGCGACACGGTCGCACTGCGTCTTCGGCCGCATCGCACCTTCCGCCTCGACGGCAACGAGAGCCGGCCGCTGATCCTCATCGGCAACGGCACCGGGCTGGCGGGCCTGCGCGCCCATCTGCGCGCCCGTGCGGCGGCGGGCGAGCACGACAACTGGCTGGTGTTCGGCGAACGCCAGGCGGCTCACGATTTCCTGTGTCGCGAGGAGATCGAAGCCTGGCAAGCCAGCGGGGTGCTGCAGCGGCTGGACATGGTGTTTTCGCGCGATCAGCCCGAGCGCCTCTACGTGCAACATCGCTTGCTGCAATCGGCGGATGCGCTGCGTGCGTGGCTGCGCAACGGCGCGGCCGTGTATGTGTGCGGGAGTCTCCAGGGCATGGCCGCGGGGGTGGATGCGGCACTGCGACAGGTTGCGGGCGAGCCGCTCTGGAGCGACATGGTGTCCGAGGGACGCTGTCGCCGCGATGTCTACTGAGGCTGTCGTCGAAGGCGCCAAGCCCGTTTCGCAGTTGCTCGGGAGCAACAAAACTGCGAACTTTCAAATTAAACGCGGCGTCGTTGATTCAAAAGTTATTGCGAAACACTATCATTCGCACCGCTTTGCATTCACTGCAAATCAACTCACCCAGCCAGTCCCGCCTGCGTTCTCCGCAAGAGCCCCGGACATCGCCAGTCGAGTTCTCCCTGCTGCTCTTTTCGGAGATAACTACATGGCCTACATCAAAAGCCGCAAACACGTCGTCGCGCGCGCCGTTCCACACCTCTCTGGCGCTGCTGCGGCCACGCTGATGGCCATTGCGGCCCCCGCCGCGTTCGCCCAAGCCGGCGGCTCGCTGCCCGAGATTCGCGTGCAGGACACCCCCGCAACCGACTACAAGGCCGACACCTCGGCCAATCCCAAGTTCACCGCGCCGCTGCTGAACACGCCGCAAACCGTCCAGGTGATCAAGGAACAGGTCATCCGTGAACAGGGCGCGACGACGCTGACCGAAGCGCTGCGCAACACGCCGGGCGTGGGCACCTTCTTCCTCGGGGAGAACGGCAACACGAACACCGGCGACGCCGTCTTCATGCGCGGTTTCGACAGCTCGAGCAGCATCTTCGTGGACGGCATTCGCGACCTCGGTTCCGTCTCGCGCGACGTGTTCAACATCGAGCAGGTCGAAGTCGTCAAGGGCCCGTCGGGTACCGACGTCGGCCGCACCTCGCCCACCGGCTACATCAACCTGGTCACCAAGAAGCCGAAGCTGGAAGACAGCTTCTTGGGCTCGATCGGTTTCGGCAGCGCCGACTACAAGCGCGGCAGCATCGACTGGAACAAGTCGCTCAGCAGCGCCAACGGCATCGGCGCCGCATTCCGCCTGAACGCCGTGGTGGAAGACTCGGGCGTTGCCGGCCGCGACTTCGTCAAGAACAAGCACACGGCCATCGCACCGTCGATCGCGCTCGGCCTGAATTCGCCTACGCGCTTCTACTTCGACTACCTGCACGTCGACCAGGACAACGTCCCCGACGGCGGCGTGCCGACCATCGGCCTGCCCAGCTATTCGAACCCCGATCCGACGGCACTCGGTGCCCGCCGCCGCAACTTCCTGAACTTCGCCGCGCCGGTCGATCCGAAGAACTTCTACGGCACGGCCTACGACTTCAACAAGGTGACGGCGGACATGTTCACCGCGCGCGTCGAGCACGATTTCACGCCCGACGTCACGCTGCGCAACACCACCCGTTACGGCAAGACGAAGCAGGACTACATGCTGACGTCGTTCATGCTCGGCGGCCTCACGGCCTCCGGTGCGCGGCCGGCTGCCGGCACGGCATTCCTCGATACGCCAATCCCCGGCCTGCCCTCCACCTGGTCGGTCACACGCAATTCGCCGACCAACAAGAACCAGGAAAACACGATCTTCGTCAACCAGACGAACGTGACCGCCAAGTTCGACACCGGCAGCGTGAGTCACTCGCTCAGCGCAGGCGTTGAATTGATCCGCGAAGAACAGACGAATCTGGGGTACTTCTCCCCCGGCGCGACGTTCAACGGCCGGGCCGTGCAGAACGGCGCATGGCCCGCTGCCAACCTGTACGCGCCGAACCCGTATGTCAACGGCTACAGCCGCATCCAGAGCGGCGCCGACAGCAAGGGCGTGACCAACACCGTCGGCCTCTATGCCTTCGACACCGTCAAGCTCAACGAGCAATGGCAGATCACGGGCGGCCTGCGCTTCGACCACTACAACACATCGTTCCAGAGCTCGACGCTGTCGACCGCGACCACCAACCCGGGCCTGCCGGTCGGCACGCTCGTGCCTTCGTCGCTCAAGCTCTCGGACAACCTGTTCACCGGCAAGATCGGCGTGGTCTACAAGCCAGTGAAGAACGGCAGCATCTATGCGGCCTACGGCACCTCGGCCCAACCTCCGGGCGGCGCGAACTTCTCGCTGTCGGCTGCCGGCTCGGGCAACAGCGCCGCGCGCACCGACTTCCTGCCACAGAAGGCCAAGACCTTCGAAATCGGCACGAAGTGGGACGTGATGAACGACAAGCTGTCGCTGACCGGCGCGATCTATCGCACCGACGTGACCAATGAAGTGGTGCAGGACCCCACCAACACGTCGCTCTACTACCAGAGCGGCAAGAAGCGCGTCCAGGGCATCGAGCTGGGTCTCGCGGGCAGCATCACCGAGCGCTGGGGCGTGACCGCCGGTTTCACGACGATGGACACCAAGGTCCAGAGCGGTCCCAACGTCACCGCCGACGGCACCAACGTGCTGGTCTACACCCCGAAGAACGCCTTCACGGCCTGGACCACCTACCAGTTCCCCTTCGGCCTGACGATCGGCGGCGGCGCGCGCTACAACGGCAAGCTGCACCGCGGCACGGACGGCGCGGTGGGTACGCCAGCCTACATCGACGCCTACTGGGTGTTCGACGCCATGGCGTCCTACCGCATCAACAAGAACGTCGACATCCAGTTGAACGTCTCCAACCTGTTCGACAAGCAGTACGCGGCAGCCATCAACAAGAGCGGCTACCGCTACACGCCGGGTACGCCCCGCTCGGCGAAGATCACCGCGAACTTCGCGTTCTGATGCTTGCTGCCGGGTTCGCCCGGCACGGTGCGAAACTCGAGCCCCGGCCCTGTGCCGGGGCTTTTCTCTTTGCGGAGTGCCTGAAAAATGATGCTGCATGTGCCCGACGTCCTGAACGCCGACCAAGTGCGCGAAATGCGCGCGGCCCTGAACGCCACGAACTGGATCGATGGCCGCGAAACCGTTGGCGAACAGGGCGCGCAGGTCAAGCGCAACCGGCAACTACCGGAGTCATCGTCCGTTGGCCGAGAACTCGCCAGCACGGTGCTTGCAGCGCTCGCGCGTCATTCGCTATTCTTTTCGGCGGCGCTGCCCTTGCGGTTCGTGCCGCCGCTCTTCAACCGCTATGAAGGCGGCGAGCACTATGGCGTTCACGTCGACGGTGCGGTCCGTGCGCTGCCAGGAAGCGGCCAGCAACTGCGCACGGACCTGTCCTGCACGCTGTTCCTGTGCGATCCGGAGGACTACGACGGCGGGGAGCTCGAAGTGATCGACACCTACGGGTCGCACGAGGTCAAGCTGCCGGCGGGCGATCTCATTCTTTATCCCGCAAGCAGCCTGCATCGCGTTCACCCCGTAACGCGCGGGGCGCGGGTCTGCTCCTTCTTCTGGCTTCAAAGCATGGTGCGCAACGACCAGCAACGCAGCATGCTGTTCGAACTCGACCAGAACATCCAGAAATTGCGCGCGCGGCTCGGCGAATGCGAAGAGACGGTGGCGCTCACGGGCCACTATCACAACCTTTTGCGGCTCTGGTCGGAGGTCTAGCGTTTACCTCGCGGCCCCGTCGCAATGCCCAGTAACACCATAGTTATTGCAAATGCGACGGATTCTTATTTATAATCGATCAACCAACAGCCAGCCAACTGCCGCTTTCACAGCCATGATCGTTTGCGTCTGCCGCCGAGTCTCCGACCGTGAAATCGCACGTCATGTGCGAGCCGGCATGACCTTCGACGAAGTGCAATTCGAGCTTGGCGTAGCCACCCAGTGTGGCCAATGTGAAGGTTGTGCGCGCGATATCGTCGCGCAATGCAGCGCCTCGCACCCTGTCGCCGCGCTGAATCGCGAATCGGGTTCGAGGGCGATCCAGCTTGCCAGCTCCATCACGGAAAGCAAGGCATGGAACTCGTCTCGGCACTCGGCGGCAGCCTGATCCTGGTTGCAGGCTCGGTCTGGTGGATTTTTCGCAAGTAACGTCGTAGCGGTTTTGCTGCAATCGGGGCACGTTTCGGTGTGCCCGCACTCGAATGGTTGATCGTGTCTGACCGCTTTGCCCCTCCCCCCTCGGTTTTTGGCCTCTCGCGCAATGTCGTCATTGCGAGCGGCGTCATCCTGTTTCACGCGGCCGCGCTCTGGGCGCTGCAAAGCGGCCTTCTGAGGCGGGCCGCCGAAGTGGTGATTCCGGTCGAAATCATGAGCCAGTTCGTCGAGCCGCCCAAGCCCAAGGTCGACCCGCCGCCACCGCCGCCCCCCCCGCCCAAAGTGACCAAGGCGCCGCCACCTCCCCGTCCACAGGCGATTCGCGAGCCCAAGCCGACTCCGGCACCTTCTGCCCCGGTAGGAACTACCGAGCCCCCGCCGCCGCCAGCCCCACCGGCACCCGAGCCCGCGCCGCCGGCACCACCTTCGCCGCCGCCGTCACCGCCCGCGGCACCCAAAGTCGTCGAGGTCACTGCGGCTCAGGCACAGTGGCTGCGCCAGCCCGCGCCCAAGTACCCTGCGTTGAGCAGCCGGCTTGGCGAATATGGAACGGTCACCATCGCGGTCTACTTCAATCGCAACGGCAACGTTCGGAGAGCTGAAATCCTGAAATCTAGCGGCTACGAGCGCCTCGACAAGGCCGCGCGCGATGCCGTGCTGCTCTCATCGGTGACCGTCACGCGGCATCCCGACACGAACGAAGACACGCTCTTCATGCTGCCGGCACCCATTGTTTTTAACCAACCTCAGTAACAGGGCACTTTTATGGACTCCCAATTCGGCTTGATGAACGTCTGGAATCAGGGCGATTTCGTCACCAAAGCCGTCGCGGTGCTTTTGATCGGCATGTCGCTCGCATCGTGGATCGTGATCGTCGTCAAGGCACTCGACGTCATCAAGTACAAGCGCCTCGCAAAGCATTCGCAGGATTTCTGGCACAGCGAAGACTTCGCCACCGCCTTGAACAAGCTCGGCAAGGACGACAGCAACCCCTTCCGCGCGCTGGCGCTCGAAGGCCGCGAAGCGGCGGCACACCACCGCAACACCAAGGCCCACCTGCACGATGCGCTCGACGTGAGCGACTGGATCACGCGCGCGCTGCGCAATGGCATCGACGCGTTCACCGCTCGCCTGCAAACCGGCCTCGCCATCCTGGCGTCGGTGGGCTCCACGGCCCCCTTCATCGGCCTTTTCGGCACGGTCTGGGGCATCTATCACGCACTGATGAGCATCGGCTCGGCCGGCCAGGCGACCATCGACAAGGTGGCAGGCCCGATCGGCGAGGCGCTGATCATGACGGCATTGGGCCTGGCGGTGGCAATCCCCGCAGTGCTCGGCTACAACGCACTGGTTCGCGGCAACAAGTTCGTGCTAACCAAGCTCAACAGCTTCGCACACGACCTGCATGCCTACTTCGTCACCGGCGCCCGCGTGCAAAGCGGTAGCGGCGACGCCATCGTGGTTCCACTCAAGAAGGGCTGAGCACCATGGCCTTCGGAACACAAGACGAACCCGATGAGGTGATGAACGAGATCAACATGACGCCGCTGGTCGACGTCATGCTGGTGCTCCTGATCATCTTCATCATCACCGTGCCGGTGATGAAACATGCGGTCAACATCGACCTTCCCCGCGCCAGCAGCGAGCCCGAACAGCCCAAGCCGCAGAACATCCTGTTCAGCGTCACGGCCGACGGCAGCTATTACTGGAACGAACAGAAGATCGACGACAGCGAGCTGCCCAGCCGCCTCGCTGCCGAAGCCGCCAAGGAGCCGCAGCCCGAGTTGCATATCCGCGGCGACAAGGCCGTGCGCTATGAGCGCGTGGCCAAGGCCATGTCGGAAGCGCGGGAAGCTGGCGTGCGCAAGATCGGTTTCATCACCGAACCCGACGCGAAGTAATCTGAATTCGAAGTGTGTGAAAAAAATCAATCTTCGCGATTGACTTCTTGTTGAGAATCATTATCATTCACTCATCGCTCCGATACGGGAACTCCAAATGCCAGCCACACCGAACGCCTTCACTGTTCTGAACCATCCTTCGCTCGACCAATCGGGTGGCGGTCATGCGTCGATCCAGGCATCGCGTCCGGTGCCGATGGTCGAAAGCACGGAGCTTCTCAAGGGAAGCAAGACCGTGGGCATCATGCACAACGGTTCGCTCTATCGGCTTCAAGCCACCAAACTCGGCAAGCTGATCCTGACCAAATAAGTCGCTCAGCCCGCCCTTCGCGCAAGTTTCATCGTGGGGCGACTCAAGGAGATTCATCTCCGAAGGGTCGTTTTTTGCTAGCCAACGGTTCGCCGACTAGCCAAGCTTTTTTTCACGCTGAACGCTCCAAAGAAAACGCCGACCTCGAAGTCGGCGTTTTGCTTTGTGCGGCGAGAAAGACTCAGAGGCCGATCGCCGCGATGCCCGCCTTGGCGATCTGTGCGTCTTCGTTCGACTTCACGCCGCTCACGCCGACAGCGCCGATGACCTGGCCGTCCTTCACGATCGGCACGCCGCCTTCGAGCAGGCCATGGACCGCAGGCGCCGTCAGGAACGCCGTACGGCCGCCGTTGATGATGTCTTCGTAGACCTTGCTCTCGCGCCGGCCCATCGCGGCCGTGTGCGCCTTGGCCGGGGCAATGTGCGAAGACAGTGCCGCGGCGCCGTCCAGGCGCTGCAGCCAGAGCAGGTTGCCAGCGTCGTCCGAGATGGCGATGGTCACCGCCCAGTTGTTCTTCAAGGCCTCGGCCTCGGCCGCTGCGGCGATGGCCTTGACGTCGGCAAGTTCGAGGAATGATTTGGTCTTCATGTTGAGCTCAGGTTGCGTAAAAACCCGACAGCATAACGGCCGCCCGCCTCGAAACGCCCGGGCCGCTTAAGAACAACCCCGATACGGTCTTTCAGACGCACCCCTCTTGCAGACACCTAGAATGCGCCCAACTGCGTAGCAGCAACCACAGGAGCTTCGGCCATGAACGACCGCGTCACCACCCTCGACACTTCCGCTGGCTACGGCCAGACGTTGCCGCAGGCGGAGCGCCAACGCGTCCTGCGCAACACTTATTGGCTGTTGGCCCTCAGCATGCTGCCTACCGTGCTGGGCGCCTGGCTCGGCGTAAGCACCGGCATCACGCGATCGCTCACGGGCGGACTCGGGCTGATCGTGTTCCTCGGCGGCGCCTTCGGTTTCATGTTCGCCATCGAAAAGACCAAGAACTCGGCCGCCGGCGTGCCGGTGCTGCTGGCCTTCACCTTCTTCATGGGCCTCATGCTCTCGCGCCTGATCGCGATGGTGCTCGGCTTCAAGAACGGCTCCGAACTCGTCATGACGGCGTTCGGCGGCACGGCCGGCGTGTTCCTGGTGATGGCCACCCTGGCCACTTTCATCAAGCGCGACCTGTCGGGCATGGGCAAGTTCCTGTTCGTCGGGGCGCTGGTGCTGATGTTCGGCGCGATCATCAACGTATTCGTCGGTTCGACCACGGGCATGCTGGTCATCTCGGTGGCCGCCATCGGCATCTTCTCGGCCTACATGCTCTATGACCTCAAGCAGATCATGGATGGCGGCGAAACCAACTACATCACCGCCACGCTGGCCTTGTACCTGGACCTCTTCAACGTGTTCCAAAGCCTGTTGGCGCTCTTGGGCATCTTCGGCGGCGAACGCGACTGAGCAAGCACACCACGCAAAGACAAAGGGCCCCGAGGGGCCCTTTTTCATTGCAGGTCGAAGACGGCAATCGACTCGACGTGCGCCGTGTGCGGGAACATGTTGACCACTCCCGCGAACGTGCACCGGTACCCCGCCTGATGCACCAGCAGACCCGCATCGCGCGCCAGCGTCGACGGGTTGCAACTCACGTAGACGATGCGCTTGGGCGGCGTCCAGCCATTGGTGCGGAGTTCGGGCTGCTGATGCAGGTCGGCCATCGCCTTGGCCAGCGCGAAAGCGCCTTCGCGCGGCGGGTCGACCAGCCACTTGTCGGCAGTGCCATCGGCGACCAGCATCGCTGGTGTCATCTCGAACAGATTGCGTGTCACGAATTGCGTGGCCGAAAGCGCTCGACGCGCGCTCGTCGCGGGCTGGTTCTTCTTGAAGTTATCGGTCGCGCGCGCCACCAACGTGTCGCTGCCCTCGATGCCCAGTACCTCGCGCGCCTGGCTCGCCAACGGCAAGGTGAAATTGCCTAGGCCGCAGAACCAGTCGATGACCCGTTCGTCCGATTGCACGTCGAGCAGGCGAAGCGCCTTGCCCACCAGCGCGCGGTTGATGTGCGGATTGACCTGCGTGAAATCGGTCGGCTTGAACGGCATCGTCACGCCGAATTCAGGGAGGCGGTACGCGAGCGGCGTGCCGCCTTCTTCCAGCAGCTTCACCGTCTCCGGCCCCTTGGCCTGCAGCCACCACTGCACGCCTTCGTTCTGCGCGGCAAACGCCTTCAGACGGTCGATGTCTGCGGCAGACAGGGGCTGCAGGTGCCGCAGCACCAAGGCGATGGTGCCGAGCGCCGTCGAGCCCGGCGCGTCGCCGCAGGCCAGCTCGATCTGCGGGCAGGTCTCGCGCGCGTCCATGGAACCGATCAGCGCGCGCAGGGGCATCAGCATGTCGCTGACCTGCCTGGGCAGCACCGGGCACACCTGCATGTCGGCCAGGTAGCGGCTCTTGCGCTCGTGAAAGCCGATCAGCACCGTGCCCTTCTTGACCACATGGCGCACCGACAGGCGCGCGCGGTAGCGGTAATGCCACGCCGGCCCTTCGAGCGGGCGCAGCACGTTGTCGGGGCGCACCTTGCCCAGGTGCCACAGGTTGTCCTCCATCGCGCGCTGCTTCACGGCAACTTGCGCGGCCGCGTCCAGGTGCTGCATCTTGCAGCCGCCGCAGGCGCCTGTATGGAGGCCGAAATGCGGACAGCCCGGGCGCACCCGTTGTGACGATTCGCGCCAGATTTGCGTGACCGTGCCCTGCTCCCAGTTGTTCTTGCGGCGATGCACGTTGAACTGCACTTCCTCGAAAGGCAATGCGCCCTCGATGAACACGACCATGCCGTCGGCCTTGTGGGAAACGCCCTGCGCGTCGAGGTCGAGCGACTCGACCTTCAGCCATTCTTCGCCGGGATTCGTGGGGACTTTCTTTTCTTCGATGGATTCCGTCATCCCCCGATTGTCTCAGTGCGGCCGCCCCCGCTTCTTGCCCCGCTAGAACAGCGCGTCCCGCCCGATGCCCGAGCGCGCCAGTTGCCGGCGCATCTTGGCGAGCGCCTCGTTCTGTATCTGCCTGACGCGCTCGCGCGTGAGGCCCAGGCGCACGCTCAGCACCTCGAGGGTTTCAGGCTCCCTGTCATGCAGGCCGTAGCGTCCCTCCAGCACCTCGCGCTCGCGCGCGTCGAGCGCATGGACCCACTGGTCGAGCAGGCGCTCCACCTCGTGAGCCTGTGTCACGCCGCTCGGATTGCCCTGCTCGTCGTCGGATGCCACGGTGTCGGCCAGCGTGAAGCCCTCGTCGCCGCGCGCATCGCCGGCATCGAGCGAGCGCGGCGCCTCAGACAGGGCCAGCAGGTCGGCCACCGCCTGCACGTCGCGGCCGAGCAGCGCGGCGATGTCTTCCACGCGCACGCCGTCGGGGCGGCGCGCAACGAACTCCGCATCGCCTTCGAGCGCACGGCGGGCCCGCAGCACCTGCTGCAGTTCACGCACCACATGCACCGGCAGGCGAATCGCGCGCGCCTGCGTCATGACCGCGCGCTCGACCGATTGGCGGATCCACCAGGTCGCATAGGTGGAGAAACGGAAGCCGCGCTCCGGCTCGAACTTGGTGATGGCATGCATCAGCCCGAGATTGCCCTCTTCGATGAGGTCCGACAGCGGCACGCCGCGGCCCAGGTAGCCCTTGGCGATGTTGACCACGAGCCGGAGGTTGTGCTCGATCATCGATTGCCGAGCCGCAAAATCGCCGGACCGCGCGGCGCAGGCGGTCTGGAATTCCTCGTCAGGCGTGAAGAGTTCGGTGCGCCGGACCTGGCGCAGGTAGATGGTCAGCGCGTCTGCGCCCTCACCGCCGATCAGCTCGCTCATCGCGCCGCGCGGCAATGCCGCGTTGAGCGTCAGCGGGTCTGCAGGGAGTGCCTCGTCGGGCGAGATGTCCTTGTCGCCGGAAGACCGGCTGCCTCGGCCCGCCAGCCCGCGCACGGGCAGCGTGCGGCGAGGGCGGGAGGCAGCCATGGCATCACCGGCCGGGCAGGTAGCGTGACGGGTCGACAGGCTTGCCCTGGCGGCGGATCTCGAAATGCAGCTTCACGCGATCGGCGTCGCTGTTGCCCATCTCGGCGATCTTCTGGCCCTTCTGAACCGACTGGTCTTCCTTCACGAGCAGCGCCTGGTTGTGCGCATAGGCCGTGAGGTAGGTGTTGTTGTGCTTCAGGATGATCAGGTTGCCGTAGCCGCGAAGGCCCGCGCCGGCATACACCACGCGTCCGTCGGCTGCGGCCAACACAGGGTCGCCCGCCTTGCCGCTGATGTCGTAGCCCTTGTTCTTGGCTTCGTCGAAGCCGGCGATCAGCGAACCGCTCGCGGGCCAGATCCAGCCAAGATCTTCGTCGCCCGAGCTTCCGCTGCCGGGACTTGCAGGAGACGCCGTGACAGGAGCAACCGGCTTGACTGGCGCGCTCGCGCCGGTTGCAGGCACGGGCGCCACCACCGAGGGCGGCGTTACCGGCTTGGCGACTGCGCCTTCCGAACTGGAAGCTGCGGGAGCGGTTGCAACGGCCGTGCTCGAGCCCGACGGCGGAATCACGCGCAGCACCTGGCCCACTTCGATCAGGTCGGGGTTGTCGAGGTTGTTCCAGCGGGCAATGTCCTGCCAGCGTTGTCCGGTGTCGCTGCCGATGCGGCGGATCGTGTCACCGGGGCGCACCGCGTAATAGCCCGGCTTGCCGTAGTTCTCGATGCCCGCAAGCGGCTTGCCGTTGGCATCGACCGTGAGGGGAGAACCACCTGGCGTAGCACCGGGCGCCCGCGTCATGGTGCCGCGGTCCTCGACGGGCGCCGGCCCGCGCGGTGCGGAGCAGCCCGCGATCACGAGCACAACGGCCAACGTGATGCCCGCGAACAAACTCCGATTGCCAAAACCCTGCATTTGTTATTCCTTCAAGCGATGCCCGATTTTAGGGGGACAAAGTGAACGGCCTCAAGAATGAGGCGCTCCAGCCCACGGGCAGTTTTATCGATGACGACGAGGGCCTGTCCGCCCTTGGCCGAATGTGTCGGCGCGACGATGCGCCCGCCAACCGCGAGTTGTTCGATCCAGGCCTGAGGAACGGCTTCGCCGCCAGCCGCCGCGATGATGCCCGCGTAGGGGGCGCCCTTGGCATAACCCACCATTCCATCGCCCAGCATCAGATGGACCGTGGCCAGCCGGAAGTGCCGCAGATTGGCCCGCGCACGTTCGTGCAGGCCTCGCAGGCGCTCGATGCTGTAGACCTCGGTGGCCACATGGTTCAGCACCGCAGCCTGGTAGCCGCAACCGGTGCCGATCTCGAGCACGCGCCCCAGGCGCTCCTGCGGCTTGCCGGCCAAAGCCGGCGCCGCGAGCAGGAGTTCGATCATGCGAGCCACGACGCTCGGCTTGGAGATGGTCTGCCCCAGCCCGATCGGGAGGCTTGTGTCTTCGTAGGCCTGGTTGACCAGCGCGCTGTCGACGAAACGATGTCGCTCGACGGCGCCCATCGCGCGCAGCACGCGCGGATCGGAAATGCCCTGGGCCGCAAGCTTCTGGACCATGCGCGTACGCACGGCGTCGGAAGCCATCGAGGGCGTCGAAGGCACCATCGGCTTGGCCGGCACGGCGGGCATGCGCCCGCGCGTGGCAGCCGAAGCGGTGGGTGTCAGGCGAACCGGGAAACTCGGCCGTTGCGTGGCCATGTCAATTGCCAAGACGGGCCACCGTCTCGCGCCATTGGCCCAGGTTGGCGTGGTCGGTCAGGTCGATCTGCAGCGGCGTGAGTGCGATGTGGCCGGACGCGGTGGCGTGGAAGTCGGTGCCCTCGCCGCTGTCCTTGGCGCCACCTGCGCCGGCGATCCAGTACATCGTCTCGCCGCGCGGGCTGTCCTGCGTGATGACTTTCTCCGCCGCGTGGCGGCGGCCGAGGCGGCAGACCTTGACCGGCTTCAACTCGTCGAACGGCCGGTTCGGCACGTTCACGTTGAGCAGGAAGGCGGGTCCGCCGATCATCCTCTCGCGCTCGATCTGCTGCACCAGGCGGCGCGCGACCTGCGCTGCCGCATCCACGTGCGCCCAGCCCTTTTCGATCTGCGAGAAGGCGATGGCCGGAATGCCGAAGAGGTAAGCCTCCATGGCAGCGCCGACGGTGCCCGAATAGATGGTGTCGTCGCCCATGTTGGCGCCGTTGTTGATGCCCGAAACCACCAGGTCGGGCCGGTAGTCGAGCAGGCCCTTGAGCGCGATGTGCACGCAATCGGCCGGGGTGCCTGTCACGTAGCGAAAACCGTTGTGCGCCTTGTGCACGTAGAGCGGTGCGGCCAGGGTCAGTGCGTTCGACTTGGCGCTGTTGTTGTGCTCGGGTGCGACCACCTCGACTTCGGCAATGTCCTTGAGCGCGTCGTGCAGTGCGACGATGCCCGGCGCCTGGAAGCCGTCGTCATTGGAAATAAGTATCTTCATGGTGCTTTTCGATGCACCGGATTGTAGGCGTCGGGTGCGTCGCAGCAGGGACAAGGGCGCCTTGCCGCGACACCTATCATGCCCGCAGTCATTGCCTCAACATTACCCATCCGAAGGAGACCCGAGCATGCACGCATGGCTTTGCGAAAACCCCGTTGGCGTCGACGCGCTCACCTGGAAAGAACTGCCGACGCCCGCGCCGGGCCCGGGGCAGGTGCTGATCGAGATCAAGGCCGCGAGCCTGAATTTCCCCGATCTGCTGATCGTGCAGAACAAGTACCAGATGAAGCCACCCCTGCCCTTCGTTCCCGGCTCGGAATACGCGGGCGTCATCCAGGCGGTCGGCGAAGGCGTGACGCATCTGAAGGTGGGCCAGAACGTGGCGTGCCTTTCGGGCACCGGCGGCTTCGGCACCCACACGCTGGCCCCTGCGGCACTGTGCATGCCGCTGCCCGAAGGCTTCGGCCATGTCGATGCGGCCGCGTTCATCATGATCTACGCCACCTCGTGGCACGCGCTGATGGACCGCGCGCAGCTCAAGGCCGGCGAAACCGTGCTGGTGCTCGGCGCGGCAGGCGGCGTGGGGACTGCAGCCATCCAGATCGCGAAGGCGGCCGGGGCCAAGGTGATTGCAGCCGCATCCACCGACGAGAAATGCGAACTCTGCCGCTCCATTGGCGCTGACGCGACGATCAACTACACGACGCATGCCCTCCCCAACGGTTTTCGCGATGCCGTGAAGGCCGCAACCGAAGGCAAGGGTCCGGATGTCATTTACGACCCCGTCGGCGGCGATTTTGCAGAGCCCGCTTTTCGCTCCATTGGCTGGCGCGGCCGCTATTTGGTGGTGGGTTTTGCTTCCGGCCCCATTCCGTCGCTGCCATTGAATCTGACGCTGTTGAAAGGCGCTTCGATCGTGGGCGTGTTCTGGGGCGATTTCGCAAGGCGCGAACCGAAGGCCAATGCACAGATGATGGCCGAATTGGCGCAGTGGTACGGCCAGGGAAAGATCAAGCCGGTGATCGACAGCACGATGCCGATGGCCGAATTGAAGGCTGCGTATGCGCACATGGGTTCGCGCGGGGTCAAAGGAAAACTAGTGATGGTGAACTGAGCGAAGCTCGTTTCAGCACCCAATAAAAAAGCCCGCTTGCGCGGGCTTTTTTATTGATGAAAGTTCGGCGATTCGCAGCGCTTACTTGATCTCGTAATCGGAAAGCGACTTGCCGGCAGCCAATGCTTCGGTAACCCAGCGCGGCTTGCGACCACGGCCGCCGGACCAGGTTTCGCCCGTTGGGCCGCGGTATTTGGCGGCGGCCTTGGGTGCGGAGGTACCTGCAGTGCGCTTTGTCGCCGGACCACGGCCGCCGAGTTTCAGGTCGGAAGCGGTCAAACCGAATTCCGCAATCTTCTTGCGCAACTCTTCGATCACGCCGGCGCGTTCCTGGTTGCGCAGGTCCTCGGCCTGCTTGCGCAATTGCGCAATCTGCTCGTCGTGCTTCTTGATCTGGGAATTGATATCGGCGAGTGTCGAAGCCATTGTTGGACTCCTGAAAATTGAAAACGGGTGGATTTTAATTCAATTTGCATTTGTCACAAGTCCTGCGGCAGCAGAAAAAATGCTTGGCCAATGGCTCAATGCAACAGCGCGCAACGTAAAGCGCACCGCTTTGGCGCTGTATATCGAGGGAGAACAAGGAGAGAAGTCGGCGGGCAACTGCTGCAACGAACAGTGCGCCGGAAATGACAACGCCGGGTAAACCCGGCGTTGGAATCCCTTGAATGCCATTTCGCAATAGCGACAGGGAGATATTTTTTGGGGTGGCTGATGGGACTCGAACCCACGACGACCAGAATCACAATCTGGGACTCTACCAGCTGAGCTACAGCCACCGCAGAGCCCGCAATTGTAGCGTCAAAAATCGCCGTTTTGGCTTCAACAGGCTGCGACGTGGTTTGAAATTCACATTCAGCCTGCCGCCAGCGGTCCCGCGGCTCCGACGCCCTCCTCGATCTTGATGGAGCCATCGGACCGCTCGCAAGTGCCGATCAGCAGGCCGCTGGCGATGGCGTGGTCGCGCAATTCGCCGAATACTTCATCGCGACCCGGCTCCTCGGAGAACACAGGCACGTTGTCAAGCGCGAACAGCTGAAAGGCATACCGGTGCACGCCATGGCCGGGCGGCGGATCGGGCGGCAACCAGGTCGCCTGCAGGCTCGAATTGCGCCCGACGTGCAAACCGGTGCCTTCCTGATCGCCGCTGGGAATCGCAGCCTCCACCAACCTGTCGTCTCCAGGCCCCAGGCCGACCACGATGGCATGCACCAGCGGATTCGGCGTGGGCGAATCAGCGTCCTCGACGATCAGCACCAGCGATGCCGCGCCGGAAGGCAGTCCCGTCCATTGCAAGGGCGGTGAAACGCCTTCGCCATCGGCCGTGTAGCGCGGCGGCATCGGCGCATGGTCGGCGAAGGCCACGCTGGTCAGCGCGATCGACGCCATGCCTTCGCGCAGGCCGAGCGCGTTGAACACGATGTTGTCCAGTCCCGCGCGCACGCCCTGCAATGCGCGGCCGACGACTTCAGGTAGTTTTTCAAGCATGCAGCCGGTATAGCCCTGCATGCCACCACGTGCTGTAGGACGCCGCAGCGCTCTTGCCGCCGCCCTTGCGGCAAAAATCCTCTGGCGCCTGCGCCGATGCAAATCGCTGGTGCGACTGCTCGAATGGCTCCGCTATCATCGACGCGGCCCGCGCAGACGGGCGCGTCTTCTGGCCACTTCCACTTCACCACCAAAGGAATTTCTTCATGAGCATCGTCTGGACTATTCTGATCGGGTTCGTCGTGGGTCTGGTGGCACGCGCCGTCAAGCCGGGCGACGATTCCGCGGGCTTCATCGTCACCACGCTCATCGGTATCGCGGGCTCGCTGATCGTCACCTACGTCGGCCAGGCCATGGGTTGGTACACCGCGGGCCAGGGCGCCGGCTTCATCGCTTCCGTGCTGGGCGCGATCGTGCTGCTGATCCTCTACGGCCTGATCAAGCGCAAGAGCTGATGCCCGCGCGGCCTCGCCGAAGCCGCGCAGCGGCCAGGCCGCGAACCCCATGCCCCGCAAGCCACGCGCCAAGCACCACGTCTATGTGGTCGAGCTCGACGATCGCGTGTGGAACAGCAGCCGCTTCAGGCGCGCAAATCCCGATTACCAACTCGGCAAGCCCTTCGTCTATGTGGGCATGACCGGGCTGGATCCCGACATCCGCTTCGACAAGCACAAGGCTGGCATCCAGGCCAACAGCTTCGTGCAGGAGTTCGGCTTGCGCCTCTTGCCCGCGCTCTACGAGCGCTACAACCCGATGCCCTATGACGACGCGCGGCTGATGGAGGTCGACCTCGGCATCGCGTTGCGCAAGGCGGGCTACGGCGTCTGGCAGGCCTGATGCGCCGCGCGACGCGCATCTTGAATATCAGGAGTAGGTAACCCAGTCCTCGTACGCCGGGCCGTCGAGATGCGGCAGCGTGTTGTAGGTCACGAGCATGTGGCGCTTTGGCGTGAATGCGAACTCCGTCACAGAGGTATTGCGGATGCGCAGGTTGAGTTCGATGGTCGTCTCCGCGCTCGTGCCCAGCACATGACCGACCGCGGTGCTGATCGGCCCGCCACTGGATACGACCAGCACCTTCGCGCCATGGTGCCGGTCGCGCACATGGTCGAGCGCCGTGGTCACGCCGGCCAGAAAGTCGACGTAGCTCGGCATGCCGACCGGCGCGGTCTTGCCTTGCATCCAAGCGCCCAGGCCTTCGCGCAGCAGGCGGAAGTGATGGCGGTACATCTCGGGCGAGTCGGGCTTCTCGAGCTTGCCTTCGTGGATCGTGGCGATGACCGCCTCGCTGTCGTATTCATTGAGTCCGGGCCACGGCAGCACGTCGTCTCGCTCAAGGCCCAGGCCCTTGGCGATGCCCTCCCAAGTCTGGCGATGGCGCTTCAAGGTGCCGGTGATGACCGCGTCGAACGCCATGCCGCGCTCGCGCCAATATTCGCCCAGTCGCACAGACTGTTGATGCCCGAGCTCGCTCAGGTTGTCATAGTCGGCAGCGCCGAAGCTGGCCTGTCCGTGGCGCACGAGGTAGAGGGTTCCCATGCGCCGGATTCTGGCAAGAAGCAAGGGCGACGCTTGTCCCTCGTGCGACCAAAAAAAAGCCCGGGTCATCGACCCGGGCGTATGTCCTGCGTGGCGCCTTGTCAGCGCACCGATGCGACAGGCAGCGTGTCCGCCGGCTTCGGCACGAGGATCTCGGCCTTGAAACGTTCCTTCAGCAGGTTGTAGTAGGCGGCGGCTTCGGCCGCCGTCACCGACTGGCCGACCTGCGCGCTTTCCTGCTGCGCCTGCTCGGGCGGCGGCGGCGTGCGCGGGACCACCTTGGTCACGCGGACCACCGCGTAACCCTGCGTGCCCAGGTCCACGCCCACCAGCGAAGGCAGCTTGGCGGCGTCGGCGCGCAGCGCGGCATCGATCACCGGAACGGGCTGCGATTGCGCATCGATGCGCGAGACGGTGACGGGCGCGGCGAAGGTCGCGCCGTCCGCCTTGGCGGTCCATGCCGCGAGCTTGGCTTCGCCCTCGGCTTTGGCCAGCACCGCAGCACGCTCGGTGACGAGCTGCGCGCGGATCTTGTCCTTGACCTCTGCCAGCGGGATCGGATGCGCAGGCGTGTATTGCGTCACGCGGCCCGAGGCAAGCTGGCTGGAGCCGACCTCGATAGCCTCGGTATTCTGCTTGCGTTCGAGCGAGTCGCTGGCGTAGAGCGCGCTCAGGAAGTTGCGGCTGGCCAGCGGGCCCTTGGCGCCCGGCGCGGGGATGCGCGGGACGTTGGTCGCAGTCTGAATCGTGAGCTTGAGCTTTTCCGCGGCGGGCTTGAGGCTGTCGGGCTGCTGGTACACGGCATCGGTGAAGGCCTCGGCGGCCTTCGCGAATTCCTGCGTGGCCTGTGCGGCGCGAACTTCGCTCTCGATGGTGGCGCGCACCTGCTCGAAAGGCGGCACCACTGCTGGCTTGATGTCGGTCAGATGGATGATGTGATAGCCGAACTCGGTTTCGACGAGGTTGCTGATCTCGCCCTTCTTCAGCGCGAACATCGCGTCTTCGAACGGCTTGACCATCGCGCCCTTGGTGACGAAGTCGAGGTCGCCGCCCTTCTCCGCCGAGCCTGGGTCCTGCGAATTCTTGCGCGCCACATCGGCGAAAGTGTTCGGCGCCTTCTTCACGTCGGCCAGCAGTTGCTCGGCCTTGGCCTTGGCCTTTTCACGATCGCCAGCGGACATGCTGGCCGGCGCGGTGATCAGGATGTGGCTGGCACGACGCTCTTCCTTCGTGCCGAAGCGCGCGGTGTTCTGTTCGTAGTAGGTCTTGAGATCCGCCTCGCTCACGGAAACGTTCTTCTTGGCCGCGTCGAGGTCGAGCACGAGGTATTCGATGCTGGCCTGCTCGGGCGCCTGGAACTGCGAGGTGTGATCCTTGTAGTAGGCCTCGATGTCGGCGTCGCTCACGGTCACCTTCGAGGCGAAGCTCTCGGGCGCGAAGCGCGCGACCTGGATCTCGCGGCGGTCATAGAAGGCATTGACCGTGGCAGCTACCAGTGCGGGCGGCGTGAGGGCCGTGCCCGATACGCCGAGCAGCACCTGCTGCGTGGACATCTCGGCACGCACCGAGGCTTCGTACTGCTCGGGCGTGCGGCCCGTCACGCGCAGAAAGGTCTCGCGGTCGAACTTGCCGTCGGGCGTGCGGAACGACGCAAGGCCCTGGTCTTGCGCAAAGATCCGCGCGAGGCGATCTTCGGAGACGGTCATGTTCGCCTTGGAGGCGGCTGCGGCCAGCACGCGGTCGCGCACCAGGCGCTCCAGCGTGGCATAGCGCAAGGCGTCCGAGTCGAGCACCGTCGGATCGACGTTGGGCGATTGCTGGCGGATGCGGTCCGTCTCGTTGCGGTGCGCCGCATCCCACTCGGGCTTCGTGATGTCGTGGCCATCGATGCGGGCCACTTTCTCGTCGCTGCCAGAGCCCTGATAACGCTCGACGCCGAAGAGCACGAACGAGGGAATGATCAGCAAGAACAAGAAAATCATGACGATCTTGTTGTACCTGCGGAAGAAATCAAACATGCTTGAACACTCTTTTTCGACGGATGTCGGACGGCAATAAAAAAGGCGAACTGGTGTTCGCCTTTGCATCTGGGTGGTGGTGGGTGCTGAGGGGCTCGAACCCCCGACCTACGCCTTGTAAGGGCGCCGCTCTACCAACTGAGCTAAGCACCCCACCGGAATACTCTCCGAGTCTAGTCTCAGTTCAGCGCGTCTTTCAGCGCCTTGCCCGGACGAAACTTCGGAATCTTGGCTGCCTTGATTTTAATCGCGTCGCCGGTGCGGGGATTCCGGCCGGTGCGGGCGGCCCGTTTGCCTACTGCGAAAGTGCCGAAACCGACGAGCGAAACGGAGCCGCCCTTTTTGAGCGTGGTACGAATGGCGCCGATGGTGGATTCGAGCGCACGGGTGGCAGCTGCTTTGGAAATATCGGCGTTCTTTGCGATGTGCTCAATCAGTTCGGTCTTGTTCACAAGGGCCCCTTGTAGAGAAAAAGTTGGTCGGCTTTCGTCAGCTGCGACCTGGCCGCGGGTGGGTGCGACTCAAGAGCTTGGCAGGCCTGACGCCTCGGCAGCGCACTGCCAGCGAGGATTACAACCACTGCCCTGCAGGGTGTCAATAAGACACGAGGCCATGCAAAACAGCGGAGCGCGCGATTTTAGGGGCGTTTCGTTGCGCACTTTCCAGGACGTTTCGTGAAGTACTTTTCAAAGCGCCTCGGCGATGGCCTTTCCGAGGTCGCTGGTGCTTGCCGTGCCTCCGATATCGGGCGTGCGCGGTGCGCCGCTTTGGGGCGCGAGCACTTTCTCGACGGTCGAGAGGATCGCGTCGTGCGCTTCCTTGTGACCCAAGAATTCCAGCATCATCGCGCCGCACCAGATCTGACCGATCGGGTTCGCGATGCCCTTGCCGGCGATGTCGGGCGCCGAACCGTGCACCGGCTCGAACAGCGACGGCGTGGTGCGCTCGGGGTTCAGGTTGGCGCTCGGCGCAATGCCGATGGTGCCGGTGCAGGCCGGGCCGAGGTCCGAGAGGATGTCGCCGAAGAGGTTGCTCGCGACCACCACGTCGAAGAAGTCGGGGCGCTGCACGAAGTGCGCGGTGAGGATGTCGATGTGGAACTTGTCCAGCTTCACGCCGGCGTAGTTCTTCGCCATCTCGGCCACGCGCTCATCCCAGTAGGGCATGGTGATCGAGATGCCGTTCGACTTGGTGGCGCTCGTGAGGTGCTTCTTCGGCCGCGACTGCGCGAGCTCGAACGCGAACTTGAGCACGCGGTCCACGCCCACGCGCGACATCACGGTTTCCTGCACCACGATCTCGCGAGGCGTGCCTTCGTACATCCGCCCGCCGATGCTGGAGTACTCGCCTTCGGTGTTCTCGCGCACGATGTACATGTCGATCTCGCCGGGCTGGCGCGGCGTGCCGTCGCGGCGCACCACGGGCGCGACGATGCCGGGCATGAGGCGCGCGGGGCGCAGGTTGATGTACTGGTCGAACTCGCGGCGGAACAGCAGCAGCGATCCCCACAGCGAAATGTGGTCGGGAATCTTCTCGGGCCAGCCGACCGCGCCGAAGAAGATCGCGTCGTGGCCGCCGATCTGGTCCTTCCAGTTGTCGGGCAGCATCTTGCCGTGCTTCTCGCAATAGTCCCAGCTGGAGAAATCGAAGTGATCGAACTTCAGGTCGATGCCGAACTTGCGCGCTGCCGCATCGACCACGCGCAGGCCCTCGGGCATGGTTTCCTTGCCGATGCCGTCGCCGGCGATGACTGCGATTCTGTGAGT
This sequence comes from Variovorax paradoxus, assembly GCF_000834655.1. Classification (GTDB taxonomy): domain Bacteria; phylum Pseudomonadota; class Gammaproteobacteria; order Burkholderiales; family Burkholderiaceae_C; genus Variovorax; species Variovorax paradoxus_F. Next base: position 27,599 of record NZ_JXQQ01000020.1, read on the forward strand.
GCTCATGGAGTGGCTCCTGTCTGCGGGAGAGATGGTTGGAGAGGTGAAAAGAATGCGAGCGCCTCGGCGAGCAATTCGGCCGGGGCTTCCTCGGGAACATAGTGGCCGCACGGCAAGGCGCGGCCCGAGATATCGGCGGCGTACGCGCGCCAGAGCGCGAGCACGTCGAAGCACTTGCCCACCGCGCCGTGCTCGCCCCACAGCACGCGAAGCGGCTGCGAAAGCTTGCGGCCGGCGGCGATGTCCGCGCGGTCGTGCACGAGATCGATGGTGGCGGAGGCGCGGTAGTCCTCGCAGATGGATTCGGCCGTGCCCGGAATACTCGCGCAGCGCTCGTACTCGGCCAGCACCTCGGGCGCGAAAGGCGCCAGTCCCGCGTGCCGTCCGCCCATCACGCTGCGCACGTAGCGCACCGGATCGGAAGCGATCAGTGCCTCGGGCAAAGGCTGCGGCTGAATCAGGAAGAACCAGTGCCAATAGGCTTTCGCGAAGGCCTCGGAGGTGTTCTCGTACATCGCGAGCGTGGGCGCGATGTCCAGCAACAGCATGCGCTCGACCGCGGAAGGATGGTCCGCCGCGAGCCTGTGCGCCACGCGCGCGCCGCGGTCGTGCGCCAGCACGCCGAAGCGCTCGAAGCCGTGGTGCCGCATGGCCGCGAGTGCATCGAGCGCCATCTCGCGCTTGCTGTAGACCGCGTGATCGGCATCGGCCGCCGGTCGGCCAGAGTCGCCGTAGCCGCGCAGGTCCACCGCGACCACGGTGAATCGCTCGGCCAGTTGCGGCGCGACGCGATGCCAGATCGCGTGCGTTTGCGGATGACCATGCAGCAACAGCAGCGGTGCGCCCTTGCCGCCGATGCGGCCGTGGATGCGCACGCCGTCGCGCTCGATGTCGAAGGTGGCGAAAGCGGACGAGGTGAGAAAGGAGGCGGTCACGAGAACGATTGTGCGTTGCGCCCCGGCGATCATCAAGCAACAATCGGCCAATTCATACTTTCCGGATTGGCATGAATCCCTCTTCGCTGGAACGCGGCGATCTTGAACTGGTGCTGGCAATTCGCGACCAGGGCAGCCTGGCCGGCGCAGCCGCCACGCTCGATGTCGTGCCCTCCGTCATCACCAAGCGGCTCGGTGCGCTCGAGGGGCGGCTCGGGCAGCGGCTGTTCGACCGCACCACGCGGCGGCTCAGCGTCACGGCCGAGGGCGAGGCGGTGTGCCTGCACGCCCGCGCGCTGCTCGAAGGTTTTGCGGCACTCGAAAGCGAACTCGGCGAGCGGCAGAACGCGCTGGTCGGCACCATCCGCCTCGCCGCCACCTTCGGCTTCGGCAGGCGCTGGCTCGGGCCGGCGCTGGCCGCCTTCCAGGCCCGTCACCCCGCGCTGCAGATCGAGCTGCTGCTGACCGAGCACCTGCCCGACCTGGGTGCAGAAGGCTATGACGGCGCGCTCTGGCTGTGGGCCGTGCAGCAGCAGCGCGCGGCCGACTGGGTCACGCGCCGCATCGCGCGGAATCAGCGCGTGCTGGCTGCCGCGCCTTCGTATATCGCGCAGCACGGCATGCCGACGACGGTCGATGCACTCGCCTCGCACGCCTGCCTGGTCGCGCGCGAGAACGGCGAGGTCAATCAGCGCCAGTTCGCGCTCTGGACGCTGCGCCACGCGCGCGACAGCAGCACCGCACGCGTTCGCGTGCAGGGCCCGCTCGCAAGCAATTCAGGAGAGATGGTGCGCGACTGGTGCATGGCGGGCCACGGCATCATGCTGCGCAGCCTCTGGGACATCGCGCCGCAACTGGCCACAGGCGAACTGGTGCGCGTGCTGCCGCAATACGTGATGCCCGATGCCGACATCCACTGGGTCGCGCCCTGGCGGCCTAAAACGCCGCGCCGTGTGCGCCTCCTGCTCGACCATCTGGCCGAGCAGTTTCGGGGCGAGCCTTGGAAACCGGCGAAGACGGGCGCGCGCTGAAGCTTCTTAGCGCTCGCTGCGCACCACCAGGCTCACGCCGATCGCGGTGAGCCCGATGCCCAGCAGCGTCACCAGCGTGATCGGCTCCGCGAACAGCAGCCACGCCATCACCGCGGTGCAAGGCGGCACCAGGTAAAGCAGGCTCGTGACCGCAGTAGCAGTCCCGCGCTGGATCAGCATGTAGAGCAGCGAGCTGCCGCCCAGCGACAGTGCCAGCACCGACCAGGCCATCGCGCCGGTCGAGTGCGCGTTCCATTCGATGGCCTGGGTTTCCATCGCCGCGAAAGGCAAGGTCACCAGCAGCGCCGCTGCCATCTGCACCGCGCTCGCGCTGCGCACGTCGCACGGCGCAACAAAGCGCTTCTGGTACAGCGTGCCCGCGGTGATCGAAAGCAGCGCGAAGACCGCGAGCGCCATCGTCAGCGCATTGACCTCGGCGCCCTGGCCGAACTTGCGCGAGACCACGAGCACGAGTCCCGCAAAACCCAGAACCAGCCCAGCCCACTGCCGCCTGGAAATGCGCCCGCCGTTCAACGACAGCCAGATCGCGGTGAGCACCGGCTGCACGCCGACGAGCAGCGCCACGAGCCCCGCGCCCATCCCCGCGTGCACCGCGGCCCAGACACCGCCAAGGTACCCCGCCTGCATCAACACGCCCGTGACTGCGAGGTGCCCCCATTGCGCACGCTCCTTCGGCCATGCGACCTTCGCGAGCGCGACCCACAGGCCGAAGCACACGAGCGACAACGCATAGCGCACGGCAAGGAACTTGAGAGGCGGCGCATAGGGCATGCCATAGCGCGCGACGATGAAGCCCGTGCTCCAGATCAACACGAAGATCGCCGGCATGGCCCGCAGCCACCCCGAGCCGCCGGGGCCGGGCACCGCGGCCGCCGCCGTCATTTGCTGTGGGCCCGAATCTCGGGAATGGCCTTCTGCAGGTAATAGACCATCGACCAGACGGTGAGTACCGCCGAGATCCAGATCAGCCACTGGCCCCAGAGGCCGGTGTCGATCACCTTGAAGAGGTGCCCGTCATAGAGCAGGAAGGGAATCGCGACCATCTGCACGGTCGTCTTGACCTTGCCGATCATGTGAACCGCCACGCTCTTGCCGGCGCCGATCCGCGCCATCCATTCGCGCAGTGCCGAGATGGCGATCTCGCGGCCGATGATGATGAGCGCCACGAACACATCGGCGCGCTGCAGATGCACCAGCACCAGCAGCGCGGCGCACACGAGGAACTTGTCGGCCACCGGATCGAGGAACGCGCCGAAGGCCGAGGTCTGGTTGAGCTTGCGTGCCAGGTAGCCGTCGAGCCAGTCGGTGGCGGCGAAGACGATGAACATGACCGTGGCGATCAGGTTGCGCATCGGCTCGGCCATCGGCAGATAGAACACCCCGACGATCAATGGGATCGCGACGATGCGCGTCCAGGTCATGATGGTCGGTAGGGTCCAGAACATCGCTTGATTGTGTCATGGCGGGATGACCCCACCGGGTTGCCTATCTCTTGTTGCAAGCTCTCAGTGCAGGGCCTTGTAGATCTCCTCGGCCAATTCGGCGGCGATGCCCTCGACCGAGGCGATGTCCTCCATGCTCGCCGCCGCCACGCCGCGGATGCCGCCGAAGCGCTGCAGCAGGCGCGCGCGGCGCTTTGGCCCGATGCCCGGGATGTCTTCCAGCTGGCTGCCGCCCACCCGCACCTTTGCGCGCTTGGCCCGCATGCCGGTGATGGCGAATCGGTGCGCCTCGTCGCGGATCTGCGCCACCAGCATCAGCGCCGCCGAGTCCTTGCCGAGGTAGACCTTCTCGCGGCCATCGGCGAACACCAGCTCCTCCAGGCCGACCTTGCGGCCCTCGCCCTTCTCGACGCCGACGATCAGCGAGAGCGGCAGGCCCAGTTCGCTGAACACCTCGCGCGCCATCGACACCTGCCCCTTGCCGCCATCGACGAGCACCAGCTCGGGCATGCGCGCGGTGCGGGTCTTTGGCGATGCTTCGCTGCCGCCGGCGCCGGCGGGACTCTCGCTTTCGGCGTCGCCGGGCGGCAGCGCCTCGGTCTCGGCCGCCATCGCCTCGGCCAGCTTGCCGTAGCGGCGGTGCAGCACCTGGCGCATCGCGGCATAGTCGTCGCCGGGCGTGATGCCCTCGATGTTGTAGCGGCGGTATTCCTTGTTCTGCATCGAATGGTGCTCGAACACCACGCACGAGGCCTGCGTGGCTTCGCCGGCGGTATGCGAGATGTCGAAGCATTCGACGCGGAAATTGTCCAGGTCGTCGCACGCGAGCTCGAGCGCCTCGGCCAGCGCCCGGGTGCGCGCCTGTTGCGACCCTTCTTCGGCCAGCAGGCGGGCCAGTTGCAGGCCGGCATTCGTCTCGGCCATCTCGAGCCAGTGGCGGCGTTGCTCGCGCGGCTGGAACACCGCCGTCACGCGCCCGCCGGCCTGCTGCGAGATCGCCTCGATCAGCTCGCGGCTCACCAGGTGGCTGAGCACCAGCGTGGCCGGCACCGGCACGTCGATGTAGTGCTGGGCGATGAAGGCTTCGAGCACCTGCACCTCTATGGGGTCGGCCGCGACGGGCGCGGCGCCCTCCTCCACATCGTCCATCTCGCCGTGGTGGATCTGCGCCGCGTCTTCCACGTGCACCGGGAAATAGGGCCGGTCGCCCAGGTGCCGGCCGCCGCGCACCATCGCGAGGTTGACGCAGGCCTTGCCGCCCTGCACCTTGACCGCGAGGATGTCCACGTCCTTGTCCGACGCGATCTCGATCGACTGCTGGTGCAGGACCCGCGAGATCGCCGACATCTGGTTGCGCAGCTCGGCCGCCTGCTCGAACTCGAGCTTCTCGGCGTGCGCGGTCATGCGCGCTTCGAGCCTGGAGAGCACGAGCTGCGTGTCGCCCATGAGAAAGGCTTCGGCGCTGGCCACGTCCTGCGCGTAGGCCTCGGGCGTGATGTAGTCCACGCAGGGGCCGGTGCAGCGCTTGATCTGGTACAGCAGGCAAGGCCGCGTGCGGTTGGCGTACACCGTGTCCTCGCAGGTACGCAGCTTGAACACCTTCTGCAGCAGCTGGATCGATTCCTTCACCGCCCAGGCACTCGGGTACGGCCCGAAGTAGCGATGCTTCTTGTCGACCGAGCCTCGGTAGTAGGCCAGCCGCGGAAATGCGTGCGACGCGATCTTCAGGTACGGGTAGCTCTTGTCGTCGCGAAACAGGATGTTGTAGCGCGGCTTGAGCGTCTTGATGAGGTTGTTCTCGAGCAGCAGCGCCTCGGCCTCGGAGCGCACCGCCGTGGTCTCCATGCGCACGATCTTCGAGATCATGTGGCCGATGCGCGTGCCACTGTGACTCTTCTGGAAGTAGTTGGCGACCCGCTTCTTGAGGTTGCGCGCCTTGCCCACGTAGAGCACTGCGCCGGCAGCGTCGAAATAGCGGTACACGCCCGGCAGTTGCGGAAGCGCCGCGACCTCGCTGAGCAGTTGATCGGAATGCACGTCTGACATGGCGGCTATTGTGGCGTCACGCGCAAGGCGCGTCGCAGGCCTGCGCGCAAACCCCGAGGTGGCTGGAATGAAATGTGCTGATGATGAAGACGGGCGCGAGGAGCGCCCGTGTCTTTTTCACCAAAACTACCCGGGAAGATTCCATGACAAAGAAGATCCAGGCGCGCGCTTGGCGGGCGCTCCCGCCCCTGGCGCTTGCATTGACCGTGGCCGGCTGCGGCGGCGGCGGTGGCGGCGGCCAGGACAACGCGGCGCTCATCGCCGCGATCGCCGCCATCAACGCGGCCAACAACCAACCGCCAGCCCCGCCACCGGTCGACAAGGGCTGCCTGATCGGCGACAGCGGCACGCCGGTGGTGGTGGGGTCCGGCGATCCGGGCGACCCTGCTGCGCCCGAGCCCGCCTCGGGCTACGTGCTCGGCCACAAACTCGTCTACGCGAAGAACTACATGGTGGTGGCCAACCATCCGCTGGCCACCCGCGCGGGCTGCGACGTGCTCAAGGCCGGCGGCAGCGCAGTCGACGCGGCGGTGGCGGTGCAGGCCGTGCTCGGCCTGGTCGAGCCGCAATCGAGCGGCCTGGGCGGCGGTGCGTTCATGCTGCACTACGACGCGGCGACGAAGAAGGTGCAGGCCTACGACGGGCGCGAGATGGCGCCGGCCGCCGCCACCGAGAACTACCTGCGCTACGCCGTGCAGACCGATTCGGCCAGCGGGCTGCCCAAGCCCAGCGCCCGTGCCAGCGGCCGCTCGATCGGCACGCCCGGCGCGGTGCGCATGCTCGACATCGCCTACAAGGACCACGGCAAACTGCCGTGGAAAGACCTCTTCAGCTACGGCATCACGCTGGCATCGGACGGCTTCTCGATCGGGGGCCGCATGGCCGCCGCGATCGCCTCGTCGGAAGCGAGCCTCAAGCGCGATGCCGAGGCGACGGCCTACTTCTTCAACGCCGACGGCACGCCCAAGGCGCTGGGCACGAAGCTCAAGAACCCGGCCTATGCGAAGACGCTGAACACCCTCGCGACCGAAGGCGCCAACGCGTTCTACACCGGCCCGATCGCGCAGGCCATCGTCGACAAGGTCGCCGTCACGACCGCGGCCAACGACGGCTCGGCCATCACGCCCGGCGTGACGACCATGGCCGACATGGCCAACTACGTGGCCAAGCGCCGCGACCCGGTCTGCGGCACCTACCGCGACTACTACGTGTGCAGCATGTCGCCGCCGTCCTCGGGCGGCATCGCGGTGGTGCAGGCGCTGGGCATCCTGGAGACCTTCAACCTGAGCCTCTACAAGCCCACCGCCATCGACATCGAAGGCGGCAAGCCGACGGTGATGGGCGTGCACCTGGTGAGCGAGGCCGAGCGCCTGGCCTACGCCGACCGCGACAAGTACGTGGCCGACACCGACTTCGTGCCGCTGCCGGGCGGCTCGGCCGACACGCTGCTCAACAAGCCCTACCTGCAGCAGCGCGCGAGCCTCATCAGCCTGTCCAAGAGCATGGGCACGGCGGCAGCGGGCAACCTGGGCAGCGTACCGCTGGGCATCGACAAGACCGAGGAGCACGGCACCACGCACTTCACCGTGGTCGACAAGCAGGGCAACGTCGTGACGATGACGACCACCGTCGAAAGCACGCTCGGCTCGTTCCACATGACGCAGGGCTTCATGCTGAACAACCAGCTGACAGACTTCGCGGCCAACCCGAACGACACCGTGGACCCGAGCATCAAGGTCGCCAACCGCGTCGCCCCGGGCAAGCGCCCGCGCAGCACGATGGCGCCCACGATGGTGTTCAGGAAGAACGGCGACGGCAGCATGGGCGAGTTCGTGATGGGCACCGGTTCGCCGGGTGGCGGCACGATCATCCAGTACGTGGTCAAGACCGTGGTCGGGGCGCTCGACTGGGGGCTCGATGCGCAGCAGGCGACCTCGCTGGTGGACTTCGGCGCCAACAACACGCCGGCACCCAACTCCACCGTCTCGCCGACCAACGTGGGCGGCGAGCATCCGGCGATCGACACGTCGAACTCTGGCAACAACGACCCGCTGATCGCCGGTCTGCGCGCACTCGGTCACACGGTGGCGTTCGGGCCGCAGTCCAGCGGCATCAGCACCATCATCCGAACGACCGTCGGCGGCAAGCCGGTGCTCACCGGCGGCGCGGACCCGCGGCGCGAAGGCATCGTGCTGGGCGATACCTTCACGCCCTGACGGAAGAAGGGGCGAGCGCGATGCCTGCCCCGCGCTGGTTACTTCGCGACTTCCGACACCAGCCGGTACAGGAACTCGCGGCCGTCGTACAGGCGCTGGATCTCGATGCGCTCGTCCAGCCCGTGGGCGCGCGCATCGGCCGGCTCCAGGAACATGCCGGTCACGCCATACATCGGGATGCCGGCATTGCGCAGGAACCGGCTGTCGGTGGCGCCGGTGCTCATCGCGGGCACCACGGGCACGCCGGGCCACATCTGCTGCGTGAGCGATTCCACCGTCTTCACCAGGTCGCCGTTCAAGGGCGATGCCGGGCTGCGCAGCGGCTTGCCCATGTTGCGCACCACGATCTTGTCGTTGCCCACGGCCTGGGTCAGCAGGCGCTCGACTTCATCGGGATCGTCGTGGGGCAGGATGCGGCAGTTGACCGTCGCCTTGGCCGATTGCGGCAGCGCGTTCTCGGCATGGCCGGCCTGCACCATCGTCGCCACGCAGGTGGTGCGCAGCTGTGCGTTGTAGGCCGGGTTGGCCGTCATGCGCTCGAGCACGCCGGCATCGGGGTTGCCGGTGCCGATGGCGCGCATGTCGTCGGCCAGCTGGCCGGTGGCGAAGGGCGCGCTGCGCGAGAAGTAGGTCTTGGTGACGTCCGCGAGTTTGATCGGGAAGGCGTAGTTGCCCAGCCGCTCCAGGCCCGCCGAGAGCGCGTAGATCGGGTTGCTCTTCGTCGGCACCGAACTGTGGCCGCCCACGTCGCGCGCCTCCAGCATGTAGGTCGTGTACATCTTCTCGGCCACCTGCATGCGGTGCAGGTTCGGCTTGCCGCCGCGCAGTTCGCCGCCACCGCCCTCGTTGATGCCGAACTCGGCCTGCAGCAGCTCGGGCTTGTTGCTGATGAGCCAGAAGGCGCCGTTGCTCAGCGCATCGCCGCGCTCTTCGTCGGCGGTGAGCGCCAGGATGATGTCGCGGCTGGGCTTGAAGCCCTCCTGCTTGAGCTGCCCGAGCACCGACACCAGCGCCGAGGCCATCGCCTTGTCGTCGATGGAGCCGCGCGCGGTGAAGTAGCCGCCGGTTTCTTGCAGCTTGAAAGGGTCGGTCTTCCAGTCTTCGCGCCGCGCCTCGACCACGTCGATGTGGGCCAGCAGGAGCAGCGGCTTCTTGCTGCCGTTGCCCTTGAAGCGCAGCACCAGGTTGCCCTTCTTCGGGAAGGGTTCGAAGATCTGGATGTCGCCGGGGGCGAAGCCCGATTCGACCAGGCGCTTTTCCATGGCGCGTGCGGCCAGCGTGTTGTCACCCGTCGAGTGGGTGGTGTTGATCTCGATCAACTCCTTGTAGATGTCGTGAAAGCGCTGCTGCTGTGGCGTGAGCGAAGCCGGCGCGGTGCTCGTCTGGGCCGACGCGCCGGTCATGCCGGCGATGCCGCACAAGGCCAGCGACAAGGCGAGCACGGTTCTCGCGCAACGATGGGGAAACGGCGAACGGGTCTGCATCCTCATGGTCTTTCTCTCTCCGGTGGTTGTTGTGGCGGCCAGCATAGCAAGCCGGACCCCGAGCGGGCTCCCGGGACAGGCACACTCGCGACCATGGGAACGCGCAAGCAATGGGACATCTTCTGCCAGGTCATCGACAACCACGGCGACCTGGGCGTGTGCTGGCGGCTGGCCTCTCAGCTGGCCGCGCTCGGCGAACGCGTGCGGCTGTGGATCGACGATGCGACCGCGCTGCACTGGATGGCGCCCGCGGGCTGCGACGGCGTACAGGTGATCGATTGGCTCGACCCGGCGGCAGTGACCGAAGCCGTGGCCGGGCCGGCGCCGGACGTGCTGATCGAGGCCTTCGGCTGCGAGCCCGCGCCGGAACTGATCGCACGGTTTGCCGAAGCATCGAACGCCTGCGGGCCCCGGCCGTGGATCAACCTCGAATACCTCTCGGCCGAGCCGTACGTCGAACGTCTGCACGGGCTGCCCTCGCCGGTGTTCAAGGGGGCCGGCGCGGGGTTGACCAAGCGTTTTTTCTATCCCGGCTTCACGCCCGCGACCGGTGGGCTGCTGCGGGAGCCCGGTCTGCTGGAGCGGCAAGCACGCTTCGACCGTGCGCAATGGCTGGCGGCGCAGCAGATTCCATGGAGGGAGGGCGAACGGCTGGTATCGCTCTTCTGCTATGAGCCTTCCGCGCTGGCGGATCTGTGGACCCAGCTCGCCGACGGCCAGGAGCCGACTCGATTGCTGGTGACCGCGGGCCGCGCCACGCAGGCCGTGAAGGCGCATCTTGCGAGCGAAAACGCCGGGAACCGCGCCGCCCACGGGCATGGCGCGCTATCGATTTCATACCTCCCGTATCTCACGCAGCCTGATTTCGACCACCTGCTCTGGGCCTGCGACCTGAATTTCGTACGGGGCGAGGATTCGCTCGTGCGCGCCCTCTGGGCCGGCGCGCCGCTGGTGTGGCAGATCTACCCGCAGGACGACGACGCCCACCATGCCAAGCTGAACGCATGGCTCGACTGGCTCGGCGCGCCTCCCTCGCTGAGGCGCTTTCACCACGTCTGGAACGGGTTCGACGCGAGCCCGCTGCCCCCCCTGGAAACACAGGGCCCGTGGCGGCGAACCGCAGAGTCCGCGCGTGAAACGCTGCGCGCGCAGGACGATCTGGTCGCTCAACTGCGGCATCTGATCGCCCAAAAAAGCTAAAATAGCGGGCTTTGCGGATTTCGGCCCGGGTCGTCAGGACCCGAGATGCTCTCCGCCAAACCTGCCGCGGGACATGTACCGCGGGGCCAGACACACCGGCAAACGCGTTTCGAATGCCGCCGGATGTCGAGAGAAGGCCCCGTGCACCGAGCGGCCAACATCCAGAGAACCTGTTATGAAAATCGCTCAAGAAATCCGCGCCGGCAACGTCATCATGCACGGCAAGGACCCGATGGTCGTCCTCAAGACCGAATACAGCCGCGGCGGCCGCAATTCCGCCACCGTGCGCATGAAGATGAAGAGCCTGATCGCCAACTTCAACACCGAAGTGGTCTTCAAGGCCGACGACAAGATCGACCAGATCGTGCTCGAGAAGAAGGATTGCACCTACTCCTACTTCGCCGACCCGATGTATGTCTGCATGGACGCCGACTACAACCAGTACGAAGTCGAAGCCGAGAACATGGGCGACGCCCTGAACTACCTGGAAGACGGCATGGCCGTCGAAGTGGTGTTCTACGACGGCAAGGCCATCTCGGTCGAACTGCCCACCAGCGTCGAGCGCGAAATCACCTGGACCGAGCCGGCCGTCAAGGGCGACACCTCGGGCAAGGTCCTGAAGCCCGCCAAGATCGCCACCGGCTTCGAAGTGCCGGTTCCGCTCTTCGTCTCGCAAGGCGACAAGATCGAAATCGACACGCGCACCGGCGAATACCGCAAGCGGGTCTAAGGTTCGCCCAGGCATCGCGCACTTCGTGTCGCTTCGCCAACCCCCTAGCGGGGGCAACACCTGAGGCCCCGCGAAGCCGGTTCCTCGGGTTTGCCGAAAAGCCTCTTTTTCGGTGAATGGTCAAGGCTCCTTCGGGGGCCTTTTCTGTTTCTTGGGCATGGCGATTGCAACGCTGCACAATCCATCGGGTCTTCCTGTCCGAGTCCTTCATGAACAACACGCACGACCTTCACGACAAACGCCTGGCCGACGCCTGGGCCACGCTCCGCGCCCATTCCGACAAGGGCCTCCCGCTCGATCCCGATCCTTCGCGAATCGCCTTCGCCGATCCCGAATTCCTGCTGCGCCGAGAGACGCGTGGCATCCGCATGCAGCTGGAGCTGATGAAGCCCGACGTCGAGCAGCGCGCGCATGGGATCGAGAACACCGTGGTGGTCTTCGGCAGCGCCCGCTTTCGCAGCGAGGAAGACTCCGCCGCGCTGATCGCGCAGGCCGATGCCGCGGGCGATGCGGTGGCGGCCGAGCGCTGGCGGCGCCTGGCGCGCAGCTCGCACTACTACGAGAAGGCGCGTGCCTTCGGCAAGCTGGTCGCGCAATACAGCAACGACAAGGAGCCGCAGGACAAGCTCTTCGTCTGCACCGGCGGCGGCCCCGGCATCATGCAGGCGGCTAACCGCGGCGCGCACGAAGGCGGCGGCCTCTCGGTGGGCCTTGCGATCGCACTGCCGATGGAGGAAGAAGCCAACCCCTACGTCACCCCCGCGCTGAGCTTCAAGTTCCACTACTTCGCGATCCGCAAGATGCATTTCATGATGCGTGCGAAGGCGCTGGTGGCGTTCCCGGGCGGCTTCGGCACGCTCGACGAACTGTTCGAAGTCATCACGCTGGTGCAGACGAAAAAGTCCAAGCCCGTGCCGATCGTTCTGTTCGGCTCGGACTACTGGAAGCGGATGATCGACTTCGACTTCCTGGTCGACGAAGGCGTGATTTCACCCGGCGACGTGAAGCTCTTCGAGTACGTCGACGCGCCGGACGACGCCTGGGACGCGATCAAGCGCTTCTACAAGTTGTAGCCCGCCCCCAGGCCGAGCGCACTTCGTGTCGCTTCGCCAACCCCCTACCGGGGGCAACACCTGAGGCCCGGCAAAGCCGGTTCCTCGGTGTTCCACGAAGGAGTACGGCCGGCTCCTTCACACTCACACGTCGGGATCGACCACGTCCGGGTGCAGCGCCTGCTCGAAGAACCGTGTGAGCGCGCGGGCGCGGCGGCGGCGGTCGGCAACGGGGTCGCCGGCCGGGCCCATGGCCACCGCGTCGTCGGCCACGCCGTGCAGCGCATTGAAGAGGATCACTGCGGTGAGCATCGCGTCCTCGACCTCCCACACCCCCGCCGCATCACCCCGCTGGAGCAGGCCCACGAGCTGCGTGATGACCGCGTTGTCGTTGCGCATGCGCCGGTTCTCGGGCCGGTATTCATGGAACACCACGTCGTGCAGGGCAACGTTGTCCAGGTAGGTTTCCAGCCCCGTCTCCACCCAGGCCTTCAGGCGCGCGTGATGGTTGTCGGGACGATGGCGGTCCATGGCGTTCTGCAGGCGCTCGCAGAAGATGTCGACGAAGCGCTGCTGCAGCGCACCGAGCATCGCCTCCTTCGACGGAAAGTACAGATAGAACGTGCCCTTGGCCACCTGCGCGCCGGCCGCGATGTCGTCGATGCTGGTGGCGGCGATGCCCTTGGCGATGAAGAGACGCTCGGCCGCGTCCATCAGCGCGACGGCGCGCGTCTCGGGGGCTTTGGTGCGGCGGCGCGGATCGGTCGCAGCCGGGTTCGGGGTGTCCATGACGCCATCAGGTCGTTGAAGAAGGCGCCGATACTGACTTCGAGTCAGTTGAAAGTCAAACGGATAAGGATTGCGCTTGTGCGGAACGTGGATTTCACCTGAAGGCGTCCTAGAGCTTCAGCCCCCAGGTGGCCCGGGCGCCCAGCGCCAGCACGCCGCCCACGACCCAGAACACGCCCGCAATGCCGATCAGGGCGCCCAGCGATCCGAACAGCATCGGCATCGCCACGCTCGAGGCATTGATGGTCATGAGCCGCAGCCCCAGCGCCTCGCCGTGCCGCGCGTGCGGCGTGATCTGGTGCAGCATGCTCATCACCATCGGCTGCACCGCGCCGAGCGCGAAACCCAGGATCACCGAGCACACGCCCATGGTCAGGGCGGAGTCGAGCAGCGGGTAGACCGCGAAAACGGAAGCGGTGACGATGGTGGAGCTCAGGATCACGCTGCGCTCGGAGGCGCGCGAGGCGATGAGCGGCAGCACCACGCGGATCGCGGCCGCCGCGATGGCGAACGCGCCGAGGATCGAGCCGATCACCGAGGCGCTGATGCCGCGGTCGTGGCCCAGCACGGGCAGCACGAAGGCGTGCACGTCCCAGCTGGACGACTGCAGCCAGTTCACGAACAGCAGGCGGCGGAACATCGGCTCGCGCAGCAGGTCCCAGGCGCGCGTGGGCGCGGCGCCGGGCGTCGGTGCGGTGCGCGGCGGCTCGTACGCACCGCGCGCGAGCATCCAGCAGAGGACCGGCAGGAAAGCCATTGCCGCGAAGCAGACGCGAAACGCCAGCATGTCCGCGGGCGCGCGGCCGGCGTGGTCGATCAGCATGCCGGCCAGGAAGGGGCCGACGAAATTGGCCACCGCAGGCGCGATCGCCAGCCAGCTGAACACGCGCTTGAGCTGCGTCGCATTGGTGGCCGAGCGGCCCACGTGCCGCTGCAGGGCGATGACGGTGGCACCCGTGGAGCCGCCGGTCAGCAGCGCCGCGATGCACATGACCGGAAAGATCGGAAACACCAGCACGAGCCCCGCGCCCACCGAAGCCGCGATCACCGACCACCAGAGCGGCCGCTTGAAGCCATGCCGGTCCGCGAAGCGCCCCGCCGGCAGCGCCAGGAACACCTGGGTCAGCGCGAACAGCGCGATCAGCACGCCGACCGCCGCTGCGCTGTAGCCCTGCTGCAGCGCCAGCAGCGGCGTGGCCAGCCGCATGCCGGCCATCGTGGCGTGCAGGCAGACCTGGGCGCCGATCACACGCAGCAGTTCGGAGCCTTTCACGGGGTGTCGTCGCCCTCGGAGTCGGTATTGGCGGAGGGAGGAAGCAGCACCTGCGCCTGTGCCTCGGGCAGCGCCTCGACCTTGCGCAGCGCCAGGCGCATCTGCTTGGCGCGCGTGTCGGCCTTGTCGAGCGTGTCGGAGGCCTTGGCCACCTGCTCCTTGATGCGCGCGACCCATTCGCCATAGCGCTCGAACTCGGTCTTGACCGCGCCCAGCACCTTCCACACCTCGGAGGCCTGCTGCTCCAGTGCGAGCGTGCGAAAGCCCATGTGCAGGCTGTTGAGCATGGCGAGCAAGGTGGTCGGGCCGGCCAGCGTCACGCGGTGCTGGCGCTGGATGGCGTCCATCAGCCCGGGCCGGCGCAGCACCTCGGCGTAGAGGCTCTCGACCGGCAGGAAAAGAATCGCGAAATCGGTGGTGTGCGGCGCAGCAAGGTAGTTCTCGGCGATCGAGCGGGCTTCCAGGCGGATGCGCGCTTCGAGCGCCTTGGCCGCGAGTTCGGCGGCGGGCGCGTCGGCGCGCTCGTGCGCGTCGATCAGGCGCTCGTAGTCGTCGCGCGGGAACTTGGCATCGATGGGCAGCCAGACCGGCGCACCGTCGTCGCCGCGGCCCGGAAAACGGATCGCGAAATCTACGCGCTGGCCGCTGCGCGGCTTGGTCTCGACCTGCTTGGCGTACTGCTCGGGCGTGAGCACCTGCTCGAGCAATGCCTCGAGCTGCACCTCGCCGAACACGCCGCGCGTCTTCACGTTGGTCAGCACGCGCTGCAGGCTGCCGACGCCGACGGCCAGCGTCTGCATTTCGCCCAGGCCCTTGTGCACCTGCTCGAGCCGGTCGGCCACCTGCTTGAAGCTCTCGCCCAGGCGCGCCTCGAGCGTGCTCTGCAGCTTCTCGTCGACGGTCTTGCGCATCTCGTCGAGCTTGGCGGTGTTGCTCTGCTGCAGTTGCGCAAGCTGCGTTTCCATCGTCGTGCGCACCTCGGCCAGGCGGCGCGCGTTCGATTCGCTCAGGCCCTGAAGCTGGGTGTTGAGCGTGTCGGCCAGCGACTTCTGCAGCGATGCAAGCTGCAGCGCGAAGGCATCGAGCTGTGCGTTCTGCGTGCGCGTGGCCTCGGCCCCCTGCTGCACCAGCGACTGCTGGAAGGTGGCGAAGGCCTGCGCGGTTTCCTGACGCATGCCGCGCGAGTTTTCGCCGATCTCGCGGCGCAGTTCGCGCTCGGTCCGCTCGTTGGCCGAGGCCAATGCGGCCAACGCCGCCAGCATCTCGCCGTGGTCCGGCTTGGGCTGCCGGCGCGCGAGCAGCCAGATCACCAGCACGAGCTGGACCGCCGCGAGCGCAGCCAGCGCGAGAAGAATCAATTCCGTCAGTTCCAAGGCGGTCGATGAATCCGGTGTTTACTTCGCGGGCGCGGGAACGGGCGTGACGGGCGTGAGCGGCCCCTTGCCGCTGAAGTAAGCGATGAGGTTGTCGGCCGCGAGATCGGCCATCGCGCGGCGCGTGGGCACGGTGGCACTCGCGATGTGCGGCGTGAGCACGACATTGGGCACGGTCAGCAGGTCGGGGTGGACCTTGGGCTCGCCCTCGAACACATCCAGGCCCGCCGCCGCGATGCGCTTCTCGCGCAGTGCCACGGCCAGCGCCGCGTCGTCGACGATGCCGCCGCGCGCGATGTTCACCAGCGTGGCGGTCGGCTTCATCAGCGCGATCTCGGCGGCGCCGATGGTGTGGTGCGAAGCGGGTGAGTACGGCACGACCAGCACGACGTGGTCGGCGGTCTTGAGCAGCTCTTCCTTGCTCACGTAGCTGGCCTTGCAGTCGGCTTCGAGCGTGGCATCGAGACGCGAGCGGTTGTGATAGATCACCTTCATGCCGAAGCCGTGCGCGCCGCGCTTGGCGATGCCCTGCCCGATGCGGCCCATGCCGATGATGCCGAGCGTGGCGCCGTGGATGTCGGAGCCCGCGAACATGTCGTAGCTCCACTTCTCCCACTTGCCGGCGCGCAGGAAATGCTCGCTCTCGGTGATGCGGCGTGCCGTGGCCATGAGCAGCGCGAAGCCGAAATCGGCCGTGGTCTCGGTCAGCACGTCGGGCGCGTTGGTGCCGAGCACGCCGTGCGCGGCCATCGCGTCGACGTCGAAGTTGTTGTAGCCCACGGCCATGTTGGCGCAGATCTTCAGGTCGGGGTTCGCGTCGAGCACCGCGGCGTCGATGCGCTCGCTGCCGGTGGTGAAGGCGCCCTGCTTGCCCTTGAGCCTGGCAATCAGCTGGTCCTTGCTCCAGCTCTCGTCGGACTGGTTCGACTCGACATCGAAATGCTGCGACAGGCGCTCGATGGTTTCGGGAAAGATCGCGCGCGCGACCAGGATCTTGGGCTTGTTCATGATGTGTGCACTCAACGGAAGAAGATGACGGTGGAAAGGACGAACAGCGGAACCAGGATGGCCACGGACCACGCCATGTAGCCGAAGAAACTCGGCATGCGCACGCCGCGGCTCTCGGCGATGGCCTTGACCATGAGATTGGGCGCGTTGCCGATGTAGGTGTTGGCGCCCATGAAGACGGCGCCCGCCGAGATGGCGGCGAGCGTGCTCGCGTAGGTGGTCATGAGCGCGGCCGGGTCCCCGCCCGCGGTGTTGAAGAACACGAGGTAGGTCGGCGCGTTGTCCAGGAACGAGCTGAGCACGCCGGTGGCCCAGAAGTACATCGCCGGGTCGGGCTGCCCATCGGCGCGCGTCACGGCCGAGACGATGGCGCCGAAGGGGCCTTGAGTGCCGGCCTTGAGCATCGCGATCACCGGGATGATGGTGAGGAAGATCCCCGCGAAGAGCTTGGCCACCTCGGCCATGGGCTCCCATTCGAACTGGTTGTCGGCGTGGACCTTGGGTGCGGTGAGCTTGTAGGAGACGATGGCGATCAGCACCAGCCCCAGGTCGCGCACGAGGCCCGGCAGGCCCACCTCGGTGCCGAACACGTCGAACTTCACCGGCGATTTCCAGAAGCCGCTGAGCAGGACCAGCGCGACCACGCCGCCGAGCAGCCAGAAGTTGGCGGCGCCGTCGAAGCCCACGCGCCGGGTCTCGGGCGTCGTGGGCGTCGGGTCGACCGGCAGCACGCCTTCCTTGCGGTAGTAGTGGCTGTCGATGGCATAGAACAGCCCCAGCAGCACGGCCAGGATGAAGAGCGTCTCGAAGAGGATGTTCTGCGCGGTCCAGAAGAAGCCCACGCCCTTGAGGAAGCCGAGGAACAGCGGCGGATCGCCCAGCGGCGTGAGCGCCCCCCCCGCGTTCGAGACGATGAAGATGAAGAACACGATCACATGCACCTTGTGCACGCGGTCGTCGTTAGCGCGGATGAGCGGGCGGATCAGCAGCATCGAGGCGCCGGTGGTTCCCATGAAGCTTGCGAGCACAGCGCCGATCGCGAGGATCGCGGTGTTGAGCCCCGGCGCGCCGCGCAGGTTGCCGCGAATGTGGATGCCCCCCGCCACGGTGAAAAGCGCCGTGAGCAGGATAATGAACGGGATGTACTCGGCCAACATCGCATGCACCAGCTGCACCCCCGCCAGACGCGCGCCGTAGATGGCGGCGAAGGGCAACAGGAAGGCCAGCGCCCAGGCTGTGGAAATCTTGCCGTAATGGTGGTGCCAGAACGACGGGGCCAGCAGCGGCAGCAGAGCGATCGACAGAAGGATGCCGGCGAACGGCACGCCCCACAGCGGCGAAAGCGAGGCACCATCGAAATCGGCAGCCGAAGCGAGCGCCGGAAAAAGCAGCGGCAGCGCCGCGGCTGCCGCGAGGCGAAGGGTTCTGTTCATGGGTGCCGTACCGTACCAGACCGAGGTCAGGCGGCCGGCTGCTCGATCTCGAACACCTGGCGCAGGTACGCAAGGTATTTTTCGTCCTCGCACATGTTCTTGGACGGCGTGTCCGACAGCTTGGCCACGGGCTGGCCGTTGCAGTGGATCATCTTGATGACGATCTGCAGCGGCTCGTAGCCCAGGTCGTTGGTGAGGTTGGTGCCGATGCCGAAGGCCAGCTGGCAGCGGCCGCGGAACTGCTGGTAGAGCTCGATGGTGCGCGGCACCGTGAGGCCGTCGCTGAAGATCAGCGTCTTTGTGAGCGGATCGACCCGGTTCGCCACGTAGTGCGCCAGCATGCGCTCGCCCCACTGGAACGGGTCGCCGCTGTCGTGGCGGGCGCCGTCGAAGAGCTTGCAGAAGTAAAGGTCGAAGTCGCGCAGGAACGCGCTCATGCCGTACACGTCGGACAGCGCGATGCCCAGGTCGCCGCGGTATTCGCGCGCCCAGCTCTCGAAGCCGAAGATCTGGCTGTCGCGCAGCCGCGGGCCGAGCGCCTGGCAGGCTTGAAGGTATTCGTGCGCCATGGTGCCCAGCGGGATGAGGCCCAGCTTCATGGCGTACAGCACGTTGCTGGTGCCCGCGAGCTGCGGCAGCCGGGCGCCCGGCTTGGCCTGCATCGGCGGCGGCGTGACGGCACCCAGGCGCGAGTTCAGGGTGCGCAGGACCTCTTCGTGCCAGTCTTTCGAGAAGCGGCGGCGTGTGCCGTAGTCGGCGATCTTCAGGTCCGCGAGGCCGGCGTCCTGCAGCTGGGCGATCTTGGTCTCCAGGCGGCGGCGGCCTTCCTCGAAGTCGGGCTTCTTCTGCGTGTTGCGGAAGTAGACCTCGTTGACGATGGCCAGCACCGGGATCTCGAACAGGATGGTGTGCAGCCACGGCCCCTGGATGCGGATCTCGAGCTCGCCCGAGGGCTGGGGAATGATGTTGATGTACTTCTCGTTGAGCCGGAAGAGCCCGAGGAAGTCGACGAAGTCGCTCTTGATGAAGCGCATGGACCTCAGGTAGGCCAGCTCCGCATCGCGGAACTGCAGCGAACAGAGGCTGCGCACCTCGTCGCGGATCTGGCCCGCGAACTGCGCCAGGTCGACGCCAGGGTTGCGGCACTTGAAGCGGTACTCGACCCGGGCGCCCGGGAAGTGATGCAGGACGACCTGCATCATCGTGAACTTGTAGAGGTCGGTGTCGAGCAGGCTGTGAATGATCATGGTCGTCGTCGGTGCGCGGTGTCTCAAACTTTTCGGCGTCCGCTCGATTATCACGGGCAGCGTCGGCCTCTGCCTACGGGGGCTGAACAGCACGTCCTACCGGCAGGGCGAATCGATGAAGAGACATTGTTTTCACGGCGGCGACAGAGCCCGCCGAATCAACCTCTCAAGGAGATTCGCAATGAACAAGGACACCATCGAAGGCAACTGGAAACAACTCAAGGGCAAGGTCAAGGAGCAATGGGGCAAGCTCACCGACGACGACTTCGACGTCATCGCCGGCAAGCGCGACCAGCTGCTCGGCCGCATCCAGGAACGCCACGGCATCAGCCGCGACGAAGCCGAAAAGCAGGTCAAGGACTGGGAAGCGCGCGACGGCCGCACGCCCGATGCCCTCTGGTACGAGAAGTACTGATCAATAGCGGCCAGCCGCCGGCTGGCCGGAAACAACCGAATTTCAACAACCTCGAAGGAAAACTCAAATGAAAAAACACCTGCTCATGCTCGCCCTCGCTTCTACCTGTTTCGTCGCCACGCAAGCCAGTGCGATGACCGGTGACGAACACAAGGTCGCCAAGGAAAAGATCGAGGCCGACTACAAGGTCGCCAAGGCCCAGTGCGACACGCTAAAGGACAACGCAAAGGATGTCTGCCAAAAGGAAGCCAAGGGCAAGGAAGACGTCGCCAAGGCTGAACTGGAGCAGCAATACAAGCCGAGCGATAGCAACGCCCGCAAGGTCGCTGAAGAAAAGGTGAAGGCCACCTACGAAGTCGCCAAGGAAAAGTGCGACGACCAGAACGGCGCGGCCAAGGATGCCTGCCAGAAGCAAGCCAAGGCTGACGAAGCCCAGGGCAAGGCCGAAGTCAAGGCCATGAAGAAGGCCATGTAAGGCACTGCGGTTCGATCGGTCGATCGGCCGCAATACAAAAGACAACGGCGCCCTCGGGCGTCGTTTTTCTTGTGGATCAGGCTTTCAGCGCGTCGACCACGCGCTGCAGCGCCTCTGGCAACGCCACCGGCCGCTGCGTCTCGCGGTCCACGTAGACATGAACGAAGTGGCCCTGCGCGGCCGCGGTGTCGGAGCCCTCGGCAAACAGCGCGATTTCATAGCGCACGCTCGAGCGCCCTGCCTGCGCCACACGGATACCGGCTTCCACCGTCTGCGGGAACGCGATCGGCGCGAAGTAATTGCACTGGGTCTCGACGACGAAGCCGATGGTCTGGCCCTGGTGAATGTCGAGCGCGCCGCGTTCGATGAGAAGCGCGTTCACTGCCGTATCGAACCAGCTGTAGTAGACGACGTTGTTGACGTGGCCGTACATGTCGTTGTCGGCCCAGCGTGTCGGGATGCTGCGGAACGCGCGGTAGCCGCTGCGGGAATTCGGGGTGGGTTTGGCGGCGGAGGAGCTCATCGCGCGGCATTTTGCCAGCGGCGCCAGTAGTCGAAGGCGACCCGGAAAGTGCCCAGTTGCACCTGCACGGTCTCCGCGATGTCGCTGGCGTAGCCGCCAGCCATGGCGAAGGCCACGGGGATGCGGCGCTGCCACGTCCAGTCGAACACGCGGCGGTCTCGCGCCTCCAGGCCGTCGAAGCTGAGTTTCAGGCGGCCGAGGCGGTCGCGCTCGAAGGGGTCGGCGCCGGCGAGGTAGATCACGAGGCCCGGGGAGAAACGGCGGTTGAGTTCGTCCAGCGCGTGCTCCAGCGCGGTGAGGTAGTCGGCGTCGCCGCAGCCGTCGGGCAGTTCGACGTCCAGGTCGCTGGCTTCCTTTCGGAACGGAAAGTTCTTCTGGCCGTGCATCGACAGCGTGAAGACGCTCGGGTCGTTGCGAAAGATGCTTGCCGTGCCGTTGCCCTGGTGGACGTCCAGGTCGATCACCGCCACTTTGAGTTGCCGGCAGGTGCGGCCGTGCTCGGCCTGCATCAGCCGTGCCGCCACCGCGGCATCGTTGAACACGCAGAAGCCGCTGCCCTTGTCGGCGTAGGCGTGGTGCGTGCCGCCGGCCATGTTGGCGGCAATGCCCCCCGAGAAAGCCGCCCGGCAGGCGGCGATGGTCGCGCCCGTGGAGCGGCGCGAGCGCTCGACCATCGCCTCGCTCCAGGGGAAGCCGATTTCGCGCATGGCCTGGGGGCTCACGCTGCCGTTGCTGATGGCGGCGATCCACTGCGGGGTGTGGGCCAAGGCCAGTTCGCCGTCGCTGGCGCGGGGGGCCTGGTCCGTCTCGACGGCGGGCAGGTGCTCCTCGAGGCGGTCGCGCAGCAATGCGTAGCGCGACATGGGGAAGCGATGCCCGGGTGGCAGGGGCAAGACGAACTGGCCGGAATAGAAGGCGCGCATGCCTGGCATTTTGCGGTGCGGGCCTGTTTTAGAAGGCGGCCTCTAGATTGCTGCAGAGCAGCAAAAACCCCTTGATCGCAAAACTCAGCTGCCTATACTTGAGGCCATGCTGCACCGCAACAAAGACGACGAGGCGCAGCGCAACGTGAATAGCCCACCATCCTTTCGGAGATCCCAAATGGCCCTGACCGCTGACCAAATCCTCGCCGCCCAAAAAGCAAACCTCGAAACCCTGTTCGGCCTGACCACCAAGGCTTTCGAAGGCGTCGAGAAGCTCGTCGAACTGAACGTGACCGCTTCGAAGGCTGCACTGGCCGAAGCCGCCGGCACCGCCCAAGCTGCCCTGAACGTCAAGGACGCGCAAGAACTGCTCACGCTGCAAGCCAGCCTGTTCCAGCCCCTGGCCGAAAAGACCGCCGCCTACAGCCGTCACCTGTACGACATCGCCCAAGGCACCGGCGCAGAATTCTCCAAGGCTTTCGAAGCCAAGGCCTCTGAAGCCCAGCAAGCCTTCGTCGGCCTGGTCGACAGCGCTTCCAAGAACGCACCGGCCGGTTCGGAAACCGCCGTCGCCGTCCTCAAGAGCGCCGTGGCTGCCGCCAACAATGCATTCGAATCGGTCCAGAAGGCTGTCAAGCAAGCCTCCGACGTCGCCGAAGCCAACTTCAACGCCGTGTCGACGCAAGCCGTCGCCGCCGCCAAGACGGCCACCGCTTCGCGCAAGCGCTAAGCACCGACCACCACCAGTTGTCTCCTTGGGTCCTCACGGATCCAATTCAGGGCCTCATCTTCGGATGAGGCCTTTTTTTATGCCTGTTGCTCGCTCCCAGGCTACGCGCACTACGTGTCGCTGCTCCTTCTCCCTACCGGGGGCAACACCTGAGGCCCGGCAAAGCCGGTTCCTCGGTGTTCCCGCATTTCCAGCTCTTCGATAATGGCCGGCTTATCTTCAGGAGACTTCAATGCAGATCGACGGCAAGGTTTTTATCGTGACCGGTGGCGCTTCGGGCCTCGGCGAAGGCGCGGCGCGCATGCTGGCCGCCAATGGCGGCAAGGTGGTGATCGCCGACATGCAGGCTGAAAAGGGCGAAGCCGTCGCCAAGGAGATCGGCGGTGTCTTCGTCAAGTGCGACGTGAGCCAGGAAGCCGATGGCCAGGCCGCGGTTGCAGCGGCCACGAAGCTCGGCAAGCTGGTTGGCCTCGTGAACTGCGCCGGCATTGCCCCGGCCGAGAAAACCGTGGGCAAGAACGGCCCCCACGCTCTGGCCGTGTTCAGCAAGACCGTCACGGTCAACCTGATCGGCAGCTTCAACATGATCCGCCTCGCGGCCGACGCGATGAGCAAGAACGAGCCAGAAGCCACCGGCGAACGCGGCGTGCTGATCTCGACCGCCTCGGTCGCCGCCTACGACGGCCAGATCGGCCAGGCTGCCTACAGCGCCTCCAAGGGCGGCGTGGTCGGCATGACCCTCCCCATCGCCCGCGACCTCGCGCGCAACGGCATCCGCAACATGACCATCGCCCCCGGCATCTTCGGCACGCCCATGCTCTTCGGCATGCCGCAGGAGGTGCAGGACGCGCTCGCGGCCAGCGTGCCCTTCCCGTCGCGCCTGGGCACGCCCGAGGACTACGCCAAGCTCGCCAAGCACATCATCGAGAACGACATGCTCAACGGCGAGGTGATTCGTCTGGACGGAGCGATTCGACTCCCTCCACGCTGACGCCAGGAACCGCGGGCGGAACTGCGGTGCTGCCCGTGCGGTCCAGCCGCTCGTACTGCGCGATCACCTGGGCGCCCAGCAACACCAGCGTGGCGGCGATCTCCAGGCTCAGCAGCACCACGATCGCCGTGGTGAGCGAGCCGTAGACCACGTTGACCTGCGACAGGGTCGAGAAGTACCAGATCAGCACCCGCCGCGTCGCCTCCCACAGCAGCGCGGCGGTAATGCCGCCGAGCAGCGCGTGGCGCAGCGACATCCGGCCGGCGGGCATCACGAGGTAGAGCGACGTCAGCATGAAGATCTCGCCACCCAGCCCCAGCAGGTACAGCAGCAGCCCCGAGACGCCCGAGAGCGACCAGTTGCGCCCGAACAGGTCGACGCTTTCCTGCCCCACCAGCTGCAGCGCGCCCGACACCAGCGTGACCAGCAGCAGCCCCACGCACAGGCACAGGATGTAGATGTACGGCATGGCCACCGAGACCAGGAAGTGGCGCTTGTGGTCGGCCTTTCGGTGGTGAAAGATCACCGCCATGGCGCTCTCCAGGATGCTGAAGGCCAGCGAGCTGAAGAAGATCATCGTCACCAGCAGCACCGGGCCCATCACGTCGCGATGGTCGAGAAAGCTCGACAGCTCGGTCACGATCGCCTTCGATTGCCCCGGCAACAGCCATTCGAGATACCGTCCGATGGTGCGCAGCAACTCGGCCTGGTCGATGATGTGCGAGATCACGATCACGCTCACGATCAGGAGCGGCACGATGGACAGCAACGCGTAATAAGCCACCGCGCCCGCGAGCAGCAACCCCTGGTTGGCGCGAAAGGCCTTCAGCGCGTCCCAGATGAATCGGAGCGGGTGCCGCAGCAGCGGCGCGGCGTGTTGCAATGGGTTGGGCGACGTCATGCGTTGGGAATCCGGATCGCAACCAGTATGCCGTCCCACCGCGGGAGGCCGGCCGCTTGCGTATGATTTGCCGCTCTTCGCCTACATGACCATCCCCGCTTCATTCATCCAGGAACTCATCGCGCGCGCCGATGTGGTCGAGATCGTCGGCCGTTATGTGCAGCTCAAGAAGGCCGGCGCCAATTTCATGGGGCTGTGCCCCTTCCACGGCGAGAAATCCCCCTCTTTCTCGGTCAGCCCGACCAAGCAGTTCTATCACTGCTTCGGCTGCGGGGTGCATGGCAACGCCATCGGTTTTCTCATGGAACACGCGGGCATGGGCTTCGTCGAGGCGGTGCACGACCTGGCCGGCCAGTACGGCCTGCAGGTGCCCGAAGACGACGCCTCCCCCGCCGAACGCGCCCGCGCCGCCAGCCAGCGCCAAAAACAGGCCACGCTAACCGACGTGCTCGAAAAAGCCGGCGAGTCGTACCGCAAGTCGCTGCGGCAGGCACCCGGCGCCATCGAATACCTCAAGGGCCGCGGCGTCTCCGGCGAAGTGGCCAAGCAATTCGGCATCGGCTATGCGCCCGCGGGATGGAGGGCGCTGGCCAGCGTGTTTCCCGACTACGACGATCCGCTGCTCGCAGAGAGCGGCCTGGTGATCGTCAACACCGAGGACGGCCAGCTGGAAGCGAGCGAAGCCAAGCGCTACGACCGTTTCCGCGACCGCGTGATGTTCCCGATCCGCAACGTCAAGGGCGAATGCATCGGCTTCGGCGGGCGCGTGCTCGGCGACGAAAAGCCCAAGTACCTGAATTCGCCCGAGACGCCCGTTTTCAGCAAGGGCCGCGAGCTCTACGGCCTCTACGAGGCGCGCGCCGCCTTCCGCGACCGCGGCTATGCGCTCGTCACCGAGGGCTACATGGACGTGGTCGCCCTCGCCCAGCTCGGTTTTCCGAACGCGGTGGCTACGCTCGGCACCGCCTGCACGACCGAGCACGTGCAGAAGCTCTTCCGCTTCACCGAATCGGTGGTGTTCAGCTTCGACGGCGACGCCGCCGGCCGACGCGCCGCGCGCAAGGCCCTGGACGGCGCCCTGCCCTATGCCACCGACGTGCGCAGCATCAAGTTCCTTTTCCTGCCGGCCGAGCATGACCCCGACAGCTTCATCCGCGAACACGGCGCGGACGCCTTCGCCCGATTCGTGACCGAGGCCACGCCGCTGTCACGCTTCATGCTCGAAGCTGCCCGCGAAGGCTGCGACCTGACCGCCGCCGAGGGCCGCGCCCACATGACGAGCAACGTGCGCCCGCTATGGAGCGCCATGCCCGATGGCGCGCTCAAGCGGCAACTGCTCAGCGAGATCGCCACGCTCGTGCAGCTCGATGCAGCGGCGCTCTCGGACCTCTGGGCCTCCACGCCCGGTCCGCGCAAGGCGGCCGCCCCGCCTGCACCGCGCTACAGCGAGTCCAACGGCGACGGCGGGGACTACCCGGACATGCCGCCGCCCATGGAGTACGAAGCGCCGCGCTATGAAACCGATAGCAAGCCGCGCAAGTTCGTCAAGGGCAAGCGCTGGGGCGGCAAGTTCGAAGAGCCCATCGAGCCGCTGCGCGGACGCGGCAAGCCGCCGAGCCGGCCCGATGTGGCGGTGCGGCTGCTGCTCTCGAACATGGCGCAATGGGATGCGCTCTCGCACGAGCTGCACCTCATGCTGTGCGACCTGCCCGGCACGCACGGGGCGCTCTTTACATGGCTCGACAGCCAGTTGCACGAGCACGGTGTGCAGCCCTGGGCGGCGCTGCGAGAAGGCATGCGCGGGCTGGATTTCGAATCGCTCGCCGAGCGGCTCATGAACGTCGCCGATGCGGCGCCGGTGCCCGAGGGCGAGGAAGAAGAGCACCTCGCAGATGCGGCCAAGGAGCTTTCGAGCGTGCTCGACTTCATGCTCGACGACCGGCTCAAGGCCCAGCAAAGCGAAGCCATTGCCGCGGTCGGAAAAGACCCGAAAGCGCTGGAGCGCTACAAGGCGCTCGAAGCACGGCGGCTGGAATTGCGCAACCGGCTGAGTCCGCGCGGTTCAGAAACTGCTTGAAATTTGTGCAATACGCTATAATGTAGGGCTTCGCAACTGGCGAAATCAGACAAGAGCGACAGCAGCACCTCCGGGCCGACCCCTAGCGCAACGCACTCCAACGGTAAATTCCGGCGGAAAGGGTCAATAACCGCAAGGACTGCACACCAAATGTTCGCCCGACATCTTGTCTGCTGAGGAATTAATTCCTCGTTCCCAATTGTTTTATGTCCGTGCCTGTGCGCGGGCTGTGGTGGCGCTGCCCGAATGGCAGTGCGCCTGTGATTTCCGCTTGTCCATTCTTGTCGTAACGAGGTCGTATGCCCAGTTCAAAGAAGCCTGCTATTTCACTTGCCAAAAGCGTCGCCAAAAAGCCTGTAGCAGAGAAACCGTTGAAAGCCGGCAAGACGCCGGCATCTAAGACGGGTGCCGCCGCGTCCAAATCGGCGCCCGCAACGAAAGTGAAAACCGTGCCCACGAAAACGACCACCCTCGACGATCCCAAGAAAGTCGCCGCTCCCGCTGCCAAGAAAGTCGGCCGTCCGCCCAAGGCTGCCGGTGCCGCCGCACCTGCCACCGGCGCCAAGCGCGGCCGCAAGCCCAAGGCCGGCAACGACGCGCCCGAGAGCGATGTCGACCTGTCGGACATCGAGGAAGACCTGGCCGGCGACGAGCCGGCGGTCGCCACGACCACCGAAGAAAAGGTCAAGCCGCTGCGCATGAAGATCAGCAAGGCGAAGGAACGCGCCTTGATGAAGGAGTTCGGCCTCGACGAGACCGTGCTCTCCGAAGAAGACCTGGCCAAGCGCCGTTCGCGCCTGAAGACCCTGATCACGCTGGGCAAGACCCGCGGCTACCTCACGCACGGCGAAATTTCCGACCACCTGCCCGACAAGCTGGTCGACGCCGAGACCATGGAAGTCGTGGTCACCATGCTCAACGACATGGGCGTGGCGGTGTACGAGCAGACGCCCGACGCCGAAACCCTGCTGCTGAACAACACCGCGCCCACCGCCACCACGGTGGAAGAAGCCGAGGAAGAAGCCGAAGCGGCGCTCTCCACGGTGGACAGCGAATTCGGCCGCACCACCGACCCGGTCCGCATGTACATGCGCGAAATGGGCACGGTCGAGCTGCTGACGCGCGAAGGCGAAATCGAAATCGCCAAGCGCATCGAAGGCGGCCTGATGGCCATGATGGAAGCCATTTCGGCCTCTCCCGCCACCATCGCCGAAATCCTGCGCCTGGCCGCCGAGATCCGCGAAGGCAAGGTCGTCATCTCCACCATCGTGGACGGCTTCTCGAATCCCAACGAGGCCGACGACTACGTGGCCGAAGAAGACTTCGACGAATTCGACGAAGAAGACGACGACGACGGCAAGGGCGGCTCCAAGGCGCTCACCAAGAAGCTCGAAGAACTCAAGCGCGACGCGCTGGAGCGTTTCGACCGCATCGCCGGCATGTTCGAGAAGGTCCACAAGATCTACGACAAGGAAGGCTACGGCACGCCCGCGTACGTCAAGGCCCAGGAGGCCCTGTCCGAAGAGCTGATGACCATCCGCTTCACGGCCAAGACCATCGAGAAGCTGTGCGACCTGGTACGCACGCAGGTGGACGACGTTCGCAAGAAGGAACGCGAACTGCGCCGCATCATCGTGGACAAGTGCGGCTTCCCGCAGGACGAGTTCATCCGCGACTTCAGCGGCTACGACAAGAACGGCAATCGCATCGCGTCGAACCTCCTGAACCTCAAGTGGGTCGAGAAGCAGGCCGCCGCCGGCAAGCCCTGGAGCGCCGTGCTCGCGCGCAACATTCCGCCGGTGCAGGAACTGCAGCAGCGCCTGACCGACATCCAGTCGCGCGTGGTGGTGCCGCTCACGCAGTTGAAGGACATCAACAAGCGCATGAACGAAGGCGAATCGTCTTCGCGCGATGCCAAGAAGGAAATGATCGAGGCCAACCTGCGTCTCGTGATCTCCATCGCCAAGAAGTACACCAACCGCGGCCTGCAGTTCCTCGACCTGATCCAGGAAGGCAACATCGGCCTCATGAAGGCGGTGGACAAGTTCGAATACCGTCGCGGCTACAAATTCTCGACGTACGCCACGTGGTGGATTCGCCAGGCGATCACCCGCTCGATCGCCGACCAGGCCCGCACCATCCGCATCCCGGTGCACATGATCGAGACGATCAACAAGATGAACCGCATCTCGCGCCAGCATCTGCAGGAGTTCGGCTTCGAGCCCGACGCCGGCATCCTGGCCGCCAAGATGGAGATCCCGGAAGACAAGATCCGCAAGATCATGAAGATCGCCAAGGAGCCGATCTCGATGGAAACCCCCATCGGCGACGACGACGATTCGCACCTGGGCGACTTCATCGAGGACAGCAGCAACACGGCCCCCATCGAGGCCGCGATGCAGGCAGGTCTTCGCGACGTGGTGAAAGACATCCTCGACTCCCTCACGCCGCGCGAAGCCAAGGTGCTGCGCATGCGCTTCGGCATCGAGATGTCGACCGACCACACGCTGGAAGAAGTCGGCAAGCAGTTCGACGTGACCCGCGAGCGCATTCGCCAGATCGAGGCGAAGGCGCTGCGCAAGCTCAAGCACCCGTCGCGTTCGGACAAGCTGCGCAGCTTCATCGACACGCTGTAAGGCTGGCGTTTTCCGGCACCCGCAGAGGTGCCGGCATCGCCCGAAAAAAAGGCCCTGAACCGCACGCGCGGTTCAGGGCCTTTTTCTTTGGCCATTGCGCCGCTTCAGAGCGCCGCGAGCCCCTCCACCAGCGCTTCGCGGTCCAGCTTGCGCTGCTCGCCGCGCGACCACGAAAAGATGTCGTAGCCGTTGCTGTAGAGCACGGCGCCGTCCGGGGCGAGATCGAAGTGCGCCACGTGCGAGGCGACCACGCGCGGGCTCGCGCGGCGGCCTTCCTGCGCGATCAGCTGCCACGATCCCGGCACCAGGTTGCCCGCGTATTGCGGGTCATTGCGCACCTTCGACAGCTCGATCATCCGGCCGTGCAGCCACAACTGGCCCAGGTCCTGGTCGAGCTCCGGCGTGCGCGGGCCGCCGGCCGAGCGCAGCGGCTCCTTGCCGTAGATCATCGAGAAGAAGTTGAGATAGCCGAAGACCGCCTTGCCCAGGCGCAGCGGCATCATCAGCGTGTCCTTGATCGCGCCGCCGGCGCGCTCGTGCGCGGGCTTCTCCACCGGCCGGCGGATGGCATAGAGCGTGCCGTCAGCCGCGATGCGCGGAACGATGTAGTCCCACTCGGGGTCGTCGAGCAGGCTGTCCATCTCGGCGCTCTTGTAGTCGAGCCAGTTCACCGTCGAATGCGCCATCGCGACGACGACACCGCTCTCGGCATGCCGCGCCACGCCGCACGACTGGTACACCAACGTCGAGGTCGCGCCCGGCATCGCAGCCGGCGCCGCGTCCAGACTGTCGCCGCCGGTGATCGCGCCCTTGGCATTGCCCTCTTCGTCGAACACCTCCAGCTGCGCGGTACCGTCGGGTTGCCCCACGGCCAGCACCAGGTGGCGGGTCTCGGGCACGTAGGCCATGCCGAGAATCGGCGTGTGCTGCCGATGGAAAAGGCGTACCTCGCGCTTCTCGTCCAGCTCGTAGCGGAACAGGCCGATGCTGCGTCCCACGCTCAGCACGTAATAGATGGTGCGCGGGCCGCCGCGGCAGACGTGCTGGAAGCGCGCCGGCGCCATCGCGCCGCCCGGGCCACCCCGGCCCCACAGCGCGGCGCCCGAGAGCATGCCCTTGGACTCCTCGCGCTCGGCATGCTTCCAGGAGGTGGTGCGGCGGCTGTTGGCTTCGCGCTGGATCAGCTCGCGCGCAAACGGCGATTCGATCTGCACCGGTGCGGCTCCGCCACCGCGCAGCCACAGCTCGCCACGGGTGATCGACAGAAACTCCTGACTCATTCCTCGTCCCTTCTTTTCTTCAATGCACGCAGGCGCGCAGTTTAGTGGGCGGGCAGTTCGGCAACCGCCTGGCACGTCTGCTACGCTCGCACTCTTTCGGTGCGTGCCTCGCGCGCCCTTTCTCCTCTCCCGTCCAACCCATGAATCCCGACGCCGACAAACTCTGGCAGGCCCCGCGTTGGGCGCTGGCCGTCCTGCTCGCGGTGCTCGGCATGCTCGGGCCCTTCTCCATCGACACCTACATCCCGGCCTTCTCGGGCATCGCGCGCTCCATCGGCGCGACGCCGGCCGAGATGCAGCAGACGCTCTCGGCCTACCTATTCGGCTTTGCGTTCATGAACCTGTTCCACGGCGCGCTGTCGGACAGCTTCGGCCGCCGGCCCGTGGTGCTGTGGGGCCTCGCAGTATTCACCATCGCCTCGCTGGGCTGCGCGCTCTCGCAGAACATCACGCAGCTGGTGCTGTTCCGCGGGCTGCAGGGCCTCTCGACCGGCGCGGGCATCGTGGTCTCGCGCGCGGTGATCCGCGACATGTTCCCGCCCGCCGAGGCGCAGCGCGTGATGAGCCAGGTGACGATCTACTTCGGCGTGGCGCCGGCCATCGCGCCGATCATCGGCGGCTTCCTCTTCGTGCATGCGGGCTGGCACGCGGTGTTCTGGTTCCTCGTGGCCGTGGGCGTGGTGCTGTTCGTGGCCAACTACAAGCTGCTGCCCGAGACGCTGCATCCCTCGCACCGCCAGTCGTTCCACGTGCGGCACCTGATGCGCGGCTACTGGGACCTGTGCTCCGACCCGCGCTTTTTGCTGCTCGCGCTCGCAAGCGGCGTGCCCTTCAACGGCATGTTCCTCTACGTGCTGGCCGCGCCCGCATTTCTTGGCGACCACCTCGCGCTGCAGCCGCAGCAATTCTTCTGGTTCTTCCTGCTCACCATCGGCGGCATCATGCTCGGCGCGCGCGCCAGCGGCCGCATGGCCGGCAAGGTGACGCCCAAGCGGCAGATCCGCGACGGCTTCCTCATCATGCTGGTGACCTCGGTGGTCAACGTGGTGGCCAACTTCTTCTTCGACGCGCACGTGGCATGGGCGCTGTGGCCGCTCGCGGTGTTCGCCTTCGGCTGGGCGCTGATGGTGCCGGTGGTCACGCTGCTGGTGCTCGACCTGCACCCCGAGCGCCGCGGCATGGCCTCGTCGCTGCAGGCGGTGATCGGCTCGACCGCCAACGGCGTTGTCGCGGGCGCCATCGCACCGCTGGTGATGCATTCCACACTGGCCCTGGCAGTCACCTCCACGCTGATGCTGGGCATCGGCCTCGTGGCCTGGGTCTGGCTGCACGGCCGCTGGCCCGAGATCGGCCGCAGCCTCGCCAACGAAACCTGAGAAGGTGTGAACGAATCCGCCATGCCCGCTCATCCCGCCCAGACACACCCGCTCGGCGTTGCAAATACTCGCCATAGCCCGAGCTATGGCTGCGCTTTGCGCCTTGATCGGGCGCGCCTGGGCGGGCTGCCCGGGCACGCCGAATTCATTCACACCTTCTGAAGGAACGGCGCGATGCGGCTCTCCGCGGTTCTCGCCCATGCACGCGCCTGGTTGCCGGGCCGCACCACCGTCGACAGGCGCGAGCGCCTGCGCGCCGTGTGCGGCGCCGCCATCGGCCTTTTCGTCACCGCGGTGCTGTGCCGCTGGCTGGCCGGCCCACTTGCCGGCGTGCTGGGCAGCGCCGTCTGGCTGATCGCGCCGCTGGGCGCGAGCGCGGTGCTGGTGTTCGCGGTGCCCGCGAGCCCGCTCGCGCAGCCCTGGTCGGTGATCGGCGGCAACACGCTCTCAGCCGTGGTCGGCATCGCCTGCGCGAGCTTCATTCCCGACCCGGCCCTGGCCGCCGCGATCGCGGTGGCAGGCGCGATCGGCGTGATGTTCTTCGCGCGCTGCCTGCACCCGCCGGGCGGGGCGGCGGCGCTGCTCGCGGTGCTCACGCACACCACGCATTTCTCGTCGGCGCTCTTTCCGTTCTTCACCAACTCGCTGCTGCTGGTGCTGGCCGGCGTGGCCTACAACTCGTTGACCGGCCGGCGTTATCCGCATGTGCAGTTGGCGCAACCGCCGCGCGCCGATGCCCGCTTCAGCCAGGCCGACATCGACGCGGTGCTCGCCCGCTACAACCAGGTGCTGGACATCAGCCGCGACGACCTCGAATCGCTGATCCAGCAGACCGAGCTCGAGTCGTACAAGCGGCGCCTGGGCACGCTCGATTGCGGCGACATCATGTCGCCCCACCCGATCTCGGTGGAGTTCGGAACGCCGCTGCAGGAGGCCTGGGCGCTGATGCACGAGAAGCGCATCAAGGCGCTGCCGGTCACCGACCGCACGCGCCGCGTGGTGGGCATCGTCACGCAGGCCGACTTCTTCCGCCAGCTCGACCTGCAGAACCACGAAGGCATCGCGGGCCGACTGCGCGACCTGATCCGCGCCACGCGCACCGTGGTCTCGAACAAGCCCGAGGTGGTTGGCCAGATCATGACGCGCCAGGTGCGCGTGGCCAGTGCCGACCGGCCGGTGGTCGACCTCGTGCCGCTTTTCTCCGAAGGCGGCCACCACCATATCCCCATCATCGATGGTGAAAAGCGTCTCACCGGCATGATCACTCAGTCGGATTTCGTGCGCGCCCTCTACCGTGCCGTGCGGCCGGAGAACTGAAACCCCTTTTTGTCTTTTTGCCTTACCAAGGAGCGCGCATGGCCTGGGTCGTATTGCTGGTGGCTGGTCTGCTTGAAATGGGATGGGCCATCGGCCTCAAGTACACCGAAGGATTCACCAAGTTCTGGCCCTCGGTCGGCACCGCGATCTCGATGATCCTCAGCGTGGTGCTGCTGGGCTGGGCGATGCGCTCGCTGCCGGTGGGCACGGCCTACGCGGTGTGGACCGGCATCGGCGCCGTGGGCACGGTGATCCTGGGCATCGTGCTGTTCCACGAGCCGGCCAACGCGGCGCGTCTGGCCTGCGTCGGCCTCATCGTCGCGGGCATCCTCGGGCTCAAGCTCACGAGCCCGGCATAAATAGCTCGGCCGGCTACTCCAGCACCACGTTCGCCTTCTTCACGAGCGCCGCATAGCGCGCGGCCTCGGTGCGGAAGTAGCTCGCGGCCTCCTCGGACGAGGTGGGCTTGATGACGTTGCCCTGCTTGTCCATCGCCTCGCGCACCTCGGCGCTGGTGTAGGCGGCGACCACGGCGTCGTGCACGCGCTTGACGTCGGCCGCCTGCATCTTCGGCGGGCCGATCACCGCGAACCAGCCTTCGACCGCGTAGTTCGGCAGCCCCTGCTCCGCGATCGTCGGGATGTCCGGCGCGGCCGGCGAGCGCGCCGGCCCGCAAACGCCGATGGCGCGCAGCGCGCCGCTCCTGATGTGCTGCTGCACCGCAGGCAGCGCGACCACGCCAATCTCGACCTGCCCCGCCATCATGTCGGTCACCATCGGGCCGGTGCCCTTGTAGGGAATGTGCCGAGCCTTCACACCGGCCTCGTCCATGAACATCTCGCCGGCCAGGTGAATGATGGTGCCGTTGCCCGACGAGGCGTAGTTGTAGCCCTCGGGCCTGGCGCGCAGGAGCGCCACCAGCTCCTTCACGTTCTTGGCGGGCAGCTTCGGGTTCACCATCAG
The DNA here is from genome assembly GCF_000834655.1 of Variovorax paradoxus. Classification (GTDB taxonomy): domain Bacteria; phylum Pseudomonadota; class Gammaproteobacteria; order Burkholderiales; family Burkholderiaceae_C; genus Variovorax; species Variovorax paradoxus_F. The sequence goes on from NZ_JXQQ01000020.1 coordinate 61,486, forward strand.
CACCAGCGGCGTTGCGCCGACCACGCTGATCGGCGTGATGTCGGCGATCGCATCGAACGGCATCTTCTTGAACACGCTCGGGTTGATCACGTGGTTGTTCGACACCATGCCCAGCGTGAGCCCGTCGGGTGCGGCCTTGACGATGGCCGCGGTGCCGGTAATGCCGCCCGCGCCCGGCATGTTCTCGATCACCACCGGCTGGCCGAAGGCCTTGCCCAACGCCACCGATGCGGCGCGCACGATGTTGTCCACGCCCGAGCCGGCGCTGATCGGCAGGATGAAGCGGATCGGCTTGTCCGAGCCCTGCGCGAACGTGGGGAACGCGGCCAGCGCCGCGGTGCTGGCGCCGAATCCCAGCATCGTGCGGCGGTTTATCGGAAGGAAGTTCGTGGTCATGGTTTGTCTCTCTTTATGGTTTTGAAGAATCGCCGGCTTCAACTCACGGCCGCGTCGGCATGCATCGCATCGACCTGCGCATCGCCATAACCCAGTTCGGCCAGCAGCTCGCGCGTGTGTTCGCCCAGCGTCGGCGGATGCAGGCGCACGCCCAGGCGATCGCCATCGAGCGTGATCGGGAACAGCGTCGTCTGCGCGATCTGCCCCGCGCGCTCGCCGTCGGGAAGGCGGATGTCTGCAAGGCCGCCGGTGGCCTTCAGGTGCGGGTCGGCATACAGGTCCTCGGGCCGGGTGATCGGCGCGAACGGCAGGCCCCGTGCCTCGAAGATCGCCGAGAGCTCCGCCGCCGAGCGGTCGGCGAGCCGCGCGCGCAGGTCGGCCAGCAGCGTGGGCCGCAGGCGCACGCGGTCGTTGTTGGTGCGAAGGGCCGGGTCGGCCTTCAGGTCGTCGAAGCCGAGCGCGTCGCAGAACACCGTCCACTGCGCATCGCTCACGGCGGCCAGGAAGATCTGCTCGCCGTCCTTCACGGTGAACACGTCGTACAGCGCCCAGGCCGAGATGCGCTCGGGCATCGGCGCCGCCGCCTGCCCCGTGATCGCGTACTGCAGCATGTGCTGGCCGACCAGGAACACGTTGTTTTCGAACAGCGCCGACTGCACCTCCTGCCCCTTGCCGGTTTCCGCGCGCTGCATCAGCGCAGCGATGGCGCCGATGGCGCCGAACATGCCGCCCATGATGTCGTTCACGCTCGTGCCCGCGCGCAGCGGGTCGCCCGGGCGCCCCGTCATGTAGGCCAGGCCGCCCATCATCTGCACCACCTCGTCGAGCGCGGTGCGGTGCTCGTAGGGCCCCGGCAGGAAGCCGGTGTGGTTCACGTACACGAGGCGCGGATTGAGCTTGCCGAGCGCGGCGTAGCCCAGCCCGTACTTGTCCATCGTGCCGGGCCTGAAGTTCTGCGCCACCACGTCGGCCGTGGCGCACAGGCGCAGCGCCGCCTCCAGCCCCTGCGGGTTGCGCAGGTCGAGCGCGATGCTCTTCTTGTTGCGGTTGAACATCGGGAAGAAGCCCGCGCCCGCGCCCAGCAAGTGCCGCGTGCGGTCGCCGTCGATCGGCTCGACCTTGATGACTTCCGCGCCCAGGTCGGCCAGCACCATGCCGCAGGTCGGCCCCATCACCATGTGCGTGAACTCGACCACGCGGATGCCCGCGAGCGGCAGGCGTTTCGGCTCGGCAGACGCGGCGCTCATGCGGCCACCCCTTCGGCCGCTGCGGCCGCTGCGGCCGGCGCAAAGGTCTTCGGGAACCCCGCCCGCCACACCGTGCCCTGCAGCGTCTCGCCGTCGAGCCAGCCGGCCACGCGCTTGCGCAGGTCGAGCAGTTTCGTCAGATCGACACCGGTCGCAACGCCCATGCTTTCCAGCATGAAGACGAGGTCTTCGGTGTCGACGTTGCCGCTCGCGCCCGGCGCGTGCGGACAGCCGCCGATGCCGGCCAGGCACGCGTCGAAGCGCGTGATGCCGACCTCCAGCGCCGCATAGGCATTGGCGAGCCCGAGGCCGCGCGTGTCGTGGAAATGGCCGCACCAGAGGCGGTCGCCCGCGATGCGCAGCGCGCGCTCGAACAGGCTGCGCACCATCGCCGGATCGGCATAGCCCACCGTGTCGGCCAGGCTCACGCGATCGGCGCCCGCGTCGAGCAGCGCCTGCATCAGGCGCAGCACCTCGTCGGGTTCGACGCGGCCCTGGATCGTGCAGCCGAACGCGGTGCCGACGCCGCCGTCGATCAGCGTCCTGGAGCCCGCCGCATCGCGCGCGGCGCGCATGCGGCCGACCTCGGCGACCACCTCGTCGGGTGTCTTGCGCAGGTTGGCGAGGCTGTGCGCGTGGCTCGCCGAGAGCGGCACCATCATCAGGTCGGCCTCGCCCGCGATGGCGCGCTCGGCGCCCTTGAGGTTGGGCACGAGGACCGAGGCGAAAAGCCCCGGCAGCGTCTTGGCATAAGCCAGCAATTCGGCCGTGTCGGCCAGTTGCGGCAGCAGGTGCGCCGGCACGAACGAGCCGACTTCGATCTCTCGCTGCCCGGCCGCGTACGCGTCGCGGATCCATTCGAGCTTGCGTGCGGTTGGCAGGACGCGGGCGATGCTCTGGAGCCCGTCGCGCAGCCCCACTTCGCGAACGACCGCGCGGGGCGGCAGGAAGGCGTGAATCAAGTCTTTGTCTCCGTCGTGAGTGGTACGCGTCGATGTTAGAAGTTCCGATTCGGTCTTGAAGGTACATTTTGGAAGCCATCTGCTTCCAGAACGGAACATCATGAGAGACCTCGACCTCACCACGCTGCGCCTGTTCGTCGCCGTCTGCGAAACGCGCAGCATCGCCCGCGCCGGCGAAGAGGCCAGCATCGTCGGCTCGGCGATCAGCAAGCGCCTCGCGCAGCTCGAAGACACCGTCGGCACGCCGCTCCTGCTGCGCAAGCGCCGGGGCGTGGTGCCCACGCCGGCCGGCGAAACCCTGCTCGAACACGCCCGCGCCATGCTCGGCAGCGCCCACCGCATCGAGCGCGACATGGCCGCCTATGCCGGCGGGGCGCGCGGGCACGTGCGCATCCTGGCTTCGGCGTCGGTCATGGCCGAATCGCTGGCAGAGGACGTGGCCGGCTTCCTGCAGCACCCGGCGCACCGCAACATCCGGGTCGACATGGAAGAGCGCGTGAGCCCCGAGATCGTCCGGGGCATCCGCGAAGGCAGCGCGTCCATCGGCCTGTGCTGGGACGCGGCCGACCTCGAAGGGCTGGAGCGGCGCGACTACCGCTCGGACCACCTGGCGATCGTCGCGCACCCGTCGCACGCCGTGGCCCGCCACGACGCGGTGCGCTTCGAAGACGTGCTCGACCACGAATTCGTCGGCATGCCCGCGCTGAGCGCCGTGCAGCTGATGCTCGCGCGCGAGGCCGCCGTTGCCGGCAAGCCGCTCGTCTACCGGGTGCTGGTGTCCAACTTCGATGCGGCGCTGCGCGTGGTGCGCGCGGGGCTTGCGATCAGTGTGGTGCCGGCGGAAGTCGCGCGGCCGTTCACCGAGGCCTTCGGGCTGCGCCTGATGCCGCTCACGGACGACTGGGCGCGCCGGCGGTTTGCGATCTGCTTTCGCAGCGAGGCGACGCTGTCGCCCTCGGCCCAGCTCCTGATCGCGCACCTCGAGCGCTGCGCCACGAGCAGGGGAGAGAACGCCTGATTCGTCCGATAACAGAAACGATCCATTGCGGCAGCGGTGGTTTTTGTTTCGTTTCCAGCAACCTAGCATTCGGTCTGTTCACGCTGTCACCTCATCCAATCGACCGAAAGACACCGCCATGTTCCGCAGAGCCCTCCTTTCCACCGCCGCCCTGTCCGCCCTTTCCGCCACGCTCGCCTTCGCTCCGCTGGCCGCCCAGGCCGCCGGCGCCGCCGAGCCACTGAAGCTCGACGTCTACAACCCCGGCGCCAGGTCGATGTTCCCGGTGTCGTCCGAACTCATCACCGGCCAGACCGATGCCGTGCTGATCGACGCGCAGTTCCAGCGCAACGATGCCCAGGCGCTGGTCGAGAAGATCAAGGCCAGCGGCAAGAAGCTCACCACCGTCTACATCAGCCACAGCGACCCCGACTTCTACTTCGGCCTCGACGTGATCCAGGCCGCCTTCCCCGACGCGAAGATCGTCGCCACGCCGCAGACCGTGGCCGCGATCCAGGCCTCCAAGGACGGCAAGCTCGCGCACTGGGGCCCGATCCTCAAGGACAACGCGCCCAAGGCAGTGGTCGTTCCCGAGCCGCTCGTGGGCGACAGCCTGACGCTCGAAGGCCGCAAGATCCGGATCGTCGGGCTCGACGGCCCCACGCCCGACCGCACCTTCGCGTGGATTCCGTCGCTGAAGGCGGTGGCCGGCGGCATCCCCGTGTGGGCCAACGCCCATGTATGGATGGCCGATACGCAAACGCCCGGCTCCCGCCGCGACTGGGCGAGGACGCTGGGCCGCATCGAAGCACTGCACCCCAAGACCGTGGTGCCCGGCCACTACCTGCCGAACGCCGATGGCAGCGCGCCCCACTCGCTCGCGGCAGTGAAGTTCACGCGCGGCTACCTGCAGGCTTTCGAGACCGAGGCGAAGAAGGCCAAGGACTCGGCCGCGCTCGTCGCCGCGATGAAGAAGCGCTACCCGACGCTGGAAGGCGCCTCGTCGCTGGAGCTCGGTGCCAAGGTCATCAAGGGAGAAATGAAATGGCCGCAGTGAACGACACAGCCGAGACCGCCGAGACCGCCACGCTGCACTACATCTTCGATCCGATGTGCGGCTGGTGCTACGCCGCCGCGCCGCTGGTCGATGCGGCACGCAGCGTTCCGGGCCTGAAGGTCGAGTTCCACGGCGGCGGCATGATGACCGGCGCGAACCGGCGTGCCATGTCCCCGCAGTGGCGCGAATACGTGATGCCGCACGACCGGCGCATCGCCGACCTCACAGGCCAGCCGTTCGGCGAGGCCTACTTCGAAGGACTGCTGCGGGACACGGGTGCGGTGATGGACTCCGAACCGCCGACCACCGCGGTCCTCGCGGCCGAGGCGCTGCGCGACGGCGGCGGGCTCGACATGATCCATCGCCTGCAGCACGCCCACTACGTCGAAGGCCGGCGCATCGCCGATGCGGACGTGCTCGCCGCAGTGGCCGCCGAACTCGGCTTCGACACAGCGGCTTTCGTATCGGCCTTCGCGCGCCTCTCTGGCGAAGCGACCTCGCAGCACATTGCAGCGAGCCGGCAGTTCCTGCAACGCGCGGGCGGCCAGGGCTTTCCGACCTTCGTGCTGACGCAACCCGACGGCGTCGCAGGCCGCATCGACATCGGCCCCTGGCTCGGCCGCGCGGTCGAATGGAAGGCGCAGCTCGCCACGCCGGCCGCGCCGCCGCGATCCGAAGCACCGCCCGCCGTGTGTGGGCCCGACGGCTGCGCGATCTAGGCGACTTTCTCCAGGAAGACCAGCCGGATCGGCGCATCCAGCAACTCGTCGACCCGCTTCTCGAACGCCTGGAAGTACGGCGTGGCGAAGTGCGCGTCCAGCGCTGCCTGGTCCCTGAACGACTCGCGCATGTAGAAGCTCCCGGGCTCGTCGCGCAGTTCGAACAAGGTGTAGTCGAGGCAGCCGGGCTCCTCCCGCGTGGAGGGCACCAGTGCGCTCAAGGCGGCGCGAAGCGCATCGCGCTGGCCGGCCTTGGCCTTCAGCACGGCGATGCTGATCAGAGGGGGGTGCTCATGTATTCATTTCCTGCGGCATGAAGTTCGGATTCCCGCAGTTTCCGGTGACAGCACCGTTTGAAAAAGGCCCTCGATCCGGAAACACTTTCAATCGGACCTTGAAGATCACCCTCTCAGAAGAGTGCCCGTGCGATGGCGTGCGCTATCTGCTGCACTGGAAGCTCGCCGCCTGCGAGGCATCCCCGCTCACATAGCGCGGCCACAGCGGCCACTCGCACAGCGGGCGTGCGCGGGTGGTCTTGAACGGCGGCTGCACTTCCTGCTCGAGCAGTTGCAGCCCGGCCGGCGCACGGCCGCGCTCGACCCAGTCGGCCAGCGCGCCGAGCATGTCGACATTGGCGGGCGCGCCGCTGCCCACATGGTCCACGCCGGGCGCGGTGTAGAGGCGCATGAAACGGTCCACGTTGTCGCGCCCCATGCGCGCCACCACCGCCTCGTAGTAGCGGATGCCGGCGAACGGGCTCTGCGCGTAGTCGGCCATGTGCTCCAGCATCAGCAGCTTGCCGCCGCGCGCGTTGAAGGCGGCGAGGTCGGGGTTGGTCGAGTCCATCAGCTGCGACACGGTGGCGATGCGCGCGGCGAAGTCTTCGGCGCGGTAGTTGCGCACGTCGAGCGATGGATTGCGTGCGTAGAAATACTGCAGAGCGCCACTGCCGTAGAACCATGCGATGCCGTTGCTCGGCTGCGGCGGCACGGTCGGTGCGGCGGTGCCGGTCCACCACGCGTTCCAGCCGCCCATCGAGGCGAAGGCCGGCGTGCCTTCGCCGCCGATGCCCCAGCCCGGATATTCGGTGACACCGTGGGCCAGCGGCACCGGCGCGCGCCACGGCGAGCGCAGCGTGCGCACGGCCTGCACCTGCGCATCGTTGAGGCAGTTGTCGCCGCTCGTGCCCGCTGCGCAGCGCAGGCTGGCCGGATCGAAGCGCTGCAGGCACGCCACCGGGTTCGACACGATGCGGTCCGCCACGCCGTCCGCGGCATCGCACGACGCGAGCACCGCGTTGTGCACTAATTGCACCTGCGCGGGCCTGAGCCACCCTTCGCCGAAGGTCGCGATGCCGTTGCGCGTGCCGGCATGTTGCAGGCCGGTCCAGTTGATCACCGGCACGCGGCTGAAGATGCCGTCGAAGTCCTGCGGATAGCGCTGCGCCATCGTGAGCGCCTCGCGCCCGCCCTCGGAGCTGCCCATGAAGTAGAGCTTCTGCGGGGCCTGCCCGTAGGCGCGCTGCATCAGCGCCACCGCCACGTCGCGCACCTTCTTGTACGAGGCGTGCGCGAAGTTCACGAGCGCCTCGTCATTGAGCGCGAAGGACTGCGGCGGCTGGCCCTGCACGTTCTGGTGGCCGGAGTCGGTGCCGTAGGTCACGTAGCCCTGCGCGAGCGGCGTCGGCTGGTCGAAGCGGCCCGCCGGCACCAGCGAAAGGCCCGTGATGAGCACGCCGTTGAAGCCACCGCCGCCGTACTGCACGCTGCGCCCGTTCCACGCGAGCGGCAGGTTGACCTGGAACAGGATCGGCGGCGCGCTCGCATCGAGCGGCGCGATGCGCCCGAGCACCTTGCAGTGCGCGGGCGTCACCGGCGTGATGCGCGCCGCGGGGCTGGGCCCGCGTTCGGCGACCGCCAGCGGGGACGCGGCAACGAGGGTCGCCGAGTCGATGGTCGCAGCGCCGCTCGGCAGGCCGATCGCAGCGGGTGCGATCGGCGCCACGAGGGCTGCGCAGGATGTCGCCGGGTCTCCGCCGAGCGTGAGCGCCCTCGGGCCGGTGGGGGTGCCGCACGCGGCGAGCAACGCGGCGGCCGCCAGCATGGCGCCCCCGCAAAACACTGTCTTCGGGATCGCCATCTGTCTGTCTCCTTCGTTGTTCGTGAGAGCCGCTACCGTGCCACGCCCAGCAACCGCTCCAGCACCTGCGGCTGGCTACGCAATGCCGCCGCGCTGTCGGTGTGGACGATGGTGCCGTGGTCGAGCACCACCGCGTGGTCGGAAATCGCAAGGATCGCCTGCGGGTGCTGCTCCACGATGATCGCGGCCAGCCCCTCGTCCTGCGTGATGCGGCGGATCGCGCGCAGCAGTTCTTCCACGATGATCGGCGCGAGGCCTTCGAGCGGCTCGTCCAGCAGCAGCAGCTTGGGGTTCAGCACCAGCGCGCGGCCCACGGCCAGCATCTGCTGCTCGCCGCCCGAGAGCTGCGTGCCCAAGTTGGTCTTGCGTTCGGCCAGGCGCGGGAACATCTCGTAGACGCGCTGCGGATTCCACTTGCCCGGGCGCTCCACGGCCGTCAGGTTCTCGTGAACCGTGAGCGACTTGAAGATGTTGCGCTCCTGCGGCACCCAGCCGATGCCCGCTGCGGCACGTTGATGCGGTGCCAGCTTGTGCAGCGCCTGCCCGCCGAGCGCGATGGTGCCGCCGTGCTGGCGCGTGGCGCCCGCCAGCGTGTTGATCAGCGTCGTCTTGCCCGTGCCGTTGCGGCCGAGCAGCGCGAGCGTCTGGCCTTCGCCGAGCGCGAACGCCACGTCGTGCAGCACCACGGCCTCGCCGTAGCCCGCGCTCAGGTTCTCGATGCGCAGCAGTTCAGACATGGGCGTTCTCTCCATGGCCCAGATAGACCTCTTTCACCTTCGGATCGTTGGCGATGGTCTCGGGGTCGCCCTCGGTCAGCAGAGTGCCGTTGACCAGCACCGTCATGCGGTCGGCGAAGCTGAACACCAAATCCATGTCGTGCTCGATCAGCAGCACCGACACATCGGCAGGCAGTGCGGCCACGGTCTGCAGCAGCTCTTCGCGCTCGCCGGCCGGCACGCCCGCCACGGGCTCGTCCAGCAGCAGCACGCGCGGCTCGCAGGCGAGCGCGATGGCGATCTCCAGCAGGCGGCGCTTGCCGTAGGCCATGAATTTCGTCTGCTGCTTCGCGACGTCCGCCAGGTGGAACTGCTCCAGCAGTTGCCCTGCCCGTTCGGCGATGCCCTTGGTGCCACCGAGCGGACGCCACCATTGCGCGGCGATGCCCTTGTGTTGCGACACCACGAGCGCCAGCGTCTCCAGCGGCGTCATCGAATCGAACAGCTGGTTGATCTGGAAGGTGCGCACCAGCCCGCGCGCCACGCGCTTGTGCGGCGCGAGCGTGGTGATGTCTTCGCCGAGCAGCGTGATGCGGCCTTCGGTCGGCGTGAGCACGCCGGTCAGCAGGTTGATCAGCGTGGTCTTGCCGGCGCCGTTCGGGCCGATGAGCGCGTGGCGTGCGCCGCGCTTCAGTTCCATCGTGACGTTGTTGGTGGCCGTGATGCCGCCGAAGCGCATCACCAGGCCTTGCGTCGAGAGCACGGTCTCTGTGGTGGCGGTGGTCATGCCGCACCGCCCTTCTTCTTGCCGAACCAGGTCCACGGCTTGAGCAGTCGGTCGCGCCCCACGAGCACCAGCAGCACGAGGATGAGGCCGATCCAGAACATCCAGTACTGCGGCGTCACGGCCGAGAGCCAGTTCTGCAGCAGCTTGAAGACGATGGCGCCCGCCACGCCGCCATAGAGCCAGCCCACGCCGCCGATCACCAGCATCAGCAGCACGTCGGCCGAGCGGTCGAAGGCCAGCACATCGAGCGAGGCGAAGCCGGTGGTCTGCGCGAGCAGCGCGCCCGCCGCACCCGCGATGCCGGCCGCCACGGTGTAGATGACCGCGAGGCGCGAGACCACCGGAATGCCGATGGCCATCGCACGCAAGCGGTTGTCGCGGATCGCCTTCAACGTCGCACCGAACGGCGAATGTACGAGCCGGCGCATCACCAGGAACAGCACCAGCATCACCGCGAGCGAATACCAGGCGGCCGTGCGGCCGTAGAGGTCGAACTCGAAGAGCCCGAGTACCGGCCCCATGACCACGCCCTGCAGGCCATCGGCCCCGCCGGTGAGCCAGTCGAGCTTGTTGGCCAGCTCCAGCAGCAGCAGCGCGGTGCCCAGCGTGACCATGAGCCGCGTGAGGTCGCTGCCGCGCAGGATCGTCACGCTGGCCACGAGGCCGAGCAGCGCCGAGAGCACGGTCGCGAACACCAGCCCGACGGTCGGGTCAGGCATCACGAGCTTGGCGAACAGCGCCGCGGCATACGCGCCGAAGCCGAAGAAGGCGGCATGCCCGAGCGAGACGATGCCGGTGTAGCCAAGGATCAGGTCGAGCGACATCGCGAACAGCGCGACGATGGCGATTTCGTTGACCAGCAGCGAATGCGAAGGCACCAGCAGCGGCAGCGCGAAGGCGACCGCCCAGACCACGAACTCCCAGGGCCGCCAGCGCGCGGTGCGCAGCAGGGCCGATTGGAACTCGGCCGATGTATCGAGGTTTCTCATTTCAGTTCCCGGTCCATGCGAGGAACGCCGCGGAACCGGCTTTGCCGGGCCGCTGGCGTTGCCACCTGAAAGGGGGTTGGCGAAGCGACACGAAGTGCGCGAAGACTGGGGGCGAGCTCATCTATCGGCCTCCCTTGCGCGTGAACAGCCCTTGCGGCCGCCACATCAGGATCAGGATCATCAGCAGGTAGACGGTGAACGCGCCCATCTTCGGAATGAAGTACTTGCCCGCCACGTCGGCAATGCCCAGCAGCAGCGCGGCCGCGAGCGGCCCGGTGATCGACGAGGTGCCGCCGACCGACACCACGATCAGGAAATAGATCATGTACTTGAGCGGAAAGGTCGGATCGAGCCCGAGGATTTCCGCGCCCAGCGCGCCGCCCAGCCCCGCGAGACCCGAGCCCGCGGCGAAGGTCAACAGGAACACGACGTTCACGTTGATGCCCAGGCCCGCGGCCACGCGCGGGTCGTCCACCGCGGCGCGCAGCCGGCTGCCGAAGCGTGTCTTCGAGAGGATGAGTTGCAGCACCACGGTGAGCACAGCGCACACGCCGATGATGAAGAGCCGGTAATGCCCCATGCCCAGCAGCAGCGCGCCGTCGCCGATCTCGGTGCGGCCGCGCAGCCATTCGGGCAGTTGCACGTTTTGCTGCGAAGAGCCCACGAAGTAATCGATGGCGGCCACCGCCATGAACGCGAGGCCGATGGAAAAGAGCACCTGGTCCAGGTGCGGCTTGCCGTACATCGGCCGGTAGAGCGTGCGTTCGAGCAAGGCTCCGGCGAGCGCAACGACGATGAACGCGAACGGCAGGCAGGCCAAGAACGGCATGCCGAGCTTCTGCATCGCGAACACGGTGAGGTAGCCGCCCGCCATGGCGAAGGCGCCGTGCGCGAGGTTGATGAAGTTCATCAACCCGAGCGTCACGGCCAAGCCGACGGCGAGAACGAAGAGCAGCATGCCGTAGGCGATGCCGTCGAAAAGGATGGTGAGCATGAGATTTCTGACAGCCGTTCGGAGGGGCCTGCTGCCGTTCGGATTCGCTGACTACCGTACGAGGTTTGCCGCCACCGTTGGATTTCGTCGACCACCGTTCGGGCTGAGCCTGTCGAAGCCGGGGCGCGGTGTGCGCAAGCCTTCTACAAGCTCAGGCCGAACGGATGGGGTTGTCCGAACGGTTGGGGCCTTACTTGGCTTTGCCGGGGTCCTTCACGCCCTTGATCACGTCGAACTCGACGTTGTAGAGCTGCCCGTCCTTCTTCTCGACCTTGCGCAGGTACACGTCCTGCACGATGTCGCGCGTCTGCGCATCGATCAGCACCTGGCCGCGCGGGCTCTCGAAGACCTGGCCCTTCATGGCCGCCAGCAGCGCTTCGCCGCCGCCCTGGCCCTTGGTGGTCTTGAGCGCTTCGTAGATCACGCGCATGCCGTCGTAGCCGCCGACGGCCATGAAGTTGGGGCGCATCTTGGGGTTGGCCTTCTGGAAGGCCTCGACGAACTTCTTGTTCGCGGCCGAGGGGTGCGCGGCCGAGTAGTGGTGCGAGGTGACCACGCCGAGCGCGCCGTCGCCCATGTCGTTGAGCTGGTCGTCATCGGTCACGTCGCCGGTGGCGATCATGCGGATGCCGGCCTTGTCCATGCCGCGTTCGAGGAACTGCTTCATCACCGCCGCGCCCGCGCCCGAGGGCACGAAGACGAACAGCGCATCGGGCTTGGCGTCGCGCACCTTCTGCAGGAAGGGCGCGAAGTCGGGGTTGCGCAGCGGCACGCGGAGTTTTTCGATCACCTTGCCGCCGTTGAGCTGGAAGCGCTCGCTGAAGAACTTCTCGGCGTCGTTGCCGGGGCCGTAGTCGGCCACGAGGGTGACCACCGTCTTCACGCCGTTCTTGGGCGCCCAGTCGCCCATGGCGACCGACACCTGGGGCAGCGTGAAGCTCGAACGCACGATGTAGGGCGAAGCCTCGGTGATGCTCGACGTGGCCGCGGCCATGACCACTTCAGGCGTCTTCGACTGGGTGGCGATGGGCGCCACGGCCAGGGCCAGCGGCGTGAGGCCGAAGCCGGCCAGCACGTTGACCTTGTCGTTCACCACCAGTTCCTGCGCGAGGCGCTTGGTCACGTCGGGCAGGCCCGTGTCGTCCTTGACGATCAGCTCGATCTTCTTGCCGGCCACGGTGTCGCCGTTCTGCGCCATGTAAAGGCGGGCGGCGGCTTCGATCTGACGGCCGGTGGAGGCCGACTGGCCCGTCATCGGAAGGATCAGGCCGATCTTGAACTTGTTGTCCTGCGCGCTGGCCAGCGGCAGCGTGAGCGCGGTTGCGAGCGCAATCGCCGAGAGGCCTGCGGTCTGGATGAGATGGCGTCTTTGCATGAGGATTTCCTTTGGGGGACGGAATGCGAAACCGGGGCTATTTTCAACACTTTGCAACATTCGGCGGAGCAGGCAATCACCTAGCCGGCCCTTCGCGCGGGCCTTTGTTGCGCGATCAATAAATGAACTGCGCGATGATCGCGCAGCACGCTTTGCCACCACGTTCGGGCTGAGCTTGTCGAAGCCTTGCGCACGGCTTCGACAGGCTCAGCCCGAACGGCCGGGGGAATCAACTGTCGGCGCGGTAGGCGGAATCGAGCGTGAGCGTACCCACGGCGCGTGACACGCAGGCGCAGATGCGGGTGGTGGCCGCCTTCTCGTGGGCGCTCAGGAACACGTCACGGTGATCGACCTCGCCGTCGACGGCGAGCACGTCCATCGCGCAGAGGCCGCATTCGCCGCGCTTGCAGTCCCAGAGCGTCTGAACGCCGGCTGCGTCGAGCGCCTCGAGCAGCGTGCAGTCGGCGGGCACCGTGATCGCCAGGTCGTGGCGGGGAATGCGCACCGTGAAGGCCTGCGTCGCAAGGCGGCCGCTGCTGCCGAAGGTCTCGAAGCGCAGGTCCGCCGGGGCGCGGCCGGCCGCCTCCCAGGCGCGCTTGACGGCTTCGAGCATCGGCACCGGGCCGCAGGTGTAGAGCTGGCCGCCAGGCGGCAGCTCGGCAATGGCGGCGGCGAAGTCGATGGGCGCCGAGCCTTCATGCGCGACGACGGCTTCGCCCAACGCCGCCTGCAGATGCGGCAGGTAGCCGAACTCTCCGGCATGGCGCGCGCCGTAGAGCATCTTCACGGGCACGCCGCTGCGCTTTGCATGGGCGCCCAGGCGCTGCGCCATCAGCACCAGCGGCGTGATGCCGATGCCGCCCGCCACCAGCAGGTAGCCGGGCGCGGAGAGGTCGAGCGCGAAGTGGTTCTGCGGCGCGCTCACCTGCAGCCGGTCGCCGGGCGCCAGTTGCCACATGGCGAGCGAGCCGCCGCGGCCGTCGTCCAGGCGCTTGACCGCGATGCGCCAGCACTTGCCGTCGCCCTCGCCCACCAACGAGTAGGAGCGCGTCTGCAACCTGCCCTGCGCCGTCATCACCTGCACCTGCAGGTGGGCGCCGGGTTCATACGACGCGGCAAAGCCCGACTCGGGCCGGATTTCGAACTCGCGCACCGTGGGCGTGACATCGCGCAGCGCAGCGACCTGCGCCTGCATCCATTGAAGATCGCTTTTCATCGGGGAACACCAACAAGGAAAAAGAGAAGCCGGTCAGCCGCGGCGGCGGATAAGCTGCACGCCGGGAAGCGCGCGCTCGCCGGCGGTCGGCGTGCCGTGCAACGCCTCGCGCAGGTTGCGCCGCGCGATGCGGCTGTGCTCGCGCATCAGCGCCTCGGCACGCGAGCCTTCGCCGGACTCGATGGCATCGAGCACCTGCAGGTGCTGGTCCTGCGCGATCACGAGCATGTCGCGTGCGGCCGGCGAGTTGGCCTGCACGATGACGAAGCCCGAGGGCGAGGCGAACGGCAGGTTGACCACGCGTTCGAGCTGCTGCGCGATGACCGGGCTGCCGGCCATCTCGCACAGCAGCGCGTGGAATTTCTCGTTATGCGTGACGTAGCGCGAGAACGCCGCATCGTCGAGCGCGGGCTCGCGCAGCAGTTCGTCGATGCGCGTGAGGCAGGCGCGCGCTTCGCGCAGCACCACAGGCGCCGCGCCGCGCTCGGCCGCCAGGCGTGCGACCAGCCCTTCGAGCGTGCCGCGCAGCTCGATCGCATCGGCCACGTCGCGCTCGGAAAACGTGCGCACCGCGTAACCGCCGTTGGGCAGCGCTTCGAGCAGGCCTTCCTGCTCAAGGCGCATCAGCGCGCTGCGCACGGGGGTGCGCGAGACGCCGAGCTGTTCGGAGATGGCGACCTCGGCGATGCGCGCACCGCCGGGCAGCTCGCCCGCAAGAATCATTTCGCGCAGCCGCAGCTGAGCCTTCACGGCCTGCGAACTGCCGGTGTCGCCGGGCTCGATCGGAGAAACCACCGCGGCCTTCATGCGGCCTGCTTCTCTTCGACGGGACGGATCGGGATCGCGGCGCGCGCGGGCTTTTCCTTCTCGACCATGCGGTCGATCAGTCGGCGCGCCCACATCGAGCCGGCATCGATGTTGAGGTTGTAGAACTGGTGATCGGGGTGGTCGTCCATCGCCTTCTGCTGGGCTTCGAGCACGAGTTCATCCTCGCGGAAGATGCCGGCCACGCCCTCCCGCAGTTCATGCGTGAGGCGCTGCTCGCCGATGCAGTAGTTGCGCGCGAACGCCCAGAAGTAGAGGCACGTCTTGTCGGTCTCGGGCGTGATCGTGTTGAGCACGTAGCCGTTGACGCCCTTGCTGCGGTCGCCAGGGTTGTCGCCACTCGGCACCGCGCCGCTGCCCGCCTCGGCCACGCCGACGTCGATGTTCACCGTGCACGGGCCTTCGAAGCGAATGATCTGCCAGCGGTCGACCTTGCCCGTGTAGCCGCGCGCATGGCGGATCTGCCCGCCCCAGAACGGCGGCGCGTCGATGTTCTGCATCCAGCGCGTGACGGTGGCCGAACGGTCGCCGTGCGTGGCGACGAAAGGCGCCTCGGCCACTTCGCGGTTGCCGATCGAGGAGCCGTGCACGAAGGTCTCGTGCGTCAGGTCCATGAGGTTGTCGACCACAAGCCGGTAGTCGCAGTTGACGCGGATCATCTTGCCGTCGCCGGCCCAGGCGGGGTCGTCGTTCCAGTGCATGTCGGGCACGAGCGCCGGGTCGGCCTTGGCCGGATCGCCGGGCCAGATCCAGACGAAGCGGTGCTTCTCGACCACCGGAAAGCTTCGCACGCACGCCGAGGGGTTGAGCGTTTCCTGGCTGGGCATGTGGGTGCAGCGGCCCTGGCTGTTGTAGACCAGGCCGTGGTAGCCGCAGACCAGCTCGTCGCCTTCGAGGCGGCCGAGCGACAGCGGCATGAGGCGGTGCCAGCAGGCGTCTTCGAGCACGGCGACCTGCCCGTCAGTGCGGCGAAAGAGCACCACCTTCTGGTTGCAGATGGTGCGGGGCAACAGCGCGTGGCGCACTTCGACGTCGTAGGCGGCGGCGTACCAGGCGTTCAGTGGAAAGGCAGTCGTGGGCGTTTTCATGAATACCCAATGTATACAGATATCAGAACTTTTCTACCTCGAAGCGGCTAAATCAAGGGTAAACACTGACTACAACGTATACAGACACGCCGAGTTCGAAGGCGCTAGGATGCTCCGTTCGTTATCAGCCACGACGGAGTTCACCCCATGTCCCAGCACGCCGCCCTGCCCGCCCGCTACGACCACGTCGGCAGTTTCCTGCGCCCCAAATACCTGCTCGAAGCGCGCGAGCAGAAGGCCAAGGGCGAGATCACGCCCGAGCAACTGCGCACGGTCGAAGACAAGGCCATCACCGAGATCGTCCGCTTCCAGGAAGACATCGGCCTCAAAAGCATCACGGACGGCGAGTTCCGCCGCACGTATTTCCACATCGACTTCCTCGACCAGCTCGGCGGCGTGAAGACCGACATTCCGGTCACCATCCGCAAGCCCGACGGCACCGAGGAACTGGCGCCGCCCGCGATGCGCGTGATCGACAAGGTGCGCCACGTCAAGGACATCCAACTCGCCGACTTCCAGTACTTGAAGAGCCAGGTCTCCGCGGGCCGCACACCCAAGGTGACGATCCCCTCGCCGACCATGCTGCACTTTCGCGGCGGCCGCGCCGGCATCAGCAAGGACGCGTATCCCGAGCTCGACCCGGTGTTCTACGACGACGTGGCCAAGGCCTACGGCGACGAACTGCGCTCGCTGGCCGCGGCCGGCTGCACCTACGTGCAGATGGACGACACCAACCTCGCCTACCTCTGCGACGAGCACATGCGCGAAGCCGCCCGCAAGCGCGGCGACGACCCGAACGAGCTGCCGCACCGCTATGCCGCCTTCATCAACAAGGTGGTCGCGCAGAAGCCGCCGGGCATGCTCCTGGCCATGCACCTGTGCCGCGGCAACTTCAAGAGCACGCACGCGGCGGCCGGCAACTACGAGCCGGTGGCCGAGGCGCTCCTGAAGGAGATGGACCTGGACGCCTACTTCATGGAATACGACGACGCCCGCTCGGGCGACTTCAAGCCG
Source organism: Variovorax paradoxus (assembly GCF_000834655.1). GTDB lineage: Bacteria > Pseudomonadota > Gammaproteobacteria > Burkholderiales > Burkholderiaceae_C > Variovorax > Variovorax paradoxus_F. Next base: position 78,007 of record NZ_JXQQ01000020.1, read on the forward strand.
CTGCGCTACCTGCCCAAGGGCAAGACGGTGGTGCTGGGCCTGGTGACCACCAAGTTCGGCGAGATGGAAGACAAGGACGAGCTCAAGCGCCGCATCGAGGACGCCGCCAAGTACGCGCCGCTCGAGCAGCTGGCGCTCTCGCCGCAGTGCGGCTTCTCCAGCACCGTGCACGGCAACAACATCGCGGTGGAAGCGCAGCGCAACAAGCTGCGCCTGGTGGTCGAGACCGCGCAGGAGGTCTGGGGCTCGACCTGACGCGCGGTTTCTGGTGAAGTCGGGGGCATGACGACGACCATCACGAAAATCCTCTCAGGCCCCCTCAGCATGTTCGGCGCGAAGGTGCAGATCGCCGCGCTCGAGAAAGGCATTCAGTTCGAGCTCACGATGGTGCCGTTCACCAAGGACGACGCCTACGAGCCCAGGCACCCGGACGTGCTGCGCATCAACCCCGTCAAGCAGCAGGTGCCGGTGCTGATCGACGGCGAGGTCGAACTCTTCGACTCGACGCAGATCTTCGAGTACCTCGAAGACCGCTATCCCAACCCCGCACTGTGGCCCGAAGGCATTGCCGGCCGGGCGCGGGCGCGGCAGCTGGAGCACAAGTCCGACGAGGTGTTCTTCCCGAACGTGATCCGGCTCTTCGGCCTGCAGAACGACATGCAGAGCGCCCCCGCCGTGGCCGCGTGCACCGCCTGCGCGCGCTACTACGCCGAGATGGAAGGCCTCCTGGCCACGCACGACTACCTCGCGGGCCGCTATTCCTTCGCGGACATCGCCTTCTACATGGCCTGCATCTTTGCCGACCGCAAGGGCGCCGCCATGACCGATGCCACGCCGCGCCTGGTCGCCTGGCGCGACCGCGTGCGCGACCGGCCCGCGGTGCACGCGGTGGTCGAGCCGATGATGAAATTCCTCGCCTCTCAGGGCCGGGGCGTGCCGGCCTTCCTGCAGCGCTGACCGGTCCGGCGGCACGCTGAGGCATCATGGTGCCCATGCCGAATACAGAGTTCGACTGGCTGCCCTCGCCCTCGCAGCATTTCCTCGTCGTCACTTTTGCGCTGCTTGTCTACGTCCTCACGACGCGCGCGCGTCGCGAGCAGCGCGCGCCCACCACCGCCATCGCCTGGGTGATGGGGCTGGTGCTGATGCCCTACCTGATCCTGCCGATGTACCTCCTGTTCGGCCAGCGCAAGCTGCGCCCGGCCGGCTCGCCGCGCCCGCCGCGCTCGGTGCCGCCGGGGCACTGGGCGGCCGACCTGATCGAGAGCTTCGGCCTCGCACCGCCCGGGCGTTGCGCGGTGCGGCTGCATGCCGACGGCGAGGCCGCGCGCGAGGCGCTGTGGCAGGTGATCGACGGCGCGCGCGAGCGCATCGACGTGTGCACCTTCATCATCGGCGACGACCCGCTGGGCCATGCGGTGATCGCGCGGCTCGCGCAGCGCGCGCGCGACGGCATCAAGGTGCGCGTGCTGCTCGACGGCTTCGGCGCGCTGTCGCTCCCGCGCCATCACTTCGACCTGCTGCGCGCGGCGGGCGGCGAAGTGGCGGTGTTCCGCCCCTTCTTCAGCCTGCGCCGCACCGGGCCGCGCAACCTGCGCAACCACCGCAAGTTCACCATCGCCGACGACAGCTGGCTCTGGTCGGGCGGGCGCAACCTCGCGGGCGAATACTTCACGGGCAACGCCCAGCACCCCGAGGCGTGGCGCGATCTCTCGTTCGACCTGCGCGGCGACGTGGCCGCCGCCGCGGCGCGCCAGTTCGACCACGACTGGGGCTCGGTGCGCGTGCGCAAGGCGCGCGCCATCGCCTGCGACGACGTGCCCGAGGGCCCCGGCACCGCGATGGCCCAGTTCCTGCCGAGCGGCCCCGACCAGACCGAGGACACCGCGCACGCGCTGCTCATCGACGCGTGCTTCCGCGCCGAGCACCGCATCCTGGCGATCACGCCCTACTTCGTGCCCGGCGATGGCCTGCGCGATGCGCTGCGGCTCGCGGCCCGGCGCGGCGTGCAGGTGACGATCGCGATGCCCGCGCAATCGAACCACCGCCTGGCCGACTTCGTTCGCGCCCGCGCCATGCGCGACCTGGCGCGCGCGGGCGTGGGCTTTCGCATGCTGCCCTTCATGGCGCACGCCAAGGCGGTGGTGGTCGACCACGAACTGGCGATGTGCGGCTCGATCAACCTGGACCTGCGCAGCCTGCTGCTGAACCACGAGGCCGCGGTCGTGTTCTACGGCCCGGATGAAATCGACTGGCTCGCCGAGTGGATCGAGACCACCGCCTCGGCCGGCGAGCCCTATCGCGCGCGGCGCCCCGGCCTCGTGCGCGACGTGGCCGAGGGGCTGCTGCTCACCGTCGCTTTCCAGCTCTAGGAGCGGGCGCCTTCGCGTCCTTCGCCTCGTTCATCAGGGCGTCGATGCCGGCGAACACATAGCGCATCAGGTCGTCCGCGAGGGCTTCGGTGTCATTGAGCGCCGGCAGCACCTTGTTGCCGAGGTCCTTGGGCGCCACCATCATCACGATGCACGGCAGCACCGTAAACATCAACGTGCGCTGCACCGTGGGATGGTCCTCGGGCAACGCCATGATCTCGCCGATCAGCCCGCGCAGGAGCTTGGCCTTGGGCAGCACCGCCCGCCTGATCATCACTGGTAGCGCCGGCGACGGCGACAGGGCTTCGCGCAGCACCACGCGGAATCCCCAGGGCGCCTTGGGCTGGCCGCTCAGCTCGACCATGTGCGTGAGAAAGGCGCGCAGCTTCAGGCGCGGATCGGTCTGCACGCTGGCCAGGCTGACCAGCTCGTCGATGCTCACGAGCTGGCGGTGCGCCTCGATCAGCACGGCTTCGTAGAGGCCGTCGCGGCCGTTGAAGTGGTAGTTGATCGCGGCCATGTTGGTGCCGGCGCGGGTGCAGATTTCCTTGCTCGTGGCCTCGGCAAAACCGCGCTCGGCGAACAGCTGGCCCGCGGTCTCGAGGATGTGAAGGCGCGTGGTGTTGCCGTCGGTGCGCTGCGTGCGCAGGGGAGAACTGGAGGAGCGGGTGGCCATGGGCCAAGGTTAATCGAACTGAAAAAATACTTCAAATTCAAATTTCAATTTGATAACATCCGGCCGCATCCCGGTCCCGAAACCGGCAGGAGCCCGCCCCATGAACAAGAAACCCCTCATCGCCGTGGCCGTCGTCGCATTGGTCGCCGCGGCGGGCGGCTGGTGGTACTTCAACCGCTCGGCCACGCCCACCGACCAGCTCGTGCTGTACGGCAACGTCGATGTGCGCCAGGTCTCGCTCGCCTTCAACGCCAACGACCGCGTGGCCGAACTCGCGGTGCGCGAAGGCGACCACGTCCGCGCGGGGCAATTGCTCGGCAAGCTCGACACCCGCACGCTCGTGCTGCGCGTGGCGCAGTCGCAGGCGCGCATCGGCGTGCAGGAGCAGGCCCTGCTGCGCCTGAAGACCGGCAGCCGCCCCGAGGAAGTGGCGCAGGCCGGCGCGCAGGTGGCCGCCGCGCAGGCCGATGCCGACCTTGCGCAGCAGCAGCTCGCGCGCTTGCAGGGCATCAGCCAGACCACCGCCGGGCGCGCGGTGAGCCAGCAGGACCTCGATGGCGCGCAGGCCAGGCGCAAGGTCGCGCTCGCGCAGCTCGACAACGCCCGCAAGGCGCGGGAGCTGGTCGTCACCGGCCCGCGCAAGGAAGACATCGCGCAGGCGCAGGCCCAGCTCGAATCCGCGCGCGCCGACCTCGCGCTCATGAACCACCAGCTCGCCGAGGCCGAGCTGAAGGCGCCCATCGACGCCGTGGTGCGCGCCCGCCTGCTCGAGCCCGGCGACATGGCCTCGCCGCAGCGCCCTGCCTTCACGCTCGCGATCACCGACCCCAAATGGGTGCGCGCCTATGTGGCCGAGGCCGACCTCGGCCGCGTGAAGCCCGGCCAGGCCGCACGCGTGAGCACCGACAGCCAGCCGGGCGAAGCCATCCCCGGCAAGGTCGGCTACATCGCGTCGGTGGCCGAGTTCACGCCCAAGACCGTGCAGACGGAAGAGCTGCGCAGCAGCCTCGTCTACGAGATCCGCGTGATGGTCGAAGACAGGCAGGATCGCCTCCGCCTGGGCATGCCGGCCACCGTGCGGCTGCAGCTCTCCGACGCCACTGGCAAGCCCTGATGACTGCTCATGGGCCGGCCGTGGCCGGACGCTCGCTGCACAAGCGCTTCACGCTCAAGTCGTCGAAGCAGCCCGTGCATGCGCTGGCCGGCGTCTCGCTCGACATCCCCGCGGGCACGCTCACCGCGCTGGTCGGACCGGACGGCGCCGGCAAGACCACGCTGCTGCGCCTGATGGCGGGCCTCATGCGCGCCGACGAAGGCGAGCTGCGCGTGCTGGGCATCGACGTGGCGGCCGACCCGCAGGCGGTGCAGGACCGCATCAGCTACATGCCCCAGCGCTTCGGCCTGTACGACGACCTGAGCGTGCAGGAGAACCTCGACCTCTACGCCGACCTGCACGGCGTGTCGAAGGACCAGCGCCGCGCGCGCTATGCCCGGCTGATGGAGATGACCGACCTCGGCCGCTTCACCGACCGCCCCGCGGGCAAGCTCTCGGGCGGCATGAAGCAGAAGCTGGGCCTGGCCTGCACGCTGGTGCGTTCGCCCGACCTGCTGCTGCTGGACGAGCCGACCGTGGGCGTCGATCCGCTCTCGCGCCGCGAGCTCTGGCAGATCGTGCAGCAGCTGGTGGACGACGAGAAGCTCTCGGTCATCGTGAGCACCGCCTACCTCGACGAGGCCGAGCGCTGCAGCCATGTCTTCGTGCTGCGCGAGGGCAAGCTGCTGGCCGAAGGCGCGCCGGCCGAGATTCGCGACCATGCAAAGGGCCTGTGCTTCATCGCCGCGCCGCCTGAGGGCGAGCCGCCGCGCCTGATGCAGGCGCGCCTCCTCGATGCGCAGCAGGACATCGTCGATGCCGTGCCGCAAGGCGGCCAGGTGCACTTCATCCGCCGCCCTGGCGCAAACGACGCGGCGCTCGCCACGCTGCTGGCCGGCGCACGCGCGGAGCCGGTGCCGCCGCGGCTCGAAGACGGCTTCATGACGCTGCTACGCACGCAACAGGCAAAGGCATCGGCGCCGGGCAACCCCGCAGTCGCCACCACCATCGCCGCCAGGGGCGACCCCGACGAAGTCGTCATCGAAGTGAAGGACCTCGTGCGCCGCTTCGGCGATTTCGTCGCCGTGGCCAGCACCAGCTTCTCGGTGCGGCGCGGCGAGATCTTCGGCCTCCTCGGCCCCAACGGCGCGGGCAAGACCACCACCTTCCGCATGCTCTGCGGCCTCCTGCCCGCGAGCGGCGGCCAGTTGCGCGTGGCCGGCGTCGACCTGCGCCATGCGCGCTCAGCGGCGCGCCAGCGCATCGGCTACGTCTCGCAGAAATTCGCGCTCTACGGCAACCTCACGGTGCGCGAGAACCTCTCGTTCTTCGGCGGCGCCTACGGCCTGCGCGGGCAGCGACTGCAAGAGCGCATCGCGACGGTGCTGCGCCAGTTCGACCTCGAACGCGAACTCGATGCGCCCAGCGGCCAACTGCCCGGCGGCTACCGGCAGCGCCTCGCGATGGCGACCGGCCTCTTGCACGAACCCGAAATCCTGTTCCTCGACGAACCCACGAGCGGCGCCGATCCGCTCGCGCGCCGCGAGTTCTGGCGCCGCATCACCGCGCTGGCGAAAGGCGGCACCACCATCGTCATCACCACGCACTTCATGGAAGAGGCCGAGTACTGCGACCGCATCGTGATCCAGGACGCAGGCAAGGTGCTCGCCATCGGCACGCCGCAGGAAGTGCGCGCGCAAGCGCTCGATGGCGAAGCCGGCGGCAAGCGCATCGACATGGAGCAGGCCTTCATCGGCATCGTGGAGAAGGCACGGCGCAACGCCAGGCAACCGGAAGGAGCGACGGCATGAGCGGCTTCTGGTCACGGTTGGTCTCCCTCACGCGCAAGGAATTCCGCCAGCTGCTGCGCGACCGCAGCAACCTCGCGATCGGCATCCTGCTGCCGATGGTGCTGATCCTGATCTTCGGCTACGGCATGTCGCTCGACGTGAAGAACGCGCCGGTGGCCGTGGTGATGGAAGACGCCTCGCCCACCGCGCACGAAGCCATCGCGGGCCTGCAGCTCTCGCCCACCATCGCGCCGGTGCTGCTCGGCTCGATGCACGACGCCGAGGACCTCATGCGCGAGCGCAAGGTCGACGGCATCGTGCGCATCCCGAGCGACTTCTCGCGCGCGCTGGCCGCAGGCAACGCGCGCGTGCAGCTGATCGTGCATGGCGCCGACGCGGGCCGCGCGACCATCATCCTGGCCTACGTGAGCGGCGCCCTCTCCCAGGCGGCCGTGCGGCAGGCCGACCGCCTGGGCAGCAACTCGGGCGCGGGTGCTCCGCCCGTGGGCCGCGTCACCGTCGAGCAGCGCATGTGGTTCAACGCCGCGAACACCAGCACCTGGTACCTCGTGCCGGGGCTCATCGTGCTGATCATGACGCTGGTGGGCGCCTTCCTCACCGCGCTGGTGATGGCGCGCGAATGGGAGCGCGGCACGCTCGAGGCGCTGTTCGTCACGCCGGTGCGGCCGGTCGAGATACTGCTGGCCAAGATCATTCCGTACTTCGGCGTCGGCATGCTGGGCCTGGCGCTGTGCCTGCTGGCCGCGCGCTTCCTCTTCGCGGTGCCGATGTACGGATCGCTCTTCGTGGTGGTGTTCAGCTCGATGCTCTACCTGATCGTCGCTGTGAGCCTGGGCCTGGTGATCTCGTCGGTCACGCGCAACCAGTTCCTCGCGAGCCAGGTCGCACTGATCGCGACCTTCATGCCTTCGATGATGCTGTCGGGCTTCCTGTTCGACCTGCGCAACGTGCCCACGGCCGTGCGCGTCATCGGCCATGTGCTGCCGGCCACCTACTTCATGGACCTGATCAAGACGCTGTTCCTCGCGGGCGACGTCTGGCTGCTGATCTGGCGCAACTGCGCCATCCTGCTCTGCTACGCCATCGGCCTGTTGCTGGTCGCGCGCGCCGTCACGCGCAAGAGCCTCGATTGAGGAGCGAAAGAACATGATCGACTTCGTGCTGCGCATCGCCAACCTCTGCAGGAAGGAGCTGCTCGCGATTCTCAAGGACCCGGCCACGCGCACCATTCTCTTTGCGCCCGCGCTGCTGCAGAGCCTGATCTTCGGCTACGGCGCCACCTACGACCTGGCGAACGTGCCGTATGCGCTGCTGGACCAGAGCCGCACGGGCGCCGCGACCGAGCTCATCGCGCACCTGGACAGCACCGGTGTGTTTCACCGCGTGGCCACGCTGCGCACACAGGCCGACATCCGCGAAGTGATCGACACCGAGCGCGCGCTGCTCGTGATCCAGATCGCGCCCGACTTCGAGCGCCGACTCAGCGCGGGGCAGCCAGCGCCCATCCAGCTGATCCTGGATGCGCGCAACTCCAACACCGCGGGCTCGGCGGCCGGCTATGTGAGCGCGGTGGTCGAGCGCTACAACGCCGAGCTGCGCACCCGCGCGGGCGTACCGCCGGCACCGCTGGTCGTCGAATCGCGCGCCTGGTTCAACCCGAACCTGGAGACGCGCTGGAATCTCCTGCCCGGCATGATCGCCGCGCTCAGCATGCTGCAGACGCTGTTGCTCACCGCTCTCTCGGTGGCGCGCGAGCGCGAGCAAGGCACCTTCGACCAGTTGCTGGTGACGCCGATGTCGCCGCTCGAAATCATGATCGGCAAGGCGCTGCCGCCGGTGCTGGTTGGCCTTGCGCAGTCGTCGCTGATCCTCGTGGTGGCGATGTTCTGGTTCGGCATTCCGATGGCGGGTTCGCTCGTCACGCTCTACACCGGGCTTGTCTTCTTCACCGTCGCGAGCGTGGGCATCGGCCTGTCGATCTCTGCCGTGTCGGCCAACATGCAGCAGGCCATGCTCTACACCTTCGTGCTGCTGATGCCGATGATGCTGCTGTCGGGCCTGACCACGCCGGTGCGCAACATGCCGCATGTGCTGCAGGTGATTACCATGGCCAATCCGCTGCGCTTCGCCATCGACCTGGTGCAGCGCGTGTACCTGGAGGGCGTGGGGCTGGGCACGGTCTGGCACAACCTGATTCCGCTCTCGATCATCGCGGTCGTCACGCTGCCGCTGGCGGCCTGGCTCTTTCGCAATCGTCTTGTCTGACCACGGGAGCACCTCATGCCTCTCACTTTCCATCTCACATGCAACGCGGTGGCCACCGCCTCGCTGGCGCTCCTCGTCGGCGGTTGCGCCGTGGGCCCGGACCACAAGCCCGCGGAACCGCGCGCGCCCACCGGCTGGTCCGCATGGCACGGCGGCTCGCCCGCGTTGCTCGGTGCCGAACGCAGCGCCGCGCCCGCAACGGCATCCCTCGCGCCCGGCGACTGGAAGGCCTTCGACGACCCGATGCTCGACCGCCTGCAGGCGATGGTGCTCGCCGCCAACCCCGACCTGCAGACCGCCGCACTGCGCTTTGCGCAGAGCCGCGTGCAGCGCGCCACCGCGGCGGCCCAGCGCGGCCCGCAGGTCAACGCCAGCGCGGGCGCCAACCGGCAACGGCAGAGCGAGAGCGGCGCGGCCACGCGGGTCATCGATGCGCTGGGCTCCTCTGCCACCAACAAGGAGCAGCTGATCCGCACGCTCAGCGAGCCCTACGACCTCTACCAGGCGGGCTTCGATGCCTCGTGGGAAATCGACCTCTGGGGCCGCGTGCGCCGCGCAGTGGAAGCGGCCGATGCCGATGCCGCCGCCTCGGCCGCGATGCGGCTGCAGGCCGAACTCACCGTGCAGGCCGAGCTCGCGCGCAACTACTTCGAGTTGCGCGGCACGCAGCGCGAACTGCGCATTGCGCGCGCCGACATCGCGGCCGCCGCCGAGTCGCTCGACCTCGTGCAGGCGCGCGCCGATGGCGGGCTCGTCACCGATCTCGATCCGGTGCGCCAGCGCACCCTGCTGGCCGAACTGCGCGCGCGCATTCCCTCGCTGCTGCAACAGGAGGCCGATGCGATGAACCGCATCACGCAGCTGATCGGCGCACCGCCCGGCACGCTGAACACCGAACTGGCCGAGGCCGCCGCCGACAGCGCGGGCCATGCACCGCCGCTGCCCGACCTCGCGCTCGGCCTCCCCGCGGACCTCGCGCGGCGCCGCCCCGACATCGCCGCGGCCGAAGCGCAGCTGCACGCCGCCACCGCACGCGTCGGCGTGGCCATGGCGGATCTGTATCCGCGCATCACGCTGGGCGCGGGCTTCGGCTATGAGTCGGTGGGGAGCGATCGCTTCGGCGACTGGGGCAGCCGGCAATGGCATGTCGGCCCGTCGCTCAGCCTGCCGATCTTCGACAACGGCCGGCGCCGCAGCACGATCGACTTGCGCGAGCTGCAGCAGCAGGAGGCGGCCGTGGCCTTCCAGCAGACAGTGCTCAAGGCCTGGCACGAAATCGACTCAGCGCTCAACGCCTACAGCGCCGAGCGCCTGCGCCATGCCGAACTCATCGAGCGCGAACGCCAGAGCCGCGATGCGCTCACGCTGGCGCATGCGCGCTATGCCAACGGGCTCACCGACTTCGGCGTCGAACTCGACGCGCAGCGCGCGCTGCTGCAGGCCCGCCGCGACCAGGCGCAAAGCACGAGCCGCCTGTCGGTGAGCCTGGTCGGTGTCTACAAGGCGCTTGCGGGCGGTGTGACGCCGAAGGAACTCAACCCAGGTTCGTGAAGCTCGCGTTGCCCAGCCCCGTGCCGATGGTCAGCACGCCCCAGTGCTTCGCATCGCGCATGAAGGGCAGTTCGCTCAGGCCCTGCACCACCGCGTCGTTGTGCATCAGCACCAGCGTCGGGCCCGAGCCGATCATCGGCATGCGTCGCCACACTTCGCTCGGCAGGTGGAAGGCATGCCCCTCCCAGTCGCCCGGCAGGTTCTGCGCACCGCGCGCGATGGAGCCGTCCTGGCGGATCAGCCCCGGGCAGCCGATGCCGATGAACGGCGCGAGCCGGATCTTCTTGCGCTCGCTGTAGAGCACCATCTCCTCCAGCATCTGGGCGATGTGCTCGACGATGCCGCCGCGGTTCGGGCCGTCGTCGGCATGGCGCCACTTCATGCGCCGCACCACCTTCGCGAGCGAGAAGTCGCGCGCCTTGCGATGGCGCGTCTTGACGATGCCGCAGCGGATGTTGGTGCCGCCGATGTCCACCGCAAGAATGGCGTCGTGCCCCTTGAGCATGGCCGGCGGCGTGAGGTGCACCCAGCCGATCAGGCCGCCGTCGTCCACGTTGTGCGAGAGCCGGCCCAGTTGCACGTGCACGCCCATTTCCTCGAGGATGGCGCTGGCCTGCAGGATGGCCCGCTCGCCCACGTCGCTTTCGGGGAAGCCGCCGCCGATCACGATGCGCTGCACCTTCTGCCACGACGGCTGGCGTGTGAAGCGCTGGATCACGTAGGCGAGCTCCTCGGCGAATTCCTCGATGGCGCCATGCATCACGTCGGCGGCTTCGGAGGTCTTCTTTGCCTGCAGCGCGTGGTCGAGTTCCTTCTTGCTGAGGTTGCGCGAATGCGAGAGGCCCAGCGGGTCGCGGCCTTCCTTGCGGCGGCGCTTGCGCCAGCGCTCGAGCAACTCCCTGAAGGCGGTCTGGCTGGCCTGGTCGCCGACGAAGCCGTCCTTGTCGCGCAGCTGCAGGCTATAGCCGTCGACCTGCAGGCCCGGGAGTTCCCGCAGGCCATGGACTTCGGGACGGGGAAGATCGTCCTGGGGGACGGGGGCGGGTTTCTTCTTCGAGGTCTTGGACTTCATGGCCACAGACTATGGGGCCCGCCGCCCTTTGTCCGCATCGGCTCCGCGCGCCACGCCATGTAGGAGATTGACGGGTACGCCAAACGAAGCGTTGTCTATACACTGCCCGCGATGCACCTGCTCCGCAGCTTCCGGCGCGCCGCCCTCCTCCTGCTAGGGGTCTCGATGGCCTGGCTTGCCGCCGCCCCCGCGCAGGCCGCGGACGAGGCGCTGCGCATCGGCTCCAAGCGCTTCACCGAGTCGTACATCCTCGCCGAGCTGCTCGCGCAGACGGCCGCGCCGCACATCGCATCGCCGCCCGTCGTTCGCCAGGGCCTGGGCAACACGGCCATCGTCTACGAGGCGCTGCGCTCGGGGGCCATCGATCTCTACGCCGAGTACACCGGCACCATCGCACTGGAAATCCTCAAGGGCTCGCCCGCGGACACGCGCGAGGCGATGAACGCCGCGCTCGCGCCGATGGGCCTGGGCGTGGCCATCCCGCTCGGCTTCAACGACGGCTATGCGCTGGCGGTGCGCGCGGCCGACGCGGAGCGGCTCGGGCTCCGCACGCTCAGCGACCTGGCAAAGCACCCCGAACTCAAGCTCGGCCTCTCGAACGAATTTCTCGGCCGCGCCGACGGCTGGAAGGGGCTGGCCGCGCGCTACGGCTTCACGCAGACGCCGACCGGCCTGGACCACGGCCTGGCCTACGAAGCGGTGGCTGCCAAGCAGATCGATGCGATCGACATCTACACCACCGACGCGAAGATCGACCACCTCGGCCTGCGCGTGCTCGAAGACGACAGGAAGTTCTTTCCGCGCTACGACGCGGTGGTGCTCTACAAGCTCGACCTGCCCACCCGCCTGCCCAAGGCCTGGGCCGCGCTGCAGGCGCTCGAAGGCAAGGTCGACGAGCACGCGATGATCGCGATGAACGCGCGCGCCGAGCTGCAGAGCGTGCCGTTCGATGTGATCGCGCGCGACTTCATCTCCAGCACGGGCAAGACGGGCGCAGCGCCCTCGCAGGAGGCCCGGCGCGGCTTCACCGCCAAGCTCTTCGGCCCCGACCTCTGGAAGCTCGCGCGCCAGCACCTGCTGCTGGTGGCGGTGTCGGTGGGCATCGCCATCCTGATCGGCGTGCCGATCGCGATCCTGGTGTTCTCGCATGTGCGGCTGCGCGCCGTGGTGCTCGGCATCGCGAGCCTGATGCAGACCGTGCCTTCGCTCGCGCTGTTGGCGGTGCTGATCTCGATGCTCGGCGCGATCGGTGCGCTGCCTGCGCTGATCGCGCTCACGCTCTACTCGCTGCTGCCGATCATGCGCAACACGGTGACTGGCCTCGCAGAGGTGCCGAACGGGCTGCGCCTGGCCGGCACCGCGCTCGGCATGACGCCGCCGCAGAGCCTTCGGCTGGTGCTGCTGCCGCTGGCGCTGCCCACGCTGCTGGCGGGCGTGCGCACGGCCACGGCCATTGCCATCGGCACGGCGACGATTGCAGCCTTCATCGGCGCGGGTGGATTCGGCGAACGCATCGTCACGGGCCTGGCCCTGAACGACCGCGAATTGCTGCTGGCCGGCGCGCTGCCGGCCGCAGCGATGGCGCTGATCAGCGAAGGGATCTTCGAGCTGATCGAGTGGACGATGCGCCGCCGCCGGCGGGCACCGCCCAGTTCGCTGCCGCCGGCCTGAGGAAGATCAGGCCAGCGTGTAGGCCGTCTTCACCGTGGTGAAGAACTCCTGCGCGTACTTGCCCTGCTCGCGCGGGCCGTAGCTCGAACCCTTGCGGCCGCCGAACGGCACGTGGTAATCAACACCCGCGGTCGGCAGGTTGACCATCACCATGCCGGCCTGGCTGTGGCGCTTGAAGTGCGTTGCGTACTTGAGCGACGTGGTCGCGATGCCGGCCGAGAGGCCGAACTCGGTGTCGTTGGCCGTGGCCAGTGCTTCTTCGTAGTTCTTGACGCGGATCACGCTGGCGACCGGGCCGAAGATTTCTTCCTTGTTGATGCGCATCGTCGCGGCCGATTCGCTGAACAGCGCGGGCGACATGAAGTAGCCGTCGGTCTCCAGCTTCAGCAGCTCGCCGCCGGCGGCCAGCGTGGCGCCTTCGCCCTTGCCGATGGCGATGTATTCCATGTCCTGGTTGAGCTGCGACTTCGACGAGACCGGGCCCACGTCGGTGCCCTGCGCGAGCGCGTCGCCGACCTTGATCTTGGCCATGCGCGCCTTCATCGCCTCGATGAACTTCGGGTAGATGCCTTCGGTCACGATCAGGCGGCTCGATGCGGTGCAACGCTGGCCGGTCGAATAGAACGCGCTCTGCACGCTCAGCTCCACGGCCTGCGCGAGGTCTGCGTCGTCCAGGATGACTTGCGGGTTCTTGCCGCCCATCTCGAGCTGCACCTTCTTGTGGTTGGTAACGCACTGGATCGCGATGTTGCGGCCCACCCCCACCGAGCCGGTGAAGCTGATCGCGTGGATGCCCGGGTGGTTGACCAGCGCCTCGCCGATCACGCTGCCGCGGCCCATCACCAGGTTGAAGACGCCCGCCGGAATGCCCGAGCGGCTGATGATTTCACTCAGTGCCCAGGCGCTGCCCGGCACGAGGTCCGCAGGCTTCAGGACCACGCAGTTGCCGAAGGCGAGCGCGGGGGCGATCTTCCAGGCGGGAATGGCAATGGGGAAGTTCCACGGCGTGATGAGGCCGACCACGCCGACCGGCTCGCGCGTGATTTCCACGCCGATGTTCGGGCGCACCGAAGGCAGCACCTCGCCCGAGAGGCGCAGGCACTCGCCCGCGAAGAACTTGAAGATCTGGCCCGCGCGCGTGGCCTCGCCGATGCCTTCGGCCTTGGTCTTGCCTTCTTCGCGCGCCAGCAGGGTGCCGAGCTCTTCCTTGCGCGCGAGGATCTCGGTGCCGATCTTGTCGAGCGCATCGGAGCGCGCCTGGATGCTGCCCGTGGCCCATGCCGGGAAGGCGGCGGTGGCGGCTGCCACGGCGGCATCGACGTGCGCCGCGTCGCCCTGCGTGTACTGGCCCAGCACGTCGGCCAGGTTGCTGGGGTTGACGTTGGGGCTGTAGCTCTTGCCGGCCAGCCACTCGCCATTGATGAGGTTGTTGAATTCAGTCATCGTCGATGTCCTTCGTTTGCCTGTTGCGGTAATGGGGTCTGGAGAATCGAAGGCTAGGTTGCGCCTTCGGACTCCACGTAGAGGGCGTACAGCGAATGGCTGGCCGCCATGTAGAGGCGATTGTTCTTGGGGCCGCCGAACGTGAGGTTGGCACAGCGTTCGGGCAGGCGGATGAAACCGATCGGCAAGCCCCTCGAGTTGAAGATCTTGACGCCATCGAGGTCTTCGGACTTCGCCTGCGGCTGATAGACCTTCATGCCGTTGCCGGCATCGGTGGGCTCGGCTGCCAGCGCGCCGTTCCAGCCCCAGCCCATCCAGATGTTGCCGTCGCGGTCGACGCGAAAGCCGTCGAGCGCGGCCGCGCCCACGCCGTCGATCAGCTTGGCCTTGTTCGACACGCTGCCATCGGAGGCCACGTCGTAGCTCCAGAGGCTGCGGTTGGGGGTGCCCTTCCACTCGATGACGTAGAGCTTCTTCTCGTCCGGCGAGAAGGCCAGGCCGTTCGGGTTCACCAGGTCGGTGATGACCGCCGAGAGCTGGCCATCGGGCGTGAGGCGGTACACGTTGGTCGTGGCCTGCTCGGGCGCGGCCCTCTCGCCTTCCCAGGTGCCCGAGATGCCGAAGAGCGGATCGGTGAACCAGACGGTGTCGTCCGACTTCACCACCACGTCGTTCGGCGAATTCAGCCGCTTGCCCTGGAACCGGTCGGCCAGCACGGTCATGCGCCCGTCGTGCTCGGTGCGCACCACGCGCCGCGTCAGCGAATGCTCGCAGCTCACGAGGCGCCCCTGGCGGTCGCGCGTGTTGCCGTTGCAGTGGTTCACGTTCGACTTGTGGACCTTGAACTCGCCCGTCTTTTCCTCGTAGCGCATCAGCCGGTTGTTCGGGATGTCGCTGCACACGAGATAGCCCTCGCGCGGCATGTACACGGGACCTTCGGCCCAGCGCATGCCCGTGCCGACCTGCTCGAGCGTGCTGCTGTAGAGACGGTACTTGGCGAAGCTCGGGTCAAGGATCAGCACCGCCGGGTCGGGGTAGCGCTGCTGCGGCTTGAACGGAAACGACTGGGCGCCGGCAGCGGCAGCCACGGCGCCGAGTGCCGAGCCGGCAGCCGCCTGGAGCAGGCGGCGACGGTCCATGTGGTTGTTCATGCAGTCTCCTTGGCGATGTCTGTGCTTGCGGCGCAAGTCCGTTCCCGCTGGGCCTGTCGAAGCGCCGCGCGGGGCTTCGACAGGCTCAGCCCGAACGGTTGTCGTGAATCCGCCTCAGCGGACCATGCAGGGCCGTTTGTTGTCGAAGGTCCAGTTGGGAATCAGGTATTGCATGGCTTGCGCATCGTTGCGCGCGCCCAGGCCATGCTTCAGGTACAGCTGGTGCGCCTTCTCGACCTCGGCCATGTCGAGCTCGATGCCCAGGCCGCCACGCGTGGGCACCTTCACGAAGCCCTCCTCGATCTGCAGCGGCGATTTCGTCAGGCGCTGGCCGTCCTGCCAGATCCAGTGCGTGTCGATGGCCGTCACCTTGCCCGGTGCGGCGGCGGCCACGTGTGTGAACATCGCCAGCGACACGTCGAAGTGGTTGTTCGAATGCGAGCCCCAGGTGAGACCCCAGGCCTGGCACAGCTGCGCCACGCGCACCGAGCCCTGCATCGTCCAGAAGTGCGGGTCGGCCAGCGGGATGTCGACCGACTGCAGCGAGAGGCTGTGCACCATCTCGCGCCAATCGGTGGCGACCATGTTGGTGGCGGTGGGCAGGCCCGTGGCGCGGCGGAACTCGGCCATCACCTCGCGGCCCGAGAACACGCCTTCGGCGCCGCACGGGTCTTCGGCATAGGCCATCACGCCGTGCAGGTCGCGGCAGAGGCGGATCGCATCGGCCAGCAGCCAGCCGCCGTTCGGGTCGAGCGTGACGCGCGCATTCGGAAAGCGCTCGTGCAGCGCGCGGATCGCCTCGACTTCTTCTTCGCCGCGGAGCACGCCGCCCTTGAGCTTGAAGTCGGTGAAGCCGTAGCGCGCATGCGTGGCTTCGGCCAGGCGCACGACGGATTCGGGCGTCATCGCCTCTTCGTGGCGGAGGCGAAACCAGTCGTTGTCGGCACCGGGGTCGGTCTCGTACGGCAGGTCGGTCTTCGTGCGGTCGCCCACGTAGAAGAGGTAGCCGAGCATCTGCACCGCATCGCGCTGCTGGCCTTCGCCCAGCAGGGCCGCAACGGGCACTTCGAGGAACTGGCCCAAGAGGTCGAGCAGCGCGGCCTCCACCGCCGTGACCGCATGGATGGTCACGCGCAGGTCGAAGGTCTGCTGGCCGCGGCCGCCGCTGTCGCGGCCGGCGAAGGCGCTGCGCAGGCTGTTGAGCACCGCGTTGTGGCGGCCGATGGGCTGGCCCACGATGAGGTCGCGCGCGTCTTCGAGCGTCTGGCGGATCTTCTCGCCGCCCGGCACTTCGCCCACGCCGGTGTGGCCGGCGCTGTCGGTCAGGATCAGGAGGTTGCGGGTGAAGAACGGGCCGTGCGCGCCGCTCAGGTTCATCAGCATGCTGTCGTGGCCCGCGACGGGGACCACGCGCATGCCGGTGACGACGGGCGCGCCCCGAACGACGTTGGAGATGGCGTTGGAAACGGATTCAGGACTTGTCATCTTCAGGCTCGGTGTCTCAGTCTGCGGTGATGTGGCGGGTGTCGATGAGCGTCTTCCATCGCGTCCATTCGCGCAACTGGAAGGCGGTGAAGTCCTCGGGCGTGCTCGCGACGATTTCCAGGCCCTGGTCGAGCATGCGCTTCTTCGTCTCGGGGTCCTGCATCGCGGCAACGACCGCATCGCCCAGTTTCTTCTTGAGCGCAGGCGGCAGGCCCTTCGGCGCCGCCACGCCCTGCCAAGAATAGACCTCCGCGCCCTTCACGCCGGCCTCGGCCAGCGTGGGCACGTCGGGCAGCACGGGCGAACGCCTGTCGCCGCTCACGGCAATCGCGCGCAGCTTGCCTGCGCGGATGTGCGGCAGCACGGCATTCACGTTCTGGAACGAGAAGTCGACCTGGTTGCCCAGCAGGTCGTTCACGGCAGGCGCGCCGCCCTTGTAGGGCACGTGCACGCCTTCTGTCTTGGTCTGCTGCCAGAAGAGTTCGGCCGACAGGTGATCGGACGAGCCGTTGCCCGAACTCGCGAACGAGACCTTGCCCGGCGTCTTGCGCAGGAGCGCGAGCACGTCGGCCACCGTGTGCTCGGGCCGCGCCACATTGGCGACGAGCACGTTGGGCGCCTGCACGGGCACGCTGATGTAGTCGAAGTCCTTGGTCGCGTCGTAGGGCACGCTCTTTTGCAGGTGCGGCGTGACGACGAACGCGCCGAGCGACGACACCAGCAGCGTGTAGCCGTCGGGCGCCGCGCGCTTGACGAAGCCGGTGCCGATGGTGCCCGTGGCACCGGGCCGGTTGTCGACGACGAAGCTGCCGCCCAGCCGGGTCTGCAGTTGCAGCGCCAGCGCGCGCGCCACCATGTCGGTGGAGCCGCCGGCGGGAAACGGCACGATGATGGTCACGGGCTTCTGCTGCGGCCATGCGTCGGCTTGCGCCGAGGCATGCAGGGGCAGCATCGCGGTGGCGGCGAGCACGAGGCCCGCGGCAAGAAGCGCTCTTTTGTTCATTCGCACATCCGATGAGTGGCTGGACTCGGAACGCCCTTGGCATTCTTCGCGAAACACCGGGGAACCGGCTTTGCCGGGCCCCTGGTGTCGCCCCCGGCGAGGGGGTTGGCGAAGCGACGCGAAGTGCGCGAAGCCTGGGGGCGTACTAGATCCTTACGGCCTGGCGCGCGAGCAGCTTCCAGTTGCCGCCCTGCTTCTGCCACACACCGAGGATCTTCAGCGCGACCTTGCCGGGCTTGCCCGAATCGTTGGTGTCGGCCGCGAGCGTGTGGCGCACGATGGCCGTGTTGGCGTCGACCACCTTGATGGTCTGCTCGGTGATCGTGATGGTCACGAAGTCCGACTTCGCGTCGAGCAGGTCGCTGATGAAGCTGGCCTTGGTGTCGACCTTGCCGCCCGAATGGCCGTAGCTCAGGTCGTCGGCCACGAGCGCGCCCAGGGCGGCGGCGGTCGGATCGATCATTGCGATGCGCAGGCGCTCGGCAGCCGCGGCCACCGCGGGCTGGTCCGATGCGCCGCCGCCGGCGGGCGCCATTGCGCAGCCCGAGAACACGGCGGCCGAAGCGGCGATGAGGAAGAGTTTCTTGATGAGCATGTCGTTGACTCCGTTGTTATGTTGATGCTTGCTTGTCGACTGCGAAAACCCGAGGCTTCTTACTGCGGGCCGAGCGTGGCGATCAGCGCCTTGAGCTCTTCCATCTCGGCGGGCTTGAGATCGGTGAGCGGTGCGCGCACCGGGCCCGCGTCGTGGCCGACGATCTTGGCGCCGGCCTTCACGATGCTCACTGCATAGCCCGGCGTGCGGTTGCGAAGCTCGAGGTAGGGCATGAAGAAGT
Organism: Variovorax paradoxus; assembly: GCF_000834655.1. Lineage (GTDB taxonomy): Bacteria > Pseudomonadota > Gammaproteobacteria > Burkholderiales > Burkholderiaceae_C > Variovorax > Variovorax paradoxus_F. The sequence continues at coordinate 96,436 of NZ_JXQQ01000020.1, forward strand.
TCTTCAGCAGGCGGTGCTGCGTGGCCATGTCGTCGTTGGCGACCGCGTGATAGAAGTCCATCGCCGTCTTGGGGATGAAGTTGAAGACGGCCGACGAGTACACCGGCGTGCCCATGGCCTTGTAGGCGGCGGCATAGACCTCGGCGGTCGGCAGGCCACCCAGGTAGGCGAAGCGGTCGCCCATCTTCTGGTAGATCGCGACCATTGCCTCGATGTCGCCCACGCCGTCCTTGAAGCCCACGAGGTTCGGGTTGCGTTCGGCCAGGCCCGCGAGCGTGTCGGGCTTCAGGCGGCTGGAGGCGCGGTTGTAGACGATCACGCCGAACTTCACGCTCTTGCAGACGGCTTCCACGTGCGCGGCCAGGCCTTCCTGGCCGGCTTCGGTGAGGTAGTGCGGCAGCAGCAGGATGCCGTGCGCGCCGGCCTTCTCGGCGGCTTGCGCGCACTGGATGGCAAAGCGCGTCGGGCCGCCGGCGCCGGCAATGATCGGCACCACGCCGCGGCAGGTGTCGACCGCGGTCTTGATGATGCCGGGGTACTCGTCGCCGGTCAGCGAGAAGAACTCGCCCGTGCCGCCGGCGGCGAACAGCGCGCTCGCGCCGTAGGGCTGCAGCCATTCGAGGCGCTTGACGTAGCCCTGCGCGTTGAAGTCGCCGTTGCTGTCGAAGTCGGTCAGCGGGAACGAGAGCAGGCCGGAGCCCATGATGGTCTTGAGTTCTTGCGGGTTCATCGGGAAACGTCCAGTGAAGATGTGAAAAAGAAAAATGAGGGTGGTGGATGGCCGGTCAATCGAGCTTGACGTTGGCTTCCTTGATCACCTGGGCCCAGCGCGCGCGCTCCTTGGCGAAGAACTGGTCCTGCTCGGGCGCGGTCATGGTCACGACCTCGGCGCCCTGGCCTGCCAGACGCGCGCGGATGTCGGGGGTGCGGATGATGCGCACCAGCTCCTTGTTGAGCCGGGCGACCACCGCGTCGGGCGTGCCGCGCGCGGTGACCACGCCCTGCCAGGTGCCCGACTCGTAGCCGGGAACGCCCTGCTCCGAGATGGTCGGCACGTTGCCGATGAGGGGCATGCGCGTGGGCTTGGAAACCGCGATCAGCTTGAGCTTGCCGCTCTGCACGTGCGGGTAAGTGGCGAGCATGCCGTTCATCAGCACCTGCGTCTGGCCGGCGACGGTGTCGAGCACGGCCTGCACGCCGCCCTTGTAAGGCACGTATTCCCACTTGGCGCCGCTCTTGCGCTGCAGTTCGACGCCGGCCAGGTGCGCGGTGCTGCCGCTGGCGGTGACGGCGAAGTTGAAGTCGCTCTTCTTGGAGAGCTCGACGAGCTCCTTCAGCGTGTTGGCCTGCACCGAGGGGTGCACCACCAAGAGGTGCGGCGAGTAGGCCAGCATGGCCACGCTGCGCAGGTCCTTGGTCGGATCGAACGGGAGCTTGGGATACAGCGACGGGCTGATGGCCAGCGCGCCGAGGTCGCACAGCATGAGCGTGTGGCCGTCGGCCGGCGCCTTGGCCAGCATGTCGGCGCCCAGGTTGCCGTTGGCGCCCGCGCGGTTCTCGATCACCACGGGCTGACCCAGTGCGTCCGACAGCGGTTGGCTGATCGAGCGCGCAATGATGTCGGACGAGCCGCCCGGCGGGTAAGGAACGATGAGCCGGATCGGCTTGGAAGGCCAGTTGCCGCCACCGCTCTGCGCGAATGCGCGCACCGGCAGGCTCGCGGCCAGGGTCGTGGCGAGGGCGGCGCCGAGTGCGCCGCGTCGGTTGATGGTCATGCGGATGTCTCCAGTTATTCGATCTGTGCCATGGCTTCGCCCGTTGTCGAAGCGAGAGGTCAGTCATCGTACAACTAGAAAAACGACTTGTCCAGATTCGAACCCAAAAATTTCGGCAAAAGACTCAGCTGTCGGACGAAGCGGCGCCCGCGCCATTGCCCTTGCCCGCGGCGCTCGCACCTTCGGCTTTCGCCTTCTGCTGCTGCGCGGCCTCTTGCGCGATGCGCAGGCGCTCGCGGCTGTTGGTCAGGTGGATGCGCATGGCGGCGCGGGCCGACTCGGGATCGCGGCGCGCGATGGCCGCATAGATTTCTTCGTGCTCGCGGTTCACGCGGCTCAGGTACGCCCCGCCGTCCTGGATGCGGATGGCGCTGATGCGCGTCCGCGGAATGATCGTGGTGCCCAGGTGTCGCATGATGTCGGCGAAATACGGGTTGCCGGTCGACTGCGCGATCTGCAGGTGAAAGCGGAAGTCGGGCGCAACGGTGTCGCCGGCGATCGTCACGTTGTGCTCGAAGTCGTCGAGCGCGTGGCGCATTGCCACCAGCTGCTCGTCGGTGCGGCGGCTCGCGGCGAGCCCGGCGGATTCGGTCTCCAGGCTGATGCGCAGTTCCAGCACCGACAGCACATCGACCGACGCGGCGATCTCGCCCGGGTCGAGGCGAAACACCCCACCCGGCCGCGGCTGCAGGACGAAAGTGCCCACACCGTGCAGCGTTTCGACGAGCCCGCCGGCCTGCAGCTTGGAGAGCGCCTCGCGCACCACGGTGCGGCTCACGCCGTAGGCCTGCATGATGGCCGACTCGGTGGGGAGCTTGTCGCCCGGGCGCAGCGACTGGCTGCGGATCTTCTCGCCCAGGTCTTCCACGAGCCCGTGCGCCAGACCGCGGGCACGCTGGCGCGGCCGCCCCACGAAGGCCGCGGGGCCTGCCGTCGAGCCGGCCTCCGCCGACACATCTACCAAGGGATTACCCGCAGTCGTCTGAACCATGGCCACGATGATAATCCCCTATTAGTTGTACGACAACAGATAACTCATCACTTGAACCGATCCAAAAGTTGTCCCGCACGGCATCGTATCGACGGCTCAGCTCCCGTGCCTGCCGCGCTGCACCAGTCATCACATCCCGGAAACACATGTCGACGCCCCAACAAGCTCCCCACAACAAGCTCGACCGCCTCCTGCTGACCGGCGCGGCCGGCGGCCTGGGCAAGGTGCTGCGCGAGCGGCTCAAGCCCTGCGCGAGAGTTCTGCGCCTCTCGGACATCGCATCGCTGGCCCCGGCCGCCGATGCGAGCGAAGAGGTCGTGCCCTGCGACCTCTCGGACAAGGCCGCCGTGCACGCGCTGCTCGAAGGCTGCGACGCCATCGTGCACCTGGGCGGCGTGTCGGTCGAGCGGCCGTTCGAGGAAATCCTCGAAGCCAACATCAAGGGCATCTTCAACGTCTACGAAGCTGCGCGCCGCCACGGCGTCAAGCGCGTGGTGTTCGCGAGCTCTAACCACGTGATCGGCTTCTACAAGCAGACCGAGCACATCGACGCGCACGCGGCGCGCCGGCCCGACGGCTACTACGGCTTGTCGAAGTCCTTCGGCGAAGACATGGCGCAGTTCTACTTCGACCGCTGGGGTATCGAGACGGTGAGCATCCGGATCGGTTCGTCGTTCCCCGAGCCGCTCAACCGCCGGATGATGAGCACCTGGCTGAGCTACCGCGACCTCACGACGCTGATCGAGAAGTCGCTCTTCACGCCCGGCGTGAAGCACACCGTCGTCTACGGCATGTCGGCCAACCGCAACGTGTGGTGGGACAACAGCGCGGCCGCGCACCTGGGCTTCGTGCCGCAGGACGGCTCCGAGGTGTTCCGCGACAAGGTCGAGGCGCAACCGCCCGTTGCACCGACCGACCCGAACGCCATCTACCAGGGCGGCGCCTTCACCGCACAGGGGCCCTTCGGCGATGAAGGCTGAGCTCGTCCTCGATGCGCGCAACGGCACCGGCGAAAGCCCGGTGTGGCACGCCGCCGAGCAGGCGCTCTACTGGGTGGACATTCCCGCGCGCACGCTCAACAGCTGGCACGCGAGCGAAGGCCATACCCATTGGCAGGCCGATGAAATGATCGCCTGCATCGCGCCGCGCGCCGACATGCCCGGCGCCTGGATCGCCGGCATGGAAAGCGGCCTGTTCTCGCTGATGCCGCAGGCTGACGGAACGCTGGTGAGCACGTCGGTCGCGCCCGTTGCGCACGCGGCGCCTGCCATGCGCTTCAACGACGGCCGCTGCGACCGCCAGGGCCGCTTCTGGGCCGGCACGATGCTGCTGGACATGGCCGCCGGCGCGCGCGTGGGCCGCCTCTACAGCTACGGCAAGGGCAGCGACAGCGCCACCGTGCAGCTGGACGATCTCATCGTGCCCAACGGCCTGGCCTTCAGCCCCGACGGCCGCACCATGTACCTCTCGGACTCGCATCCGAGCGTGCAGGCGATCTGGGCCTTCGACTACGACGCCGACACCGGAACGCCAAGCAACCGCCGCCTCTTCGTCGACATGAAGCCCCTGCCCGGCCGGCCCGACGGCGCGGCGATCGACGTGGACGGCTGCTACTGGATCTGCGGCAACGACGCCGGCCTGGTGCACCGCTTCACGCCCGACGGCCGCCTGGACCGCTCGCTCGAAGTGCCGGTGAAGAAGCCCGCGATGTGCGCCTTCGGCGGTGCGTCGCTCGACACGCTGTTCGTCACCTCCATCCGCCCCGGCGGCATCGACCTCGCAGACCAGCCGCTGGCTGGCGGCGTGTTCGCGCTGCGGCCTGGCGTGGCGGGTGTGCCGGAGCCCGCGTTCAGCGCGGTCGGCTGACCATTTCTTTTCACGTTTTCGATAACCACCAAGCATAGGAAGAGACAAATGAAACTCCACAAGACCCTGATCGCACTTGCCGTCGGCGCCGCAGCCGCGCTGTCCACACTGGCTGCCAGTGCCACCGAGTTCCGCTCGGCAGACATCCACCCCGACGACTATCCGACCGTGACCGCGGTCAAGTTCATGAGCGAACGGCTCAAGGCACTGTCGGGCGGCAAGCACACCATCAAGGTGTTCAACAACAGCTCGCTCGGCAGCGAGAAAGACACCATCGAGCAGACCAAGATCGGCGCGCTGCAGATGGTGCGCGTGAACATCGCCCCCATGAACAACATCTGCGCCGAGACGCAGGTGCCGACCATGCCCTTCCTGTTCCGCTCGGTGGACCACCTGCACAAGGTGCTGGACGGCCCGATCGGCGAGGAGATCCTGAAGTCGTGCGAGAAGCAGGGCTTCGTGGGCCTGGCCTACTACGACAGCGGCGCGCGCTCGATGTTCACCGCCAAGAAGCCGGTGCGCACCTTCGCCGACATGAAGGGCCTGAAGGTCCGCGTGCAGCAGTCGGACCTGTGGGTGTCGATGCTCGAAGCCATGGGCGCCAACGCCACGCCGATGCCCATGGGCGAGGTCTACACGGGCCTGAAGACCGGCCTGATCGACGCCGCCGAGAACAACTACCCCACCTATGAAAGCGCCCGCGCCTTCGAAGTGGCCAAGTACTACAGCAAGACCGAGCACTCGATGGCGCCCGAGATGCTGCTGTTCTCCAAGCGCGTATGGGACAAGCTCTCGCCCGAAGAGCAAGGCTGGATCCGCCAGGCCGCCAAGGAGTCGGTGCCCTACATGCGCAAGCAATGGGAAGAGCGCGAGATCAAGTCGCTCGCCACGGTGAAGGCCGGCGGCGCCGAGATCATCGAAGTCGACAAGGCCCCGTTCCAGGCCGCGATGAAGCCGGTGTACGACAAGTTCATCACCGACGCGAAGCTCAAGGACCTGGTCAAGCGCGTGCAGGACACGAAGTAAGCAAGTCGGATCGTTGAATTGGCTCCTTCCCCTTCCCGGGGGAAGGTTGGGTTGGGGTCACCACGGCGCTGGCATAGAGGCGCCGATTGCCCCCACCCCTGCCCTCCCCCGGAAGGGGAGGGAGAAAGACAAAGAAGAACTCACATGTACACCAAACTTTGCCGCACCCTCGCCCGTGCCTGCATGTGGTTGGGCATCCTCGGTCTCGTCGCGGTGATCTGCGCGGTGAGCTGGCAGGTGTTCGGCCGCTACGTGCTCAACAACACCCCCACCTGGGCCGAAAGCCTGGCGCTCCTGCTGGTGCTCTACGTCACGATGTTCGGCGTGGCCGTGGGTGTGCGCGACGCGGGCCACATCGGCCTGGAGTCGTTCCTCGTGCTCGCGCCCGACTGGCTGCGCCTGAAGATGGAATACCTGATCCACGCGCTCATCCTCGTCTTCGGCATGGCCATGGCCTGGAACTGCGCCTCGCTCGCCGAATCGGTGTGGGACTACCGCTTGCCCACGCTCTGGATTTCCGAAGGCTGGAAATACGTGCCCGCGACGATCGCCGGCGTGCTCATCGTGATGTTCTCCATCGAACACATCATCGCCCTGGCCCAGGGCCGCGAAGTCGAACCCGCCTGGGGCTGAACGAACCATGACGATCCCTCTCCTCATTCTTTGCCTCTCGTTCACGGTCTTCCTGCTGCTGGGCGTGCCGGTCGCTTTCTCGATCGGCCTGTCGGCTCTGGCCACGCTGCTCTATGAAGGCCTGCCGCTCGCGGTGGGCTTCCAGCAGATGACCTCGGGCATGGGCATCTTCTCGTTCCTTGCGATTCCGTTCTTCATCTTCGCCGGCGAGCTGATGCTCTACGGCGGCATCGCGGACCGCATCGTCAACTTCGCACGCAACCTCGTGGGCCATGTGCGCGGGGGCCTGGGCATGTCGAACGTGGTGGCCTGCACCCTCTTCGGCGGGGTTTCGGGCTCGCCCGTGGCGGACGTCTCGGCCATGGGCGCCGTGATGATCCCGATGATGAAGAAGGAGGGCTACCACGCCGACTACGCGGTCAACGTGACGACCCACGCGGCCCTGGTCGGCGCGCTGATGCCGACCAGCCACAACCTGATCATCTATTCGCTCGCGGCGGGCGGCAAGGTGTCGATCGCCGCGCTGATCCTGGCGGCGCTGCTGCCGGCAGCCGTGCTCACCATCAGCAACCTCGCGGCCGCCTACCTGGTCGCCGTAAAGCGCGGCTACCCGGCCGGCAGCTTCCCGGGCTGGTCGATCGTGGCGCGTTCGTTCGCGGCGGCACTGCCGGGCCTCTTCATCGTGGTGCTGATCCTCGGCGGCATCCTGTCGGGCATCTTCACGGCGACCGAGTCTGCCGCGGTGGCAGTGCTCTATGCGCTGGGCCTCACGATCTTCGTGTACCGCACGCTGAAGTGGGAGCACTTCATCAAGGCCGCATCGAAGGCGGTGCGCACCACGGGCGTGATCCTGCTGCTGATCGGCATCTCGAGCACCTTCGGCTACCTCATCAGCCTCTACGGCGTGGCCGAGCTCACGGGCCAGATGCTGTCGCAGGTGACCACCACGCCGTGGATGATCTTCCTGCTCATCAACATCATCCTGTTCGTGCTGGGCACTTTCCTGGACATGGCCGCGACGATCCTCCTGTGCACGCCGATCTTCCTGCCGATCGCCCAGCACTACGGCATGACCTCGGTGCAGTTCGGCGTGGTGATGCTCATCAACTGCGCGCTCGGCCTGAACACGCCACCGGTGGGCACCACGCAATTCGTGGGCTGCGCGATCGGCGGTGTCTCGGTGGGCACGGTGATGAAGACCATCTGGCCGTTCTACGGCGCGCTGATCTTCGCGCTCGGCGTGGTCACCTTCGTGCCCGCGTTCTCGACCTGGCTGCCGGGCCTCTTCATGGTCGTGAAGTAAGCAAAGAAGCAAGCAAGAAAGGGCCCCACGATGGCCGATACGAACACCCGCCCTCCGCTCTACATCCGCATCCACGCGGCCGACAACGTCGCCATCGTCGCCAACGACGGAGGCCTGAAGGCGGGAGCCACGTTCGCCGACGGCCTCGTGCTGGTGGACAACGTGCCGCAAGGCCACAAGGTGGCGCTCGCCGACCTGTCCGAGGGCGACGCCATCGTTCGCTACAACGTGGTGATCGGCTACGCGCAGAAGGCGCTGCCGCGCGGCAGCTGGGTGCACGAGCGCGTGATGCGCATGCCCACGGCGCCCGAGCTCGACGGGCTGCCCATCGCGACGGTCAAGCCCCCTGCCCTGTCGCCATTGGAGGGCTACACCTTCGAGGGCTACCGCAATGCGGACGGCTCGGTGGGCTCGCGCAACATCCTGGCCATCACGCAGACCGTGCAGTGCGTGGCCGGCGTCACCGAGTTCGCGGTGCAGCGCATCAAGGCCGAGCTGCTGCCGAAGTTTCCCAACGTCGACGACGTGGTGGCGCTGGAACACAGCTACGGCTGCGGCGTTGCCATCGACGCGCCCGACGCGATCATTCCGATCCGCACGCTGCGCAACATCAGCCTCAATCCGAATTTCGGCGGCGAGGTGATGGTGGTGAGCCTGGGCTGCGAGAAGCTGCAGCCCGAGCGCCTGCTGCCGCCCGGCACCATTCCGATCACGGACCAGCGCGGCGAAGGCGCCGCATCCAGTGCGGCCGAGGCGCTCGACGTCGTGTGCCTGCAGGACGACGCGCACGTCGGCTTCATGTCGATGATCGATTCGGTGATGCGCCAGGCCGAGGTGCACCTCGCGCGGCTGAACGCACGCCGGCGCGAAACCGTGCCCGCGAGCGAACTCGTGGTGGGCGTGCAATGCGGCGGCAGCGATGCCTTTTCCGGTGTGACCGCGAATCCGGCCGTGGGCTTTGCCACCGACCTCCTGGTGCGCGCAGGCGCCACCGTGATGTTCTCGGAAACCACCGAGGTGCGCGACGGCATCGACCAGCTCACCTCGCGCGCGTCGTCGCCCGAAGTGGCCGAGGCCATGATCCGAGAGATGGCCTGGTACGACGCCTACCTGCAGAAGGGGCGCGTCGACCGCAGCGCCAACACCACGCCGGGCAACAAGAAGGGCGGGCTCTCGAACATCGTCGAGAAGGCGATGGGCTCGATCGTGAAATCGGGCTCCGCGCCGATCTCGGGCGTTCTCTCGCCAGGCGAGAAGGTCAGGCAGAAGGGCCTGATCTACGCGGCGACGCCCGCCAGCGATTTCATCTGCGGCACGCTGCAGCTGGCAGCGGGCATCAACCTGCACATCTTCACGACCGGCCGCGGCACGCCTTACGGCCTGGCCGAAGTGCCGGTCATCAAGGTCGCCACGCGCAGCGACCTCGCGCGCCGCTGGCACGACCTGATGGACGTGAACGCGGGCCGCATCGCCGACGGCGACGCCACCATCGAGGACGTGGGCTGGGAGCTGTTCCGGCTGATGCTCGACGTGGCCAGCGGCAAGAAGAAGACCTGGGCGGAGCAATGGAAGCTGCACAACGCACTCGTGCTCTTCAATCCCGCCCCCGTGACCTGACATCGAAAAGGAAACAACCATGGAAGACCTCAAGGACAAGACCGCCCTCGTGACCGGTGCCAGCACCGGCATCGGCGCCGCGGTGGCCATCGCCTTCGCCGCGCGCGGCATGCGCGTGGCGGTGCACTACAACAGCTCGGCCGATGCGGCCAACCAGGTCGTCGAGACGATCCGCGCGGCCGGCGGCACCGCGTTCGCGGTGCAGGCCGACGTGCGCGACACCGGCGCGATCCGCGAGTGCGTGAAGAAGACGCAGGCGGAGTTCGGCCGCATCGACGTGCTGGTGAACAACGCGGGCAGCCTGGTCAAGCGCGTGCCGATCGCCGAATTCGACGATGCGCTCTTCGACGAGGTGATGCACATCAACGCGCGCTCGGTGCTCGCGTTCTGCCGGGAGGTGGTTCCACTGATGCGCACGCAGGGCAGCGGCAACATCATCAACGTGACCTCGGTCGCGGCGCGCACCGGTGGCGGACCGGCCGCATACCTGTACGCGGGCTCCAAGGGCTTCGTGAGCACGGCGACGCACGGCCTGGCCAAGGAACTGGTGGGCGACAGGATTCGTGTGAACGCGGTGGCGCCGGGCGTCATCCAGACGCCGTTTCAAGACCGCTTCTCGACGCCCGCGATGCTGGAGAACTTCAGGGCGAGCATTCCGATGGGCCGCATCGGCGAGCCCGAGGAATGCGTCGGTGCTTTCCTGTACCTCGCTTCGGAGCAGCTCTCGGGCTATGTGACGGGCCAGGTCATCGAGGTGAATGGCGGGCAGTACATGCCCTGACATTTTTGGAGAGACGCCCTCGCAACAAGGGCGTTCGTGGATCGGATCAACAACGGAGACAAGAGACATCATGAAAAGAAGCACCCTCGTTCGCGGCCTCGCCGCCCTCTCGGCCACGGCCACGCTCTCGCTCGGCCTCGCCTCGACGGCCGCGGCGCAGGCGGCCAACGACTTTCCGAACCGCAGCATCGAACTGCTGGTGCCCTACCAGCCGGGCGGCGGCACCGACGGCCTCGCGCGCGCCTTCTCGGAAGCGAGCCGCAAGCACATCTCGCAGAGCATCGTGATCGTCAATCGCCCCGGCGCGGGCGGCGCCATCGGCTGGACCGAGGTGATCAACGCCAAGCCCGACGGCTACAAGCTCGCGGTGCTCACGGTCGAGCTGCTCACGCTGCCACACCTGGGTCTTGCAAAGTTCAACTACGACGACTTCCAGCCGATCGCGCAGCTCAACGCCGATCCGGCCGCGATCACCGTGAAGGCCGATGCGCCGTGGAACACCGTCGAGGAGTTCCTTGCCGCCGCGAAGAAGTCGCCCGAAGGCATCCGCGTGGGCAACTCGGGCAACGGCTCGATCTGGCACCTGGCGGCCGCGGCGCTCGAAGACAAGACCGGCACGAAGTTCGGCCACATCCCCTTCCAGGGCGCGGCGCCCGCGGTGCTCGCCCTCCTGGGCGGCCACATCGAAGCGGTGGCGGTCAGCCCTGCCGAAGTGACGACGCACGTGCAGGGCGGCAAGCTCAAGGTGCTGATGGTGATGGCCGACAAGCGCGTGAAGGGCTTCGAGAAGGTGCCCACCGCCAAGGAGCGCGGCATCGACCTGTCGATCGGCACCTGGCGCGGCATCGGCGCGCCGAAGAACACGCCGCCCGAAGTGATGGCCAAGCTGCGCGAGATCACCGCCAAGACGGCGGCCGAGCCGCTCATGCACGAGGTGATGGACAAGCAGAACCTGGGCTACGTCTACACCGACGGCGCCGTGTTCAAGGAGACGCTGGCCAAGGACAACGTCTACTTCAAGCAGCTGATCACCAAGCTCAACATCAAGCCCTGAGTCCGCGGCCATGAAAAAAACCATCGCATCGCTGCTGTGGCTGGGCCTGGCCGGCCACGCATGCGCCGCGACCTGGGTCTATGTGTCGAACGCGGACAGCCAGGAGATCTCGGTGCTGGCGCTGGACCGCGAAAAGGGCACGCTCGCGCCGGTGCAGACGCTCAACGTCGGTGGCACGGTGATGCCGATGGCGGTGAGCCACGACAAGCGGGTGCTGTACGCCGCGCTGCGCTCGCAGCCGTTTCGCGTGGCGTCGATCTCGATCGACGCCGCCACCGGCCGGCTGCAGAAGCTCGGCGAGGCGCCGCTGGCCGACAGCATGGCCAACATCGACATCGACGCGAGCGGCAAGTGGCTCTTCGCGGCCTCCTACCAGGGCGGCAAGATCTCGGTGAATGCCATCGGCAAGGATGGCGCGGTCGGTGCCATCCAGCAGCTGGTGCCAACGGGGCCCAACGCGCACGCGATCCATGCGGATGCGGCCAACCGCTTCGTGCTCGCAACCAGCCTGGGCGGCGACAACGTCTCCAGCTGGCGCTTCGACGCCGACAAGGGCCTGCTGTCGCCGAACGATCCGCCACTGACCACCACAGCGGCGAAAGCCGGGCCGCGCCACTTCGTCTGGGACAAGGCGCAGCGCCACGTCTACCTGCTCGACGAGCTCGATGCGGCGCTGCACGTGTTCGACTGGGATGCCGCGCGCGGCACGCTGAAGCTCGTGCAGAGCACGACCACGCTGCCTACAGGATTCAGCGGCAAGCCCTGGGCCGCGGACCTGCATCTCACGCCCGACGGGCGCTACCTGTACGCATCGGAGCGCACGTCGAGCACGCTGTCGGCATTCCGTGTCGATGCGGCCTCCGGGCAGCTGCAACCGCTCGGCCAGACGCCGACCGAGAAGGGTCCGCGCGGCTTCGCGATCGATCCGGCCGGGCGCTACCTGATCGCCGCGGGGCAGGAGTCGCACAGCGTCGCGCTCTACGCCATCGACGCCGCGACGGGCGCGCTCGGCAGGCCCGAGCGCCTTGCCGTGGGCAAGAACCCGAACTGGATCGAGATCGTCGAGTTGCCCTGAGCGGCCGGCATCCATCGCATTCCACCGACTTTCAACAAACCGGAGACAGACGCCATGACCATGCAACGCCGCACGCTCATTCGAACCACCCTGGCCGCCTCGCTCGCGACGGCACTGCCCGCGTTCGCGCAGGGCGGCAACACCTGGCCCACGGGCAAGGCCATCACCTATCTCGTGCCCTTTCCTGCGGGCGGCACCACCGACGTGCTGGGCCGGCTGATCGGGCAGAAGCTGGGCACCGTGCTCGGCACGAGCGTGATCATCGACAACAAGGGCGGTGCCGGCGGCAGCGTGGGCTCGGAGGTCGGCGCGCGCGCAGCGCCCGACGGCTTCACGCTGGTGGGCGGCACGATCAGCTCGCACGCGATCAACGTGAGCCTGTACCCCAAGATCGGCTACGACCCGCAGAAGTCGTTCGCGCCGGTCACGCTGATCGGCACCAACCCTGTGGTGCTGGTGGTGAACCAGGCGAGCCCCTACAAGACGCTCAAGGACGTGCTGGATGCGAGCAAGGCCAAGTCGGGCGGGCTCTCGTCGGCATCGGCCGGCACGGGCACCTCGCAGCACCTGGCGCTGGAGCTGCTGGCGTTCAAGTCGGGCGTGAAGTTCACGCACATCCCGTACAAGGGCAGCGGCCCGGCGATCCAGGACGTGATCGGCGGCCAGGTCGACATGATGTTCGACACCACGGTGGTCGCAGGCCCGCACATCCAGAGCGGCAAGCTGCGCGCCATTGCCGTGACCTCGTCCAAGCGCCTGGCCTCGATGCCCGACGTGCCGACGGTGGCCGAGTCGGGCATCGCGGGGCTGAAGGATTTCGAGGTGGTGTCCTGGCAGGCGATCTTCGTGCCCGCGGGCACGCCGGCGCCGGTCGTGGAGCGGCTGCACACCGAGATCCGCAAGATCCTCGCGACGCCGGAGATGCAGGACAAGCTCAAGGGCTTCGGCATGGAGCCCACCGACCTGACGACCGCGCAGATCGCGGCGTTCCAGAAGGGCGAAGTGGAGAAGTGGGCCGCGGTGATCAAGGCAGCGAATATCAAGGCGGAGTAATTCGCCGCTGCATCTTCGCACTCGCAAAACCGAGGGAAGCCTCCTACGCTCCTCAGCGGAGGCGCTTTATAGAATGCCCCTCCGATCCGCATTCGAGGCTTCCCCCAACGTGTCCGACCGCTCCGCAGTTCTGCCCCAATACCTGTTTCCCAAACAGGCCCTGACCAATTTCGCTGGCTGGGTCGCGGGGAAGGAACGCGGCGCCGTCACGACATGGATCATTCGCCGCTTCGTCGCCAAGTACGGCGTGGACATGGGCGAGGCGCTCGAGTCGGACATCGAGCACTACAAAAGCTTTAACCAGTTCTTCACGCGCGCGCTCAAGCCCGGCATGCGCCCGCTCGCGCAGGCCGACCTGGTGTGCCCCGTGGATGGCGCGATCAGCCAGTTCGGCGCGATCGAAGGCGACCAGATCTTCCAGGCCAAGGGCCACAACTACACGACCACCGCGCTGGTCGGCGGCGACGCGGCGCTCGCCGCGAAGTTCGCGCACGGCAGCTTCGCCACGCTCTACCTGAGCCCCAAGGATTACCACCGCATCCACATGCCGTGCGACGGGCGCCTGGTGCGCATGATCCACGTGCCCGGCGACCTCTTCTCGGTGAACCCGACCACCGCGCGCGGCGTGCCGGGGCTCTTCGCGCGCAACGAGCGCGTGGTGTGCGTCTTCGAATCGGCGCGCGGCCCCTTCGTGCTGGTGCTGGTGGGCGCCACCATCGTCGGCAGCATGGCCACCGTGTGGCACGGCGTGGTCAATCCGCCGCGCGTGGGCGAGTTGCGCGAGTGGCACTACAACGACCAGCAGATCGACATCAAGAAGGGCGACGAGATGGGCCGCTTCTTGCTCGGCTCCACCGTCGTCATGCTGTTCCCGGCGCCCGCGCTGGCGTTCAACCCCGACTGGTCGCCCACCCGCGCGATCCGTCTGGGCGAAGCCATGGCCGACTACACGAATTTGTGAGGCTTTGTCTCACAACCCGCATGCAGCTTGCCCTTACAGCTATAAAACTAGTAGCATCCACATCGTTTGCGCTATAGTCGCCGGCCGGCAGGACGGTCCATAACCAATCACAAACAAGAGCGCGCGGCATCGGCCACCCACAGGCCCGCGGCCCGCCCAGCTTCGAGGAGATGATGTCGATGAGTACCAAGGAAAATGCAGCCGTCAGCCAGTTGCTCGCACTGCTCGAAGCCCGCTATGCACTGCGTGTGCTCTGGGCCCTTCGCGACGGACATGCCCAGACCTTCCGCCTGCTGCAGGACAGCGTGGGCGGCATCACTCCCAACACCCTGAACACCCGCATCAAGGAACTGCGCGAAGCCGGCATCGTGAGCCACGGCAGCGACGGTTATTGCCTCACCCTCAGCGGGCAGGACCTGCTCAAGCGGCTGTCCGACCTGCAGGCCTTTGCTGGCAAATGGCAGCTGGGCCAGCTCAAGAAGGCGGCCGCGCCGGCTGCCCCCGCGGCCAGTGCGCCGGCCGTGCCCGTCGCGCCTCAGGCGCCCTCTTCGCCGCCTCCCCCGCCCCCTGCGCCGCCCACCGATACGACGAACTGAGCAGGCCGACATCGGGCATCGGTAAACTTCGCGCCTTCGATCCGATTCACCATTCATCGACGCAAGGAGCGTTTTCCCATGCCTACCACCCCCTCCGGCCTCCAGTACGAAGACACCGAAGTCGGCACCGGCCCCGAAGCCAAGGCTGGCCAGCACGTGCATGTGCACTACACCGGCTGGCTCTACAACGACGGCGTGCAAGGCGCCAAGTTCGATTCGAGCCGCGACCGCAACGACCCTTTCGCCTTCTCGCTGGGTGCAGGCCAGGTCATCAAGGGCTGGGACGAAGGCGTCGCCGGCATGAAGATCGGCGGCAAGCGCACGCTGATCATTCCGGCATCGCTGGGCTATGGCGCCCGCGGCGCTGGCGGTGTCATTCCCCCGAACGCTACCCTCAAGTTCGACGTCGAGCTGCTCGACGCGCACTGATCGCTCCCGAGCCAAGTCTTGGCGCACAGGCCCGATTTCGGGCCTTTTTCATGCCCACGCGGCCCCTTTTTCCGCATTTTTTCGCTTGAAATGCCCCCAGCCAGCCCCAAGTGGCTGGCTATCGTTTGTTTTCCGGCGCACGCCGTTCTTTGAAAAATGTCTGACCCGCAACAATCCGCACAGAATTCGCAAATGCTGCAAGGCGAGCCCAGTCCCGAAGAACTGGAGGCCGCGCAGGCCGCCAACGAAGCCGACGCTCTGGCCGCGGCGCAAGGCGAGCTCGCAGCGCTGCAGGCCAAGAACGCCGAATTGGCCGATCAATACCTGCGCGCCCAGGCCGACGTTCAAAACGCCCGCCGCCGCGCCGACGACGAAATCACCAAGGCCCGCAAATTCGCGGTCGAGGCCTTTGCCGAGAGCCTGCTGCCGGTGACCGACAGCCTGGAAGCGGGCCTGGCCATCAAGGACGCCACGCCGGAGCAGATCCGCGAAGGTGCCGAAGCCACGCTGCGGCAACTCAAGAGCGCGCTCGAGCGCAACAAGGTGATCGAAGTGGCCCCGGCCGCCGGCGCCAGATTCGATCCGCACCAGCACCAGGCCATCTCGGTGGTGCCCGCGCCCGAACAGGAACCCAACACCGTGGTGAGCGTGCTCCAGAAGGGCTACACCATCAACGAGCGCGTGCTGCGCCCGGCGCTGGTCACCGTCAGCGCACCGAAGTAATCAGCACACAAGATTCCCACAGGAAATCCCCGCTCCGTCCCTTGAATCGAGCTGGGTTATCCACAAGTTCATAACAACATATTTTTCAGGCTTTCAGGAGTAAAGAACATGGCAAAGATCATCGGCATCGACCTCGGCACCACCAACTCGTGCGTGTCGATCATGGAAGGCAACACCACGCGTGTGATCGAGAACTCGGAAGGTGCACGCACCACGCCGTCGATCGTCGCGTACCAGGAAGACGGTGAAGTGCTGGTCGGTGCCTCGGCCAAGCGCCAGGCCGTGACCAACCCCAAGAACACGCTGTACGCGATCAAGCGTCTGATCGGCCGCAAGTTCGAGGAAAAGGAAGTGCAGAAGGACATCGACCTGATGCCCTACACCATCGCCAAGGCAGACAACGGCGACGCATGGGTCGAAGTGCGCGGCAAGAAGATGGCCCCGCAGCAGGTCAGCGCCGACATCCTGCGCAAGATGAAGAAGACCGCCGAGGACTACCTGGGCGAGCCCGTGACCGAAGCCGTGATCACGGTGCCGGCCTACTTCAACGACGCCCAGCGCCAAGCCACGAAAGACGCCGGCCGCATCGCGGGCCTGGACGTCAAGCGCATCATCAACGAGCCCACCGCTGCGGCCCTGGCCTTCGGCCTGGACAAGCAGGACAAGGCCGACCGCAAGATCGCCGTGTATGACCTGGGTGGCGGTACCTTCGACGTGTCGATCATCGAGATCGCGGACGTGGACGGCGAGAAGCAGTTCGAAGTGTTGTCGACCAACGGCGACACCTTCCTGGGCGGCGAAGACTTCGACCAGCGCATCATCGACTACATCATTGCCGAGTTCAAAAAGGAACAGGGCGTCGACCTGAGCAAGGACGTGCTGGCACTGCAGCGCCTGAAGGAAGCCGCTGAAAAAGCCAAGATCGAACTGTCGAACAGCGCGCAGACCGACATCAATCTGCCCTACATCACCGCCGACGCCTCGGGTCCGAAGCACCTGAACATCAAGCTCACCCGCGCCAAGCTGGAGAGCCTGGTCGACGAGCTGGTCGAGCGCACCATCGCGCCCTGCCGCCTGGCCATCAAGGATGCCGGCATCAGCGTGAGCGACATCAACGACGTGATCCTGGTCGGCGGCATGACCCGCATGCCCAAGGTGCAGGAAAAGGTGAAGGCCTTCTTCGGCAAGGAACCGCGCAAGGACGTGAACCCCGACGAAGCCGTGGCTGTCGGCGCCGCCATTCAAGGGCAAGTGCTCTCGGGCGACCGCAAGGACGTGCTGCTGCTGGACGTGACCCCGCTGTCGCTCGGCATCGAGACGATGGGCGGCGTGATGACCAAGATGATCACGAAGAACACCACGATCCCGACGAAGTTCGCGCAGACCTTCTCGACCGCCGAGGACAACCAGCCGGCCGTGACGATCAAGGTGTTCCAGGGCGAGCGCGACATCGCCTCGGGCAACAAGGCGCTGGGCGAATTCAACCTCGAAGGCATTCCGCCGGCATCGCGCGGCACGCCGCAGATCGAAGTGAGCTTCGACATCGACGCCAACGGCATCCTGCACGTGGGCGCCAAGGACAAGGGCACCGGCAAGGAAAACAAGATCACCATCAAGGCGAACTCGGGCCTGTCGGAGGACGAAATCCAGAAGATGGTGAAGGACGCCGAGCTCAATGCCGAAGACGACAAGAAGAAGCTCGAGATCGTGCAGGCCCGCAACCAGGGCGAGGCCATGGTGCACAGCGTGAAGAAGTCGCTGGGCGAACATGGTGCGAGCCTGGAAGCGGCCGAAAAGGATGCGATCGAAGCCGCGATCAAGGACCTGGAAGAAGCCCTCAAGGGTGAAGACAAGACCGTGATCGAGGAAAAGACCAACACGCTGATGACGGCTAGCCAGAAGCTCGGCGAGAAGATGTACGCGGAATCGCAGGCTGCGGCAGGCGCCTCGGCAGCGAGCGGCCCGGCTGGCGCGGAAGCTGCTGCGCATGCGCAGGCCGACGACAACGTGGTCGACGCCGAAGTCAAGGAAGTCAAGAAGGGCTGATCCGCAGCCGCTTGACCAAGGCTGGATCACCCTGCGGGGTGCTCCAGCCTTTCTCGCTTCAAGTCACCCGAGTTCCCGCTGTCTCCCGAGCCCCCTGATCGACCTGCCATGGCCACCAAACGCGACTACTACGAAACCCTCGGCGTCCCAAAGAACGCCAGCGAGGAAGAAATCAAGAAGGCTTATCGCAAGCTTGCGATGAAGCACCACCCTGACCGCAACCACGGCGACACCAGCAAGGACGCCGAGGCCAAGTTCAAGGAGGTGAAGGAAGCCTACGAAATGCTGTCGGACGGCCAGAAGCGCGCGGCCTACGACCAGTACGGCCATGCCGGCGTCGATCCCAACATGCGCGGCGGCCCGGGCGCGGAAGGCTTCGGCGGCTTCGCGGAGGCCTTCGGCGACATCTTCGGCGACGTGTTCGGCGGAGCGCGCGGCGGCCGCCAGAGCGGCGGGCGCCAGGTGTTCCGCGGCAGCGACCTGAGCTACGCGATGGAAGTCACGCTCGAGGAAGCGGCCGAGGGCAAGGAAGCCCAGATCCGCATTCCCAGCTGGGACAACTGCGACACCTGCAAGGGCTCGGGCGCCAAGCCCGGCACCAAGCCGATCACCTGCACGACCTGCCACGGCGCGGGCGCGGTGCAGATGCGCCAGGGCTTCTTCAGCGTGCAGCAGACCTGCCCCACCTGCCACGGCAGCGGCAAGATCATTCCCGAGCCCTGCACGGTGTGCCATGGCCAGGGCAAGATCAAGAACAACAAGACGCTCGAGGTGAAGATCCCGGCCGGCATCGACGACGGCATGCGCATCCGCAGCACCGGCAACGGCGAGCCGGGCACCAACGGCGGGCCTCCGGGCGACCTGTACATCGAGATCCGCCTGAAGAAGCACGAGCTCTTCGAGCGCGACGGCGACGACCTGCACTGTGTGGTGCCGGTCAGCGTGACCACGGCGGCGCTCGGCGGCGAGATCAGCGTACCCACGCTCAAGGGCGCGGCAGCCATCGACATTCCCGACGGCACGCAAAGCGGCAAGCAGTTCCGCCTCCGCGGCAAGGGCATCAAGGGCGTGCGCTCGAGCTACCCGGGCGACCTGTACTGCCACGTGCGCGTGGAGACGCCAGTCAAGCTCACCGAGCACCAACGCAAGCTGCTGAAGGAACTGGACGAGTCGCTCAAGAAGGGCGGCGACAAGCACAGCCCGACCGACAAGGGCTGGTTCGACAAGGCCAAGGAATTTTTCAGCTGACCTGAGCGGCCAACCCCCCGGGCACCAAAGCCGTGCGGGAATGTTCGAGGCCCCGAGCCTCTGCGCGCATCGATTGCCGCAGGCCTCGGGGCTTTTCTTCGTCTGTAACAAGCATTCGCGTCTCACCCGGCTGAAGAGGCAAGGCGCCGCGCCAGAGCGCCATATCTCCTCGGACTGGTGCACTCCGAGATGCCAAACCGCGTTGAAGCACACGGGCGGTGCGCATCGCACCAATGCAACACCTGCCGGTCGGCATCCGCGCTCGCATCCCACGCGTACATGAGCCAGGCGCCTATCCCGGGGTGGCGTGATGATTGCTTTTAGATATTTTTTGGATGTGCAATAAACCAAACGACAGATCGCGCGTTATTGCACAGGAGCGTATGTTTTTATTGAGCTGGAGCGCTCAATAGGCGTTGTGTTCTCGGGAAAACACCAATGCCATTCGATATAGGCATTTCACCCGGAGAGAATTACGCGAGACGAGCCTTTTAATTTAGCCGAAATTTGAAAACTAGTTCCGTCTTTTTTCAGGAACTTTACTTGCCGGTGTGGTTCGCAATAAATAAAAGATTTGCCAGGTTCAATGTTTGCTTTATCCTGATTGTTAGCAGAATGTTGTAGGGGAGTTTTCCACCGCATGCAGCGGGGCGGGCACCTTTTAAATGGCGCGCATTGCCTTTGCTGCAGGCCTCGGGGCCAAAAGCCCCACTGACCTGATGGAGGCGTGACCATGGATGTGATCAGCAACTTTGCCGCCCGCTACGAGCGCACCCGCGAGGAGGTGATCTCCCTGCAGGAATACCTGGATATCTGCAAGCGAGATCGCACCGCCTACGCCACTGCCTCCGAGCGAATGCTCAAGGCCATTGGCGAGCCGGAGCTGGTCGATACGCGCAACGACCCCCGCCTTTCGCGCATCTTCGCCAACAAGGTCATCAAGATCTACCCGGCGTTCAAGGAGTTCTACGGCATGGAGGACGCCATCGAACAGGTGGTGTCCTATTTCCGACATGCCGCGCAGGGGCTGGAAGAAAAGAAGCAAATCCTTTACCTCCTGGGTCCGGTCGGCGGCGGCAAGAGCTCCATCGCGGAGCGCCTGAAGCAGCTCATGGAGCACGTGCCCTTCTATGCGATCCACGGCTCTCCGGTGAACGAATCGCCGCTGGGGCTCTTCGACCTGCTCGAAGACGGCGAGATCCTTGAAAAGGAATACGGCATTCCGCGCCGTTACCTGAATCGAATTCTCTCTCCCTGGGCCGTCAAGCGCCTGGAGGAATACGGCGGCGACATCCGCCAGTTCAAGGTGGTCAAGCGCTTCCCGTCGGTGCTCAGGCAGATCGCGGTCGCCAAGACCGAGCCGGGCGACGAGAACAACCAGGACATCTCCTCGCTGGTCGGCAAGGTCGACATCCGCAAGCTGGAGACCTATGCCCAGGATGACCCGGACGCCTACGCCTACTCCGGTGGGCTGTGCCTGGCCAACCAGGGCCTCCTGGAATTCGTGGAAATGTTCAAGGCGCCCATCAAGGTGCTGCACCCGCTGCTCACGGCGACGCAGGAGAGCAACTTCAAGGGCACCGAAGGTTTCGGCGCCATCCCGTTCGACGGCATCGTGCTGGCCCACAGCAACGAGAGCGAGTGGAAGGCCTTCCGCAACAACAAGAACAACGAGGCCTTCCTCGACCGGATCTACATCGTCAAGGTGCCCTACTGCCTGCGCGCATCGGAAGAGATCAAGATCTACGAGAAGCTGGTGCGCAACTCGTCCCTTGCCCAGGCGCCCTGCGCGCCCGGCACCTTGCGCATGATGGCGCAGCTGTCGGTGCTCACCCGCCTGAAGGAGCCCGAGAACTCCAGCACCTTCAGCAAGATGCAGGTGTACGACGGCGAAAGCCTGAAGGACACCGACCCCAAGGCCAAGTCGATCCAGGAGTACCGCGACTACGCGGGCGTCGACGAGGGCATGAGCGGCGTCTCCACGCGCTTCGCCTTCAAGATCATCTCCAAGGTCTTCAACTTCGACAGCTCCGAGGTCGCAGCCAACCCGGTGCACCTGATGTACGTGCTCGAGCAGCAGATCGAGCGCGAGCAGTTCGCGCCGGAGGTCGAGCAGAAGTACATCAGCTACATCAAGGAGTTGCTGGCGCCGCGCTATGCCGAGTTCATCGGCAAGGAGATCCAGACCGCGTACTTGGAGAGCTACAGCGAGTACGGCCAGAACATCTTCGACCGCTACGTCACCTACGCCGACTACTGGATCCAAGACCAGGAGTTCCGCGACGTGGACACGGGCGAAGTGTTCGACCGCGCCTCGCTCAACGCCGAACTCGAGAAGATCGAGCGGCCCGCTGGCATCGGCAACCCGAAGGACTTCCGCAACGAGATCGTCAACTTCGTGCTGCGCGCACGGGCCGGCAACGCGGGGCGCAACCCGGCGTGGACCAGTTATGAAAAGCTGCGCGCAGTGATCGAGAAGAAGATGTTCTCCAACACCGAAGAGCTTCTGCCGGTGATCAGCTTCAACACCAAGAGCAGCGCCGACGAGCAGAAGAAGCACGAGGACTTCGTCACGCGCATGGTCGAGAAGGGCTACACCGCCAAGCAGGTGCGCCTGCTCTGCGAGTGGTACCTGCGCGTGCGCAAGAGTTCATAACGTCGGCACCTGAATCGTCCTCTTCTTTGCAAGGAGCTTTGACATCATCGTGGCCATCCTGCAGCAGATCATCGACCGCCGGCTATCGGGCAAGAACAAGTCCATCGGCAACCGCGAGCGCTTCCTTCGGCGCTACAAGGGGCAGATCCAGGAGGCGGTGCGGCGCGCAGTGAGCGGCCGCAACATCCGCGAGCTGGAGCAAGGCGAAGACGTGACCCTGCCGCGGCACGATGTGTCCGAGCCGGTGTTCGGGCACGCCCGTGGCGGTGACCGCGAATACGTGCATCCGGGAAACCAGGAGTACCTGAAAGGCGACCGCATCGCGCGCCCCGAAGGCCAGGGCGGCGGCGGCTCGGGCAGCGGCGAGGCGGGCGACGGGGGCGAAGGCGAGGACGACTTCGTCTTTCGCCTCACGCGCGAAGAGTTCATGCGCGTCTTCTTCGACGACCTGGCGCTGCCGCATCTCATCCGCACGCAGATCGCCGACGTGCCCGAGTGGAAGAGCCATCGCGCGGGCTTCACGAGCGACGGGTCGCCCAACAACCTGCATGTGGTGCGCTCGATGCGCGGGGCGCTCGCGCGCCGCATCGCGCTGGGCGGCGAACCGCGCAAGGAGCTCAAGCGCCTCGAGGCACATTTGCTCCATCTGAAGGCGCATCCGCAGGCCGCGACGGCGCTGATCGAGAAGGAAATCCGCGAGACCGAGGAGCTCATCGCCGAACTGCGCCGCACCATGCGGCACGTGCCCTACATCGATCCGATCGACCTGCGCTACCGCAACCGCGTGAAGACCCCGGTGCCCAGCGCCAAGGCCGTGATGTTCTGCCTCATGGACGTGTCGGGCTCGATGGACGAGGCGCGCAAGGACATGGCCAAGCGCTTCTTCATGCTGCTTTATATGTTCCTCACGCGGCACTACGAGAAGATCGACCTCGTGTTCCTGCGCCACCACACGCAGGCGCAGGAAGTGACCGAGGAAGAGTTCTTCCACGCCACCGAGACCGGCGGCACCGTGGTCTCGAGCGCGCTGGTGCTGATGGACGAGATCATCAAGGCGCGCTACCCCAGCGGCGAATGGAATGTCTACGGCGCGCAGGCCAGCGACGGCGACAACTGGCACCAGGACAGCGGCCGCTGCCGCGAGCTGCTGGTCAACGACATCCTGCCGATGGTGCGCTACTACGCCTACGTGCAGGTGGCCGAGACCGAGCAGAACCTCTGGCAGGAATACGCGCAGCTCGAGGGCGTGCAGCCCAACTTCGCGATGCGCAAGGTCTCCGACGCACAGGACATCTACCCCGTGTTTCGCGACCTGTTCAAGAAGGAAGGGGTGACCTCATGAGCGCCGCGCCCGGCCGCCCCAAGCAAGCTCGCACCGCAGTGCGAAGCACGGAGGTACTCCAATGACCACTTCCGCCACCGACCGCCCTCCTGCAGAGTCGGGCCCGAAACTGGAGCGCCTGCCCAGCCCCTCGGACTGGACCTTCGAGCTCATCGAGACTTACCACACCGAAATCGCCAAGACGGCCAAGGGCTTCGGCCTGGACACCTACCCCAACCAGCTGGAGGTGATCACCGCCGAGCAGATGATGGATGCCTACGCCAGCGTGGGCATGCCCATGATCTATCGCCACTGGTCGTACGGCAAACAGTTCATCGCGACCGAGAAGAACTACAAGCGCGGCCACATGGGCCTGGCGTACGAGATCGTCATCAACTCCGACCCGTGCATCGCCTACCTCATGGAAGAAAACACCATGGCCATGCAGGCCCTGGTGATCGCGCACGCGGCCTATGGCCACAACAGCTTCTTCAAGGGCAACTACCTGTTCCGGATGTGGACCGATGCGTCGTCGATCATCGACTACCTCGTCTATGCGCGCCACTACATCGCCGAGTGCGAGGAGCGGCACGGCCTCGATGCGGTCGAGGAACTGCTCGACTCCTGCCACGCGCTGATGAACTACGGCGTGGACCGCTATCGCCGTCCGCAGAAGCGCTCGCTCGCGCAAGAGAGCGTGCAGCGCGCGGACCGCGAGCGCCACATGCAGCAGCAGGTCAACGACCTGTGGCGCACGCTGCCCAAGCGCGCCGAGCAGGCGGCCGAATCCGACGCGACGCGCCGCTTTCCATCCGAACCGCAGGAGAACCTGCTCTACTTCATCGAGAAGAATGCGGCGCTGCTCGAACCCTGGCAGCGCGAAGTGGTGCGCATCGTGCGCAAGATCGCGCAGTACTTCTACCCGCAGCGCCAGACCCAGGTGATGAACGAAGGCTGGGCCACCTTCTGGCACTACACGCTGCTCAACACGATGTACGAGCGCGGCCAGCTGGCCGACGGCTTCATGATGGAATGGCTCAGCTCGCACACGGGCGTGATCTTCCAGCCACCGGTGGGCCACCGCGCCTACAGCGGCATCAACCCCTATGCGCTGGGCTTTGCGATGTTCACCGAGCTGCGCCGCATCTGCGAGAAGCCGACCGCGGAAGACCGCCGCTGGTTCCCCGACTTCGCGGGCAGCGACTGGGTCAAGACGCTCGACTACGCGATGCGCAACTTCAAGGACGAGAGCTTCATCGGTCAGTTCCTGAGCCCGAAGACGATGCGCGACTTCCGCCTGTTCTCGATTCGCGACTTCCAGAGCGAAGCCGAGCTCGAGGTCTCCGCCATACACGACGACAGCGGCTACCAGTCGCTGCGCGAATCGCTCTCGCGCCAGTACGACATCAGCAGCCGCGAGCCCGACATCCAGGTGTGGAACGTGGCCACGCGCGGCGACCGGTCGCTCACGCTGCGGCACACGCAGCGCAACAACCTGCCGCTGCACGATGGGGCCGAAGAAGTGCTCAAGCACGTCGCGCGGCTCTGGGGCTTCGATGTGCACCTGGAGAGCATCGACAGTGCGGGCCGCATCAGCCGCAGCTGGAAGGCGACTGCCCCCAGGCAGATGTACTAGCTGGCGCGTCGGCGCATCAGGGCACCAGCGCGGCGATCGCCAGCGTGTAGCCCTTCACGCCCAGTCCCACGATGATCCCGCGCGCCGCGGGCGAGATGTACGACTTGTGGCGGAACTCCTCCCGCGCATGCACGTTCGAGATGTGCAGCTCGATCAGCGGCACGCTCGCGCCCTTGATGGCATCGTGCAGCGCGATCGAGGTGTGGGTGTAGGCGCCGGGGTTCATCACCACGCCGAGCATGTGGCCCGCGGCCACTTCGCGGCCTGCCTCCTGGATCCAGTCGACCAGCACGCCCTCGTGGTTCGACTGTCGGCATTCGATCTCGACGCCGAGCTTCGCGCCCGTGTCCTTGCACAGGCGCTCGACATCGGCCAGCGTGTCGCGTCCGTATTGCTCGGGCTCGCGCGTGCCGAGCAGGTTGAGGTTCGGGCCGTTGAGGACGAGGATTTTCTTCATGATGAATGAGGGTCGGGTCGAGGCGGAGACGACAATTATGGTCGCCTCCCGGCCCTGAGAAATCCGCCCCCATGAACACTGACGCCACCCCTCACGACATATCCCGCTGGCACCCCGTGGCCCCCTCGGCCGACCTGCGCCCCGGAGCCAACATCGTCGCGGGCTTCGCAGAGGGCCAGGAGCTCGCGCTCTGGCGCTCCGCCGGCGGTGCGGCCCAGGCCTGGGAGAACCGCTGCCCGCACCGCAGCGTGCGCTTCACGCTCGGCCAGGTCATCGAGGACCGCCTCGCCTGCGCGTACCACGGCTGGCAGTACGCCGCGGGCAATGGGCAGTGCGTGAGCATTCCCGCGCACCCGGCGATGCAGGCGCCGCGCAACGTCTGCGCCAAGGTGTTCGGCGCGGTCGATGCGGCCGGCATGCTGTGGGTCAACCTCGCGCAGGACGCGGCGGCTGCACCGCCCTCGCTGGCCGATGCCGTGCCGGCCGGCTGGCACTTCTGCCGCACGCTGACGCTGCGTGCCGGTGCGCACGAGGTGCGCGATGCGCTTGCGCGGCACGGTTTCGTCGCCGGGGTGGCGCAAGGTGCATGGCAAGGCGCGCTCGACGCGGTGAAGACCATCGCGCTGATCCTCGATGCCCAGCCGCAACTCACCTTCGTCCACCTGTGGACCGAGGCCTCCCCCGATTCCGATGCGATGAAGACACTCCACAGCGCCGCCCGCAACCTGCGCAGCGCCATCGAAACCCAAGGCTGAAGGAACCCGATGCCCTTCGTCACAGACGACCCCAACATGCTCGACGACTGGCTCGTCGCCGGCCCCGCGACCGCGATCGCAGTTGCCTCGGAACAGAGGCCGCATGCCACCCGCCTCCTCGGCGAAACGCTGGCGCTCTGGGCCGATTCCGACGGCGCACCGCAATGCCGCATCGGCGCACAACCGCTGGCCGTGCAATCGCGCTACGGCTACCTCTGGGTCTGCCCCAGCGGCCGCCCCGCGCGACCGCTTTTCGCGTTCCCCGAATACACCGAGCCCGGCCGACGGACCGTCGATTGCGGCGGCATCGGCGTCGCGGTGTCGGGCTTGCGCGTGATCGAGAACTTCCTGGACATGGCGCACTTCCCCTTCGTTCACGCCGACTATCTCGGCAAGGTGCCGCACACCGAAGTCGCGCAGTACAAAGTGGACATGGACCCCGCCACCGGCGAGATCTGGGCGACCGACTGCCGCTTCTGGCAGCCCCGCGCCTCGGCCGCGCACGACAGCGGCGCCGACGTGCGCTACACCTACCGGGTGATGCAGCCCTTCTCGGCGATGCTCTACAAGTCGAGCATGCGGCCCGACGCGCAGGACGCGATCGGCCTCTTCCTTCAGCCGATCGACGACGAGCATGTGGTCGCGCACACGATCCTCGCCTGCTTCGACGACGTGTCCACCGACGCCGAACTCATCGCCTTCCAGCAGACCATCTTCGGACAGGACAAGCCGATCCTGGAGAACCACGCGTTCAAGCGCATGCCGCTCGAAGGCCGCGCCGAGACGCCGACGCGCGGCGACACCTCCTCGGTCACCTACCGCCGCTGGCTGCGCGAGCGCGGCATGCGCTTCGGCACGAGGGCGGCCGCATGACGGCAACGCTGAAGCTCTACGACCACCCGCTTTCGGGCAATTGCTTCAAGGTGCGGCAGATGCTGGCGTGGCTCGGCGTTGCGCACGCGTGCGTACCGGTCGATTTCCATCCCGGCCGCGCGCACAAGTCGGCGGCGTTCCTCGCGAACGTCAATCCGCTCGGGCAGATTCCGGTGATCGACGACGGCGGCTTCGTGCTGCGCGATGCCCAGGCGATCCTGGTCTACCTTGCGAGCGGCTATGACGCGCACCACCGCTGGTACCCAGGCGACTCCAGGCTGCGCGGTCAGGTCGCGATGTGGCTCGCCACCGCAGACGAGATCACCCGCACCGCCTCGGCCGCCCGGCTCCACGATGCGCTGGGCTACCACCACCTGGACATCGAGGCGTGCCGCAGCGGCGCGCGCGCCATCTTCCGCGTGCTCGACGACCACCTCGCCGAGCAGGCGAGCGCAGGCCTGCGCTGGCTGGCTTCGGCGTCCGATCCGACGATTGCCGACCTCGCCTGCTTCCCGTATGTCGCGCTGGCCAGCGAAGGCGGCATCTCGCTCGACGAGTTCCCGGCCCTCCGAAACTGGGTCTGGGATTTCCGACACCTGCCCGGGTTCATCGGGATGTCGGGTATCTTCCCTGCTGGCCCGGCCTGAGTATTCTTGGGCGCTCGCCTCCCCATTACCTCCCTCCCCCCTCATTCCCCCGAATCCGCCATGAAAACCAAAGCCGCCGTCGCCTGGAAATCCGGAGCCCCCCTCACCATCGAAACCGTGGACCTCGAAGGCCCCAAGTTCGGCGAAGTGCTGGTCGAGATCAAGGCCACCGGCATCTGCCACACCGACTACTACACGCTCTCGGGCGCCGACCCCGAAGGCATCTTCCCCGCGATCCTGGGCCATGAAGGCGCGGGCATCGTGGTCGACGTGGGCCCGGGCGTCACCACGCTCAAGAAAGGCGACCACGTCATCCCGCTCTACACGCCCGAGTGCCGCCACTGCAAGTTCTGCCTCTCGCGCAAGACCAACCTGTGCCAGCTGATCCGCGGCACGCAGGGCAAGGGCCTGATGCCCGACGGCACCTCGCGCTTCAGCATGGACGGCAAGCCCATCGCGCACTACATGGGCACCTCGACCTTCAGCAACTACACGGTCGCCCCCGAAATCTCGCTCGCCAAGATCCGCGAAGACGCCCCCTTCGACAAGGTCTGCTACATCGGCTGCGGCGTCACCACCGGCATCGGCGCGGTGATCTTCACGGCCAAGGTGGAAGCCGGCGCCAACGTGGTGGTGTTCGGCCTCGGCGGCATCGGCCTCAACGTGATCCAGGGCGCCAGGATGGTGGGCGCCGACAAGATCATCGGCGTTGACCTGAACCCCGAGCGCGAGGCCATGGCCCGCAAGTTCGGCATGACGCACTTCATCAACCCCAAGGACACCGAGAACGTGGTCGACGCGATCGTGCAGCTGACCGACGGCGGCGCCGACTACAGCTTCGAGTGCATCGGCAACACCAAGGTGATGCGCCAGGCGCTCGAATGCACGCACAAGGGCTGGGGCCGCAGCATCATCATCGGCGTGGCCGAGGCGGGTGCGGAAATCAGCACCCGGCCGTTCCAGCTGGTCACCGGCCGCAAATGGGAAGGGTCGGCCTTCGGCGGCGCGCGCGGCCGAACCGACGTGCCCAAGATCGTCGATTGGTACATGGAAGGCAAGATCAACATCGACGACCTGATCACGCACACGATGCCGCTCGAAGACATCAACAAGGGCTTCGACCTCATGAAGCGTGGCGAGTCCATTCGCGGCGTGGTGCTTTACTGACGCTCGCAAGGCACCAGCCATGAATCGCATGGAGCCATTGCGCAAGATCGAGGCAGGCGTCCTCGAAGTCGCCTACTACGAAACCGGCCCCGCAGACGGGCCGCCCGTGCTGCTGATGCACGGCTTTCCGTACGACATCCACACCTACGCCGAAGTCGCGCCGATGCTCGCCGCCCACGACTGCCGCGTCATCGTGCCGTACATGCGCGGCTACGGCGGCACGCGCTTTCTGGCCGATGCCACGCCGCGCTCGGGCGAGCAGGCCGCATTCGGTGCCGACCTGCTCGCGCTGCTCGATGCATTGAAGATCGATCGCGCGGTCCTCGCCGGTTACGACTGGGGCGGCCGCGCCGCCTGCGTGGTCGCGGCGCTGTGGCCCGAGCGCTGCGCGGGGCTGGTCTCGCTCAACAGCTACAACATCCAGAACATCGCCAAGGCGATGGAGCCGGACACGGCCGAGAACGAGCACAGCCTTTGGTACCAGTACTACTTTCACAGCGAGCGCGGCCGCGCCGGCCTCGCGAAGGACCGCAACGCCATCGCGAAGCTGCTGTGGAAGCTGTGGTCGCCGACCTGGCAGTTCGACGACGCCACCTTCGCCCGCAGCGCCGCCGCCTTCGACCACCCCGACTTCGTCGACGTGGTGATCCATTCGTACCGCCACCGTTTCGGCCTCGTGCCGGGCGACCCGGCGTATGCGGACATCGAGCGCCGCCTCGCCGCGCAGCCCGCGATCGCCGTGCCCGCCATCACCTTCGACGGCATCGACGACGGCGTGCGGCCACCGGCCGATGCCTCGGCGCACGCGCACCGTTTCAGCGGCCCGCGCTCGCACCGCCTCGTGCCCGGCGCAGGCCACAACCTGCCGCAGGAAGCACCCCGCACCTTCGCCGATGCGGTGCTGGAACTGGTGCCCGCATTGCGCAACAACAAGCCATGACCGACCACACCCCCAAGACCTTGTCCGAACACCCCTGCTTCGGCGGCGTGCAGAGTTTTCACGAGCACGCCTCGCAGGAAATCGGGTTGCCGATGCGCTTCTCGGTCTACCTGCCGCCGCAGGCCGCAAACGGGCCGGTGCCGGCCTTGCTGTACCTCGCGGGCCTTACCTGCAACGAGGAAACCTTCGCCATCAAGGCCGGCGCGCAGCGCATGGCCGCGAGCCTGGGACTTGCGCTGATCGCGCCCGACACCAGCCCGCGCGGCCCCGCCGCGGAGAGCGCGCCCGGCGCGAAGGACGACTGGGACTTCGGCATCGGCGCCGGCTTCTACCTGGATGCCACGCGCGAGCCCTGGGCCACGCACTGGCGCATGGAAAGCTGGATCGTCCACGAGCTGCTGCCCCTGGTGGCGCAGCACTTCGCGATCGACGGCCAGCGCATCGGCATCTTCGGCCATTCCATGGGCGGCCACGGCGCGCTCACGCTGGCGTTGCGGCATCCGGGGCGCTTCAAGTCGCTCTCGGCATTCGCGCCGATCTGCGCGCCCACCGAGTGCCCATGGGGCGAGAAGGCGTTCAGCGGCTACCTGGGTGCCCCCGGCGTGGACCGCGCGCAGTGGCTCGCGCACGACGCGAGCGCGCTCATGCGCTCGCAGACCGTGGCGCCCTATCCGCAAGGCATCCTCATCGACCAGGGGCTGGCCGACAAATTCCTCACCGAGCAACTTAAGCCCGAGGCCTTCGAGGCCGCCTGCTTTGCCGCCGGCCAGCCGCTCACGCTGCGCCGCCACGCGGGCTACGACCACGGCTACTACTTCATCCAGAGCTTCATGGCCGACCACATCGCGCACCACGCGCAATCGCTGCACACCTGATCGACTGCGGCGGATGCCCGCCGTATCATGAAACGCATGTCCGCCGCACAAATCCCCGCCTTCCACCTGCGGTCGCGCGATGGCACCGCCGAAGAGAGCATCGTGCTGGCCGGCATCTGGCGCCGCGCATGGATCTCGGCCAACCGCGGCGCCGCCTTCATCGAACCCATCTCGCACTGGCTCAAGCGCGTACAGGCCGAGTTCGTGCCGCCGGCCGATGTGGTGCTGGCCGAACGCGACGGCCAGGTGCTTGCATTCATGGTGCTGCTGGAGCGGCGCGAATACGTGGCGCAACTGTTCGTCGAGCCGCACCTGCGCAACCAGGGCCTCGGACAGGCGCTGCTCGACGAAGCCTGCGTGCGCATACCGACCGGCTGGCGCCTGCACGTGGCCACCACCAACACCGCCGCGCAGCGCTTCTACGAACGCTACGGCCTCCTGCGCGGCACGGTCGACCATCACCCCACCAGCGGGCGCGAACGCATTGCCTACCATTGGTCGCCCTCGCGCCCGCCATGGCGCACGAACTGAGCGGCCCCTTCATTTGTCTTGCCACATGCGCATCGACCACATCGCACTCTGGACCACCGATCTCGAACGCTGCAAGCGTTTCTATGTCGATTACTTCGGTGCGACGGCCGGCGCGGGCTACGTCAACCCGGCCAAGGGTTTCGCCTCGTGCTTCCTGAGCCTGGGCGATGGCGCCCGCATCGAGGCGATGACCACCAGCACCCTTTCACCCGTGGCGGCCGAAGCCGGCGCGCAGCGCATGGGCTGGACGCACCTGGCGATCAGCGTGGGCTCCGATGCCGCGGTCGATGCGCTCACGCAGCGGCTCGAGGCCGACGGCTATCCGCTGCTCGACGGCCCGCGCCGCACCGGCGGCGGCTACTACGAGAGCGTGGTGCTCGACCCGGACGGCAACCGCATCGAGATCACGTCCTGAACCTCACGGAGACACCCTCATGCACTTCCTGTTGATCTACGACACCGCCCCCGACTACCTCCAGCGCCGCGGCGAGTTCCGCGACGTGCACCTGGCCTTCGCGTGGCAGGCCGTGGAACGCGGCGAGCTGCTGCTCGGCGGCGCCACCGGCAACCCGCCCGACGGCGCGCTGCTCTTGTTCGAAGCCGACTCGCCCGAAGTGCCCGAGGCTTTCGCCAAGGCCGACCCGTATGTGCTCAACGGCATCGTGACGGGCTGGCGCGTCACGGCCTGGAACACCGTGGTCGGCGCGGAGGCATCGACACCCGTCAGGCCCGCGGCGAACGCCCGGCGATGAGCGATTTCGTCCAGAGCCTTCACGAGGTCTTCGAGCGGCTGGGCCGCATCCAGACGCGCCGCATGTTCGGCGGCCACGGCGTGTGGCACGAGGGCCGCATGATCGCGCTCGTCGCGAAGGACGCGCTCTACCTGAAGTCCGATACCGGCAGCGCCGGGCATTTCGACAGGCTCGACCTGCCGCCCTTCACCTACGTGCGCCAGGGCAAGGAGATGCCCATGTCGTACCGGCTCGCACCGGCCGATCTCTTCGAGGACCGCGAAGAGGCCGCGCGCTGGGGCCGCCTGGCCTACGAAGCCGCGCTGCGCTCGGGCCAGCCGCCGAAACAACCCAAACCCAAGACCGTCGCAAAAAAATCCGCGGCGAAAAAGACGCCCGCAAAGAAAGCCTCAGTGAAGACCAAGAAAGCATCCTCCCGGTGAGCGACGACACATCCACGTTGCAGCCCCTGCCCGAACGCGAGCAGATCGCCCTGCTTGAGCCCTTCGAGGGCCTCGACCTGAAAGACATCGTCGTCGTCACCACGCTGCAGGAGGCCGAGCACGCCGCCGCCACCTTGCTGGCGGCGGGTGTCGCTGGCTTCGACACCGAATCCAAGCCCACCTTCGCGAAGAACGAGGTCTCGGGCGGCCCGCACGTGGTGCAGTTCGCCACGCGCGAGCGGGCCTGGCTTTTCCAGCTGCACCGCACCGAATGCAACCCGGTGGTCGCCGCGCTGATCGCCTCGACCGAACTGAAGAAGGTCGGCTTCGGCCTTTCGACCGACCTCACGCTGATCCGCAACCGCCTGAATATCGAGCCGGGCGCGGTGTACGACATCGACAACGAATTCCGCCGGCGCGGCTACCGCAAGTCGGTGGGCGTGAAGACCGCGGTGGCGCTGGTGTTCGACCGGCGCTTCATGAAGTCGCGCAAGGCGACCACCTCGAACTGGGCCAACAGGCAGCTGACCGACTCGCAGATCCGCTATGCGGCCAACGATGCCTACGCATCGATCCGCGTGTACGACGCGCTATTCGCCGGCGCCTGAACCCACAGGGCCGATAACGGCGCCTCAGTCGCGCCCGGCCTCCAGGATCGCCTGCGCGAGCCGCGCGGGGTTCGAGAAGAACATCTCGTGGCTGCCGGGGCACTCCACCAGCCTGAAAAGCCCCAGCCGCTCCGACAGGCGCGGATGCCACGGCAGGCTGTGCGGCAGCGCGATGTCCTGCTGGCAGTTGACGTAGGACTTCCCGAGCGCAAGGGCCGCAAGCGGCTGCTTCAACCGGATCTTGTCGGTGAAGGTGCGGTACGGGTGCGGGTTCAGCTTTTCGTAGGCGGCCTGGGCAAGCGGCAGGTCGGCGTCGTTGATGAAGGCATCGCGCCACACCTCGAACGGCAAGGTCACGGCGTTGCCGTTCGCTGCGGCGATGGCGTCGAACATCGCGATGTAGTGCGGCGGCACCATGTCGTTGAGCGATTCCCCGTCGAGCGGCACGAATGCGTTGATGTAGACCAGGCGCTTCAACCGGTGCGCGATGCGGTCCGCCACGCCCGAGATCACCATGCCGCCGTAGCTGTGGCCTGCCAGGCGAACCTCGGTCAAATCTTTCTC
Organism: Variovorax paradoxus; assembly: GCF_000834655.1. Lineage (GTDB taxonomy): Bacteria > Pseudomonadota > Gammaproteobacteria > Burkholderiales > Burkholderiaceae_C > Variovorax > Variovorax paradoxus_F. Next base: position 129,817 of record NZ_JXQQ01000020.1, read on the forward strand.
CTCGATGTAGCGCACGGCCGAGGCAATGGCGTCTTCGAGGGTGGTCGCTGCGCGGTCGTCGCCGGCGCGGTTACCCGCAAGCGTCGGGCAATGCACGGTGTGGCCGGCTTTGCGCAGGCCATCGGCCACGGCTTCGATTTCCGCGCCGGTGTGCCAGGCGCCGTGGACGAGAACATAGGTGTCGGACATGGGTGTCTCCTTTCTGGGGGTGGCAAGGAGAACGACTTTACGAACGGCTGCGCGATGCGGATGGCCGCGGCCTGCCACGGACATGGCCGGTTCGCGCCACGCGTGGGTTTGTTGTGGTTCAATAATTCAACGATACTTGAATGATGGAAGAAAACGACGTCGTCCGATCCCTCGCCGCGCTGGCGCAGCCGATACGCCTGCGGGTATTTCGCGCTCTCGTGGTGGCCGGCCCGTCGGGCCTGACGCCCGGCGCACTGACCGAAACGCTGGGGGTCCCGGCGACGGGCCTGTCTTTCCATCTCAAGGAGCTCGTTCACGCGGGCCTGATCTCGCAGGAGCGCCAGGGCCGCAACCTCATCTGCCGCGCATCGTTCGAGCGGATGAACACCCTCCTCGGCTATCTCACCGAGCATTGCTGCGAAGGCGAAGCGTGCGCGGTCGACGGCAAGGCCGCAGCCTGCGGTTGCTGAGACAGAAGCCTTCATCCGAATGCTCCCGGCCGTCTTCATCTTCGTCTTCACGCTCGTGCTGGTGATCTGGCAGCCGCGCGGGCTGGGCATCGGCTGGAGCGCCTCGCTCGGCGCGGTGCTCGCCTTGCTTTTCGGCGTCGTGCAACTGGCCGACATCCCGGTCGTCTGGGGCATCGTGTGGAACGCGACCGCCACGTTCATCGCCGTCATCCTCATCAGCCTGCTGCTCGACGAGGCCGGCTTCTTCGAGTGGGCCGCGCTTCACGTGGCACGCTGGGGCAAGGGGCGCGGGCGGTTGCTCTTCGCATTCATCGTTTTGTTGGGCGCCGCGGTCTCGGCGCTGTTCGCCAACGACGGCGCGGCGCTGATCCTCACGCCCATCGTGATGGCCATGCTCGTCGCGCTGGGCTTCACCCCCGCCGCCACGCTCGCATTCGTCATGGCGGCAGGCTTCATTGCCGATACCGCCAGCCTGCCGCTCGTCGTGTCGAACCTGGTGAACATCGTCTCGGCCGACTTCTTCGGGATCGGCTTCAACGCCTATGCGTCGGTCATGGTTCCCGTGAACATCGCGGCGGTGCTCGCCAGCCTCGCGGTGCTGATGCTGTATTTCGGCCGCGACATTCCCGCGCGCTACGACGTGGCGCAGCTCAGGGCGCCGGCCGATGCCGTGCGCGACCGCGCGACATTCCGTGCGGGCTGGGTCGTGCTGGTGCTGCTGCTCGTGGGCTTCTTCGGCCTGGAGCCGCTGGGCGTGCCGGTCAGCGCGGTGGCTGCCGCGGGTGCGGCCCTCCTGCTCGCGGTGGCTGCGCGCGGCCATGTCATCAGCACGCGCAAGGTGCTGCATGGCGCGCCGTGGCAGATCGTCGTGTTCTCGCTGGGCATGTACCTGGTGGTCTACGGCCTTCGGAATGCGGGGCTCACCGGCCGGATCGCCTCGCTTCTGGACGTCTTCGCGCAGGGCGGCATCTGGGGCGCGGCCATGGGCACCGGCTTTCTCGCGGCGGCGCTCTCTTCGGTCATGAACAACATGCCGACGGTGCTGGTCGGCGCGCTGTCCATCGACGCATCGGGCGCGAGCGGCCTCGTGAAGGAAGCGATGGTCTACGCCAACGTGATCGGCTGCGACCTCGGCCCGAAGATCACGCCCATCGGCAGCCTCGCCACGCTGCTCTGGCTGCACGTGCTCGAAAAGAAAGGCACGCGCATCGCCTGGGGCCACTACTTCAGGACCGGCATCGTGCTGACGGTGCCAGTGCTGCTCGCCGCGCTGGCCGCGCTGGCGCTCCGATTGACCCTCCCACTGCCATGAACGACATCACCATCTATCACAACCCCGCCTGCGGCACGTCGCGCAACGTGCTCGCACTGATCCGCAACACGGGCGACGAGCCCACCGTCATCGAGTACCTGAAGACCCCGCCCGACCGCGCCACGCTGCAACGGCTGATTGCTGCGATGGGCGTGCCGGTGCGCGAGGTGCTGCGCCAGAAGGGAACGCCCTACGACGAACTCGGCCTCGGCGATGCGAAGTGGCGCGACGACGAGCTGATCGACTTCATGCTTCAGCACCCGATCCTCATCAACCGCCCGATCGTGGTGACGCCGATCGCCACGCGCCTGTGCCGGCCGTCCGAAGCGGTGCTCGACATCCTGCCGCGCCCTCAGCGCGGCGCGTTCAGCAAGGAAGATGGCGAAGCCGTCGTCGACGCGAAAGGCCAGCGTGTTGCCAGGCCTTGACGATCTTCCCAACCTCGACGCTGCAGCGTTTCGCCAGCCCGCCCTGCAGGCGCTGCTGCCCGACAGGCGCGCGGCGCACGCACCACGCATCCTGCTGCTCTACGGCTCGGTGCGCGAGCGTTCCTACAGCCGGCTGCTGACCGAAGAGGCCGCACGCCTGCTGCGCGCGATGGGCGCCGAGCCGCGCATCTACGATCCGCGCGGCCTGCCGCTGCCCGACGGCGCACCCGAAGACCATCCGAAGGTGCAGGAACTTCGCACGCTCGCGCAATGGTCCGAAGGCATGGTGTGGACATCGCCCGAACGCCACGGCGCGATGACCGGCATCATGAAAGCGCAGATCGACTGGATTCCGCTGGCCGTCGGCTCGGTGCGACCCACCCAGGGCAAGACGCTCGCGGTGATGGAGGTGTCGGGCGGCTCGCAGTCGTTCAACGCGGTGAACCAGCTGCGCGTGCTCGGCCGCTGGATGCGCATGATCACGATCCCCAACCAGTCGTCGGTGGCCAAGGCATTCATGGAGTTCGACGACGACGGGCGCATGAAGCCTTCGCCGTATTACGAGCGCGTGGTGGACGTGATGGAAGAACTGGTGAAGTTCACGCTGCTCACGCGCGACTGTGCGGACCACCTGGTCGACCGCTACAGCGAGCGGCGCGAGAGTGCGGAGGCCCTGTCGAAGCGGGTCAACCTGCGCAGCATCTGAACGCGGCGCGGCGCGGCTCAGCGCAGGCGCCGCAGCTCGCCCGGCGTGTGCCCCAGGTGCCGGCGGCACTGCCGCACGAAGTGCGAGGCATCGCTCAGCCCGACGCGAAAGCCGATTTCGGCGACGCTCAACCGGTCGAAGCGCGCATCGGCCAGCATGCGCTGCGCCACCTGCATGCGAAAGCCGGTGAGCGCGGTGGCGAAGGTGGTGGCGCCATCGGCCAGGCACCGGTGCAGGCTGCGTTCCGAAATGCCGAGCTCGCGCGCCACGCCCGCGGCCGTGAGGCCCGGCTCGGCATGGCGCTCGCGGGTGGCGTCGAGCACGCGCTGCCGCAGCGCGGCGCGGCCCCCCCGATCGGGCGCCGCGGGCATTGCGGCCGATTGCCCGAACGCCAGCGAAAGCAGCCCGCCCAGCTGGTCGGTCAGGAGCGCCGGCGGCAGCGGCGGCCGGGCGGCCACCTCGGGCGAGAGTTGCTGCGCGAAGCCGGCGAGCACACCGCCCCAGCCTGTGCGCCCGTCGAGGCGGTGCGCCACGAGGTCGCCGGCATCGGGCAGCCATGCGTCGACCCAGGCGGTCGGCAGCTCCAGCGAGATCGTGTCGGCCGACTGCAGCAGGTGAAAGGCGTAGCAGCGCCGCGAATCGACCAGCACCACGTCGCCGGGCAGCATGCGCGCGGAGCGGTCGTCCTGCACGACCACCCAGGGCGAGTCGGTCTTGCAGAGCAGGTAGTAGTAGTTGCTGCGGCTGTGGGCGATGGCGCGGCGCGTGCGGTAGACGTCCTGCGCCGTGCCGCGCACCCGGTTCACGCCCAGCGGGCCGAGCGGCACGGATTCGAGCGTGGCGCCGAAGGTGCGGGCCTCGGTGCTGGTCACGTCCATTTCGAGGAAGCCCTCGCAGATCGCGCCGATCCAGTAGTCCAGGCGCTGGTGCTGCGGCACGGCCTCGGTCGACCAGGTCTGGATGGCGGCAGGGGCGACGGCGTGCGACATCCCGCCAACATAGCCAGCCCGGGCGCGTTTGCCAAGCGGGTATAGACGCCCTCCGACTGCGGGCGGCGATGGCCCCCGGCACAATGGCCGCCACACCGACCATCACCAACCGCACACGCAAGAAGGGCGCAACGGACATGAGCAACAAAAGCGATTTCGGACTGATCGGCCTGGCCGTCATGGGCCAGAACCTCGTGCTAAACGTGGAAAGCCGCGGCTTCCAGGTCAGCGTCTACAACCGCACCGAGGCCACCACCGAGGCCTTCGTCGCCGCGAACCCCGGCAAGAAGCTGGTGGGCGCCAAGACGCTCGAGGAGTTCGTCCAGAGCCTGGCCAAGCCCCGCAAGATCCAGATCATGGTCAAGGCCGGCGCACCGGTGGACCAGGTGATCGAACAACTCATTCCGCTGCTGGACAAGGACGACATCGTCATCGACGGAGGCAACAGCCTCTACACCGACACCGAGCGCCGCGACGCGTACCTCTCGAGCAAAGGCTTGCGCTTCATCGGCGCGGGCGTCTCGGGCGGCGAGGAAGGCGCGCGCAAGGGACCCTCGATCATGCCGGGCGGCCCGCTTTCCACCTGGGAGGTGATGAAGCCGATCTTCGAGAGCATCGCGGCCAAGGTGGACGGCGAGCCCTGCGTGATCCACATCGGCCCCGGCGGCGCGGGCCACTACGTGAAGATGGTGCACAACGGCATCGAGTACGGCGACATGCAGCTGATCTGCGAGGCCTACAGCCTGTTCAAGGCCGCCGGCTTCACCACCGACGAGATGGCCGCTATCTTCAACGAGTGGAACGACGGCGAGCTGCAGAGCTACCTGATCCAGATCACCGCCAAGGCGCTCGAGCAGAAGGAACCCGAAACGGGCAAGCCGATCGTCGACGTGATCCTGGACAAGGCCGGCCAGAAGGGAACGGGCCAGTGGACGCTCATCAACGCGGCCGAGAACGCGGTGGTCATCAGCACCATCAACGCAGCGGTCGAGGCGCGCGTGCTCTCGTCGCAGAAGAAGGCGCGCGTGGCGGCGAGCAAGGTGCTGCAGGGCCCGAAGATCGAACTCTCGCTGGAGAAGAAGGCGCTGGTGGCCAAGGTGCACGACGCGCTCTATGCCTCCAAGGTCATCAGCTACACGCAGGGCTTCGACCTCATCAAGACGATGGGCGACAAGAAGGACTGGAAGCTCGACCTGGGCCGCATCGCGGCAATCTGGCGCGGCGGCTGCATCATCCGCGCGCGCTTCCTGAACCGCATCACCGACGCCTTCCGCACCGACCCGGCGCTGGCCAACCTGATGCTCGATCCGTTCTTCAAGGACCTGCTCAATCGCACCCAGCAGAACTGGCGCGAGGTGGTGGCGCTGGCGGTGAGCAACGGCATCCCGGTGCCGGCGTTCAGCGCCTCGCTCGCCTACTACGACAGCTACCGCACCGAGCGCCTGCCGGCGAACCTCTTGCAGGCACAGCGCGACTTCTTCGGCGCGCACACCTACGAGCGCACGGACAAGCCCGAAGGCCAGTTCTTCCATACCGACTGGCCCGAAGTGATCGGCTAAGTTCTGGCTCTCCCCCAGGCTGCGCGCACTTCGTGTCGCTTCGCCAACCCCCTTCCGGGGGCAACACCTGCGGCCCGGCAAAGCCGGTTCCGCGGTGTTTCCCGAAAGGGCCTGCCCGATTGACCGTGACGGGCTCGCGTGGCACAACGCGGCATGCATGCGCCGGAACCCCATGACTACCCCAGTCACCTCGTGGAGGACTGGCAGCTCGCGGACGGCACGCGCGTGCGCATCCGGCCGATCCACGCGGACGACCTGGCGATGCACACGGCGTTCGTGGACGGACTCTCGAAGGAAACCGGCTACCACCGCCTGCTCTCGCCGCGCAAGCCGCAGCCCGACGAGCTCTGGCGCATGACCCACATCGACTACGACCGCGAGCTCGCGCTCATCGCGACCACGGTGGTCGATGGCGCCGAGCAGCAGATGGGCGTGGTGCGATACGTGCGTGGCGACACGCCCGAGACGGCGCACGTCGCCGAATTCGCCGTGGTGATCGGCGATGCGTGGCAGCACCGCGGCGTCGCGCTCAAGCTCCTGCGGAAGCTGATCGACGCGGCCACCGCGGCTGGCGTGAAGCAGCTGGCGGACATCACGCTCTACGACAACGTCGGCATGCTCGCGCTCGCGCGCAAGCTGGGGTTCAAGGTGCAGCGCGATCCGGGCAATCCGAACGTCACGCGGCTGCAGCTGGCGCTCGATGCGCCCGCGCGGTAACGAGGCCCTAGCCCAGCAGCCCGAGCTTGGACACCACCTTGCCCAGCGGCTTGCGCTCGCCCACGAGCGCCACCGCCACGTAGCGAAGCGCCTGTCCCGGCACGGCGGCCACGGCTTCGCCGAAGGCCGCATAGTTGGTGGTCTGCTGGCCCTGCACCGGAAAATCGACCACGTCGCATTCGGTCGTCGCCATCGCCTTGTGGCGCACCGCGGCCAGCTCGTCCTGGCTCGCGCCGAGCACGGCGATGCCGATCGGGATGAGGCCCGGATGCACGCCGCCCGACGCATCGACCAGCGGCGCGCCCACCAGCCCCGGATGGCGTTGGCCGACGGTGAGCGCCACGACGGCCGCGGCGTTGGCCGCGAGCCCGGCGGGCAAGGCGTTGTCGACGACGATCACGCAGCGTTCGGGAAGTGCGGAAGAAGGGGAAGGGACGGAATCGTTCATGAAGAGGTCTTGCGGGATTTTGAAGACGGGGACGACGGGGACGACGGCGACGCTGATGGAGGCGCATCGAGCCGCCGCAGCGCATGGCCCACCTCGGCGCGGAACCGCGAGAGCGCGTGCAGCGACGCATCGGCGGGCACGAAGGCGCTCCACAGCAGGTCGGTGAGCTGCGACGCGGTCTCCTCGATGTCGGGTTTCCTGCCGGAGACCACGTAGTCCCAAAGCACGTGTTCCATCGAACCGAAGACCATGTCGCGCAGCAGCCGCAGCGGCAAGCCGTCGCGCAACTCGCCAGCCTCGCGCGCAGCGGCCAGCGCATGCATGAACGGCCCGGTATAGCGGCGCTTGAGGTCGGCGATGACGCCGCCGAACGCCGCATCGGCCGTGCGCCCTTCGCTCAGCACCAGTGCGCAGATGCCGGCGCCCTCGCCCATCAGGTTGACCAGGTGCTTGCGCACGGTAAATGCCAACTGCGCGCGCAGTCCGTTGAGCTGCGGCAGCTCGCGCTCGACCTCTTCGGAGATCTGGTCGTACCAGCGGCGGATGACTTCGAGGCACAGCTCGCGCTTGCTGCCGAAATAGGTGAACACGGTGGCCTCGGAGACGCCCAGGCGCTGCGCGATCTCCAGCGTGGTGGCGCGCTCGAAACCCTTCTCGGCGAAGACCTCCTTGGCAACTGCAAGCAGGCTCTCGATGCGGCGGCCGGATTTCCCGCTGTGGGCCGCGCGCGGCGGCTTCGTGGTGGCGTTCTGGGGCATGAATGAAGTTTTCTGAGTGTCACTTGATCATAGTTCACTCTGAAAATCATCGGCTCCTCAGATTAATTGAGCCTTACTTGAAAACCATTGCACCACCGCGCCCGCGCTCCGAGGCTGTGCGGCGACCAGCCGGCCCCCGTCCACATGCACCCTTTTGGTAAAGCGCCACACCCGAAGAAATGGCGGCAGCAAACTTAAATCTACTTCCTTATGATGCGAAACCTTTTTCCGCCGGAAGCAGAGAGCCCTGTCCATGGTCCAGCTCGCGTTGCGTCGTCCTTACACCTTCATCGTCATGGCGATGCTGATCGTGCTGGCCACGCCCTTTGTCCTGGCGCGCATGGCCACCGACATCTTTCCGGAGATCAACATCCCGGTGGTCAGCGTCATCTGGAACTACACCGGCCTGCCGGCCCAGGAGATGGGCCAGCGCATCTCGGGCCAGGTCGAGCGGGGCCTGACCACCACGGTGAGCGACATCGAGCACATCGAGTCGCAGTCGCTCGCGGGCGTGTCGATCATCAAGGTGTTCTTCCAGCCCACGGCCAACATCGAGATGGCGATCTCGCAGGTGGTGGCCTCGATGCAGGCGCAGGTGCGGCAATTGCCGCCGGGCATCACGCCGCCGCTGGTCATCAAGTATTCGGCTTCCAGCGTGCCGGTGATCCAGCTGGCGCTCTCCAGCCCCACGCGCTCTGAAAACTCGCTCTTCGACGCCACCGTCAACCAGCTGCGCCCGCAGCTCATCACCGTGCCGGGCGCGGCGATTCCCTTTCCCTACGGCGGCAAGAACAGGCTCATTTCGGTGGACCTGGACACCCAGGCGATGCAGGCGCGCGGCCTCACGCCGGCCGACGTGGTGAACGCGGTCAACACGCAGAACCTGATCCTCCCCTCGGGCACCGCCAAGTTCGGCGCCACCGAATACAGCGTGCGCATGAACGGTTCGCCCGACGCCATCGCAGGCCTGAACGACCTGCCGGTGCGCACCGTGAACGGCGCCACCACATACCTGCGCGACGTGGCCTTCGTGCGCGACGGCTTCTCGCCGCAGACCAACATCGTGCGCCAGGACGGCGTGCGCGGCGTGCTGCTGTCGGTGCTCAAGAACGGCGGCGCGTCCACGCTGGACATCGTGGCGAACATCCGCGCGATGCTGCCGATCGCCACCCAGTCGATGCCGCAGGACATCAAGGTCACGCCGCTCTTCGACCAGTCGGTGTTCGTGAAAGCCGCCGTGAAGGGCGTGGTGTTCGAAGCCATCCTGGCGGCCGCGCTCACGGCCGCGATGGTGCTTCTCTTCCTGGGCAACTGGCGCAGCACGCTCATCATCGGCCTCACGATTCCGCTGTCGATCCTGGCCTCGATCCTGGTCCTGTATTCGCTGGGCGAAACGCTCAACCTCATGACGCTCGGGGGCCTCGCACTCTCGGTGGGCATATTGGTGGACCAGGCGATCGTGACCATCGAGAACATCGAGCGCCACCTGCACATGGGCACGCCGCTGAAGGAAGCCATCGAGGTGGGCGCGGGCGAAATCGGCAGCGCCGCCTTCGTCTCCACGCTGTGCATCTGCATCGTGTTCGTGCCGATGTTCTTTCTCTCGGGCGTGGCGCGCTTCCTGTTCGTGCCGCTGGCCGAGGCGGTGGTGTTCGCGATGCTGGCCTCCTACCTGCTCTCGCGCACCCTGGTGCCGACGCTGGTGATGCTGCTGATGGGCGGCGTGCATACGCAGCCGGCCGACGGTGCCGCGCCCAGGAAACCCAGCGCGCTGCAGCGCGTCTATCAAAGCTTCGACCGCCGCTTCGAGCGCGTGCGCCGCGCCTACACGCTGCTGCTGTCGGTGGTGCTTTCGAAGCGCGGCGGCTTCATCGGCCTCTTCCTCGGCTTCTGCCTGCTGTCCTGCCTGCTGTACCCGGTGCTGGGCCGCGACTTCTTCCCGACCGTGGACGCCGGCCAGATCCGCCTGCACGTGCGCGCGCCCACCGGCACCCGCATCGAGGAAACCGCGCGCCTCACCGACCGGGTGGAAGTGGCCATCCGCGAGCTGGTGCCGCCCGACCAACTGGAGACCATCCTGGACAACCTGGGCATCCCCAACAGCGGCATCAACCTCTCGTACAGCAACGCCGGCACCATCGGCACCTTCGATGCGGAGCTGCTGCTCTCGCTGAAGGAAGGCCACCGGCCCACCGAGCACTTCGTCTCGGTGCTGCGCGCGGAGCTCCCCAAGCGTTTTCCGGGCATCGAGTTCTTCTTTCAGCCGGCGGACATCGTCACGCAGATCCTGAACTTCGGCCTGCCCGCGGCCATCGACGTGCAGTTCAGCGGCAACGACACGGCCGGCAACGCAGCCCGCGCGGCCGAGCTCACGAAAGCGATCAAGCAGATCCCGGGCGCGGTGGATGCGCACGTGCACCAGCGGCTCGACGGCCCCAGCCTCAGCCTGCAGATGGACCGCACGCGGCTGCAGCAGTACGGCCTCACGGCGGCCAACGTCGGGCAGAACGTGCTGATCGCGCTGTCGGGCAGCTCGCAGACGGCGCCGGCCTTCTGGCTCAACCCGGTGAACGGCGTGGTCTACAGCATCGCGGTGCAGACGCCGCAATACAACATCGACTCGCTCGATTCGCTGCTCAACATCCCGGTGGGCACGGGCGGCGCCGCGGCGGCCAGCGGCGCCTCGCAACAGCTGCTGGGCAACCTGGTCGAGGCGCAGGCCTCGCGCCAGCCGGCCATCCAGTCGCGCTACAACATCGCGCCGGTCATCGACGTGTACGTGAGCGTGCAGGGCACCGACCTCGCGACCGTCGCCTCCAAGGTGCAGGTGCTGGTCGACGAGATGCGGCCCAGGCTCTCGCGCGGCAGCCAGGTCACCATCCGCGGGCAGGTGCAGACGATGCAGTCGTCGTTCATCGGGCTGGGCGTGGGTCTGGTGATGGCGATCGTGCTGGTGTACCTGCTGATCGTGGTCACCTTCCAGTCGTGGCTGGATGCCACCATCATCATCACCGCCCTGCCCGCGGCGCTCGCGGGCATCGCTTGGATGCTGTTCATCACCGGCACCACGCTGAGCGTGCCCGCGCTCACCGGCGCGATCATGACGATGGGGGTGGCCACGGCCAACTCGATCCTGCTGGTGTCGTTCGCACGCGAGCGCCTGCAGGCCGGCATTCCGCCGCTCTCGGCCGCGCTCGAAGGCGGCGCCACCCGCATCCGCCCGGTGCTGATGACGGCGCTGGCGATGATCATCGGCATGATCCCCATGGCGCTGGGCCTGGGCGAAGGCGCCGAGCAGAACGCGCCGCTCGGCCGAGCGGTCATCGGTGGCCTGCTTTTTGCCACGGTGTCGACATTGTTTTTCGTCCCCGCCGTGTTCGCGGGGGTGCACAGTCGGCTTGCGCATCGCAAGGCGGCACGCGAAGAAGCCGGCCATTCGGCGCAACCGCCAGCGGGCGCAGCGCCCCAGGAGAACTAGGACTTGACCCCCACGCTCATTCACTTCGTGTATTCGCTGCCCCCCGAGGGGGCCGCAGCTCGCCTTGGGAGCGGCCCGGCGCCGAGCTGGTCATGACGGAACAACGCCACTCGGCATTGGCCATCCACCCCATCGCCGTCGAAGAAGGCGAAGGCGAACTGCTGCGCCGCCGGCAGATCGTCAAGCGCACGCGCTGGCTCGTCGTGATCGTGCTCGTGCTGCTGGCGCTCGGTGCGGCCCGCACGGTGTTCGTGCGCATCGCCAACGCGCGCGCGCTCGAGGCGGGCACCACGGAGCGCGCCAAGCTCTACGTGCAGACCGCGCTGCCGCGCACGCCCACCGCCGGCCAGACGCTGGCGCTGCCGGGCACGCTGCAGGGCTTCGTGCAGTCGCCGATCTCGGCGCGGGCGAGCGGGTATCTGAAGCGCTGGACCAAGGACATCGGCAGCCGCGTCGAAAAGGGCGAGCTGCTCGCGGAAATCGAAACGCCCGAAATCGACCAGCAGCTGTCGCAGGCCGTGGCCGCGCGCGCACAGGCCGCCTCGGGCCTCTCGCTCGCGCAGAGTACGGCCGAGCGCTGGGAAAACCTGCGCAAGAAGGACGTGGTCTCCCAGCAGGACCTGGACGAGCGCCGCAGCGCCGTCGCACAGGCCACCTCGAACGTGGCCGCCGCCGATGCCAACGTGCAGCGCCTGAAGCAGACCGAAGGCTTCAAGCGCGTCGTCGCGCCGTTCGCGGGCGTCATCACGCGCCGCAACGTGGACGTGGGCGACCTCATCGATGCCGGCGCGGGCGGCGGTGCCGGGCGCGCGCTCTTCATGCTGGCGCAGACCGATCCGCTGCGCGTGTACATCAACGTGCCGCAGGCCTATGCGCAGCTCGTGAAGGCCGGCCAGCCTGTGGTGGTGACGCAGTCCGAGCTGCGCGGCCAGAGCTTCAAGGGCGAGGTGGCGCGCACCTCGGGCTCCATCGACGCGACCACGCGGATGATGCAGGTCGAGGTGTCGCTGCCCAACCGCGACGGCGTGCTGCTTCCGGGCGCCTACGTGCAGGTGTCGCTGCCGCTGGCCGCGGCCCGCACGATCACGGTGCCGGCCAATGCGCTCCTGTTCCGCGCCGAGGGCACGCGCATCGCGGTGGTCGATGCGCAGGGCCGCGTCGGCCTGCGCGCGGTGACGCTGGGCCGCAACTACGGCGAGAACGTCGAGGTGATCGACGGCCTCGGCAACAACGACCGGATGGTGCTCAACCCCTCCGACTCGCTCGCCGAAGGCGACGTGGTGACGGTGGCGCCCGACGAACCCGCGCCCGCTGCGAAGGCAGCCGCGAAGAAGGAACCGGCGTGAGACTGCGGGTCATTGCCGCCGCCATCGCGGCCGTGCTGGCCGCGGGCTGCGCGGTCGGCCCCGACTACAAGACGCCCGAGACACCGCTGCCCGTCAGCTGGACGCTCGAGGCGCCCTGGCGCCAGGCCACGCCGAACGACGTGGCCGACAAGGGCCCGTGGTGGAAGCGCTTCAGCGATGCGCAGCTCGACGCGCTGCAGGACAAGGCCCTCGCCGGCAGCCCGACGCTGACGATCGCCAACGCCCGGCTCGCCCAGGCGCGCGCCAATCTCGATGTCAGCTCGGCCAGCCGGTTCCCGCAGCTGGGCCTCGGCGCCCGCGCTTCGCGCCTGAAGATCTCGGCCAACCGGCCGCTCACGAACTACGCGACCACCAACGCATCGACGGTGCAGAACGACTTCGCGCTGTCGCTGAACGCGAGCTACGAGCTCGACCTCGCGGGCCGCGTGCAGCGCACCGTCGAAGGCGCGACGGCCTCGGCCGAGCAGTCGGCCGCCGACCTCGCGAACACGCGCCTCGTGCTCACCGCCGACGTGGCGAACAACTACTTCAACCTGCGCTCGACCGACATCGAACTCGACGTGATCTCGCGCTCCATCGGCCTGCAGCGCCGCGCGCTCGAGCTGGTCACGGCGCGGCACGACCTGGGCGCCGTCTCGGGCCTCGACGTGGCGCAGCAGCAGGCGCTGCTGGAGACCACGCTGACGCAGGTCGACGTGCTGAAGAAGCAGCGCGCCCAGTACGAACACGCGCTCGCCACGCTCACCGGCACGCCGGCGCCGAGCTTCGCGCTGCCGGTGGACCTGCGCGAGATCCGCCCCCCGGCGGTGCCGCTCGGCGTGCCGTCCGAAATCCTCCAGCGCCGGCCCGACGTGGCTTCGGCCGAACGATCGATGGCGGCCGCGAATGCGCAGATCGGCGTTGCGACCGCGGCGTTCTATCCGAGCTTCATCATCTCGCCGACCGTGGGCGTGGACAGCCGGTTGATCGAGTCGCTGTTCAACGGACCGAGCCTGCTGTGGTCGGTGGGCGTGTCGGCCACGCAGGTGCTGTTCGACGGTGGGCGCGTGCGCGCGAACGTCGACTTCGCCAGGGCCGGCTACGACGCCACCGTGGGCAACTACCGCCGCACGGTGCTCACCGCGATGCAGGAAGTGGAAGACGGCATCACAGGCCTCTCGGCGCTCGACAGCGCCACCACGCAGGCGCAGGCGGCCGTCGCCGCCGCGCGCCGCGTGCTCGACATGGCGACCAGCCGCTACGAAGGCGGCGCGTCGACCTACCTGGATGTGATCACCTCGCAGCAATCGCTGCTGACGGTCGAGCGGCAGGCCGCGCAGTTGCAGGGGCAGCGTCTCTTGACCGCGGTGTTTCTGGTGAAGGCGCTGGGCGGCGACTGGGAAGGCCCGGGCACCCTCGGCCCGCTCGCAAAAAAGGAATGACGGCACCAGGCGCCGTCCATCGGCGCGGTCGCTAGAACAGATTGCCCTGCCCCGCCGCTCCCGGCGGCCGGAACGCCGTGAGGTCCAGCGGAACGCGCTCGCGGTTGAAGCCCAGGCGCTGCGTCGCCTTCTGGAAGCGCTGGTGGATCAGGTCGGCCCAGAGGCCCGAGCCCTTCATGCGGGTGGCGAAATCGGCGTCGTAGTCCTTGCCGCCGCGCATCTCGTGGATGCGGGCCATGATGCGGTCCGCGCGTTGCGGGTAATGCAGCGCGAGCCATTCCTTGAAAAGAGGCGCCACCTCCCACGGCAGGCGCACCACGGTGTAGAAGGCGCTGCGCGCGCCGGCCTCCCAGGCGGCTTCGAGCACGTGCTCCATGTCCTCGGTGACAAAGGGAATCTGCGGCGCCACGCTCACGCCCACCGGCACGCCCGCCTCGGCCAGGGTGCGGATGGTGCGCAGCCGCCGGTGCGGCGCGGCGGCGCGCGGCTCGAGCTTGCGGGCGAGTTCGCCGTCGAGCGTCGTCACGGTCACGTACACCGCCGCGAGGTGCTCGGCCGCCATCGGCCCGATCAGGTCGAGGTCGCGCTCGATGGCGCTCGACTTGGTGACCAGCGCGAACGGATGCCGCACTTCCTTGAGCAACTCGATGACGGAGCGCGTGAGCCGCAGCTCGCGCTCGATCGGCTGGTAGCAATCGGTGGCGGTGCCGATCGCGATCTGGCTCGGTCGATAGCCCTTGCGCCCGAGCTCGGCGCGCAGCACCTCGACGATGTTGCGCTTGGCGATGAGCTTGGTCTCGAAGTCCAGGCCCGGCGAGAGGTTCAGGTAGCTGTGGGTAGGCCGCGCGAAGCAGTAGATGCAACCGTGCTCGCAGCCGCGGTACGGGTTGAGCGACCGGTCGAAGTAGATGTCGGGCGACTCGTTTCCGGTGAGCACCGACTTCACGTCCTCCAAGCGCACCTCGGTCGCGAGCGGCATGAGTTCGTCGGCCTCGGCCGCGCCTTCTTCGAGCGTGCCCCAGCCGTCGTCGAAGGCGTTGCGCTCATCTTTGGAAAAGCGATGCGCCAGCCGCGTGGCCGCGCCTCGGCCTTTGATGATGTGGATGGGGACGATGGATGAGGGTGATGCGGGTGGCATGGCAAATCCTCGGGATGGAATTTACTGTTTATTCATACAGTATTCCACTAATCACATGAGCCTGTCGAATTTTCTATTTCTTTCTTGACAGAAATTCAGGAAATCCTAGACTCGACCGCATGGAACTCACAGAAATTCAACGCAAGTTCGTCGTCCACTGGGGCGAAATGGGCTCCATGTGGGGCGTCAACCGCACCGTCTCGCAGATCCACGCGCTGCTCTTCGCCCACGGCAAGCCGATGCACGCCGAAGAGCTCTGCGACACCCTGGGCGTCGCCCGCTCCAACATCAGCAACAGCCTGAAGGAACTGCAGGCCTGGAACCTCGTGCGCGTGACCCACATCCTGGGCGACCGGCGCGACTATTTCGAGACCAGCGTCGACGTGTGGGAGCTGTTTCGCACCGTGGTGCGCGAGCGCAAGGAGCGCGAGTTCGATCCCACCATCCGCGTGCTGCGCGAGCTCGTGTCCAGCCCCGATTTCCAGAAGGAGCCGGCCGATGCGCAGGACCGCATCCGTTCCACCATGGACCTCATGAACAAGCTCGCCACCTGGGCCGACGAAATGCTGCGGCTTTCGCCCGGCACGCTCGACAAGGTGCTGACGCTCGGGGCAAGCGTGCAGAAGTTCGTGCGCGGCGATGCAGCGCCCGCCGCGCCTCCCGGCAAGGGCGACGATCCGGACGCGCACCACGCCAGCCTTCCGATGATCTGACCTCCTTTTTTTGCCCATCAATTTCTGTTCTGACAGAAATATCGAGAACCAAGAACATCATGACCCGTACCGCCGCCGCGACCTACCCGCTGACCGTCTACTACGACGCCACCTGCCCGCTGTGCGTGGCCGAGATGCGCGCGATGCGCGAACGCGACGCGGCGGGCCGGCTGAACCTCGTCGACTGTTCGCCTGCCGGCTTTTCCGCCGGCCCGGCACCGCGCGAGGCGCTGATGACGGCGATGCATGCGGTCGATGCCGCAGGCCAGGTTCTGTCCGGCGTCGCGGCGATCCGCGCTTGCCGCGCCGCGGTCGGCCTGCCCGCGGGCGGCGCGCTGCTCGATCTGCCTATCGTCGGCGCCCTCGCAGACCGCGCCTATGCGGTGCTCGCGCGCAACCGCTACCGCCTGCCCCGCTGGCTGGTCGCACGCCTGGCAGGCCGCGGCGCCATCGCGCCCGCCACCTGCGCCGACGACCACTGCCGCCTCTGAACCGATCACGCTGTCACGCGCCAGGGCAAAACAAGAACCAACGTCAAAAGGAGCCTCGATGCCCACCGTCTTCCAGCCCGACTTCCGCCTGCCGTCCGCCACGCCCCACGCATCCGCGCACAGCGGCAGCGCCCCCGTCACGGCCGAGGACACGCAGGACTACTTCACCGAAGTGGCGGTCGACTACAGCGCCTGGAGCCCGAGCTACAACATGCACTTCGGCTTCTGGCGCGCGGGGCTCAACCCGCTGCGCCGCGAAGGCATGCTGGTCGAGATGAACCGAGCGATCGGCCGCGCACTGCGGCTCGATGATTCGCCACCCGCCGCAGGCACGCGCCGCTGCGTCATCGACATGGGCTGCGGCGCCGGCGCCACCGCACGCACGCTGGTCGGCGACGACGCATCGCTCTACGCGGTCACTGTCACGAACGTGCCGGTGCAGAACCGCATCGCCGCGCGGCTCGATGCGGCGGCGGGCGTCGCCGACCGCGTGGCCCACATCGAGGCCGACTACACGTGCACGGGCCTTCCCGCCGCGCAGGCCGATGGCGCCTGGGCGCTGGAGAGCGCCTGCTATGCCGAGGGCACCGCCAAGGCCGATTTCGTGCGCGAGGCGGCGCGCCTGCTCAAGCCCGGCGCACGGCTCGTGGTGATCGACGGCTTCCTCTTGCGGAAGAACCCCGGCCGCATCGCCGGCTGGCTGCACCGCCTCTGGGCCGACAGCTGGGCCGTGCCCACGCTGGCCACGCGCGACGACTTCACCGCGGCGCTCGGCGATCACGGCTTCGAGGACATCGAATTCAAGTCGCTGCGCTGGCGCGTCGCACCGAGCGCGCTGCACATCCCGCTGCTGGCCACGCGCTTCACACTGTCCGAACTCTGGAAGGCACGCGGCAGGCTGAGCCCGTGGCGCCGCAAGCACATCGTGGCGAGCTATTGCGCGCTGGCGCTGGGCATGTTCTGGCGCGACTTCGACTACGGCATGGTGACCGCCACGCGCAGCAACTGAAAACGCACCGGCAGATAAAACACAACGAGGAGAAGACGTTTCCATGCGCACCGAATCCGAAGAAGGCAGGCTCTCCGAGCTGGCTCCCATCACCCCCCTCGATGCAGACGAAGAGCCGCCCCGCCGCCGCATGCCCTTCGCCTGGTTCTGGCCGCTGCTGGTCGGCGCGGCCGCCGCGCTCGTGCTGCGCATCGCCTTCAGCGGCGGGCCGGGCCATCCGTTCTCGGCGATGCTCGGCGCCTTCGTCTACCTCGCGCCCGCGGTGTGCGGCGCGGTCACGGTGTACATGGCCGAGCGCATCGAGCGGCGCAGCTGGGGCTACTACCTCTGGGCGCCGTGGGTCTCGACCGCGCTCTTCGTCATCGGCACGCTGCTGGTCTTCATCGAGGGAATGATCTGCGCCGTCGTCATCGTGCCGCTCTTCGCGGTCATGGGCAGCGTAGGCGGCCTCGCGATGGGCCTCGTGTGCCGCGTCACCAACTGGCCCCGGCCCGCGCTCTACAGCTTCGCGATGCTGCCGCTCGTGCTCGGCGCCATCGAGCCGCACCTGCCCAACCCCGACCAGTTCTCGACCACCTCGCGCACGCTCTTCATCGCCGCACCGGCCGAGCGCGTGTGGCACGAGCTCAACAATGCGCGCGACATCCGGCCCGCCGAAGTCGACGACGCCTGGGCCTACCGCATCGGCGTGCCGCTGCCGCTGGCCGGCGTGACCGAGGAGACGCCCGAAGGCCGCGTACGCAAGGTGCTGTGGCAGAAGAACGTGCACTTCGAGGAGGTCATCACCGAGTGGCAACCCGGGCGGCTGCTCAAGTGGCGCTACCGATTCGCGCCCGACTCGTTTCCGGCCGGCGCACTGGACGACCACGTGATGATCGGCGGCCAGTACTTCGACCTGCGCGACTCGGCCTTCACACTCACCCCGAAGGACGGCGGCACCGAGCTGCGCGTCGAGGTGGCGTGGCGCGTGAGCACGCGCTTCAACTGGTATGCGGACCGGGTCGCGGGTTTCCTGCTCGGCGACGGCGCGGAGCACATCCTGCGCTTCTACAAGGCGCGCAGCGAAGGCACCGTGGCGGTGGCGGCGCAATGACGCGCAGCAACGCACGGCCGGTCTTCCAGCAGGCGCTCGGCGCGGACTGGGAACGCCTGGGCGACGTGATTCGCCGGCACTACACGATGGCGCCGTTCTCCGACGCCTACGTGTGCGTGCGCGGCACCATGAACGAGGTCCATCACGCGCCGTGGGCCGCGCTGCTGATGCCCTTGGGCCGCCTCTTCGGCGCGCTCGTGCCCTACACCGGCACCGACGTGCCGATCGAGGTGCACTACCGCTGCCACCCCGACGACGCCAACCTGTACTGGGACCGCGTCTTCCACTTCGCGGGCCGCCAGCCCTTCCACTTCCGCTCGCACATGGAACACACCGCCGCGCACGGCGCCGAGGTGGTCGAGTACGTTCGCTTCGGCATCGGCATGCGCCTGGCGGTGAGCGCGGAAGACGGCGCGCTGGTGTTTCGCGACAAGGGCTACGTCTGGCGCATCGCGAGCCTGCGCATCCCGCTGCCGCTCGGGCTCTTCATGGGCACCGCGTACGTCGAGGAACGGCCCGACCCCACGAGCCCCGATCACTTCACGATGAAGATGCTGCTGCGCCACCGCTGGTTCGGCGACGTGTTCCGCTACAGCGGGCGCTTCCACCTGGGCCCGCGCCTGGGTTCACAATGAGCGCACCATGCCGCGCCGCCCCGAGAACCTCTATCCCCAGTACCACGCCCACGTCTACTTCGCCCCCGCCACGGTGGCGCAGGCGCGCGAGCTCTGCGAGCGCGCGGGCCGCGAGCTGATGGTCGTCGTGGGCCGCGTGCACGAGCGGCTCGTGGGGCCGCATCCGCACTGGAGCTGCCAGCTCGCGTTCGATGCGGCCGAGTTCGACCAGGTCATCGCATGGCTCGACGCCAACCGCGACGGCCTGGACATCTTCGTGCACGGAGTGACGGGCGACTACCTCGCCGACCACACGGCGCATGCGATGTGGCTCGGCGAAGGAAGCGCGCTCGACCTGCGGATGTTCCGGCGCTAGAACTCCGCGTCCAGCTCGTCGATTTCCTCCGGCTCCTGCTTGGCCGCCGCCACCCACTCCTTCATCGCCGGCAGCTCCATCACCCGCTTGCAGTAGGCCGCGCACGCACTGTCGAGCGCCACGTCGTAGCTCAGGAACCGCGTGACCACCGGCGCATACATCGCATCGGCAATGCCCGGCTGCTTGCCGAACAAAAACGGCCCGCCGTAGGCCTTCAGGCACTCGCGCCAGATCGCCACGATGCGGTCGATGTCGGCCTGCGCGCGCGACCACACCTTGAAGTTCTTGAAGTGGGCCTTGATGTTCATCGGCAGCGCGCCGCGCATCGAGGAGAAGCCCGAATGCATCTCGCCGCAGATCGCGCGGCAGTGCGCGCGGGCCGCTGCGTCGGCGGGCAGCAGCCCGGCCTTGGGCTTGATCTCGTGGAGGTATTCGCCGATGGCCAGCGTGTCCCACACCTTCACGCCACCGTGCTGCAGCGACGGCACCAGCATCGAGGAAGAGAGCAGCAGCATCTCGGCCTTCATGGCCGGATCGTCGGGCGGAATGATCTTCTCGCTGAAGTCCAGCCCCGCCAGCCTGCACATCAGCCAGCCACGCAGCGACCACGCGCCGTAGTTCTTGCTGCTG
Organism: Variovorax paradoxus; assembly: GCF_000834655.1. GTDB lineage: Bacteria > Pseudomonadota > Gammaproteobacteria > Burkholderiales > Burkholderiaceae_C > Variovorax > Variovorax paradoxus_F. Next base: position 149,723 of record NZ_JXQQ01000020.1, read on the forward strand.
ATGGTGAGAACGGGTTTGGCCATCGGGAAGCTCCTTGACGTTGCTGCTTCGCGTGCAAGCGCCATGCCACTTGGTACTGGCCCGCAACTTGCCTGCATCCAAGCCATGCTGTACCGGGCCTACCAGAACCAAGCCGACCTGCTCTCGCCCATGCGGCTCGCGGCGCAGTACTGGGGCAAGGCGCTCTGGAAGGACGGGACCGACCGCACCATGATGCGGCGCCTGGCGGCCCAGTTCGATGTGTTCTCGCGCATGCGGCTGACGCACTCGCGGCCCGCCTACGGCATCGACTCGGTGATGGTCGATGGCGCGCAAGTGGTTGTCCACGAAGAGAAAACGCTGGTCTCGCCGTTCGGAACGCTGCTGCACTTCCGAAAGGACATCAAGACCGTGCACCCGCCCGTGCTGCTGGTTGCACCACTGTCGGGCCATTTCGCCACGCTGCTGCGCGAAACCGTGCGCACCCTGCTGCGCGACCACGACGTGTACCTGACCGACTGGCACAACGCGCGCGACGTGCCGCTGTGGCATGGCGGCTTCAGCCTGGACGACTACACGCTGCAGCTCATCCGGTTCCTCGAGGCCATCGGCCCCGGCGCGCACATGGTGGCGGTCTGCCAGCCTTGCGTAGCCGCGCTGGCTGCCACCGCGCTCATGGCCGAGGACGACAACCCCGCCACGCCGCGCAGCCTCACGCTGATGGCGGGGCCCGTCGATTGCCGCATCAACCCCACGGGCGTGAACGTGCTCGCAACCAGCAAGCCCATCGAGTGGTTCCGCCGCAACCTCATCAGCCACGTGCCGTGGCCGCATGCGGGCGCGATGCGGCGGGTGTACCCGGGCTTTTTGCAGCTCTCGGCCTTCATGAGCATGAACCCCGAGCGCCACAAGAAGCAGTTCCAGGACATGTTCCAGCACCTGGTGGAAGGCGACATCGAGAAGGCCGGCACCATCGCCAACTTCTACGAAGAGTACCTCGCGGTGAACGACCTGCCGGCCGAGTTCTACCTGGAGACGGTGGAGCGGGTGTTCCAGACCTACGACCTGCCGCGCGGCGTGCTCACCGTGGGCGACCGCACGGTGAACCCTGCGGCCATCCGACGCACCGCGCTGCTCACGGTCGAAGGCGAGCGCGACGACATCTGCGCGGTCGGGCAGACGGTGGCCGCGCAAGACCTCTGCACCGGTATCCGGCCATACCTCAAGACGCACCACCTCCAGGCGGGCGTCGGGCACTACGGCGTGTTCAGCGGCAGCAAGTGGAACGCGCAGATCTATCCGCGGGTCCGCGAGACGATCCACGCCGCGTCGGAGTTGCACTGATCACGCGGGTGCATCCAAGCGCCGCCGCTCAGCCCTTCTTGTCTTCGGTCGTCACAAACCCTATCGGTCGCTTGGGCAGCATCGTCAGTTCGCGGATCGCCTCGAAGACCTGCCTCGAACTCCGTGAATGCGTACGGCAGTGATCTGCAAGACTTCAGCTTCGAGAGGTGATCACAGTTTGTGACCCCCTCTATCTTCTCGACGGCATCGAGCCGTGACGCCGCAAACTTCGCTAACGCCGCGCGCGCGTCCTCCTGGTCATGCGGCGCACCGTCACCTCCCCGGCCTGCGGCAACCTGTCGCGCAGCAACGCGATGAGATCCTGCGCCACCACGTTGCGCATCGGCCCCGGGAGATAGGCCAGCACCACGCGGCGCTCGATGCGGGGCTTCTGCAGCGGCACCACCGCGAGCTCCGGGTCGCGCAGCGACGTGGTGTACAGGCGCGGCATCAACCCGAGCGCCTGGCCGCTGCGCACCAGCGCATAGAGCGTTTCGGAATAGCTCACGCGGTACGGCTCCGCGCCCTGCGCGAACTGCCCGCGCGCCGGGTTGCCCAGCGCGGGCATGCTGCCGCTCTCGAACAGCACGAGGCGCTCGCTGCCGATGGCCTCCCAATCCGCATCGCCGGCCGCGGCCAGCGGGTGGTCGCGGCGCACCACCAGCACGAGCGGGTCGCGGAACAGGTCGATGCAGGTCAGGCCGTTCGGCGGCTCGGTGATGGCGGCCACCGCCATGTCGAGCTGGCCGCTGCGCAACTCGGCCAGCAGGGTGGTCGAGGGCGCATCGCGCCAGGCGAGCTCGACCTCGCGCTGGCCGTCCCGCTGGAGGAATTCGCTCACGGCCGCGGCGACGCGCGCGGCAGCCGAGGGGATCACGCCCACGCGCACGAAGGCGCGGCCGCGCTGCACGGTGCTCTCGATGTCGCGCAGCGCCACCTCGAAGGTGTTGACCAGGAAGTCGGTGCGCGCGAGCACCTCGGCGCCCACGGGCGTGAGTTCGAGGCGGTGGGTGGAACGGGTGAGCAGCTCGGCGCCGAGCAGCTTTTCCATCTGCTTGATGGCGTTGCTGAGCGCGGGCTGCGTGATGGCCAGGCGCCGGGCTGCGCGGCCGAACTGCCCCTCCTCCACCAGCACCGAGAAGAACTGCAGCTGGCGCAGCGTGAGCGCACGCAGGGGCAAGGCGGCAGTGGCCATGGCATCTCCAGTCACTGGTGGTTATTGATCCGGTGAATCAAATTATAGAAATTCAAAATTTTCCTTATGGGCCTCGGCTGCCTAGACTGGTCAGCATGACCAGCCCCATCCCGCCTGCATTTACCCTGGAATCGTTCCTGCGCGCGATCCCCAAGGTCGAGCTGCACTGCCATCTGTTCGGCACGGTGCGCCACGAGACGTTCAAGCAGCTGAACCTGCGCGCCGGCGCGCCGCTCGCGGCCGACGAGATCGAAGGCTTCTATACGCGCGGCGAGAAACCGGTCGGCGTGCTGCGGGTGCTGCGCGCGCTCGACGCCCAACTGGTGCGCGGCCCCGGCGACCTGTACCAGCTCACGCTCGAATACCTGCAGGACGCGGCCTCGCACAACGTGCGCTACGCCGAGTTCTTCTGGAACCCGACCGGCACGGTCCACGCCTCGGGCATTCCGTACCCGATGGCGCAGGCCGCGATCGTGCGCGCGATACAGGACGCGCAGCAGGAGTTCGGCATCACCGGCCGGCTCATCGCGGCCATCGACCGCGAGGCGAGCCCGCAGGCGGCGCTGGAGATGGTCGCGTGGGTCAAGGCCCACCGCTGCGACAAGGTGATCGGCATCGGCATCGACTACCGCGAGAACGACCGGCCGCCCGAACTGTTCACCGAGGCCTATGCCGCGGCGAAGAAGGCGGGCCTCAAGACCACCGCGCACGCCGGCGAGTTCGGCATGCCCTGGACGAACGTGCGCACCGCGCTCGACGTGCTGCAGGTGGACCGCATCGACCACGGCTACACGGTGGTCGACCAGCCCGACTTCGCGCGCGAATGCGCCGAGCGCGGCGTGCTCTTCACCGTGGTGCCGACCAACTCGTACTACCTGCGCACGCTGCCGCCCGAGCGCTGGGCGCTGGACCATCCGATCCGCCGCATGCCGGGCCTGGGCCTTCGCATCCACCCCAACACCGACGACCCGACGCTGCACAAGGTCACGCCCACCGGGGCCTGGCTGATGATGGTGCGCGACTTCGGCTTCGGCCTGGATGACCTGCGCGGCTTCATGCACAACGGCCTCGATGGCGCCTGGATCGACGACACCCAGCGCCGCGCATGGCGCACGCAGTGGAGCGAGGCGTTCGACACGCTGCGCGCCCGCCTCGACATCGAACCCACCTCTTCTATTGCCGGATGAACCACGCCATGAACACGCCCCGCCGCCTTCTCCTCGCCGCCGCGCTCTGCGCCGCCCTGCCCACCGCCGCGCTCGCCCAGGCATGGCCGACGGCCAAGCCCATCACGCTGATCGTTCCTTACACGGCCGGCGGCAGCGTGGACGTCAACGCGCGCCTGGTCGCGCAGCGCCTGGGCGAGCGGTTGAAGCAATCGGTCGTGATCGACAACGTGAGCGGCGCGGGCGGGGCCATCGGCGTAGCCAAGGCGGTGAATGCAGCGCCCGACGGCTACACGCTGGTGGTCGGCCCCGACAGCGCGATCGCCATCGGCAAGCTGGTGAACCCGACGGCCTTCCGCTTCGATCCGCTCAAGGACCTCGCGCCGGTGGGCCTGCTCAACACGGCGCCGATGGTGCTGGTGGCAAGGCCGGGCCTGGAGGCGCAGACCTTCGCCGACTTCGTGAAGCTCGCGAAGGCCAAGCCTGGCCAGTACAACTACGCGACCTCGGGCGTGGGCACCGTGCTGCAGCTGGCGATGGAACTGCTCAAGGAGCGCAGCGGCATCTTCGTCACGCACGTGCCGTACCGCGGCGGCGCGCAGATCGCCACCGACGTGATCGGCAACCAGGTCGACCTCGCGATGCTGGTGAGCACCAGCGCCATTCCGCATGTGAACGGCAAGCGGCTGAAGGCGCTGGGCATCACCAGCAACAAGCGCCTGGCCGCGCTGCCCGGCGTGCCCACCTTCGACGAGATGCCGGGCCTCAAAGGCTTCGACATGGTGAGCTGGACGGGCATCTTCGCGCCCGCGAAGACGTCGCCGGCGGTGGTTGCGCAGATCAACCAGGAACTCAATGCGGTGCTGCAGGAGGAAGGGGTGCGCTCCAAGCTGATGGAGCAAGGCGCGCTGCCGGGCAGCGGCACGCCGGAGGCGTTCGGGAAGTTCGTGCAGGCCGAATACAGCCGCAATCAGAAGATCGTGCAGACCGCCAACATCAAGGAGTGATGCTGCTAGCGGCCGGGCCGGCAGATCAGCCGGTCTTGCTCTCGTCTTCCGCCGGCCAGTCGCGGATGTAGGCCTTGAGCATCTTGTTCTCGAAGTTCTGGCTGTCGACCACGGCCTTGGCCACGTCGTAGAAGCTGATCACGCCCATCAGCATGCGCTTGTCCATCACGGGCATGTAGCGCGCGTGGCGCTCCAGCATGATGCGGCGGATCTCGTCGAGGTCGGTTTCCAGGGTGCAGGTGACGGGGGCGTCGTCCATGGCCTTGCGCACCAGCGTGGTCCCGACCTGTCCGCCGTTGCCCACGATGGCCACGATAACTTCGCGGAAAGTGAGCATGCCCACCAGGTCGCCGTGTTCCATGACCACCAGGGAGCCGATGTCCTTTTCCGCCATCGTGGTGGCGGCTTCTGCCAGCAGGTCGTCTGGCGTGATGGTGAAGAGCGTGTTGCCCTTGACGCGAAGGATGTCGCTGACTTTCATCGTGTGCTCCTCTCGGACTCTCGAACTCTCGTACTGGGCGGGGTGCCGATTTGAATATAGCCCACAATCGACGCCGACCTGAACGCCCCTGTCGCCCACGCATGCTTTGCAGACGTAACGGGGCATTGCGTAGAGACAACAGAAAGGCCCTCATGCCCGGCTATTCCGACCCCGGTTTCGACACCCTCGCGCTGCACGCCGGCGCCTCGCCCGACCCCGCCACCGGCGCGCGGGCGGTGCCGATCCACCTGACCACCTCGTTCGTATTCGAGTCGAGCGACCATGCGGCCGCGCTCTTCAACCTGGAGCGCGCGGGCCACGTGTATTCGCGCATCAGCAACCCGACCAACGCGGTGCTGGAGCAGCGGGTGTCGGCGCTCGAAGGCGGCATCGGCGCCATCGCCACCGCGAGCGGACAGGCCGCGCTGCACCTGTCGATCGCCACGCTGATGGGCGCCGGCTCGCACATCGTGGCGAGCACCGCCCTCTACGGCGGCTCGCAGAACCTGCTGCACTACACGATGCGCCGCTTCGGCATCGAGACCACGTTCGTGAAGCCCGGCGACCTGGACGGCTGGCGCGCCGCGGTACGGCCCGAGACCAAGCTCTTCTTCGGCGAGACGGTGGGCAATCCCGGGCTCGACGTGCTGGACATCCCCGCCGTGAGCGACATCGCACATGAGGCCGGCGTGCCGCTGCTGGTCGATTCCACGCTCACCTCGCCCTACCTCATCAAGCCCTTCGACTGGGGCGCCGACCTGGTCTATCACTCGGCGACCAAGTTCCTCTCGGGCCACGGCACGGTGATCGGCGGCGTGGTGGTCGATGGCGGCAGCTTCGACTGGGAAAAGTCGGGCAAATTCGCCGAGCTCACCCAGGCCTACGACGGCTTCCACAACATGGTCTTCAGCGAGGAAAGCACCGTCGGCGCCTTCCTCCTGCGCGCACGCCGCGAGGGCCTGCGCGACTTCGGTGCCTCGATGAGCCCGCACACCGCGTGGCTCATCCTGCAGGGCATCGAGACGCTGCCGCTGCGCATGGAGCGGCACATCGACAACACGCAGAAGGTGGTCCAGTTCCTCGCGAGCCATCCGTTCGTCTCGCGTGTGGGACATCCGCTGATCGAGTCGCACCCGAGCCACGCACTCGCGCAGAAGCTGCTGCGCCACGGCGCGCGCGGCGCGGGCGCGGTGTTCAGCTTCGACATCAAGGGCAGCCGTGCGCAGGGCAAGGCGTTCATCGAGGCGCTCAAGCTCTTCAGCCACCTGGCCAACGTGGGCGACTGCCGCAGCCTGGTGATCCATCCGGCCAGCACCACGCACTTTCGCATGACCGACGAAGCGCTCGCGGGCGCGGGCATTTCGCAGGGAACGATCCGTCTCTCGATCGGGCTCGAAGACCCCGCCGACCTGATCGACGACTTGAAGCGCGCCCTGAAGGCCGCGGAAAAGGTGGGTGCCTGACATGCACTACACCGTCAACGGCCACGCCACCTACTGCTACACCGGCGGCAAGCCCTTCGATCCGGCCAGACCCACGGTCGCCTTCATCCACGGCGTGCTCAACGACCACAGCGTGTGGATCCTGCAGAGCCGCTGGTTCGCCAACCATGGCTGGAACGTGCTCGCGGTCGACCTGCCGGGCCATTGCAAGAGCGAAGGACCGCCGCCCGCGAGCGTGGAAGAGGCCGCGCAGTTCGTCGTCGCGCTGCTCGACGCGGCCGGCGTGCAGAAGGCGGCGCTCGTGGGGCACAGCTTCGGCTCGCTGATCGCGTTAGAAGCGGCTTCGCGCAAGCCCGATCGCGTGACGCACCTGGCGCTGGTGGGCACGGCCTATCCGATGGTGGTGTCGCCGGCGCTGCTCGAGGGCGCGCTCAACGACCCGCAGCGCGCGATCGCGATGGTCAACACCTTCTCGCATTCGCTGCTCGCACCGCCGCCCTCGTCGCTGGGTCCCGGCACCTGGCTCTACGGCAGCTCGCGCGCGCTCATGCGCCGCGTGCTCGCGAGCAACCGCACGCACAACGTGTTCCACATCGGCTTCAAGGCCTGCAACGACTACGCGGGGGGCGATGCCGCGATGGATGCGGTGCAGTGCCCGGTGCTGTTCCTGCTCGGCGATGCCGACCAGATGACGCCGGCGCGCGCCACCAAGGCGCTGGTCGGCAAGGCGCGCAACGCGAAGGTGGTGACGGTGCGTGCCGGCCACTCGCTGATGAGCGAGGCACCGGACGAGACGCTGTTCGCACTGCGCGATTTTCTCGGCTCTCCGGCGGCCTGAACCGCGGACTATTCGTTCGTGGCGATGCCCGCGCGGTGCGCCAGCGCACGGTAGCGCGGGATCTCCTTCTCGATCTGCGCCATGAAGGCGTCCGCGCCGACCATCGTCGGCTCGATGCCTTGTGCGCGAAGCTGCGCCTGCAATGCGGGGCTGGCCATCGTCTCCACGATGGCGCGCGTGAGCGTGGCGAGCACCGGCGCAGGCGTGCGCGGCGGTGCGGCAATGCCGTACCAGGCGTCGAAGCTGGCCTCGGCCAGCCCCTGCTCTGCCAGCGTGCGCACGCCGGGCAGGAGGCTCGAGGGCGCAGCGCCCATGACGCCCAGCGCGCGCAGCCTGCCCGAATGCACGTAGGGCGCGACCGAGGCCACGGTGTCGATGCCCATCTCGACCTCCCCGCCCATCACGCCCACCAGCGCCTGGCTGCTGCCCCGGTACGCGATGTCCTGCAACTGGATGCCCGCGGCCAGCGCGAACAGTTCGCCCGTGAGGTGCGATCCCGATGCGGTGCCGAAGGTGGCATAGCGGATGCGCCCGGGACGCGCCTTCGCCCCATCGATGAGCTCGGTCAGCGAGTTCCACGGCGCTGCGCTGCCCACGACCAGCACCAGCGGCACCCGCGCCACGATGGCGATGAGGGCCAGGTCGCGCGACGGGCGATAGGCGCGGGCGGCGCGCAGTGCCGGGTTCACGCTGTAGCTGGTGGAGCCCGCCAGCAATAGCGTGTGGCCGTCGGGCCGGGCGCGGGCCACGATCTCGGTGCCGATGAGGGTGGAGGCGCCGGGCCGGTTGTCGATCACGATGGGCTGGCCAAGCTGCTGCGAGAGAGCCTGGCCGATCATGCGCGCCACGATGTCCGTGCCGCCGCCCGCCGCGAGCGGAACGACGAGGCGGATCGGTTTCTGCGGCCAGGGCCCCAGGCCCGCTCCCGCCGCATGCGCCGCCAGTGCCGCGCCCGAGGCGCCAAACAGAAGCACGCGGCGCGAGATGCCGAAGGCGGTCTGTTTCAAGGGGCGCGTGGGCACGGAGAATGAGGGGCCACGGCGGGTCGCGAAGGTCGGCCGGTCAACGCAGCGCGTTGATGTCCGCCGGGTCGAGCAGCACCTTTGGCGTGCCGCCGCGGGCCACGGCCAGCATGGCCAGGCCGATCTGCTCGGTGGTCGTCATCTTGTCCGGCCAGAGCCGCAAGGCCAGGCTCAGGAGCGGGGCGATCACCACGTAGATGCCGTGGTACAGCGGCGTCTTGGAGCGCGCGCCGTGCAGCGGCTGGATCGCGCCGGGGCGGAACATGTAGGCCGCCTTGAACGGCAGGCGCAGCAAGGCGTTCTCGGTCGCGCCCTTCACGCGCGCCCACATGCTGCTGCCGCGCTCGCTGCTGTCGGTGCCGGCGCCCGTGATGTAGGTGAAAGTCATGCCCGGGTTGAGCCGCGCAAGCACGGTGGCCGCGGCCATCGTGAGGTCGTAGGTGATGCGGCGGTAGTCGTCTTCCTTCATGCCGACCGACGAGACGCCCAGACAGAAGAAGCAGGCGTCGAAGCCCTTCAGCTGCTGCTCGACCGCCGAATAGTCGTACATGTCCTTCACGACCAGCTCCTGCAGCTTGGGGTCTTGCTTTCCGGTCGCCGTGCGGCCGATCGCGACGACCCGTTCCACATCGGGGGCCAGAAGGCACTCGCGCAGCACGCCCTGCCCCACCATGCCGGTGGCACCGAAGATCAGGATGTTCATGGGAGACGGGTCCGGTTAAACCGAGAACGTTCCGGGCTTCTTGTTCAGCACGGCGAGGAGCAGGTCGACGTCGAGGCTCGAAGGCTGCGGCGTCTGCAAGGCGCCGAGCATGCGCGACAAGGTTTCGGCATGCGGCAGCAGCGGGCCCAGGAAGCGCGTGCCGTCGGCACCGGCGACCAGCAGCGTGGGGAAGGTCTCGACGTCGAACCCGTCGGCGATGTCGGCGTGGTCCTCGATGTCGACCCAGCCGAAGCGCAACTGCGGATGCGCGCGTGCCACCTGCTCGAACAGCGGGCGGTAGTCGCGGCAGGTGCCGCACCATTCGGCGCACAGGCACACGACCCACGGCGCATTGCCGGCCGGATCGGCGGGGCCGGCGGAATCTGTGGCTGCGGAGGGATCGGGCAAGGCGCTCAAGGCTGATGCGTCGGTGGTGTGAAGGGGTGGCCGGGGTGGTGCGGCCGCAGGGTCGTGGCTATTATGGACAAAGCCCACACAAGGCGCTCCGGCGCCAGGAGACAAGCCCATGAACACCACGACCGCCCCGGAATCTGCCGTCGATCCGCGCCGTTTCAAGAGCTTCGCGGGGTTCTACCCGTTCTACCTGACCGAGCACGCCAACCGCACCTGCCGGCGCCTGCACTTCGCGGGCTCGACGCTGTCGCTGCTGTGCCTCGTGGCGCTGGCGGTCACGCTCAACCCGTGGTGGCTCCTGGCCGGGGTGCTGGTGGGCTACGCCTTCGCCTGGGTGGGGCACTTCGGCTTCGAGAAGAACAAGCCGGCCTCGTTCAAGCGGCCGCTCTATTCCTTCATGGGCGACTGGGCGATGTACCGCGACATCTGGCTGGGCAAGGTGAAGATCTAGCTGCAGCTAGATCAGCAGCACGTCGCCCAGGCGCAGCGACCGCAGCGGCCCCTTCTGCCAGAGGTCTTCCAGCGGCTCGGCCTGCGGCATCAGCAACGCCTTGAGCAGCGGCTCGATGGACGTGGAGGGGTCGGCCAGCAGCACGTAGCGCGGGTCTTCGTTGGCGGGCTCCTCTGCCAGCGGCGCGATCCAGTCGAGCGCGACCAGCGTCTCGAGCACGGGCGTGAGCTGCAGCGTATCGACCCGCATGCGCGTCACCAGCTCGCTCGCGCCCATGCCCTTGGCCGGCGTCGCCTGCGCGCGCGCCAGGTGCTGCAACGCTTCCATGGCCAGTTGCAGCGGCCAGCCCGCCGCCCCGCCGCGCCGCGCCACGCCCGTGAGCAGGCTCGGCAGGTAGGCCGCGATCACCGCGCCGAGCAGCACGATCACCCATGCCACGTAGATCCACACCAGGAGGATCGGGAAAGTGGCGAACGCGCCGTACAACACCGAGTAGGTCGGCACCAGGCTGAGGTAGTAGCCCAGCACGCGCTTGGCGATCTCGATGGCCGCGGCCACGAAGATGCCGCCCGCCCACGCATGCGACCAGCGCACGTTGGTGTTCGGCACGTAGTGGTAGAGCGCCGCCATGCCGGCGGCGAGCAGCAAGAATTCGAGGCTGTCGAACGCCAGCTTCACCATCGCGCCACCCACCACGTCGCGCGAGGCGGCGAACACGTACGAGGTGGTCGACAGGCTCACGGCCAGGATCAGCGGGCCGAGCGTGATGGTGGCCCAGTAGATGAGCACCCGCTGCGCCAGCGGTCGTGGCCGCGGCACGCGCCAGATGTTGTTGAGCGTCTTGTCGATCGTGAGGATCAGCGCGATGGCGGTGATGAGCAGCACGATCAGGCCCGCGATCCCGAGGCCGCTGGCCTTGCTCGCGAACTGGTTCAGGTAGCCGAGCACCTGGCGCGCGATGTTGTCGGGAATGAGGCTCTCGATGAGCCAGCGCTGCAGGCGGCCCTGCATCTTGGCGAACATGGGGAACACGGTGAAGAGGGCCAGCGCCACCGTGAAGAACGGGACCATCGCGATGGTGGTCGTGAAGGTCAGGCTGCTGGCCGTGAGGCCCAGGCGGTCTTCGCGAAAACGCTCGCCCAACACCGCTGCGGTATTGCGCCACGGAAAACGCGAAAGATCCCTCCAAAGCTGCCTGCGATTCATGGCCGGTATCATAGGATCTGAACTCTCCCCCAGCCTCCGCGCACTTCGTGTCGCTGCGCCAACCCCCTTCCGGGGGCAACGCCAGCGGCCCGGCGAAGCCGGCTCCGCGGTGTCCGCCCATGCAACCCAACTCGCCGCTCCCGCCCTCTTCCGTCCGTGCCACCCGATGGCTTGCCGTGGGCAGCCTCGTCGGCCTGATCGTGCTGGGCCTGGCCTGGGAGCTGTGGCTCGCACCGCTGCGGCCCGGCGGCTCGCTGCTGGCGCTGAAGGTGCTGCCGCTGGTCATTCCGCTCGCGGGGCTCTACAAGAACCGCATGTACACCTACCGCTGGGTCAGCCTGATGATCTGGCTCTATTTCACCGAGGGCGTGGTGCGCGCCTGGAGCGACACCAACGGCGTGGGGCAGGTGCTCGCCCTCGTCGAGGTGCTGCTGTGCCTGGTGCTCTTCGCGGCCTGCGCCTGGCATGTGCGCCTTCGCCTGCGCCACGCCAAGGCCGCCGCTGCCCGTCAACTGGAGGCTTCCGCCCAATGACTTCTTCTGTTTCCCCTGCTGCATTGATCGACCGACTGCGCGCCATCGTCGGCGCCTCGCATGTGCTCGACGAGGGCGACCTCACCGCCTACGAGCAGGACTGGCGCAAGCGTTCGCGCGGCAAGTCGCTCGCGGTGGTGCGGCCGGCCAATGCGCAGCAGGTGGCCGACGTGGTCAAGGCCTGTGCCGCGGCCGGCACGGCCATCGTGCCGCAGGGCGGCAACACGGGCCTGGCGGTCGGCTCGATTCCCGACGACAGCGGCACGCAGGTGGTGCTGAGCCTGCAGCGGCTGAACGCGATCCGCACCATCGACGGCGCCAACCTCACGATGACGGTGGAGTCCGGCTGCATCCTGCAGACGCTGCAGGAGGCCGCGGAAAAAGAGGGCTACCTGTTCCCGTTGAGCCTCGCGGCCGAGGGCAGCTGCACCATCGGCGGCAACCTCGCCACCAACGCGGGCGGCACGCAGGTCGTGCGCTACGGCAACACGCGGGAACTCTGCCTGGGCCTGGAAGTGGTCACGCCGCAGGGCGAGATCTGGGAGGGCACGAGCGGCCTTCGCAAGGACAACACGGGCTATGACCTGCGCGACCTCATGATCGGCAGCGAAGGCACGCTGGGCATCATCACCGCCGCGACGATGAAGCTCTACCCGCTGCCGGCCGCGCAGCTCACGGCCTGGGCCGCCGTACCCTCGCTGGACCACGCGGTCACGCTGCTGGGCCTGGCACACAAGCACCTGGGCTCGGGCCTCACGGGCTTCGAGGTGATGGGCAAGTTCGCGCTGAGCCTGGTCGACAAGCACATGCCGCAACTGCTCGTGCCCTTCATCGCCGACGAGGCGGTGCCCTACTGCGTGCTGCTGGAGAACTCCGACAGCGAATCCGAAGACCATGCGCGCGCCCGCTTCGAAGCGCTGCTGGAAACTGCCTTCGAGGACGGCTGCGTCACCGATGCGGTGGTGGCCGAGAACCTCACGCAGGCGCACCAGCTCTGGCACATCCGCGAAAGCATTCCGCTCGCGCAGGCCGAGGAAGGCCTGAACATCAAGCACGACATCTCCATTCCGGTGTCGCGCATTCCGGCCTTCGTGGCCGAAACCGATGCGCTGCTGAAAAGCGAAATCGCCGGTGTGCGGCTCGTGAACTTCGGCCACCTGGGCGACGGCAACCTGCACTACAACGTGCAGGCACCGGAGAACATCGACACCAAGGCCTTTTTGAAGAACGAGGAAGACCGCATCAATACGCTGGTGTACGACGCAGTCGAGAAGTTCGGCGGTTCGTTCTCGGCCGAACATGGCGTGGGTTCGCTCAAGGTCGACAAGCTCGAGAAGCACAAGTCGCCGGTGGCGCTGGAGATGATGCGGGCGATCAAGCGCGGGCTCGATCCGAAGAACACGCTCAACCCCGGGCGCGTGATCCGGGTGTAGATTTTTCCCCCTCCCTCTCTGGATGAGGGCTGGGGTGGAGGCACGCGGCGCTCGATGAAGCACAGCGCCGAATTGGCGCCGCTTGCCCCCATCCCAACCTTCCCCAAAGGGGGAAGGAGCAAGACAGATCAGCCGGGAAAGTCTTCGCCGCGCAGCTCGATCGGCTGCCCGTGCGGTGTGCGATCGGCCGCGTGGTCCCAGGCGTGGCGGTAGCGCGCGAGTTCGTCGCCCGAGCTCGCGCCCTTGCGGGCCACGAGGCCTTCGAGCGCTGCAAGCCAGTGGCGGTAGTAGGTGTCGCCGATGTCGGGGTCGCCCGCGGCCTGCGCGGCGGCGATCTGCGCGGCCAGCGCCTCGGCCCACTCGACCCAGGTGAACAGGCCGCGCTCGTGCAGCGCCAGCGTCATCGCGAAGGCCTGCGCTTCCCAGGGCTCCTTGAACACCGGGCCGTCGGCATCGCGCGGCATGCCGGGTGCAAGCGGAATGTCGCCGCCCTTCATGCGATCGCTTCCAGATAACTTTCCCACGCATCGACCGACACCGAAAGATTCTGCGGCGCCGCCTGCTCGCCCCAAAGCTCGGCTTCGTCGAAGACCACCGTGTAAAGCCACTGCGGCTGTTCGCCGAGACCCTGCGCATGCGCATCGGCGAACACATGCGCGCCGTGGACATGCTCGATCGTGCCGCGCTTGCCCTGCACATAGCCCGGCAGCCGCGTGTGGTGGTCGACCTTGCCCAGGTGCATGCGCACGGCCTGCCCGACGGCGAAGAGCGCGGGGCCCGGCTCGGGGCGCTCGGTGGGCGAGCCCTTCGCGAGCACCGCCGGCACGTTCGCGGCCTGCAACACGCGGGCGACGGGCGCGGGCGGATGCCTCAGTTCGCCGGAAGCGATCTCGTCTGGGAAGACCTGTGCGCGCTGCAGCATCAATTGCTCCAGGGCGCCGAGCCATATCTGGTAATAGCTCAGGTCGCGGTAGTTCGGCAGCGTCTCGCGCACGGCGCGGCTCGCATCGATGTTCCACGAGCCGGTCGCGCCCATCGCGAGGGTGAGGGCCAGCACGCGCGGCTCCCAGTCGGCGTGGAAGAGTTCGCCCTCGGGCTCGGGCGTGACCGCGCCGAAGCCGGGCTGGCCGCCGAGGTCGGCATGCGTGAGGTAGCTCATGCGGCGCTCCCCGCGGAGGGCGCTTCGACCAGCCGCGTGCCGATCATCGAATCGCGCGAGACCAGCGCGGCGAGTTCTTCCTCGCTCAACCCTTCGGTGCCGGCGGGGCGCTGCGGAATCACGAGGTAGCGCACCTCGGCGGTCGAGTCCCAGACGCGGATGCGCGTCGTCTCGGGCAGCGTCGTGCCGAAATCGGCCAGCACGCCGCGCGGGTCCTTCACGGCCCGCGAGCGGTATGGCGCGCTCTTGTACCAGGTGGGTGGCAGGCCGAGCACGGGCCAGGGGTAGCAGCTGCACAGCGTGCAGACGACCATGTGGTGCTGTTCGTCGGTGTTTTCCACCGCCACCATGTGCTCGCCCTGTCGACCGGTGTAGCCGAGCGAGGCGATGGCCGCCGTGGCATCGGCCATCAGCCAGTCGTGGAACGCGCGGTCGACCCACGCCCGCGCCACCACCCGGGCACCGTTGCGCGGGCCGATGCGGGTCTGGTAGGTGTCGATCAGCGCGTCGAGCGCGGCAGGGTCGATGTAGCCCTTCTGCGTGAGCACGCTTTCCAGGGCGCGGACCCGCAGGTCCATCTCGCCGAGTTCGCTGTGGTCGTGCGGGTGTTCGTGGCCGTGTTCGTGGCCATTCGTGGGGTGGTCTTGGCTCATGCCCGCCATGCTAAGCCCGGGCACTTAAAATTCGAAAACCCGTCCCCGAGAGCCCCCTCCTCCATGACCTCCACGCCCACCCGCCCCGTCCGCTCCCAGTACGAAGATTTCATGCGCCACGTGGACACCCACGGCGTGTTCAAGAGCGACCGCACCGGCACGGGCACCAAGAGCGTGTTCGGCCACCAGATGCGCTTCGACCTGAACGAGGGCTTTCCGCTGGTGACCACGAAGAAGGTGCACCTCAAATCCATCATCCAGGAACTGCTGTGGTTCCTGACCGGCTCGAGCAACAACAACTGGCTCAAGGAACGCGGGGTCACCATCTGGGACGAATGGGCGCGCGAAGACGGCGACCTGGGCCCGGTGTACGGCGTGCAATGGCGCAGCTGGCCCACGCCCGATGGCGGGCACATCGACCAGATCTCCGACGTCATCAAGACCCTGAAGACCAACCCCGATTCGCGCCGCATCATCGTGAGCGCCTGGAACGTGGCCGAGCTCTCCAAGATGGCGCTGATGCCCTGCCATGCGTTCTTCCAGTTCTACGTGGCGCCGCCGCAGGCCGAGGGCGAACGCGGCAAGCTCAGCTGCCAGCTCTACCAGCGCAGCGCAGACATCTTCCTGGGCGTGCCCTTCAACATCGCGAGCTACGCGCTCCTCACGCACATGGTCGCGCAGCAATGCGACCTGGACGTGGGCGACTTCATCTGGACCGGCGGCGACTGCCACATCTACAGCAACCACGCCGAGCAGGTGAAGCTGCAGCTGAGCCGCGATCCGTACCCGTACCCCACGCTGAACATCAAGCGCAAGCCGGCCTCGATCTTCGACTACCAGTACGAGGACTTCGAGGTGCTCGACTACAAGCACGGTGATCCGATCAAGGCGCCTGTGGCGGTCTGAGCGGCCCGACCCCATGAGCGAGCCCCGCATCAACCTCATCTACGCCCGCGCCGCCAACGGCGTCATCGGCGCCAACGGCACCATCCCCTGGCACCTGCCGGAGGACATGGCGCACTTCAAGCAGCAGACCGCTGGCGCGCCGGTGATCATGGGCCGCAAGACCTGGGACTCGCTGCCGCCGCGCTTTCGCCCGCTGCCGGGACGCCGGAACATCGTGGTCACGCGGCAGGCCGATTGGCGCGCCGAGGGTGCGCTGCCGGTGGGCAATCTCCGCGATGCGCTCTCGCTCTGCACGGAGGCGGCATCCCCCGAGGTGTGGGTGATCGGCGGCGCGCAGATCTACGCCGAAGCCGAGCCGCTCGCACAGCGCGCAGTGGTGACCGAAATCGCGCGCGACTACGAAGGCGATGCGCATGCGCCGGTGCTCGACGGCGCTGCATGGCGCGAGACACAACGCGAATCGCACGTCTCGGCCAAGGACGGCCTGGCGTTCAGCTTCGTGACCTACGAACGCATCGCGCAAGCATGAGCGACGACGGGTCTTTGCAGCCGCCCGCGCCGCAACCGCGGCGCCGGTCCTTGGTGATGGGCGCGGTGCTGCTCGCGGGCCTGGCGCCACTGCAGGTGCTGCAGGCTGCCGAGCCGCTCGAACCCGACGAAGAAGCGCTGTTCATGCCCGGCACGGCGCGCCCGACTGCCGACGGCCGCATCGAGGTCGACATCCACGCCTGGATCTTCGAGCGCGAACGGCGCTGGGGCCTCGATGCCGCGCTGGCCCGCTACCTCGGGCTGAACCTCAAGAAGCTCTCGCCCACGGCGAGGCTGCGCTTCAACCAGCGCACCGCGCTGTTCCATGCGGAATCCGAAGAAGGCAAGGTGATCGACGTCGTCTTCGACGGCACGCAGACCCGCGTGAAGATGCCGGCCTCGGCCGCGGACGGCCGCACCAACCTGCGCGTGGTGGTCGAGGCGCCGCGCACCACGGCGCCGGTGCAGTGGCTGCAGTTCCACGGCGTGACGGGGCCGGGCGAACTGCTGCATCGCTTCAGGGGTCAGGCGCTGGTCGTGCCCGCACAAGGCGTGTCCGTGATCTCGGACATCGACGACACCATCAAGCGCACGCAAGTACGCGACCGGCGCGAGATGCTGCTGAACACCTTCGCGCGGCGCTTCGAGGCGGCGCCCCGCATGGCGGCGTATTACCGCGCGCTCGCGCAGGCGCCCGACACGCGCTTTCACTACCTCTCGGCCAGCCCGATGCAGCTCTATCCGGCGCTTGCGGATTTCGTTCGCGACAACGACTTTCCCGCCGGCAGCATGCACCTGCGCGAGAGCACCACGTGGCGCACGCTGATCCCGGGCGCGGAAGATTCGCGCGCGCACAAGCTGGGCGTGATCGACCGGCTGCTCACCGAATTTCCGCAGCGCCGTTTCGTGCTCGTGGGCGATTCGGGCGAAGCCGATCCGGAGATCTACGCGCAGGTGTATCGCGCGAACCCGCAGCGCATCGACAGCATCGTGATCCGCGACGTGACCGACGAAGGCCGGCTGTCCGATCGCTACCGCGCGACCTTCGAAGGCATCGACCCGGTGCTCTGGCACATCCTCACGACCGACACCACCGACTGGCCGCATCAAGCCAGCAGATAGCACTGCTGCAGTGCAGCGGCAAACGGTTGCGCATGCGCCGCCCGGTCAAGGTGAGGACTTCAGTACAAGTGTCAAAAGGGCATGCCCTGCAGAGGGATTAGCCACAGCTAATTGTTTGTGCGCACAATGTCCGAACCGCCATCAAGACAAGGAGACGGCTCATGTCCATGGAGTTTCTTCGGGTGATTTCGGAGCAGAGATTGCCCTATGTCGTGCACACGCCTGCAGACATCGACAGGCTGCGCGTGCTGCGTGCGGCCGACCTGGTCACCGCATTCATTCCCCCATCCGAACGCACGCCGGACGAGCGCGCGATTCGTCAGCTCGCGCAGGTCGAATCGATCACCGCCAAGGGCAAGCTGGCTCTCAACAAGGCCACGTCGGCATTCATCGAGTTGTGAGTTCGCGGGTCCCTCATCAGCATCAAGGCTGCGCACCTTCCAGCGGATGGCTCGCTGCATACCGCTCCAGGAACACATAGAGCACCAACCCGCCGGCCAACGGCAACAGGTAATACAGCGCGCGATACGCCAGAACCGCACCCATCAGCGCACCCTGCTTCACGGTGCCTGACAGCAGCGCCAGATAAACCCCTTCGAGCACGCCGAGCCCCGCCGGAATCGGCGTGATGACACCGACGATGGATGCGGCCAACAGGACGCCCAGCGTCGTTGCATACGGCACCTGCTGGCCGAGCAGCAGGTACATCGCGGAACCCATCAGCGCCCAATTGGTTGCCGACAGCGAGAGTTGCACCAACGCAAGTCGTGCAGAAGGCAGCTTGAGCCGCCGGTTCCTCACGCGCCATTCACGTCCGCGCAGGATCGCGCAGGCGACGACATAGCCCACGGCCAGCAGGATCATCACAACGCCGATCGCACGCAATGCGCCCGATCCGATCGGCGCACGGCTCGGCGGCGCGATGGCGCCCGCC
>NZ_JXQQ01000021.1 GCF_000834655.1 Variovorax paradoxus
GGCAGCGCGCCCGCCACTTCGAGCAGCAACGCGACGAACGCGCCTACCGCCAACCCGCCGCCCAGGCGATAGCAAGCGCGGCGAAATCGATGAAGGCCCGGGCCGCGTTGGGTGCGCGAGTAGCGGTCGCCGAGGTGGCTGAACAACGCTGCCGCCAGCGCCAGGCTCGCCAGTGCCGCGAGCAGCGCTGTGGTGCCATGCAGGGTGCCGAGACCCGACCCCGGAAAAGTCGCGAGATGCCCGTGTATCACGCCACCGACGCCATAAGCCAGCAGGAACGCGGCCACGCTGACAAGGGCACCCGTATTGAGCGTCTGCTGCTGCGGCGGCAGCTGGTGCCAGTGGCTCGTGCGTCGCTTCGCGGGTCGCATGGCGCGGGCTACTTCGCCAAGGCCTTCAGCGCCAGCTTGATGCCATCGCTCACCGTCGAATCCTTCGGCAGTGCCTTGAGCGCGAGCGCCGCTTCCTTGTCGCTGTAGCCCAGCGCGATCAGCGCCTGCAGGATGTCGGCCTGGGCGTCGGAGGCCGCGTGCGCGGGCAGGCCGATGTCGGCGCCCAGCTTGCCCTTGAGCTCCAGCAGCAGCCGCTCGGCGGTCTTCTTGCCGATGCCCGGGATCTTCACGAGCCGGCCGAGCTCCTGCGTGGTGATGGCCTGCGACAGCTCGCCCACGCTCATGCCCGAGAGCAGCCCGAGCGCGGTGCGCGGGCCCACGCCGGTGATCTTGATGAGCTGGCGGAAAGCCGCGCGCTCCTCGGCGGTGCCGAAACCGTAGAGAATCTGCGCGTCCTCGCGCACCACGAAGTGCGTGAGCAGCGAAACGCGCTCGCCGGTCGCGGGCAGGTTGTAGAACGTGCTCATCGGCACATCGACCTCGTAACCGACGCCATTGCAGTCCACCACCACCTGCGGTGGGTTGCGCTCGGCCAGGATGCCGGTGAGTTTGCCTATCATTGGCCCACCCCCGTTGCTTGCTCACTTCGTGTAGCCGCTTCCCCCCTCGAGGGGGCAACACCGGCGGCCCGGCACAGCCGGTTCCGCGGTGTTCCCCGCTTTGGATTGCGTTTTTTCGAGCATGGCTGGTCTTGCATAGGGCTGCCAAATAGATGGAAATGGATACCGCGTGATTCTGCGACACACCTTTACCCCACCGAACAACTCGCGTCTCGGACACCTGTGCGGCCCTCTGGACGCGCACCTGCGCCGCATCGAGGAGGCGCTGGGCGTGAAGATCGCGCACCGCCACGAACAGTTCAAGGTCGACGGCCCCAAGGCCCCGGCCCAGCGCGCGATGGACGTGCTGCAGGCGCTGTACGAAATCGCCCAGCGCCCGATCGATCCGGCCGTGGTGCAGCTCACGCTGGCCGGCGACGGGTCGATGAGCGACGAGGACGCGGCCATGCTTGTCACACGCCGCGCCGACCTGCGCGCGCGCACGCCGACGCAGGCGCTGTACCTGGACAACATCGCCAAGCACGACATCACTTTCGGCATCGGCCCGGCGGGCACCGGCAAGACGTATCTTGCGGTGGCCTGCGCGGTCGATGCGCTGGAGCGCGCGGCGGTGCAGCGCATCGTGCTCACGCGGCCGGCCGTGGAAGCGGGCGAGCGGCTTGGCTTTTTACCGGGCGACCTCACGCAGAAGGTCGATCCTTACCTGCGTCCGCTGTACGACGCGCTCTACGACCTCATGGGCTACGAGAAGGTGCAGAAGGCGTTCGAGCGCAATGCACTGGAGATCGCGCCGCTGGCCTTCATGCGCGGGCGCACGCTGAACAACGCGTTCGTGATCCTCGACGAAGCGCAGAACACGACGGTCGAGCAGATGAAGATGTTCCTCACGCGCATCGGCTTCGGCGCGAAGGCGGTGGTGACCGGCGACGTGAGCCAGATCGACCTGCCCAAGCAGCAGCTCAGTGGCCTGATCGACGCCGAGCGCGTGCTCCGGCGCGTGAGCGGCATCGCGATCACGCACTTCACGAGTGCCGACGTGGTGCGGCATCCGCTGGTGGCCAAGATCGTCGACGCGTACGACGGGCAACGCAAGCGCACCAGCGCGCATTGAGATGGCGCTTCCGGCACTTTCCCTTTCGCTGCAGTTCGGGCGCTTCAAGGGCGTGGAGCGGCACCGCGCCGCGCTGCCGCGCCACACGGTCGCGCGCTGCATCCGCCATGCGCTGGACATCGATGGCGAGATCACCGTGCGCATCGTCGACGCCGACGAGGGCCAGCGCCTGAACCGCGAGTTCCGCGGCAAGGACTACGCTACCAACGTGCTGACCTTCGACTACGCGCAAAGCCCCGTCGCCACGGCCGACCTGGTGCTGTGCGCACCGGTGGTCGCGCGCGAGGCCAAGGAGCAGCGCAAGACGCTGGCCGCGCATTACGCGCACCTGCTGGTGCACGGCACGCTGCACGCACAGGGATGGGACCACGAGACCAGCGAGGCCGACGCCGACGAGATGGAGGCGTACGAGATCCAGATCCTGGCGGAACTGGGCATCCGCAATCCCTACGGCAAGTAGCCGCTGCTACGCGGACATCTGCAGCGGGATCGTCACCGGTCCGTCGTTGACGAGGTGCACCTGCATGTCGGCGCCGAATTCGCCGGTCTCCACCACCGGATGCGCGGCGCGCGCCTGCGCCACGAAGTATTCGTAGAGCCGGCGGCCCTCGTCGGGCGGCGCCGCGAGCGTGAAGCTGGGGCGGTTGCCGCCGCTCACGTCGGCCGCCAGCGTGAACTGGCTCACCACGAGCAGCCCGCCGCCGATGTCCTGCACGCTGCGGTTCATCTTGCCGGCCTCGTCCGAAAAGATGCGCAGCTTGAGGATCTTGGCGAGCATGCGGTCGGCGAGCGCATCGACATCGCCGCGTTCCGCGCACAAAAGGATCAAGAGGCCGGCATCGATGGCGCCGACGGTCTGGCCGGAGATGTCGACGCGGGCGTTCGCAACGCGCTGGAGGATGGCTTTCATGGGTGGGCTTGTTCTTCCACGATCTGGGTGGCGCGTGCTTCCATGGTCAGCGGCAGCAACTGGATGGTGACGCGAAGGCCGGGCACGGCGTCCATCAGGGACAGTTCGAGTTCGTCGCGCAGGGCGGCGGCATGCTGCAGGGTCCATTCGCCCGGCACGTGCATGTGCAGGTCGGCAAAGCGCCGCTGGCCGGCGCCGCGCGTCACCATGTCGTCGAAGCGCAGCCGGCTGCCGTCGGGCTGGCGCGCCGCGAAGGCGTCGAGCGTGGCGCGCACCGTGGCGAGCGTGTCGGCGTCGAGGGCTTCGTCCATCAGGCCCTGCGACGAGCGCCACACCAGCTTGACGCCCTCGCGCACGATGTTGAGCGCCACGCCGATGGCCAAGAGAGGATCGAGCCAGAGCCAGCCGCTGAAATGCACGCCGACGATGCCGATCACCACGGCAGCGGAGGTCCACACGTCGGTCATCAGGTGGCGGCCGTCGGCCTCCAGCGCGATGGAGCGGTGGGTGCGCGCGGCGCGGAACAGCATCACCGCCAGCCCCGCGTTGAGGCCAGAGCTGAGGACCGACAGCGCCAGACCCCAGCCCAGTTGCTCCAGGGGTTGGGGCGACAGCAACCGCTGCACCGACACCCACAGGATCGCCATCGCGGCGCCGACGATGAGAATGCCCTCGAAGCCGGAGGAGAAGTACTCGGCCTTGTGATGGCCGTAGGGGTGGTCTTCGTCGGCCGGGCGCTCGGCGATCGTCACCATTGCCAAGGCGAACATGGCACTGGCAAGATTCACGAACGACTCCATCGCGTCGGAGATCAGGCCCATCGAATTGGTCAGGTAGCCGGCCAGCCCCTTGAGCACGATGGTGACCAGGGCCACGGCCACGGAGACGCGAAGCAGTGTTTTGGGAGTGAGCGTCATGGGCAATCGGGGCGGCGAATCGACAAAAGACGACGCAAAAAGCGGCAAAACACCGCAAGATGACGCTGAATTATCAACCCGGTGTCCATATGTAACGCCTAAGGCCTAATACTTGTGACCATTGCGAAACATTCTTCGCAGAGAGTCGGATGATGAAAAACCTCTTGAACGTTCTGGGCGGCCTCGCCCTGTTGGGCACCACCATGATGGCCCAGGCCCAAACCCCGCCGGCCGCGCCGGTCGCACCCGTCGCCGAACTCCAGGCCGGCTTCGTGAAATCGGTGCGCGGCAACGTGCAGTTGCTCAGCGCCGCCGGCACCGCACGCCCCGCTGCCGCCGGCGACGCGCTGGGGTCGGTAGACCGCATCGTGACCGGCCCCGATTCCTCGGCTGCCGTGGTCCTGCGCGACGACACGACCCTGGTGGTCGGGCCCTCCTCGCGCATGGACCTGAAGGAATTCCACTTCGACTCCACCACGCGCGACGGCGGCCTCCTGGTCTCGCTGCTGCGCGGTTCGATGCGCATGATCACCGGACTGATCGGCAAGACGAACCCCGACGCAGTTCGGGTCGAGACGCAGACTGCCACCATCGGCATTCGCGGCACCGACTTCATCGTACAAACCGACGGGCAGCCATGATGACGAGGACCCCGTCGCGCCGCCCTCTCCTTCTTGCCACATCCCTGATCGCCGTCCTGCTCTCCGCCTGCTCGACACCGGGCACGCGGGTGGTGCTGCTTCCGCAAGCCGACGACAAGCCGTCTGCCGTCGTGGTGCGCGCCAAGGACGGGGAAGAAGTGCTCTCCAAGCCGTACCAGCGCGCGACAGCCGCGGTCGGCGCCAGCGGGGCGCCGGTGGTCGATCAGGCCGATTCCGCCAAGGTCCAGGCAGAAAACAAGCCGCTGTTCGACATGCGCCCGCCGCTGCCGCAGCGTTACACGGTGTTCTTCGAGGTCGGCGGCACCACGCTGACCCCCGCGTCGCAACAGATCATGACCGAGGCGCTGGCCGCGGCTTTGGCGCGCAGCGGCGGCGACATCGTGGTGACGGGCCACACCGACACCAAGGGCAGCGGCGAATCGAACGACCAGTTGTCGCGCCGCCGGGCGCAGGAAGTGGTTCAGTTGTTCGTCGAGCGCAGCTTTCCGGCCAACCGCGTCGAGGCCGTGGGCCGCGGCGAGCGCGACCTGGCCGTGCCGACCGCCGACGAGGTGGACGAGCCGCGCAACCGGCGCGTCACCATCGAAGTCCGGTAATCGAAGCAGAAGGCCCCGAGGGGCCTTTTCTTTTGGGGTTAGTTCAGGGTCACGCGGGCGAACTTGCGCCGCCCCACCTGCACGACGTAGGTGCCTGCAGGAAGCTTCAGTGTCTTGTCGCTGATCACGACAGAATCGACCCGGACACCGCCGCCATCGATCAGGCGACTGCCCTCCGACGCTGAGGAGGCCAGGTTCGCCTGCTTGAGCAACTGGGCAATTCCCAGCGGCGCGCCACCCAGCGACACCTCGGGAATCTCGTCCGGCACGCCGCCCTTGCTGCGGTTGATGAAGTCCTGCTCCGCGGTCTCGGCCGCCGCTGCGCTGTGGAAGCGCGCGGTGATTTCCTTGGCCAGCGCGACCTTCGCATCCTTCGGATTGCGGCCGCCGACGATTTCGGCCTTCAGCGCCTCGATCTGCTCCAGCGACTGGAAGCTCAGCAGCGTGTACCAGCGCCACATCAGGTCGTCGGAAATCGACAGCACCTTGGCGAACATGGTGTTGGCGTCTTCGCTGATGCCGATGTAGTTGTTCTTGCTCTTGGACATCTTTTCGACGCCATCGAGCCCTTCCAGCAGCGGCATAGTGAGTATGCACTGCGGTTCTTGGCCGTACTCCTGCTGGAGATGACGGCCGACGAGCAGGTTGAATTTCTGGTCGGTTCCGCCCAGTTCGAGGTCGCTCTTGAGCGCCACCGAGTCGTAGCCCTGCATCAGCGGGTAGAGGAATTCGTGCACCGAGATCGACTGGCCGGCCTTGAAGCGCTTGTTGAAGTCGTCGCGCTCCATCATCCGGGCGACGGTGTACTTGGCCGCCAGCTGGATCATTCCGCGGGCGCCCAAGGGGTCGCTCCATTCGGAGTTGTAGCGGATCTCGGTCTTCTCGGGGTCCAGCACGAGGCTGGCCTGCTTGTAATAAGTCTGGGCGTTGGCCTCGATCTGCTCCCGGGTGAGGGGCGGACGGGTGTTGTTCCGCCCGGAAGGGTCGCCGATCGTGCTGGTGAAGTCGCCGATCAGGAAGATCACCCGGTGCCCGAGGTCCTGGAGCTGGCGCATCTTGTTGAGCACCACCGTGTGGCCGATGTGAATGTCCGGCGCGGTCGGATCGAGCCCGAGCTTGATGCGAAGCGGTTTCCCGGTGGCCTCGGAGCGCTGGAGCTTGCGCACCCACTCGTCCTGCGGCAGCAGCTCGTCAGCCCCCCGGAGGGATATTTCGAGCGCACGTCCTACACTATTCGAGAGGCTGGTGGATGTAACAGATTCGGCGTTCATGGGCTTTTTTAGCTGACTTTTTGGATGCCGAAGCTATACTCAGCCCGACTTTTCAAGCGCCGAATTCTAAGCGGCGCTTTTTCCGCACCGTCTCCTGCCGCCCCGAACGTACTGGGCCTTGCAGCACGGATTTGCAGAACCTGAGCTGGAATTCATAGATTGATCAACGGCATTCTTGCTGCCGAGGAGCTCCTTGCTTCTCGCGTGGCCTATACGTTCCGAACCTACCCCAAGCAGATCACGGCGCTCATCGCCGCGGCCATGCTGAGCGCTGGCACCCTCGCGGTGGCCTCGCTGGGTCCTGACGCTTCCGACCTTCCGGTCCACCAGATTCTCGAGGCCACGACGCCCCAGTCTTTCGCAGACCAGACGGCTTCGCTCGAGAGCTTCAGCTTCACGCTGTTTCGCACCGACATCACCCGCTCGAGCGACACGGCCGAAGCACTGCTGAAGCGCCTGGGCATTTCCGACCCCGCAGCCACCGCCTTCGTGCGCGGCAGCAGCGACGCTCGCAATGCGCTGTTCGCCCGCGCCGGCCGCACCATCACGGCCGAAGCCACGCAGGAAAACCAGCTCAAGAAACTGAGCGCCCGCTGGATTCCCGACGGCGACGGCGGCTTCAAGCGCTTCGTCATCGAACGCACGCCGGTCGGCTTCGTCGCCCTCACCGAGCGCGACACGCTGACGCCGGGCACCCGCCTGGCAAGCGGCACCATCCGTACCTCGCTGTTCGCAGCCACCGACGACTCGCGCATTCCCGATGCGGTGGCGAGCCAGCTGGCGGACATCTTCGCGGGCGACGTCGACGTGCGGGCCCTGCGCAAGGGCGACCGCTTCGCCGTGGTCTACGAGACCTTCGAAGCCGACGGACAAGCGCTGCGCAGCGGCCGCGTGCTCTCGGCCGAGTTCGAGAACAACGGCAAGATCCACCAGGCCGTCTGGTTCCAGCCTCCGGGCGCGGGCCAGAAGGGCAGCTACTACCGCCCGAACGGCGACAGCCTGCGCAAGGCCTACCTGGCGACGCCGGTCGAGTTCTCGCGCGTATCCAGCGGTTTCGCGATGCGCATGCATCCGATCCTGAACAGCTGGCGCCAGCACAACGGCATCGACTACGCAGCGCCCACCGGCACCTCGGTGCGCACGGTCGGCGACGGCACGGTCGATTTCGCGGGCACGCAAAGCGGCTACGGCAACATCGTCATCATCACGCACCGCAACAACCAGCAAACGGCGTATGCGCACCTGAGCCGCATCGACGTGAAGGCCGGCCAGAGCGTGAGCCAGGGCCAGGCGATCGGCGCCGTGGGCTCCACGGGTTGGGCCACGGGCCCGCACCTGCACTTCGAATTCCGCGTGGGCGGCGTCTACCAGGACCCGGCCACCATCGCGCAAGAAGGCGGCGCCCCGATCACCGCGGCCCTGCGTCCGGCGTTCGAGCGGATCGCGGTTGGCGCCCGCACCGAGCTGGCGGCCGCGTTCTCGGTCATCCAGGCCAGCGCGGACTGAAGACGCTCGCGCATCAGCCTCTTCTCTAGGCCCGATCCGGAGATGGCTGCCGAGTTTTTCATCGGCCTGATGTCAGGCACATCGCTCGACGGCGTCGACGGTGTGCTCGCCGATTTTTCAGACGGCCGGATTGCGGTGAAGGCCTACGCCACCGCCGAGTTTCCCGTGACGTTGCGCGCGGAACTCATGGCGCTCAACACCCGCGGCGAGAACGAGCTGCATCGCGCGGCGCTGGCCGGCAACGGGCTTGCCCGGGCCTATGCCGGCGTCGTTCACCAGTTGCTGGCGGACAGCGGCATCGACGCCGGTGCGATCACGGCCATCGGCGCGCACGGACAGACGGTGCGCCACCGGCCGCTCGAATTCGACGATGTCGGCTACACCCTGCAGATCAACAACCCCTCGCTGCTGGCCGAACTGACCGGCATCGACGTGGTCGGCGACTTTCGCAGCCGCGACCTCGCCGCCGGCGGCCAGGGCGCGCCGCTGGTGCCGGCATTTCACCGCGCCCTGTTCGCGCGCGCCGACGAAACCGTCGCGGTGCTGAACATCGGCGGCATCTCCAACCTGAGCCTGCTCCCCGCCACCAACGCGCCCGACGGCGCCATCGTGCGGGGCTTCGACTGCGGCCCCGGCAATGCGCTGATGGATCACTGGTGCCAGACCTACCAGGGCCAGCCCTTCGACCGCGGCGGCCAGTGGGCGGCCAGCGGGCAGGTGCTGCCCCAGCTGCTCGCGCAGCTGCAGGCCGATCCGTATTTCGCCAAGGCGCCGCCGAAAAGCACGGGGCGCGACCTGTTCAACCCGACTTGGCTGGCTTCGCACCTCGGCACCACCGCCATGGCACCGGCCGATGTGCAGGCGACGCTCGCGGAATTGACGGCAAGCACCTGTGCCGCCGACCTTCTCAGCTATGGAAAAGATAGCAACCTGCTGATCGTTTGCGGTGGTGGCGCGCTGAACGACCACCTGCTTGCGCGCCTGCGCACGCTGCTTCCTGGCGTTCAGGTGGTAGCGTCGACCGACCAAGGCCTGCCACCGCAGCAAGTCGAGGCTGCAGCCTTTGCCTGGCTAGCGCGTTGCACTGTGAGGCGCGATGCAGGCAATTTGGCCAGCGTGACGGGCGCACGTGGGGCAAGGGTGCTGGGCGCGATCTACCCAGCGTGAGCCTAACCCTGGCCTGAAACCTCCGGCTGCGCAGGTTGCGCCGCGCGCACTTCTGCGGGCAGATGCCAGAAGATCAGCGCAGATGCCACCGTGATCAACCCCATGCTCGCAAAAGTGGCCTGGAAGGCGTCGAGCGTGTGCGCTGCCGTCTCGGTACCGAAGATCCCGTTGTAGCCTGCCAGCACGGCCCCGGCGGCCGCTACGCCGAGGCTCATAGCCAGCATCTGCACCATCGACAGCAGGCTGTTGCCGCTGCTGGCCATGCTGCCGTCCAAATCCTTCAGCGTGATCGTGTTCATCGCGGTGAACTGCAGGGAGTTGACCGCTCCGAAAGCCAGCAGTTGCAGCACATGCAGCGCCATGGGCTGGCCGGGCGCCGTCAGGCCGAAGCTGGCCATCGTGCAGCCCACCAGCACCGTGTTGACCACCAGCACCTTGCGATAGCCGTGGCGCGTGATCAGCGGCGTGGCAAAGCGCTTCATGGCCATGCCCGCGAGGGCGATCGGCAGCATCATCAGACCAGCCCGCACCGGCGAGTAGCCCATTGACACCTGCAGCAGCAGCGGCACGAGAAAGGGCATGCAGCTGCTGCCCAGGCGCGAGAAGAGGTTGCCGATCAGCCCGATGCTGAGCGTTGGCACACCGAACAGCGAGGGCGCGAACAGGGGCTCGGGCGTTCGTGCGGCGCGCAGCCAGTAGGCCACCACGCTGGCGAAGCCGAAGATCAGCACGACCATCACGCCGCCCTGGCGCAGGCCGAGTTCGGACACGCCATCGAGTGCCAGCGAAATCGCCACCATGCCGAAGGCCAGCATGGCGTAGCCCACGCTGTCGAACCGCTTCTGGATGGCGCCGCGCAGGTCCGGCATGTACTTGAGCGTGGCGATACAGCCCGCGAGCCCCACCGGCACGTTGATCAGGAAGATCCAGTGCCAGGACGCGTACTGCACCAGCCAGCCGCCCAGCGTGGGGCCCAGCAAGGGGCCGATGAGCCCCGGGATCGCGACGAAACTCATCGCCTGCAGGAATTCGCCGCGCGGCACCGTGCGCAGCAGCGCCAGGCGCCCCACGGGGAGCAGCAACGCGCCGCCCAGGCCCTGCACCACCCGCGCGGCCACGAGTTGCCCCAGCCCCTGCGAGAGCGCGCAGAGCACCGAGCCGGCGGCAAACAGCACGATGGCCGCGAAGAAGATGCGCCGCGTGCCGAAGCGGTCGGCAATCCAGCCCGAGGCGGGGATCAGCATCGCCATCGTGAGCGCATAGGCCACCACCACCGACTGCATGCGCAGAGGGCTGACGTTCAGGCTCGCGGCCATGGCCGGCAGCGCGGTGTTGATGATGGTGGCGTCCAGCGTCTGCATGAAGAAGCCGACGGCCACGAGCCACAGCAGGCTCTTGCGGGAGGGATCGACGGCAGTTGCGGCTTCGGACGTCATGAGAGAGGAAGGAAAGCGGAAAACGACGGGCAGCAAAAAGCCGCCCGGAGGCGGCTTTCTTGGTGGGGCCTTGTCAGCGGCATCCAGGCATCAGGCCGAGAAGCTCGATCCGCAGCCGCAGGTGCTGGTGGCGTTCGGGTTCTTGATCACGAACTGGGCGCCTTGCAGGTCTTCCTTGTAGTCGATCTCGGCGCCGACCAGGTATTGGTAGCTCATGGCATCGATCAACAACGACACGCCGTTCTTGGTCATGGTGGTGTCGTCTTCGTTGGTGATTTCATCGAAGGTGAAACCGTACTGGAACCCGGAGCACCCGCCGCCCTGCACGAACACGCGCAGCTTCAGCTCGGGGTTGCCTTCTTCGGCGATCAGGTCGGCCACCTTGGCTGCCGCGCTGTCGGTGAAGACGATCGGCTCGGGCATCTGGGTCTGGATGTTTTCGGCTACGGCGCTCATGAGGGGTAACTCCTTGGGGGTGGCCGAACATTGCGGCCAAGGGAACGAATGCTACTGCAATGCCGCATTTCAGGCAGGCTGACTGTGGCGTGCACCCCAACGCAAGTGGGGTCGGATGCCTCGCCGCCAAGTACTGGCAATGAAAA
Source organism: Variovorax paradoxus (assembly GCF_000834655.1). Classification (GTDB taxonomy): domain Bacteria; phylum Pseudomonadota; class Gammaproteobacteria; order Burkholderiales; family Burkholderiaceae_C; genus Variovorax; species Variovorax paradoxus_F. Next base: position 11,131 of record NZ_JXQQ01000021.1, read on the forward strand.
AGCCGCCCGAAGGCGGCTTTGTTCGCAACGAACAGGATCAGCGCTTACTGAACTGCTTGCGGCGACGGGCGGAGTGCAGACCGACCTTCTTACGTTCGACTTCACGCGCATCGCGCGTCACGAAGCCGGCTTGGCTCAGCACGGGCTTGAGCGTCGCGTCGTAGTCGATCAGCGCACGGGTGATGCCGTGGCGCGTTGCGCCGGCTTGACCCGATTCGCCGCCACCGTTCACGTTGACCATCACGTCGAAAGCTTCGAGGTTGTTGGTCAGCGCCAGGGGCTGCTTGGCAATCATGATCGAGGTTTCGCGGCCGAAGAACTCTTGGATGTCCTTGCCGTTGACCGTGATCTTGCCGGTGCCTTTTTTCAGAAACACACGGGCGACGCTGGATTTGCGACGGCCGGTGCCATTGTTCCATTCACCAATCATTCTCAAGGCTCCTTACAGTTCCAGCACTTTGGGCTGTTGGGCGGTATGCGGGTGCTCTGCACCACCGTACACCTTGAGTTTCTTGATCATCGCGTATCCGAGCGGACCCTTGGGCAGCATGCCCTTGACAGCCTTTTCCAGGGCGCGGCCCGGGTGCTTGGATTGCATGTCGCGGAAGTTCGTCGCCGTGATACCGCCGGGATAGCCCGAGTGACGGTAGTACACCTTGTCGATCGACTTGGCGCCGGTGACGCGCAGTTGCGCGGCGTTGATGATGACGATGAAATCACCGGTATCGACGTGAGGCGTGTAAATGGCCTTGTGTTTGCCGCGCAAACGGAGAGCAACTTCGCTGGCTACTCGTCCGAGGACCTTGTCGGTCGCGTCAATCACAAACCACTCGTGCGTCACGTCAGCGGGCTTGGCGCTGAACGTTTTGGTCATGAGTTTTTCTCTTGAAAAGAGGGTTTGGCGAGCCCTTTTCCACGGTCGGCGTTCCTCTGACGGGAATCTCTTAGGTGGGGTTTCATTCGCCCCGCAAGACGGGTCGAATGCCTTCGCCGCGGGGCCACAAAAACGCTGCGAAGCCCGCGATTATATGAAGAATTGGCCGATCTGGCCAATTTCCACAGTCGCCGGGCTTGTGCGGGGCCTGCCGCTGCGGTTTAGCGGACCGGCACAGCCACCGGGCGTGCCACGGCAACCCCGGTGTCGATCTTGCGAACCAGCGTGCCGGTGTCCAGGCTTTCGTCACGGTGCCCACTGCGGTCGTACAGGCGGTCTTCGCCGATGACCATCTGGATCCAGGTCGGGTACGTGTAGGCGGTGCCGGCGCTGTCGTCGACCGCCGCACCGATCACGCCACCGGCCACGACGAAATTGCCCAGGAAACCGATGTTGGGACGCGAGATCGCCTGCCCGGTCGCCACGCCTTGCCCGTCGACGGAGCACTGGATCACCAGATCGGCCCGCGAGCGACGCACGCCGACGACCCGGCCCGACCGCATCCTCACCTTGGCCTTGTCGTTGACGGCCCTGCATCGCGCATCGGGAATGATCTCCCCGTTCTGCGACACGACGTCGACGCGCATCGGCTGATCGAGCCCCTGGCTGACGGCGGCGCAACCGCCCAGGACCGACAAAATTCCCATCGTGGCCGCGAGGCCCCAAAATCTCCAGTTCGACGGACGCATCCTGTTTCCCTCCAGTTTTTGTAATTTGATGTTACTGCGGCTTCACTGAAGAGGCTGTTGCGCATCTGCCACCTATCTCGGAAATCCCTCATGTTCAGTTACCGCCACGCCTTCCATGCCGGCAACCACGCCGACGTGCTCAAGCACACGGTGCTGATTGCCACGCTCGACCACCTGCTTGAAAAAGAGGCAGCCCTCACGGTCGTCGACACCCACGCCGGCGCGGGCCTCTATCGCCTCGACGGCGATTACGCCGACACCAGCGGCGAAGCGGCCAACGGCATCCTGCGCCTGCTTGCCCCTCCTGCCCCTTCCAAGGAGCCCGCCGCACCCGGACCTGCTGCGAAATCGGCGGCCAAGAAAGTGGCCCCGGAAGCCGAAGCCCCGCTGGCCGATGCAATAGCCCGCTACCTCAGCGTGATCGGCGACTTCAACCCCAAGGGCGGCGCCCGCGTCTACCCCGGCTCGCCATTCATCGTGCAGCACCTGCTGCGCGACCACGACAAGCTCAAGCTGTTCGAGCTCCATCCGACCGACGCCCGCACCCTCGACGCCAACATCGCCCAGTTGGAAGCCGGCCGACAGATCGCCGTGCTGCGCGAAGACGGCTTCGGCAGCGCCACCAAGTTCCTGCCGCCGCCGTCCCGCCGCGCGCTGGTGCTGATGGACCCGAGCTACGAGATCAAGAGCGACTACGCCCGCGTGCTCGACTTCGCGGCCGAGGCGCTCAAGCGCTTTGCCACGGGCACGTATGCCGTCTGGTATCCGATCATTCCGAGGCCCGAGGCGCACGACCTGCCTCGCCGGCTCAAGACCATGGCGACCAAGGCCGGAAAGCCGTGGCTGCATGCCACGCTGACGGTCAAGTCGAGCAAGCTGACGGCCACGCCGACAGGCGAGACCAAGCGGCCCGGACTGCCGGCCAGCGGCATGTTCCTGATCAACCCGCCCTACACCCTGAAGCCGCTGCTCGCGGCGGCGCTGCCGCAACTGGCCGAAAAGCTGGCGCAGGACCGCAACGCGACCTTCTCGCTCGACAGCGGCGGCTGATCCGCCCGTTCAGCGTTTCAGCGGCGACGCCGCGGCGGCACGATCACCTTGCGCCGTGCCGGCACTGCGGCCTTGGCGCGATCGCCGCCCGGCGCCACAGGCGCCGCCGCCTCGCCCGGTTCAACGGCGACACCGCCGCAGCGCATGCCCGAAGCGCCGACGACCGACAGCGCGACCTGCTTGATCCCGAGCCCCGTCAGGCCGATGCGGTCGGCTGCGGCCCGGCTCAGGTCGATGACGCGGCCCTGCGCATACGGGCCGCGGTCGTTGATGCGCACCAGCACTTCGCTGCCGTTGACCAGGCTGCGCACGCAAACGCGCGTTCCGAACGGCAGGGTCTTGTGGGCGGCCGTCAGGGCGCCCATGTCGAAGCGCTCGCCGTTCGCCGTCTTGCGCTGGTGGAACTGGATGCCGTACCAGGACGCGCCGCCGCGCTCGAAGATCTCGCGCGGGCCGTCTTCACCGGGCACGCCGTCGTCTGGGGTCAGTTCGCCGGTGCCGGACACCGCGAGGTCGTAGCGCACCGAGGGCACGTCCGACCGCGCAGAAGCCCCCGGCGGAACCGCCAGCCCCTTAGAGAGCGGCCGCAGGCGCGAGCCCGCTGCGGCACCCGGGTCGGTGCCGCCTTCGGTGGCGGGCGGCATGGCGCAGCCCGCGAGCACGCAGGTGGCGGCGACGATCGCGAGGCGAAGCCCCGCGCGCAGCGACGAACCTGCAGCGCCCCCTCTCAATCGAGGCGCTCCAGCACAGCCAGCGTCGCCGCCGACTGGTTCATCGTGTAGAAGTGGATCGCGGGTGCGCCGCCGTCGCAAAGGCGCGCACAGAGGTCGGTCACCACGTCCAGGCCGAAGGCCTTGATCGAGGCCGTGTCGTCGCCGAAGCCCTGCAGGCGCAGGCGGATCCAGCGCGGGATCTCGGCGCCGCAGGCGTCCGAGAAGCGCATGAGCTGCGTCGAGCTCGTGATGGGCATGATGCCCGGCACGATCGGCGTGTCGATGCCGAGCTTGCGCACGTCGTCGACGAAGCGGAAGTAGGCCTCGGGGCTAAAGAAATACTGCGTGATGGCCGAGTCGGCCCCCGCTTTCACCTTGGCGGCAAAAGCCTGCAGGTCGGCCTCGGGCGAGCGCGCCTGGGGATGCACCTCGGGATAGCAGGCCACCTCGATGTGGAAGTCGCGGCCCGTCTCTTCGCGGATGAAGGCCACGAGGTCGCTCGCGTAGTGAAACTCCCCGCCGATGCCGTAGCCGCTCGGCAGGTCGCCGCGCAACGCCACCAGGCGCTTGACGCCCATGGCCTTGAGCTCGGCCAGTTGCTCCCGCACCGTGGCCTTGGTCGCGCCGATGCAAGAGAAATGACTGGCGGCATCGACGCCCTCGCCAAGGATCTCCTGCACCGCGCCGAAGGTGCCCTGGTGCGTGGAGCCGCCGGCACCGTAGGTGACCGAGCAGAACTGGGGCTTGCGCACGTACAGCTGCTGGCGCACCGCGCGCAGCTTGACCGCGCCTTCGGGCGTCTTGGTCGGAAAGAATTCGAAACTCAGCGGAAGGCGCACCTGCGTCTCCTTAGGAGCCGTTCGCGCCGGACGCGCGCACGGCGTGAATGAAAAACTCGCGGTTGCCGTCGCCGCCGGCGATCGGGCTGTCGAACCACTGCAGCACGCGCAGTTCGAGCGCCGCGCACGCATCGTGCAGGCGCTTTTCGACGATCTCGTACATCGCCGCGTCGCGCACGATGCCGCCCTTGCCGACCTGGCCGGGCTGCAGTTCGAACTGCGGCTTGACCAGCATCAGGAGATGGCCGTCGTCGGCCAGGAATTCGACGACCGCCGGCAGCACCAGCGTGAGCGAAATGAACGACAGGTCGCCGACGATCAGGTCGAAACGCAGGTCGGAGGGCTCTTCGCCTTCCTCCTGCAGATCGTCGGGCGACAAGGCCCGCGCATTGACGCCTTCGATGGCGACGACGCGCTCGTCCTCGCGCAACTTCGCATGCAGCTGCCCATGGCCGACGTCGACGCCCACGACCTTCGCCGCGCCGCGTTGCAGCAGGCAATCGGTGAACCCACCGGTCGACTGGCCCACATCGAGGCACAGTTTCCCGGCAGGGTCGATGCCGCTCACCGCGAGCGCGCCCTCGAGCTTGAGTCCGCCGCGCGAGACGTAGCGCGCCTCGGCGGCATCGTCGAGTTCGAGCTCGGCGGATTCAGGCACTTCGTCCTTGTTCTTGGCGACCGAGCGCCATGCGTCGCTCGTGCCCGCATCGCGCCAGCGCATGCCGCCGGCGATGAGCCGCACGGCCTGCGAACGCGACGCGGCGAGGCCGCGTTCCACCAGCAGTTGGTCAGCGCGCATGGACGCTTTAGTAGCGGTACGTGTCCGGCTTGTACGGGCCGTTCTTGTCCACGCCGATGTAGGCGGCCTGCGCGTCGGTCAGCTCGGTCAGCATGGCGCCGACCTTCTTCAGGTGCAGGCGTGCGACCTTCTCGTCCAGGTGCTTGGGCAGCACGTAGACCTTGCCGGCCTGGTAGGCGTCGGGCTTGGTGAAGAGTTCGATCTGCGCGATGGTCTGGTTCGCGAACGACGACGACATCACGAAGCTCGGGTGGCCCGTGCCGCAGCCCAGGTTCACCAGGCGGCCCTTGGCCAGCAGGATGATCTTCTTGCCGTCGGGGAAGGTGATGTGGTCGACCTGCGGCTTGATCTCTTCCCACTCGTACTTCTCGATCGACGCGACGTCGATCTCGTTGTCGAAGTGGCCGATGTTGCAGACGATGGCCTGGTCCTTCATCTTGGCCATCGTGTCGTGCGTGATGACGTCCTTGTTGCCGGTGGTCGTCACGAAGATGTCGGCCTTGTCGGCGGCGTATTCCATCGTCACGACCTTGTAGCCTTCCATCGCGGCCTGCAGGGCGTTGATCGGGTCGATTTCAGTCACCCACACCTGGGCGCTCAGTGCGCGCAGTGCCTGGGCCGAGCCCTTGCCCACGTCGCCATAGCCGGCCACGCAAGCGACCTTGCCCGCGATCATCACGTCGGTCGCGCGCTTGATGCCGTCCACCAGCGATTCGCGGCAGCCGTACAGGTTGTCGAACTTGCTCTTGGTGACCGAGTCGTTCACATTGATGGCGCGGAACAGCAGCGTGCCCTTGGCGCTCATCTCATTCAGGCGATGCACGCCGGTGGTCGTCTCTTCGGTCACGCCGATGATCTCGGCCGACTTGCGGGTGTACCAGGTCGAATCGACTGCCAGCTTGGCCTTGATCGCGGCGTACAGGATGCGTTCTTCTTCGCTGGTCGGGTTGGCCAGCACGCTCTGATCCTTCTCGGCGCGTTGGCCCAGGTGCATCAGCAGCGTGGCGTCGCCGCCGTCGTCCAGGATCATGTTGGGGCCTTCGCCCTTCGAGCCCTTGGGGCCGAAGTCGAAGATGGCGTGGGTGTAGTCCCAGTAGTCCTTCAGCGACTCGCCCTTGATGGCGAACACCGGCGTGCCTTTTTCCGCAATGGCGGCGGCGGCGTGGTCTTGTGTGGAGAAGATGTTGCACGAGGCCCAGCGCACTTCGGCGCCCAGGGCCTGCAGCGTCTCGATCAGCACGGCCGTCTGGATGGTCATGTGCAGCGAGCCCGTGATGCGCGCGCCCTTGAGCGCCTGGCCCTTCGAGAACTCCTCGCGGATGGCCATCAGGCCGGGCATCTCGGTTTCCGCAATGCGGATTTCCTTGCGGCCCCAGGCGGCGAGGGACAGGTCGGCAATCGCTTGGTCGGCGGTCGAAACAGGGGTGGGCTTGAGAACAGCGCTCATGAGAACTCCAAAACTGGTTTTAAAGATGCCACTGCGTACGGGAGGTCTGACGGAAAAGGAACTCACCGCGAGAACAGCGGGTGAGCGTGGTTGCGATGTGGTCCGAGCCTCACGCCTTGATGGCGCTGCAACGCTCCTCGGAACGGCGGATTGTAGACGGGGTGCCCGGCCGAGCCAACCGCTGGGGTATCCCACATGACGGGAAGCGCGTTTGGCTTGCGAGGCGTACATTGATCCGCACCACAACACCAAGACGCTCCTCCATGCCCTCCAGACTTCCCCTGAACCTGCTGGCCTCGGCCGCACTTGTCATCGCCGCCGCTGCCGCGCCTCTTGCCGCATCGGCCCAGGCCGCTTCCGAACAAGTCCGCATCCGCGGCACCATCGTCCGCGTCGACGCCAAGACGCTCGTCGTCCAGGACCGCGGCGGCGAAGTCGTCAGCCTCGCGCGCCCGGCCGATATGCAGCTGTCGGAGGTCTACCGCATCAAGCTGGCCGACATCAAGAAGGGCAGCTTCATCGGCACCGCCGCCATGCCGCAGGCCGACGGCTCGCAGAAGGCGCTCGAAGTCGTGGTGTTCCCCGAGGCCGCGCGCGGCACCGGCGAAGGCCACCGCCCTTGGGACCTGCTGCCGCAGAGCACCATGACCAATGCCACCGTCGCCGACCTGGCCGCGGCACCGAAGTCGGTGCACGGCGGTCAGCAGCTGCGCCTGACCTACAAGGGCGGCGAGAAGACCGTGATCGTGCCGCCCGACGTGCCGGTCGTGACCTTCCGCCCCGGCACCGAGGCGCTCCTGGTGCCCGGCGCCAAGGTGCTGGTCAATGCGCAGGAAAAGAACGGCACGCCGACGGCGCTGCGCGTGACGGCCGGTCGCAACGGCTTCGCGCCGCCGATGTAGTAGGTCCCGGCGCAGGCTTTCGACATCCAAGGTATCCAAGGGAAATCCCGCAGGCATTTTTGTCGTCGCGGGGACCTTGGCCGTGCCGGTGCAGCGTATCGTGGCGAGGGACTTTTGCCGTCCGGCCGGTCCTTGCCATTCACCCGTTCACCCGACACAGGAGATACCGCACCATGGCCACTGCCAAGAAAGCCGCCGCCAAGAAGACCACTGCCAGCAGTAGCAGCAGCAGCGCCAGGACGGCGGCTCCCAGCGCCGCCGACATGCTCAACCCGATGAAGAACCTCAAGGGCATGACCGATCGCCTGCAGGAGCTCAACCTGACCGGCGGCGCGGGCAAGCTGCTCGAGAGCGGCCGCAAGGACCTTCAGGCGCTGATGCAGGCGAACGAAAAGTCCTACCAGGGTCTGCAGACCGTGGTGCAGCGGCAGACCGAAATGATCAAGAGCGCCATCACCGAATGGCAGACGGCCGCCAAGGAAATGCCCGGCAACGACGCCAAGGCCAACCTCGCCAAGCTCGACGAGCTCGGCCGCCAGTCGTTCCAGCGCGCCATCGACGACATCAAGGAACTGGCCAACCTCGCGGCCAAGTCCCAGGCCGATGCGTTCGACGTGGTGCGCCAGCGCATCCAGTCCAACGTGGACGAAGTGACCAAGCTGCTGCAGCGCAAGTAGCCAAAGGCGCGCGATGACCGCCGTTCCGCCCCGCACCGAGCGGCGCACCCGCGCCAACGGCATCGAACTCGCGTGGGACAGCTTCGGCGACCCCGACGCGCCGCCGCTCCTCTTGATCATGGGCCTCGGTGCCCAGATGGTTGCCTGGGACGATGCCTTCTGCGCGCGCCTGGCCGAAGCGGGCGGCCACCGCGTGATCCGCTTCGACAACCGCGACATCGGCCATTCGACGCACCTGCCGCACCTGGGCATTCCGGACATCCAGGCACTGATGCTGCAGGCCATGGCGGGCAAGCCGCTCGCGGTGCCCTACACGCTGCGCGACATGGCGGCCGACTGCATCGGCCTGCTCGACGCGCTGGGCATCGATCGCGCGCACATCGTGGGCGCCTCGATGGGCGGCGCCATCGGGCAGGAGATGGCCATCCACCACCCGCAGCGCATGCGCTCCTTCACCAGCATCATGTCCACGACCGGCAATCCGGCGCTGCCGCCGCCCACGCCCGAGGCGATGGCGGTGCTGTTTTCGCCGACGCCGCTCTCCTTCGATGCCTACCTGCCGCACTACAAGAAGATCTGGCATGTGCTGCGCGGCCCCGACTTTCCGCTCGACGAGGCACGCGATGCCGAACGCGCGCAACTGATTTATCTGCGCGGACTCAACCCGGGCGGGGTGGCGCGCCAGCTGGCGGCAATTTTCGCGTCCGGCAACCGCAAGCCCGCGCTGCGCGACGTGCAGGTGCCGACGCTGGTGATCCACGGCGACGCCGATCCGCTGGTGCCGGTGGCCTGCGGCGTCGATGTGGCCGATGCCATTGCGGGTGCGAAGCTCTTGCGCATTCCGCGCATGGGCCACGCGCTGCCGATTCCGATGTGGCCGCAGATCATCGACGCCATCGCCGCGCACACCGGGCAGCGCCGCGACCATTGAACGACCGGCAGACGACGGGGCCTGTGTCCATGAACAAGTTCTCCCCCCTCGACCCGATGGCCATGTGGCGCGAGCTCACCGCCCAGTGGGAAAAAAGCACCAACGAATTCGCCAACGAGACCATGGCCTCGGACCCGTTCCGCCAGGGCATGCACGGCGGCATGAACGCATCGCTCACCGCGCAGAAGGGGCTGGCCGACCTGATGGCGCGCTACCTCACGATGCTGAACCTGCCCACGCGCGCGGACATCCAGGCGCTCGGCGAGCAGTTGCAGCGCATCGACGATCACCTGGCCCACATCAGCCGCGCGATGGAGGGCGAGCGCAGCCCGGCAACCTCCACGGCGGTGCACGCGCCGCCCCGGCCGCGCCGCACCAAACAGCCGCCACAGGCCGCGGCCACCGCAAATGCCCCGGCACCGGCGCCCACACCCAGGCGCCCCGCAGGAAAGCGCAGCGCGCGATGAACCCCGCTGCCGACGCTCTGGCCCTGCCCGACATCGGCGCGGAGATCGAGCGCGCGATCCAGCGCAACATCAAGGGCCTGGATTTCCTCACATCCGCGACGCCCGCGGTCGGCCAGACGCCCAAGGACGAGATCCACCGCCGCGGCACGCTGAGCCTCTACCACTACCGCCCGCAGGTCGACGAGATCTACCGCGTGCCGGTGCTGATGGTGATGGCGACGACCAACCGCGCCTACATCTTCGACCTCGCGCCAGGGCAGAGCATGGTCGAGTACCTGCTCCTGAAGGGCTACGACGTCTACGTGATGGACTGGAACGCGCCGCGCGCCGACGAGAAGCGCCTGCGCATCGAGGACTACGTGCTCGACTTCATTCCCGATTCCATCCGCCGCGTGCAGGAAGACTCGGGCGAGGAAGACGTCACCATCGCCGGCTACTGCATGGGCGGCGTGCTCTCCACGCTCTATGCGGCGCTGCACCCGGACGGGCCGATGAAGAACCTCGCGCTCTTCACCACGCCGATCGACTTCAGCCGCATGAAGCTTTTCCATGCGTGGTCGGACCGGCGTTATTTCGATGTCGACCGGCTCATCGACACCGTTGGCAACGTGCCGCCCGAGATGCTGTTCGCCTCCTTCGACATGCTGCGCCCCGCGGGCCGCAGCGCCGGTGTGGTGCAGCTGTGGGACAACATGGCCAACGACGAATTCGTGAAGTCCTATCGCATGTTCGACCGCTGGGGCGCCGAGATGCTGCCGCTGGCCGGCGAGTACTTCCGCCAGACCGTCAAGGAACTGATGTGGGACAACAAGCTCTTCAGTGGCGAGCTGGTGCTCGGCGGGCGCAAGGTGCGCCTGGAGAACATCAAGGTTCCGGTGCTGCACGCGCTCGCGCAGCACGACCACATCGTTCCTTATGAAGCCGGCCAGCCGCTCATCGCCAACATCGGCTCGGCCGACAAGGAAGAGGTCGTCCTGAAAGGCGGCCACGTCAGCCTCGCCGCGGGGGCCAACGCGGTGCGCCGGCTGTGGCCCAAACTCGACGACTGGCTTGGAGTGCGATCGACATGACCATCACCTTGGCCTCCTCCTCCCGCAACTACCCGCGCACCGTGGCGAACAGCGACGGCGACATCGAGCTGCGCTTGATGACCGCGTACGACGCCCCCGCGGTGCTGGCCTTCGCGAAGGCGCTGCCCGCGCACGACCTGCTCTTCCTGCCGCGCGATATCACCGAGCCCAAGGTGATGGGCGCCTGGGTGCGCGCCATCGAGCGCGGCGACATCGACAGCGTGCTTGCAGTGCGCGGCAGCACGGTGCTCGGCTGCGCGGCGGTGATTCGCGACCCGCATTCGTGGTCGGGCCACGTGGCCGAGCTGCGCGTGCTGGTGACGCCTGCGCTGCGCGGCAGCGGCCTCGGGCAGCACCTCGCGCAGGAAGGCTGTGCGCTGGCAGTCGAACGCGGGCAGGAAAAGATCGTCGCGCAGATGACGGTCGACCAGCGCGGCGCCATCGCCGTCTTCCAGGCGCTGGGCTTCCGGCCCGAGGCGCTCTTGAGCAAGCACGTGAAGGACCGGCAGGGCCAGGCGCACGACCTGGTGGTGCTGAGCAACGACGTGGCGCAGTTCGAGGCGCAGATGCGGGCGTATGGGGTGACGGAGGCTTTTTAGGGCCTTCGGCGATAACAATTGCTCAGCCTTTGTAATCAAAAGCATCCAAAAATGAGCGTCTGAGGCTACGATCCCGCAGTGCCCGGAGGGGGCGCGTGGTCGGTGCGCACGGCACCGGTGAGCGGATCGGAGAAAAAACAATGAAGACGACAGTTGCTGCGCTGTGGAGCGCGGTTGTTTTGTGCATGGGCCTCGCGGCTTGCGGTGGGGGTGGAGGAAGTGGCGGCGGGAACGGCATGGGCGCACCGGCTGCTGCCGATATCGGCGGGCCTGCCGTTTCAGGTTCGCCGGCGCTCCAGGCACCGGGCGATGAAGAAGCGCCGTCGCTGACGGCCCAGACGGCAACAAGCACAGCCCTCGACGCACAAGCCATCGCTGCGCGCCTGAACGCCGCGGACGCGCGCAACGGCCTTTACTACGTCTATGCCGCGAACGGGACCAACGGCACGCGGCAAAAGCTCCGCGTCAACTTCGACACCAAGAGCTACACGCTGACCGACCACCTGGGCCAGGCGACGTCCGGCACCTTCGGGGAAGACCCCGGTGAGCCCGGCACGTACCTCTTCGCGAGCAGCCGCATCACCGGCGCGGTGAACACGGCGCGTTTTCGCATTGCCGCCGACGCCATCGTCGGCGCGTTCCCGTTCGAGAAGCCGTGGTCGAACCCGGTCAGCTACCAAGTCACCGCCTTCATCGCGGCACGCGCCTTCGTGACCGACCCCGCACAGCTCGACGGCGAATACAACCGCCTGGGCATCAGCCTCAACAGCGACGGCAGCGCCGACTCGCAGATCGTTCCGATGCTCATCTCGGGCAAAGGCACGCAGTTGATGATGTGCTTCGACAGCGCGATCTACCAGCCGGAGGCTTGCCCGCTCGGATCGCGGCGCGTCTACACGATCACGCCGGGGGCGGATTTCGTCTGGACCGGCACCAACGTCAACGCGCCCACCGACGTGCTGGGTTTTCGCATGGCACGTATCGGCGGACAGAACGTCGCGCTGCTGGGAGGCGCCACTTCCACGGCCCCGGACGTGCGCCCCTTCCGCATCGCGTTGCGCGACGTGACCACCTGGCCCACGGCGCGCTACGTCGGCAGTTCCTCGGACGGCCGCTGGGGCACAAATCTCATGGGGCCTGCGACCACGTCGCGTACCAGCTTCGATGCAACAGGAACATCCACCACCCTTGCCCTGCCGGTGAACGACGCCGACCCCCGAATGCCCCAAGGCATCCGCCTGATCAACGGCAGCGGCGTGGACAGGTATTTCGCGACCCAGAACGGCACGCTGGCGGTGATCGTCGGCGCGCGCAATCCCGGAACACAGGGCTACATCCAGATCGGCCTGTTCAAGGACAACGGCGCTGTCGATTCGCGAAGCGGCAGCTATTAGGCTTACTCCGCACAACGCGGTCCGGCGAAGCTGACGCTCGACTTCGATGCCGGCACGTACCAGATGTACGAAGCCTTCCAACAGGCCAGCAGCGCACGTTCGGTGCCGATCCCTCCGATCCCGGCAGCTATGTCTTTGCCAGCCCGCGCATCGCAGGCGTCGCGAACACGGCGCGGTTCCGGGTGACTGACGACGCGATCGTCGGTGCATTCCCGTTTTATGTGAGCGCGCTCGCCACGCCGCAGCACCAGGTCCAGCCTTTTCGTCGCGGTGCGTAACCTGGTCAAGAGCCAGGCCGATCTGCCGGGCAGTTAGAGGACCTCATCATGGCCGGCACGCCCGCAGCCCTCGCACCCCGCTATCTGTCTTCCAGCACTGCACGCGTGGTCATCGGCCGAACGGCGAGCTGACGAAGATCTGCAGGCTGCCCCCGGTCACCACCTGCGACCCTGAAGCATCGCCGGCCCCTTCGTCGTGGCAAACGTAGGGAGCCGCAGCACTGGTCACCGGCCCATCGAACTATGCGGGCACCTGCCCGCGAGCCGATGGCACGACGGCGCCGTTCGGACTGACGCTCGGAGTCGTGGCGAACAACGGGCCGGTCATGACCGGTACCGACGCCGGCGGCACGCCGCTCCTCGCAATCAACGACGGCCGCTTCGTGTCCGCGATGCTGTCGAACGGCGATGCGAGCCAGTTGCACATCGGCTTGGCGAACTGACCTGAGAGATAGGAGCATTCGACCTCGGCGGGGGTGGCTGGGGTCGTCCTTCTAAAATCGGGTGATTCCCCCGCAGATTGCCCACCTTGTCTTTTGTAGCCGAAACCCGCCGCCGCCGCACCTTCGCGATCATTTCCCACCCTGACGCCGGCAAGACCACGCTGACCGAAAAGCTGCTGCTTTTCTCCGGCGCGATCCAGATCGCCGGCTCGGTGAAGGCGCGCAAGGCCTCGCGCCACGCGACCTCCGACTGGATGGAAATCGAAAAGCAGCGCGGCATCTCGGTGGCTTCGTCGGTCATGCAGATGCTGTACCGCGACCACGTGATCAACCTGCTCGACACGCCCGGCCACAAGGACTTCTCGGAAGACACCTACCGCGTGCTCACCGCCGTCGACTCGGCGCTGATGGTGATCGACGCCGCCAACGGCGTTGAAGCGCAGACGCGCCGCCTCATCGAAGTCTGCCGCCAGCGCGACACGCCCATCATCACCTTCGTCAACAAGATGGACCGGGAAGTGCGCGAGCCGCTGGACATCCTGGACGAAGTGGAGCGAGAGCTCGGCATGCCCTGCGTGCCGATGACCTGGCCCGTGGGCCAGGGCAAGAGCTTCCGCGGGATCATGAACCTGCGCACGCAGACGATGACGGTGTTCGAGTCGGGCAGCGAACGGCTGCCGCACGACTTCGAGACGATCCCGCTGTCGGACCGCGAAACGCTGGCCAAGCGCTTCGGCGCCGATTTCGAATCCGCCATGGACAGCATGGAGCTGGCCACCGGCGCTTCGCCCAGCTGGGACCGCGAGGCGTTCCTCGCCGGCAAGCAGACGCCCGTATTCTTCGGCTCCGGCGTGAACAACTTCGGCGTGATGGAAGTGCTCGATGCGCTGGTCGACCTCGCACCGTCGCCGCAGTCGCGCACCAGCACCACGATGGTCAACCGCCAGCCGGTGGTGAAAGAGATCCAGCCCGAGGACAAGGACTTCGCGGGCGTGGTCTTCAAGGTACAGGCCAACATGGACGCCAACCACCGCGACCGCATCGCCTTCGTGCGCATGGCCTCGGGCAAGTACACGCCCGGCATGAAGCTCAAGGTGCAGCGCACCTCGAAGGAGCTGCGCCCCACCAGCGTCGTGACCTTCATGAGCCAGCGCCGCGAGGCCGTCGAAGAAGCCTATGCGGGCGACATCGTGGGCTTCACCACGCACGGCGGCGTGCAGCTGGGCGACACCATCACCGACGGCGCGAGCCTGCAGTTCACCGGTCTGCCCTTCTTCGCGCCCGAGTTGTTCATGACGGTGATTCTGAAGAACCCGCTGCGCACCAAGCAGCTGCAGCAGGGCCTGGCCCAACTCGGCGAAGAGGGCGCGATCCAGGTGTTCCGTCCCGAGGTCGGCGGCCCGATGCTGCTGGGCGCGGTTGGGCAGTTGCAGTTCGAAGTGGTACAGCACCGCCTGAAGGCCGAGTACGACGCCGACGTGCGGCTCGAGGGCTGCCAGTACACGGGCGCGCGCTGGATCACGGCCGATACTCCGGCCGAGTTGCGCGAGTTCGTCAACGCCTATCCGGTGCGCATGGCCAAGGACGCGGCCGACACGCTGGCCTTCCTGTGCACCTCGCCCTACGACGTGCGGCTGGCGCAGGAGCGGTTTCCGAAGATCCACTTCCATCCGCTGCGGGAGCACGCGGGGTTGGCGCTGCAGAGCGCCGGCTGACGGTGTAGCAATTCGACAGTAAAAACGCACAGTCCCTATTGCCAGTAGGTCATCCCGGTTACGATTGGCGACACAAAAAAACCCCGGCCTTGCGAGGCCGTGGCCATCGTCGATAACACGCGGGAGGAGACTGATGTTCGCTGTCAGTTGGTCGAAGTCGCTGTCGAGTGCAGCGCTGGTGTGTCTGGTTCTCTCTGGCTGCGGAGGCGGCGGGGGTTCCAGCGGTTCGGGAGGCATTTCAGCCGGAGGGCTCGGCAAGGTGGCCGAGTCCGATGCGCAGTCCTCGTCGGCGGTGCTCCAGGCACTCAGCGACGATCCGGCACCTTCCTTCATGGCCCAGATCGGCGACAACGCCGGACCCGATCTGTCGGGTGTCCAGGGCCGGCTCGATGCCCCGGATTCGCGAAACGGGAGCTACGCGGTCTACGCGGCCAATGGCACGCAACTGACCCTGTCGATCAACATGAACGCGAAAAGCTACGTGATGACCGACCCGGAAGGGGCCTCGGCGTCAGGCAGCTTTGCTGAAGACTTCACCGAACCCGGCACCTACGTCTTCGACACCACGCGCGTCCCCGCCCTCATGAACCTGGCGCGCTTCCGCATCACCGCCGACGCCGTGGTCGGCCAGTTCCCGTTTGCGAACGCTTACTCGAACCCCGCAACCTACGCGGTGCAGCCCTTTATTGCCGCTCGGACCTTCGTGACGGCCGGTGCAACGCTGGACGGCGTCTACAACCGCCTGGGAATCAGCCACAGCCGCAACGGCAGCGTCGACTCCCAGGTCGTGCCGCTGCGCATCTCCGGCACGGGCACCTTGCTCGATATGTGTTTCGACAACACGATCTACACGATCGACGCCTGCCCCACGGGATCGAGGCGGTCCTACGCGCTGGCTGTGGACGCCAGCGCGAGATGGACCGGCACCAACGTCGCCAATCCCGACGACAAGATCGGTTTCCGTGTGACCCGCATCAACGGCCAGAACGTCTACCTCTCGGCCGGCGCCAGCACGAGCGATCCCGACACGCAGGTTTTCCGACTGGCCGTGCCGGAGTCGGCCAGCTGGCCGTCCGTCACGACGCGCGGTGGCTCCACGGTGGGCACCTGGGGCAGAACGACCCTGGACACCACCACCTACCTGCGCGCCGCCGCATACGCGGAAGACAACTACAGGACCCTGACCGTCCCCGTCACGCCGCTGGCCTCGGGTCCTGAGGGTATTCGGGTGGTGACCAATGGCACCGAGAAGTACCACGTCGCGCAGGGTGCAGGCCTGGCCATCGTGACCGGCTTCCGCACCATCGAGAGCACCGTGGGCTACATCGCCTTCGGGCTTGTCGAAAGCGGTTCGCCCGGCGACCCGCGCAACGGCCGCTACAAGGTGTTCACCGTCAACGGCACACAACAGACGCTGCGCATCAACCTCGACACCAAGCGCTACGAGATGACCGACAACACGGGCGCAACCGTGGCCGGTGCGCTCGCGGACGACGCGGCGGAAGCAGGCACCTATGTCTTCGCCACGGACCGGGTGGCGGCCACGCCATACAACACGGCGCGCTTCAGGGCCTCCGGCGACGCGGTCGTCGGCGGGTTCCCGTTCGCAGTGGCCTACTCGAATCCGACTACTTATGCGGCGCAGCCATTCATCGCCGCGCGCGCCTTCGTGACCCGTGCCGCGGACCTCGACGGCACGTTCAACCAACTGGCCGTGACCCGCAACGCCAGCGGCGCGGACTCGTCCATCACCACGTTCAGGATCCAGGGTGCAGGCACGGGCATGGTGCTGTGCAACAGCAACACGATCTCTGCCGTCGATGCGTGCCCGGCCGGATCCCAGATCGGGTATTCGGTCGCCTGGGACGCCGCCAACGCCCGTTGGCAGGCCATCCGGCTCGACAACCCGGACCCTAACCAGGGCCAGATCTTCCACATGGCCCGCATCGGTGGCCAGAACATCCAGTTGCGCGCTGCGTTCGGTGCGAGCCAGGCCAGCACGATCTTGCGCATCGGGCTGCCCGAATCGGCGGCATGGCCTTCGGTCACAGCGCACGGCCATTCCAGCGACGGTGCATGGGGTTCCTCGGTGCTGAATGCCGGCCTGAACGAGCGCACGAGCACCAGCGTAAACGGCACCATCGGCACGCTGAGCTTCCCGGTGACCGTGATCGGCGGCCCATCGGCGCTGCGCAGCGTGAACGGCTCTGGAGCCAACAAGTACTTTGAAGCCAGGTCGTCCGGCCTCAGCGTGCTCATCGGCGCGCGCACCAACGTCAACACGCAGGGCTACATCCAGCTCAACCTGGTGGATTGAAGCAGCCTGCGAAAAAGTCCTAGCTGCCTGTCGACGCGTAGCGGCGCACCCCCAGCCGCCACACGCCGAAGGCAGCCGCCAGGAACACGAAGCCCGTGGCCGGCGAAACGATGCCGACCCAGGCCGGCGCGCCGAGCGGATCGACCTTGCCCAGGATCGCCAGCGCCGGGTAATAGGCCACGCAGGCCAGCGGTACCACGAAGGTCAGCACGCGACGAAACCACCGCGCGTACAGCGCGAGCGGGTACTGCGCCGCCTGCACGCCGCCGTAGGTGAGCACGTTGGCGATCTCCAGGCTCTCGACGGTCCAGAACGACAGCGTGCCCTGCAGCACGAGGATGCCCAGGAACAGCGCGACGCCGCCGGCCAGCGCGAACAGCGCGATCGCCACCGCGGCCGGTGTCCATTCGATGCCCGCCTGCTGCGTGGCGAACGCCACGACGGCCAGGCCCTGCAGCAGGCGGCCCGCGCGGCTGATACGGAAGTCGTTGCCCATCAGTTGCAGCGCCAGGGGACGCGGCCGCAGCAGCAGGCGGTCGAAGGCGCCGGTGCGCAGGAACTCGGTGCCGAGCACGTCGAAGCCGCGGCCCAGTGCGTCGGCCAGCGCGAACATGCAGTTGACCAACCCGTAGAACAGCGCCACTTCGCCGATGCGCCAGCCCTGCACGTCGCCGAAGCGGTGAAAGAGCGCCCATACGACGATCACCTCGATGCCTGTCCCCAGGAACTGGCCGACCGTCAGCATCAGCGCCGAGGCCGGATAGCGCGCCTGGCCGCCGATGGACGCGCGCACGAGGCGAAAGAAAAGAGCGAGCGAGCCCATCCCGGTCAGCCGCCCTGGATCTGGAGGCTGCGCATCGTGCGGCCCATCGCCAGGCGCCCCGCCGCGACCAGCGCGGCGATCCAGAAGCACTGCAGCCCCAGCGCGGCCAAGGCATGCCACCCGGCGAGTTGCCCGAAGTACAGCCGCGCCGGGATGTCCATGAGCCCGGCCAGCGGCTGGACCAGCAGCACCGTCTGCCAGGCGTCCGGCAGCAGCGCGAGCGGCAGCAGGTTGCCCGAGAGCACGATGACGACAGGCGTCGCCACCGCGCTGATGCCGCGCTCGTTGAGCGCTGCGGTGGCGGCGACGTTGAGCAGCATCACCATCGATGCCGACAGCAGCAGCGCCAGCACCGTGGACACAAGGAACGCGAGCCCCGCGGTCCAGCTCGCGGGCAACTGCCACGCCCATTCGCCGAGCCCCGCCAACGGCAATGCGACCGCCGCGGATGCCGCCATCAGTGCCACGCGCGGCAGCACGCGCGCGGCGATCCATCCGGCGCTGCGTGCGAACCACAGCGCATAGGCGTCCACCGGGCGCAGCCTGTCGTAGGCAACCGCGCCGGTGCGCACGGCCTGAGCCACTTCGGGGTCGCCGAGCCAGGGCAGCAGCACGAGCAGCCCCTGGGCCAGCCATGTATAGGTGATGGCCTGTTCGAGCGACATCGACGAACTCGCGCCTGCGATGGCCGTGCCGCCATAGAAGGCGGCGAACACCATCACCTTGATACCGCCCCACCAGCACTGCGTCGCGAACCCCGCAAGTGCAGCGGTGCGGTACTGCAGCATCTGCAGGAAGCGCGAGGCGAAAGCCGCGACGTAGGGGCGCACGAGGGTTCGCAGCTGCATCACGCTTCGGCCGCTCCATGCATGGCGTAGAAGCGTGCGATCACCGCCTCGATCGCCATGCCTTCGAGTCGAATGTCTTCCACCGCGTGTTCGGCCGCGATGCGCGCGATCAGCGCCGGCGCGGTGGTCACCGAAGGATCGAAATCCAGCACCAGCGTCTGGCCGTCGCGTGCGCGCACCGTGGCGCCGGGCACCTGCGCGGGCAACGCGGCGTCCTGCGAGAAATCGACGATCAACCGGCGCTCGGCCATCACCTGCGCGCGCAGCGCCTCGACCGGGCTGTCGGCCAGCACGCGGCCGTGGCCGATGACGATCACGCGCTGGGCCAGCGCCTCGATATCGTGCATGTCGTGCGTGGTCAGCAGCACCGTCGTGCCGCGCTCGCGGTTGGCGCGGCGCACGAAGTCGCGCACCGCGAGCTTGGAGGGCGCATCGAGGCCGATGGTCGGCTCGTCGAGAAAGAGGATGTCGGGCTCGTGCAGCAGCGCCGCCGCGATCTCCGCGCGCATGCGCTGGCCCAGCGAGAGCTGGCGCACCGGCTGGTCGAGCACGCGTTCCAGGTGCAGCAGCGCGACCAGCTCGTCGCGCGTGCGCCGATAGCGCTGCGGATCGACGCGGTAGATGTCGCGCAAGAGGTCGAAGCCGTCGCCCACGGGCAGGTCCCACCACAACTGCGTGCGCTGGCCGAAGACCACGCCGATGCGCCCCACGTGGCGCTCGCGGTCCGCGAAGGGATCGCGGCCGTCGATCTCCACGCGCCCGCCGTCGGGCCGCAGGATGCCTGCGAGGATCTTGATGGTGGTCGACTTGCCCGCGCCGTTCGGCCCGATGAAGCCGAGCAGCTCGCCGCGCTGCAGCTCGAATGACACGCCGGCGAGCGCCTCCACCGTCCGGTGCCGGCGCTGCAGCAGGCCGCGCAACGCACCCATCACGCCCGGGTCGCGCTCGGAAATCCGGTAGGTCTTGAGAAGGTTGTCGACGAGGATGTGGGGCATGGAAATGTGCCGCGCCGGCCTGGAAGGCGCGGCGGGGGCGGGATGCTACACGAAAGCGCCGGTACGATCTCGGGCTCTCCAGAGATTCATCGCCATGTCTTCTTCATCGTCTTCGTCCGCCCTCCCCGCCTCGCCCACGCACCTGCTGCCGCTCGATCGCTGGGCGGCATCGGCGCGCAGCGCGATCGCCGGCGTGTTCACGGACATCGACGACACGCTCACCACCGACGGTGCGATCACGGCCGATGCGCTGCAGGCACTGGGCGACCTGAAGGTAGCCGGCTTCGCCATCGTGGCGATCACCGGCCGGCCGGTGGGCTGGAGCCTGCCTTTCGTCAACACCTGGCCGGTCGATGCGATCGTGGCGGAGAACGGCGCGGTGGCGCTCCTGCCCGCCCCCGGCGGGCAGATCGAGAAGCGCTACCAGCAGGATGCGCCCGCGCGCGCCGCCAACTTCGAGCGCATGCAGGCGGTGCTGGCGCGCATCGAGCGCGAGATTCCGGGCGCGCAGCGCGCCACCGATTCGGCGGGGCGCGAGACCGACATCGCCATCGACCACAGCGAGTTCGTGCAGCTGGGCGAGGAGACCATCGCGCAGGTCGTCGCGCTGATGCGCAGCGAGGGCATGCACGCCACGGTGAGCAGCATCCACATCAACGGCTGGTACGGCGACAACGACAAGCTCGAGGGCGCGCGCTGGATCGTGCGCGAGCTGTGGGGCCGCACGCTCGACGACGAACTCGACCGCTGGGCCTACGTGGGCGATTCCACCAACGACCAGCTGATGTTCCGCACCTTCGCGGGCAGCATCGGCGTGGCGAACGTGGCGCGCTTCGTGCCGCAGCTGGAGCACCTGCCGCGCTACGTGACCGAAGGCGAGCGCGGCGTCGGTTTTGCCGAAGCGGCGCGCGCGATTCTCTCGGCGCGCGCTATCGGCTGACCGGCAGGCGGCGCAGCGCCGCCCATTGCCGCCAGATGCCCAAGGCTGCGATCAGCAGCAGCACGGCCGCGTAGCCTTCCACCGTGTTCAGCAGGCCGAGCGGCTTCACCAGGAAGCCCGCGAGCATCGCCGGCAGGCTGAACGCGAGGTAGCAGACCACGAAGATCGCGGCGAAGAGTTCGCCGCGCTCGTGCGAATCTGCCAGCGGCGCCAGCGTCTGCACCAGCGCCGAGAACGCACCGCCGAAGCCCAGGCCCGCGATCGCGGTGCCCACGAAGAACAGCGCGAGCGACTTCGTCGCCAGCGACGCCAGCAGCAACACCAGCCCGACCGCGATGCTGGCCGCGCCGAAGACCACGGTGCGCGGCGCGGGGAAGCGGCCGAGCAACGTGGGCGCGAGCGCGCCGAAGCCCGAAAGCACCGCCACCGTGAGCCCGTTGACCACGCCGTTGTCGATGTGGAACACATGCAGCATCAGCGACGGCGCAAGCGACAGGTACAGGCCGCCCAACGCCCACACCGCGATGAACACCGGCAGGCCGCGCACGAAGTCGGCCCGTGCCCGCGCGGGGATCGACACGCGCGGCACCAGCGAGGCCAGCGCGCCGGGGCGCGGCGTGACGGTCTCGGGCATCCACAGCACCACGACGGCGCCCACCGCGAACACGCCGGCCAGCACGCCGAACACCAGCATCACCGGCTGGCCGCTGAACTTCACCGCCATGCCGGTCAGCAGCGCGCCCACCGCAAGGCCCGCGAGCGGCGACACGCTGGTGATCAGCGCGCCCAGGCGCTTGCGGGATGCCGGCGCCGCCTCGACCACCGCCGCGCTCAACGCGCCGCTCGCGATGCCCGTGGCCACGCCCTGCACGATACGCGCGCCGATCAGCCCGGCGATGTCCTGCGCCAGCACGAAGAGTCCCATCGCCACTGCCTGCAGCACCAGCGCCGCCAGCACGACCGGTCGGCGGCCGATGTGGTCGGACAGCGAGCCGGCCACCAGCAGCGAGATCAGCAGCGCGATCGCGTAGATCGCGAACGCCACCGTGAGCATCGACGCCGAGAAGCCCCAGGCATGCTGGAACACGACGAACAGCGGCGTCGGCGCGGCGGCCGCGAAGAAAAAGGCGAAGAGCACCGCGGCCAGCAACGGAAAACCGACCGCCGACGGCAGGCGCCACGGCTTGGAACGGGCAGCGACGTCGGCCGTGGCAACGGCGAGTTCAGGGCAGGAGGAAGACATATCTGATCCTTAACGCAACTTTTTTAGCTTTTGCGATTCTAGACCTGCAGATCCACTAAAGCAAATAACTTTGCGTTAAAGTCCTCGCATGAACGATGTCGTCCTTCCCAGCAAGCGCCCCGGCGGCCGCAGCGCCCAGGTGCAGGCACTGGTGCGCACCGCCCTCGAACAACTGGTGGCCGAACAGGGGAGCGAGCGCGTCACCGTGCCGGCCGTGGCCGAACGCGCGGGCGTCAGCGCCTCCAGCATCTACCGCCGATGGGGGGATCTGTCAGGTCTTCTGGCCGAGACGGCCACGCGCCGGCTGGACCCGGACCGCCCGCTGCCGAACACCGGCACGCTGCGCGAAGACCTGATCGCGTGGGCGCAGGAGCTCATCACGCACCTGGCGCAGCCCTGCAGCAAGTCCCTGTTGAAAGCCGCAGCCGCGCTGGCCACCGGCGATGCGGACACCGATTGCCTGCGCAACCGCCGCAAGGAAGCGCTGACGCTCGTCGAGCAGGCGCATGCCCGCGGCGAGCATGCGCCCGAGGCGCAGCAGGTGATCGATCACCTGATTGCGCCGATCGTGTTCCGCTTGGTGTTCGGGGCCGATCCGGTGAAGCCGGAGCTGGCGGAGCGGTTGGTGGGGGAACTGTTTGCAATCGCGCCGGCCGCCCGCTAGTTTGTCTCGCTTTTTTAAAGTCTTCTTGAACGATGGCATCTGTCATGTATAGAAAATTCGTTTTTTTATACATGTCAGGTCTAACATGTATAGGAATCCGAGACGCCTATGCATTCCCCTCAACCCCTCGAACACCTCGACCCGGCGCGTTTTGATACGCCCGCCATTCTGAAAAAGCTCGCCAGTGCAAGCCGACAGTTGGCGGAGCTCAAGGGCATCGCTGCAGCTATCCCCAATCAGGGCATCCTGATCAACACCCTGGGCTTGCAGGAAGCAAAGGACAGCTCGGAGATAGAGAACATCGTCACCACGCACGACGAATTGTTCAAGGATGACGTCCTGCCCGAGGCGTTCGCCAATCCGGCGGCCAAAGAGGTGTTGCGGTACAGGCAAGCATTGCGCGTGGGCTTCGAGCAGGTGCGCGAGAGCGGGCTGATCACGACCAATCACATCCTTGTAATCCAGTCCGAACTCGAAAGAAACAACGCGGGTTTTCGCAAGCTGCCGGGTACCGCACTGAAAGATGGCGGCGGCCGGACCGTCTACATGCCGCCGCAAGACCCCACCGAGATCGTCGCACTGATGCGAGCGCTGGAACGTTTTATCAACGAAGCCGATTCGTTCGCTGTCGACCCGTTGATCAAGATGGCGCTGATCCACCATCAGTTCGAGAGCATCCATCCGTTCTACGACGGCAACGGACGCACAGGGCGCATTATCAATGTGCTCTACCTGGTGAAGGAGCGGCTGCTCGACATCCCCGTGCTCTACCTGAGCAGCCACATCATGCGCACCAAGGCTGACTACTACCGGTTGCTGCAGAGCGTGCGCGACGACGATGCATGGGAAGAATGGGTTCTTTACCTGCTGGACGCCGTAGAACGGACTGCAAGCCAAACCATTGCGACCGTCAACGCGGTCAAGGCGGCCCTGTTCGATTACAAGCACCGGATTCGCGCGGGCTACAAGTTCTACAGCCAGGACCTGATCAACAACCTGTTCACCCATCCGTACACGAAGATCGAATTCGTGCAGCGAGACCTGCAGGTCTCGCGCCTCACGGCGACCAAGTACCTGGAAGCACTGGTCGAGGGAGGCTTTCTGCAGAAACAGAAGATCGGGCGCGGCAATTTCTATATCAACGTCGCCCTCACGCCCATCCTTCAGGGCTCCCGATAGAGCGCGTTATTTCTCCTTCGCCAACCCCAGCTTCTCGATGACCACCTTCTCCTTGACCACCGTGTCCTGCGCGAACTTGGTGTACGTCGCCGAGCTCATGTAGTTCGGCAGCATGTCGTAGCGGCCGAGCGAGGCCACGTAGCTCGGCTCTTCCATCGCCTGCTTGAACGCGTCGTGCAGCTTCTTCACCACCTCGGGCGACGTGCCCTTGGGCGCGCCGATGCCGAAGGGCGAGTTCTGCACCACGTCGTAGCCCAGTTCCTTGAGCGTGGGCGCGTCGGGGAACTTGGCCAAGCGCTTCTCGCCCCAGGTGTTCAGCACGCGCAGCTTGCCGGCCTCCACTTGCGGCGCGAAGCCGGTGCTGTCGGCGGCGGCCATCAGCTGCCCGCTGACCACCGCGAGCATCAGGTCGGCGCTGCCCTTGTAGGGCACGTGCTGCAGTTCGATGCCGGCCTTCTGCGCGACGATCTCGGTCGTCAGGTGCGGGCTGGTCAGCGTGCCGGTCGAGCCGTAGGTGAGCTTGCCGGGGTTGGCCTTGGCGTAGGCGACGAAGTCGGCCCAGGTCTTGAACGGGCTGTTGGCCGGCACCACGATGCCGAAGGCGTAGCCGGTGACGTTCAGGACGTAGGTGATGTCCTTGAGCGGGTCCCAGTTGATCTTGGTGGTGTAGCCGAGGCGAAACACGCCCAGCGGAATCTGCGCGACGGTGTAGCCGTCGGGCTGCGCGGTCTGCAGCGCCTGTGCGGGCAGCGTGCCGCCGGCCCCGGGCTTGTTGTCGATGATCACCGGCTGGCCGAGGATCTTGCTCGCGTTGTCGGCGAGCTGGCGCATCGTGATGTCGGTCGGGCCACCCGCGGGGAACGCGATGACCAGCTTGATCGGCTTGTTTGGAAAAGCCTGGGCAAGCGCCGCCAGCGGAAATGCGAGGCCGCACGCGGCGAGCGTGGCGGCACAGAGAAGGGAACGGCGGGACATGGCGAAGGCTCCTGAAAACTTGAAGAACCGCGGATTGGGCCCTGCCCCGCCCGATGCGGCAATCGGGGCTCACCCGATTGCTGTCGCCGAGGTTCCTCAGCGCGCCGCCTGGCCGAAACCCTCGAGCACGTTCACCGTGTTGATGCCCACTTCGGCCACCGCATAACCGCCTTCGAAAACGAACACCGTCGGTAACCCCACGCGCGCGAGGTCTTCTCCCATGCGCAAGTAGTCGTCGCTCTTGAGCTTGAAGCCGGAGATCGGATCGCCCTCGAAAGTGTCGACGCCGAGCGAGACCACGAGCGCGCCGGCCTTCACCTTCGCGATGCCGTCGAGTGCCGTCTTGAGCGCCGCGCGCCATGCGGTGAAGTCGGTGCCGCGCGGCAGCGGCAGGTTGTGGTTGAAGCCTTCGCCTGGGCCGGCGCCGCGCTCGTCGGCGTGGCCGAGGTAATACGGGTAGTCGGTGAACGGATCGCCGTGCAGGCTGGCGAAGTGCACGTCGCTGCGCTCGTAGAAGATGGACTGCGTGCCGTTGCCGTGGTGGTAGTCCACGTCGAGCACCGCGACGCGCTCGACACCCGCGTCGCGCAGCGCCTCTGCGGCCACCGCGGCGTTGTTGACGAAGCAGTAGCCGCCGAAGAAGTCGGCGCCCGCATGATGGCCCGGAGGCCGCGTCAGCGCGAAGGCCGAGCGCTCGCCGCCGAGGACGCGCTGCGTCGCCGTCCAGGCGCACGCCGCGCCCTGCCGCGCGGCGGCCCAACTGCCGGCCGTGAGCGGCGTGCCCGCATCGAAAGAGAACAACCCCAGGCGCGCCGGAAAGCTCTGCGGCAGCACGTCGGTGCGCATGCCGCGCGTGGGCCAGTACGAGGGGAGCGCGTCGCGCGATGCATTCGCCGGATCGAGCGCCACCCACTCGTCCCATGCGCCTGCGATGAACTCCAGGTAGCGCGGTGCATGCACCTTCGCGAGCAGCGCATCGTCGAGCGCATCGGGCGCCTGCAGCGAACCGAGCCCGCGGCGCTCCAGCTCATGCCTCACATGGTCGACGCGGGCCGGCACCTCGAAGCAGGGCACCAGCTCGCCACGGAACATTTCGACTTTGCCTTGATGCAGTGCGTGCTGGTCGTTGTAGATGGTGAGCATGAAGAAAAACAGGGTCGGCGTTGCGGAAGTCGCCGATCATGCCGCACGCCTCAGCACCGCCCGGCGCCTGCCGGACGCGGTGAGCTCGAACAGGTCCTTCGGGTCGTCCAGCTCCGGCACCAGCGCGATCTTCTGGCCGATGCCGCGCTCGATGGCCAGCTGGTGGATGTAGCGCAGCGCGGTGTAGTCCTCCAGCGCGAAGCCGACCGAATCGAACACCGTGACCTGTTCGGCGGT
This sequence comes from Variovorax paradoxus, assembly GCF_000834655.1. Taxonomy (GTDB): domain Bacteria; phylum Pseudomonadota; class Gammaproteobacteria; order Burkholderiales; family Burkholderiaceae_C; genus Variovorax; species Variovorax paradoxus_F. Next base: position 37,442 of record NZ_JXQQ01000021.1, read on the forward strand.
CTCGCGCCCGGGCACTTCGCCGAGCAGCACCTTCCACAGTTCATGCACCGGGAAATCGGCCGCCAGCTGCTGGATCTCGCCCTCGATGCGGGTCTGCGCCTCGTATTCGACGAACACGCGCGCGCGCCGCAGCACGTCGGGGTGCAGCTCGGTCTTGCCGGGCGAATCGCCGCCGACCGCGTTGATGTGCATGCCCGGCTCGATCATCTCGGGCGTGAGCACGGTCGCGTGGCCTTGATGGGCGGTGACGGTGGTGACGATGTCCGCGCCGCGCACCGCATCGGCGGCCGAGCGTGCGCGCACGATCTCCAGCGGCGTGCAGGCCGAAAGATGCCGCACCAGCTTGTCGGTGGCGTGCGCGTCGGTGTCGAACACGCGCACTTCCTCGATGCCCAGGAGCGCGTGGAAGGCCAGCGCCTGGAACTCGCTCTGCGAGCCGTTGCCGATCAGTGCGAGGCTGCGCGAATCGGCCCGCGCCAGGGCCTTTGCCGCCATCGCCGAAGTGGCGGCCGTGCGCAGCGCGGTGGTGAGGGTGAGTTCGGACAGCAGCACCGGATAGCCGGTGTCGACCTCCGCCAGCACGCCGAAGGCCATGACGGTCGGCAGCCCGACCGACGTGTTGTGCGGATGCCCGTTGACGTACTTGAAGGCGTAGGCGCCGTCGTCGGCCACCGGCATCAGCTCGATCACGCCAAGGTGCGAGTGACTCGCGACGCGCGCCTTCTTGTCGAACTCGCGCCAGCGAAGGAAGTCGTCGCGCAGCGCGTCGGCCAGCGCCTCGAGGAATTGCGGAACGCCGGTTTCATCCACCAGGCGAACCAGGCTGTGAACATCGATGAAGCGGGTCATGACATGGCTCCTTGCGTAGCCCGGCACGGCGCTTCATCCCCTCACATGTTCACTCCACCATGGCTGATTCAGGATGCGCCTGCGCCAAGGGTTCGAACCATTCTGCGCCTGCCTGCATCACCGCGCCAGTACCGGTGCCAAGGCTTTACCCGTATGGGTAGCCAGTCGCACGACCTCCTCCGGCGGCGCCGCGGCAACGATGCGTCCGCCGGCGTTCCCGCCTTCCGGACCGAGGTCGATGATCCAGTCGGCCTCGGCGATCAGGTCCAGGTCGTGCTCGATCACAACCACGCTGTGGCCGCCGTTCACCAGCCGGTGCAGCACGTGGATCAGCTTTTCGACGTCGGCCATGTGCAGGCCCACGGTCGGCTCGTCGAGCACGTACAGCGTGTGCGGCGCCTTCTGGCCGCGGCGGGTGATGTCGTCGCGCACCTTGCTCAGCTCGGTCACCAGCTTGATGCGCTGCGCTTCGCCGCCCGAGAGCGTGGGCGAGGGCTGTCCCAGCGTGAGGTAGCCCAGCCCCACGTCCTTGAGCAACTGCAGCGGATGGCTGATGTTGGGCATGGCCGCGAAGAACTCGACCGCCTCGTCCACTTCCATCTTCAGCACGTCGCCGATGCTCTTGCCGCGCCAGCTCACGGCCAGCGTCTCGGGGTTGAAGCGCGCGCCGTGGCACACCTCGCAGGGCACCTTCACGTCGGGCAGGAAGCTCATCTCGATGGTGCGCACGCCCGCGCCTTCGCAGCCCGGGCAGCGGCCTTCGCCGGTGTTGAAGCTGAAGCGCGCCGGGCCGTAGCCGCGCGCCTTGGCCTCGAGCGTGTCGGCGAAGAGCTTGCGGATGGTGTCCCAGAAGCCGATGTAGGTGGCCGGGCAGCTGCGCGGCGTCTTGCCGATGGGGGTCTGGTCGACCTCGAGCACGCGGTCGATGGTCTCGTAGCCCTCGACCTTGCTGCAGCCGGCCCAGGCCGCGCGCTTGCCCGCGGCGTCGGCGTCGCGGCCGGCCTTGGTCATGCGCTGGATCACGATGCCCTGCACGCTGGCCAGCAGCACGTCGCGCGCGAGCGTCGACTTGCCCGAACCGCTGACGCCGGTGACCACCACGAGGCGGTGCAGCGGCAGCGTGGCGGTCACGTCCTGCAGGTTGTGCAGGTCGGCGCCGTGCACGGTGAGCCATTGGCCGCTGTCTTCCGCCTTCGGGTTGGGCGAAGGGATCAGGCGCCGCGCCTGCAGCGGATGCTTGATGGCATCGCGGAGGTACCGGCCGGTCTGCGAATCGCCTGCGGCCTCGATGTCGGCCACCGAGCCTTCGGCCACCAGGCGCCCGCCGCGCTTGCCGGCGCTCGGACCGATGTCGATGATGTGGTCGGCGCGGCGGATGGTGTCTTCGTCGTGCTCCACCACCACCAGCGTGTTGCCCTTCTCGCCGAGCTTGTGCAGTGCGTTCAGCAGGATCTGGTTGTCGCGCGCATGCAGGCCGATGGTCGGCTCGTCGAGCACGTAGCACACGCCCTGCAGGTTGCTGCCCAGCTGCGCCGCGAGACGGATACGCTGCGCCTCGCCGCCCGAGAGCGTGGGCGCGCCGCGGTCGAGCGTAAGATACCCCAGGCCCACCTCTTCGAGGAATTCGAGGCGGCTCTTGATCTCGGGCACCAGGTCGCGTGCGATCTCGGCCTCGCGGCCGGTGAGCACCAGCCCTTCGAACCACTGGCGCACCTCGGTCACGCTCATGCGCGCGAGCTCGGTGATGCCGATGCCGCCCGAGCCGTCGGCCGCGGTGCCGAAGCCCACGGCGCGCGCCGTGGCGTTCAGGCGCGTGCCTTCGCAGGTCGGGCAGGCGGTGTCGGCCAGGTCTTCGATCTCGGGCTCGGCGAAGGTCTGTTCGCGGCCCTTGTTGTCGTCGTCGCGGATCGAATCGTCGAAGACCTTGCGCTGGTCCTTGCTGAGCTTGACGCCCGTGCCCACGCAGTCTGGGCACCAGCCGTGCTTGCTGTTGTAGCTGAAGAGGCGCGGATCGAGCTCGGCATAACTGGTGCTGCACACCGGGCAGGCGCGCAGCGTGGAGAACACGTTGACGCGGCCGATGCCGGCGGCCGAAACGCCGGCCATCATCGCGGCCTTCAGGCCGTCGAGCTGGCTCAGCACATGCACCACGCCCTTGCCGTGTTCGAGCGCCTTGGTGAGCGCCTCGCGCAGTTCGTTCTCGCTGGAGGGCAGCACGTCGAGGCTGGCCACCGGCAGCTCGATGCTGTGCTCCTTGAAGCGGTCGATGCGCGGGAAGCCCGTGGTCGGCAGGAAGTCGCCGTCCACGCGCAGGTGCGTGAAGCCGCGCGGCCGCGCCCAGTCGGCCAGCTCGGTGTACACGCCCTTGCGGTTGCTCACCAGCGGCGCGAGCAGGCCGATGTGCTGGCCCTTGAAGTTGCGCATCAACTGCGCAGCGATGCTGTCGGGCGTCTGCGGCTGCACGGCCGCGCCGTCGTGGATGCAGTGCTGGATGCCCAGCTTCACATACAGGAGGCGCAGGAAGTGCCACACCTCGGTGGTCGTGCCCACCGTGCTCTTGCGGCCGCCGCGCGAGAGGCGCTGCTCGATGGCCACGGTCGGCGGAATGCCGTAGACGGCATCGACCTCGGGGCGCCCCGCCGGCTGCACGATGCTGCGCGCGTACGCGTTGAGCGATTCGAGATACCGTCGCTGCCCTTCGTTGAAGAGGATGTCGAAGGCCAGCGTCGATTTGCCCGAGCCGCTTACGCCCGTCACCACGCTGAACTTGCCGCGCGGAATGTCCACGCTGAGGTTCTTCAGGTTGTGCTCGCGCGCATTCACGATTTCGATCGCGTGGCTGCCGGGCGCCGTCTTCGCGTTCGCGATGTAGCGCCGTGCCGCGCGCTCGGCCACCTTGTAGGCCTCGGGACCGATGGCCAGCTCGTAGTCGGCCAGCGCGGCGCCGGTGAGCGAGGCGCGGTTCTCGCGCAGCTGCTCGGGCGTGCCCTCGGCCACCACCTTGCCACCGCCCTCGCCGCCTTCGGGGCCGAGATCGATGCACCAGTCGCTCGCGCGGATCACGTCCAGGTTGTGCTCGATCACGATCAGCGAATGGCCCGCGTCCAGAAGCTTGCGCAGCGCGCGCATCAGGCGCGCGATGTCGTCGAAGTGCAGGCCCGTGGTCGGCTCGTCGAACAGGAACAGCGTGCCCTTGCGTGCGACCGACTGCTTGCTTGCCGTGGCGCTCTTGGCGGCTTCGGCGAGGAAGCCCGCGAGCTTCAGGCGCTGGGCTTCGCCGCCCGAGAGCGTGGGCACCGGCTGGCCGAGCTTGACGTAGTCCAGGCCCACGTCGGAAATCGGCTGCAGCACGCGCAGCACGTCGCGGTCGGCCTCGAACACGGCGGCCGCCTCGGCCACGGTGAGGTCGAGCACGTCGGCCACGTTGTAGTTCCTGCCCTTGCGCTCGACCTTCACTTCGAGGATTTCGGGGCGGTAGCGCTTGCCGTCGCAATCGGGGCAGCGCAGGTACACGTCCGAGAGGAACTGCATCTCGACGTGCTCGAAGCCCGAGCCGCCGCAGGTCGGGCAGCGCCCGTCGCCGGAGTTGAAGCTGAACTTGCTCGCGGTGTAGCCGCGCTGGCGCGAGAGCGCCGCGGTGGCGAAGATTTCGCGGATCGCGTCCCACGCGCCCACGTAGCTCGCCGGGTTGGAGCGCGCGGTCTTGCCGATGGGCGACTGGTCGACGAAGACCACGTCCCCCAGGTGATCGGCGCCCAGCAGGCGATCGTGCGCACCCGGCGTTTCCGTCGCCTTGCCGAAGTGGCGCATGAGCGCGGGCGCCAGCACGTCCTGGATCAGCGTCGACTTGCCCGAGCCGCTCACGCCGGTGACGCACACCAGCCGCGCGAGCGGGAACTCGACCGTCACGTTCTGCAGGTTGTGCTCGCGCGCGCCTTCGAGGATGAGCCGGTGCGTGTTCTCGCTCACCAGGCGCTTGAAGCCCATGCCGATCTTCTTGCGGCCGCCCAGGTACTGGCCAGTGAGGGTGTCGGCGTCGCGCAATTGGTCGGTCGTGCCGTCGAACACGATCTGCCCACCGCGGATGCCGGGGCCGGGGCCCATGTCGATCACGCGGTCGGCCGCGAGCATGACGGCCGGGTCGTGCTCGACCACCACGAGCGTGTTGCCCGCATCGCGCAGGCGCAGCATGGCCTCGGTGATGCGGTTCATGTCACGCGGGTGCAGGCCGATGCTGGGCTCGTCGAGCACGAAGAGCGTGTTGACCAGCGAGGTGCCGAGCGCGGTCGTGAGGTTGATGCGCTGCACTTCGCCGCCCGAGAGCGTGCGGCTCTGGCGGTCGAGCGTGAGGTAGCCGATGCCCACGTCGTGCAGGTAGCGCAGGCGGGTGGTGATTTCCTCGAACAGCAGCTTCAGCGCCTGCGCCTCGCCTTCGCTCGCGGGGCTGCCGTTGCCGTGGTGCTCGACGCGGTCGAAGAACCTGCGCAGCCGCTCGATGGGCAGGAGCATCAGGTCGTGCAGGCAAAGCCCCGGCAGCGCTTCGAGCTGCGCACGCGACCACTTGACGCCGGTCGGCATGAAGCGCTTTTCGGGCGGCAGCACCGCGTCGGCGTCTTCCTTGCTGCCGATGCGCCAGAGCAGGCTGTCGAGCTTTAGCCGCGCGCCGCTGCAGACGGGGCACGGCGTGTAGCTGCGGTACTTGGACAAGAGCACACGGATGTGCATCTTGTAGGCCTTGCTCTCCAGGTAGGCGAAGAAGCGGCGCACGCCATACCACTGCTTGTTCCAGTTGCCTTCTTTGTAGTTGGGCGTGCCCTCGATCACCCAGTGCTTCTGCTCCTCGGTGAGCTTGTTCCAGGGCGTGTCGCGCGGAACGCCGGCGGCCTCGGCGTGGCGCATGAGGTCGTCCTGCGCCTCTTTCCACGCGGGGGTCTGGATGGTCTTGATCGCGCCGGCGCGCAGCGTGAGCTTGTCGTTCGGGATCACGAGGCCCAGGTCGACGCCGATCACGCGGCCGAAGCCGCGGCAGGTGTCGCAGGCGCCGACCGCCGAGTTGAACGAGAACATCGACGGGATCGGGTCGGTGTAGCGGATGTCGCTCTCGGGGCAATGCAGGCCGGTGGAGAACTTCCACACATCGGTCGGTGCGTTTTCTTCAGCGCCGGTGGCGTACACCGTGACGCGCCCGCTGCCGCGCTTGAGGGCCACCTCGATCGCTTCCACCACGCGCGAACGCTCGGCGCTCGAGATGCGAAAGCGGTCGGCCACCACGTCGAGCACCTTGCGCGCGCCGGTGGGCGTGGCCACCTCGCGCTCTGACTGCACCCGCGTGAAGCCGCTGGCCGAAAGCCACTGCGTCACTTCTTCGGCCGACGTGCCTGCAGGCAGCTCGACCGGGAAAGTGATGACCAGCCGCGGATCACCCGCCGCGGCCGCGCGCTCGGCGATCTGCGCATAGATGCTGTCGGGCGAGTCGTGGCGCACCGGGAGCGCAGTCTCGCGGTCGAAAAGCTGCGCCGCACGGGCATAGAGCAGCTTCAGGTGGTCGTTCAGCTCGGTCATCGTGCCGACCGTGGAGCGCGAGGAGCGCACCGGGTTGGTCTGGTCGATGGCGATGGCGGGCGGCACGCCCTCCACCTTGTCGACGGCCGGCTTGTCCATGCGGTCCAGGAACTGTCGCGCGTAGGCGGAGAAGGTCTCCACGTAGCGCCGCTGGCCTTCGGCGTAGAGGGTGTCGAACACGAGGCTCGATTTGCCCGAGCCGCTGGGCCCGGTGACCACGGTCATCTCGCCGGTGCGGATGTCGAGGTCGAGGTTCTGGAGGTTGTGCTGGCGCGCGCCGCGAATCCGGATGGAGCCCTGTGTCATGAATGCCTTGGGGGGTGGGGCAAACATTCTAGGGATAGGTCGGTGACGCATCTGTGCACTGCGTCACATGGTCTGCGCCCACGCAGGGGTTTGTCCGGATTCAGGCGAAGACACTTTTGATAACAAATACCACATTTGTTTTCAACTTCCCCGCAAGCATCCCTCGAAAGGCTTCCATGACGAAGACCCGCACGCTTTGTGCCGCCGCCCTGCTGGCGCTCACGGCGATGGGCGCCTCCGCCCAGATCCTCATCGGCCAGACCGCCGGCATGACAGGCTCGGTGGCCGCGAGCGTCAACGAGACCATCGGCGGCGCCCAGCTGGTGATCGACGCGGCCAACGCCCAGGGCGGCATCCACGGCGAGAAGATCGAGGTGGTCCGCATGGACGACGCCTTCGACGTGAAGCGCGCCGGGGAAAACGCCCGCGTGCTGATCGAGGACAAGAAGGTGGTGGCGCTCTTCATGAGCCGCGGCACGCCGCACTCGCAGGCCATCATCCCGTGGCTCGACAAGAACGAGGTGGCGCTGATCGGCCCTTCCACCGGCGCGATGGTGCTGCACAAGCCGCTGCAAAAGCACGTGTTCAACGTGCGCGCCACCTACCAGCGCGAGGCCGAGAAGGCGGTGCAGCACCTGCTGACCATCGGCCTCACGCGCATCGCCGTGGTGTACGTGACCGATTCGTTCGGCAAGGACGCGCTCGAAGGCGCGATGACCGGCTTCACCAAGGGCAAGGCCACGCCGACGGTGACCGTTCCGGCCGATCGCGACAAGCCCGATTACGCGGCGATCGTGCCGGCCATCAAGGATGCCAACGCGCAGGCGGTGCTGTGGATCGGCTCGGGCATCGCGGTGGTCGACGGCATCAAGGCGCTGCGCGCCTCGGGTTCGGCGGCGCAGGTGGTCACGCTGTCGAACAACGCGTCCTCGGGGTTCATCAAGCAACTGGGCGATGCGAGCCGCGGCGTGATCGTGACGCAGGTGTTTCCCAGCGAGCGCTCGCTCGGCCAGCCGATGGTGAAAGAGGCGCTCACGCTCGCCAAGGCGAAGGGGCAGGCGGAGCTCTCGCCCGCCGCGCTCGAGGGCTTCGCTTCGGCGAAGGTGCTGGTGGAAGCGCTGCGCCGCGCGGGGCCGAGGCCCACGCGCGCCAAGGTGCTGGCCGCGCTCGAAAGCATTCGCAGCTACGACCTGGGCGGCGGGCTCGAGGTGAGCTACACGCCGCAGGACCACAGCGGCATCGACTTCGCGGACCTGGCGATCATCAGCGACGGGCGCTTCAAGCGCTGACGCTCCGCCCTCCTTCCCCCTTCAGCGGCCCGCCGGCTCCCCGGCGGGCCGTCGCTTTTTGGGGTCTGCAAACAATGGTTTGACAGGGTTTGCACGAGCAAACTTATGTCACCAACAGCAACACATTACACATCTTCTGACAGAGGCAAGCCCGCCTCGTGGAAAGGCTTTGTTCGATGAAAACGATGTTTGCGTCCTGCGCCGTTGCGCTCCTGCTGGCAGCGGCCGCCCCCGGGGCCTCGGCCCAGATCCTGATCGGCCAGTCGGCCGACCTTTCGGGCCCGGTGGCCGCCAGCGTGAAGGAAACGATCCTGGGCTCGCAACTGGTGATCGACCAGGTCAACGCGCAGGGCGGCATCAACGGCGAGCAGGTTGAGGTGATCCGGCTGGACGACGGCCTGGACGCCAAGCGCTCGCTGGAAAACACCCGCATCCTGATCGAGGACAAGAAGGTCGTCGCGCTGCTGCTGAACCGCGGCACGCCCAACACGATCGCGGTGATCCCGCTGCTCGACAAGTACGGCGTGGCGCTCGTCGGGCCTTCCACCGGCGCGATGGTGCTGCACAAGCCGCTGCAGAAGAACGTCTTCAACGTGCGCTCTACCTACCAGCGCGAGGCCGAAAAGGCCGTGCAGCACCTGAACACCACCGGCATCCAGCGCATCGCCGTGGTCCAGGCGGACGATTCCTTCGGCAAGGACGCGATGGAAGGTGCGGCCAAGGGCTTCGAGAAGGCGAACATCAAGCCCGCGGCGCTGGTGCTGGCCGACCGCAGCAAGCCCGACTTCGCGAGCATCGTGCCGCAACTGGTCAAGGCCAACGCGCAGGCGGTGCTGTGGATCGGCTCGGGCACCTCGGTGACCGACGGCGTGAAGGCGCTGCGGGCCGCGGGTTCGGCGGCGCAGATCATCACGCTGTCGAACAACGCGGCCTCGGGTTTCATCAAGGAACTGGGCACGGCGAGCGCGGGCGTGATCATCACGCAGGTGCTTCCGTACGAGCGCTCGTTCGGCCACCCGCTGATCAAGGAAGCCATGGCGCTGGCCAAGGCCAAGGGCCAGAACGAGCTGTCGCCCGCGCTGCTCGAAGGCTTCGTCGCCACCAAGGTGCTGGTGGAGGCGCTGCGCCGCACGGGCCCCAAGCCCACGCGCGCGAAGCTCATCGCCACGCTCAACACCTTCCAGTACGACGTGGGCGGCGGCGTCGACGTGAACTACTCGCCGACGGATCACACGGGCATCGACTACGTCGACCTGTCGATCGTCAGCGAAGGCCGCTTCAAGCGGTAGCCGCCCCCCCGCCGCGCTGCTGCCTCTTCTACTTGGGAGCGGCGGCGGGCGCGGGCTCGTGCGTGGTGTCCCCGCCATGCTTCTCGCCCGACATGTCGACCTTGTCACCGGCCTTCGAGATCACGTACAGGGCAATGGCGGCAAAGATGACGAAGCCGACGGCGATTTTCCACATGGGTGCTGTCTCCTGGAGAGGGTGGTGATGGTGAAGATGAGGGGTTCAAGAAAAGGGCCTCATGCCGTCGGATGGCATGAAGCCCCTTTGTTGAACGGAGGGCCGCTCCCGCAGCCCTCCTCTCGCACACGCGACGTGTGCGATGCGTTCGATCAGTCGTTCGCGTAGATGTCCACGTCCTTCGTCTCGCGGATGAAGATCGTGCCAATCACCAGCGTGATGCCCGCGATGATGATCGGGTACCAGAGGCCGTTGTACATGTTGCCGGTGGAGGCCACGATCGCGAAGGCGGTGGTCGGCAGGAGGCCGCCGAACCAGCCGTTGCCGATGTGATACGGCAGGCTCATCGAGGTGTAGCGGATGCGCGTGGGGAACAGTTCGACCAGCATCGCTGCGATCGGGCCGTACACCATCGTCACCAGCAGCACCAGCCAGAACAGCAGCACGATGGTCAGCACCTTGTTGATCTTGGCGGGATCGGCCTTCGCCGGGTAGCCCGCGATCTTCAGGTCTTCGGCCACGCCCTTCTTGAAGGCGGCGATTTCCTTGGCGGAGTTCTCGTCGAACTTGGAGTTCACCACGTTGCCGACGGGCGCCTCGACCGTCTTGTCGCCGATCTTCACGACGGCCTTCGAGCCCGGCGCGCCGGCCACGTTTTCATAGCTCACCGAGTTCTGCACGAGGTAGCGCTTGGCGATGTCGCACGAGCTCTTGAAGTCGATCTCGCGGGCCACCGGGTTGCCCTGGAAGGAGCAGGTCGCCGGGTCGGCCGTCACCGTGACGCCGGCCGTGGCCTGCGCGCGGGCCAGGTCCGGGTTGGCGGCTTCGGTCAGCATCTTGAACACGGGGAAGTAGGTGACCACGGCCAGCAGGCAGCCGGCCATGATGATGGGCTTGCGGCCGATCTTGTCCGACAGCGTGCCGAAGACCACGAAGAACGGCGTGCCCAGCAGCAGCGCGGCGGCGATCATCAGGTTGGCCGTGGTCGCATCGACCTTCAGCTGTGCCGTGAGGAAGAAGAGCGCATAGAACTGGCCCGAGTACCAGACCACCGCCTGGCCGGCAGTGAGGCCGACCAGCGCCAGGATCACGATCTTCAGGTTCTTCCACTCACCGAACGATTCGGCCAGCGGTGCCTTGGAGGTCTTGCCCTCGGCCTTCATCTTCTGGAAGGCGGGCGATTCGCTCAGCGAGAGACGAATCCACACCGAGATGCCCAGGAGCAGGATCGACACCAGGAACGGAATGCGCCAGCCCCAGTCGTTGAACGCCGCTTCGCCCATGAACTCGCGCACGCCCAGGATCACCAGCAGGCTCAGGAACAGGCCCAGCGTTGCCGTGGTCTGGATCCACGAGGTGTACGCACCGCGCTTGCCGTGCGGCGAGTGCTCGGCCACGTAGGTGGCGGCACCGCCGTACTCGCCGCCGAGGGCCAGGCCCTGCAGCATGCGCAGCGCGATCAGGATCACCGGCGCCGCGACGCCGATGGTCGCGTAGCTGGGCAGCAGGCCGACGATGAACGTCGACAGGCCCATGATCAGGATCGTCACGAGGAAGGTGTACTTGCGCCCGATCATGTCGCCCAGCCGGCCGAACACGATGGCGCCGAACGGACGCACCAGGAAACCGGCAGCGAACGCCAGCAGCGCGAAGATGAAGGCGGCGCCCGCATCCAGGCCGCTGAAGAACTGCTTGGCGATGATCGCGGCGAGCGAACCGTAGAGGTAGAAGTCGTACCACTCGAACACGGTGCCGAGCGAGGAGGCGAAGATGACTTTCTTCTCCTCCGAGGACATGGGCCGGGGGGCCGGATGCGGCACTCCCCGTGAATCTAGTGTGGCGGCCATTGCGTCGTCTCCTGTGTGTTTGCGTTCATGCGGCGCCCGATATCCGGGGCCGTGAGGCATTCTTGGAGGCGTGACTGACCCGAGACTTGCGCGAAACTGAACCGATGCTTACGGATTAGGGTGAAACCCGCGGTGCGCGTTTCAGCTTGTAAGAAATCGAAACCCTGCTCGGGTTTGTCCTCAGGTCCTATTTGCTCCGCAGCAAGGAGGGGCGCTGGTCCGCCGAGGCCCATTGCGGGCCGTCGAACCACGCGTCGCCCGACAGGTACGAACGCAGCATCGCGAGGCCGTCGAAGCCCCAGAAGAGACGCCCGTCGACCACGTAGGCCGGCGTTCCGAACACGCCGAGCGCGAGCGCTTCGTCGGTGTTGCGCTTCAGGAGCGCCTTGCTCTCGTCGCTGCCCGCTTCGCGCTTCGGACCCAGTTGCGCGGTGAGCGCCGCGAGCCGCGCCGCATCGCCGGCTTCCTCGCCGCCGCGCCACACGTTGCGCAGGATGGTCTCGGCCACGAGGCGGCTGATGCTGCCGTCGTCGCTCGTCGACACCGCGAGCCGCAGGTGCGGCAGCGGGTTGTAGGGGTGCGAGGCCGGCATCTCGATCTGGATGCCGTTGGCATGACCGAGCCACAGCACATGGCGGTAGGTCCAGCTGCGTTTTGACGGAATCTCGGCCGGCCCGAGCTGGCCGTGTTGCTTGAGCAGCGCGCCGAGCAGAACCGGCTTGTAGGCCACGCTGTAGCTCAGCCCTTCGAGCGCCTCCGGCAGGTGCTCGAACGCGAGGTGCGCGTAGGGCGAGATGAAGTCGAGATAGAAGTCGATGTGCTTCATGCGTCGTGGTCTCCGGAGGTTTCCGGGACGCGCCAGATGCCGGCCCGGGCCCGCAACTCTATCGCGCGCCACACGCCGCGCCGCGCGTCGTCTTCCATCTTGCTCCAGCCCGCGATCTCGGGAATGGTGCGCAGGCACCCCTCGCAGAAGCCGCTCAGGCGGTCCATGCGGCAGACCGAGGTGCAGGGCGAAGGCACGTCTTCGGGCAGGTCGCGCACGGCCACCGCGCGTGCGGCCAGGGTCTGGGCTTCGGCGAAGTTCAAACCACGTCCGTCACCGGCGCGCCGGTGAGCGTTTCGAGGTCCTGCGGCCGGAGCTGGAACACCGCATGCGGATGGCCCGCCGCGGCCCAGATCTCCTCGAAGCGGAACAACTCGCGGTCGATCAGCACCACCGGCTTGGTCGCATGCCCCACCGGCGACACGCCGCCGATGGTGAAGCCGGTGCGCGCCTTCACGAACTCGGCATCGGCGCGGCCGGTCTTGCCGACGAGCGCATCGACCTTCTTCTCGTCCACGCGCTTGTCGCCCGAGGTGATGACCAGCACCGCGGCATCGTCGCTCTTGCGGCGAAAGATGATGCTCTTGGCAATCTGGCCGACCGCGATGCCGAGCGCATCGGCCGCCTGTTGCGCGGTGCGGCAGGCGTCGTCGAGCATGCGCGGGGAATGGGGATGGCCGGCGTCCTGCAGCACGCGGGAGACGCGCTGGACGCCTTCGGGAAGGGAATGGAGTTCAGAGCCGCACATGGGTTGGAATCTGCAAGAAGACCGCGCGAAAGTGCGCCCTCAGGCGCTGCGCTTGAACATGAAAAGGAACGCGCCCATCGCCATCAGCACGCCGCCGAACACGCGGTTCTGCGCGCGCCGCGCGCGCACCGAGCGCAGCGCGCCCTGCAGCCGCGCGGCCAGCCAGGCGTAACCGTGCATCACGGTCACGTCGACCATCACCGTCGTGGCCAGCAGCACCAGCAGCTGAAGCCACAACGGCCGCGTCGGCTGGATGAACTGCGGCAGCACGGCCGCCATGAAGACGATGCCCTTGGGATTGGTCACGTTGGTGAGGAAGCCGCGCAACACGCGCTGCCGCGCCGTGAGGTCGGGCTCGCCGGCCGACTGCCCGGCGTCGCCCGCGACCTTCGCCACCGGCGCGCGCCACTGGCGCCAGCCCAGCCACAGCAGGTAGCACGCGCCGACCACCTTGATCACCGTGAACGCGGTGGCCGAGGCGGTGAGCACCGCACCCACGCCGAGCCCCGCCACGAGCAGGATCACGGCCAGCCCCAGTTGCAGGCCGACGATGGTCGCCGTCGTGCGCCGCACGCCGTAGCTCAGGCCGTGGCTCATGCTGAGCACCGCGCCCGAACCGGGCGAAACCGCGATGACGCAACTGGCCACCAGAAATGCAAGCCAGACATGCAGGTCCACGAAAACTCCTGTGCGTGCGTGTGTTTCAGCCGGCCCGCTTGGTGCGGATGGCCTTCGATGCGCGCGAGTTCGGCTCGCGCCCCAGCGCCTGGCTGATGTAGACGCCCGCGTCGATCAGCTTGTCCAGGTCGATGCCGGTCTCGATGCCCATGCCGTGCAGCATGTAGACCACGTCTTCGGTGGCGACATTGCCCGTCGCGCCCTTGGCGTAGGGGCAGCCGCCCAGGCCTGCCGAGGACGACTGGAAATTCCACACACCCATCTCGAGCGCCGCCAGCGTGTTGACCAGCGCCTGCCCGTAGGTGTCGTGAAAGTGGCCGGAAATGGCGTCGACATCGAAGTGCGCGAGCGTGGCCTCCATCGCCGCCTGCACCTTGCGCGGCGTGCCCACGCCGATGGTGTCGGCCACGTCCACGCGCTGCACGCCGATGCCCTTCATCAGCTGCGCGAGGTAGCCGACCTTGGCCGGGGCGATCTCGCCTTCATAGGGGCAACCGACCGTGCACGACATCGCGCCCCGCACACGAATGCCCTTTTCGAGCGCCGCCGCCACCACGGGTGCGAAGCGCTCGATGCTTTCGGCGATCGAGCAGTTGATGTTCTTCTGGCTGAAGGCCTCGCTCGCGGCGCCGAACACCACGATCTCGTCGGGCCACTCCTCGCGCGGCGCGGCGATGGCTGCCTCGAAGCCCTTCATGTTGGGCGTGAGCACCGAATAGAGAACGCCCGCCTTGCGCGTGATGCCGTGCATCACCTGGGCGTTGTCCGCCATCTGCGGCACCCACTTGGGCGAGACGAAGCTGGTGACCTCGATTTCCTTGAGCCCGGCGTCCTGCAGGCGGTGCACGAGTCCGATCTTGACCTCGGCCGAGACCGGCTGCTTTTCGTTCTGCAGGCCGTCGCGCGGGCCGACGTCGACGAGCTTGACGCGGGTGGGGAGTTTCATGGGATGTCTCTTGTGTCGCGGAGGATGAAAAAGCCGTCTTCGATTGTCCGACACATGGGAAGGCCCTGCCCGGTACACAAGTCGCGGAAGGTTGCAATGCCCGCCAGAGCGGTTGCAAATGGTGCCAGCGCTGGCTCAGGCGTCCGCGCGCTCCAGCATGCTCGTGCGGAACGCCACCTTGCGCACGATGGCTGCGAAAGCGCGCGTGGGCGCCGACTCGCGCGCCTTGGGCGACCACAGCATGCCCGGGGTGCGCACCGGTGTCGGGCTTTCCAGCCGCACCGTGGCCAGGCCCGAATGCGGCTGCACGGCGTTGGCAGACACGATGGCCGCGAGCTGCGTCTTCGCGACGAGCCCCATGATCGGCGCCAGCGTGTTGATCTCGGCCACCACCTGCGGCTCCGCGCCGCAGGAGCGGAAGCACTCGTCGAGCATCTGCCGCGTCGCGAAGCTCGCGGGCAGCATCACCATCGGCATTCGGTGCAGCTCCACCATGCGCACGCGCTTGCGGCGCGCGAGCGGATGGTCGCCCGCCACCACCAGCACCATCTCCTCGTTGTAGAGCGGCTCGAACTGCAGCGTCCCGGGCACGCCCGGCCGGTAGGCGATGCCCAGGTCGAGCGTGCCCTCCTGCAGGCGCTCGGCAATCAGGTCGGCCGCGAGCTCGTCGACCATCACGCGCACCCGCGGATAGCGCTTCTGGAAGCCCGCGATGCAGTCCGGAATGAAGCCCAAGTTGAAGGTGTGGGTCGAGCCGATGCGCAGTTCGCCGGCCGCCGCCTGCGGGTCGTCGCGCAGTGCGCCCAGGCCCCGGTCGATCTCCTGCAGCGCGCGCGTGGCGTGATGCAGGAATGCCTCGCCGGCCTCGGTCAGCGCCACGCGCTTGCCGATGCGGTCGAAAAGCAGCGTGCCCAGCTCTTCTTCGAGCTGCTTGATCTGGTGCGACAGCGTCGACTGCGTCACATGCAGCCGCTCGGCCGCGCGGGTGAAGTTGAGCGAGCCCGCCAGCGCGCTGAAGTAGCGCAGGTGACGCAATTCCATAGAGATCCCCGGTCCGTCGAATGATCGATGCCATCGATGGTATCCATGCAAAACCATCATTGTTAAAAATCGTCGCGCCTGCATAGAGTTCGCACCCAGCCACGAACACACAGGAGACAACGCGGTGCACAAAGTCCTCAGCGGCATCAAGGTGCTGGAGCAAGGCACGTTCATCACCGGGCCGGCGGCGGGCATGTTCCTCGCCGACCTGGGCGCCGAGGTGGTGAAGGTCGAGCAGCCCGGCAGCGGCGATCCGTTCCGCTCGTTCCGCGGCGGCCTCTACAGCCCGCACTTCCAGACCTACAACCGCAACAAGCGCAGCATCACGCTCAACCCCAAGCTGCCGGAGGACGCGGCGGTGTTCGACGAACTGGTGAAGGAGTCGGACGTCTACATCCAGAACTTCCGCCCCGGCGCGGCCGAGCGGCTGGGCGCAGGCGAGGCGCGGCTGCGCGCGCTCAACCCGCGGCTGGTGTACTGCGCCATCAGCGGCTTCGGCCAGACCGGCCCGGCCGCCAACCGCCCCGCCTACGACACGGTGGCCCAGGCGGCCAGCGCCTTCCTCAAGCTCCTGGTGAACCCGGCCAACCCGCGCGTGGTGGGACCGGCCGTGGCCGACGCCATGACCGGCTTCTATGCGGCCTACGGCGTGATGGGCGCACTGGTGGAGCGCGGGCGCACCGGCCAGGGCCGCAAGGTCGAGGTGTCGATGCTCGAGGCCATGTGCCATTTCAACCTCGATGCCTTCACGCACTACTTTTCCGAGAACGAGATCATGGGTCCGTTCAGCCGGCCGAGCGTCTCGCAGTCGTACGTGCTGGAGTGCGCCGACGGCCTGTGGATCGCGCTGCACATGTCCTCGCCCGAGAAGTTCTGGCAGGGCCTGGCCAATGCGATCGAGCGACCCGACCTGTTCCAGGACCCGCGCTTCGCGACGCGCGAAGGCCGCATCGCGCACCAGAACGACATGATCGCGCTGCTCGACGGCCTGTTCCGCGCGCGCACCCGCGCCGACTGGTGCGCGCGGCTGGAGTCCGAGGACGTGCCCCACGCCCCCATGTACGACACCCGCGAAGCGATGCAGGACCCGCAGGCCCGCCACCTGCAGCTGGAAGTGAGCGC
Source organism: Variovorax paradoxus (assembly GCF_000834655.1). Classification (GTDB taxonomy): domain Bacteria; phylum Pseudomonadota; class Gammaproteobacteria; order Burkholderiales; family Burkholderiaceae_C; genus Variovorax; species Variovorax paradoxus_F. The sequence continues at coordinate 54,120 of NZ_JXQQ01000021.1, forward strand.
GCCGCACCCCGAAGGCGGCGAGTGGCGGACCATCCGCTCGCCGGTGAGCTTCGACGGCGAACGGCCGCTCGAGGTCACCGCGCCGCCATTGCTGGGCGCCGACAACGACGCCATCGTCGAACCAATACGGCAACGCTTGAGGCCGGCCGCCTGACACCACGCCATTGCAAAAGAAAAAGGAGACAAGCCCCATGACCCCCTCGAACGAGAACGAACTCACCCAGGCCGCGCTGCAGCGCCTGGAGGGCGCCACCGACCCGCGCTTCGCACAGGTGATGCGCTCGCTCATCACCCACCTGCACGCCTTCATCCGCGAGGTCGACCTGCAGCCCGACGAATGGATGGCCGGCATCGAATTCCTCACCGCCGTGGGCAAGGCCTGCGACGACAAGCGCCAGGAGTTCATCCTGCTGTCGGACACGCTCGGCGCTTCGATGATGGTGGTGATGCTCGACCAGCTGCGCGCCGCCGCCCGCGCAGGCCAGGCCGGCAAGACGCTGCAGGCGACCGAGACCACCGAGGCCACGGTGCAGGGCCCCTACTACTGGGACGGCGCTCCCGACCTGCCACTGGGCGCCGACATCGCGCCCGGCGTGCGCGGCGAACCTGCCTTCTACAGCGGCCGCGTCACCGACACCCGCGGCCAGCCGCTCGCGAACGCGCTGCTCGACATCTGGTCGGGCGACGGCGAGGGCGTGTACGACATGCAGGTCGATGGCGCGGGCATGGCGGCGCGCGCGCGCATCCGCACCGACGCCGAAGGCCGCTACTGGTTCTGGTCGATCAAGCCCTCGTACTACCCGGTGCCGGTCGACGGCCCGGTGGGCCGCATGCTCGACGGCATGGGCCGCCACCCCAACCGGCCCGGCCACATCCACATGAAGGTGGTGGCCGAGGGCCACGTGCCGGTGACCACGCATCTCTTCGTGGCGGGCAGCCCCTACATCGACTCGGACGCGGTGTTCGGCGTGCGGCCCAGCCTCGTCGTCGATTTCGAATCGCACCCGCCGGGCCAGGCGCCCGACGGCCGCGCGATCGAGCGGCCGTACTGGTCGGCGCACTACGACTTCCATCTCCAACCCGAGGCCGCCTGAGCCTCGATCCACCCCCGATCCACTGCATACGCCCTCATGAAAATCGGCAAATCCACTGTCCCGCGCACCGCCATCTGCACCTCGGACGAACACACCATCGTCGTTCGCGGCCAGGACCTGTGCCGCGACCTGATCGGCAAGCTCTCGTTCGCCGACTACTTCTTCCTGCTGCTCACCGGCAAGCAGCCCGACGCGGCCTGCAGCACGGTGCTCAACGCCACGCTGGTGGCCATCGCCGAGCACGGCCTCGTGCCCAGCGTGCAGGCCAGCCGCATGACCTTCGCCGCTGCGCCCGACGCGCTGCAGGGCGCGGTCGCCGCGGGCATCCTGGGCTGCGGCTCGGTGATCCTCGGCGCGTCCGAAACCGCGGGGCGCCTGTTCGCCGACGTGGCGGCGCGCGTCGATGCGGGCGAAGCGCTCGACGACGTGGCCGCCGCGACGATCCGCGCGCTGAAGGAAGGCCGCCAGGCCATTCCCGGCTACGGCCATCCGCTGCACAAGGCCAACGACCCGCGCGTGGACCGGCTCATCGAAGTGGCCGCCGAAGCCGGCGCCGACATGCGCTACGTGCGCATCGCGCAGGCACTGGAGCGCGCGATCCCCGGCATCGTCGGCCGCGAGCTGCGCATGAACGTCTCGGCCGCCATTCCAGCCGTGCTGCTGGGCGTGGGCTTTCCGGTGGCGTCGCTGCGCGGCGTGCCGATCCTCGCGCGCACCGCGGGGCTCATCGCGCACCTGGCTGAAGAGGCCGAGACGCCGAGCGGCTTCGCCCTCTCCTATCAGGCCACGCGCGAACTGCAGTACGACGGCCAGGTGCCCGCGGGCTTCGGGAGCGCCGCATGAAGCGCCGCCTCTTGCTCGCGAGCACGCTGCTGGCCGCGGGCGCCGCGCTCGCACAAGGTTCGCCGCGCCCGCTGAAGATCGTGGTGCCCTTCGGCGCCGGCACGTCCACCGACATCGTCGGCCGCATCCTGGCCGATGCGCTGGGCCGACAGCTCGGCGTGGCCGCGATCGTGGAGAACAAGCCCGGCGCAGGCGGCTCGATCGGCAGCGAGCAGGTCGCGCGCGCCAGCGACGGCCAGACGCTGTTGATGGGCACGGTCGGCACGCATGCGATCAACCCCTCGCTCTACAAGCGGCTGTCCTACCAGCCGCTGCGCGACTTCGTGCCGCTGGGCTTCGCGGGCGCCACGCCCACGCTGCTGGTGGTGCCTGCCAACTCTCCGTGGAAGAGCGTGGCCGACCTGGGCGCAGCGACCGGCAACGTGAACTTCGCCTCGGCCGGCAACGGCACCTCGGGCCACCTCGCGGGCGAGCTGCTCAACGTGCGCCTCGCGAAGAACTTCATGCACGTGCCCTACCGCGACGGCGCGCAGGCCCTGACCGAGCTGATGGCCGGCAACGTGCAGTTCATGTTCTATCACCCGGCCGCGGTGATGCCGCAGGTGCGCGCGGGCAAGCTGCGCGCGCTCGGCGCCTCGGGCGCGAAGCGCAGCGCGGCCGCACCCGATGTGCCCACGCTGATGGAACAGGGCGTGAAGGACTTCGACCTCGTCGCGTGGTTCATGTTGTATGCGCCCAGCAGCATGCCCGCCGCGCAGCGCGACCGGCTGCGCGAGGCCACGCGCCAGGTGCTGGCCCAGCCCGAGGTGCGCGAGAAGCTCGCGCAGCAGGGCATCGAACACGCCGAGATGAACACCGAGCAACTCGACGCCTTCGCCCGCGCGGAGATCGCCAAGTGGGGCGAGGCCGTGCGCCGCTCGGGCGCGCAGATCGACTGAAGGACACGCACCGCGCGAGCCCGCAAGCGCGAAGGAGCCCAGGCCCTCGACGGATCATGAGGGCGGAAGAGAAAGAGCAAAGGCCGCAGAGCCGATTCATGCAAACAAGCGGGCACGACCCGCGACAGGAGACATTCATGCGTTCGACATTCAAATGGCTGGCCGGTCCCCTCGTCGGCCTCTTCCTCGGCCTCGCGTGCAGCTTCGCCTTCGCGCAGGGCGCGGCCTGGCCGAGCAAGCCGATCCGCATCGTGGTGGGCTTCGCGCCCGGCACGCCGCCGGACATCTTCGCGCGGCTCTACGGCGAGTACATGGCGCGCCAGCTCGGCGTGCCGGTGGTGATCGACAACAAGCCGGGCACCGCCGGCAACCTCGCTTCCGACGCGGTGGCGAAGGCGCCGCCCGACGGCTACACCTACCTCTACAACCTGTCGACGGCGTTCACGATCAACCCGTACATCTATGCCAAGCTGCCGTTCGATCCGCAGAAGGACCTGGTGCCGGTCGCCACCACGATGCGGCAGGGGCTGGTGCTGATCGCGAGCCCGAAATTCCCGGCGAAGTCGGTCAAGGAACTGCTGGCCGCGGCGAAGGCGAAGCCGGGCACGATCTCGCACGCCTCCTACGGCGCGGGAAGCCCGTCGCACCTGATCGTGGAATGGCTGAAAGACGAAACCGGCACCGAGATGCTGCACGTGCCCTACCGCGCGAGCCCCGTGGCCGACGTGGTGGGCGGGCAGGTCGACACGGTGATGGAGCCGATCGCCACGGGCTACCAGCTCATCAGCAGCGGCCGCGTGCAGGCGCTCGCGTATTCCGGCGCCAGCCGCCACCCCGCGATGCCCGACGTGCCCACGCTCTCCGAAGTGGTGCCCGGCCTCGTGATGACCTCGTGGCACGGCCTCTGGGCACCGGCCGCGACGCCGGTCGCGATACAGCAGCGCTTCAACGCCGTGATGATCGAGGCCAGCAAGGACCCCGAACTCGCCAAGCGCATCCGCGACCTGAACAGCGAGCCGCTCGGGCTCACGCAGGCCGAGATGGCCGCGGCGGTGCGGCGCGATGCGGAGATCTACAGCCGCATCGTGAAGGCGAAGAACATCCGGGTGGATTGAAGCGCCCCTGTCGTAGGTGGGCAGAACCGTTCGGGCTGAGCCTGTCGAAGCCTTGCGCGACGCTTTGACAAGCCCGGCGCGGACGGTTGGAGATGGAAGACGGATCGGCCTGAACCGGCGCGACGACCAAGGCCTATGCGGTCTCGCGCTGCGCAAAACCGTCGGGCAGGTCGTCCATGGCCGCGGCATCGTTCACATCGACCGCATCCACGCGCGCACCTGCCGGCCCCTGGCCCGCCCAGCGGACCAGCGCCTCGACCGCATCGACGTCTCCGGCCGCGAGCGCCTCCACGCTGCCGTCGCGCCGGTTGCGCACCCAGCCGCGCACGCCCAGGCGCTCGGCGGCCTGCACCATCGACCAGCGGTAGCCCACGCCCTGCACGAGGCCTCGGACGAAGAGATGGCGGGTGACGACGGCGTTGGCGTTCATGAACAGAGGTCAATACGACTTGGGCAACCCCAGCGCCTTCTCGGCGATGAAGTTCAGGATCATCTGCGGGCTCACCGGCGCGATGCGCGGGATGTAGCTCTCGCGCAGCAGGCGCTCGACATGGTATTCCTTCGCATAGCCCATGCCGCCGAGCGTGAGGATGGCGTTCTGGCAGGCGTCGTGCGCCGCCTCGGCCGCGAGGTACTTGGCGGCGTTGGCCTCGATGCCGCAGGGCTCGCTCGCGTCGTACAGCGTGGCGGCCTTGAGCATCATCAGGTCGGCCGCCTCCAGGTTGGCCCAGGCCCGCGCGAGCGGATGCGCCACGCCCTGGTTCTGGCCGATGGGCCGGCCGAAGACCACGCGCTCCTGTGCGTACTGCGAGGCGATGCGCAGCGAGGCACGGCCGATGCCGATGGCCTCGGCCGCGATCAGGATGCGCTCGGGGTTCAGGCCGTGCAGGATGTATTCGAACCCGCGTCCTTCCTCGCCGATGCGGTCTTCTTCCGGCACCTCGAGACCGTCGATGAAGAGCATGTTGGAGTCGACCGCCGCGCGCCCGAGCTTGTGGATCTCGCGCACCTCGACCTTGCTGCGGTCCAGCGCCGTGTAGAAGAGCGTCAGGCCCTGCGTCGGTTTCTTCACCTGGTCGATGGGCGTGGTGCGCGTGAGGATCAGCATGCGGTCGGCCACCTGCGCGGTCGAGATCCAGATCTTGCGGCCGTGCAGCAGGTAGCTGCCGTCCGGCTGGCGCACCGCCTGCGTCTTGAGGCTGGCGGTGTCGAGCCCCGCGTCGGGCTCGGTCACGGCGAAGCAGGCCTTCTGGGTGCCGGCGATCAATGGCGGCAGGAAGCGCTGGCGCTGCGCCTCGGTGCCGAACACCACCACCGGGTTGAGCCCGAAGATGTTCATGTGCACCGACGACGCGCCCGACATGCCCGCGCCCGACGCGCTGATGGCGCGCATCATCAGCGCCGCCTCGGTGATGCCCAGCCCCGCGCCGCCCTGTGCCTCGGGCATCGCGATCCCGAGCCAGCCGCTCTGCGCGACGGCGCGGTGGAATTCGTGCGGGAACGCGGCGCGCTCGTCGTGGTCGCGCCAGTACTCGATGGGGAAGTCCTCGCAGAGGCGCTCGATGGCCGCGACGAGCGAGCGCTGGTCTTCGTTCAGGGAGAAATTCATTCGCTGTCTTTCGCAGGTTCCGGTTGCAGGGTGACGCCGCGCGCAAGCATGCGTTCGATGGCCGCGTCCGCGTAGCCCGCTTCGCGCAGCAGCTCCACGCTCTGCTCCCCGATGCGCGGCGCGGGGCGGCGGATCGACGCGGGCGTGGCGCTGTAGCGCCCGACCGGCGCGAGCGTGCGGATGCGGCCTTCGCTCGGGTGATCGAACTCGGGGAAGAAGCCGACGGCACGCAGGTGCGGGTCGTCGAGCAGGCTCTCGGTGCTGTGCAGGCGCGCGACCGGGATGTCGGCCGCTTCCAGCGCGGCCATCCATTCGTCGCTGCCGCGCGTGGCCATCACCTCGGCGACGAACGCGTAGACCGCGCCGATGTTCGCGGCGCGCGCGGTGTGCGAGCCGAACATCGGCGAGGCACGCAGCTCGGGCCGGCCGATCACGTCGAAGAAGGCCTGCCAGTGCTTGTCGTTGTAGATCAGCACGCTGAGATAACCGTCGGCCGTCGCATAGGGCTTGCGGTGCGGCGCGAGCAGGCGGGCATAGCCGGTGGGCCCGAGCGGCGGCTCGAAGCTGTGGCCGCCGAGGTGGTCGCCCATCACGAACTGCGAGAGCGCTTCGAACATCGGCACCTCGACCGCCTGGCCCTTGCCGGTGCGCTGTGCGTTCAGCACCGCGGCGAGCAGCGCGATGGCGGCCTGCAGCCCCACGGCGCGGTCGGCCAGCGTGACGGGCGCGTAGCGCGGCGCATCGCCGCTCTGCTGCGCGAAGAGCGAGGCGACGCCGGCCGCGCCCTGGATCAGGTCGTCGTAGGCGGGCTTGCCGGCATACGGGCCTTCTTCGCCGTAGCCGAAGGCGCCGAGGTAGACGATCTTCGGATTGACGGCCGCCACCGCTTCGTAGCCGAGCCCGAGCCGCGCCATCGCCTGCGGGCGCGTGTTGTAGATGAGCGCGTCGCAACCCGCCGCGAGCCGCAGGCACGCCTCGCGGCCTTCGGGCTGCTTCAGGTCGAGCACGATGGAGCGCTTGTTGCGGTTCAGGTGCATCGCCATCGCACCCATGCCCGCATGGCGCATCGGGCCGACCGCGCGCAGGTTGTCGCCCGACGGCGGCTCGACCTTGACGATGTTGGCGCCGAGGTCGCCGAGCGTCTGCGTGGCGTAGGGTCCCATCACCACGGCCGTGAGGTCGAGGATGCGGATGCCTTCGAGGGGTCCGGTGGTGTTCATGTCTTCGCGTTGGTATTGGCTCCTTCCTCCTCTGGGGGAAGGCCGGGATGGGGGCAGGCAGGGCGCCCGATGGATGCGCCGCTTG
>NZ_JXQQ01000022.1 GCF_000834655.1 Variovorax paradoxus
TCCGTGAAGGCGGCCGCACCGTGGGTTCGGGCGTCGTGGCAAAGATCCTCGACATCTAAGCCGGACGCAAAGGAAACATCATGGCTACCAAGCAAAAAATCCGCATCCGCCTCAAGGCGTTCGACTACAAGCTGATCGATCAATCGGCTGCCGAAATCGTTGACACCGCCAAGCGCACCGGCGCGATCGTCAAGGGCCCCGTGCCCCTGCCGACCCGCATGAAGCGTTTCGACATCCTGCGTTCGCCGCACGTCAACAAGACGTCGCGCGACCAGCTCGAGATCCGCACGCACCAGCGCCTGATGGACATCGTCGACCCGACCGACAAGACCGTGGACGCGCTGATGAAGCTCGACCTGCCGGCTGGCGTGGACGTCGAGATCAAGCTGCAGTAAACAGTAAGAACTCCTAGCGTCGCGTTTTGACAAAGCCCGCCTGCAGAAATGCAGGCGGGCTTTGTTTTTTGTGGTGCGGCTATGGCATCCTCACGCACCGCTAATTCTTTCAAGCATCGGCCGCGGCTGAAACGAGGGCAGCACAAGCTATGAGTCACAAGTTCTCTTTTGCGTTGGGCGCGTCATGCATTGCCGCCGTACTGCTGGCGGGCTGCGGTGGTGGGGGAGGAGGCGGCGGAGGAGGAGGAGGATTTCCCATCCTGCCGCCGCTGGGAAGTTCGGTCACCCTGACTGGCACGGCAACGTATGAATCCGTTCCGAACACGAGCGGCCCTCTTGTCTACGCATCGACGACAGCCAAGCCGGTGCGTGGCGCAATGCTCGAGGTGCTCGACGCGACCTCGTCCGCGCAACTCGCGGTGAGCACCACCGACGACAGTGGCGCGTATTCGGTCTCCGTGCCTGCAAACACATCGATCGTCGTGCGCGTAAGGGCGCAGCTGACACGTACTGGCGCCGGACCAAGTTGGGACGTGAGCGTGCGCGACAACACGCAGAGCAGTGCCTTGTACTCCATGCAGTCGTCGGCCTTTTCCTCCGGTGCCGCTGCATCGACGCGCGATCTGCGCGCCGGGTCCGGCTGGGGTGGCTCCAGCTACACCAGCCAGCGCGTGGCTGCACCGTTCGCGGTGCTCGACACCGTCTATACGGCGATGCAGAAAGTGTTGTCGGTGGCACCGGCTACCGCATTCCCTGTCTTGCGCGTGTTCTGGAGTCCCAACAACGCGCCGGCCGGCGGCAGCGTCGCTGCAGGCCAGATCGGCAGCACGTTCTTCATCAATCGGAGCACCGGTCGCGAGATCTACGTGCTGGGCAAGGAGAACGTCGACACCGACGAATACGATTCGCCCGTGATTGCGCATGAATGGGGGCACTACTACCAGTCGGCTTTCAGCCGCGACGACTCGCCCGGTGGCTCCCACTCGCTGGACGAACGGGTCGACCGGCGACTCGCGTTTTCGGAGGGTTGGGGCAACGGCTGGTCAGGCATTGCGCTCGGCCGCAACAACTATGTGGATTCGGTGGGCGCCCAACAGGCCAGGGGCGGAAACGTGAATCTCGCGGTGGGCCCGGCGACCAATCCGGGCTGGTACCGGGAGGGCTCGATCCAGTCCATCTTCTGGAATCTGAACCAGCAGGTCGGCTTCAAGCCGATCCACGACGCGATGACGGGCATCCTGTTCCGCAGCGGCGCACCTGTTTCGTCGATCCATCCATTCACTGCGGCGTTCAATTCGACGTCGCCAGGGAGCGCTTCGGCGCTGGCCGGGTTGCTGAGTGGCCAGAACATCAGCACGGCCGCCAATGACCCCTATGGCGAGAGCGAGACGAACAGCGGGGGCTTGCCGGCGATTCCGAACGTGGTGCAGCCGATGTACCGACTCGCGACGGTGGGCGGTGCGCCGAGCCAGGCTTGCGTGTCCAACATCGAGGGCGACGACAACAAGCTCGGCAGCTTCGCCTACCTTCGATTCAACGCGCCTGCCAATCGCGACTACCAATTCACTGTCAACGGCGGCCCCGCAGGTGCAAATCCAGACTTCGATATCTTCCGGGGCGGCCTGGTCTCCCGGTCGAGCAACAAGGTCAGTCTGGGTGCCGGCGAGTACGTTCTGGCGGTCAGCGATCTCAACAATTCCGGGGCATCGACATGCTTCAACGTCACCATTCAGTAGGGAAGGCCGTCATGAACATCCGATCAGGCCCGATGATCTCCATGGCTTGCCTCGCCCTCGTCACGTTGTCGGCACCGGCCATGGCCGACGGCGTGCCAGGTGTGCGTCATGGCAAATCCACCGTGCATCGTGAGGCGCCCATGACGACCGCCGCGCGGAAGCCGAATGACTCTGGCGTGACGCTGCAGTTCCGCCTTGATGCCGTGCCTCAGCTGGGCCGCGGCACGCCCGTCGTGCTGCAGTTCGGCGGTGTGACCGATCCGGACGGTGCAACGGTGCGTTTCAGCGCCGATGCCGGCCTGACGATCTCGGGCAGCGACACGCTGGCGCTGCCGGTGGCGAGGCGCACCTCCGCGACCGTCACCGTCGTGAGCGAGCGCGAAGGCCTCGCGTACCTGAATGTCTTCATCACGCAAAAGGGCGCCACGAGCGCCGTTTCCATTCCCATCCAGACGGGCGCGGCAGCCCCGGCGCTGAAGTCCTCGGGCGAGCTGAAATCCACGCCGGATGGGGAAAACATCATCACGATGCCTGCCAAATAGGCAGAAAGCGGTCGAAACGAGCTGGATCGCGCCTCAAAATCCAGCCCCGAACACCGCTTGCACGGCGCCCGCATCGCGGGCTATAATCGCTGGCTCTGCCCTTGGTGCGTCCGTAGGGATGTAGTTCGAGCAGAGATTTATCAACCTCCTTCCGCAGGCTGGGCAACCAGCCAAACGCTGTCGCCAATTGAAGTGGCAGCGGCGAAGGGAGCTTCCATTTTTTGGAGAAAACAAATGAGTCTGAGCAACTCCCTCGGGTTGCTGGGCCGCAAGGTGGGGATGATGCGTCTCTTCACCGATGACGGGGACGCAGTTCCTGTCACGGTGGTGGATGTGTCCAACAACCGTGTGACCCAGATCAAGTCCCAAGAGACCGATGGCTACGTCGCCTTGCAGGTGACGTTCGGTTCGCGCAAAGCATCGCGCGTGACCAAGCCCGAAGCCGGCCACCTTGCCAAGGCAGGTGTCGAAGCAGGCGAAATCATCCAGGAATTCCGCGTTACCGCAGAAACCGCAGGTCAGCACAAGGCTGGCGGCGTGATCGCAGCGGGCAGCGTGTTTTCCGTGGGCCAGAAGGTGGACGTGCAAGGCACTTCCATCGGCAAGGGCTTCGCAGGCACGATCAAGCGCCACAACATGAGCTCGCAACGCGCCTCGCACGGTAACAGCCGTTCGCACAACGTTCCCGGCTCGATCGGCATGGCACAAGACCCCGGTCGCGTGTTCCCCGGCAAGCGCATGACGGGTCACCTCGGCGATGTGACCAAGACCACGCAAAACCTCGACGTGTTCCGCATCGACGAAGCGCGTCAACTGCTGCTCATCAAGGGCGCGATCCCGGGTTCGAAGGGTGGCTTCGTCACCGTGCGTCCCGCCATCAAGGCCAAGCCGCAAGCGGCTGAAGGAGCGAAGTAATGCAACTCGAACTCCTGAACGAACAAGGCCAGGCTGCGTCGAAGTACGACGCCCCCGAGACCGTGTTCGGCCGTGACTACAACGAAGACCTGGTCCACCAGATCGTCGTTGCATTCCAGGCCAACGCCCGCCAAGGCACGCGCGCCCAGAAGGACCGCGAACAGGTCAAGCACTCGACCAAGAAGCCTTTCAAGCAAAAGGGAACGGGCCGCGCCCGTGCCGGTATGACGTCCTCGCCGCTGTGGCGCGGGGGTGGCCGGATTTTCCCGAACATGCCTGACGAAAACTTCTCGCAGAAGATCAACAAGAAGATGTATCGCGCCGGCATGGCCGCCATCTTCTCGCAGCTCGCTCGCGAAGGCCGTCTGGCCGTGGTGGATTCGCTGACCGTGGATTCGCCCAAGACGAAGCCGCTGGCAGCCCGTTTCAAGGCAATGAATCTCGAGTCCGTGCTCGTGATCGCCGAAGAAGTCGACGAAAACCTGTACCTTGCCTCGCGCAATCTGGTCAACATCCTCGTGGTCGAACCCCGTTACGCCGATCCGGTGTCGCTGGTTCACTACAAGAAGGTGCTGGTCACCAAGGGTGCCGTCGACAAGCTCAAGGAGATGTTCGCATGAGCCGCGTGAACCCTACCGCCGCTGAACGTACGTTCGAAGAAGGCCGCCTGATGGCGGTGCTGGTCGCCCCGATCGTGTCCGAAAAGGCAACGATGGTCGGCGAGAAGTCGAACGCTGTCACTTTCAAGGTGCTGCAAGACGCCACCAAGCCCGAGATCAAGGCCGCTGTCGAACTGATGTTCAAGGTCGAAGTCCAGGGCGTGTCGGTGCTCAACACCAAGGGCAAGACCAAGCGCTTTGGCAAGTCCATCGGCCGCCGCGACAACGTTCGCAAGGCCTATGTGACGCTCAAGCCCGGTCAAGAGCTCAACCTCGTCGGGGAAGGCGCTTAATCATGGCCGTCATCAAGATGAAACCCACTTCGCCGGGCCAACGCGGCGCGGTGAAGATTTCGCGTGACCACCTGCACAAGGGTGCTCCTCACGCAGCCCTGCTGGAACCCCAGTTCCAGAAGGCCGGCCGTAACAACAACGGTCACATCACGATCCGTCATCGTGGCGGCGGTGCCAAGCACCACTACCGCGTTGTCGACTTCGTGCGCAACAAGGACGGCATCCCGGCCAAGGTCGAACGCATCGAATACGACCCGAACCGTACCGCCCACATCGCTCTGGTCTGCTACGCCGACGGCGAGCGCCGCTACATCATCGCCCCGCGCGGTCTTGAAGCCGGTGCAACGCTGCTGTCGGGCGCCGAAGCCCCGATCCGCGCCGGCAACACCCTGCCGATCCGCAACATCCCGGTCGGCTCGACGATCCACTGCATCGAACTGCAACCCGGCAAGGGCGCGCAGATCGCGCGTTCGGCCGGTACGTCGGCCACGCTGCTGGCTCGCGAAGGCGTCTACGCCCAGGTCCGCATGCGTTCGGGTGAGGTGCGTCGCATCCACATCGAATGCCGCGCAACCATCGGCGAAGTGGCCAACGAAGAGCACAGCCTGCGCCAACTCGGCAAGGCCGGCGTGAAGCGTCATATGGGTATTCGCCCGACCGTTCGCGGTGTGGTGATGAACCCGGTCGACCACCCGCACGGTGGTGGCGAAGGCAAGACTGGCGAAGGCCGCCACCCTGTCGACCCATGGGGCAACCTGACCAAGGGCTATCGCACCCGTAACAACAAGCGCACGCAGGTCTTCATCGTGTCGCGTCGCAAGAAGTAAGGGATAGCCCATGACTCGCTCTCTCAAAAAGGGTCCTTTCGTCGACCACCACCTGGTGGCCAAGGCCGACAAGGCCGTGACGACCAAGGACAAGAAGCCGATCAAGACCTGGTCGCGTCGTTCGATGGTTCTGCCCGAGTTCATCGGTCTGACCATCGCCGTGCACAACGGCAAGCAACACGTGCCTGTGTACATCACCGACCAGATGGTTGGCCACAAGCTCGGCGAATTTGCGCTCACGCGCACGTTCAAGGGGCACCCCGCGGACAAAAAAGTCCAGAAGAAGTAAGGAACGACCATGTCTGAAACACGTGCAGTCCTCCGCGGTGTCCGCCTCTCGGTCGACAAGGGCCGTCTGGTCGCGGACCTCATCCGCGGCAAGAAGGTCGATCAAGCGCTCAACGTTCTGCAGTTCACGCAGAAAAAGGCCGCTGTGATCATCAAGAAGGTGCTCGAGTCGGCAATCGCCAACGCCGAGCATAACGACGGTGCCGACATCGACGAGCTGAAGGTCAAGACCATCTACGTCGAGCAAGGTGCAACGCTCAAGCGCTTCACGGCGCGGGCCAAGGGTCGCGGCAATCGCATCAGCAAGCCCACGTGCCATGTGTACGTGACGGTTGGCAACTAAGAAGGCCTGGAAGAAATATGGGACAGAAAATCCACCCAACCGGGTTCCGCCTTGCGGTCACCCGTAACTGGTCCAGCCGCTGGTACGCAAGCGACCGCGATTTCGCGGGCATGCTGGCCGAAGACATCAAGGTTCGCGAATACCTGAAGAAGAAGCTGAAGAACGCTTCGGTCTCGCGCGTCATGATCGAACGTCCCGCCAAGAACGCTCGCATCACGATCTACTCGGCACGTCCGGGCGTCGTGATCGGCAAGAAGGGCGAAGACATCGAGAACCTCAAGCGCGAACTGGGCAAGCAGCTCGGCGTGCCGGTTGCGGTCAACATCGAAGAAGTGCGCAAGCCCGAAATCGATGCGCAGCTGATCGCCGACAGCATCACGCAGCAGCTCGAGAAGCGGATCATGTTCCGCCGCGCCATGAAGCGCGCCATGCAGAACGCCATGCGTCTGGGTGCCCTGGGCATCAAGATCATGTCGGCTGGCCGCCTGAACGGCATCGAAATCGCACGTACCGAGTGGTACCGCGAAGGCCGCGTGCCGCTTCACACCCTGCGCGCCGACATCGACTACGGCACCTCGGAAGCCAAGACCACCTACGGCGTCATCGGCGTCAAGGTCTGGGTCTACAAGGGCGACACGCTGGGTCGCAACGACCTGCCGGCCGTCGAGACGCCGCGTCCGGACGAAGAGCGCCGCCCGCGTGGTCCCCGCCGTGATGGTCGCCCTGGCGACCGTCCGGGTGGCGACCGTCGTGGTCCCGGCCCCCGCGCCGGTGGCCGTGGCCCGATCGGTGGCAACACCGCGCCGGCCGATGGCAGCGACAAGCCCGCAGAAGCCACTGGGGCAGCTCCCGCTGCCCCGGGTGCAGACTCGAAACCCGCCGTTAAGCGCGTCCGCAAAGCCGCGCCAGCTGCAGCAGCTGACGGTGCCAAGACCGAGTGATCGGTCTTAGAACTACGGAGTATTAAAAATGCTGCAACCTGCACGCAGAAAGTTCCGCAAGGAACAAAAGGGCCGCAACACCGGCATCGCAACCCGGGGCAACTCGGTTGCCTTCGGTGACTTCGGTCTCAAATGCACCGACCGCGGCCGCCTGACGGCACGCCAGATCGAAGCCGCTCGTCGCGCCATTTCGCGTCACGTGAAGCGCGGTGGCCGTATCTGGATCCGCGTGTTCCCGGACAAGCCGATCTCTACCAAGCCCGCCGAAGTGCGGATGGGTAACGGTAAGGGCAACCCCGAGTACTACGTCGCTGAAATCCAGCCTGGCAAGATCGTGTTCGAGATCGTCGGCGTGCCCGAAGAACTCGCCCGCGAAGCGTTCCGCCTGGCCGCCGCCAAGCTTCCGCTGCGCACGACGTTCGTCGCTCGCCAGCTCGGCGCCTGAGAGGAGAACATCCATGGCAACACGTAAGAAAAAAGAAACCGCGGCTCCGGCCAAGGTGACCAAGGCTGCAACCCTGCGCACGAAGGACGTCGCAGGCCTCGAAGCCGAAATCAAGGACCTGCAGAAGGCCCATTTCGGTCTGCGCATGCAGAAAGCCACGCAACAGCTGTCGAACACCTCGACGCTGCGCGTGACGCGCCGCGACATCGCGCGCGCCAAGACCATTCTTGCGCAGAAGCAGCAAGAAACCCAAGCCGCCAAGTAAGGAGTGAACATGACGGAAGCTAAAAAATCCCTCAAGCGCACCTTGATCGGCAAGGTGGTCAGCGACAAGCGTGCCAAGACCGTGACCGTGCTGGTCGAGCGCCGTGTGAAGCACGAGCTCTACGGCAAGATCGTGGCCAAGACGAGCAAGTACCACGCCCATGACGAAAAGGGCGAGTACAAGCTGGGCGACACCATCGAGATCACGGAAAGCCGTCCGATCTCGAAGACCAAGAACTGGGTCGTGACCCGCCTGGTCGAGAAGGCCGTGCTGGTCTGATCGCCGAGTCGAACGACTCAACCGGAAACGGCCCACAATGTGGGCCGTTTTTCTTTTTCAGGAGCATTCAATGATCAAAGTCGGTGACACCCTTCCTTCGGCAACCCTGCAGGAATATTCCGAAGTGGAAGGCGAAGGCTGCAGCATCGGCCCGAACGCCGTCGACGTGAGCAAGGCCTCGGCCGGCAAGACCATCGCCTTGTTCGCATTGCCCGGCGCCTTCACGCCCACCTGCTCGGCCAAGCACGTGCCGGGTTACGTGCAGCACTTCGACGACTTCAAGGCCGCCGGCGTGGACGAAATCTGGTGCGTGAGCGTGAACGACGCCTTCGTGATGGGCGCCTGGGCGCGCGACCAGAAGACCGGCGCCAAGGTGCGCATGCTCGCCGACGGTAGCGCCGATTTCGCCAAGGCCACCGGTCTCACGCTCGACCTTGCGGGCCGCGGCATGGGCCTGCGCAGCAACCGCTATTCGATGCTCGTGAAGGACGGCAAGGTCGCGACGCTCAACGTCGAGGCACCGGGCAAGTTCGAAGTCAGCGACGCGGACACGCTGCTCGCGCAAGCCCGCGGCTGACCGGTCAGAGATCTGCCTTGAGGTAGTGCGCCCCGGCGATGGGGTTGTGATAGTAGGGCGGCACCTCCACGAAGCCCAGGTCTTCGTAGAGTGCCCGCGCCGATTCCATGTCGTCGAGCGTATCGAGCAGCACGCAGCCGTAGCCTGCGGCACGCGCGGCGTCCAGGATCGCCTCGGCGAGCTGCCGGCCCAAGCCGAGCCCCCGGAAGCCGGGCCGCACGAACAGCCGCTTCATCTCCGCCGCATTTGCATAGTCCGCGTTGTCGAGCGGGCGCAGGGCGCAGCAGCCTGCCACGTGCGCCACGGTGCCATCGGCGCGCTGCAACGTCGGAGCCTGCCGGCCCGCATTTTCCTTGACGTTCGCCGGGTCCACGAGCGCCAGCACCAGCGTGCCGCGCGGCTCGGCGTATTCGCCGGGCAGGTCGGCCAGCTCGCCGTCGAAATCCTGGAAGTCCAGGTCGATGTTCAGCGAGGCGGCGTAGTCGCGAAAGATCGCGCGCGTCGCATCGATCTCATGGGCTTCATCGGGGGTGAGCAGCACGACGACCGGCGTGTCCGCCAGCGGCAGGGGGCGTGAAACCGAAGAGCTCATACGCGCAGCGACGCCACCCAGTACGCCACGCCCGCGCACAGCGCGAACAGCACCAGCGCCAGCCCTCGCGAGGCCGCATCGTCGCGGCTTTCGGCGACTTGGCCGTTGGCGCTCGAGACCAGCTTGTCGCCGGAGACCATCGGCCGCAGCAGGCGATGGCGCTTGACCAGCACGTAGAACAGCACCGCCAGCACGTGCAGGCTCACGAGCGCGATCACGATCCACTTGCCCTGCGCCTTGTGCCAGCCCGTGGAGAAGCTCACGACCGCCCCCGAGACGAAGCGGGTGAGGGGCCCGGAAGCGGAGATCTCGTCGTCGGCCATCAGTCCGGTGGCGACCTGGAAGGCCAGGATCGCCAGCACCGCGAACACCGACAACGCCCCCAGCGGCGTGTGCCCGATCAGGTGGTCCGGATGCGCCCGCCCACGCAGGTAATTGACGATCGAGCCCGGCGCGTAGATGAACGCCGCAAAGCGCGACCAGCGCCCGCCCACGAAGCCCCAGAGAAGCCGGAACAGCAGCAGCGCAAGCACCGTGTACCCGAGGCGGAAATGCCATTCCATGATGCCGCCGAGGCCGGTTCCGATCAGGCCGAGCACGGCGACGGCCAGCGCCCAGTGAAAAAGACGCGTCGGCAGGTCCCAGACACGCGTGCGGGCCGCGGTGCTGGCGGTCGCCTGGAGGGCGGCCACGGAGGTGTCGGTCATCGATGGGGGCGCGGATGCGCGAGGCTGCGGAAGGCGCAGATTAGCAAAGTCCGGGCGCGAGGCTGCTTCGGGTTGTTGCTATACGCCTGCCATGGGCTGCCCCTACACTCGGCCGCAGCGCCGCGTTCGACGGCGTCGCCCACCCACACAAGGACCCACGATGACCCGACTTGCCTCGTTCGCCCTTGCAGCCGCCTGCGCTGCGACGTCCCTGCCCGCCGCAGCCCAGTTCGCCAAGCCCGAGGACGCCATCAAGTACCGGCAGAGCGCGCTGTTCGTGATGGGCCAGCACTTCGGCCGACTGGGCGCCATGGCCAATGGCCGGGTTCCCTACGACGCAGCGGCTGCCGCAGCCAACGCCGAAGTCGTGGCCGAGATGGCCAAGCTCCCCTGGGCCGCCTTCGGCCCTGGCACCGAGGGCGGCAAGGCCAAGCCCGAAGTCTGGAAGGAAGACGCCAAGTTCAAGGAACGCCAGCAGAAGCTGATCGAGGAAACCGGCAAGCTCGTGGTCGCGGCCAAGGCCGGCAACATCGACGCGCTCAAGGCCCAGTTCGGCCCGACCGGCGCGAGCTGCAAGGCCTGCCACGACAGCTTCCGCAACCAGTAAGAGCGGTTGCAGAAAACAAAAGGCGCTACCTGGTAGCGCCTTTTTTCATGGGGGAGAAGAAGCTTCAGGCCTCGGCGAGCAGCTTCTCGATGAGCTTGTGCAGCTCGGCGAAATCGGGTTCGCCGACGTAGCGCTTCACGATCTCGCCCTGCTTGTTGACCAGGTAGGTGGTCGGCGTGAGCTTCACGTCGCCCCAGGCCTGCGCGACGCTCCCGGTGTTGTCGATCGCCACCTTGAACGGCAGCTTGCGGGTTTCGGCGAAGTTGACCACGTAGCTCGGCGGGTCGTAGCTCATGGCCACCGCCAGCGTGTCGTAACCCTTGGACTTGTACTTGTCGTAGGTCGCGATGACCTTGGGCATCTCGCCGACGCACGTCACGCAGCTCGTGGCCCAGAAGTTGACCAGGGTGACCTTGCCCTTCAGGTCGGCGGTTGTTTTCTGGCTGCCGTCCAGCAGCACGAAGGTGGAGGCCGGGGCCGCCGTGTTGCCGGAGCCGAGGTACACGCCCACGCCGACGGCCAATGCAAGAGCGACGGCGGCGGCAGCGATGTATTTTTTCATGGCAGCGACTGAAAGAGGGAGAGGGGGTGAGGCGGCGCGATTCTAGTTCTGCCCGCGCGACCGTGCTGGCGAGGGCCCTTCCGGGTATCCCGTGGCTCGATAATCGCTCCCCCATGCCACCGTTCGCTCCCCGCCCCTGGCTTGCGCTGACTGCCGCCGCCGCCTTCCTCGCCGCCTGCAGCCCCACCTTCAACTGGCGCGAGGTGCAGGTCGCCGATGCGGGCCTGGTCGCGCTCCTGCCGTGCAAGCCCGACCGCGCGAACCGGGCGCTGCCGCTGGGCGCCGAATCCGTGCAGGTCGACATGGCCGGCTGCGAGACCGGCGGCGCGACGTTTGCCATCGCCCACGCCTCCGCCGACGGCCCGGTGCAGGCCGAGGCCTGGCTCAACGCCTGGCGCGCGGCCACGCGCAGCCAATTGGGCGAGGCGAAGGTGATGGAAGCCCCGGCCACCCTGCAGCGGGCGACGGCGACGCCCGCCCCGGTGCGGCTCGATGCCCAACCGGCGAAGCAAGGCGCAGCGCCGGTCCAGGTGCTCTGGTTCGCCCAATCGCAGAAAAACGGCACCGTGGCGCTTTACCAGGCCACCGTGTTCGGCAAGCCCTCGTCCCCCGAGGCGCCAAAGACGTTCTTCGAAGGCCTGCGCCTTCCATGACGCGGGCCCTGCCAGCCAAGGCGGTGGCGGTTGCTATCGTTCTGATAGCCGAGGCCGCAACTGATCTCCACGCCGCACTGTCCCATTTCGTGGACTGCCGCGTTGTGTCGTATCTCTACTTCCCCTGGGCGGCCCCGCATAATCGAAGCGTCGTCCTCCGAGCCGCATGAACAGCATCCTCATCATCGCCCACTCCCCGTTCGCGCAGGCGCTGCGGCAGTGCGCGCTGCATGTGTTTCCCGATTGCGAGCAGGCCGTCGTCGCGCTCGACGTGCTGCCCAACGTGTCGCCCGAGGAAACGCTGGCCGCCGCCCGCATCACGCTCCAGCAGCAACTGCATGCCCCGCGTTCGCAGGTGCTGGTGCTGGCCGACGTGTTCGGCGCCACGCCCTGCAACGTGGCGCAGAAGCTGGTGGATGGCGTTCATTCGAAGCTCGTGGCGGGCGTCAACCTGCCGATGCTGCTGCGCGCCGTCACCTATCGCCACGAACCGCTCGACACCCTCGTGCAGCGCGCCATTGCGGGTGGGACCGCGGGCGTCATGCAAGTGGCGGTAGCGGCTCCCCAGAACCAGGCAAAAAGAAAGCACAGTGATCAAGAAATCCGTGACCATCAGCAATAAGCTGGGCCTGCACGCACGCGCATCGGCCAAGCTGACCAAGCTCGCAGGCAGCTACCCCTGCGAGGTGTGGCTCTCGCGCGGCGACCGCCGCATCAATGCCAAGAGCATCATGGGCGTCATGATGCTGGCCGCGGGCCTGGGCTCCACCGTCGAGCTCGAGACCAACGGCCAGCAGGAAGAGGAAGCGATGAACGCCATCGTCCAGTTGATGGACGACAAGTTCGGCGAAGGCGAATGAAATGGCTCACCCCCAGGCTTTTTCACTTCGTGTAAACGCCAACCCCCTTCCAGGGGGCGATGCCAGTCGCCCGGCGAAGCCGGTTCGACGGCATCTCCCGAATTCGCTTTCGCTTCGCGCTCGCGGCGGACGGGGGGGGGTGAAGCCATGACCTTCGCAGTCCACGGCCTCCCTGTCGCCCGTGGCATTGCCATCGGCCGCGCGGTGCTGGTGGTGTCGAGCCGCATCGACGTCGCCCACTACTTCATCAAGCCCGAGGAGATCGAGACCGAGATCGACCGCGTGCGCACCGCGCGCAACGCCGTCGCCGACGAGCTCGCCAAGCTGCAGACCAGCGTCGCGCAGATGGGCCCGAACGACGCGCCGCACGAGCTCGCCGCGCTGCTCGAAGTGCATCAGATGCTGCTGCAGGACGAGGCCCTCACCGGCGGCGTCAAGCACTGGATCACCGACCGGCTCTACAACGCCGAATGGGCGCTGACCACGCAGCTGGAGATCATCGCGCGCCAGTTCGACGAGATGGAGGACGAGTACCTGCGCGAGCGCAAGGCCGACCTCGAGCAGGTGGTCGAGCGCCTCCTGCACCGCATGAAGGGCACCGCCGCCGTGCTCGCGCCCAGCCCGCCGCGCCGCAAGCGCGCCGCCACGCACGACGACGATGACGATCCCACCGCGGGCGACGGCATCGATGTGCCGCTCGTGCTGATCGCGCACGACCTCTCGCCGGCCGACATGCTCCAGTTCAAGAAGAGCGTGTTCGCGGGCTTCGTGACAGACGTGGGCGGGCGCACCTCGCACACCGCGATCGTCGCGCGCAGCATGGACATCCCCGCGATCGTCGGTGCGCGCACCGCGAGCCAGCTGGTGCGCCAGGACGACTGGGTCATCATCGACGGCGACGCCGGCGTGATGATCATCGACCCCTCGCCGATCATCCTGGCCGAGTACGGCTTCAAGCAGCGCCAGGGGGACCTCGAACGCGGTCGCCTTGCCCGCCTGCGCCACAAGCCCGCCGTGACGCTCGACGGCCAGCGCGTCGAGCTGCTCGCCAACATCGAGATGCCCGAGGACACCGTGGGCGCCGTCAAGGCGGGCGCGGTGGGCGTGGGCCTCTTTCGCAGCGAATTCCTCTTCATGGGCCGCGAATCGTCGGCGCGCCAGACCCGCCTGCCCGACGAGGAAGAGCAGTACCAGGCCTACAAGCGCGCGGTCGAGGGCATGCAGGGCATGCCGGTCACCATCCGCACGATCGACGTGGGCGCCGACAAGCAGCTGGAGAACAAGTCCGGCAGCAAGCAGGAGCACCTGAACCCCGCGCTCGGCCTGCGCGCCATCCGCTGGAGCCTGGCCGATCCGGCGATGTTCCTCACGCAGCTGCGCGCCATCCTGCGCGCCGCAGCGCACGGCGAGATCCACCTGCTGATTCCCATGCTCGCGCACGCGAGCGAAATCCGCCAAACGCTCTCGCTGATCGACTTCGCGCGCGCCGAGCTGGACAACCGCGGCGCCGTGTACGGGAGCGTGAAGCTGGGCGCCATGATCGAAATTCCGGCCGCCGCGCTCACGCTCAAGACCTTTCTCAAGCACTTCGATTTCCTGTCGATCGGCACCAACGACCTGATCCAGTACACGCTGGCCATCGACCGCGCCGACGAGTCGGTCGCGCACCTCTACGACCCCGCGCACCCCGCGGTGCTCAAGCTCGTGGCCGACACCATCGCCGAGTGCCGCCGCCAGGGCAAGGGCGTGGCGGTGTGCGGCGAAATGGCGGGAGACGTGGCCTTCACCCGCCTCTTGCTTGGCCTGGGCCTGCGCAGCTTCTCGATGCATCCCTCGCGCATCCTGGCCGTGAAGCAGGAAGTGCTGCGCGCGGACACCAGCAAGCTGGAGCCCTGGGCGCGCGGAGTACTCGAGTCGGACGACCCCGCGGCTGCGCTCACGGGCTGACGGCCGCGGCGGCGCAGCGCAGCGAGCCCGCCCCTTCGCGAAACACCGAGGAACCGGCTTTGCCGGGCCCTCAGGTGTTGCCCCCGGCAGGGGTTGGCGAAGCGACACCAAGTGCGCGAAGACTGGGGGCGAGCGAGAAGCCTCACCGCAATAAAACGAAACACGCCGAAACCGCGGCGAAAGGACTTGCTGCGTCATCGCAAGCACGATCAGGGCTCCTCAACAACCCCTGAAAGGCCTGCATCATGAAGTCCCTCTCCCTGACCCAAGTCATCACCGTCGGCTCGTTCGTCATGCTCGCCGCCGCCGGCGCCAAGGCCGAGAGCTACAACGGCGTGCAGTCGGCCGTGTCGGCCAAGAGCCGCGCCGAAGTCAGCGCCGAAGCCGTGCGCACCGCATCGGCCCCGAACCAGAACGTCGTGCGCGGCTCGCGCGGCGCCGAAACCATGGCCGCTTCGACCGATCGCGCCCGCGTCGTGGCCGAAGCCGTGCGCACCGCCGCGGCACCCGACCAGAACGTGTCCTCGGGCTCGCGCGTGAACAGCAAGGTCATCTCGACCATGCAGAACCCCGTCGACGCACGCGCCGAAGCCGCGCGCAGCAACAGCAGCAAACTTTAATCAACCATGCCCCTTTTCAGGGACACCGAGGAACCGGCTTCGCCGGGCCACCGGTGTCGCCCCCGGCAGGGGGTTGGCGGCCACACGAAGTGGGCAAGCCTGGGGGCGAGCAAGGAACATCATGAAACACTGGATCAAGCGCACTCTCTTCGGTTTCGCCGGCGCGGCGATGGTGGCTGGCAGCATTGCCGGCTGTGCAGGTCAACGTCACGGCTGGGGCGGCGACAGCGCCGAGTTCCGCAGCAAGATGGTCGAGCGCGTGGGCAGCAAGCTCGAACTCGACGCCTCGCAAAAGCAGAAGCTCACCGTGCTGGCCGAGAAGCTGCAGGCGCAGCGCGAAGCGATGCGCGGTGCGGGCGGCGCGGGCGATCCGCGTTCGCAGTTCAAGGCACTGTTCGCGGGCAACAAGCTCGACCAGGCGGGTGCCACGCGGCTCGTCGAAGAAAAGACCACCGCGGTGCGCAATGGCAGTCCGGAAATCATCGCTGCCGCTGCAGACTTCTTCGACAGCCTGAACGCCGCGCAACAGCAAAAGGTTCGCGACTTCATGGACCGTGGTGGACGTCGCTGGAGCCGTCATGGCTGAGCTTGACTCACCCCCAGGCTTCGCGCACTTCGTGTCGCTGCGCCAATCCCCTGCCAGGGGGCGACACCAGTGGCCCGGCGAAGCCGGTTCCACGGTGTCTCGGGAGCAGGCGGTCGTGGGCGGCGTTCGCACGCTGCTGCGCCTCGAAGGCGCCGTTGTGCTGGTCGCGGCGCTGGCCGCCTACACGCAGTTCGGCCTCGGATGGGGCGTGTTCGCGCTCTGGCTCCTCGTGCCCGACCTGTCGCTGCTCGGCTACCTCGCGGGCCCGCGCGTGGGCGCGGCGCTCTACAACGCGACGCATTCGTACATCGGTCCCGTCGCGCTGCTCGTGCTCGGCGTGCTGGCGGCAATGCCGTGGGCCGTGGCTGGCGCGCTGATCTGGTTCACGCACCTCGGCCTGGACCGTGCCCTGGGCTACGGCCTGAAGTACGCCTCGGGCTTCGGCCTCACGCACCTGGGCCGCATCGGCCGCGCCGATCCATGGTGACGATGAAAGACACGGCCCCCGTGATGCGCCCGCATGTCGCGCGCGCCTGGATGCTGGTCGAGGCGCTCACGCTCGGTGTCGCCTCGATCGTGCATGCAGGCCGCCTCGTTGCGGGCCACGCGCATCCGCAGGCCCGCATCGCCGAGGCGGTGATCGCCACCGTGCTGGTGCTCGCTTCGGTCGAGACCTGGCTGCGCCCCGCGCACGCGCGGCCGGCCGCGATCTTCGGCCAGGGCTTTGCGCTCGCCGGCACGCTGGTCGGCCTTTTCACCATCGTGCTCGGCATCGGCCCGCGCACGGTGCCCGATGTCGTCTATCACGCGCTGCTGCTCGCCATGCTCGCGACGGGCCTGACCTTGGCGGTGCGATGCCGACCGGTCTGATGGCCAGCGAAGTCATTCGCCACATGTTTGCCAGGAGGCACAATCCCGCCATGCCGCGCATCCTGCTGATCGACGACGACGAACACCTCGCCGCGCCGCTGACCACCTACTTCGCACGCTTCGGCTGCACGCTGGAGAGCGCCGTGCGCCCGAGCGAAGGCCTGGCCAAGCTGCGCGCCGGCCAGTACGACGCGGCCATCCTCGATGTGATGCTGCCCGAGATGGACGGCTTCGCGCTGTGCCGCGAGATCCGCAAGGAGAGCGACATCCCCATCGTGATGCTCACCGCCCGCGGCGAGGTGATGGACCGCGTGGTGGGCCTGGAACTCGGCGCCGACGACTACGTGCCCAAGCCCTTCGAGCCGCGCGAGCTGGTGGCGCGGGTGCAGACCATCCTGCGGCGCCAGCGCAGCACGCCGGCGGCGGCGAACGGCAACGGCAGCAACGGCACGCAACTGCGCGTGTTCGACGGCCTCTCGATCGATCTCGACCGGCGCCAGGTGCTGCGCCATGGCGAACGCATCGAGCTCACCGGCACCGAGTTCGAACTGCTCGCGCTGCTGGCGGCCGAGCCCGGCAAGGTCTTCAGCCGCGACGACATCCTGAACCGCCTGCGCGGCCACGAGGCCGAGCTCTACACCCGGGCGGTCGACATCGTGGTGAGTCGCCTGCGCAAGAAGCTGGAGCCGCTGGACTGCATCAAGACGCTGCGCAATGCCGGCTACGCGCTGGCCGTCGCACGCAGCGAGCCTGCATGAGGTTTGGCGCAAGAGACCACCGCGAAGCGTGGCGCCAGATGGCCTGCCGCCGCGCCGAAATGCGCAGGCAATGGCACGCCCAGTGGCACGAGAAGGTGCAGGGCAAGCGCCGCTGGCGCCGGTCGCTGCGCATTCGCCTCGTGATGATGTTCGTGCTGCTCGCGCTGGTGATGGCCGGTGTTTTCATGGGCGGTATGAAGAAGGCGTTTTCCACCGGCTGGGCCGAAGCCGCCAAGCCGATGCTGGTGGACTACGCCGACCGCCTCGTCGCCGAGATCGGCACGCCGCCCGACGTGGCGCGCGCGCAGGCGCTGGTGGCGCGCCTCCCGATCACCATCCGCATCGTCGGCCCCACGGTCAACTGGGACTCCAACCCCGGCGGCAACAGCAGCCCCGGCGGCTGGATGCACGACCGCGACGAGGCGCTCTGGAACGACAAGTGGTTCATCCGCCCGACGTCCGACGGCCACCGCGTGATCTTCGGCTGGGCACCCAAGCTCTGGCAGCTCGCGCCGCGCGCGACCGGCTGGGCCACGCTGGGCCTGCTGCTGTCGTGCGTGCTGCTGGGCTATGCCTACGTAAGCCGCCTGCTGCGGCCGCTGATCGACATCCGCGAAGGCGCGCAGCGCTTCGGCCGGGGTGAGTTCACCGAGCCGATTCCAGTGCGCCGCAACGACGACCTGGGCGACCTGGCGCAGCGCATCAACACCATGGCCGACGACATCCAGGCGATGCTCGATGCCAAGCGCGGCCTGCTGCTGGCGCTGAGCCACGAGCTGCGCTCGCCACTCACCCGCGCCCGGCTCAACGCCGAACTTCTGCCCGCCACGCCCGAGGGCCAGGCCGAGCGCGAGGCCCTGCTGCGCGACTTGAACGAGATGCGCGACCTGATCAGCGACCTGCTCGAGAGCGAACGTCTCGCGAGCCCGCATGCGGCGCTGCAGCGCGAGCCGGTCGACCTTGCGGTGCTCGTGCGCCAGATCGTGGCCGAGATGCCCGGCGCCGAGATGGTGCACCTCGACCTGGCCGAAGGCCTGCCGCCGCATTCGATCGACCGCATGCGCATCCGCCTTTTGGTGCGCAACCTGCTGGACAACGCCATGCGCTACAGCATCGAGGCGCCCCGGCCGCCGTGCGTGTCGCTGCGCGCGGTACTGGACGGCCGGGTGCAGGGCGTCGAGCTCGAGATGCGCGACTTCGGCCCGGGCGTCGACGAAGCGCAGCTCGGGCGGCTGACCGAACCCTTCTATCGCACCGACGGTGCTCGCGCGCGCGCCACCGGTGGGGTCGGCCTGGGCATGTACCTGTGCCGGCTGGTCGCCGAGGCGCATGGCGGCTCGCTGACCGTG
This sequence comes from Variovorax paradoxus, assembly GCF_000834655.1. Classification (GTDB taxonomy): domain Bacteria; phylum Pseudomonadota; class Gammaproteobacteria; order Burkholderiales; family Burkholderiaceae_C; genus Variovorax; species Variovorax paradoxus_F. The sequence continues at coordinate 18,617 of NZ_JXQQ01000022.1, forward strand.
CGCAACGCGAACCCGGGGTTGCAGATCGTCGTGCGGTTCTGAGACAAGACTTACCCCCGGTCTTCGCGCACTTCGTGTCGCTTCGCCAACCTCCTTTCAGGGGGCGACACGAGCGGCCCGGCAAAGCCGGTTCCGCGGTGTCTCCGACTGGAGCGCAGCAGTTTCATGTGCCACGGATCGCGCGATAGCGTGGTGAAACACCGAGTTCCCCCTTGGTGCGGGCCTGTCGCCTGCGCTACCAGCGGGCGCGATGGGCGCGGCTAGGATGCGCCTCCAACCCAGGTCCGCCGCGTCCATCAATCAAGGAGACACCATGAGCAGCTCACTCACCAACCACCAGGTCCGCCTCGCCAAGCGCCCCGAGGGCACGGCCACCCGCGAGAACTGGAAGTTCACCACCGAGCTGGTCGGCGAGCCGGCTGAGGGCGGGGTGCTGGTCAAGACGCTGTCGCTGTCGCTGGACCCCGCGATGCGCGGCTGGCTCAACGACGCCAAGAGCTACATCGCGCCCGTGGCCATCGACGAAGTGATGCGCGCGGGCGGCGTCGGGCGCGTCATCGCCTCGAAGAACCCGCAGTTCGCGGTGGGCGACACGGTCTACGGCACGCTGGGCGTGCAGGAATACATGTTGATCCCCGAAGACCAGCTCAAGCGCAACGGCCTGGTCAAGATCGACCTGCGCGTGGGCACGATCACGCAGTGGCTCAACGTGCTGGGCATGCCGGGCATGACCGGCTACTTCGGCCTCATGGACGTGGGCCAGCCCAAGGCGGGCGAGACGGTCGTCGTCTCCGGCGCGGCCGGTGCAGTGGGGCAGACGGTGGGCCAGCTGGCCAGGATCAAGGGCTGCCGCGTGGTCGGCATCGCCGGCGGCGCGGCCAAGTGCGACTGGGTGGTCAAGGAGCTGGGCTTCGACGCCTGCATCGACTACAAGGCCGGCGCAGGTGCGGTGCGCGAGGGTCTCAAGGCGCATTGCCCGAAGGGCGTGGACATCTATTTCGACAACGTCGGCGGCGAGATCCTCGATGCGGTGCTGGCGCGGCTCGCGCGCAAGGCCCGGGTGATCATCTGCGGCGCCATCAGCCAGTACAACAACGCCAACAGCATGCCCGGCGCCGGTCCGAAGAACTACCTGAGCCTGCTGGTGAACCGTGCCCGGATGGAGGGCATCGTGGTGTTCGACTATGCCGACCGCTACCCCATCGCCATCGCCGAGCTCGCCGGCTACCTGAAGGATGGCCGCATGAAGAGCAAGGAAGACATCGTGAAGGGGCTGGACACCTTCCCCGAATCGCTCAACAAGCTGTTCGCCGGGGAGAATTTCGGCAAGCTGGTCCTGGAGGTCGCCCAGGACTGAGGCGGCTCAGGATTCGCTGGGGCGCATCGGGATGTCGCCCATCGCATCGTCCTCGCGCAGGCCCCGCGCGGCCTTGAGCAGTTCGATCGAGAGGCCGTCGCCGTGGCCTGCAAAGCCCTTGGCGATGCCCTCCAGCACCGTCGAGAGGCCTGCTTCCCCGTCAGCGCGGGCATCCATGCTGATGTTGAGCACCCGGGCCGCCATCTGGCGGTAGGTGATGGCGCCGGCGCCTTCGAGCGCGGCCACCAGGTCCAGGTACAGCGCCAGGTTCAGGTCGAACACCAGCTTGGGCGTGATTTCGAAGTCGTCATTGTTTTTCTTGTCGTCCATGGGTTCGGCTCCTTTTTTCTGAGCCTCCACTCTAGCCAGAAATTTTGCGCCCGTTCGTCGGACATGGGCGTGATTCGCGCTGTCAGCGCGCACGAGTGCCCATGACGGCGGCCGCAATGATCAGCGCGGCCGCGAGCGCGATGCTCGCGGTGAGCGGGCGGCCCGTCACGGTCAGCAGCAGCGCCGTCGAGGCGAGCGGCGTGATGTAGCTCAGGATGCCGATCTGCCGCGCATCGCCGCGCTTGAGCGCCATGTCCCAGAAGAAGAACGCCGCGCCCAGCGGGCCGAGGCCGCAGAGCGCGAGCAGCAGCCAGTCCCTGGCCAACAGCGCGACGGAGGGTTCGAGCAGCCCGTGGCACGCCAGCGACAGCGCTCCCGATACCAGCCCGAAGAGCCCGATCGCTGAGGTGGGAAACGCCGGCACGCGCTTTGTCCAAAGGGAATAGCTCGCCCAGATGAAGGCCGAGCCCGCCGCAGGCACGAAGCCCCAATAGGTTGCGGACGCCCCGGCGGCTGGTGCCGCACCGCCGCGCGCACTCAGGATCGCCACTGCCGCGCCCGCGAACCCCAGCAGCGCCGCGATCACGTGCAGCGGCCGCAGCGACATGCGCGGCAGCAGCACCGGCGCCAGCACGACCATGAGCAGCGGCCACAGGTAGTTGACGAGATTGGCTTCGACCGGCGGCGCATACCGCAGTGCGATGAACAGCAGGAAGTGATAGCCGAAGAGGCCGTAGATGCCCAGGGCCAGGGTGCGCGGCGGCACTTTCCATGCGCGGCGGTCGCGCAGCGCGAGCGGCCAGCTGGGCACGCTGCCGATGATGAGCGCGAGCCCCGTGAGCAGGAACGGCGGCAGGTGCGACAGGGCGGTGCCGAGCGAGGCCAGGCTGGTCCAGAGCGCGATGGCGAGCAGGGCGTAGGCGGTGGAAGACATGACCGGCAAGGCTAAGCGATGGCGTCGTCGCGCAACGCCGGCCGGTCGTCGCGCGACGACGGTCTTGTCAGACGCCCCGGCGGCGCAGCGCGGCGGTGAGCGCCGATGGAGAGCGGTAGCCCGTGCGCCGCGCCGTTTGAGCGACGCTCAGGCCGTCCAGACGCAACTCGCGCGCATGCGCCAGCCGCAATCCGCGGAGCCACTGCATCGCGCTCGTGCCTTGCTCCTCGCGGCAGCGCTGCGCGAACTGGCTGGGGCTCAGGCAGGCGACCTCGGCGAGGTCGGCAACGCCCAGCGGCTCGTGCCACCGCATCCGGGCCCAGGCCGCGAGCGCCTGCCAATCGATGCGGCGGCGGCGCGTGTCCGGCAAGGACGAAGGCAGGGGGCTCCAGGCTTCCAGCAGCAGCGCGGGGCCATGCTGCAGGGCGAGCGCGGCGTGCTGCGGCTGCTTCATGCAAAGCGCCAGGTAGCGCGCCAGCGCGTGCAGCTGCGGCACGTCAGACGGTGCGCGTTCGGCGCAGCGGGCCCATGGCGCCTGCGTGGTGTCGAGCACCAGGCACACGCTGCCCTGGCCGCGTGCCCCGAAGTCGTGGCGATCGCCGGGCGCGACCACCTGCGCCTGGCCGACGCCGATGCCCGCGCCCCGGCCTTCGACCTCGATGTCGAGCACGCCGTCGAGGCCGATCAGCACCTGGAAGTGGTCGTGCGCATGGCTGCCACGCGACGTGCCGTAGTCGCGCAGCGAAAGGGCTTGGATGGCGGATGCGTGCATGGCGGGAAGGCGCGATTGTCCGCCTGTCACGCAAGCCGCAGCAACAGCGCCGAGGCCGCGCACACCAAAAGGAACGGAATGCTGATGCGGTGGAATTCGCGCATGCCGTTCGGCAGCTTCGCGAGCCGCAGCGCGATCAGGTTGGCCAGCGAGCCCAGCACGCAGCCGAAGCCGCCCACGCTCACACCGGCTGCCAGCGCGGGCAGGTCGCGCACATGGCTGTCCAGCAGGATTGCCGCCGGCACGTTGCTGATGAACTGCGAGGTGACGATGGCCGCGAGGTAGGCGCGCCATCCCTCGGTGATCGGCCAGTACCCGAGCAGGGCGGTGATGGTCGGCAACTCGGCAAGCTGGCGCAGGTCCACGAACATCAGCGCGATGATCGCGAGCAGCGCCCAGTCGATGCCGCGCAGCACGCGCGGGTAGGTCACCAGGAACACGCCGAGCACCACGCCCAGTCCGGCCAGCAGCCAGTGCCGGTCGAGCGCGACCACGAAGCCGATGAAGAGCACGCCCGCCAGCGCCAGGAGCCGCGGCTGAACCGGTGCCGCCTCGGCCGCAGGCTTGAGCGCGATGGGCGTGCGCGGCACCAGCAGCCACACTGCGACGAAGAGCCAGAACAGCATCACCGCCACCGTCGGTCCCATCATTGCCATGAACGCGAAGAAGCTCTCGCCCGAGCGGTGCCAGAGGTAGAGGTTCTGCGGATTGCCGATCGGCGTGAGGGCCGAGCCCGCATTCACCGCCAGCGCCTCCAGCACCACGAGCCGCGCGAGCGGCAGGTGCGCCTGGGTTGCGAGCACGCGCGTGAGCGGCACGAGGAGGAACAGGCTCACGTCGTTGGTCACCAGTGCGGAGAGCAACGCCGCGCTTGCGGTCAGCAGCATCGCCAGGCTGCGCTGGTTGTGCGTGCGCGCGAGCAGGCGCTGCGCAGCGGCCTGCAGCATGCCGCTCTTCTCCACGCCCTGTGTGATGGCCAGCAGGCCCGCGAGCGCGCCCACCGTCTGCCAGTCGACGAGCTTGAGCCACTCCATCGGCGCGCGCGGACGCAGGAACGCGAACAGCACCGCGACGGCGACCAGCACCCATAGCAGGCCGTTGCCGCCGCCCTGTTCTTCGGCCGGCGAAGGTGTGGCTTCAGCGGCCGACAAGGTCACGCAATTCCCGCTTGAGCACCTTGCCGATCGCGCTGCGCGGCAGCTCGTCGATGAACTGCAGCCGCGCCAGGCGCTGGGTCTTTCCGAGCTGCTCGTTGGTCCATTGCAGCAGCGCGTCTTCGGTGGTGGCGTCACCCTCGCGGCGCACCACGAAGGCCACCGGCGTCTCGCCCCATTGCTCGGACGGCACGCCCACCACCGCCACGTCGGCCACCGCCGCATGGCCACGCAGCACGGCTTCGAGGTCGCTCGGGTAGATGTTGAAGCCGCCGCTGATGATCATGTCCTTCTTGCGGTCGAAGAGCGTGAGAAAGCCGTCGGCATCGAAGCGGCCCACGTCGCCCGTGCGGATGAAGCGCTTGCCCGTGGCGTCGAACCACTCGGCCTCTCGCGTCTTCTCGGGCTGGCGGTGGTAGCCGGTCATCATGCCGGCCGAGTGGCCCACCACTTCGCCGGCCACCTCGGTGTTGCCCTGCGGCAGCTCGTTGCCTTCTTCGTCGATCAGGCGGATGTCGCTGCCCGGCGCCGGCTGGCCCACCGTGTGCAGCTTGGTCGGGTGCAGGTGCGCCTCCAGGATGCAGGTGCCGCCGCCTTCGGTCATGCCGTAGAACTCGATCAGCCCGCCGGGCCAGCGCTTCAACACATCGGCCTTGAGCGCGGCGTTGAAGGGGGCGCTCGTGCTGAACTTGAACTGGAACGACGAGAGATCGTGCGCGTCGAAGCGCGGGTGCGCCATCAGCCGCTGGTACTGCACCGGCACGAGCATCGTGTGCGTCACTCGGCGCGCCTCGGACAGCTGCAGGTAGCCCGCGGCGTCGAACTTGGGCATCAGCACCACGCAGCCGCCGAAGGCGATGGTGGGGAAGAACACCACCAGCGTGGTGTTGGAGTAGAGCGGCGTCGACAGCAGCGTGACCGTGTCCGCGCTGTACTCGTACTTCGCGCCGCGCTGCACGTGCGCCCAGCGCATGCCGTGCCCCTGCACGATGCCCTTGGGCTCGCCGGTGGTGCCCGAGGAATAGATGATGTTGAAGGCCCACGAGGGCTGCACCTCGACTGCCTCGGGCTTTGCCCCGACCGGTGCAAGCCACGCGGCGAAGTCTCGTCCCGCCGAAGAGCCGTCGAGCGCGACCCGTGCAATGCCGCCTTCCTTGGCGGGGCCGACCACGTCGGCGGCCGAGGCATCGGTGAAGAGGATGCGCGCATCGGCGTCCTGGATCATGCGCGCGAGGCTCGCGGGCGTGGAGCCGGGCGCGAGCGGGGCAACGGCGACACCCGCGCGCAATGCGCCGAGGAATACTGCCGCGTAGTTCACTGACGACGTGGCGCAGACCGCGATGGCGTCGCCGGCCTTGAGGCCGTCGCGCTGCAGGCTGGTGGCGATGCGGTCCATCAGCGCGTCGAGCGCGCCGTAGTTCAGCGCGGATTGCGCGTCCGCGAGCGCAGGGCGATCGGGCGTGTGTTGGGCGTGGAGGCGAACCAGGTCGGCAATGGCGCCGAAATCGCGTTCCATCGCAGCTTGAATGGCGGGGTGCGTTTGCAAAATCGAATCCTTCGTCTGGCCAGCCGGCAGGATAGCGAAGAAGCCAGCCGACCAGTGAGCCGCGCGCGACGGCCGGGCGCAGTCGTCAGTCAGTCATTCGGTCAGCCGCCGCTCAGGGGTGCAGGTCGAGGATCGGCGTTTCTTCTCCATCCAGGAAGGAGCTCCGACATGGGACTGCTCGACATTCTTCAAGAGGCCATCGGCGGCGATGCCGGTGCGCATGTGGACCCGATCACGCAGCATGCCTCGCCCGACGCGATCGGCGCGGGGCTCGCGGCGGCGATGCGCTCGGACCAGACCCCGTCGTTCGGCGACACGGTGGGGCGCTTGTTCGGCCAGTCTTCGCCGATGCAGCAGGCCGGCGTGCTCAACCAGATCCTGGCAACGCTGGGCCCGGCCGCGGCATCGATGCTGGCGGGCGGGGTGCTGGGGCGGATGCTGCAGCCCGGCCAGACTCAACTCACGCCGGAGCAGGCCTCGCAGCTGTCACCCGCGCAGGTGACGGAGATTGCGGCGCATGCGCAAGAGCAGCATGCGGGGGTGATCGACGAAGTGAGCCGGTTCTATGCGCAGCACTCGGGATTGGTGAAGACGCTGGGTGGGGCGGTGTTGGCGATTGCGTTGGCGAAGATGAAGGAGAACGCGACGCGAGGGTGAGGGAGGACGACCAGATGCCCGTTTCTCGAGGCATCCTCACCACGGATTCGGATTGGCGCGCTGAGCACGCTTGTTTTGATCCTCGATCAACTGGTTGCTTGTCTCCCAAGGTAGCTTGTCTTGCGCGGCCATGGGATAGCGCGGATGTTCGATGCCGTAGTTGGAGACGATCACCCTGACTTTGTGGTTCGGGTAGAAATGCACACGGATGTCTCCCGTGCGGTCGGAGTACTCCGGGATTTCAACCAGAGCTTCTTGGGCCGGAGGAGGGGGAAGGCCGCCTCTTTTGGTGGTGTAGGTCCACTCCACCTTGACCTTCATGCCTGGTCGCCAGTGTTTTGGAATCTTCGCGCAGCAGGAGAAACTTCCTCCTCCACCTCCTGGGCTCAAGTTGGGGCCGCCAGCACCGTCGACCGTGAAGGTGAGGATGCTCCAGTCGCTCATGTGGTTGTACCCCCCGACCGATGCAGGCACCATTTTTTCTTGGCAACTGGCCAGCAGTGGGCAAGAAGCAATTGCCAACGCACATGGCCAAAATCCGCTGCGGCGGAACTTCAAGGCGGAAGTTGCAAGACCGTTCAGAGTCCGGCTTCTCGTTGCTTCATCGGCGCCCGTGCCTGTTTGGGGAGACTCGGTCGCTTTTTCTATATGACTCACCGTGGACTGGCTTTCCTTGAAAAGGTCCCGTGTGTCTCGGGTGGTTTATCTTCGATTCGATGGCTTCATCGGGTAGGCGGGACCGGGGTAGGCCTTCGCACCGGCACCCTTATTGGAGATGATCAGGCGAATCTCGCCCCCGATAAGGAAATGCACGTTGAGCGTCCCGCCCGGGACGTAGTATTTGTCGATGGCCAACGGTTTTCTCGTGCCAATGTTGAACTGCCGCTTCCGGGCTCGTGTCTTTGGGGCTCCCGCTGGATGTCGTCCATTTCACATGTGCACTGAGACCGGGCCGCCGTTCAGTTGGAAAGGAAATGCAGCTGACAAAACTGCCGTCGCCACCGTAGGGCCGCGAGTTGCCGCCGCCGCCTCCGTCCACGTAGAACTGATGGATGTAGTCGCCGGTGTGGTTGTACGGGCTGATGTTGGCGCTGTAGCTTTCCGGTGCGCGCTCTTTGGTGCTGCAAGCGGCCAGCGCCAAGGTGCAAAGTTGACGGTTCGGTTCACAGCGTCCAACGCCACCTACGAATTTGCGATCGTGCGCACAGCTAACAACTCTTGCAGCCCTACCAAGGATGGGGACTGGCTCGTTGGAAGTTCGCTGACTCAAGGTCCCATTGCGCCCTTTGAGCACGTTTGGCTTTTGCTGCACCAACCTGCTGTTTGTTGAGAGCTTCCACCGCTTTGCGCACTACTTCGTCGCCGCGATCTCCAAAGTAGACCCGACGGAATTTGGCGATGCCAAAGCCGTTGAAAAGGAACTCGTTGACCTTGTCGCTGCTTGCAAAGCCTGCCATGGAGTCATGCACATAGTCATTGAAGAATCTCACGATCTGCGGTGACGTGGTTTCTTCGCTCAATGCATCTACAAGGTTCAGCATGTCGCGCTCGGGGGCATCGGAGTCGTGTACCTCCGCCTGGTTCTTGTCGCCAAGCCACTGCCGCCATTTTTTGAGCGACGGCTTTACTCCCCTGGCCATTTCATCGACTCCATCCTGCATCGAATCGGTCAGTGCCGCGCCTCTGGAGCCACCTGTCAGGCCCGCGCCGATCAGTACCGAAATGCGTCCCGCTGACCCATTGAAAGCGTATGGCGAGTCAAGCAATGCATCATCGCTTCTCCGGGAAAAGAAAGAGTCGTCGACACGGCTGTCCAATTCACGCTTGACACCGGCAATCACATTCATCAGAGCCTGCTGTGTATCCAGGAGAGTGATGGCGTCCTTTGTGAATAGATTGCTCTTGCTTGCGCGAACAAAGAAAGTCTGCTGCTGATACACCTGCTGCGTCATTTGCCAGCGATAGCTGAAGTAGCACCCCATGTGCTGGCGCAACATTTCTTCGACGGGGCCGGGGCGAATTTTTGCGGAGGCGAAGTAGTCGCGTATGGCTTTCAACGCTTCTTCGTTTGGCTGGAGAGAATCGGCAATGGGCTTCTCGAGTTTGCCAAATGCGATCATTGGCACTCCCGCCGCCAACGCCCCGAGATACATGTCAAAACCCGGAACTCGCGCGAGGTCCACGGATTTACCCTGCGCCAGTGGATGGTAGCCGCCCCCCACGTCTGAATGCGCACCCGGATAGACATACTCTTTCGTATTGGCCGGATAGAGATGGCCGATGCGTACCGAATCCGAGGGAAAACAGCTCCGCACTTCATGGCCTGCTACGAAATGAAGGCACTGCTCCACGCCCGGGTGAATCTGCATGTTGTCATCGGCCCAGGACTGACGACCTTCTGCCATCGAATACATGCCAGCAATACCCACTGAAGCGACGGTGTCCAAAAGGCCCATGAACTGCACCCGCAAGGGAATGCCGGCGAAAAGATAGCCGCCGTCTTTTTTCTCGCATATCTGAAACAGCCAGTTCACGCATGCTCGCGCTTCAGCTGCGCCGCGCGAAAAACCGAACACCGAGATGTTGAGTTGCTCCACCTCAGGCTTTCGCCCTTTGATTGCAGATTTGAGGTTGCGTTGCCAGGTATCACCGAGTGCCATGCCGCGCTGCCACGCTGGAGAACCGAATCCACCGAGTACATTGGAAATGTTACCGGCGCGGCTCTCAGGAATCAGGTCAGCACCTGTGGCGTACTGGTGTACCGCATTAAAAATCTGGATGAGGCCCCAGATCACCCGTGGCTCGCCGTCCCATGCGAATCCGGAGCCAAGCATGCCGCCCGAATCACCGATCTGGGGAAAGGGAGTGCCAACACCAGGAATGTAGTAACGGTAATAGCCGGTCGTACCCTGACGACTGGACTCGGGAAACGCCTGATAGAGCCGCACCACATTGCTGTGCTTGCGATCTGCAGCTGTGCCCTCTTTCTTTTCGCCATTGACCTTGATCTTGGGCGACCTGTAGTCGTCTTCTTCGTTGTTGCCAGTGCCGTCGAAAAACAGCCCCACGAATACCTGCCCTGAACAGGTCGGTGTGGTCGGGTCACCCGTCGCTGCGCATAAAGCGGCGGTGCGCTGCATCATTTCCTTATTCGTTAGGGGGCGTGTTTTTCCTCGAGTCGCGAACACATCGGGATTCTGAGCGACGTCGGATTTTTGTGAGATTGCCGTCATTGCTTTTTCTCCTTAGGAACGGCCTTGCACACAGGGTCGGATGGCACATCGAAAGTGCAGTAATTGCGGTACCAATCCCAATTGGGCTCAATGTCTTCCAATGGTGGATATTTAGGATGACCAGGGGAGTATTTGGACACCACGATTCGCACCTTTCCGTGCGGATAGAAGTGAACTTGCAGTGCACCACTGTTCTGTTCGGTGTATTCCTCGATCAGCACTTTGAAAGTGCGCGGCGGCGGTGGCGGCGGCCCACCTTGCGGGGTGCTGTACTCCACATCCACGGTGGCCATCAATCCGGGCCTCCAACGCGCCGGGAGCATGACACAGCAGGACGATGCGCTTCCGCCTCCATTGGTCCCGAGGTTGGAGCCCATTGCGCCATCGACCGTGAAGTTATAGATGGAGTTTTCGATGTGATGGCTGTAGCCGCGCACACTGGCGGGAACTGATTTTTCGGCGCAAGCCGGCAAGGCAAGGATCATCATCGCGGCCAGGATGATCGACAAGAAACCGGAGGCACGGACATTCATGGGGTTCGCATCATTCTTCAAATCAGTCCATTGACAACAAGCGCTTGACCTAGCTTTCCCTTGGGCCAATCTTGCGCCGCCAACAGTCCCTCAAGTATTGGGGCGCCGTGCAGTTCTCCGCGTGTCAACGCCTGACCGCAGAAAAGCGCAATCCGGTCGGACCACGCCTCGATGCCGTGGACATCCGCAAGTCGGCAGGTCTCCTGAGCCCAGTGGTAGCACTGCAGCGGTTCGGTACCTTCGGGTATTGCATCAGACAGATATTCGAGCACGTAGTCCAGCATCGCGTCGGGCTGAGCCGCCGCCAAAAACGCGTCGACTTGGTCATTCGTGAGCGAGATCGTTTGCTCTACTTTTTCGATGATTGGCGCCGCGCCGCACAGCCTTAGACGTCCGCTTCGATCCACGTAGACCCATCGCTGCAATGGTTCGACCAGAACAGCCCACTGGTCTGGTCGCAGTACGCGCGGCAAAATCGAAAGGACGCGCGTATCAGCGAAACGGAGCAATAGCTCTTGCCCGTCTTCCGTTGAAATCCAATGCACAGATTCCCAATGAGTTTTCACTTCGTGCATAGGAGACCGGCTTCCAACGACGCTTAACATGGGCCGACCACTGCAGTGCTGAAGCGCGCGGCGCAGCAGGGCTTGTCCAGAGTCGCTGACCTGCAGCGGTATCAGTCGAGGAGCGGCTGAAACAAGGCCTTCCAGGGAAGGGGTCTGGTAGAGGTTGATTTGTCCGGCTATTGACGGAAATCGACGCCTGTCATGATCGAACGCATCGTCGATGAGGATGGACCAATTCATTACATCCGGGTCGCCTCTGAACAGCGCACCTACATCAGCGTCGAAGGCCGCCATATCAGTTGGATTCTGCGCAAATGCCCCCTCGCTCATACGCGGACCGCTGCCAAGGCACTGCCTGACTTCAACGCTTTCAATAGACACGGCACGCACACGCTGCTCGGGAACTGTGGAAGTGGATAGCTCTGTTGGACCGGCCCCGCCAGCTTCCGCTGCACCGCGTGATAAGTAATCTTCCCCGGACATTCAAACGTAATGTCCCCGTTCTGCAGCGTGATCGACGCCCCTTGCGCAGTCGCAATGCGGATCTTCTTCTTCGCCGCAAACTCCACCGTCTTGTCCGTACTCGCGATCTTCAGCGCATCCTTGGCCTGCACCCGCAGCTCATCGTGCTGCGCCTGAAAGTCCAGGTCGTCGCAGCCCGCAATGATCGACAGGCCCGACTCGGCATCCGCCTTCTGCGCCCCAGCCAGCAGACCAATAGCCTGTCCGCTGTGCACCCTCAGCACATCCGCCAACGCAAGGTTGATATCCCCGCCACTGGCCAGCGTCGCTGTCTCACCCGCCACGATCTGCAATTGCTGGCCCGCGACCATCGCGAGGCCGCCGCGCGCGGCCAGCGCAACGACCGCATCGGTCGTGTGCGGCACCTTGCCATCGCCGGTCGCAATCGATTTGTCCGACGCATCCGAGTAAGCCGTCTCCAGCACATCGCCCGTCACCATGCCGCTCGCCGCGTGCTCCATTGCCGCGTACGGCGCGCGCTCCTTGTCGAGCTGTGAAGCGTTGGCCTTGTCAGCGCCGATGTGCCCAGCGAGCTGCACGGTCTCGTGCTTCATCGCAGCCTCGCTCAGCGCCTGCCCCAACTGCTGCACTTGCTTGAGAAGAGCCATGCCTGCGGCAAAGTCGCCGACCGGTTCGAGCTGCTTTCCACCCGCCCCGTGGTACGTGCTCAACAGCACGCCCTTGCCGCCACGCAACGCCGCATAGCCATCGGTGCGCAGCTCCAGTCCTTGCCCCCGAAAGCTGCCGCGGAAGTTGTCTGCCTGATGAATCAGATGCCCCAGGTTCAACTGGCTGTGCGCGGTGCTCGCATGCAGCTGCACACGCAGCTGTTGGTTCGAATCGTCGAACACCAGTTGGCTGAAGCCTTCGCCGCCGAACTCCTTCGTCTTGAAGCCACTCAGCGCCGCCGCATTGCGATGGCCCTTGTCATCCGCACTGGCACCGTGCCAAGCCGGTGCGTGGCCCGCAGCGAGATTGGCCTGCGCGCTCGGCGACCCGTTGCGCGCCTGTGCAAAGACATCGCTCTCCTGCCCCTGGCTTGTCGAGCCTTCCTGCTTGCGCGATGCGCCCCCAGGCGTAGGCTCGATGCCGCCATCGCCGCGCCCGTTGTACAGCGCACCGACGATCACCGGCTGGTCGACGTCGAGGTCGGCGAACTTCACCAGCACTTCCTGCCCGATGCGCGGCAGCCACTGCCAGCCCATGCCGGGTCCCGCCTGGCGCTGGGCCACGCGAATCCATCGCGTGCTGTTGTTGTCCTTCGCGTCGCCACCGCCATTGTTGTTCTGCGCATCGCCGCCGGCCGATTCGGTCTGCCAGTGGAACCGCACGCGCACGTCGCCGCGGTCGTTGCAATACAGCTCGTCCGCGCCGTTCGGCGAAGTCTCGCCCGAGGGGCCGACGACGATCGCGCTGTGCACGCCGCTGGCCGTCGGCTTCGCATGCAGCCGCGCGCCATCGGCGGCTGCGAGCACGGGACGCCACGGACGATCCACGTGCACGGCCGAAAAACTGTTGGCATACCCCAGCGTCTTTGCCGCGGCAAGGCTCTGCGCCTGCGGTCGAACGCCGTTCACGCCGTCGTGCGAACCCGCGCCCGTCGGCACAAGGCCGAACACATCGTCTTCGGAGGTGACGGATGCACAGGGCCTGTCGAACACAAGGTGCTCCGACAGGTCGCCCAGCTGCGCGGCAATCGACGCCGCCGTGTCCTTCGGCAGATTGTTGATGCCCACATGCTCGATGGTGTCCAGCAGCAGCGCGGGCTTGGCCTGCAAGCCAAGCGCGGGCGCGTCGTCCACATCGATGCGGGTGCCCGCGCGCAGCGTGCGCACGGTGCTGTGGCCAAGCATCACATCGGCGCGGCATTCGGCCGCTTCCATCATCAGCCCGGCATAGCGCTCGAGCGTGCGGTTGCTGTCCCAGCCGCGGCTGCGGTCGTTCAGGCCGAGCACGTCGTCGTACTCGATGCGCGGCGCGTTCTTGCCGCCCACCGCGAATCGCGCGGCGGCGTTGCCCGCGAGCTGGCGCTTGCCGTCGACGTTCCATGCGCTCAGATGCACCTGCGCCACCGACTGCCGCATGCGGCGCACCAGCGCCTGCACGGCATCGCTGCGCTCCTGCGAACTCTTGCGATGAAAGCGGATGGGCGAGCCCGGGTCCACGGGCTGCGCATCGTTCGCCGAGAAGATCACGAGCTTGTGTCCCATGGGGGCGGTCTCGTCTTCCTCGATGCGCCAGGCCAGGCCTTCTTCGGCGAGCAGGCGCGAGAAGAAATCGAAGTCGCTCTCGCGGTACTGCGTGCAGTAGGTGCGAACGGGCGCATCGGCCAGGAAGCCGCTCACCTCGGAAGAAAAAGCCCAGTTGCCCGCATCGGCATACGGCGCGAGCACACGCTCGATGATGTCGGCCACCGAGCGTTGCTGGAACACTTGGCTCCGCCCCTGCTGCGTGGCGAGCCAGAGCCACGGCACGAGCGTGAGGCGATAGCGCGCGAGGCCGCCGTCGGAGCCGAGCGACTCCACCGCGCGGATGAGGCCCGTGCGTTTGCCTCTCGAGCCGTTGGCCAGCACGGTGACCAGCGTGAGGGGCTGATCGATCATCGACGAGAGCGCAAGGTCGGCGCGCAGGCTCAGGCAGACGATGCGCATCTCGAAGAGTTGCGACACGGCTTCGCGCTGCACCCAGCCTTCAACGCGCAGGGCGTCGATGCTGGGGTTGGCCGATGTGCCGGGGGTCTCGAGACGGTAGAGCCGGTTGGTCTGGCTGAGCTCGGCCCAGAGCGTGCTGCGGTCAGCGGATGGCATCGTGATTCGCGTCGGCACGGGGGCTCATGGTTTGCATCGCTGGCCGGACTTGCAGTCCGCCGAGACCTCGGCCAGCGCCGAAGGTTGCGGTGCGGGGTCGGGTGCCTTGCTGCGGCGCAGGAGCGCAGTGAGCAGGTCGGTGTCGGGATCGGGCTTGCCCGAGCGCGCTGCCGTTTGCGTGCCGTCGTTGGCGCGCCGCGGCGTCTTCGCCGTTGTGTTGGCGGCAGTCTTCACGGGCTTGCTGTTCGCTGCACGTGCGGGTTGCCTGGACGACGCGACCTGCTCCGGCTTCTTCGCGGCGGCAGTCGTTGTCGTCTTCTCGGCGCGTGGTGGCTTCGCAGCCGCGACGCGCGCCGGCTTGGCAGCGGGCGGCACGGCCATGGGCTGCGCACCGATAGCGGCGAACGGCGTGGATTGCTGTGGAGCGGGCGAGGACGTGTCGCCTTCGACGATGCGCGCGGCTGCAGGCTCGGGCGCGGCAGGCGCTGGTGCGATGGCCGGAGCCGGTGTCGCGGGCACCGGCGATGCGGCCGGCGCAGCGGCGGGTGCGGGTTTCTCGGGTGCAGCGGCTGCGACGTTCACCGATGCATCGGCGCGCCGGGCTTGCATCTGGTAGGTCGTGGCACCCGCAACGCCGATCAGCAATGCCAGCGCGGCCCACACGCCGGGCTTCTTGATGAAAGACCGCTTGCCGTTGTCGCGGCCGCCGAACTGTGCAAGCACGCGCGTGGATTCGCTGCCGGCCGCAGCGGGCGACGCAGCTGCGTCGGATGCGCTCGAACCGAGCAGGCTCGGCCGTCCCTTGTTGGCATCTGGCGCGCCCATCATGGATGGGTCGTCCCGAAAGCAGGCATGTTTTTTCTCCCCGCGGCTTTATGGTGTGACCGACGCAACGTTGCAACCTGGATGCAGTTGTTGCGTGCGAGCGGCTCGAATTGTTGTGCGACTCATACAATGAATTGCACTCTTCGAACACCGTTGATCTTCTTCGCTCTCTTTTGTTATTTTGCCTTGATGGTGGCCGCGCTTGCCATCTTCTTGTTCCCTTCTTTTCGCGAGCGTGTGTTGCGAACCACGATCGCTTTGACGACTGCAACTGCAGTCTTTTTCATCAAGATCGGCCATCGTTTCGGCCTGGTGTCCGAAGCAAGTTTTCAGTTGGTGCGCGACGGTGGATCGGGCGTGCGTACTTTCGCCGTACGGCATCGCTATCTGTTGTTGTCGGGCATGGGCTTGCTCGTGATCCCGGTGATGCTGAGCGTGGCGTTCGGAACCGGCCGCGTTCTTTTTTTCGACGACTGGGCTACGACGAGCGATCCGAAAATCGAGGCGCTGTTGAAGGGCGAGCAGCTCGTGCCGCCGCCTGCATTGCCTCCTGAAATCTTCGCGACGGCAGAGGTGGAACAGGTCCGTCCGCTCACGAAGGAAGGCAGTCGCGACTGGGCCGTGCTCGATGCGGACTTCCGCAATCGGCTGCTTCTGGTCTACAAGATCATGAAAGAGAAACACGGCTACGACCTTGCGTTGCTCGAGGGTTATCGCAGTCCCGAACGCCAGGCCAAACTCGCCGCGTTGGGCAACACGGTGACGCTCGCCAAGGCCAATCAAAGCTATCATCAGTACGGACTTGCGGCAGACAACGCGTTCTTTCGCAATGGCAAGCTGGTGATCTCGGAAAGAGACCCGTGGGCCATGGAAGGCTACCGTCTTTATGGCGAAGTGGCCGAGTCCGTGGGGCTGGTGTGGGGTGGTCGATGGTCCTCAATCAAGGACTACGGCCACGTGGAGTACCGCAAGCCCGGTTTCAAATTGCCACGCGACTGAATGCCCACAGGGCATCTGTCGCATCGACAAACCAACGAGGCAAGCAAGGGGGAGTTCGAATGGAAGAGGATCAACCCGCCGCGGACGACGATCGTCCGTGGATCGTCCTGCACGACAAGACCGACCATGGCGGCCGCGTGATCACCGCGTCCGAGAACACGAGCATCGACGAGCGCCGCGTGGCGCGTGTCGGTGACCTAGTGTCGTGCCCGCGGGTCGGCCACGGCATCAACCCGATCGTGACCGGCAGCCGCTACGTCATGCTCGATGGCCGGTATGTTGCGCGGCACGGTGACAAGGCCCGCTGCGGCTGTACCTTGCTGTCGAGCCAGATCGCTTCCGCATCCGAATGACGACGGCCACCCGATCGGCTGCAGGCACGGCATGCGGCACGGCGGCCGCGTGCGCCGTCGCATGACGAAGGCATCGACGAACTGCTGATGCTCGCGCGACTGGTCAAGCCCACCCTCATGTTCTCCGCCGTGTTCATCACGGTGTGGGTGATCGTGGTCGTTTACTGGAATTACACGGCGCGCATGCCGAGCACGAGCGACATCGCGCTCTACCTCGTCGTGCTGCCGCTGGCGCTGGTGGTGTTCTATCTCCTGCTGCGGCGGATCTTCGCGGGCGTATCGCCCACCGCCGCATTGCCTTCGGCTGCGGGCGTTTCAACCGCTGCAACCGGTGGTGCCGCATCGACCGGCGCTACGGCCGATGCGCCGCAAGAGCGCATGCAGATGTCGGTGCTCGCATTCGCGCTTCGCACGCCGCGCGGCAACGATGCCGATGCGGTGGCCACCGCCGTCGGCCAGGCGCAGGCGCCCGACCTCGTTCCTGAGCTGCGGGACGGCGCAGGCTTTCCCATGCTCGCGGGCTGTGTCGACGGCATCGATCCGAACGAGCTTCGCGAACGCCTGCGCGAATCGCTGCGGCCCGCGCCGGAGCGCTTCAATGCCGATGCGCTGGCCGACGACCGGCTGCGCGCCATCCACCTGATGTCCGACGTGCTGCAGGAGTTGCTCGCTTCGGCGAGCGATGCATTGCTCAATGCCGGCGATGCGCTTTCGGTGCGCGCGCCCGGGCGCTTCGTCTCGAGCGGCGCGATCGTTCCTGGTTCCGCGTCGGCGCCGCAGCTGTGCATCTCGCTGCTGTTGCCCGGTGCCTGGAGTGAGAGCGAGCGCGCGGTCGCCACGCAATGGGTGCAGCAGCTGGCGCGCGAGGCCGACCCCTCGCAGCACTGGAGCGTCGATTGCTTCAAGAGCGAGGCCGGCGTCTCCGCGATGGCGCTGCTCGACCGCATCAGTGTCTCGCTTCATCGCGAACAGAGGCCCGCGCTGTGGATGGCGCTGGCCGCCGATTCCGCGATTTCCAACGAGTGCGTTGCGCGCTGGGACGCAGAAGGCCTCTTGTATTCATCCGCCCGCCGCAACGGCCGCGTGCCCGGCGAAGCAGCCGCAGGCCTGCTCCTGGCTCGAGCCGGCGATGCGCTGTTCGCGCAGCCCCACGGCGTGCTGCTCTCGCGCAGCGCGAGCGGCCAGCGCGATGGGTCTGCCGACACCGCCCGCGTGCCCAATGCCAGCCTGCTCGACCTCTTCGCCCAGCGCCTGATGGCGGCTTCGGCACTGCAGCCCGAAGCGGTCGACTGGGTCGTGAGCGATGCCGACCACCGCACGAGCCGCGTTACCGAAGTGGCCCAACTCGTGCAGGAGCGGCTGCCGCACCTGCCTTTCGAAAACAACCTTTCCGTCTGCGCGAGCCTGGGCCACCTGGGCGCCGCGGCCGACATGACTGCCGTGGCACTCGCGTGTCACCTGGCCGTGCGAGATTCACGGCACGTGCTCGCGCTTTCCGTGCAGGACGCGCGCGCCCGGACAGCCATGCTTGCCGGCCCCGCGATCCCCCCGAGCCCTGTGCCACAAGCCACTTAAAACCGGACCGATTCCAGAAACATCTATGCGGCGATTCTTCAGTTTCCTGGCCGATCCGCGCACCCTCTCGGTGATCGGCGCCATCGCGCTCGGCGCGTTCCTTTTGATCGGCGCGCAGACGCTGGAGATCGGCGCGATCTGGGCCGTCGGCATCTTCGCGGTGCTGCTGCTCCTGTGGCTGCTCGTGTGGTTCGTGCGGCGCATGCGCACACGCTCGGCCAACCGCAAGCTGGGCGACATGCTCGAAGACCAGGCCGATGCCGCCGTGCGCGACAGCGACCCCGAGCGCAAGGCCGAGATCGACGAGCTGCGCGGACGCATGGTCGAGGCCGTCAAGACCATCAAGACGTCAAAGATCGGCCAGATGTCGGGCAGCGAAGCGCTGTACGAGCTGCCTTGGTATATGGTTATCGGCAACCCGGCGGCGGGCAAGAGCAGCGCCATCCTGAACTCGGGCCTGCAGTTCCCGTTCGCGGACAAGGGCAACGCGGTGATCCAGGGCATCGGCGGCACGCGCAACTGCGACTGGTTCTTCACTACCGAAGGCATCGTGCTCGATACCGCGGGCCGCTATTCCATTCACCAGGAAGACCGCAAGGAATGGTTCGGCTTTCTCGACCTGCTCAAGAAGTACCGGCCGAAGGCGCCGATCAACGGGATCATCATCACCGCGAGCATTCCCGAGCTGATCGGCAGCCGGCCCGATTTTGCGATCCAGCTGGCCAAGAACCTGCGCCAGCGCATGCAGGAGCTGACCGAGCGGCTGGAGGTGTTCGCGCCGGTCTACGTGATGTTCACCAAGGCCGACCTGATCACCGGCTTTGCCGAGTTCTTCGGCGACAGCGACAAGATGGAGCGCGACCGGGTGTGGGGCGCGTCGCTGCCCTACGACGGCGACGAGAAGCAGGACGCCGTCGCCCAGTTCGACAAGCGCTTCGACGAGCTCTACATGGGGCTGAAGGAAATCAGCGTCTCGCACTTCGCGAACCACCGCAGCAGCGATCCGTCGCCCGAGCTGCTGATCTTTCCGCTCGAGTTCGCAGCCATCAAGCCTGCGCTGCGCGCGTTCCTGGCCACGCTGTTCGAGAGCAATCCGTTCCAGCACAAGCCGGTGTTCCGCGGCTTCTACTTCACCAGCGCGCTGCAAGAGGGCACGATGCGCAGCCTGTCGACCGAGCGCATCGCCAAGCGCTTCGGACTCACGCTGAACAACGCGGCCACCAAGTCCAAGGAAATCTATTCGCAGAACGGGTTCTTCCTGCGCGACCTGTTCTCCAAGGTGATCTTTGCCGACAAGAAGACGGTGCGGCAGTTCTCCAGCCCGGTGAAGGCGCGCGTGCGCTACGTGAGCTTCTTTGCCTTCGTCGCGGTGCTGGGGCTCCTGCTGGGCGGATGGACCTGGTCTTACCTGGGCAACCGGCAGCTGGTGGAGAACGTGCAGGCCGACCTGGACAAGGTGGTCAAGCTGCAGGCGAGCGACAACGGCTTGCGCACGCGTTTCGAGGCGCTGGGCATCCTGCAGGACCGCATCGAGCAACTCGAGAAATTCCGCAACGACCGGCCGCTGTCGCTCTCGCTGGGCCTCTACCAGGGCAACCAGCTCGAAGACAAGCTCGTGGCCGAGTACTACGGCGGCGTCAAGCAGCTGATGCTGGCGCCGGTGTCCGACAACCTGCAGGCGTTCCTGCGCGAGGTCAACGCGCATCCGGAGCGCCTGAAGCGCGCGGACGCGGCGGGCAACCCGGCCGCGCCGGTCGCGGTCTCGACCGCCACGCCGGCAGCGCCGGCTGCGGAGAGCGGCGGCCTGTATGCGGGCTCGTCGCCGGCCGATGTGCAGGACGCCTACAACGCGCTCAAGACCTATCTCATGCTGTCCGACAAGCGGCAGGTGGAAACGGCGCACCTCACGGACCAGATCTCGCGCTTCTGGCGCGGCTGGCTCGAAAGCAACCGCGGCGACATGCCGCGCGCGGCGGTCATCCGCGATGCCGAGCGGATGATCACCTTCTACCTGCGCCGCGTGGGCGACGACAACTGGCCCGCGCTCGCCGACACCAACCTCGCGCTGGTCGAGCAGACGCGCGACAACCTGCGCCGCGTGGTGCGCGGCATGCCGGCGCGGGAGCGCGTCTACGCCGAGATCAAGGCGCGCGCCTCCACGCGCTTCGCGCCGATGACGGTGGCGCGCATCCTGGGCGCCACGGCCGGCGCCGAGAGCGAAGGCACCATCGCCGGCAGCGTCGCGATCTCGGGCGCCTTCACGCGCGAGGCGTGGCAGCAGTACGTGGACGATGCGATCCGCGACGCCGCCAACAAGGAAACGTCGAGCAAGGACTGGGTGCTCAACGTCGCGGGCAACGACGACCTCACGCTCGAGGGCAGCCCCGAGCAGATCCGCAAGACGCTGGCCACCATGTACAAGCTGGAGTACGCCAAGGAGTGGCAGCGCTTCCTGCAGGGCATCGCGGTCAAGGACATGGGCAGCTTCGAGCAGGCCGTGGTGGCGATGAACCTCCTGGGCGATCCGCAGAATTCGCCGATCCGCAAGGTCTTCGACACGGTCTACGACCAGACCTCGTGGGACAACCCCTCGCTCGTCAATGCCGGGCTGCAACAGGCGCGCACCGGGGCGCTCAACTGGTTCAAGAATCTCTTCAGCCGCGCGACGCCGTCGCAGGTCAACGTGAACATCGACGCGAGCGGCAACCGCACCGAGATTCCGATGGGCCCGATCGGCCGCGAGTTCGCGGGCGTCGCGCGCCTGGTGGTCGAGCGCGACAACGCGTCGCTGCTGCGCGGCTATCTCGCCACGCTGTCCAAGCTGCGCGGGCGCTTCAACCAGATCAAGAACCAGGGCGACCCCGGGCCGGGCGCGCGCCAGCTCATGCAGCAGACGCTGGAGGGCAACGGCTCCGAGCTGGCCGATGCGCTCAAGTACGTCGACGAGCAGATGCTCACGGGCATGGATGCGTCGCAGCGCCAGGCCCTGCGGCCGCTGCTGGTGCGCCCGTTGCTGCAGGCCTATGCGGTGACGATCCAGCCGACGGCGGTGGAGGTCAACAAGATCTGGAGCGCGCAGGTGCACCAGCCGTTCCAGCAATCGCTCGCGACCAAGTACCCGTTCGCCGCAGGCGCGAAGATCGAAGCCTCGCCCGCGGAGATCGCGCAGTACTTCGGACCCGAAGGCGCCATCGGCAAGTTCGTGACGACCACGCTCGGCTCGCTGGTCATCCGCCGCGGCGACCTGTTGTCGCCTCGCGCCTGGGGAGACCAAGGCCTTACGCTGAGCCCCGATTTCGTCAACGGCTTCTCGCAATGGGTGGCGCCGCTGTCGGGCGCGGCGGCCAGCGGCGGCGGCGGTGCCGCGCAGCCGCAGACGCTGTTCCAGATCCTGCCGCAGCCCGTCTCGGGCCTGACGGAATACATGGTCGAAATCGACGGCCAGCAACTGCGCTACCGCAACACGCCGCCGCAGTGGTCCAACTTCGTCTGGCCCAACGCGCAGGGCACGCCGGGCGCGCGGATCACGGCGGTGACCTTCGACGGACGCACCGTCGAACTCATCAACGAGCCGGGCAACTTCGGGCTGGAGCGCCTGCTCAGCACGGCCCAGCGCACGCGGCTGCCCGACGGCAGCTTCGAGCTCACCTGGGCGCGCGACAACGCGAGCGTGACCGTGAAGCTGCGCGTGATCCAGAACACCCAGTCGGGCGGCTCGGGCGGCGATTCGCCGCAGGGCAAGGGGCTGCGCGGCACCGTGCTGCCTTCGTCGGTGGCAGAGATCGGCGTGCCCGCGGCATCGCGCGCAGTGCCGGCAGCAACGGCACCGGGGGCACCGGCAGCAACGGCACAGGGAGTCGGCAAATGAGCGCGCTGCAGCCACAACAGCTGTGCTACTTCGGCAAGTTGCCCGGCCGCGGCGACTTCGTGAAGGGGCTCTACAACCCGCAGCTCATCAAGGTGTTCGACAACTGGCTGTCGCAGACCATGGAGATGCTGTCGGAAGACCCGCGCTGGAAGATCATCTACGACAACGCGGCGCCGATCCATTTCGTGTGCCTGGGCTCGCGCAGCCGCGTGGCCATCGCGGGACACCTGAAGGCCAGCCGCGACGAGTCGTCGCGCCGCTATCCGTTCCTGGCGGCCACCTCGGTGGAAGTCGACGAAGCGCTCGACTTCATGCGCGGCGCGCCGATGCTGATCGGCCCCTACTGGGACCGCATGGCGGTGCAGGTCAATGCGCTGGCCGAAGGCACCGATCTGGACAGCGAGTTGAAGCGCTTCGAGGCGCTCGATCCGGCCATCGAGACGGGCTTCAGGAAGTCCGCCTCGCGCGCCACCTATGCGGCCTTCACGCGCGACACGAGCTTGCTGCGCATCGAGCAGATGCTCAACTTCGACGGTCACAAGGTGTCGCTGCGCCGCGCCATCCTGGCGCTGGGCCTCCTGCTTCAGCCGGTGATGGCCAGCGCGGTGTCGCACCTGGAGAAGGGGCTCACGCTGCCGCTGCCGCGCGACCCGATCGACCGCTCGCTGATCGCCACCTTCTGGCTCGAATTGGTGTCGCAGTTCCTCGCCAAGGCCGACTTCGAACTCGTGCTGATGGCCACCGAGATCGACGGCCGCTCGCGACTGGTGATCGGTTTCAACGGCCTGTCGCCGCGCAGCCTGCAGAGCGTGCTGCACCCGCAGGTCTACACCGAGCACAACATCGACATCGACAACCCGGAGTGGGTCGAGGACACCATCCACAGCAACTACGCGATGTTCAAGCTGGTGAGTTATCTCGACCAGCCGCAGCTGCCGCTGGACATCGTGCTTTCCGCCTTTCGCGAAGTCTTCATCGGGGAATGACACGGTCATGAAAAGTTCTTTGCGCGTCAAGTCGCTGGCCCTGGCCCTGGCCGTTGCGTTCGCATTCGCCGGTGCCGCGAACGCACAGACGGCGGGCGCTCCGGGCGCCCTGGTCGAAACCACGCCGGCGGCCAACGCCAAGGGCGAGCAGGTCGTGGCCGGCGGGCAGGTGCCCGACGAGGCCACGCGCGTCGCCGTCATCGAGGCGCTGCGCCGCATCTACGGCGCGGCCAACGTGGTCGACAAGATCGAGGTGGTGAACACCGTGAGCATGCCGGCCAACTGGGCGGCCAACGTGCAGCGGCTGATCACGCCGTCGCTCAAGGACATCCATCGCGGCCAGTTCCAGATCGAGGGCACGCAGATGGCCCTGAGCGGCGAAGTGGGCAACGAGGCGCTGCGCCAGAAGATCGTGAGCGACATGGCCAATTCGCTCAACCCGACCTACACCATCAAGAACAGCCTGCGCGTGCCTGTGTCGGAGCAGATCGCCGTCGACCAGGCGCTGGCCAACCGCACCATCGAGTTCGAACTGGGCAGCGCCACGCTCACGCGCAAGGGCCGCGACATCCTGGACGAGATGGCGCCGATCCTGCAGAAGCTCACGAACAAGTCGGTGGCCGTGGTCGGCCACACCGACAACGCGGGCAGCCGGGCGTCGAACCTGGCGCTGAGCCAGTCGCGCGCGGAAGCGGTCAAGGGCTACCTGGTGGGCAAGGGCATCGATCCGATGACGCTCACGACGTCGGGCGTCGGCCCGGACCAGCCGGTGGCGAGCAACGCGACCGACGATGGCCGCTCGCGCAATCGGCGCATCGAGTTCCGCGTCGGGCGCACCTGAGCCAGCGCCGGGCGGCCCGCATGCGCGGGGCGCTCAGCGCGACTCGTCGTCGTTCTTGGGCAGGTCGAGCAGGTCCACCAGCTGGGCCAGTTCCTGCTCGTTCTTGATCACGTTGCGCAGCCATGCATGCAGCGGCATGTCGGCCCAGCGCGCGGCCTTGTTCGCCATGTAGGCGGCGGGGCTCGACGGCTCGGTCTTCTCGAAATACGCCGCCACTTCCTTGAGCTGGGCGATGGCCTGCGCGCGGCTGTGGATGCCGGGCGGCAGCGCGGCGGGCGCCGTCGAAGGGGCGTGGTGTGGATGTGGCATCACGGCATCGAAAACTGGCTCGATGCGGGAGGGCGTGGGCACGCCTGCTGCGGCCGGCGCGGCCGTGGAGGCGGGCGGTGCGCCGTTGTCCATCGGCACGCCGGCCTCGCGCGCGAAGCGCTCGACCGTCTGGCGGATGGCCGCGGCCGCATCCTTGGCGGCACGAAAGCTCGGGCCGTTGGAGGCGGTGCGCTCGTCGAACACGGCTTCGAACTCGGCCAGCGCCTGCTCGCACGCTTGCACGTCGCGGTGCGTCTTCTGCAGAAATTTTGCCGGCGTCGCGCGGCGGATGCGGTCGAACTGCTCGACCGTCACCTTGTTGCGCTGCAGCTCGTCGGCCTGCGCGGGCGTGCGGCGGATGCTCTGGTCGAGCGCGAGCGCGGTCTCCCAGACCAGCGCGCTGTAGCCGGTGTTGGCATCGCTCACGATCGGTGCGCGCTGCAGCAGCTCGACCGATCGCGAGATCAGCCACGCGACGTTGCCCACGCGCATCTCGATGTCGCCGCCCTCGGGCAGCGGATGCAGATCGTCCCAGTACTGCTGGCAAAGGCCGGTGAGCAGGCGGTAGCCGTCGGCCAGGCCCTCGAAGCCGCGCTGGCTGGCCGCCGCATCGGTGAGCCACACGGCCAGGCGCAGGTCCTTGGTGGATTCGCGCAGCAGCTTCTCGCACTCGGAAATCACGAAGGGCCAGTTGGCCTCCTTCAGCTCGATGACCCATTCGCCCTGCTCGAGCGACGGGTCGTCGTGCTTGCGCGCTTCCTGGATGGCGTCGAACTGGCGCGAGAACAGCATGTCTTCGCCGCAGGGCGAAGCTTCCGAGATCGGCGCCAGCAGGGCCGGCAGGTCGAGCCGCGTCGTCATGGCAGGGAGATGGTCAGGTTGGCCTGGCGCGGGCCGAGCTTCACGATGTCCTGGTAGCTCGCGAGCGTGCCCTGCGTCGTGCTGCCCAGGTGCGCCGAGAGGCCGATGAAGCCGAGCAGTCCGATGAGCGCGAACAGCGCCGCCACCACCCACTGCGGCGCCTCGCGCTTGAGCGAGTGCGAGATCAGGTCGGGCAGCGGCCAGTGCGGCGCGAACGGCGTGCGCTTGCCGCGGGCATTGGCAATCTCGTCGCCCACGCGCGCGGTGAGGTAGGCCAGCTTCTCGGTGCCATCGATGGCGTACTTGCCCTGGAAGCCCAGCAAGAGGCACATGTAGAACACCTCGAGCGTCTGGATGCGCGTGGCGCCGTGCGCCCGCTCGACCTCGAGCATGCTGAAGAAGTTCTCGCCGGCCAGCTGGTCGCCGAAGAGCGTGAGCTGCAGCGGCCTGCGCTCCCACTCGGAGCGGATGGCGAACTCGGGCGCCGAGAGCACGAACTCGTCGATGGTCGCGCAGAAGGCGTACTTGGCCGCGTGGATCTGCTCGGCCGATGCATCCAGCTTGCGCGCGTTGCGCTCGAATTCGCCCAGGTAGTTGCGGATGCCGGCCAGGAACTGCTCGGTGGTGGCGGGCTGCTGCTTCTTCTTCAGCAGGAACAGCATCACGAAGCCGTCGTACAGCAGATCGAGCAGGCTCGAGTCGGAATCGGGAGCCACGCCCGTGGGCGTGAACGACGCGGGGGGCGCGTCGGCGCCCAGCAGGGAAGGCGCCTTGTTGATGGTGGTGTTCATAGCGATCAGGTGATCAGCCGGTCACGGCAATCAGTTCGAGCTGCATGTCGGGAATGCCGGCCGGCGCATAGATGGTGACGCTCTGCGCCTGCAGCATGCGGTCGTACAGCTGGCTCTTGCTGTCGATGGAGAAGTAGCAGGCGCCCGCGCGGATCGGAATGGCCGGCGGCACCTGCGGCGCGTAGACGATGCGCACGCCCGGCATGGCCGAGAGCACCAGCTTGTCGACGTCTTCCGGGGCGCCGATCTTGAAGCGCTGCGGCACCGCTTCGGCGAGCTCGGCGGCCGGCATGCTGGCGGTGACCGACATGTAGAAAACGGTCTTCTCGTCGATCTTTCCGGAATCCAGGCGCCCGAGGTAGAAGGAGTTGCGCGTCTCGGTGAGCGCGATCGCGAAGTAGCGCGTGGAGATCACCGTGTCGAGCAGGTCGCGCACGATGCGGTCGAGCTCGGCGAAGGCAGGACCCGGCTTCTCGTGGTCGTACACCGGCAGGTCGTTGAGCGAATAGGTCTTGGCGAAGGTCATCAACGCGCCGGCCAGGCTCAGCAGTTCCTGGAACAGCCGCTCAGGGTGCAGCGACGGGTGATGGAACAAATGCGAGAGCGAGGCAAAGGCCGAGTTGGCCGTGTGCAGCAGCCAGAACGAGGCGATGTCGCCCGAGCGGAACTCGATGATGTTCTTGCTGGGCTCGCGGTGGATGCCGTAGAGCGAGTTGACCTTGGCCTGCAGCACGTCGAGCAGCCGCCGCAGCTGCTGGAAGATCGTGGGCGAGGCATCGATGGAGGTGCAAGGCGGCACGAAGCTGCGGTCGATCTCGAAGCCGCCCGCGGCTGTGCGGCGGATGCGGATCACCGGGATCGACACGAACTGCTCGCGCGGCTCGGTGTCGGCCAGGAGCTTGACGCTCTTGCGCAGGAACACCACTTCGGCGCTCACCGCATTCGTGTAGAGGTCGAGCGACTGCGTTGCGTCGCTGGTGTAGCGCGCGGCAAAGCCTTCTTCGTTGGGGTCGGTGTAGTTCTTGCCCAGTTCCTTCACCGGGTGCAGCACCAGATAGAAGGTGATCTCGTTCTGGCCCGGGTTGAGCGTGTCGAGCGAAATCGGCGGGGGCAGCGCATCGGCCTGCGGCGCCGAGTAGGGCTCGCCGTCGGGGAACACCAGCGACAGCTGCGAGGCGCGGAGCATGCCGCTGGCGAGCGCGTCCAGGTCGAAGCTGATGGAGCGCACGCCCCAGAAGTACGGATGCAGCGTCTGCGCCGTGGCACGCAGGCGTGCCTCGTGATACGCGTCCTGGCGCTGGAAATGCTGGGGGCGTAGAAACAAGCCCTCTCCCCAGAGGACCTTGGCGGCATAGCTCACGTCGGATCAGCTCCCCTTAATTTTTCGGCAGTATCGCATCGTAGTTTGCTGACGGACAAGCGCGTCAGGCGGGCGAAGGCCGGCAGGTCACCGGGCCCAGCAGGTTGAGCGCACCGCTGCCCGAGGCGCCGCCCTGCGCGTTCTGCTGTCCGACCACCGCGCCCTGCGTCACCGTGAGGGCGCAGGCATGCGCGCCCATCACGATGCCGGTTTTCTCCGCGTCCACGGCGTTGAAGGCGAAGCGCCAGCGCTGCGCGTCGGGCGAGTGGAACAGCACCACCACGCCCACCGCATTGGCGGTGCGCGGCACGGTTTCGGTCCAGGTGTATTGCTGGTCGGGAATCAGCGTGATCTCGCGGCTTTCGACGAGGTCGTCGCCCAGCTGCGTCTTGTCGCGCCCGGGCGTGACGAAGGCATCGAACGACGACTGGTAGAAGGCCGTCGTTTCCTTCAGCTTGTAGATGCGCACCACCACGGCGAGCGGGCGGTTGCGGCTGTCGGCGTTGAGGTTCTTGCCCGCCGCGATGGACATCGACACCTTGCGCGGCGGCTTCTGCGACTCGGGCAGCTCGGGCTTCTTCAGGCCGCTCGCCTCGAGCGCGATGTTGGCGATCGTCAGGGCCGGAGAACTGCATCCGCCCAGCAACAGCGTCATCAGCAAGGCGCTAATTGTGATTGGTATTTTCATTGGGACAGCGGATGGAGCCGAATTCAAAGAGTTGTCATTAGGCTTAAATAATTAGCCGTGGAATTTGGCGATTAAGCAGTTCGCATTACATGACTTTCGTTATTGAACGTAAGCGAATATGTAGTATCGTGTATTGTCATTGGTCGCAAGTTAATGAATGATTGCGGCCTGCCAAAAAAAAGTCAGATCCAAGCGGAGGGATTGTGTTGATTCGAAAGTACATGACTTGCACGATGATTGCTGGTGCCATTGCGGCCACCACCTTTCTGTCGGGCTGCACCACCACCCCGGACGCGGCCGTCGCGCAGTCCACCGACGCATTCAACAAGAGCCTGGCGGAAGCCGATGCAGCCGCCGCCGCTGCCACCGGCGACAAGTCCGCCGCCATCCGCCAGTACCAGAAGATCGCCACCGACAACCCGACCCGCGGTGAGCCGTGGTCGCGCATCGCGCAGATCTACTTCAACGAAGGCCGCTACAGCCTGGCCATTTCGGCCGCCGAGGAAACGCTGCGCCGCGACCCCGCGAGCCGTCAGGCCAAGAGCATCACCGCCGTCGGCGGCCTGCGCCTGGCAGCCCGCTCCATCGAGGACCTGGGCAAGGACAGCACCCTGAGCGGCGATGCCAATGCCGACGCCTACCGCCTCGCCGCACTGCTGCGCGAAACCCTGGGTCTGTCGGTGTTGGTGCCGGCCGGCTCCGATGCCAAACCGCCTGCGCGCCGGCCCGTGGCGTCCAGTCCGTCGCCCGCGCCGTCGCCATCGACTTCCAGCGCATCGCAGCCGACCCCGGTCGCTGCCGTGCGTCCGGCGCCCGCACCCGCGGCTCGCCCGGCACCCGCGCCGGCTCCGCGCGCAGGTGGAAGCGCCAATCCATTCGATGCGCTCAAGTAATTCTTTGGCGCATTGAATTGGTTCAATAAACCAAAGTATTAATTTGAATGCGTGCGTTCTTTTATCGGACGCACAAAGTATTAATTCGTCTTGCAGTCTTATTCGGAAGGTATCGAAGCCATGGCGACCAAAAGACAGAGCGTGCAAAAGCGCCTCCAGAAAGTGCGCCCGCCGCGCGTGCAGCTCACATATGACGTCGAACTCGGTGACGCCATCGAGAAAAAGGAATTGCCGTTCGTCGTCGGCGTGGTCGCCGACCTGGCCGGCCAGTCCGAGGTGGAGCAGCCCAAGCTGAAGGACCGCAAGTTCGTCAATGTCGACCGCGACAACCTGGACGACGTGATGAAGGGCCTGGCCCCGCGCGCGGCCTACCAGGTGGAAAACAAGCTGGACCAGCGCGGCGGCACCTTCGCCGTGGACCTGACCTTCAACTCGATGGACGCCTTCTCGCCCGAGGCCGTGGTCGACCAGATCGAGCCGCTCAAGCGCCTGCTCGACGCGCGCACCAAGCTGGCGGACCTGCGCAACAAGATGGCCGGCAACAGCAAGCTGGAAGACCTGCTGGCCGACGTGCTGAACAACACCGAGCAACTCCAGCGCCTGGGCAACGGCGCCGGCAAGAAGGACGAAAGCTGAACATGACTGCGCAAGCACTTTCGGCATCGAGCGGTGCCGCCTCGCCCGAGGCCTCGGTCGACCTGCTCGACCAGATCGTCGAGAAGAGCAAGGTCGCCAAGTCCGACGCCGAGCACACGCGCGCCAAGGACCTCATTGGCGAACTGGTCAGCCAGGTGCTCGAAGGCTCGGTGATCGTCTCGGACAACGTCTCCGCCATGATCGACGCCCGCGTGGCCGACCTGGATGCCCTCATCTCCGCGCAGCTGAGCGCCGTGATGCATGCGCCCGAGTTCCAGAAGCTGGAGAGCACCTGGCGCGGCCTCGAATACCTCGTGAAGGAAACGCCGACCGGCACGATGCTCAAGATCAAGGTCATCAACGCCACCAAGCGCGACCTGATCCGCGACTTCAAGGCCGCCGTCGAGTTCGACCAGAGCGCGATGTTCAAGAAGGTCTACGAAGAAGAATTCGGCACCTTCGGCGGTGCGCCGTTCGGCGCGCTGGTCGGCGACTTCGCCGTCACGCGCCAGCCCGAAGACATGTATTTCCTGGACCAGATGGCGCACGTGGCCGCTGCCGCGCACGCGCCCTTCATCGGCGCCGCATCGCCCGAGCTGCTGGGCCTGGAGAGCTTCGACGACCTGGGCAAGCCGCGCGACATGGCCAAGGTGTTCGACACCGTCGAATACGCCAAGTGGAAGTCGTTCCGCGACTCCGAAGACTCGCGCTACGTGGGCCTCACGCTGCCGCGCTTCCTCGGCCGCCTGCCGTATCACCCGCGCGAAGGAACGGTGGTCGACAGCTTCAACTTCGTGGAAGACGTCGACGGCACCGACCACTCCAAGTACCTCTGGTGCAACGCCGCCTGGGCGTTCGCCACGCGCCTGACGGCCGCGTTCGACGACTTCGGCTGGTGCGCCGCGATCCGCGGCGTGGAGGGCGGCGGCCTGGTCGAAGACCTGCCCACGCACACCTTCAAGACCGACGAGGGCGAGATCGCCCTGAAGTGCCCGACCGAGATCGCCATCACCGACCGGCGCGAGAAGGAACTGAGCGACCTGGGCTTCATTCCGCTCGTGCATTGCAAGAACTCCGACTACGCGGCCTTCTTCGGCGCGCAGTCGCTGCAAAAGCCCAAGAAGTACAACACCGACAGCGCCAACGCCAATGCGGTGCTCTCGGCGCAGCTGCAGTACATCTTCTCCGTGTCCCGGATCGCGCACTACCTCAAGGCCATGATGCGCGACAAGATCGGCAGCTTTGCCTCGGCACACAACGTTGAACAGTTCCTCAACCGCTGGATCGCGCAGTACGTGCTGCTCGACGACAACGCGACGCAGGAACAGAAGGCGCAATTCCCCCTGCGGGAAGCGTCCATCCAAGTGGGCGAAGTGCCCGGCCGGCCTGGTGTCTACCGTGCGGTCGCCTTTCTCCGTCCGCACTTTCAACTGGATGAGCTGTCGATTTCACTGCGCTTGGTCGCCGATCTGCCGAAGTCAGTGAATAAGTAAGAAGAAGGCGGATCGGAAGCGCGGCCGAGGGGCCGCGCATCAACACGTTAACTGTCAATTCAATCAATCAAGAAGGGGAAGAAACATGAAAGATATCTACGTCAAGTTCGGTAGCCCGGCCATCAATGGCGAGTCGCAGGACAAGGACCACAAGGACTGGGTCGAAGTGAGCTCCTGGCAGCACAGCATCGTGCAGCCGCGCTCGGCCACCGCATCGACCGCCGGCGGCCATACCGCCGAGCGCTGCGAGCACGGCGAAATGATCTTCACCAAGGACATGGACGTGGTCAGCCCGCTGCTCTACCAGCACGCCTCGGGCGGCACGACGTTCGACGAGGTGACGGTGCAGTTCTATCGCGCCGACGGCGAAGGCAAGCGCGTGCAGTACATGGAGATCAAGCTCAAGTACGTGCTGATCGCCAGCGTGAACCCCAAGGTCATGAGCACCGACGTGGCCAGCGTGCCGAGCGAGACCTTCTCGCTGAAGTACGCAGCCGTGCAGTGGAAGTACACGCAACAGAAGATCGGCGGCAACCAGGGCGGCAACTCGCAAGGCGCCTGGAGCCTGACCAAGAACGACAAGACCTACTCGGTCTGACGCCCTTCGGGCAATGTCGACCGCGGCGGGAGGCCGCGGTTTCTTTTTGGCGCCGCGCCCACGCGCGCCGCCCCTTGCCCGATATCCAAAGCACGAGGCGGCAGACCCATGAATGGATTCGAACCGGGCTTGCTCGACAAACTCTTCGATGACGACTGGCGCGGACCGGCTTCGCCGGTGCTTCGCCACCTGTCGCTCGAAGAGGTCAAGAACATGGTCGCGCGCGACCTCGAATCCCTGCTCAACACGCGCATGGTCTTCGATGACGCCAAGCTCGCCGCGTTTCCCGAGTGCAGGCGTTCCGTCATGACCTACGGCCTGAGCGATTTCTCGGGCCTGAGCCTGGCGAGCCACTACGACCGCTCGTTCATCTGCCGCTCGCTGGAGCAGGCCATTGCCCGCCACGAGTCGCGGCTGCGCGATGTCGCGGTGACGTTGGAGGTCGACGGCCAGACCAGCACCAACATGCTCTATTTCGGAATCACCGCCCTGCTCGTGCTGCCCGAGCTCGCCGAGCCGGTGAACTTCGATGCCATGCTGCAGCCCACGACGCTGCAGTACTCGATCACGCGCGGCACCGGCAAGAGCCGCTTCCCCGCCTAGGACACCATGGACGAATTGCTGCCCTTCTACGAACGCGAGCTCGCCTTCCTGCGCAGCTACTCGCAGGAGTTCGCCAAGGGCTACCCGAAGATCGCCGCGCGCCTGGCCATCTCCGCCGACAGCAGCGAAGACCCGCACGTCGAGCGGATGATCCAGTCGTTCGCGCTGCTCACCGCGCGCATCAGCAAGAAGCTGGACGACGACTACCCCGAGCTCACCGAAGCGCTGCTGGAGGTGCTCTATCCGCACTACCTGCGGCCCTTTCCCTCGTGCTCCATCGCGCAGTTCGATGCCGGCGGCGCGGCGCTCGCCAAGCTGAGCAAGCCCGTCACCATTTCGCGCGGCACCGAGCTCACCTCGCAACCGGTGCGCGGCGGCGCGTGCCGCTTTCGCAGCGTCTACGACGTGACGCTGGCAGCCGTGCAGGTGTCCAACGTGGTGTTCCATTCGGTGGTCAACGCGCCGGCGCATGCTTCGCTGCCGCGCAACGCCACCGGATGCCTCTCGGTCACGCTCGAAGCCACCGGCGAGCAGAAATCACTTGGCACGCTCGCGCTCACGATGGCGCGCCTTCGCACCTTCATCGACGCCGAGCCTTCGCTCGCCACCGCGCTGGCCGACGCCATCTTCCTGAAGACGGCCGCCGTGTTCGTGGAGCCCGAGCGCAGCGGCAAGTGGACGCTGGTGCAGGGCGAGACGCTGCACCCCGTCGGCTTCGACGAGGCCGATGCGCTCATCGAACTGCCGGCGCGTTCGCACCCCGCTTACCGCCTCTTGAGCGAGTACTTCGCGTTCCCCGAGAAATTCAACTTCGTCGACATCGACCTGGCCAACGCGCTGCGCCACATCGGCTCGTGCCGCTCGATCACGCTGCACCTGGTGATGACCGGCGTGCGCGCCGACTCACCCGCGGCGCGGCTGCTCGAAGGCGTCTCCAGCCGCAACCTGCGCCTGGGTTGCACCCCCGTCATCAACCTCTTCAAGCAGCGCAGCGACCCCATTCGCGTCACGCATGCCGCCGCCGCCTATCCGGTGGTGGCCGATGCGCGCCGGGCCTTCGGCTTCGAGGTCTACAGCATCGACTCGGTCAAGCTCGTGAAGCAGACCGCCGAGGGCGACGCCTACATCGAGTTCCGGCCCTTCTATTCGCTGCACCACGGCGAGCATCCGAAGGAGGCCGAGCATTACTGGTTCGCGAGGCGCAACGAGCTCGTCGCGCAGCGCAGCCCGGGCTACGAGACCGAACTCTCGATCGTGGACATCGACTTCCAGCCCTCGCTGCCGCAAACCGAAACCCTGAGCATCGACCTCACCTGCACCAACCGCGACCTGCCGCATTCGCTGACCTTCGGCCTGCCGGGCGGCGACCTCTTCATCGAGGGCAACTCGGTGGCGCGTTCGATCCGCATGCTGCGCCGCCCGACGCAGACGCTGCGCATGCCGCGCGGCAAGGGCGTGCAGTGGCGGCTGGTGTCGCACCTGTCGCTCAACCATTTGTCGCTGGCCACCAGCGGGCTGCCGGCGTTGAAGGAGATGCTGCGGCTGTACGACCTCGGCCGCTCGGCCGTGTCGGCGCGGCAGATCGAGGCCATCACCGGCATCGAGCAGCAGGCCACCACGCAGTGGCTGCCTGGCAAGCCCTTTGCGACCTTCGTGCGCGGCATCGAGCTCAAGCTCACGGTCGACGAGGCCGGCTTCGTGGGCAGCAGCCTGCAGGCCTTCGCGCGCGTGATGGATCATTTCTTCGGTCTCTATGTGCACCTGAACAGCTTCACCCAGCTGGTGATCGTTTCGGCGCGCGACAAGGAGGAGCTGGTGCGATGCAAACCCCGCAGCGGCGAATCGATCCTTCTGTAGCCGATCGGCTGCTGCGCGAACCGTACCGCTTCGAGTTCTTCCAGGCGGTGCGGCTGATCGAGCTCGTGCTGCTGCGCCGGCAGGAGCGCGACGTGCACCAGCGCCTCGTGCCCGGCGAGCGCATGGTGCCGCGCTGGCTGCGCTTTCGCAGCTCGATGAGCCTCACGTTTCCGCCCAGCGAGATCGAGGCGCTGGCGGTGCGCGATGCGGTGGGCCAGTTGGTGTCGAGCGCCGAGCTGTGCGAGCCCACCGTGGGAGACGACGGTGATGGCCTCGGCCGCATCGAGCTGACCCCCGCTTCCTTCGGCATGCTGGGCGTGTCGGGCGCCTTGCCGATCGTCTACACCGAGATGCTGATGCGCCGTGAGCAGCACCTGCGCGACAGCTCGGCGCGCGCGTTCCTCGACGTGTTCACCAACCGCGCCACCGCGCTCTTCTACGCGGCCTGGCGCAAGTACCGGCTGCCGCTGCACTACGAGCACGAACGCAGCCGCGCCTACCTGCCGGTGCTGCTGTCAATGGCGGGGCTGGAGCACACGGCGCAGCGCGATCCGCTCACCGACGGCACCGGCACGGTGTTCGACGAAACCGTGGCCGGCTATGCGGCGGCGGTGCGCCACCGGCCGATGTCGGCGGCCTACCTGCAGCGCGTGCTGTCCGATTACTTTCGCAGCAACATCCGCATCGAGCAGTTCCTGGGCAAGTGGTACGACATGCCGGTGCAGCAGCGCTCTCGCCTTGGCGAAGGCAACGTGAGCCTCGGGCAGAACGCGATGGCGGGCGAGCGCATCTGGCAGCGCGACCTGCGCATCCGCCTGTGGATCGGCCCGCTCAAGCGCAGCGCGCTGCGCGAGTTCTTCCCGGGCCGCGCGCATGCGAAGGCGCTCGAAAAAATGCTGGCGCTGCTGGCCGGCGTGACCTGCGAATACGAGGTGCGCCTGATCCTCGCGCGCGAGGAAGTCGCGGCCGTGCAGCTGAGCGACGGCGGCGGCAGCCACCTCGGGTGGGACAGCTTCATCGCCACCGGCGAGGCCGAGAGCGACCGCAGCGACACCCAGTACGAACTCCAGCCCCTGCAGTAGTTCAGCAGCAATTGGCAGCGACCTTTCAACGAAGAAGACCGACAGAAGACAACCACCGTTCATGAGCACATCGCTGAAAACACTGATCACCAAGCTCAATGCGAGCGCACGCATGGCCACGCAGCGCGCCGCCAACCTGTGCCTTGCCAACGGCCACTACGAAGTGGATCTGGAGCACCTGTTCCTGGCCCTGCTCGAGCAGACCGACAACGACCTCGCGCGCGTGCTGCGCGCCAACCGCATCAGCGCAACGGCGATCCAGTCGGACCTGGAGCGCGAGATCCAGACCTTCAAGAACGGGAATACGCGCACGCCCGTGTTCTCGCAGCACCTGCAGCAGCTGTTCCAGCAGGCCTGGCTGCTCGCCTCGCTCGATGCGCACGTGGCGCAGATCCGCTCGGGCCACCTGCTGCTGGCGCTCCTGACCGAGCCCGACCTCGCGCAACTCGCGCAGCGCGGCTCGCCGCTCTTCGCAAAGATCCGCCTCGAAGACCTGAAGCACGACTTCGACAAGCTCACCGACGGCTCGAGCGAAGCGGCAGAGGCCGGTGCATCGGGCGGTGCGGCCACGGAAGGTGACGCGCAGCAAGCGCCGGCCGATGCGCTGGCAGCGGGCGTTCCAGGCAAAACACCCGCGCTCGACCAGTTCACCACCAACCTCACGCAGCGCGCCAAGGACGGCGCGCTCGACCCGGTGATCGGCCGCGACACCGAGATCCGCCAGGTCATCGACATCCTGA
The DNA here is from genome assembly GCF_000834655.1 of Variovorax paradoxus. Classification (GTDB taxonomy): domain Bacteria; phylum Pseudomonadota; class Gammaproteobacteria; order Burkholderiales; family Burkholderiaceae_C; genus Variovorax; species Variovorax paradoxus_F. Next base: position 54,386 of record NZ_JXQQ01000022.1, read on the forward strand.
TGCGCCGTCGCCAGAACAACCCCATCCTCACCGGCGAGGCCGGCGTCGGCAAGACGGCGGTGGTCGAGGGGCTGGCGCTGCGCATCGCCGCGCAGGACGTGCCGGAGTCGCTGCGCGCGGTGGCGCTGCACACGCTCGACATGGGCCTCCTGCAGGCCGGTGCGAGCGTGAAGGGCGAGTTCGAGAACCGCCTGAAGAACGTGATTGCCGAAGTGAAGAAGAGCCCGCATCCGATCGTGCTCTTCATCGACGAGGCCCACACCATGATCGGCGCGGGCGGCCAGGCCGGGCAGAGCGATGCGGCCAACCTCTTGAAGCCTGCACTCGCACGCGGCGAGCTGCGCACGATCGCTGCCACCACCTGGGGCGAGTACAAGAAATACTTCGAGAAGGACGCGGCGCTCGCGCGGCGCTTCCAGGTCGTGAAGGTCGAGGAGCCCAGCGAGACGCTGGCCTCCGCCATGCTGCGCGGCATGGTGCCCCTGATGGAGAAGCACTTCAACATCCGCGTGCTCGACGAAGCCATCACCGAGGCCGTGCGCCTGTCGCACCGCTACATCAGCGGACGCCAGTTGCCCGACAAGGCGGTGAGCGTGCTCGACACTGCCTGCGCGAAAGTGGCGCTCGGCCAGAGCGCGACACCGGCGCTTATCGAGGAAGCCAACCGTGGCCTCGAACGCATCGAGGCTGAGAGCGCCGCGCTGGTACGCGACACCGCGGCTGGCGGACGTCATGAAGCGCGGCAGACCGAACTGGCAGAACAGAAAGCCGCTCTGCAGGCCGAACTGGCCGCGAGCCAGCAGCGACTTGCCGAAGAGAACGTGCTGGTCGAGCGCATCCGCGCACTGCGTGCGCAACGCGATGCACCGGCTGCGCCACCGGAGTCCGAGGCCGCATCCGCACCCGTGGAAAAAACCCCGGCCCGCGCCGCCGGCCGAAAGAAAGCCGCAGCCGTCGCCGACCCCGAACGCGACCAGCTCGATGCGCTGCTCGCCGAACTGCGCGCGCTGCAAGGCACCACGCCGATGGTGCCGCTGCAGGTCGACGGCCACGTGGTGGCAGAGATCGTGTCGGCCTGGACCGGTGTGCCGCTGGGCCGCATGGTCAAGGACGAGATCAAGACCGTGCGCGCCCTGGACACGCTGCTGGCCGAGCGCGTGATTGGCCAGGACCACGCGCTCGCCGCCGTGGCCCAGCGCGTGCGCACCGCGAGTGCGCGGCTGGAAGACCCCAACAAGCCGCGCGGCGTGTTCATGTTCGTCGGCCCGTCGGGCGTGGGCAAGACCGAGACGGCGCTGGCGCTCGCGGACATCCTCTACGGCGGCGAGAAGAAGCTCATCACCATCAACATGAGCGAATACCAGGAGGCGCACAGCGTCTCGGGCCTGAAGGGCTCGCCGCCCGGCTACGTGGGTTATGGCGAAGGCGGCGTTCTGACCGAAGCCGTGCGCCGCCAGCCCTACAGCGTGGTGCTGCTCGACGAAGTCGAGAAGGCCCACCCCGACGTGCTGGAGATGTTCTTCCAGGTGTTCGACAAGGGCATGATGGACGACGCCGAGGGCCGCGAGATCGACTTTCGCAACACGCTGATCATCCTCACCTCGAACATCGGTTCGTCGCAGATCATGCAGGCATGCCTGAACAAGGCTGACGACGAGCGCCCCGCGCCCGACGCGTTGGCCGAGGCGCTGCGCCCCGTGCTCATGAAGGCCTTCAAGCCGGCCTTCCTCGGCCGCATGAAGGTGGCGCCGTTCTATCCGATCACCGATGCGGTTCTAGAGCAGATCATCGCGCTGAAGCTGGGGCGCATCCGCGACCGCATCGCGACCAACCACAAGGCGGTGTTCGAGTGGGACGACGCGCTGGTGGAGGCCGTGCTCGCGCGCTGCACCGAGGTGGATTCGGGCGCGCGCAATGTCGATCACATCCTGAACGGAACGCTCCTGCCCGAGATCGCGGAAGCGGTGCTCACGCGCATGGCCGACGAGACGCCGCTCACGAAGATCAAGGCCAGTTGCGCCAAGAGCGGCGAGTTCCGCTACAGGATCACCTAGGCGCTGCGGCGGTTCGGGTCCAAGGGAGAACCAGAGACATGACGGACTTCAATTCGGCTTCGCTCGGCGCGCAGTTGCGGACGGGCGTAACAGGCACCTTGCAGCAGGATCGGTTGCTGGTGCTGCACACCCCCCTGGGCGACAACAAGCTCCTGGCCGAACGCCTGGACGGCATCGAATCCGTGGACGACGGCGGCTTCCGCTTCGAGCTCACCGCGCTGAGTGACGACGCCCACATCGAGCTCAAGACCCTCATGGGCCAGGGCGTGCGCCTGGATCTGCAGACCGCACAGAGCCGCACTGACCTCCGCCCCTTCCACGGCCACGTGACCGAAGCCGAATGCGTCAGCAGCAACGGCGGCATGGCGCGCTACCGGCTCGTCATCGAACCGTGGCTTGCGTTTCTTCGCCACCGCCAGGACAGCTGCCTCTTCCAGCACCAGAGCGTGTTCGATATCGCCGATGCCGTGTTCGCCCGCTATCAAGGCCAGGGCAAGCTGGCCGTGCAATGGCGCTGGGAGATCGCCCAGCGCGACATCTATCCGGTGCGCGGCATCACCACCCAGTACTACGAGAGCGACTTCGATTTCGTCGCGCGCTTGCTCGCCGAAGAAGGCCTCTTCTACTGGTTCGAGCACGCCACCGGCAAGGACGGCAACCTCGGCAGCCACACCCTCGTCATCGCCGACCACAACGGCGCCTTTCGCGCCAATGCGCAAGCCAGCATCCGCTTTCACCGCGCCGATGCGAGCGAGAGCGAAGACACCATCCAGCAATGGCGCGGCAGCCGCCAGCTTCAGACCAACAGCCTGGCGCAGCAAAGCTGGGACTACAAGAGCGTGAGTGCCAGGCCCGTGCAGCAGCAGAGCCGCGGGTCGGGGTCGGGCACAGGCCAATCGTCATCCAACCACCGCGTTCTTCAGTGGACCGACGACCCCGGCGCCTACGGCTGGGAGACCTCGGCCCAGGGCGAGCGCCTCCTGTCCAACGCCCTGCAGGCCCTGGAGCTGCGCAACAAGCGCTTCGAAGGCCAGAGCGCCGTTCGCACACTCGCACCGGGCACCACCTTCACCCTCACGGGCCACGAACAGCACGACAAGGACAGTGAGGAAGACCGCCGCTTTGCTGTATTGGCCGTGCGCCACCTCGCACGCAACAACTTCGACGAAGCCTTGAAGGCCGGAGTTGGAGAACGTTTGGGCCTGCCCGACATTGCCACCGTGTTCGATGCATCGCAGGACAGTGCCAGCGGCAATGCCGCCTCGACACCCGACACCGTCACCCACTACCGCAACGACTTCACCACCGTGCGCGCCGCCATCCCCTACCGGCCGCTCAGCGTGGACGGCCACGGCCAGCGCATCCACCCTAAGCCTAGCGTGCACGGCAGCCAGAGCGCCATCGTGATCGGCTCGGGTGAGAACTCACCAGTCCACACCGACCGCGACCACCGCGTCAAAGTCCAGTTCCACTGGCAGCGCGGCAGCGCCTCCAGCGCACGGCAGCCCCGCGCCGATGGCCAAGACAACGCGCCCGCCGCCGATCGCCTGGGCGCCTGGGTGCGTGTGGCCGCCAGCGCAGCAGGCGACAACTGGGGCCAGGTCACTTTGCCGCGTGTGGGGCAGGAGGTGCTGGTGGAATTCCATCATGGCGACATCGACCGCCCGGTGGTCGTCGCCGCGCTCTACAACGGTGCCGGGCAGACCGACGCCCAGCACAACGAGAAGTCTGGGGGCGCCGCCCAATCGACTGGCAATGCCCCCGCCTGGTTCGCGGGCGAAGGCAAGGACGCCAAGGAACACGCCCACAACGCCGTCTTCTCCGGCATCAAGACCCAGGAACTGAGCGCCAGCCAGAGCGGCGATGGCGGCTACAACCAACTGGTCTTCGACGACACTCCCGGGCAGGGCAGTACCAGTCTCGCCACCACGCAGGCGCACAGCCGGCTGCACTTGGGGCACCACAAGCAGCAGGACGACAACGCGCGCGGCAAGGCCCGAGGCCATGGCGCCGAACTGGCCACCACCGCGCAGGGCGCCATCCGCGCCGGCGCGGGATTGCTCGTGAGCGCGCACGCCCAGCAGAACGCCAAGGGCGCCTTCATGGCCAGCCGCGAGGCGCAGCAGCAGACCAAGCAGGCGGAGGAACTCGCCACTTCGCTCGCCAAGAGCGCGCAGACGCAGAGGGCGCAGATCAAGGGGGAGGAAGCGCCGGACAAGCTGCCAGCCATCGAGGCGCTGAAGCACGTGGCCGAAGTGCTGGGGGCGACGCAGGAAGGCAGTGCAGCGTCAAGCAGCGCAAACGGCAGCGGCGGCGACATCAAGGCCACCGAAGGCGGCCAAGGCAGCGTCACGGCATACAGCGAGCCGCACCTTCAGTTCAGCGCCCCTATGGGCATCGGCTTCGTCACGCCGAAGGAGGCGATTGCCGTGAGCGGCAAGCACACCGCGATCGTCGCCAACCAGGACATCGACCTGCCCGCGCAAGGGCAGATCGCGGTGAGCGTGGCCAAGGGGGTGAGCATCTACACACTGGGTTCGAAGGCGAGCGCAAGCGGCGAGCCGAACCAGGAGCGCGGCACCTCGCTGCATGCGGCCAGCGGCAGCGTGACGCTGCAGAGCCAGAAGGGCGCCACCAGGATCGCGGCCGACAAGAAAGTCACTATCGCCAGCACGACGAAGAACGTGGAGGTCGAAGCACCTACACACGTGCTGCTGACCAGCGCCGGGGCGTACATCAAGCTCGAAGGCGCGAGCATCAAGATCCATGCGCCGGGGAAGGTGACGTTCAGGGGGATGCACAACTTCGTCGGGCCGCAGGGGGACGGGAGCGGCAATTCAACGGGCGAGGCCAGCTATCAAGGCTGCAATCCCAGCGTAGAGAGCGCAGCGGCGCAGCAAGACGCCACCGTGGCGCTGGGCTGAAGCCTAGATGATCGACACCGTGCCAACGCAAGCCACGCGAATCAGCCTTGATCTGCATTCGCAGATCAATCCGAGGCCGAATGCCGACTGCATGTTGCTGGTCGACGTGGTGCCGCGTCCGATCACGCAAGACGATGTGCTGTGGGAGCGTTACTCGCAGATCGAACATACCCGCGTCGTACTTGCCTATCCGAAAGTGGACCCTTCGCATCTCCCCGTGCTGTTGCCTTTGTGCATTGCGAAGTTCGAAGACAGCACGTTGCTTGAACAAAGTGCCCAGGATGCGTATGAGGAATTGGCGCCTCAGGCCTTGCGATCCGGTACGGGCCGTCGGATATCCGGATGGCTGACCAGCCAGGCGTCGATTGGCACTGTGGCGCGGCATCTGGCCTCGGTCATGCTCCAGCATCCGCCGCCTTTCGGGCAAGCCACCTGGCTGCGGTTGCAAGACCCGGCCACGCTTTGGTGGCTCTGGTCCTTTCTCGCGCCCGCGCAACGCCGTGTCTTGCTCGGCCCCATCGAAACCTTCTGGTTGCTCGATCCAGCCGGCCAATTGACGGCACTGAAAAGTGAAGCGGCCCCCACCATCGAAGCACCGGCCGCATTGCAACTGAGCCCCGGACAGTGGCAAGACATCGCCTGCATCGGACCGCTCAATCTCGCACTTCGGGAATGGGGGCAGGCTCACGCCGCTGGCGGACGCTTTCAGCGCCTCTGCATCGGCGCGCACGCTGCCGTGCGCCGCGCGCAAATGGCCGGATTCAACGATCGGCACGACCAGGCGGCCTATGCACGGTATGCGTTGGAGATTCATCCGCAATTCGATACGCATGCGCTGGTGCAAGCCAGGCTCGCAGGGCGTAACGCAGACGACTACTTCACCGGCTTGATCGACGACATCGACGAGCAGGAGTGGCGGCGCATCGCGCACGAATGCGCTCTGGTCGCCGCCGGCTGACGCGCCACAACAGCACGGCCCGGCCCCAACAGGAATCAAGGGAAATCAATGCCACCCAATCGTCCCATCAGCCTTTGCGAGCAATGCAAGGCCACTGGCCTGCCCATCCTGCCCGTGCGCTACGCGGTGGTGCCCAAGAACATCAATCCGGCGTTGCCGGCATGGGCCAGTGGCGATCGCGTGACGAGCGTGGGATTGGGCGACGATTTCCAGTACGCATTGCGTACTCTGCGCACCGGCTATCTCTACCTGTTCTATGCCAAGAATGCGCGTGGCTCGAAACAGTGGGAGTGCTATGCAGTGGGCGAGGACGGCAGCCTGATTCGGCAAGCCGACCCGCAATCCGCGCAGCCCCAAAGCACACCGAAGCTGTCGTGCTCGCGGCACGGCAGCGCAAACACGCAGGTTCACTATCTCGTGATCGAGCGACCCGAGTCGTGCGGCGCCACCTGGATTGCCTACAGCGAATACAAGTGGAGCCAGGAGACCATCAAAGAATACGAGACCAACACCAAGCTGCGCAACAAGCGCATGCAGACCATTCAGCCACCCGTGATGGCGGCCGGTGCCAAGCACAGCCATGGTCAGATCGCTGACAAGGCCACACTCGAAACGGTGCTGGAATATGCGCCGTCGACGCCCAAAGCGCCATTGCCGTTCAACAGCCCCGTCGCCGCTCTGAGCAACGAAGACGGCAGCTACAGTGCGGCCAGGCTCGCGCAGATGAGCACCCGCTATCCCTGGCACCTGCGAAGCGGCATGGCCGACGGGACAGCCAAGCACATGGAGAACCGCGGCCAGCGTACGGACGCGCCAAAAAAGCCAAACAAGCCGCACGTGCTGGCGCTGTGGGACGCCATCGGCGTTGCGCACGAACTCAACGGCTTCCGGAACGATGCGGCTGGGTGGATCAAGAAGTATGGGGTCGAGCGCCGACTGCAAGTCGATGCGCTCAATACTTACGATGGTCTCAAGAGGGTCATTCAGGACCGGGCGCAGACGCAGGCGGAGGACTACATCCGCAGAGGCGTCGAAGATGGGCCGCTTCAGGAAGGCATGAAAGAGCTGGAAGAAAAGCTCAAGTACTCGCCGGACGACGAATACCTGCGCGGTCAACTGGAGCAGATGCGAGCCCTCACCGAGCGCCTGAAAAAGTCCGCACCGGCGACGGCCGATGCGTTCGGAAAAAGTGCGCGCGAGCAGGCATGGCCCAAATACCAGGACAGGATCGATCCCAAGGCCGTCGACAAGTTCAGGAAACACCTCAAGCAATTCGAAGGGCAATCGGCAGCCATCATCGACCGGCGCACGATTCCGCTCGTTCATTGGCTCGAAGCCCCGCTCCTTCTGGATACCTTGAATGACTTTCACGGCCAGAACATCGAAGACGGCCTGTTGTTCGGTGAGGTGATCGGCGAAGCCCTTTTCGGCATCGGCTCATGCAACGCGGGTGCGCAGAAGATCGAAGCCTGGGTCAAGGAATGCAAAGCGACGGTCGAGACCAATCTGTTGTGGCGCGTGGTGGCGCTCAATCAGAAAAATGCCAGGACCGAACTGGATGCGGCGCTGGCGGAGGCCAAGCAATACAAGGACCAACGCAGTCTGGCCACAGCACTGACCTGGGTCAACTACACCAGCAAGAGTCTCAAAGCCTTTGCCGATGTTTACAAGAAAGCGCAGGGCGTCTTCGATGGCAACACGAAGGCTGCGTCGGAAGCTGGATCGGTGGCATTCGGCGCCCGCCTCAAGCACTTCAATATGCGCGGCACCGACAAGTTCGCCATCAGCGTGGGCGATGCGGTGTTTCGGTACTTTCGCATCGACAAGCTGGCCGACTACGCGAGCGAAAAAATCATCCAGCACATCTTCAGCATCCGCGCGTTCGTGAACCCGGCCGATTCGGCCAACCTGATCCTGAAGCAGGCCAAGACGGAAGGGCTGCTGCGCGAACAGACCCTCGCGCGCCTGCGCACTGCGCGCGCTTTTCTGGCAGCGGGCACGCCTGAAATCAAGAACGCACAGGCCGAGGCCCTGCGCGCCGAATGGAGGCAGTTCAGGGCTGGCGGCAGCGAGGCATCGCACAGTGCCATGAAGGACGCGCGCCTGGCATTGGTGGTCGGTCTCATCGAAGGCGTGAACTTCGCCAAGCTGCTGGCAGATTGCAAGCAGAAGAACGACATGAAGAGCTGGTTCAGTCTGGTGGCCTCCGGCATGGCCATCACCAGCGCCATGTTCGACATCGGCGCCACCGTGGCCAAGAACCTGCCGAGCATGGGCAACGCGAGTTGGGGGTATCAAGCGCTCAAGGTATGGGGCGGGGCGTTGAGTTCGGGCGCTTCGTTTATCGGAGGCGGGTTGGATTTGCGGGATGCAGGGATGAGCAAAGACAGCGGCTATTCGCTCATGGCCGCGCTGTACTTCGGGAAGGGCATGCTCGGATTGGCCTCCGGTGTCATGACCCTGGCTGTAACTTTCACCTATTCCGCGCCCTTCCTTGCCCGGATCACAGGCAGGGCGGTCGTTGGTATAGCCGTGCGCAACGTTGGCTTGCGGGCCGGCGCCTTCATCGGTCTTCGCGTCCTGGGCATGGCCGTGGGCGGCTGGATCACTGTTGGTGCTTTTGTGATCCAGGTCGTCATCTGGTACGTCACTCCCGATGCGCTGGAGAAATGGATCGACCACTCGGCCTTTGGCAAGAAGCGCAGCACTGAAGGCTACAAGACCGCCGAGGCGCAAGACAAGGCGCTACAGGAAACGTTGAAAGAGATGGGTTTCCAATGAAAACAACACCCCAGCCTCCACAAGGCCTCGTCAAGCTGACCGGCACCATCACACACTATCGATGCACCCGCGCCGAGGCGAGCTTCGTGTTCACCGACAGCGATCGCACAGCACTCGGGGTTGTTGCCATTGCGGCCGGCATAGCGGGCCTGAGCGGACAGGCTATTGCGACGGCCGTCAATGCCACGGCCACCGAAGAAGAGGCCGACTATGTGGAGTTCGAACTGGAGGGAAAACCCGTCAAGGGCTGGGTGTGGCGAAGTCCGTTCAAAGAAGGCGACGAGGTCGAGGCTGTTGCCGAATGGCGAGACGATCACTACGAAACGGCAGGCATAGCAAGGTCGAGTGATCGAACGATTGCGCTGTATCCGCATTGCTCAAGAGGGGTGTCGAGGCACATCAAGAATGCGATCAAGTGGTGGTTTATCGGCGTGACTCTGCTCGGTATCTTTTCCTTGCTTGTTGCCATTCCAACATTTGGGCTCGATGATTTCTGGCACACGGCAGCCGACATCGTGTTGTGGGTCGTCATTGGCTTCTATGTGTTCTTCGGCCTCATGACCATCAGCCTTGCTCGCAAGTGGATGCCTTTCGTCCGGCTGGCGCAAAAGGTCTTTGTGACGCTTGGCTGGCCCACCCCCGGCGACGTGGACTTGGTCAAGTCCTCCAAGGCCCGGCGCAAGCCCGGGGATCCTGGCGAGTTCGGAACCTTTTACTTTCGCTATTGAGTGGTTGCAGTCCCCGACCCCTTCACTCCGATAGGCCCATGTTCAATGAGCGTATTTCGATGATTTCAAATATGGAAGACTTCTCCGGTTCATTGCGAGGATTGCGCGGTGTCTCGAAGTTCTCCAGAGCGGGAACGCGACAGATCATGAGCCGTGAAAACAACCCGGACTACGACATTCGGCTGCCGCAATGGAATGCGCCTGACCCGCAGTTTGAGTTCGTCGAAAAAGTCCAGAAAAAGACGCTGTTGGAAGGCAAGGCGCCCTGGCGCATTGCCTCGCGTGAAAAACGCGAACTCGTGCATGGGAAGGCGAGTTCGTGCGATTCCTTGTTGGGCATTCATTCGAATGCCATTGTTGTTGGCGCGCCGGCAGGTACCACAGAAATCACATTCATGATGGGGCTGTATGCAGTCCTCATTGGATTGGCTGCCTGCATGTTCGGATGGGGAGCGTTTGAATCCATCTTGGAACTGGATTCGAGCAGGTCGGACTACGTCCTGAACTTGTCGATGTCCACGGTTTCGACGAGTGCGGCGCTCTTCTTTCTGGTTGCGGCAATCTTCTTCTTCAGAGTCGGATTCTTGACGCCCCGCGATCTCCCGGTTCTCTTCAACCGCAAGACCAGGGAGGTTTCATTCTTCACTGTGATTCCGCTCAGGTTCTGGAAGATCTGGCAACGCGCCGGCGTTGGCGAAGTAAAGACTTATCGATGGGATGACGCCTATGCGCGCAGCTATCAACTCACCGAGATGACGGGCGAGGCGGCGCGCTCTACCTATCTGCTGGCGCTATTGTGGAGCGACCCCGGGCGACCCAGGCACTGCAAGGAGATCGTGACCATTGGCTACAAGGGCTGGTGGGAGGATGAATTGCTCTGGCGCCTGTATGAGCACATTCGACGCTACATGGAGGAAGGCGGTCCGCCGATCCAGCCTGGCGAGAGCTTGCGACACTCGGGAACAGGCAAGTTGCCGCAATTCCCGCCGGAGGTCATCGCCGCCGCCGGAGGTCCGGCCTTTAGCGAAGAAGAGGTGCGCCGGTTGGCAAGCATTCGCGAATGGCAGACCCCTGCCAGATGAGAACCGACGGATCCGCGCAGCTCCTCCAAACTGGGCCTTCAACCGACAGGACGCAAAGATCATTCAAGGTAAGAAATCGAACGAAGACCGGCACTGCCGGCAGTGACACCAGGGAGGTGGTTATTCATGTCAACTGACACGTCAAACAGCTTCATGCCGACCTATGGCGCAGCGCCATGGACGTCCGAAGGCCTCGATGTCGCGCGGCTCTCCGAGCAGGCGCGCCTCATCAAGCTGCAGCTGCCGCAGGCGGCGCCGCAGAACGCCGTCGTCGTCGAACGCTTCACCGCCACCGAAGGCATCAACGAACTCTTCGCCTTCACCATCGACACCCTCGCCACCTCCAGCGAGTTCGATCCCTTCGCGCTGATCGGCGAGGAGCTGAGCCTGCGCCTCTTGCTGGCCAACGGCAGTTTCCGCACCTGGCACGGCTACCTCACCGCCGTCGATGCGCTGGGCGGCGATGGCGGCCTCGCGCGTTATCGGCTGCACTTGCAGCCGTGGCTCGCCGCGCTGGGCCTTCGCCGCGACAGCTTCGTGTACGCCGCCAAGAGCGTGCGGGACATCGTGAGCGAGGTGTTCGCCGACCACACGAGCGCGAGCTTCACCTTCGAGGTCACGCAGGAGCTGCCCGTGCGGCCGACCTGCGTGCAGTACCGCGAGTCGGACCTCGCCTTCGTGATACGCCTGCTCGCCGAGGAAGGCCTGAGCTTTCGCTTCGAGCACGAGCAGACGAAAGCGAAGGGCGGCGGTGGCAGCACGGACAACAACGCAACGCCGTCGCACCATCGCCTCGTGATCTTCGATCGCGAAGCGAAGACGCCCGACTGCGTGCTGCCCGAGATCCGCTTTCACCGCGTCGACGCCACCGAGCAAGAGGACGCGATCACCGCATGGAGCAGCCGGCGCCAGCTCGCGAGCAACGCCGTCACGCTGAACGCGTGGGACGCCAGCGTGCTGCAGGCGCCCACGGGCTCGACGCAGAGCGCGCTCGCCATGGGCGACGTGCCCGTGCTGGAGCACTACGACGGCGCGGGCTCGCAGCGCTACGCCAACAATGCCGCTGCCGCGCGGCGTGCAGAGAACCAGCTCGTCGCGTTCGAGTCGCGCATCAAGCGCTACAGCGCTGCGAGCAGCGTGCGCCAGCTGGGCGCCGGTAAGCGCTTCACACTCACGCAGCACGACCGCTACGAAGGTAAAAAATTTGTCGCACTGCGCGTGCACCACGAAGCCGCCAACAACCTCGGCGCGCAGGCCGCGCAGGTGCTCGAGGCCGGCGAGCTCGAGAAGGGCAGCTACCGCAACAGCTTCGAGGCGCAGCCTGCAGAAGCGCAGATCGCACCGATCTGGCGGCCCAAGCCCACGGCGCCCGATGCGACGGTCGCGCTCGTGGTCGGCGCCGATGACGACGAGGCGCCCACCGCCGTCCACACGCAGCGCGATCACCGTGTGCAGGTGCGTTTCCATTGGCAGTCGCAGCGCGCGGCAACGCAACAGCAGTCAGCGCAGAGCGGGCAGGGCAGCCTTGTCGCGGCCGGCCGGCATGCGAGCAACCGCCAGTCGGTGTGGCTGCGCGTGGCCGCACCGGTGGCCGGACCGAACTGGGGCGCGCACCATCTGCCGCGCGTCGGCTCAGAGGTGCTGGTGTCGTTCATCGA
>NZ_JXQQ01000023.1 GCF_000834655.1 Variovorax paradoxus
CGAGACCCCGCGAAACGCGAGCACCGCAGGTTGCCCGCAGCGAAGCGAAGGGTCGCAGACAGTGGGGTCGCCATTCTTTTGCCTACTTTTCTTTGGCGAAGCAAAGAAAAGTAGGTCGGCCGCCGGGCCGAGACCCGGCCTCGGAAACCAAAACCTACTCAACCGTCTTCAAGACAGAGGTCTTAACAACTCCCCGCCGCGCATACCGCTGCGCCAACACAGCACAAACCATCAACTGCATCTGATGAAACAACATCAAAGGCAAAACGATGGCCCCCACAGCGTGCGAAGGAAACAGCACCTTCGCCATAGGAATCCCGCTGGCCAGGCTCTTCTTCGACCCACAGAAAACGATCGTGATCTCGTCCTCCCTATCGAACCCCAGCTTGCGCGCCAACAGCGTAGTCATGCCCAGTGCAAGTCCCAGCACCACCGCACATGCCACAAGCAACCCGACCAATGCATGCGCAGGCACCTGCCGCCAAAGCCCCTCGATCACGGCCGCACTGAAGGCCGTATAGACAACCAGCAGGATCGACCCCTGGTCCACGAACTTCAGCACCGCCGCCCGCCGCTGGATCCATTGGCCGATCCAGGGGCGCAACAGGTGTCCGACGAGGAACGGCACCATCAACTGCAGCAGGATGCGCCCGATCGACCCCAGCGAAGAACTCGCATGCCCACCATTGGGCAGGACCACGAGGTTGACCAGCAAAGGCGTGATGAACACCCCCAGCAGCGTGGAGGCCGACGCACTGCAGATCGCCGCAGGCAGGTTCCCCCGCGCCATCGCAGTGAACGCGATTGCCGACTGCACCGTGGCAGGCAGAACGCAGAGGTACAGCACCCCGGTGTAGAGCTCGGGCGTCACCAGCGGCAGGAGGAGCGGCTTGAGCGCCAGCCCTAGCAGCGGAAACATCAAGAAGGTGCTGCCGAATACCAAGAGGTGCAGCCGCCAATGCGTGATGCCGTTCATGATCGCCTCGCGCGACAGCTTGGCACCATGCAGGAAGAACAGGAGGCCGATGGCCGCCGTCGTCAGCAGTTCGAAAAAGTGCGCCGCATCGCCGCTTGCGGGCAGCAAGCTGGCCAGGGTGACGACGGAGAGCAGTGCAAAGGTGAAGTTGTCGGGGAGAAAGCGGGAGCGGGACATGACGGAACGAGCGCCCCACGACGCGACCCGTGCGGCAGATTCAGCAGAAGAATGAGTGATTTCCGCGCATGAATCTCGTCGCCAATTTGCGGAGCCCGGCGCGTGCTCCTCGCGCCCTTGAAGGGTGATTTTCGGGGACAAGCCGCATCGCTTGCCGGCCGGCGCCCGAATGCCCCGCCTCAGTGTGCAGTTTGCGGGCTGAACCGCTCCTGGCGGCGGCGCTGGCAGTAGTCGATCAGGTCTTCGATCTCGGTGGCCTTGTCGAACACGGCGTCGGCACCCAGGTGCGCGCATTTGCGCCGGATCTCGGGCGTTGCGTAATTGCTGAGCACCACGATCTTCTGCATCGGGTTGCGGTGGCGGCAGGCTTCGAGCACCCGGAAACCGGTGCCGTCCTTCAGGAACAGGTCGACGATGGCCAAGTCCCAGGACGCGAGGTTGCGGGTGAGCCATTGCGAGCCTTCGGCCTCTGTCTCGGCCTCGCCGATCGGATCGACGCGGGCGACCTCGCGCAATGTGCCAACGAGACTCTCGCGGATGGTGGGGTTGTCTTCGACGATGAAGGTGCGGACGGTGTTCATGACTTCTTGCCTCGGCGCTTGGCTCACAGCCTACAAAGTGCGCCCGCCACAAGTCGAAGGCATGACACCCCACCGCGGGTAGGACAAGACTGGCTGAACGCCGGCCCTGCCCTCCCGCCGGCGCATCAGAGCGTCAGGATCGTGCAGCCCGTGGTCTTGCGCGCTTCCAGGTCGCGGTGCGCCTGCTGCACGTCGGCCAGGGCGTAGCGCTGGTCGATCGGGATCTTCACCGCGCCGCTCGCGACCACCGCGAACAGGTCGTCGGCCATTGCCTGCGTGGCTTCGCGCGTGGCGATGTGGGTGAACAGCGTGGGGCGCGTCACGTAGAGCGATCCCTTGGAGGCCAGCGTGCCCAGGCTGATCGGCGGCACCGGCCCCGAGCCGTTGCCGAAGACGGCCAGCAGGCCGAAGGGACGCAGGCATTCGATGGAGCCCTCGTAGGTGTCCTTGCCCACCGAGTCGTACACCACCTTCACGCCCTTGCCGCCGGTGATCTCCTTGACGCGGGCTGCGAAGTTCTCGGTGCTGTAGTTGATGGCGTGCGCCGCGCCGTGTTCGAGCGCCAGCTTGCACTTGGCGTCGCTGCCGGCGGTGCCGATCAACTGCAGGCCCAGCGCCTTGGCCCACTGGCAGGCGATGAGGCCAACGCCGCCGGCCGCGGCATGGAACAGGATGAAGTCGCCGGGCTGCAGGCCTTCGGCGGGGAGCGTCTTCTTGAGCAGGTACTGCGTGGTCAGGCCCTTGAGCATCATGGCCGCGCCGGTCTCGAAGGAGATGGCGTCGGGCAACTTGCAGACAGTCTTGGCCGGCATGACGCGCGCCTCGCAGTAAGCGCCGGGCGGCTGGCTGGCATAGGCAGCGCGGTCGCCGGGCGCCAGGTGCGAAACGCCCTGGCCTACCGCCTCGACCACGCCCGAGGCCTCCATGCCCAGCTGAAGCGGCATCTGGAACGGATAGAGCCCGCTGCGCTGGTAGGTGTCGATGAAGTTCAGGCCAACAGCCTTGTGGCGGATGCGGATCTCGCCGGGGCCGGGGTCGCCGACTTCCACGTCGACGATCTTCAGTTCTTCGGGGCCGCCATGGCGGTCGATACGGATGGCTTTGCTCATGGAGTGATTCTCGGAAAGGAAGGTGGAGCGGACAGTAACGAAAAACCCGGCCCGGGTCTCAGGCAGGGATTCTCATCGCATCGTTCAGGAAGTTGCGGTACCGGTCGGCCAGGTCGGTGCGCGTGCGGGCCAGCACGAGGTGAAGGAAATCGATGGTCTTCTCCAGCGTGAGCCAGTCGTGGTTCAGGACGACCGTGGTCAGTTGCTGCAATACCTCGCCTTCGATGCCGATCGCGGGCAGGTGGCTCTGCTTGAGCCGCGCGGTGGCGATCCGGATGTTGTTCTCGAACATGAACTGGGCACAGGCATGGCGCGCGCCGGCATCCGCCAGCGGTGAATACTTCCCGAGGAAGAAGCAGGCTCCCTCGGCCGCGGTGAACAGCAATTGCAGGTGGCTCACGGCAGGCGGCAGGCCCAGCGCCGCGTAGTGGGCGACCGAGTCGTTGCCGCCCATCTCGTGGGTCCCTTCGGCGGCATACAGGATCTGGCCCACCGCGGCATTGCGCACGCTCCCGCTGCAGACCATCGCGTAGCTGAACCACCAGTCGTGGAAAGGCGCCTCGATCGGGCAGGCGTTCAGGAAGGCGACCGTGCCCTCCAGGCTGCGCTTCCTGAAGACCGAATAGAACAACAGGTTATAGCCGCCCCAGCAATTGTGGTTCTCGATCAGCCGCTCGACCGGCGATGCCTGGTCGAGTTGCGGTGCCGTCTGGGGCACTGTCAGGATGGCGCCGCCCTTGCTCACGATGTACGACGTGTAGGCGGCGGAAACACCAGGGTCCTGCCGCAGGATCTCGTGCGCGCGCACCATGTAGTCATCAGAGATGTAGTCGTCGTCCGCATGGAACATCAGGATGCCGGAGGCCGACCTGCCGTACAGGTCCAACAGGTTCATCTGCCCGGAGATGCGTTTCGGCCGGCAATGGATGTCGATCAGGCTGGGGCTCCATTCGGCCAGCCGCCGGAGGAACTCGTGCTTATGCGGGTCCTGGCTGTTGTCGCCGACCGCAAGGCGCATGCGCCCTTCGCTGGCGGCCACCAGCGCCGCCAGCCCGGCCAGCACGCGGCGGGCCTTCGGATCGTTGCGGTAGGTGGGCACCAGGATGGTCAGCGCATCCTCGTTGCCTCTGGCGTTATCGAAAGTCATCCCGGGGATCGTGCCATGTTTGGGGCGTCCGAAGCACACCCGACAGGGCCGTTAGAGTCGGCGTCCATGCAGACACCGCGCCTCACGCCCCTGACCGTCCTCCTGCTCACTACGCCGCCGCTATTGTGGGCCGGCAACGCCGTCGTCGGCCGCCTGGTGCGCGAGCTGGTTTCGCCGCTCACGCTGAACTTCGTGCGATGGGCCATCGCGTTCGCGCTGCTGCTGCCGCTTGCGTCATCGGTGCTGCGCGGCGACAGCCCGCTCTGGGCGCACTGGAAGCGCTTTGCGGTGCTGGGCCTCCTGGGCATCGGCCTGTACAACGCCTTCCAATACCTCGCGCTTCAAACGTCCACACCGATCAACGTCACGCTGGTGGGCTCCAGCCTGCCGCTGTGGATGCTCGCCGTCGGCATGCTTTTCTTCGGCGCGCGCGTGAGCGGGCGCGAGATCGGCGGCGCGCTGCTGTCGATGCTTGGCGTGCTGCTGGTGCTCAGCCGCGGCGAATGGCGGCAATTGCTCGGGCTGCGGCTGGTGCCGGGCGACCTCTACATGATTCTGGGCACCATCGCCTGGGCTTTCTACAGCTGGATGCTGGCGCGCACGCACGAGCCGAAGGCAGTGCGGCAGGACTGGGCCGCCTTCCTGATGGCCCAACTGGTGTTCGGCCTGGTCTGGTCGGGCGCGCTGGCCGCCGGCGAATGGACACTGACCGATGCCCACATCGACCTGGGCTGGCCGCTGGTCGCCGCGATGGCATTCATCGGCATCGGCCCTGCGGTGGTGGCCTACCGCTGCTGGGGCACCGGCGTGCAGCGCGCGGGGCCGCAGGCGGCGAGCATCTTCATGAACCTCACGCCGCTGTTCGCAGCGCTGTTGTCGGCGGCGTTCCTGCGCGAGGCGCCGCACTGGTACCACGGGGTTGCGTTTCTGCTGATCGTGGGCGGAATCGTGGTGTCGTCGCGGCGCTAAGGCGCCGCTGCGAACAGGCGCTCCAGCTCGGGCTGGCCTGCCAGCCATTGCGGCGCCTCGCCGCGCCCGACCACGCGCCAGGCATAGCCCGGACGGTCGTAGAGATCCTTGCCTGAAGCCAGCAGCGCCGGAATGTCGATGCCAGCCAGGAATTCCGGCGCGTTGTATTCCTGGTGCGCGAAACCGCGGATCTTGGCGCGCACGGCGTCCTCGTCCATTGCAAGGTACGAGAAGTGCCAGCCGGCATCGCCGAGGATCAGCGCGGGCTGCGCCCCGGTTCGCACCCGCATGCGCAACTGGTCGGGCGTGAGCCCGTCGAGCTGCGCGCGCGTCGCCGCGACGGTCCAGACCGACGATGCCTCCGGCCCCTCGACGTTGCGGTAGTTGGCGTAGAAGTAATAGAAGGCCAGGCACAGTCCGAAGATCGCGTGCCGCCGGTCGTCGCGCATCGCGCGCACCACCGATGCGCGTGGAATCTCGTCGGCATCGGAGATCAGCACCAAGTCGTCGGGCGCCGCATCGTGCAGCCCTCGCACGATCTGGTTGCGCTGGAATTTCTCGCGGATCCAGAAGCCGGACTTCGGCGTGTCGGAGAGCCAGTCGCCCACCACCGGCACCGCGTCGGCCGTTTCATCGACGAGCGGCATGTCGTGCACGGCGACGTAGCGGATGCGCGGCAGGAAGGCGGCAATGCGCGCATCGGCCGCATCGAAGCGCAACGCCTTCGGCTCCCCGCTGAAGGTGCGGTCGGCCTCCACGATGACGAAGCAGTCGACCACGTCGGCCAGCTCGTGCAGGCGCGCCGCGAGGATGTCGGCCTCGCCGTTGTAGGTGATGCAGTCGTACACCTTGCGCGGCGCCGCGTTCGACACAGGCACGTGAGGCTCCGGCGCGAACTCGATGCGGTAGCCGTTGCGCTCGAACATCTGCAGGATGTCGCGCTCGCCGTACCACGCATCGAGTTGCGACTGTGGAATCAGCGAACGCAGCGTGAGCGGCGCAAGGCTCGCCAGTTGTCGCATCTTCGCGTGGTGCCCGAACAGCAGCATCGCGTTGTAGCCGTGGTGCAGCTGGGGGCCCGCGTGCTCGATGGAAAAGCTGCGCGCCAGCTCCAGCGGCGCGAAGCGCATGCCGACCGCTTCGAGCGCCGGACGCAGCACGCCGCTGAGCTGCACGTCTTCGAGCAGCGCGTTGTGCTGCCAGTGCATCTTCAGCGGATCGCCCTCGACCGCATCGGGCGGCGGAATCTCGACGCGGATGTGCGGATGGTCAACGAGCGCCCGCATGAAGCGGCGGCTGCGCAGGCTGAAGCCGCCGTTCTGGATCGGCGTGACGACATGGCCGGGCTTTTGCAATTCGTCGGCCCATGCGAAGCGGTTGCGCCAGTACGTGCCTTGCGGCGTGTCGATCTTCGCCAAGTGGATCGGTGCGCCGATGTAGTCGAAACCGAGGAACTCGTCGCGCCAGTTGCCGGCGTTGACGACCCAGCCGTCGTCCTGCACCACCAGCGCGAATTCGGTGTGCACCACGCGCCAGAGCGCGAACATCATGAACCAGCTGTACTCGTGGTAGTTCAGCGGCGCGATCGGCACATGCTCGATGCCCGGCGCCAGGTTGGCCGGCGCCCGCGGGCTGCACAGCAGCGCGCGGGTGCCGGGCATCTGCGCCTGGCTGTGCTGCAGGGCCATCGCCGCGCCGCGCGCGTCGGCGAGGCCGGTAACGGACACCAGCGTTATTTTTTCGAAAGACCTGTTGCTGCTCACGATGCGCCTCCCCTCGCCCGTGAGCCGCGTCAGTAGGTGCCGGGGTAGGCGCCGCCGTCCGCCAGCACGTTCTGCCCGGTCATGTAGCCGGCCTGCAGGCTGCAGAGAAACGCGCAGATCGCGCCGAACTCGGCCGGGGTGCCGAAGCGCTTGGCAGGAATGTTCTTCTTGCGGGCTTCCCACACGGTGTCGAAGTCCTGGCCGGTCTTCTGCGCGGTGCCGGCCATGGTGCCCTTGAGGCGATCGGTTTCGAATGAGCCGGGCAAGAGGTTGTTGATGGTCACGCCCTGCGCCGCGACGGCCGTGCGCGCCACGCCGGCCACGAAGCCGGTGAGGCCGCTGCGCGCGCCGTTCGAGAGGCCCAGGATGTCGATGGGCGACTTCACCGAGCTCGACGTGATGTTCACGATGCGGCCGAACCCGCGCTGGGCCATGCCGTCCACCGTGGCCTTGATGAGCTCGATGGGCGTGAGCATATTCGCGTCGACCGCCTTGATCCAGGCCTCGCGGTCCCAATTGCGGAAGTCGCCGGGCGGCGGGCCGCCGGCGTTGGTGACGACGATGTCGAAGTCATGGCCCAGCGCGAACACGGCCGCGCGGCCGGCTTCGGTGGTGATGTCGGCCGCCACGTGCTTGACGAACGGAGCACCCGACGCGCCTGCCGCTTCGGCCAGCTTCTTCGCAGCCGCTTCCAGCGCCTCGGCGCCGCGCGCCACGATCACCACGTTGACGCCTTCGCGCACCAGCGCCTCGGCGCAGCCGTAGCCCAGCCCCTTGCTCGCGCCGCACACCAGCGCGGTCTTGCCTGCAATGCCCAGATCCATGTTTTTTGCTCCTAACGTGCAGGGGCTTCTCGCCCCTTGCGTGTGAAAACGAAGATGCCCGCAATGACGAGCACCGTGCCGGCCGCGATCCACGCGGTGAACGGCTCATCGAGTATGACCACCCCCATGAGGATGGTCGACAGGGGCCCGATCATGCCGGTTTGCGCCGCCACCGCGGGGCCGATGCGCTCGATGGCCATCATGACCATCAGGACGGGCACCGCCGTGCACACCGTGGCGTTGAGCACCGACAGCCAGATGACCTCGGGCGCGAGCTGCATCGCCACGCTGATAGGCCGCGTCAGCACGAACTGCAGGATGCACAGCACGCAGGCCACGGTCGTCGCGAGGCCCACGAGCCGCAACGAGCCCAGGCGCTTGACGAACTCGCCGCTGTAGACGAGGTAGCCCGCGTAGCTCACCGCGCTCAAAAACACGAGGAACGCGCCCCAGGCCGCGGCGCCGCCGCCCTTGCCGCCGCCACCGGTCCAGAGCTCGTGGCCGAACACCAGCAGGACGCCCGCGTAGCTCACGATCATGCCCAGCACCTGCGGGCGCGTGGCGCGCCGCCGGTAAAGGAGCCAGCCGAACAGCAGCACCAGCGTGGGGTTGAGATACAGGATCAGCCGCTCGAAGCTCGCCGAGATGTAAGCGAGCCCCGCGAAGTCGAGAAAGCTCGCGAGGTAGTAGCCCGAGAAACCCAGGCCGACCACGCCGAGCCAGTCGCGAAAGGTGAGCGCCGGCTTGCCGCGCCCCGCCCACCACGCCATCACCGCGAACAGCGGCAGTGCGAAGAGCATGCGCAGCATGATGAGCGTGATGGCATCGACGCCGTATCGGTAGGCCAGCTTGACGATGATGGCCTTGCCGCTGAACGCGATGGCGCCCAGCGAGGCGAGGATGAGGCCGGGCGCAATGCTCTTTGCGCCGCCCTGCGAAAGGGGAATGCCGGACTGTGCGGCGGTCTTGGTCATCCCCCGATCATCGCGCGCCCGTTAAAACCCTGCCGCCACGCCGTCGCGCCGCGGGTCGCTCGCGGCCACATAGCCTTCGACCGACGGATCGCCCGCGCGCCAGATGAACTGGCCCGCGCCGAAATCCTGGTACGAATCGTTGATCACGTCCAGGTGGTGGCCCAGGTCGCGCAGGCCCTGCACGGTGCTCGGGTTCATCGCGGCCTCGACGTTGATCTCCAGCCCCGCGTTGAAGCGCCAGCGCGGCGCATCGCAGGCGGCCTGCGGGTTCTGCTTGTAGTCGAGCATGCGCACCAGCGTCTGCATGTGGCCCTGTGGCTGCATGTTGCCGCCCATGACGCCGAAGCTCATGACCGGCTGGCCGTCCTTGGTGAGAAACGCCGGAATGATCGTGTGGAACGGCCGCTTGCCCGGCGCCACCACGTTCGGGCTCTCGGCATTGAGGCTGAAGCCGTGGCCGCGGTTCTGCAGGCTGATGCCGAACTCGGGCTCCACGCAGCCCGAGCCGAAGCCCATGAAGTTGCTCTGGATGAAGCTGACCATCATGCCGCTCTCGTCCGCCGCGGTGAGGTAGATGGTGCCGCCCTTGACGGGGTTGCCGGCCTTGAAGTCCTGCGCCTTTTTCACGTCGATGAGTCTGGCACGGGATGCGAGGTACGCGTCATCGAGCATTTGCGCGGGGGTCACCGTCATCGACGATGGCTCCGAGACGTAGCGGTACACGTCGGCGAAGGCCAGCTTCATCGCTTCGATCTGCAGATGCTGCGATTGCACCGAGTCGACCGGGAGCGAGGCGATGTCGAACTTCTCGAGGATGCCGAGCGCGATGAGCGCAGCGATGCCCTGGCCGTTCGGCGGAATCTCGTGCAGCGTGTGGCCGCGGTAGTCGCGCGAGATCGGCTGGACCCACTCGGGGTGGTAGGCCGCAAGATCGGCCACCGTGAGCGAGCCGCCCTGCTCGGTCGAGAACTTCGCGAGCGCCTCGGCGATCTCGCCGGTGTAGTAGGCCTCGCCTTTGGTGCGGGCAATGGCCTTGAGCGCGCGCGCTGCCGCCGTGAAGCGGAACAGCTCGCCCACTTCGGGCGCGCGGCCCCAGGGCAGGAAGGCCTGCGCAAAGCCGGGCTGCGCGCCCAGGAGCGGCGTGGCCGCGGCCCACTTGCCCTGAACCACCGGCGGCACGAGGTAGCCGCGCTCGGCGATGTCGATGGCCGGCGCCAGCAGGTCGGCGAACGGCAGCTTGCCGAAGCGCTCGCTCATCGCGACCCAGCCGCGCACCGCGCCCGGCACGGTGACCGAGTCGATGCCGCGCATCGGCGGCGTGGTGGCGTCGTCGCCGTACTTGGCCTTGAAGTACTCGGGCGTCCAGGCCTTGGGCGCGGGGCCCGAGGCATTGAGGCCGTGCAGTTCCTTGCCGTCCCACAGGATGCAAAAAGCATCGCTGCCCAGGCCGTTGCTCACCGGCTCGACCAGCGTCATCACGGCCGCGGTGGCAATGGCCGCATCGACGGCGTTGCCGCCTTGCTGCAGGATGCGCAGGCCCGCCTGCGAGGCGAGCGGGTGCGAAGTCGACACCACGTTGCGCGCGAAGATCGGGATGCGCGTGGAGAGGTAGGGGTTGGCGTAGTCAAACTTCATGCTGTGCCTTCAAAGACGATTTGAACAATCCGGGAACACCGCGGAACCGGCTCTGCCGGGCCGCAGGTGTTGCCCCCGGGCTGGGGGTAGGCGAAGCGACACGACGTGCGCGCAGCCTGGGGCGAGCCGATTTACTCGTTGGTGATCTTGCGGTCGACCACGATCTTTTTCCATTTGGCAGCGTCGGCCGCCACCATCTTGGCGAACTGCTCGGGCGTGCCGGCCGCAGCGGGCTCGATGCCCAGGCGCGCGAGCTTGTCCTTCACTTCAGGATCGGCGATCGCCTCGTTGGCGGCCTTGTTGACGCGCGCCACGATGTCGGCCGGCAGGTTCTTCGGACCGTAGAAGCCGAACCAGGTGTTCGACTCGTAGCCCGGCAGCGTGTCGGCGATCGGCGGCAGTTCGAGTGCGAGGGGCGAGCGCTTGAGCGTCGTCACGCCCAGGGCGCGCAGGCGGCCGTCGCGCACGTGCGGCATGCCGGTGGGGAGCGAGTCGAACAGCACGTCGATCTTGCCGCTAATGAGGTCGGGAATGGCGAGCGCCGTGCCCTTGTAGGGAATGTGCGTGACGAACACGCCGGCCTGCGCCTTGAAGAGCTCGGCCGTGAGCTGCACGATGGTGCCGTTGCCGCTGGATGCGTAGTTGAGCTTGCCGGGGTTTTTCTTCGCGTAGTCGATCCACTCGCGCACCGTCTTGGCGGGCGAAGTGACCGGCACCAGCATGATGCTGGGCGCGTCGCCCACGTGGCCGATGGGCGTGAAGTCGCGCACCGTGTCGTAGGGCAGCTTCTGCATCACGGCCGGGCCGATCGAATGCGTGCTGGTCGTGGCCAGCAGCAGCGTGTAGCCGTCAGGCGCCGCCTTGGCGGCCTGGTCGGAGCCGATGGCGCCGCCAGCGCCGGGCTTGTTGTCGATGATCAGCTGGGTGCCGAGCTTCTCACCCATCTTCTGCCCGAGCGTGCGGGCGAAGAGGTCGGTGGCGCCGCCCGCGGGGAACGGCACGATGAGCCGGATCGGCTTGTTCGGATAGCCCTGCGCCAGGCTGGCGGACGAGGCGGCCATGCACAGCAGCGCAACGGCGGCCCCTTGAAGGAACTGGATTCTTTTCATGGTGCTCGGATTCTGGCCCCGTGGGGAAACCTCCCATGCTATGCAGCCGCCTCGCATCAAGCCAGATAATCCAGCTTATTCAACTATGAGCGCGGCTTATGACAAAGAACGCCACGGAAGAGGTCTCGCTGCAGCAGCTGCGGGCGCTGGCGGCGGTCGCCGAATCGGGCAGCTTCACACTCGCGGCCGAGAGCCTGCAGCTGACGCAGCCGGCCATCAGCCACTTGGTCAAGCGCATGGAAGAGCAGCTCGGCCAGCCGCTGATCGTGCGGGGCCGCCGCATCCAGCTCACGAGCGCGGGGCAGGTGATGGTCGAGACCGCCGTGCGGGCGCTGCGGCTGATCGACGAGTCGGTCGGCGCCTGCCGCTCGCAGTCGCAGCTGCGCGAGGGGCGCGTGGTGCTGGCCGTCGGCCACCTCACGGCAGGCGCCCTGCTGCCGCCGATGCTCGGGCGCTTCTCGCAGAAGCACCCGACGCTCGCCACCACGCTGCTCGATAGCACGGCCGAGCAGATGATCTCGCGCATCCTCTCGCAGGAAGCCGATCTGGGCTTCGGCTCGGACATCGGGCAGAAGCATTCCGAGCTCGCGACCGAGCCGCTGTTCACCGAACGCATGGCCCTCTTCGTGCGCGACGACCATCCGCTCGCGCAGCGCGTGGTGGTCGACGCGAAGCACCTGGACGCGCTGCCCTTCATCCACGTCAACCCCGACGCCAACATCTGGCGCGCGGTGAGCCGGCAGCTCTCCAGCGTGGCCAACGTGTATCCGCACGTGGTCCATCACGTGTCGATGCTGTCGACCGCGTTCGGCCTCATCCAGGCCGACGCGGGCGTGGCGCTGCTTCCACGCTACGTGGAGGTACTGATGCCCGGCAACCTGCGTGCGGTGGCTGTGACGCGCCCGACGCTCGAATACCCGGTCGTTGCGGTACGGCTGGCCAAGCATCCGCTCAGCCCGGCGGCCCTGGCCTTTTTGGCGATGGCGCGGCAGCACATGAAGCCGCCGCGCACCGGCAAATAAAAACGGCGCCCGAAGGCGCCGTCTTTTGAAAAGAGCCGAAGCTCCGCTTATTCCTCGACGAAGGCCTCTTCGCGCTTGGACTTCACCGCAGGCAGCAGCACGATCACCAGCAGCAGCGCTGCGGCAGCCAGCAGGCTCGCGGAGATCGGACGGGTGATGAACACGCTCCAGTCACCACGCGAGAGCAGCAGCGAGCGGCGCAGGTTCTCTTCCATCATCGGCCCGAGGATGAAGCCCAGCAGCAACGGCGCAGGCTCGCATCCCAGCTTGAAGAAGGTGTAGCCCACCAGGCCGAAGATGCCCACCATCCAGATGTCGAAGGTGTTGTTGTTGGTCGAGTACACGCCGATCGCGCAGAACAGCACGATCGCCGGGAACAGGAACTTGTACGGCACCGACAGGAGCTTGATCCACATGCCGATCAGCGGCAGGTTCAGGATGATCAGCATCGCGTTGCCCAGCCACATCGAGGCGATCAGGCCCCAGAACAGTTCCGGGTTGCTGGTCATGACCTGCGGGCCCGGCTGGATGTTGTGGATGGTCATCGCGCCCACCATCAGCGCCATCACGGCGTTGGGCGGAATGCCCAGCGTCAGCAGCGGAATGAAGGACGTTTGCGCACCGGCGTTGTTGGCCGACTCGGGAGCCGCCACGCCGCGGATGTTGCCCTTGCCGAAGGGCACTTCGCCCGGCTTCAGCTTGGTCTTCTTCTCGATCGTGTAGGCCGCGAAAGCCGCCAGCAGCGCACCGCCGCCGGGCAGGATGCCCAGGGCAGAGCCCAGCGCCGTGCCGCGCAGGACGGCAGGCACCATGCGCTTGAAGTCTTCCTTGGTCGGGAACAGGCCCGAGACCTTGGCGGTGAACACTTCGCGCTCGTCGTCCGGACGCGAGAGGTTGGCAATGATTTCGCCGTAGCCGAACACGCCCATGGCGATGGCCACGAAGCCGATGCCGTCGGTGAGTTCAGGAATGTCGAAGCTGTAGCGTGCGACACCCGAGTTCACGTCGGTACCGACCAAGCCGAGCAGGAGGCCCAGCACGATCATCGCGATGGCTTTCAGCAGCGAGCCCGAAGCCAGCACCACGGCGCCGATCAGGCCCAGGATCATCAGCGAGAAGTACTCGGCCGGGCCGAACTTGAAGGCCAGTTCGGTCAGCGGCGGCGCGAAGGCAGCCAGGATCAGCGTGCCGACGCAGCCCGCGAAGAACGAGCCGAGGCCCGCAGCCGCGAGCGCCGGACCCGCACGGCCCTTGCGCGCCATCTGGTAGCCGTCGATCACGGTCACGACCGAGGACGATTCGCCCGGCAGGTTCACCAGGATGGCGGTGGTCGAGCCGCCGTATTGCGCGCCGTAGTAGATGCCAGCCAGCATGATCAGCGCCGACACGGGGGGCAGCGCGTAGGTGGCGGGCAGCAGCATCGCGATGGTCGCGACCGGGCCGATGCCCGGGAGCACGCCGATCAGCGTGCCCAGAATGCAGCCGACCAGGCAGTACAGCAGGTTCGTGAAGGTAAAGGCAACGCCAAAACCCATCGAGAGGTGGTCAAACAGTTCCATGTGAGCAGCTTTCTTCTCAACCGGTGATGAAGGTCGGCCAGACCTGGATCTGCAGCTTGAGCGCCCAGATGAATGCGACGTAGCTGCCGATGGCAAGCACCGTGGCCAGGATCAGCACGGTGGGCAGCTTGAACTCGTGGCCCGCGAGGCTGGAGATGATCACGAGCGCGTAGATCGCGATGATCATGCCCATGGCCGGCACGCCGATGCTGGGCAGGCCGCCCAGCAGGATGCCGAATGCGAGGTTGGCGCCCAGGATGAACACCACCTGCTTCCAGGCCCATTTGCCGATCTTTTCGCCGTCGGTGGTTTCAACGGTGAGCCCGCTGAACATGATCCCCAGGCCGATCAGGGCCATCAGGATGCCGAGCATCAACGGGAAGTAACCGGGACCCATGCGGGCGCCGCTGCCCACGCTGTAGGTGGTGGCGCCCCAGGCGAACCCCACACCCACGACGGTGAACATCAGTCCCGAGAAAAAGTCTTTCTGACTTTTGATTTTCACGAACAGTCTCCTCGAACAAGTTTCGATGCGGGATTGTCCGGTCAGCTTGCGGTCAGGCGGATGTGGATTTCACTAACCGAACGGTTAGGGTTAACCCAAATGGCAACACTCACTCCAGGGGTGGCGTGGCGCTCAGTACCTCTTCGATGGTGGTCACGCCTTCGGCCACGCGCAGTGCGCCGGCCAGGCGCAGGGGCCGCATGCCGTCGATCACGGCCTGGCGCCTGAGGCCCGTGAGGTTGGGCTCCTTGGTGACCTTGTCCTTGAAGGCCTCGGTCACGCTCAGCAGTTCGTAAAGGCCCATGCGGCCCATGTAGCCGGTCATGCGGCAGTCGACGCAACCCACGGGCTTGTAGGCCCGCACCGAGCCTGTGATCTGCCACGGCTTGACGACGGCCTCGAGGCTCTCGCGCGTGACCGTGTCGTCGGGCTGCTTGCAGTGCGGGCACAGCGTGCGCACGAGGCGCTGCGCCAGCACGCCGAGCATCACGGCGGTGATGAGGTACGACGGCACGCCCAGTTCCATCATCCGCGTGATGGCGCTCGGCGCGTCGTTGGTGTGCAGCGTGCTGAACACGAGGTGGCCGGTGAGCGCGGCCTGCACCGCCATCTCGGCCGTGGCGAGGTCGCGGATTTCGCCGACCATGATGATGTCCGGGTCCTGCCGCATCAGCGCGCGCAGGCCCTCGGTGAAACCGAAGTCCAGCTGCGGCTGCACCTGCGTCTGGTTGAACGAGGGCTCGATCATTTCGATCGGGTCTTCCACCGTGCTCACGTTCACTTCTTCGGTCGCCACGCGCTTCAACGTGGAGTACAGCGTGGTGGTCTTGCCCGAGCCCGTGGGGCCGGTCACCAGGATGATGCCGTTGGGGCGCGTGACAAGCTGCTCCCAACGCTGCGCATCGTGCTGCGCGAAGCCAAGGGCGTCGAGGTCCTTCACCGCGGTGTCGGGGTCGAAGATCCGCATCACCATTTTTTCGCCGAACGCGGTCGGCAAGGTGGACAGGCGCATTTCGACTTCGTCGCCGCGCATGTTGCGGGTCTTGATGCGGCCGTCGAGCGGACGGCGCTTTTCCACCACGTCCATGCGGCCCAGGAGCTTGATGCGCGCGACCATCGCGTTCATCACGCCCATGGGCATCTGGTAGGCCGGATGCAGCACGCCGTCGATGCGAAAGCGGATCACGCCCTGCTCGCGCCGGGGCTCCAGGTGGATGTCGCTCGCGCGCTGGTCGAAGGCGTACTGCCAGAGCCAGTCGACCACCTGCACCACGCTCTGGTCGTTGGCGTCGAGCTGCTTGGTGCTCTTGCCCAGCTCCACGAGTTGCTCGAAGCTCGCGCCGCCGGTGTTGCCGCCGGCCTTTTGCGCCGCGCGCACCGACTTCGCGAGCGCGAAGAACTCGGCCGTGTAGCGCTGGATGTCGGCCGGGTTGGCCACCACGCGCCGCACCGTGCGCCTGGACTGTCGCTCGACCTCGGCGATCCAGTCGGTGAGAAACGGCTCGGCCGTGGCCACCACCACCTCGTTGGGCAGCACCTGAACCGGCAGCACCTTGTGGCGCTCGGCGTAGGCAGCGCTCATGGTGTCGGCGACCTTGCCCACGTCGACCTTCAGCGGATCGATGCGGAGGTACGAAAGGCCTGCGCGGCCGGCGAGCCATTGCGTGAGGGCTTCGAGGTCGAGCGGCTTGTTGTCGCTCTCGCGCGTCATCGCCACGTTGGCCAGGCGGACCAGCGGCGCCTGGCGGCTCTCGGCCTGCGCGCAGCGTGCGATGGTGCGCTTGGCTTCGACGGGGGAAATCACGCCGTCGGTGGCCAGCCATTCGATCAGGCGGCGCAGCTCGAGCGGGCCTTCGTGGCGGGCGGCCAGGGGTGCGGGTGCGGAAACGGCGGGAACAGCGCTCATGGGCCGGAGGTTCGGGTGATGGAAGTATTCAGGGGCTTGAACACCCGCAGCCACTTGGGCGCGGGCAGACTCCAGCGAGTCTGGATCGTTTGCGCGCGCTCGGCAAGCATCTCGCGCTTCGGACGGCTCGGCGTGCGCTGCGCCAGCACCACCGTGTTGCCTTCGCGCGTCGGCTTGAAGGCCCAGACGGCATCGGCGCCGAACGCGCCGGCGATCTTCTCCAGGCTGCGCTCGTAGCTCGACGAGCGGCCGAAGAGGTTGACCGTCATGCAGCCGTCCTCGGTGAGCAATGCCCGGCAGTCGGCGTAGAAATCTTCGCTGTCGAGCACTGGCGCGGCGGCCTCATGGTCGTACAGGTCGACCTGCAACGCATCGACCGTGCCGTGCCACTCGGGCTTGCGGACCTCCACCGCCGCATCGGCGATCACCACGCGCAGCTTCGGGTCGTCGGCCGGCAGCTTGAACCAGCCGCGGCAGGCCGACACCACCTGCGGATTGAGCTCGACCGCCGTGGTGCGCATGCGCAGCGTCTTGCGGCTGAACTTGGTGAGCGTGGCCGCACCGAGGCCCAGTTGCATCGCATGGCGGCTGGCGACGGTCTTGCCGTCGACGAAGAGCAGCCAGGCCATCATGCGCTGGACATATTCGAGCTCGATCTCGAACGGCGCATCGAGCTTCATCGAGCCCTGGACCCATTCGGTGCCCAGGTGCAGATAGCGGATGTCGCCCCAGTCGGAAAAATTGACTTCGGGAAGAACGGGTGTGGAGCGCGTTGCCATCAGGTGAGTTGGTGGGCGTGGAAGACCTCGCGCCAGGCCGCGAGCTTGCGCTCGAAGCTCCACGACGCGTTGGCGGGGCTGGTGGAAGGCAACTGGTAGACCGGCACGCCGAGGGTGCGCGTGTGGCGCGCATGCTTGAAGCTCTCGCCGCCGTTGTGCGCGATGGCGGCAAGCTTGGGCAGCGCGAGGCCGGCGATGTCGTTCGCGACGGGCGCGCGAATCGCCGAATCGAGGCTGCCTTCGCGTTCGCAGGCCGCATACACGTCCCACACGCCCAGGCCGCGATCGAGCAGCCACGCCTTCTTCTTCGCGTAGCTGTCTGCGCCGGTCGGCAGCGGGTGGTCGGGCCAGACGGCTTGCAAGATCTTCCAGAACTGGTTTTGGGGATGCGCATAGTACTGCTGCTGCGCGAGCGAACGGACGCCCGGAAAGCTGCCCAGGATCAGCACGACGGTGGCCGGGGAGACGACCGGTGCGAGGCCCGTGAGCACCAGGCTGTCGGGGTCGGGTGCGGCGGATGGATTCATGGGCTGCATCTTGGCACTGTCGCCGCCCACCGTCCTGGGCTGCCGTCCTTGCCCGTGCCCGGGTGTCGAAGCCAACGACGAAACGGGAGGGCCGAACCGTCACGGGCAAGCCATGCCCGTCAGTTATTCTCCCCCGCTTCACAGGCACAACGTGGCGGAGGGAACAGCATGACCATCTCGGACCGTACCGAGACATTTTTCGGCAAGCGTGTCGAGGACTATCAAGGTGGCGACGTGGCCGGCGGCCCGGGCATCGTTCACCGCCTGTGCCTGGACTACGACGACGACAAGTCGATGGGCGTATTGCTCGAGGAGTACCTCTCCAAGATCGACAAGTCCGCGCTCGACGCCCTGATCCTCGGGCCGTGGTCCGAGCCCCACGACACCGGCCCCGACGACGCGTTCGAGGTCCTGATCGCGCACGCCGCCGAACTCAAGAGCCTCAAGGCGCTGTTCGTCGGCGACATGACCTTCGAGGACTGCGAGATCTCCTGGATCATCCAGGGCAACTACGAAGCCCTGCTGCAGGCCTTTCCCCAACTCGAGGTGCTGCGCATCCGCGGCGCTACTTCGCTGCAACTGCCTGCGTTCAGCCACGCCGCGCTGCGTGAGCTCGTCATCGAATCCGGCGGCCTGCCGCGCGAAATCAGCGAGGGCCTGGCGCAATCCACGCTGCCGTCGCTCGAGCACCTCGAACTGTGGCTGGGCACCGACGAATACGGCTTCGACGGCGACGTCGAGCTCTTGCGCGGCGTGCTGCAGAAACTTCGCACGCCCAAGCTGCGCCACCTCGGCCTTCGCGATTCGGAAATCGCCGACGAGGTCGCCGCATGGCTCGCGACCGAAGGCTGGGTCGCGGAGCTCGACACCCTCGACCTGTCGCTCGGCACGCTCGGCGACGAAGGCGCCAAGGCCCTGCTCGCGAGCCCGCACGTCGTGAAACTGAAGCGCCTGGACCTGTCGCACCACTACATCGGCGCGCCGGTGCAGGCGCAACTGCGCGCGGCCATCCCCGGCGTGGTGCTGGACGACCCGCAGGAAGCGGACGACGGACACCGGTACGTGGCCGTTGGCGAGTAGGCCGCCGGCGATGCTGCCTTGGGTGGTGCTGGGCGTTGCGACGAGCAAGCGCACGCAAGGCCTGCTCGCCGCGGCCCGGGAAACGGGGGCGTCCGTGCGGCTCGTCGAATGGCGCGAATGGCTGGCCGATGCGCATGCGCTCGAAGACCGCCTCCGGCAGCCCTGCCGTTTCAAGATAGAACCGCCCGGAGACGACGCCCGGGTCCACATGACGCTCGTGCACATGGGATGCGAGCAGCTGGGCCGTGCGCCCTGCGCCCCGATCGAACGGGGCGAGTTGGCGCAAACGGATGCGTGGTTCGAGGGCTTTCGTCTCGCGATAAAACGCCTGGAGCGCACGCTGGCCGCGATGCCGCATGTGCAGGTCGTCAACGCGCCCGCGGAAATCCTCGCGATGACCGACAAGCTGGAGTGCCAGCAGCAACTGCAGTCCAACGCCGTGCCAACCGCGCCGCTGCTGGGGCTCGTGCGCGACTACGAGCATCTCGTCGCATTGCTCGACCGCAGCGGCATGGACCGCGTTTTTCTCAAGGCCCGCTACGGCTCGTCCGCATCCGGCGTGATCGCATTCCGGCGCAATCGCCGCGGGCAGCAGCAGGCCACCACGACCGCGCAACTTCATGAAGGTGGCCGACTGTTCAACGTCAAGCGCGTGTCCTGCTACACCCGGCACGACGAGGTGCGCCGCGTGGTCGACCTCGTGAGCGCACAGGGCGCGTACGCGGAGGCATGGATACCCAAGCCGCGCCATGGCGCGGGCCATTTCGACCTGCGCGCGGTGACCTTCGGCGGCCGCGTCGCGCACCGCATCGCGCGCCTCGGGCAACGGCCGATGACCAACCTCCACCTGGACAGCGAGCGCGTCGATCCCGACCGCGTGCTCGCGGCCGAGGACCAGGCGGCGCTCGCCGCGACGGCCGAGCTCGCCGCGGGCGTTTTCCCCCGCAGCAACGTCGTCGGATTCGACCTCGTGGTGCGCCAGGGAAAGGCCCATGTCCTGGAGGCCAACGCCTTCGGCGATCTGCTGCCGGGCTGGTTGTGGCAGGGCAAGGACACCTACGCCACAGCCTTCGGCGACGGCGCGATGCGATGAACGAACCCGTCGACATGAACCGGGTGGTCGGCACCCACGACATCGTGATGATCACGCTGGACACCTTGCGCTACGACGTGGCGCAAACGGCGTTCGAGCGCGGCGAGCTGCCGGTGCTCTCGAGGCATCTGCCTGCGCAAGGGTGGGAGAAGCGGCACACGCCAGGCAACTTCACCTACGCTGCGCATCACGCGTTCTTCGCCGGCTACCTGCCGACGCCGGCCCGGCCGGGCGCGCATCCGCGGCTGTTCGCCACTGCCTTTCGCGGCAGCGAGACCACCGCGCGCACCACCTTCGTCTTCGACGAGGAAAACATTCCCAAGGGCCTGGGCGCACGCGGCTATCGCACCGTCTGCATCGGCGGCGTGGGTTTCTTCAACAAGCAGAACGCGCTGGGCCGGGTGTTTCCCGGGATGTTCGCGGAAAGCCATTGGCATCCGACGTTGGGCGTGGGGCATCGCCATTCCACCGAGCGCCAGGTGGACCTGGCCGTGCAGCGGCTGCATGCCGATGCGCAGCGCGTATTTCTCTTCATCAACGTGTCCTCGATCCACACACCGAACCGCGCCCACCTCCCCGGCCATACCGAGGATTCCATCGAGACCCATGCCGCCGCCTTGCGCTATGTGGACGGCGCGCTGGCGCCGTTGTTCGACGCCTGCGCGTCGCGCGGGCCGACCTTCGTGATCGTCTGCTCCGACCACGGCACGGCGTATGGCGACGCCGGCTATCACGGCCACCGCATCGGCCACGATTGCGTGTGGACCGTTCCGTACGCGCACTTCTTCCTGGGGGCCTCATGACCCAAGCTGTGATCCAGGCCGTGCCCCAAGCCTCGCTCGCCGAATGGCTCCGGCAGGGGCCCTACCAGGCCTACTCGTACAGCTACCCGCACAAGAGCGCCTATCGCCCGCTGCCCGCGCGGTCGTTGCGCGACGCGTGGGCCACGGAAGATCGCTCGGCGCTTTTCGCCTACATCCACGTGCCCTTCTGCACGATGCGGTGCGGCTTCTGCAATCTCTTCGCGATGGCGCAGCCCGCCGAGGCGCTGGTCGAGTCCTACGTCGATGCCGTCGTGCGGCAGATGCAGGCCATGGACCGCGCCCTCGGCGAGCGCAGGTTCGCGCGGCTGGCGGTGGGCGGCGGCACGCCCAGCTACCTGCCGGCCGCGCTGCTCGAACGGCTGTACGTCGCGGCCGAACGCATCCTCGGCATCGACCTGCAGGCCACGCCGTCGGGCATCGAGGTCTCGCCCGAAACCGTGACGCCCGAGCGCATGCGCGTATGCCGCGAGATGGGCGTGCAGCGCGTGAGCATGGGCATCCAGAGCTTTGCGCAGCACGAGGTTCGCGCGCTCGCGCGTCCGCAGCAGAACGCCGTGGTCATCGAGGCCATCCGCCAGATCCGCGAGGCGGGATTCCCGGTCATGAACCTCGACCTCATCTACGGCATCGACGGGCAGACGGTGGAAAGCTGGCTGTCTTCCATCGAGAGCGCGCTGGCGTTCGGGCCTGAAGAGCTCTACCTCTATCCGCTCTACGTGCGCGAGCAGACGGGGCTCGGAAAGATCGTGATCCGCAAGGCCGAGCAGGGCGCCGATTTCCGGCAGGCGCTGTATGCCGCGGCGCGGGCGCGCCTGCTGGCCGCCGGCTACGAGCAGGTGTCGATGCGCATGTTTCGCGCACCGCACGCGCCCCGCGACAGCGGCCCGGTCTACTGCTGCCAGGACGACGGCATGGTGGGGTTCGGCGCAGGTGCGCGCTCGTACACCCGCAACCTTCACTACTCTTCCAGCTACGCCGTGCAACGCAGCGCGACGCGCAGCATCATCGAGGACTTCATCGCCTGCGACGAGGCGCAGTTTGCTGAGGCCCGCTACGGGTTCGCGCTCGACGGCGACGAGCAGCGCCGGCGCTTCGCGATCCAGTCGCTCCTGACGGACCCCGGCCTTTCGCACGCCGCCTACGAACAGCGCTTCGGCGCCCCGGTGCTCGAAGACCTGCCGCAGTTGCAGGAGCTCACCGCCCTGGAACTCGCGAAGGACGAGGCGGGCCTCTTCCAACTCAACGCGCGGGGCGTTTCCTATTCGGACACCATCGGCCCCTGGCTCGCATCGGCGGCCGTGCGCGGCCTGATGCCCGACGCGCCATGCTGACCGTGCTATACCGGGGCAGCCTGTCGAGCTGCAACTACAGCTGCAGCTATTGCCCGTTCGCCAAGCGGCGCGACTCCCGGGCCACGCTGGCGCGGGATGCCGCCGAGGTGGCGCGCTTCGTCGACTGGACGGGCGCGCAGACGCGGCCCCTCCGAATCCTCTTCACGCCCTGGGGCGAAGCCATGGTGCGGCGCCACTATCGCCACGCGATGCTGGCGCTCGCCGCCATGCCGCATGTGTCCCAGGTGGCGCTGCAGACGAACCTGGCGGGTCCGCTGTCGTGGCTCGCCGAAGCGCCGGTCGGCAAGATTTCGCTGTGGTGCACCTATCACCCCGACCAGACGCGGCTTGAGCGATTCATCGAGCGGACCCGGCAGCTCGCACAGCTGGGCATCGGCCATTCGGTCGGGGTCGTGGCGCGGCAGGAGCACTACGAGGCCATTCGCGCGCTGAAGTCGGTGCTCCCTGAAACGACATCCTTCTGGCTCAATGCCTACGACCGGCGCGGCCCGGGCTACTACACGGCCCAGGACCTGCAGTGGCTCGATGCGCTGGACCCGCGGTTCGTGCACGAGCATTCGCCCGGACCGTCGCGCGGGAAGGCCTGCCGCGCGGGTTCCGAAGCCATCGTCGTCGATGGCGAGGGCGAGGTGCAGCGGTGCCACTTCATTCCGCGGCGCCTGGGCAACCTCTATGCCGACGACCTCGACGGCATGCTCACGGAGCAGCCCTGCAGCCGATTCAAGTGCGACTGCTTCATCGGCTACGTCCACCGGCGCGACCTGGACTTCTATCCGGCCTACGGCGACGGCGTGCTCGCCCGCATTCCGCTGCAGACATGAACGACCAGGCGCCCTGCGTCGTCTGGCTCACCGGCATCTCCGGCGCGGGCAAGACGACCATCGCGCGCAAGGTCGAGACCCGGCTTCGCGCGCTGGGCAGGCACACGCTGCTGCTGGATGGCGATGACATGCGGCTCGGGCTGAATCGCGACCTCGGCTTCAGCGATGCGGATCGCATGGAAGGCGCCCGGCGGGTTGCGGAGGTCGCGAAACTGATGCACGCGGCGGACCTGACCGTCATCGTGGCGCTGATCTCGCCGTTTCGCAGCGCCCGCAAGATGGCCCGCTCGCTCTTTCCGGCGGGAACATTCTTCGAGATCCATGTCGACACGCCGATCGAGATCGCGGAAGCGCGCGATCCGAAATCCCTGTACCGGAAGGCCAGGCGCGGCGAGATCGCCGATTTCACCGGCATCGACTCCCCTTACGAGGCGCCGGAATGGCCGGAGCTGCGCCTCGACGGAACCCATCCGTCACCCGACGCCCTCGCGGATCAGGTGATCCAACTGCTCAAAGGCGCCTAGTCCCGCCCATGAAAAAACCCGCCGCAGCGGGTTTTTTTCGAAAGCTCGGACCGAAGCCCAGGCTTACTTCTTGGCGGCTTCGTTCTCGGCCGTGCCGGGAATCTTCTCGCCGATGGCCGCGCCGGTGCTGCGCATGCCGTCGGCCGTCTTGTGGCCGGCGGTTTCAACCGCGTCGCCGGTCTTGGCGGCTGCGTTCTTGGTGGCGTTGGTCGCCTTCTTGGTGGTGTTCTTGGTCGCGTTCCAAGCCTTCTTGGTGCCGCGCTCGGTGGCGTTGGCAGCCTTCTTGGTGGTGCTCTTGGTGGCATCCCAAGCCTTCTCGGCGCCGTTTTCGGTGGCGTTCACGGCCTTCTTGGTCGTGCGCTTGGTGGCGTTCACTGCGTCGCTGCCGGCTTCCTTCACCTTTTCGGTGGTGGTGGGCTCGGCCGTTGCGGGGGCGGCGGTCTGTGCCACGGCGGAAACGCCGATGGAGGCCAGAGCCAGGGCCAGAACGACGGGCATGGTGCGAACAAAAGATGTGGTCATGGAAGACTCCTTTTTGAGTGAAGTGTTGGAGTGACGGACTTGCCACTGTGCAAGCAACGCCACTTCGAACTTCAAGGATGACAGCAAAAAGTCGCCCCATGCCCCTCCAGGCGCAACTCGGGACATTGGCCTACGCGGGGTGCGGCGCGCGTTCCGACAAAGCCATCAGACTTTCGAGCTTCGGAAGCGTCCGGACTGCATTCCGGGTGGTGGCTTCGGCCAGCGCATCGATGCCGATGCCGCGCAATCCGGCCACCACTTCGGCGATGCGCGGCAATTCGCCGGGCTCGTTTCGACCATGCGCCTGCCCGGCGTCGCGCTGCGCCTGCGTGCGGTAGAGCCAGTGCGGCTGGATGTCGGGCGCGTCCGTCTCCATCACGATCGCGTCGAGCGGCAAGGTGGTCGCAAGCCGCCGCAACTGCAGCGCGCGCTCGAAGGTCACCGCGCCGCCGAAACCGAGCCGCAGCCCAAGCTCGATGCAGGCATGGGCCTGCTGCTCGCTGCCGTTGAAGGCATGCGCGATGCCCTGCCACGGCCGCCCGCCCGCCGTCTGGCGCAAATGCTTGAGCACCTTGTCAACCGAACGCCGCACGTGGATCAGCACGGGTAACCCGTGCTTGCGTGCCAGTTGCAACTGAGTGTGAAAAAAACGCTCCTGCTTCGGGCCGTCCAGGCCTTCGACAAAGTAGTCCAGGCCGATCTCGCCGACCGCAACGAGCCGCGGATCGCCCTGCCGCGCGGTCAGTTCCGCGTCGAGCACCTCGAGGTCTGTGTCCTGCGCCTGGCCCGTGCAAAGCGGGTGGATACCGAGGGCATAGGCATCGCCCTGCCTATGGGCCAGCTCGCGCACCGTCCCGAAGTTGAAGACGGCCACGGCCGGAATCACGCACAGGGAAACCCCTTGTGCGGCGGCGCGGGCGCGGATCTGCGGCATCTCCGCACCGAATTCGGGCGCGTCCAGGTGGCAGTGGGTATCGACAAACGAAGCCATCGCGCCATGATGCCCGAAGGGATGCGCAGGCGCGGAAAGCGTGCTACTGTGAACTCCTTCACGCGTCTTTTTTGCCGGAGGTTCTCCGATGCGCAGGCCTGCTTTCTACAGCCGTTCGCCCCGCACGCCGCCGCCGGCCGCAGAACAAGCGGCCGATCAGGCGGATGCCGCGGCATCGCCGGACGCGGCGGGCGCAGGTGGGATCGTGCAGCCGCCGACCGCTCCAGCCCAGGCCGGCTGGCAACCGGGCCGCAAGAGCTTCGCCCTTCTCCTCGTGCTGTGTGCGGCGCTGGTCACCGGCGGCACCGTGTGGTGGCCGCGCCAGGGCAAGGCAATCACGCAGAAGGACATCGACGCGGCCGTGCTGCGCACGATGCAGACCGCCACCCTCCCCTCGCCCGCCGCCAAGGCCGCCGACATCATCCGGCCCTCGGTCGTTCGCGTGGTGGGCTACGGCCCCGAGAAGGCCACGCCCGAAGCCAAGACCCAGAAGCGCGGCCGCAACATGGCCAAGGGCAAGCCGCCCGAAGCGCCGCTCGACGGCACAGCGCCCGGCGAGGTCGAGCGCGGCGTCGGCACCGGCGTGGTGATCGTCGACAAGGGCGTGATCCTCACCAACCTGCACGTCGTGGCCGGCTCAGAGAAGATCAAGGTCACCTTCGCCGACGGGCTCGAGGCGGTGGCCGTCATCACCGGCGTGCAGCCCGAGAACGACCTGGCGGTGCTGCAGGCGCAGAAGATTCCCGACGACCTCATTCCCGCCGCGATGCGCTCCACCGCCGACTTGCGGCCCGGCGACCAGGTCGCGGCCGTGGGCTTTCCGTTCGGCATCGGGCCTTCGGTGTCGGCCGGCGTGGTGTCGGGCCTGAAGCGCTCGTTCCGCTCGCCCGAGGGCAAGCAGGAGTTGGGCAACCTGATCCAGTTCGACGCGGCCGCCAACCCCGGCAACTCGGGCGGACCGCTCATCAACATGGACGGCGAGGTGCTGGGCATCGTCACCGCCATCCTCAACCCCACGCAGCAGCGCACCTTCATCGGCATCGGCTTCGCGGTGCCCATCGAGAACGCGGCCTCCGCGGCAGGGTCGCCCCCGTTCTGACTTGCAGGTTCGCAGCCGTTCTGATTTTTCTGATTTCTTCGAAAGCCCTTCGCATGAGCACAGAGAACCCGACCACCCCGACGCCCTCCTCCTTCGCCACGGCGCCCGCCACCGCCGAGCTGATGGAGCAGATCCTCTACGAGGTCAAGCGCGTGGTCGTGGGCCAGGACCGCTTTCTCGAACGCGTGATGGTCGCGATGCTCGCGGGCGGTCACCTGCTGGTGGAAGGCGTGCCGGGCTTGGCCAAGACGCTCACCATCAAGACGCTGGCCGACACGGTGCGCGGCCACTTCAAGCGCATCCAGTTCACGCCCGACCTGGTGCCGGCCGACCTGGTGGGCACGCGCATCTACAACCAGAAGACGGGTGAATTCAGCACCTCGCTGGGGCCGGTGTTCGCCAACCTGCTGCTGGCCGACGAAATCAACCGCGCGCCGGCCAAGGTGCAAAGCGCCCTGCTCGAAGTGATGCAGGAGCGCCAGGTCACCATCGCCGGCGAAACGCACAAGGTGCCGCGGCCCTTCCTCGTGATGGCGACGCAGAACCCCATCGAGACCGAGGGCACCTACCCGCTGCCCGAGGCGCAGGTCGACCGCTTCATGATGAAGGTGCTGGTCGACTACCCGAGCGACGAGGAAGAGTTCGTCATCGTGCAGCGCGTGATCGGTCCGCCGGTGGAGGCCAGCCCGGTCGCCACCACCGAGCAGCTCGCGGCGCTGCAGGCGGAGGCGCGGCGCGTGTACGTCGACCCCTCGCTGATCCAGTACGCGGTCAAGCTCGTCTCGGCCACCCGCACCCCCGAGAAGCATGGCCTGAAGGACATGCGCCGCTTCATCACCTTCGGCGCGAGCCCGCGCGCCAGCATCAGCCTCACCGAGGGCGCGCGCGCGCTCGCGCTGCTGCGCGGCCGAAGCTATGCGCTGCCCGAGGACATGACCGCGCTGGTGGCCGACGTGCTGCGCCACCGCGTGACGCTTTCCTACGAAGGCCTGTCCGAAGGCCTGACACCCGACAGCCTGATCGAGAAGATCATGCGGGCCATCCCCGCACCACCCAAACCGCTCGAACATGAAAAGCTGGTGGCGTAAGGCCCCCGCGGCCGCGAACGACGAACGGCTTGCCGCCGAATCGGCTGTGGCCGGAGGGGCCGAGCGCGCGCTGCGCCGGCTCGAATGGACGGTCATCCGTCGCCTCGACGGCCTCCTGCAGGGCGACTACCGCACCCTCATGCGCGGCAGCGGCCTCGATCTGGCCGACCTGCGCGAATACCAGCACCACGACGACGTGCGCCACATCGACTGGAACGTCACCGCGCGCCTGCAGACGCCGCACGTGCGCGTCTTCACCGAAGACCGCGAGATGGCCGCCTGGTTCGTGCTCGACCTGAGCCGCTCGGTCGACTTCGGCTCGGGCCTGAAGGCCAAGCGCGAGATCTCGGCCGGCTTCGTCGGCGTGCTTGCGCGGCTGCTCACGCGGCATGGCAACCGGGTCGGTGCGCTGGTCTACGGCAACGACCTGGAGGCCGTGATCCCGCCGCGCAGTGGCCGGCGCCACGTGCTGCACCTGCTGCACGCGATGGAGCGCCGCGCCGACAGGGCGGACGGCCCCGCGCAAAAAGGAATGACCCGCCTGGACGACCTGCTGAAATCCGCAGCCACGCTGATGCCTCGCCGCTCCACGGTCTTCGTGGTGTCCGACTTCCTGAGCGAGCCCGGCTGGGAACGGCCGCTCGGCCAGCTCGTGCAGCGGCATGAAGTGATCGCTGTGCGCCTCTTCGATCCGCTCGAGCTCGAACTGCCCGACCTGGGCCTCGTGCCGCTGCGCGATGCAGAGACCGGCGAACAGCTCTGGGTCGACACCCACGATGCCGGATTCCGCAAGCGCTTCGCGCGCCTGGCCGCCGAGCGCGAGGCGACGCTGCGCGCCTCGCTCGCCAAGGCCGGCGTCGACGCCCTGGAGCTTTCGACCAGCGACGACCTGGTGGAGGCCATCGTTCGTTTTGCCGACCTGCGCAAGCGCCGCACACGCGTCGGTTCGGGCAACGTGAAGGCGGTGGCAGCATGACTTTTCTCTGGCCTCAATTCCTCTGGCTGCTGGCGGCATTGCCGCTGCTGGTGTTGCTCTACGTCTGGCTGATCCGCCGCAAGAAGAAGCTGGCGGTGCGCTACGCGAGCCTTTCGATCGTGCGCGAGGCGATGGGCGCCGGGCAAAGTTTCAGAAGGCACATTCCGCCCTTGCTGTTCCTCCTGGCCATGGCCGCGATGCTGGTGGCCGCGGCGCGGCCGATGGCGGTGGTGATGCTGCCCTCGAACCAGCAAACAATCATCCTCGCGATGGACGTCTCGGGCAGCATGCGCGCGGCCGACGTGCTGCCCAACCGGCTGGTGGCGGCGCAGGAGGCGGCCAAGAGCTTCATCAAGGACCTGCCTCGCACGGTGAAGGTGGGCATCGTCGCCTTCGCGGGCAGCGCGCAGGTGGCGCAGCTGCCCACCACCAACCACGACGACCTGGTGACCGCGATCGACAGCTTCCAGCTGCAGCGCGCCACCGCCACCGGCAACGCCATCGTGGTGTCGCTGGCCACGCTGTTCCCCGATGCCGGCATCGACGTCGAGCAGTTCAGCGCCCCGAGCCGCCAGCGCGGCACGCCCATCGACCAGGCCGACAAGAAGCTCAAGGACTTCACCCCCGTGGCGCCCGGCTCCTTCACCTCGGCCGCGATCATCATGCTGACCGACGGCCAGCGCACCACCGGCGTCGATCCGCTCGATGCCGCCAAGGCCGCGGCCGACCGCGGCGTGCGCATCTACACGGTGGGCGTGGGCACGGTCGATGGCGAAACCATCGGCTTCGAAGGCTGGTCGATGCGCGTGCGTCTCGATGAGGAGACGCTCAAGGCCGTGGCCAACAAGACCAACGCCGAGTACTTCTACGCAGGCACCGCGAACGACCTGAAGAAGGTCTACGAAACGCTGAGCTCCAAGCTCACCGTGGAGAAGAAGGAGACGGAAATCTCGGCGCTGTTCGCGCTCGGCGCGGCGGTGCTCACGCTGCTGTCGGCGGGCCTGTCGCTGCTCTGGTTCAACCGCATCCTCTAGGTCAGGCCTTAGGCGCCGCCTGCAGCCCGGCCAGCACCTCGCGCAGGATTTCTTCGGACAGGGCCTCGTCGTCCACGGCGCGGGCCAGCACCACGCCGCCGTACATCGACGCGAGCATGCGAATCGCGTCGGCACGGGCGTTCTTCTTCGTGCGCCACGGAAAGTTCCTGGCGAACCGGTCGATCACCGACTTGAGATAAGTAGTCAGCGGCACGCTGATGCCCCCGCTGCTCTCGGTTCCAGACTGCGCTGCGAACGCCGCCACCAGGCAGCCGTCGGCACGGCCGTCGCGATGGTCGGGGCTCATGTAGTCCCGCACATAGGCGCGCATGCCTTCGGGCGTTTGGCCGGCCGCATCGAGGTCGGCAAGCGCTGCGCTCCCGGAGTGGGCGATGCACTCGGCCATCAGCGCGTCTTTCGAGTCGAAGTGGTTGTAGAAGGGCCCGTGCGTGAGGCCCGTGGCTTTCATGATCTCGCTCACGCTCACGCCGTCGAAGCCGCGCTCCTTGAACAGGCGCGAGGCCTCGGCAAGGATCTTCTGGTGCTTTTCGGCGGTTTCCGCTGCTGGGTATCGCATGTGACCTCTTTCTGCTCCGGGGTACTTCAGGACCGCGGTTGACGCTAAGCATGATACCCATCATGCTTCGCCACTTCAAACATGATGGTCATCATGCTTTTGAGTCACAACCGTTGAACCCACTCTTGAATGGAATTGAAATGAGCGAACAAGCAACCCTCGGCACCGCCGTCGTCACAGGCGCATCGGCCGGCCTCGGCAAGATCTACGCGGACCGCCTGGCCCGCCGCGGCCACGACCTGGTGCTGGTGGCACGCCGCGCCGACTTGCTGGAAGAAGTCGCAGCCGCCCTGCGCACCCGCTACGGCGTGAAAGTGCAGACGTTCGCAGCCGACCTGGCCGCCGCCGACGACCTCGCGCGGGTGACCCAGGTCATCGCCACCGATCCGTCGATCACGCTGCTGGTCAACAACGCCGGCCTCTCGACGCTCGCGCCCGTCGCGCAGACCACGAACGCGCAGCTGCAGAGCATGCTGGACGTGAACATCAACGCCCTCGCGCACCTGAGCCACGCCGCGCTGGCCGCCTTCAAGTCGCGCGACCGCGGCACGCTGGTGAACATCGGCTCGGTGCTGGGCTTCCACACGCTGCCGATCAGCAGCATCTACAGCGGCACCAAGGCCTTCGTGGTCGCATTCACGCGCGGGCTGCAGGATGAAGTGGCGGGCACCGGCGTGAAGGTGCAGCTGGTGCTGCCGGCAGCCACGGCCACCGACATCTGGGAACTCTCGGGCGTGCCGATGTCGGCATTGGCCGAAGGCACGATCATGGCCGCCGAAGACTGCGTGGACGCGGCCCTCGCCGGCCTCGACCTGGGCGAGCCGATCACCCTGCCGTCGGTGAACGATGCGGCCCTGCTCGCGAGCTTCGTCGATGCGGGCGCCACGCTGTTCGGCGCCTCGCAGACCGGCAAGCCGGCAGCGCGCTACTCGAAGGCGGCCTGATCGGCCTGCGCGGCGGCCGCGATCGCCGCGTAGTCCGGCGACTTCACCGCGCCGATGCCCCCCAGGAAGAGATCGGCCACGATGGGCGCAATTGCCGCGTGGTCGAGTTTTCCGTCGGGCTTCATCCAGGTGAACATCCAGTTGATCATGCCGAACAGCAGCATGGTCAGCGGCTTGGCCAGATCGTCGCTCGGCGCCCCCGGGCGCAGCGCCGAGACCGCGCGCGCGAAGCCCGCGACCACCTCGCGCTCCTTGTCGAGCACGCGCTCGCGGTCTTCCTCTTCGAGAAATCGCACGTCATCGGTCAGCACGCGG
The DNA here is from genome assembly GCF_000834655.1 of Variovorax paradoxus. GTDB lineage: Bacteria > Pseudomonadota > Gammaproteobacteria > Burkholderiales > Burkholderiaceae_C > Variovorax > Variovorax paradoxus_F. The sequence continues at coordinate 30,803 of NZ_JXQQ01000023.1, forward strand.
TGCGCGTCCTGGGCGCCGGCGTATTCCTCGACGATGCGGTAGATGAAGCGGCGAAGCCGCTGTTCATCGGTCTGGGTGGAGGCCTCTTCCTCGGCCACCAGCGCCGCCAGCTTGGACACGTGCGTCTCGGCGATGCTGATGAGGAGGCTGCTCTTGTCCTTGTAGTAGTGATAGAGCGTGGCCTTCGAGAGGTTGCACGCCACGGCCACCTCGTTCATCGACGTGGCCGGATAACCCCGGCGCGCGAACAGCTGGGCGGCCTGCGCGAGGATCAGCTCGCGCTGGTCGTCGTAGGTGGCGGATCTTCCACGCGGCATCGGGTCGGGTTCCTTAATTAGGTTGGGGGCAACGCGCGATCTTGCATGAAGCGAGGCGCGGGCTATCCGCGCCGCGTGGCAATGAGCGGACGCACATCGATCGCCGGCAGGCGCGGCCGGTCCGCCTCCATTTCGGCAAGCGGCGCGACCTCGCGCAGGCTCTCGAGGCTGCGCACCGTCAGCGCCTGGTAGACGTGCGTGCCTTCGAGCTTCCAGGCAACCTCTTCATCGGTGAGTTCACGCTTTACCTTCGCCGGAATGCCTGCCACCAGCGAACGCGCCGGCACCTTCATGCCGGCAGGAACGAAAGCGCAGGCCGCGACGATGGCTTTCTCGCCGATCTCGGCCTCGTCCATCACCACTGCATTCATGCCCACCAGCGCATCGCGCCGCACGATGCAGCTGTGCAGGATCGCGCCGTGGCCGATGTGGCCGTTGACCTCCACCACCGTGTCGTTGTCGGGAAAGCCGTGGATGCAGCAGTGGTCCTGCACGTTGGAGCCTTCCTCCAGAACGATGCGGCCGAAGTCGCCGCGCAGGCTCGCGCAGGGGCCGACGTAGCAGTTGGGGCCGACGATCACGTCGCCGATCAGCACCGCGCTGGGGTGTACGTACGCGCTCGGATCGACGACGGGAATCACGCCGTCGATGGAATAGCTGGGCATTCGGTCGGTCTCCTTTTTTGTGGACTCAGGGTTTGCCCTGAATCAACCCGCTTGTGCCGGGATTGAGGTCGATCCTAAAATCAACCGAACGGTCGGTCAATAGTGTTTGCTAGCCGATTCGTACCCACACAAGGATGAGAGACACCCCATGTCGGAACCTTTAGTTCTCGTCGGCGACGCCGGCGCGGTCCGCACGCTGAGCCTGAACCGCCCCGCGGCCCTCAACAGCTTCACGACCGAACTGCATGCCCAACTGATGGCGGCACTCGAATCGGCAGCCGCGGACGACAGCGTTCGATGCGTCGTCCTCACCGGTGCCGGCCGCGCCTTCTGCGCCGGGCAAGACCTCGCCGATCCCTCGGTCGCCCCGGACCCCACGCCCGGCGCCGCGCCAAAGGACCTGGGCCACGTCATCTCCACCTATTACGCCCCGCTCGTCGCGCGCCTGCGCTCGATGCCGGTGCCGGTGGTCGCAGCCGTGAACGGCGTTGCCGCCGGAGCGGGCGCCAACCTCGCGCTGTGCTGCGACCTCGTCGTGGCCGGCCGCTCGGCGAGCTTCATCCAGGCCTTCACCAAGATCGGCCTCGTGCCCGACACCGGCGGCACCTGGCTGCTGCCGCGCCTCGTGGGTTCCGCGCGCGCCCTGGGCATCGCGCTGCTGGGCGACAAGCTCCCCGCGGAAGAAGCCGCGCGCATCGGCCTCATCTGGCAATGCGTGGACGACGCGGCGCTGGCCGACACGGCCGCCGCGCTCGCAGCCCGGCTGGCCGCCATGCCGACGCGCGCCCTCGTCGCCACCCGCCAGGCCCTGGCCGCGGCGCAGGACATGGACCTCGACGCAGCGCTGGCCGAAGAAGCCCGCATCCAGCGCGAGATGGGCAACGCCAACGACTACCGCGAAGGCGTCGAAGCCTTCCGCGCCAAGCGCGCGCCCGTGTTCAAGGACCGCTGAGCCATGCCCCACAGCTCCCCCGAAGTCACCCGCACACCCCAGCAGACGGCCGAGTACGTGCGCGACGGCATGCTCGCCAACGACAACGCCACCAAGGGCCTGGACATGCGCATCGTGGAGGTCGGCCCGGGCCAGGCCACCATCGAGATGCGCGTGCGCCCCGACATGCTCAACGGCCACGCCACCTGCCACGGCGGCTTCATGGCCACGCTGGCCGACTCGACCTTCGCCTTCGCCTGCAACTCGTACAACGAACTGACCGTGGCCTCGGGTTTCTCGATCGACTTCATCGCTCCCGCGCGCGAGGGCGACCTGCTCACCGCGCGCTGCCACGAGGTCTCCAAGGCCGGCCGCACCGGCGTGTACGACACCGAGATCACCAACCAGCGCGGCGAGCGCATCGCGATGTTCCGCGGCCGCTCCTACACCGCCAAGGGCCGCCCCGCCGTCCCGGCCTGAAGAGATCGAAGAGACCGAAGAGACGAGATCCACCACCATGACCGCCCGACACCCCGCCCCCGGCGAACTCGACCCCATCGAAACCGCGAGCCGCGACGAGATCACCGCGCTGCAGCTCACGCGCCTGCGCGCCACGCTGCAGCGCGCCTACGACAACGTGCCGCATTACCGCAAAGCCTTCGATGCGAAGGGCGTGCACCCGGACGACCTGAAGTCGCTCGCCGACCTGTCGAAGTTCCCGTTCACGGTGAAGAGCGACCTGCGCGACAACTACCCCTTCGGCATGTTCGCGGTGCCGCGCACGCAGGTCGCGCGCATCCATGCGTCATCGGGCACCACGGGCAAGCCGACCGTCGTCGGCTATACGAAGAACGACATCGACACCTGGGCTGATCTCGTCGCGCGCTCGATCCGCGCCGCGGGCGGACGCGCCGGCGACATGATCCACGTGGCCTACGGCTATGGCCTTTTCACCGGCGGCCTCGGCGCGCACTACGGCGCCGAGCGCGCGGGCTGCACCGTCATCCCGATGTCGGGCGGCCAGACCGAGAAGCAGGTGCAGCTCATCCAGGACTTCAAGCCCGACATCATCATGGTCACGCCCAGCTACATGCAGGTGATCATCGAGCAGTTCGAGCGCCAGGGCCTCAGCGCGAAAGACAGCTCCCTGAAGATCGGCATCTTCGGCGCCGAGCCGTGGACCGAGGCGATGCGCCGCGACATCGAGGCCAAGGCCGGCATCGACGCGGTCGACATCTACGGCCTGTCCGAAGTGATGGGCCCGGGCGTCGCGAGCGAATGCGTCGAGAGCAAGGACGGCCCCGTGATCTGGGAAGACCATTTCTATCCCGAGATCATCGACCCCGACACCGGCGAGCTGAAGGCCGACGGCGAAGAAGGCGAGCTGGTCTTTACCTCGCTCAGCAAGGAGGCGATGCCGATCGTTCGCTACCGCACGCGCGACCTCACCCGCCTCTTGCCGCCCACCTCGCGCGCCTTCCGCCGCATGGGCAAGATCGTCGGGCGCAGCGACGACATGATGATCATCCGCGGCGTGAACGTCTTCCCCACGCAGGTGGAAGAGATCGTGCTCGCGCACAAGAGCCTCTCGGGCCTCTACCAGGTGCACGTGAGCCGCGCCGACAAGCTCGACCAGGTCGAGGTGCACTGCGAGCTCAACCCCGCCGACGCCGCCGCGGCGGACCGCACCGCCATCGGCGAATGGGTGCAGCACCGCGTGAAGACGCTGATCGGCATTTCGACGCGCGTGGTGGTCCACGCGCCCAACGAGATGGAACGCACCCAGACAGGCAAGGCACGCCGCGTGATCGACACGCGCCCGCGCTGAGCCGCCCCCCACACCCACCGAAAGGACACGCACATGTACACCCAGGCAATGGACACCATGGGCAAGGACGCAGGCGACGGCAAGAAGGCCGTGCGCTCGGCCGAGGAGATGCGGCTCGAGGAGCGCTTCGACGCGCAGATCGATGCCGGTGACTTCATCGAGGCGAAAGACTGGATGCCCGAGCACTACCGCAAGACGCTGGTGCGCCAGATCAGCCAGCACGCGCACTCCGAGATCGTCGGCATGCTGCCCGAGGGCAACTGGATCAGCCGCGCGCCCACGTTGAAGCGCAAGGCCATCCTGCTGGCCAAGGTGCAGGACGAAGGCGGCCACGGCCTCTACCTGTATGCGGCCGCGGAAACGCTGGGCACCTCGCGCGACCAGATGTTCGACGCGCTGCACAGCGGCAAGGCCAAGTACAGCTCGATCTTCAACTACCCCACGCTCACCTGGGCCGACATGGGCACCATCGGCTGGCTGGTCGACGGCGCGGCCATCATGAACCAGGTGCCGATCTGCCGCTGCTCGTACGCACCGTATGCGCGCGCCATGATCCGCATCTGCCGCGAAGAGAGCTTTCACCAGCGCCAGGGCTACGAGGCCCTGCTCACGATGATGACCCACGGCACCGACGCGCAGAAGGCGATGGTGCAGGACGCGGTCAATCGCTGGTGGTGGCCCTCGATCATGATGTTCGGCCCGCCCGACGACCAGTCGCCCAACTCCGCGCAGTCGATGCGCTGGGGCATCAAGCGCTTCAGCAACGACGAGCTGCGCCAGAAGTTCATCGACGCCGCCGTCGAGCAGGCGCGCATCCTCGGCGTGACGCTGCCCGATCCCGATCTCAAATGGAACGAAGAGCGCCAGGCGCACGACTTCGGCGCCATCGACTGGAGCGAGTTCTGGCGCGTGGTGGGCGGCGACGGCCCCTGCAACCGCGAACGCCTGCAGGCCCGCGTCGATGCCTGGGAAGACGGCGAATGGGTCCGCGAAGCCGCGATGGCCCACGCCAACAAACAACCATTGAAGGAGGCCGCATGAGCGCCGATACGACCAAGCAAGAGTGGCCCCTGTGGGAAGTGTTCGTGCGCAGCAAGGCGGGCCTGGACCACAAGCATTGCGGCAGCCTGCATGCCGCCGATTCGAAGATGGCGATCCAGATGGCGCGCGACGTGTACACGCGCCGCCAGGAAGGCAGCAGCATCTGGGTGGTGCGTTCCGAGCAGATCGTGGCGAGCGACCCGGGCGAGAAGGACATGTACTTCGATCCGGCGGAAGACAAGGTCTACCGCCATCCGACCTTCTACGCGCTGCCCAAGCAGGTCGACCACATGTAATGCCCACCCGGCCGTTCGGGCTGAGCCTGTCGAAGCCTTGGCGCGCATCGCGCAGCCCTTCGACAAGCTCAGGGTGAACGGATCGGGGTGGCACAGGAACTCAACACCATGCAAGCATCGATCGAACTGAACCGCACGCCCGCCGTGCAATACCTGCTGCGCATCGGCGACACCTGCCTCGTGCTCGCGCAGCGCCTGGGCGAATGGTGCGGCCATGCACCCGTGCTGGAAGAAGACATCGCGATGGCCAACATCGCGCTCGACCTCGTCGGACAGGCCCGCGGCCTGCTCACGCACGCCGGCAAGCTCGAAGGCGCCGGCCGCGAGCACGACGAAGACCAGCTCGCTTATCTGCGCGAGGAGCGCGACTACTTCAATCTCACCCTGGTCGAGTTGCCGCGCGGCGACTTCGCCTTTGCCGTGGTGCGCAACACCATGGTCGCCACGCTGCTCAAGCTCTTGTGGCAGCGCCTCTCTGCATCGAGCGACGCCGAGGTGGCCGCCATCGCCGGCAAGGCCGTGAAGGAGGCGCGCTATCACCAGCAGCACTCGGGCGACTGGGTCGTGCGACTGGGTGACGGCACCGACGAATCGCGCCGCCGCACGGAGAAGGCTTTGAAGCAACTCTGGCTCTACGTGCCCGAACTGTTCGAGAGCGATGCGGTGGACGAAGCGGCGAGTGCCAGCGGCCTCGGCCCGGCATGGAGCGAACTGCGCGAACCCTGGCTCGCCGAGATGCAGCAGGTGCTCGACGCGGCCGGCCTCGCGATGCCCAAGGAAGCCGCTTTCCGCAGCACCGGCAAGCAAGGCGTGCACAGCGAGCACATGGGCTACATCCTTACCGAGATGCAGCACCTGCAGCGCAGCTTTCCCGGAGGCGTGTGGTGATGCGCGCCGCGCCGGGCCGCCCCAGGCAAGCTCCCTCCCGCCTGGCGGGACAGGCCGCAGGCCGAAGGGTGCGCCAATGAACGCGGTGGCCTCGCGCGTCGATGCGGCGTGGGCCGTGCTTCACTCCGTGCTCGACCCCGAGGTGCCGGCCGTGTCGGTCTGCGACCTGGGCATCGTGCGCGAGGTGATCGCGCACGACGACGGCCTGGAGATCGTGCTCACGCCGACCTACTCCGGCTGTCCCGCGACCGAAGCCATCGAGCACGACGTGCTGGCCGCCATCGAAGAGGCGGGCCTCGGCCGCGCGCGCGCCACCCTGCGCCGCGCACCGGCGTGGAGCAGCGACTGGATCAGCGACGAAGGCCGCGCCAAGCTCAAGGCCTACGGCATCGCGCCGCCGGCCCACCTCACGCCCGAAGTCGCCGCCAACACCGCGATGCCGATCAAGCTCTTCGGCCGCATCGCAGGCGAACGCATCGCCTGCCCGCGCTGCGCGAGCGAGCGCACCGAGCGCCTCTCGGCCTTCGGATCGACCGCCTGCAAGGCCCTCTACCGCTGCATGGCCTGCCGCGAGCCTTTCGAACATTTCAAGCCCATATGAAGAACCACCCCCAGGCTTCGCGCACTTCGTGTCGCTTCTCCTCCCCCCTCAAGGGGGCGCTGCCAGTGGCCCGGCAAAGCCGGTTCCACAGCAGCCCTGGAAAAGCGCCTGGCAACCCTGAGCATCTGGCATGAGTACCCTTTTCCATCCGCTGCGCGTGAAGGCCATCGAGCCCGACACGCACGAGGCCGTCATCGTCTCGTTCGAAGTACCCACCGACCTGCAGGAAGTCTTCGGCTTCACGCAGGGCCAGTACCTCACCCTGCGCCACGACATCGACGGCCAGGACCTGCGCCGTTCCTATTCGATCTGCGCGGGCCTGGACGACGGCGAACTGCGCGTGGGCGTGCGCAAGGTGCGCGGCGGCGTGTTCTCCAACTGGATCAACGCGAGCCTGCAACCCGGCGACACGCTGCAGGTCATGGCGCCGCAGGGCCGCTTCTTCGTGCCGATCGAACCTTCTTCGGCCCGGCATCACGTCGGCATCGCGGGCGGCAGCGGCATCACGCCGATCCTCTCGATCATGAAGACGGTGCTGGCGCGCGAACCCGCGAGCCGCTTCACGCTGATATACGGCAACCGCCAGCTGCAGTCCACGATGTTCAAGGAAGAGATCGAGGACCTGAAGAACCGCTACATGACGCGCCTCGTGCTGCAGCACGTGTTTTCCGACGAGCACACCGATTCGCCGCTGGGCTTCGGCGTGATGAACCGCGAGAAGATCGGCGAGTTCCTCGAATCGGTGGTGCCGGCCGGGAAGATCGACCACGTGTACGTCTGCGGCCCGTTCCAGATGAACGACGAGGCCGAGGCCGCGCTGCTCGCAGCCGGCGTGCCGGAAGACCGCATCCACATCGAGCGCTTCGGCGTCGCGCTGCCCTCGGCCACCCAGGTCGGCGCCGTCGTGCACGAAGCCTTGCCCGGCGACGCCAAGCAGGCGCGCATCACCATCGTGCGTGACGGCCTGCAGCGCGAAATCACCTTCACCGAGGGGCAGCCCAGCATCCTCGATGCCGCATCGGCCGCGGGCCTGGAAGTGCCGTTCTCGTGCACCTCGGGCGTGTGCGGCACCTGCCGCGCCAAGTGCGTGGACGGGGAAGTCCGCATGGAACGCAACTTCGCGCTCGACAAGAATGAAGTGGCCGCGGGCTTCGTGCTGACCTGCCAGGCCCATCCCCTCACCGAACGTGTCACGCTCTCCTTCGACGAGCGTTGATACTTCCGGCCTCAACGATTTTTCAACCCGGAGACAAGTCCAAATGAAATTCTTCAAGCCCCTTCTGATCGCCGCACTGTGCGCCACGGCCGCCGCGGCGTGGGCCGACGTCAATGTCGGCGTGACGGTATCGGCCACCGGCCCTGCCGCCTCGCTCGGCATTCCCGAGAAGAACACCATCGCGCTGATGCCCAAGACCATCGGCGGCCAGAAGATCAACTACATCGTGCTGGACGATGCCTCCGACACCACCGCGGCCGTTGCCAACACCCGCAAGCTGATCGCCGAGAACAAGGTCGACATCGTGCTGGGCTCCACCACCACGCCCAACTCGCTCGCGATGATCGACGTGGTGAGCGAGGCCAAGGTGCCGATGATCTCCATCGCCGCTTCGGCCCGCATCATCGAGCCGATGGACGCGAAGAAGAAGTGGGTCTTCAAGACGCCGCAGAACGACATCATGATGTCGCTGGCCATCGCCGAACACATGGCCGCCAACGGCGTGAAGACGGTCGCCTTCATCGGCTTCTCCGACGCATACGGCGAAGGCTGGTCGGAAGAATTCGCCAAGGCCGCCGCGCTCAAGAAGATCACCGTCGTGGCCAACGAGCGCTACTCCCGCAGCGACACCTCGGTGACCGGCCAGGCGCTGAAGATCATGGCCGCCAAGGCCGACGCCGTGCTGGTCGCAGGCTCGGGCACGCCGGCCGCGCTGCCGCAGAAGACGCTCAAGGAGCGCGGCTACACCGGCAAGATGTACCAGACGCACGGCGTGGCGAATGCCGACTTCCTGCGCGTGGGCGGCAAGGACGTGGAAGGCACCTTCCTGCCCGCGGGCCCCGTGCTCGTGGCCGACCAGCTGCCGGCCAGCAACCCGGTGAAGAAGTCTGCGCTGGCCTACGTGTCGGCCTACGAAGCGGCCAACGGCAAGGGCACCGTGTCGACCTTCGGCGCGCACGCGTGGGACGCGGGCCTGTTGATGACCTCGGCCGTTCCGGTCGCGCTCAAGAAGGCGCAGCCGGGCACGCCTGAATTCCGTGCCGCCCTGCGCGATGCACTGGAGCAGGTCAAGGAAGTGTCGGGCGCGCACGGCGTGTTCAGCATGACGGAGAAGGACCACCTGGGCCTGGACCAGCGCGCGCGCGTGATGGTCAAGATCGAAAACGGTGCCTGGAAGTACCAGCCCTGATCACTGAGCTCGCCCCCAGGCTTCGCGCACTTCGTGTCGCTTCTCCCACCCCCTGCCGGGGGCAACACCTGAGGCCCGGCAAAGCCGGTTCCTCGGTGTTCCCGATCTGACTCACGGGCGCCGCCCGAAGGCTGTTGTTATATGGATCTGCAGATCGCCCTGTTGTTGGGGCAGGACGGCATCGTCAACGGTGCCGTCTATGGATTGATGGCGCTCGCCCTCGTGCTGGTGTTCTCGGTCACGCGCGTCATCTTCATTCCCCAGGGCGAGTTCGTCGCCTTCGGGGCCCTCTCGATGGCGATGCTGCAGGCCGGCCGCGTGCCGGCCACGCTCTGGCTTTTGATCGCGCTCGCCGTCATGGTCCTGGTCGTCGAGCTCTGGCGCTGGAAGCGCGGCGCGGTGGTCGACTGGGCCTCGGCGCTCGCATGGTGCGTGGTGCTGCCGCTGGCCGCCGCCGCGTTGGTGCTGCTGCTCAAGCCGACCTCGATGGCAGGGCAGACGCTCACCACGCTCGTCCTCATCATGCCGCTCGGTCCCCTGCTCTACCGCCTGGCCTACCGGCCGCTGGCGGATGCCAACGTGCTGATGCTGCTGATCGTCTCGGTCGCGCTGCACGGCGTGCTGGTGGGCCTGGGCCTGCTGTTCTTCGGTGCCGAGGGCTCGCGCACCACGGCCTTCTCGGACGCGCGCTTCGACATCGGCGGCATTCCGGTCAGCGGGCAATCGCTGGTGGTCGTCGGGGTCACGCTGCTGCTGGTGATCGCGATGTTCCTTTTCTTTGGACGCTCGATGGTCGGCAAGGCGCTGCGCGCCACCGCCATCAACCGCGTGGGCGCGCGGCTCTCGGGCATTCCGACCGAGCTCTCGGGCGACCTGAGCTTCGCGCTGGCTGCGCTCATCGGCGCGGTGTCGGGCCTGCTCATCGCGCCGATCACCACCGTGTACTACGACACCGGCTTCCTGATCGGCCTGAAGGGCTTCGTCGCGGCCATCGTCGGCGGCCTGGCGAGCTATCCGCTGGCGCTCGTCGGCGCGCTGCTGGTCGGGCAACTGGAAGCCTTCGCTTCTTTCTGGGCCAGCCCGTTCAAGGAAGTGCTGGTCTTCACCTTGATCATTCCCGTGCTGTGGTGGCGTTCGCTGCGCAGCCATCATGTGGAGGACGAGGAATGAGCCCGTCTTCGAATCCCGTCGCCCCCACCCCAGCCAACGCGCCGCCCGCCGGCAAGCCGCTGGTCACGCCGCGCCAGCTCACCCTGGTCTTCGTCATCTCGCTCGCGCTGGCCTGGGGCTTCCTGCCCGAATTCACCGTGTCCGTGCTGAGCAACATCGGGCTCTACGCGCTGGTCGCGGCGGGCCTCGTGATGCTCACCGGCGTGGGCGGCATGACCTCCTTCGGCCAGGCCGCGTTCGTCGGCATGGGCGCGTATGCCACCGCGTGGATCTGCACTTCGCCCACCGCCGCCGCGTGGATGGGCGGCGCGGTGAGCCCCGCGCTGCTGCCGTGGGCCGGCCTGCTGCTGGGCCTGGTCTTCACCTTCGCGCTCGCCTGGGCGCTGGGCGCGGTCACGCTCAAGCTGCAGGGCCACTACCTGCCGCTGTGCACCATCGCATGGGGCCTGAGCCTCTACTACCTGTTCGGCAACATGGAGTTCCTGGGCGGGCAGACCGGCATCACGGGCGTGCCGCCGCTGGTGATCGCGGGCGTGTCGCTCGCCACGCCGCGCGCACTGGGCGTGGTGATCTGGGCCGTGCTGCTGCTTGCGCTGTGGGCGATGCACAACCTGCTCGATTCGCGCGAAGGCCGCGCCATCCGCGCGCTCAAGGGCGGGCGGCTGATGGCCGAGTCGATGGGCGTCGATACGGCACGCCACCGCATCAAGCTCTTCGTGCTGGCCGCGCTGCTCGCGGCGGTGTCGGGCTGGCTCTATGCGCACCTGCAGCGCTTCGTGAACCCGACGCCCTTCAACCTGAACATCGGCATCGAGCTCCTGTTCATGGCGGTGGTCGGCGGCGCGGGGCACCTGTGGGGCGCGGTGCTCGGCGCGGCGCTGATCACGCTGCTCAAGGAAAAGCTGCAGGACGTGCTGCCCGCACTGCTGGGCACGAGCGGCAACTTCGAAGTGATCGTGTTCGGCCTGCTGATGCTCTTCGTGCTGCAGCGCTTTGCGGACGGGCTCTGGCCCACGGTCTCGCGCCTGGCGAGCCGCTGGGTGCGCGACGACGCGCGCAAGGCCGCGCCTGCCCTGGCACACCCTTCCACGGTGCAGCTCGTGCAACGCAAGCTGCCTGCATCGGGCGAGCTGCTGCTCGAAGCCAGCGACGTGAGCAAGCGTTTCGGCGGCCTCGTCGCCAACAACGCGATCTCGATGACGCTCAAGTCTGGCGAGATCCACGCGCTGATCGGCCCGAACGGGGCCGGCAAGAGCACCTTCTTCAACATGATCTCGGGCGTGGACGATCCGACCTCGGGCGAGGTGCGGCTCTCGGGCCAGTCGATGGCGACGAAGCCTTCGCGCGCCTTCGCCGCACTGGGCCTGGGCCGCACCTTCCAGCATGTGCGCCTGCTCGGGCAGCGCAGCGTGGTCGAGAACGTCGCGCTCGGCGCCCACCTGCGCGCCCGGCGCGGCTGGCTCGCCGCGATGCTGCGGCTGGACCGCGCCGAGGAAGCCGAGCTGATGGCCGAGGCCCGCCGCCAGATCGAACGCTGCGGCCTCGGCGCGCATGCCGACACGCCCGCCGCGTCGCTCTCGCTGGGCCAGCAGCGCGTGGTGGAAATTGCGCGCGCGCTCGCGGGCCAGCCCTCGGTGCTGCTGCTCGACGAACCCGCCGCGGGCCTGCGCCACCTGGAGAAGCGCGCGCTTTCCGTGCTGCTGAGCCAGCTGCGCGCCGAGGGCCTGGGCATCCTCGTGGTGGAGCACGACATGGAATTCGTGATGAACCTGGCCGACCGCATCACGGTGCTCGAATTCGGCACCGTCATCGCGACCGGCACCCCCGCCGAAGTGCAGGCCAACCCCCGCGTGCTGGAAGCCTATCTGGGCGGCGCCGACGACGAACTGCTGGAAGACGCACGATGACCGCTCCCCTGCTCCAACTCGAAGACTTCTGCGTCGCCTACCGCACCGTCGAAGCGGTGCACAGCGTGCGCCTGCATGTGAACGAAGGCGAGATCGTCACCGTCATCGGCCCCAACGGCGCGGGCAAGACCACGCTCTTGTGCGCGGCGATGGGCCTTCTGCCTTCCACCGGTGCGCTCACGCTCTCGGGCGAGCGCATCGCGCGCCCCGGCGTCGAGACGATGGTCGCGCGCGGCGTGGCGCTCGTGCCCGAGCGGCGCGAGCTGTTCGGCGAGATGTCGGTCGAAGACAACCTGCTGCTCGGCGGCTTCTACCAGTGGCGCAAGGGCAAGCGCGACCAGCGCGCACGCATGGAGGAAGTGTTCGAGATCTTCCCGCGCCTGCGCGAACGCAAGCCGCAGATGGCCTCCACGCTCTCGGGCGGCGAACGCCAGATGCTCGCCATCGGCCGCGCGCTGATGGCGCGCCCGCGCCTGCTGATGCTCGACGAACCCTCGCTCGGCCTCGCGCCTCTGGTCGTGCGCGAAGTGCTGCGCGTGGTCTCGCAACTGCGAAGCCATGGCGTCTCGGTGCTGCTCGTGGAGCAGAACGCGCGCGCCGCGCTGCAGGTGGCCGACCGCGCCTACGTGCTGGAGATGGGCGCCGTGGCGCTCGAAGGCAACGCGCGCGAGCTGCTGCACGACCAGCGAATCATCGACACCTACCTGGGCATCGGCAACCGCAACGCGGAACCCGCCGTCGCCTGAACCCGAGACCGCCTGCTCAAGGACTCCCATGACCACCCTTCAAAGCTACATCGCCGGCCGCTGGATCGGCAAGGAAAGCGCGCAGCAGCTGCGCAGCGCCGTCAACGGCAAGGCCGTGGCCAGCACGCATGCCGAAGCGATCGACTTCGCCGAGGCGCTGCAGTACGCGCGCCGCACCGGCATCCCCGCGCTCATGAAGCTCGACTTCCAGCAGCGCGCCGAACGCCTGAAGGCGTTGGCCAAGTACCTCGCCGCGAACAAGGAGACGCTCTACGCGATCTCGGCTCATACGGGCGCCACGCGCGCCGACAGCTGGATCGACATCGAAGGCGGCGCCGGCACGCTGAGCGCCTATGCCGGCATCGGCTCCAACGAGCTGCCCTCGGGCAACCTCGTGCACGAAGGCCCGGCCTTCCCGCTGGGCAAGAAGGGCGGCTTTGCGGGCACGCACATCCTGGTGCCGCGCGGCGGCGTGGCGGTGCACATCAACGCCTTCAACTTTCCGGTGTGGGGCCTGCTCGAGAAATTCGCGCCCAGCTTCCTGGCGGGCATGCCGTGCATCGGCAAGCCGGCCTCGGCCACCAGCTACCTCACCGAAGCGGCCGTGCGGCTCATCGTGCAGTCGGGCATCCTGCCCGAGGGCAGCCTGCAGCTGGTGATCGGCGGCACGGGCGACCTGCTCGATCGGCTCGAAAGCCCGGACGTGGTCACCTTCACCGGTTCGGCCGACACCGCGGCCAAGCTGCGCGTGCACCCGAACATCGTGCGCCAGTCGATTCCGTTCAACGCCGAGGCCGACTCGCTCAACTGCGCGATCCTCGCGCCCGACGTGACGCCCGACGACGAGGAGTTCGATCTCTTCGTGAAGGAAGTGGCGCGCGAGATGACGACCAAGGCCGGCCAGAAATGCACCGCCATCCGCCGCGCGATCGTGCCGCGCCAGCACCTGGACGCGGTGGCGGAGCGCCTGCGCGCGCGCCTGGCCAAGACCGTCATCGGCGATCCGTCGCGCGAAGAGGTGCGCATGGGTGCCCTCGCCTCGCACGCGCAGCAGGCCGACGTGGCCGAGCGCGTGGCCACGCTGCTGCAGGGCGCCGAGCTGGTCTACGGCGAACGCGACGGCTTCTCGCCCGTGGGCGACGGCGTTGCCGAAGGCGCCTTCTTCGCGCCCACGCTGCTCCTGAGCCGCAAGCCCCTCGAACACGACGCCGCGCACGACGTCGAGGCCTTCGGCCCCGTCAGCACGCTCATGCCCTATGACGGTATCGACGAAGCGCTGGCCCTGGCCGCACGCGGCCGCGGCAGCCTCGTCGGCACGCTGGTCACGCGCGATCCGGCCGTCGCGGCCAAGGCCATTCCAGTCGCCGCCGCATGGCACGGCCGCCTGCTGGTGCTCGACCGCGAGGCCGCGGTGGAGTCGACCGGCCACGGCTCGCCGCTGCCGCAACTCAAGCACGGCGGCCCGGGCCGCGCGGGCGGCGGCGAAGAGCTCGGCGGCCTGCGCGCCGTCAAGCACTACCTGCAGCGCGCCGCGGTGCAAGGCTCGCCCACCATGCTGGCCGCGATCACCGGCGAACACGTGCGCGGCGCGGCCGTGCGCGAGAGCGAGGTCCACCCGTTCCGCAGCTACTTCGAAGACCTGCGCATCGGCGACTCGCTGCTCACCCACCGCCGCACCGTCGGCGAGGCCGACATCGTGGCCTTCGGCGGCATCTCGGGCGACTATTTCTACATGCACTTCGACGAAGTGGCGGCCAAGGAATCGCCGTTCGGCAAGCGCATCGCGCACGGCTACTTCGTGCTGTCGGCCGCGGCGGGCCTGTTCGTCTCGCCCGCGCCGGGCCCGGTGCTGGCCAACTACGGCCTCGATACGCTGCGCTTCGTCAAGCCCGTGGGCATCGGCGACACCATCCGCGCGCGCCTCACATGCAAGCGCAAGATCGACCGCAACAAGAAGGACGCGAGCGGCCAGGGCCAGGGCGTGGTGGCGTGGGACGTGGAGGTGACGAACCAGGATGGCGACGTGGTCGCGAGCTACGATATCCTGACCCTCGTCTCCAAGAAACCGGAAACCACCTGATGTTCGATCTCACGGGAAAAGTAGCGCTCGTCACCGGCGGCAACGGCGGCATCGGCCTCGGCATGGCCGAGGGCCTGGCGAAGGCCGGTGCGCGCGTCATCGTCGCGGCGCGCAATGCGCAGAAGTCGGCCGCCGCGGTCGAGGCGCTGAAGGCGCTGGGCAGCGACAGCTTCGCGCTCGCACTCGACGTGACCGACGAGGCCTCGGTGCAGAAGGCCTTCGACGACGTGGCTGCGCGCTGCGGCCGGCTCGACATCCTCGTGAACAACGCCGGCACCACGGTGCGCAAGCCGGTCGACCAGCTCGCGCTCGCCGAATGGCACCAGGTGATGGACACCAACCTCACGAGCGCATTCCTCTGCAGCCGCGCCGCCCACCCGCACCTGAAGGCGGCCGGCGGCGGCAAGATCATCAACATCGGCTCGATGATGTCCATCTTCGGCGCGCCCTACGCGCCGGCCTATGCCGCGAGCAAGGCCGGCATCGTGCAGCTGACCAAGTCGACCGCGCTCTCGTGGGCCGCCGACAACATCCAGGTCAATGCGATCCTGCCCGGCTGGTTCGAGACCGAACTCACCGACGGCGCCCGCAGCCAGATCCCGGGCCTGTACGACCGCGTGGTGGCCCGCGCCGCCGCCGGCCGCTGGGGCCAGCCGGCCGACATCGCCGGCACGGCGGTGTTTCTCGCGAGCCCCGCCTCCGACTACGTGACCGGCACCGCGATTCCGGTCGACGGAGGGTTTTCCATTTCTGGCTGAAGCCGGGCGGCCCGTGTAAATTCGGCCGCCATGCTCTTCTGGTTCCAGATCTTCCTTCTCGTCGCCGGCACGGCCGCCCTGCTCTACGTCTCGCGCGGGCCGTTGAGCCAGCCCGGCTCGCACGGCTTCTACCGCTTCTTCGCGTGGGAATGCATGCTGGTGCTGATCGTGGTGAACCTGCCGGTGTGGCATGTCGATCCGCTCTCGGCGACGCAGATCCTTTCGTGCGTGTTCCTGGCGCTGTCGATCTGGCTGCCGATCCACGCGGTGCGGCTGCTCAAGGCGCAGGGCAAGCCCAGCGATGCGCGAAACGACGACCCTGCCCTCTACGGCTTCGAGAAGACCTCCTCGCTCGTGACCTCGGGCGCCTTCCGCTACATCCGCCATCCGATGTACACCGCGCTGATGCTGCTGGCCTGGGGCGCCTTCCTCAAGCAGTTCACCTGGCTCACGCTGGCGCTGGTGCTGGCGGCCACGCTGCTGCTGGTGCTCACCGCGCTCAGCGACGAGAAGGAATGCATCGCGCATTTCGGCGACACCTACCGCGACTACATGCGCCGCACGCGGCGCTTCATTCCGTTCGTGGTGTGACGGTCCGGGCGGCACCGCATGCTCAAGCCACCCGATACCGTATCGATAGAGTTTGTGCGCGGCATGCTGTCGGGCGTGGGCTACCCCTCGAAGTCGTGCGCTGACTATCTTGCAGCCGCGAGCATCGATCCGGCCCTCATCGAGCAGCCGTCGTCCCGGATCACTTCGGACCAGTACGTCGCGCTGTTCGGCCTCCTGATGGAGCGGCTGAACGATGAATTCCTCGGATTCCTCTCGCGTCCGCTGCGCCGTGGCGGCTTTGAATTCATCCTCCGGTCGATACTGGGCGCGAGCACGCTCGGCCATGCCATGCACCGGATGGGAAAGGCGCTCTACCTGCTGCAGGACGATTTCGAATTCGTCTACCCGATCGAAGGCGATATCGCCGGTCTGCGCATCGTCTTCAAATCGTCGGCGGGCGACCGGGTGTTCCTGCACGAGATGACGATCCGCGCGTTCTGGCGGCTGATCGTGTGGCTTCACGGGGAAAGGCTGCGCACGGTCCGCTTCGACTTCGCTTTTCCCACGCCCACGCATGCGTCGGAATACAAGCGCGTTTTTCCAGGGCCGCTGCGATTCGACCAGCCGCACACCACGTTCTGGTTCGAGGCCAAGAGCCTCGATGCACCCATGCTCCGCGACGAAAAGGCGATGCGTGACTTCCTGGCGCTCGCGCCAGGTTTCATCATCATTCCAAAGGTGAGCGAGCACAGCGTCACCGCCCGCGTGCGCGCCTATCTGCACTCCAGGCGCCCGGAGTGGCCGAACCTGGCCGCAACGGCCGACGCGTTGAACATGAGTTCCAGCACCTTGCAACGCCACCTTGCAGAAGAGGGCGCCACTTTTCAATCGGTGAAGAACCAGCTGCGGCTCGATGCCGCCATCGTTCGACTCGATTCGGGGGGGATTTCCCTGGCGGCGCTCGCGCTGGAGCTCGGCTTTGCCGACAGCGCATCGTTCCAGCGGGCGTTCAAGCTCTGGACCGGCAGTCCCCCGGGGGCGTACCGCCGGTTCGGCCCTGCATCCGAATCTGCCGAATCTGCCGAGCCGGCCGAGCCGCCGGCTGCAGCGCTTCCACCCTGACCAGGTGCAAGCGCTGCCGGCAAGGCCTGCCTAGTTGTAGATGTTCGAGGCGCCCCAGTCGCCGGTGCTGAAGTCGATCCAGGTCTTCGGCTTCGACTGCCCTTCGCCAGGAACGCTCCAGTCGCACACGCCTCTGGGGAATGCGGCCGCAAGGCGCGTACGTTGCGAGGGCGTGAACGTCACCTGGTAGGCCGAGAAGTCGATCGGCTTGAGCTTGCACATCAGTATGTCTTCGGACAACGGTCCGCCGGCCACGATCCGCACATCCATGTCGATGGGCATGGCCTTGTTGCACGAGGTGTCCGGGTCCCACGAAACCGGCTCCTCGGTCTTCTCGCCGTTGACCCAGCACGCGTCCTTCAGATGGGCTGGCTTGTTGCGAATGACCTTCACCGCATAGGAATCGGCGGACTTGTCGGCCGCGATGTTGTCCAGCCATTCGTTCTGCGCCTTCAGCGCATTCAGGTCCAAGTTCTCCGATCCGGTCACGTCGTTCGTGGTCCAGTTGACCTGGTTCTCGGTCGTGCCGTTCGCCTTCTTCAGGCGCTCCAGGAAGGCGAGCGTCTTGTTGCGCGGATGGATGTTGGCTGCGTTGTCCACGTAGACGCGGACATCGATGATCGGCAACCTGAAGTCCTCGAACGACGTGAGGACACGGCCGGACGCATAGGCACGCCTGACGGCGATCGGGTCGCCGGCGCTTCGCTCCCTGGTGAGGTTGCCGTCGATGTCGAGCCCGCCGATCTTCTCGTTCAGGTGAACGAATTCCTCGGGCGTGATCTTCCCGGCGTTGACCGCGGCCAGGCCGTACTGCACCCCGACGTTGTCATAGGGCGAACGCGCGAAGCCCGTCCTGCCGTTGCGGCCGAAGCTGTTCACGTTGGAATCCCAGACGGTTCCTCTCACGCCGCCCGGATTGCTCACCGGGTCGTAGATGGGCAGGCCCGCCACCGGGGTCCCCGCACTCCCGACATTGAAACCGTTGACGGGGTTCTGGAAGGCATTCGAGAACCCGGCCCAGTTCGTCTGGCACACGGTCCGCCCGATGTCGGGTCCCGCCAGGGGCGAAGTGGCCACCGAGCCGCCGTCCACGGCCGCCCTGCGCGCCGCGGTCCACGATGCGGGGTCGGTCGCGAGCGTGTCGAAGTAGTTGTTCAGCGGCTTGCAGTCGATGATGTCGACGGCGAGCGTGGGGATGTCGGAGAAGCTCGCACCCGGAATGATCGCGTCCAGCAGCCCGGGGTAGTTGTGCACGATGTAGTGCTGCAGGATGGAACCGCCCGAGACACCCGTGCCGATGGTGAACTTCGGTATCCCGTACTGCTCGACGAATCGCTCCTTGACCATCATCGTCGTCTCGGAAGAGGTCACGTCGTCCTCCCCGGTTCCGTAGGTGTTCCGGGTTCCGAACGCGACGGCGAAGCCGAGGCTGAGCGGCGTGTCCAGCAGCGCGTCCCTGGCTTCGTTCTTTCCCGAGCGAAAGCCCGGGGAAGCGCCGCCCAGGAACGGGTAGTTCAGCTTGCCGTTCCATCCGTTGCCGGGTTTCTTTCCGTCCTTGCTCCAGGGCGCACGGACCGGGTCGCTCGGATCGTCCAGCATCGCGATCCGGTAGATCGACTCATTGACGGTGCCGGACTCGACTCTCACGATGTAGTCGACCTCCTTGCCTTCGGTGGTCGTCGTTCTCGCAAGGTCCGCGGGATACGGCGGCTTCAGCACAGCGAGCGGTGCGAACGTGCCCGCTTTCGTGCGGTAGAACCAGTCGTAGCGGACCTTCGCCACGCACGGCCCCGAAGCGGGCGGCGGGCCAAGTCCGGAGGCTTCCGTCTCGCAGCTCCAGGGACTCTGCCGCGTGCCGGAAAAGATGGGGCCGGTCGCTGAGAAATTGTTCAGCTCGAGCTTGCCGATCTCCTTGCCTGCGCTGACCGCCGTCAGCACGTTGGCGCCAACCTTCAGTCCGGTGAGCAGGCCGCGCATTCTCGATGTCGACTTGTCCAGCACCAACCTGTCGGTCACGTCGGTGCCGTTGAGCATGAAGGTGATCGGCGAAGTCGGCACCGCGGTGGAAGGCGTCGCCTCCACGACCACATCGCCGTCGCTGACCATGTCCTTCCGGGTCGAGACTGCAGCGAGCGAAACGCTGGTTCCGGGCGTCTCGCCGCTGACGGGAATGGACACGGGTATCGAGCCGAAGCCGCCACCCGATCCGCCGCAGCCGGCCAATGTGGCGATCAGCACGGCCGAAATGGCCAGACCGGCCGGCACCCGTTTCGGGACCTGGATATGAATACGCATTGCTTGTCTCCTGTGTGTTTGCGAACTGGCCGCGGGTGGGTTTCCGGTACGCATCGCGTGACGAAAACCTGCGGCCTTCCACCCAGGATTTTTGAAGCGGGCCATGCACTCCAGCAATTGCCAAACCTGCGTCCGCGATGACCGAACGCCCCGAATCACGGGGGTACTTCCACCTACACGATCGCTCGCCGCAAACAGCCCAGCGCCTTTTCACGCGAACGAAGCGGGCCGATCAGCGTGTGGACGACGGCGCATCCCGCACCGTCCTGTCGATCGGAAAAGGCACGAAGGCGATCGACTGCGGCCGCTTGTAGCGCGCAAGCCGCTGTGCGACGAAGTCGACCAGGTCGTCCTGGGTCGCGACCGCGCCCGGCTTCAGCGCGACGGCCGCGTGGACGGCCTCGCCCCACCGTTCGTCGGGCAGGCCGAACACGAAGGCCTCGGCCACCTCCGGGTGTGCCAGCAATGCTTTTTCCACCTCGGCGGGATACACGTTCTCGCCGCCCGTCTTGATGAGCTGCTTGTGGGGCGCGCGCCCTTCGAACCACAGCCAGCCGTCTTCATCGAGCCGGCCGAGGTCGCCGGTGCGGTGCCAGGGGTCGGCCGGCGTGAAGGGGCCCTGCGTCTCCGCGTTCCAGTAGCCCAGGAACACCGTGGGGCCGCT
Organism: Variovorax paradoxus; assembly: GCF_000834655.1. Taxonomy (GTDB): domain Bacteria; phylum Pseudomonadota; class Gammaproteobacteria; order Burkholderiales; family Burkholderiaceae_C; genus Variovorax; species Variovorax paradoxus_F. The sequence goes on from NZ_JXQQ01000023.1 coordinate 51,069, forward strand.
CACGGCGATCTCTCCCTGCACGCCCACGGCCAGCGGTTGCCCGGCCGCATCCTGCACACGAAGCTGCGATGGCGCGACCGCGCGACCGGCGGCGCCGGGACGCTCGCGCTGCAGGCCCAGGCACACCATGCTCGACACCTCGGCCTGGCCATAGGCCGACCAGAAGCCGGCCGCAGGGCACATCAGGGCCAGGCGTTCCAGCGTGGCCGGCGGCTCCAGCCCCATGCAGATGCGCAGGCTGGCCAGCGCGGTGCAGGCGGTGCCTGTGTCGGCCGCCTCGAGGATGGCGCCGAGCATGGGCGCGAATGTGGCGCACACCGTCAGGCGATGCCGCTGCACCGCCGCCACCGCCGAGGCCGCATCGAAGCGCGGCAACAGCGCGCATGCGCCGCCGGCCTCCAGCAGCGCCAGCGCCAGGCCGATGCCGGCCGCATGGAACAGCGGCAGCACGCCCAGCCAGCGGTCGTCCGGCCCGAGCGACCACACGCGGCCCGTTTGCCGAGCCGATGCAGCCAGGTGCGACTGCGCCAGCAGCGCCCCACGCGCGCGCCCGTCCACCGCGGCGGTGTACAGCATCGCCACGCCGAGTTCGGGCGCATCCTGCCGCGGCACCGCGGCGGCGTTCGAGGGTCCGGCGAATGCGATCGATGGCCATGACGCGGCGTCGAGATCCACCGTTCGCACCTGGGGCATGCCATCGGGCCAGGCCGCCTGCCACAAGGGCGCGCAAGCGGCATCCACCACCGCGAGCACCGGCACGGCATCGGCCGACTGCCCGGCGATCTCGTCCGGTGCAAGCCGAAGATTGAGCGGCACGAGGATCGCGCCGAGCCACGCCACGGCCCCTAGCAGCACCAGCACCTCGATGCGATTGCCGGCCACCAGCACCACGCGATCGCCTCGCGCGATGCCCAGCGCCGCGAGCGCCGCCGCTTGCCGCTGCACCGCTTCGTACAGCGCGGCATGGGTGCAGATGCCGTCCTCGACGATCACCGCTGCACGGTCGGCGTGGGCACCGGCATTGCGGGCGAGCAGCTCGACCAGGGTGGACGCGACGGGCGTCGCCTCGATGCCGTTCATGTCCGCCATCGCTTCATCCCAGCCAGCGCTTGCGCCGGCGGTAGTGCTTGACTTCCCGGTAGTTGCGGCGCTCGCCGCTCGCCTGCCGGCCCAGGTAGAACTCCTGGATGTCTTCGTTGGCCCGAAGTTCGGCAGCGGTGCCTTCCAGCACCACGCGGCCGTTTTCCAGGATGTAGCCGTGGTCTGCGATCTCCAGGGCGGCCTGCGCGTGCTGCTCCACGATCAGCAGCGACATGCCCTCGCCGCGCAGCCTGCCCAGCAGGTCGAAGATCTCGCGAACCATCAGCGGCGCGAGGCCCAGCGACGGCTCGTCGATCATCAGCAGCCTGGGTCGCGCCATCATCGCGCGACCGATCAGCAGCAGTTGCTGCTCGCCGCCCGAGAGGTAGCCCGAGGTGCGGGTGCGAAGCTCGGCCAGGCGCGGGATGAATCCGTAGACGCGCTCCAGTCCCTGCTTCACGTCCGAGGCCCGCGCGAGCCGGTGCCCGCCCACGACCAGGTTCTGCTCGGTCGTCATGTGGCGCAGCACCTTGCGCCCCTCGACCACGTGCACCACGCCCTGCGCCACCATGTGCCCGGCGGAGGCGCCTGTGACGTCCTCGCCCAGCATGCGCACCTGCCCCGACGACACGCGGCCCTCCTCCACGGCGAGCATGCCGGAGATGGTTTTCAGCGTGGTGCTCTTGCCCGCCCCGTTGGGTCCGAGCAGCACGGTGCAGCCGCCCGTGGCCACCTCCAGCGCGATCCCCTTCAACGACAGGATCACGTCGGCGTAGAGCACCTCGACGTTGTTCAGCGCGATCAGCGGTTGCGACACGGCGTGCCCCTCACCACTTGGAGAGCCTGGGCACCGGCACGCCCCTGGCCACGGTGACCAGCTTGCCGCCCACCACCTGGCCGATGTTCACGCGCGGGTCCTTGGTCGGGAACGGCGCCTCCACCGAGAAGTCGATCTCGCCGCCGCCGGTGAAGCCGAAGAAATCCTTGGCCGGGAAGTCGACGTCGATCAGCGTGTTGTAGAGGATCTCGCCGGTCAGCTTGTCGCCGCCGTGCTTTCTTGCGGCGGCCTCCACGGCGCGCACCATGACCAGCGTCTGGTTCAGGCCGATCGAGGTGATCGAGTGCCACGGCGCCTTCAGGCCGTACTTGGCCACCAACATGTCGTAGAAGCGCTTGGACTCGGTGTCCTCGTCGGTGGCGATCACGCCGGCATGCACTTCGTAGTCGCCGTCCATGGCGCCCATGCTGCCGACCAGCTTCTGCAGCATCGCGGGCGAATTCTGGATGCTGTAGGCGATCGGCACGTTCTTGCCCAGCGCCTGCATCGCGCGCTTCACCGCCACCGCCTGCTGGATGTTGGTGGGCACCAGCACCAGCTCGGCGCCGGCGTTGAGCACGCGGCGCAGCTGCAGCGTCACGTCGGCCGGCTGGGGTTCCACGTAGACCATCTCGACGACATTCACGATGCCCGGATTGGCCTTGGCATAGGCCAGGACGCCCTTGCCCATGTCGGCGAAGGTGGGCGAGGCCTCGGTGGTGAACATCGCGACCTTCACCGCCCGCGAGCCGCCGGCCTTGTTCTTCTGGAACCATTCCAGGAAACCGGCGACCTCGTGCACGAAGGTCGGGCGCGTGGCCAGCACCCACTGGTTGGGCCGCCACTGGAAGCCCGTTGCGGCCGAGCCCAGGATCATGGGCACCTTGTCGGTGGGCAGGCGCTGCTGCAGCGCCGAGGTGTCGGGGCCGCCGAGCGACAGGCCGATCACGGGCTTGGTCGCCAGCACGCCGGGCCACAGGCTCGCGGTCTGCGCGGTGTCGTAGCGGGTGTCGTAGGTCTTGAGTTCGAGCTTGACCCCCAGCCTGGCGCCGTTCTCGGCGTTCCACCAGGCGACAACGCCTTCGCGCGCCGGTCCGATCATCGGCATGATCGCTGCGAACGGCCCGGAGTAGTCCGACAGCGCGGGGATCTGGTAGACGGTCTGCGCCGCGGCAGGCGCGAGCGCCGATGCGAACAGGCCGGCCGCGGCGGCGGCGCGTGCCGCCCAACTCTTGATGGATGTCATGTGTGTCTCTCGTGTGGAATGGATCGACGGTGGATCGCCATCTGCATGGTGTTTCCGTCCGTCGTGAAGGAAGCCGCCCCGATGGCGGTCAGTACGGAAATGGCCAGAGCCGGTAGGCCTTCTTCGAGAGCTCGATGCGGTGCATCACGCCCTTGGGCTCGAAGAGCAGGAACAGGATGATCACGGTGCCCAGCAGCACGTTCATGGCGGCGAAGACGAAGTCCTGTCCCACCGCGGGCACCCACTGCACGAAGCTCGGGCCCAGGCTGGTGACGCCCTCGCGGGCCAGCTGGATCATCACCGTGCCGATCAGCGCACCGACGATGGAGCCCAGGCCGCCGACGATCATCATGGCGATCATCCAGATGGCGTTGAACAGCGTGAACTGCTCCACCGACACGTGCCGCAGCGCCACCACCCACAAGCCGCCCGCCACGCCGGCGTAGAACGCGCTCACCAGAAAGGCGCGCGCCTTCGTCGCCGCCACGGGAATGCCCATCATCCCCGCCGCCACGTCGTCGTCGCGGACCGCCTCGAAGCTGCGGCCATGGCGCGAGCGCACGATGCCGAATGCGCCGACGGTCATGACCGCCAGCACCGCCAGCGAGAACCAGTAGATCGCGCGGTCGTTGTCCAGCGACACGCCGAACACCGAGGCCGACGCCACGTGCAGGCCGCCTGCGCCGCCCAGCCACCCCTGCGGAAGGTTCAGCACCAGGAAATGGAACAGCGCCTGCGCCGCGATGGTGGTGAGCGCCAGGTAGAAGCCCTTGATGCGCGCCGCCGTGAGCCCGAACATCACGCCGAAGACCGCTGCACCGGCGCCGCCGACGAGCAGCGCCGCGAGCGCGTTCCAGCCGGCCATCATGGCCAGCGCCGCACCGTAGGCGCCCACACCCATGAAGGCCGACTGGCCCAGGTTGATCTGCCCCGCGTAGCCGGTGCAGATCTGCAGCCCGATCACCGCCACCGCCGTGATGAACGTGGTGTAGCCGATGCTCACCCAGCGCTCGGAGGCCCAATAGGGCAGCGTCGCCAGGGCAAGAACGAGCAGCAGCAGGCAGACACGCTGCGCACGGGTTCGCACCAGGGAGCGATCGCCGGCGTGGGTCGTGAAGAAGATTCCGGACGGGTCCATCACACACGCTCCACATGACGCCAGCCGAACAGGCCGGTGGGACGCACCAGCAGGATCAGCAGCATGAAAACAAAAGGCACGATGGAAGAAGCCGAGCCGCCGATCGCCGGATCGACGTACGCCGCCACGAGCGCCTGCACGATGCCCACGATGGCGCCCGCCAGGATCAGGCCCCCGATGGATTCGAGCCCCGCGAGCAGCGCCACCGGCAAGGCGGCGAGCGCGACGTCGGCCGTCTGCACCGTGAGCGAGCGGCCGCTGAGCAGCACGATCGCCCCCGCGGTGGCGATGACCGAGCCCATCATCCAGGCCAGCGTCACGGCGCGCTTGACCGAGATGCCGAGCGAGACCGCGGTGTTGGGTTCTTCGGCCACTGCGGTGAGCGTGAGCCCCGCGCGGGTGCGGTTGAAGAACCACGACAGCCCCACCGTGGCGAACAGCGTGAGCACGGCCCCGATGACCAGCGACGAAGGAAAGATCATGTCGCCCACGATCAGCGGCGCAGGCGGCAGCAGCACGGGGAACTGGCGGTCGGCCGCGCCCCACGCCACCAGCACGATGCCGCGGATCAGGATCACCAGGCCGATGGTCACCATCACCATCGAGAACACCGACTCGCCCACCAGCCGCTCGAAGAACAGCCGCTCGATGAGCCAGCCGTAGACCAAAGCGCACACGAAGGCCAGCGGTATGCCCAGCCAGGGCGAGAGGTTCGCGCCGAGCGTGAGCGTCCACACGGCGTAGGCGCCGAGCATCATGAGCTCGCCCTGCGCGAAGTTGAACACCTTGCTGGCACGGTAGATGACCATGAAGCCCAGCGCGAGCAGCGCATAGACCTGGCCTTGAAGGAACCCGTTCAACAGGTAGTTGAGGAAATCGATCATGGGTTCCTGTCTCCATTTCTTTCGCGGGCGTCGATGCGGCCGGTGGCCACCTCGGCGCGCAGCAGGCCCGCGCGACCGTCCTGGTAGCGCACGGGAATTTCGATGGCGGTGCTGGGCTGGTCCGCGTACATCGCCTCGATGAGCGCGCCGTAGCGCTGCTCGATGAAGTCGCGCTTGAGCTTGCGGGTGCGGGTGAGCTCACCCTCGTCGGCATCCAGCTCCTTGGGCAGGTTCACGAAGCGCCGCAGGCGCGCCTCTTCGGGCAGCGCCTGGTTGACGCGGCCGATTTCCCTGGCCACCTGCGCCAGCACCTCGGGCCGCTGCGACAAGTCGGTGAAGGTGGTGAACGACACGCCGTTGCGCTCCGCCCAGCGGCCGAACACGTCGCCGTCGATGTTGACCAGCGCGGCGACGTGCTCGCGCGTGGCGTCGCCCACCACCATCACCTCGCGGATGTAGGGAGAGAAGCGCAGGCGCACCTCGATGAACTGCTTGGAGTAGAGGTGGCCGCCCTGCAGGCGGCTCATGTGCTCCAGCCGGTCGTAGTAGATGAGCTCGTTGCCGCTGGGCCCCTGGCCCACGGCGTCGCCGGTCTGGAACCAGCCGTCGTTCAGCTTGCCGGCGCTTTGCTCGGGCTTGCCCCAGTACCCGGAGAAGCCGGTGCCCCCGCGAACCTCCAGCGCGCCGCCCTCGGCCATTCGCCATTGCATGGGCTCGCCCCAGGCGCTGCCCATGCCCACGGTCTCTCCGATCGTCTCGGCGTTGACGCGCGCGCCCTGGTGCACGGAGATGAGGCCGAACTCGCTGCAGCCGTACACGTTGCGCAGCATCACGCCCATCGATGCGAACAGCCGGAAGATGTCCGGCGCCACGGCCGCGCCGCCGGTGAATGCGATGCGCGCGCGCTTGAGGCCGAGTTGCTCGCGCAGCGGGCGCAGCACCAGCGCATCGGCCAGCGGCAACAGGGCGCGCACCCACCATGCCCGGGTCGTGGTGTCCAGCTGCTCCGCGCGGGCGAGGCGCCCGATGCGCAAGCCCCAGTCCACCACCTTCTGCCGCCACGCCGGGGCATCCAGCATCCGCGCATGCACGCGCGCGGCCAGGCTTTCCCATTGACGGGGACCGAAGAAGACCATGTCGCAGGCCAACTCGCGGATCGCCTCCTGGATCTGGTCCGGCTTCTCGGCAAAGTTCACCCGCAGCGGGCGCATGAGGCCCAGGGTCACGCCCACCCATTGCTCGGTGGACCACGAGAGCGGGATATAGGAGAGATATTCGCCGCCCTCGGGCACCTGCATCGTGTTGCCGATCAGCTGCGCGTTGTGCATCAGCGAGGCATGCGTGGTGATCACCCCCTTGGGTGCGCCGGTGGTGCCCGAGGTGTACGAGAGCACCGCGATGTCGATGCTGCGGCCCTCGGCCACCGCCTGCGCGAACCACCGTTCGTCCGCAAGCCGCTGCGCGTCGGTCGACGCGGCCCGGTGCGCCGTGGCCTTGAGCGCGTCCCAACCCAGCAGGCCCGGCTGTTCGTACGACCAGAGGCCGCCCGACTCCCACCACACCACGCTGTGCAGGCCCTCGTGCCGGGCCTTGACGGGCAGCACCTTGTCCACCTGCTCCTGGTCCTCCGCGAACACGCACACCGCCTTCGCGTCGCTCACCACGTAGTCGAGCTCGGCCTCGGTCGCATCGGGATACAGCGCGACGACCTTGGCACCGACCGCCATCGCGGCCCATTCGGCCCAATAGAGCTCGGGGCGGTTCTCGCCGAGCAGCAGCACGGTCTGCCCGCGCCGCACGCCGCGCTCGCGCAGGCCGAGCGCCAGGGCGCGCACCTCGTCGCGCACACCGGCCCAGCTGAACTCTTTCCAGACGCCTTCGCACTTGTGGCGCTGCGCCACTTCGTCCGGGCGCGTGGCCGCGTTGTGCACCAGCCATTGAGGCAGGGTCTGGGGCTTGCCCGATTCCACCGCCGCGCTCATGCGTGCGCTCCCAGGTAGGCCGAGATGACGTGCTCGTCCTGCTGCACGGCGGCGGGCGTGGCGTCGGCGATCTTGCGGCCGAAGTTCAGCACGATCACGCGGTCCGCGATGTCCATCACCACGCCCATGTCGTGCTCCACCAGCACCACCGGGATCTGCCGCGATTCGCGGATGTCCAGGATGAACCGCGCGAGGTCCTCCTTCTCCTCGGTGTTCATGCCGGCCATGGGCTCGTCCAGCAGCAGCATGCGTGGCTCCATCGCCAGCGCGCGGCCCAGGTCGACGCGCTTGCGAATGCCGTAGCCCAGCGTTCCCACCGGGTGGTGCCGCAGATGCTCCAGCTCCAGGAAGCTCAGGATGCCCTCGGCCACCGTGCGATGGGCGAGCTCTTCGCGATGGGTGAACGGGTAGTAGATGAATGCCTGCGTCAGCGTGCTCTTCATGTGCATGAAGCGCCCGGCCAGGATGTTGTCGAGCACGCTCATGTGCGGCAGCAGGTGCGTGCCCTGGAAGGTGCGCGCCAGGCCCGCCTTGGCGACCCGATGCACCGGCCAGCGACCGATGTCCTCGCCTTCGAAAGAGACCGAGCCCTTGCTCGGCCGGTAGAAGCCCGAGAGCACATTCAGCAGCGAGCTCTTGCCGGCCCCGTTGGGACCGATGAGTGCGACCAGTTCCTGGCGCCCGATGTCCACCGAGATTTCCGACAGCGCGGTGACGCCGCCGAACTTCAGCGTCAGGTCGCGCGCTGCCAGCATGGGCGCGCCCGCAGCCTCAGTCATGGCGACGCATCCCGCCGCAGGGAACGACCGCGCCGAGAGCCCGGTGCCCGCGGCCGCTCGTGCCATGCATGCGCGCATCGCGCCGTGCCTTATCGAAGGATCTGGCCGCCGTCCGCGGACACGGACCGCGGGCCTCGAGTGGGGTGCGCGGCATGACGCCGGCTCCGACGACGTAGACGTCTTGCTTCACGAACGGTCCTTTGTACGAGCGGGCAACGGACCCGCGAAATTTCTTCGGATGACGGCGCGGATGCTAGGCGGGCAGGCACTGCCGAGCGATAGCCGAACGTCTTACGAAACTGACCAAAGACCTCAAAACAACCAAACCTCGGGTAAACACTGCGGGGCGGTCGCAGAGCCTCTTTCGCGAGCGCCGGCATGCGGCGCGGCCGCGCGCGCCCGAGCGGCATCGCGCCGCGCGCCGGTTGCGGCAGCGCACGATGCTCGTGAGCAATGGACCCGCGTGCGCCGGGGCGGCGTACGCGGTGTGGACGATTCCCGAACCCGGGGTGCTAGCGCTGCAAAGGCGGCAGCGGCCGCGCATCCACCGCCTCGCCATCGACGATGAAATGCCCGCCCGCCACATGGTGCAGCGTGCGCAGCTCGTCGTGGCCGGTGAAGTTCCAGCGGCCGTTCGCGAACACGCGCGCATCGGCCTGCGCGGCGATCACCTCGCCGAGGAAGAGGTCGTAGCGCTCCTGGATCGGCGGCTCGGGCAGCAGCCGGCATTCGAGCCAGGCCGCGCAGCCTTCGAGCAGCGGCGCACCGGTCGCGGTGCCGGCGAAAGTCTCGAGGCCGTATGCGGCGAACTTGTCGCGCCCCGAGGCCTCGACGATCTCGCGGCCCGAACTGCTGCCCAGCGCCTCGGTCAGGTCGAGCTGCGCACGCGTGGGCACCTGCAGCGCGAAGGTGCCCGCGCCTTCGAGCAGCACGCGCGTCCAGGTGCTCTTGTCGACCACCACGGCCACCTTGGGCGGATCGAAATCGAGCGGCATCGCCCACGCGGCCGCCATGATGTTGCGCTGCCCGCCGTGCGCGGCGCTCACCAGCACGGTGGGGCCGTGGTTGAGCAGGCGGTAGGCCTTGGCGAGCGGGACGGGGCGGCGATGCGCAGACGAGGACGAGGGCGAGGAAGCGTTCATGAAGTCGTCGGAAAATGAAGCGAGAACCGGGGCGGTGACGGCAAGCGTCGCACAAAGCCCGCCCTCCGTCATCCTTTGCCCGGAGCACCCTTCATGGAATCCTCGAAAGCCAGCCAGACCGCCCTCGTCACCTCGCTGATGCGGTCGATTCATTCGCGCTGCGATCCCGCGCCGCTGCTGGACGACCCATGGGGCGACCGCCTGGTGCCGGAGTCGGTGCAGGCGGGCCTGCGCGAGCGGGCGCTCGCCCGGCTGGCCACCGGGCAGCGCGCCGGGGCTGCGCCGGCCGAGTTGCTGGACGCCGCGATGCGCGCGAACGCGGCCTATCCCGGCGTCATCCTGCGAAGCCGCTACACCGAAGACATGCTGGAGGCCGCGGTCGCGCGCGGCATCACCCAGTACGTGCTCATCGGCGCGGGCTTCGACAGTTTCATTTGCCGCCGCCCGGCGTGGGCCGAAGGGCTGCAGGTGTACGAGGTGGACCACCCCGCGACGCAGCAGCTGAAGCGCGAGCGCCTGCGGCACTGCGGCGTTGCCGAATCCGGCGACGTGCATTTCGTGGCGGCGGACCTGTCCGAGGAGACGCTGCAGTCGGCCCTTGCGCGCTCGTCCTTCGATCCGGCGCAACCCACCTTCTTCTCGTGGCTCGGCGTTACCGTGTACCTCACGCGCGAAGCCAACCTTGCGACGCTGCGCGCCATCGCCTCGGTTGCGCCGGCGGGGAGCGAACTGGTCTTCACCTACATCGACGAAGCGGCGCTGCAACCCGGCCATGCGGGCACCGAGGGGTTCCGCAAGCTGCGCAGCGATGTGTCTGCCGTCGGCGAGGCTTTTCTCTCGGGCTTCGATCCGGCGACGCTCGATGCGCTGCTGCTGGAGACCGGCCTGATGCTGACGGAGGACCTGGACGGCGAGGAGACCGTGGCCCGGTACGACGCGGCGGGCGTCAACGGCCTGCAGCGGGCCGGCGCGGGACACATCGCCCACGCACGCGTGGCTGCGCGTGTGGGTACGCGCGCGGTCAGCGCAGCGCCGCCTGTCGCCTGACCTTGCCCGGCTGCACGGCTACAGCGATGCGATCTCCTGCGTGACCCGCAGGAACTTCTCCATGTCCGCCATCGAGTGGCAGTGCAGCGGCGAGACGCGCACCGTGCCCGCGAGCCCGAAGGACTCCAGCATCCGCTTCGAGTAGATGCTGGTCGCCACGCGCTCGTACACCGTGACGCCGCGCTTGCCGTACTCCACCACCGCCTGCGTGCAGTCGATGCGGTCGAAGCCGATGCCCAGGATCAGGTCGCGCCTGGTCAAGTCTTCGTGGTCGAGAAACACTTCCACGCCCCGCATCTCGCGCAGGCCGGTCGCGTTGCCGGTGCCGTCGAGCAGCGCGGCGAGCAGCGCACGCTCGTGCAGCTCGATGCGGCCGATGCCTTTGACGAACAGAGCGCGGCGCTCCGCGGCGTCGGTGAACTGGCCGCCGATCCAGCAGACGTAGTCCACGATCTCGGTGAGCGCGGCGAACTGCCACGGCGCGGAGCTGCCCAGGTCCCAGAAGTCCGGCTTCTTGCCTGCGAGCTTGTGGTGCGGCAGCACGGCTGCGCGCCCGGACACCCACGAGAGCCCCGAGCCGCGGCAGCCGAAGAACTTGTAGGGCGCGAGGTTGATGCCGTCCACCGGCGTCTTCTCCAGGTCGATGAGGCCGTGCGGCGCATGCTGCACCGCGTCCACCAGGATGTAGAGGTCGGGCTTGATGGCGCGCGCGCGGCGCACGATCTCGGCCATGTCGAGCTTGGCGCCGGAGATGTTCGAGGCGTAGATCACGTTCAGGAGGCAGGTGTCCTTGTCCACCAGACGCACGATCTCCTCGACATCGACGCCGCCCGTCACCGGGTTGCTCTTCGCCACGCGCAGCTCGCGGCCGAGCCGGCCCGCGTAGAGGCTCATCGCATCGAATGCCGAGGGGTGCTCCAGCACCGTCGTGACCATGTTCGTGCCCGGTACGTTCTCGGCCACCGCGCGCACCATGTCGAACATGGCGCCCGAGGCTGTGAGCGAGGCGTAGACGCTCCCGCCCTTGGCATTGAGGATCGTGCGCAGGTCGTCGGCGGCCTTCGCCTGGATCTGCTGCAGCTCGACCGCGGTCGCGTGGATGCGCTCGGCGTTGTCGGGAATCGCATCGACCGCGGCGAACCGCTCGGCCGCGGCCTTCAGGCGGAACGAGCCGCCGGCGTTGTCGAAGTACAGGCGCTCGCGGCCGTGGTGGTCACGGTCGACCAGCAGGAAGCGCGCCTTCACCTCGCGCATCAGCGCATCGGAGAACGCGAGGCCGCGGGGGTGGTTTTCGATTGCGGTCGCCATGTGCTCAGACGCCCTTGTTGTTCGGGTTCTTGTAGATGTCGCGCACCGCGTCGGACATCGGGAAATTCAGGTTCACGTTCTTCGGCGGAATCGGCGACATGAACCACTTGGCGTAGAGCTGGTCGATGGCGCCCGACTTCATGAGGCCGGCGACCGTTTCGTCGACCAGCGCCTTGAACTGCGGATCGTCCTTGCGCAGCATGATCCCGTAGGGCTCCTGGCGCAGCGACTCCTTCAGGAGCTTGTAGTCGCCCGGGCTGGTGGCGCTGGCGATCATGCCGGCGAGCTGCACGTCGTCCAGCACGTAGGCGTCGGCGCGGCCGGTCGAGAGCAGCAGGAAGCCGTCGGAGGTGTCCTTGCCCGCGATCTCGTTGACTTCGATCGTGCCGCTCTTGCGCGCGCCGCGCAGCAACTGGATCGAGGTGCTGCCCGAGACGGTGGCCACGTTCTTGCCGTTCAGGTCGGCCAGCGCGTTGATGCCCGCGCTCTTGCGCACCGCGGCGGTGATGTTGGTCACGAAGTGGCTCGGCGCGAAGTCGACCTGCGCTTGGCGCTGCGTGGTGTTGGTGGTGGTCGCGCAGTCGAGGTCGACCGTGCCGTTCTGCAGGAGCGGAATGCGGTTGGTCGAATTGAGCATCGTGTAGCGCACTTCGATCTTCGAGAGGCCCAGCTTGGCCTTCACCGCATCGACGATCTTCAGGCAGATGTCGTTGGTGAAGCCGATGGGTGCGCTTTCGGCGCTGAGCTTGTAGGAAAACGGGATCTGGCTGTCGCGCGCGCCGATCTGGATCGTGCCGCTCTCCTTGATCTTCTGCAGGGTGCCGCCGTCCTGCGCGCTGGCTGCGCCGCAGGTGAAGGCGAGGGTGAGTCCCAGGGCGAGAGGCAGCTTGAAGAAGTCCATGGCGTGTGTTCCTTGGTTGGCGGTGACGGGGGCTGGGCGAATCTTCTGCGCCTCGATGAATTTCTAAAAGCGATTTTTTGTGATCGAATTGCATGAACAAAAGCGTTCTATCGATCCGTTCTCAGGGGAGCCCCGCACCGTGATGACCTTCAAGCAACTCGAGGCCCTCTACTGGATCGGCCAGCTCGGCGGCTTCGCGCAGGCCGCGAACCAGCTGCACACATCCCAGTCGGCCGTCTCCAAGCGGGTGCACGAGCTGGAACTGCTGTTCGACACCGAACTCTTCGACCGCAGCCAGCGCACCGCGCGCCTTACCGAAAAGGGCGAGGAGATGTTCGTGCTCGCCAAGCGCCTGCTGGAGCAGCGCGATGCCGCGGTCGAGCAGTTCGGCAAGCCCGGCGTGGTGGAACGCCGCATCCGCATCGGCGTGACCGAGCTCACGGCGATGACGTGGCTGCCGCGGCTGGTCGGGCTGATCCAGCAGCACTACCCCAAGGTGATCCTGGAGCCCGACGTGGACGACAGCCTGCAGCTGCGCGACAAGCTCCTGGTCGATGCGCTCGACGTGGTCATCGTGCCCGACACCTTCGCCGACTCGCGCATGCAGAGCAAGGTCATCGGCAAGGTCAAGAGCGCGTGGATGTGCAAGCCCGGCGTAGTGCCCACGACAGGCACCGTGCGCCTGCACGACCTCGCGCGGCACCGCATGCTGGTGCAGGGCAACAACTCGGGCACCGGCCGCGCCTACGACGCGTGGATGAAGGACCAGGGCGTGCAGCCTTCCAACGTCATCACGGTGAGCAACCTCGTGGCGCTCACCGGCCTCACCGTGTCGGGGCTGGGCGTGAGCTACCTGCCGCGCGAATGCCTCGCGCCGCTGGTGGCGGCCGGCATGCTCGCGGTGATCGAGGTCACGCCGCCGCTGCCGGTGGTGCGCTACGTGGCGATGCACAAGGGCGAGCACCGCAGCGCGCTCACCTCGTCGATCGTGATGCTGGCGCAGGAATGCTGCGACTTCACGCGCATGTTCCAGGCGCAGGCGCAAGACGAAGCGGCTTCCTAGGGCGCAGGTGTGCGCGAGAGGCGTCTTCCTGGCGCTAGCTGGCGCGCGTGAGCATCCGCCCCGCGCGCGCGAGCACCTTCGCTTCCCCCTCGCCGCCGCGGTACGCCAGCACGCCGTTCACGAACACGCGCTCGACGCCTTCGCTCACGCCGTGCGGCTTGTCGTAGGTGGCGGTGTCGGCGATGGTCTCGGGGTCGAACACCACCACGTCGGCCATCGTGCCGACGCGCAGCAGCCCACGATCGGCAATGCGCAGGTTGCGCGCGGTCATGCCGGTCATCTTGTGCACGGCCTGCTCCAGCGTGAACAGGCGCCGCTGGCGCCAGTAGCGCGCGAACACGCGAGGGAACGCGCCCCACAGCCGCGGATGCGGATGGCGGTCGTGCGGCAGGCCATCGCTGCCGATCATCGTGAGCGGATGCGAGATGACGCGCTCCACGTCTTCTTCCTGCATCTGGAAATAGCAGGCGCCGCCGGGCTTCAGGCGCAGGCACGCCTCCTGCTCGGTGGTGCCCCATTCGCGCGCGATGTCGGAAACCAGGCGCCCGGTCATTTCCGGGTGCGGGTCGGACCAGGTCAGCAGCACGTCGATGACGCCGTCCACCAGGTCTTCGCGCAGCACGGTGGAGCCGGCCACGTAGGGGTACACGTCCATCGCGATCTGCTGGCGCTGCGCCAGCGATTCGATGAGCGGCAGCGTCTCTTTCGTGCGGCCCCAGTTCGCGGGGCCGGCGCACTTGTGGTGCGAGATGACCAGCGGCACGCCGGCGTCGAAGGCCGAGTCGCCGGCCTCGTGCAGCGCCTCGATGATCTGCTGCATCTCGCTGCGCAGGTGCGTGGCATAAACGCCGCCGTGGCGTGCCACCACGCGCGCGAGCGCGGTCACTTCCTCGGCCGGTGCGGCGAAGGCTTCTTCGTAGAACAGGCCCGACGACATGCCGTGCGCGCCGTCGGCCATGCAGCCATCGAGCAGCGCTTCCATGCGCGCGAGCTCGTCGCCGCTCGCAGGCCGGTCGAGCGCCTGCATCGTCGCGAAGCGCAGCGTGGTGTGGCCGACCAGCGCAGCCACGTTGAGCGCGGGCTGCGTCGCATCGACGGCGGCGCGGTATTCGGCCATGGTCGCGTGCCTGAACGAATCGGCGCCCAGCAGCGTGAGCGGCGGTTTCGACTGCGGTGTGCGGTACGGCGCGAGCGAGATGCCGCAGTTGCCCGTCACCACGGTGGTGATGCCCTGCGACACCTTGGGCAGGCACAGCGGATCGCGCAGCACGATCGCATCGTCGTGCGTGTGCGCGTCGATGAAACCCGGTGCGATCACCTTGGCGCGGCAATCGACGATGTCGAGGTCGGCCACGCTCAAGCCTTCGGGCAGCCGTCCCCGCAGGCCTTCGCCGAGCGCGACGATGCGGTCGCCCTGCAGCAGCACGTCGCCGGGCCACGAGGGTCCGCCCGAACCGTCGACCACGAGGCCGGCTTCGAGCAATACGGCTTTCACGGCTTTGGGGTCGCTCACGATGCGCGCCCTCCTTTTTCGTCGTTGATGCCGCCGCCGTCCCAGCTCTGCAGCGGGTGCGTGGTGGCGTCGATGCCATGGCGCTGGAAGGCTTCGCGGGCGCGCTGCAGGCGCTGCACGGCCGGCTCGCCCCGGCGTTGCGCGACCAGCACCGTGAGGATCTCGATGGCCGTGAGGTGCGTGAGGTAGGCGTCGATGCCCACGTGCATCACCGCGTCGTCGGGCACCGAGAGCCCCAGCAGGAAGTCGGCCTTCGCCGCGAGCGCCGTGCCGGGCCGCGTGAGCGCGACCACCTTGGCGCCCTGCCCGCGCGCGATGTCCACGGCGTCGAGCAGCGAAGGCATGCCGCCCACGTGCGAGATCGCGATGACCACGCCGCCCGGCCGCTGCGCCGCGCCGGCCACCTGCTGCAGGTGGTAGTCGGCCCATGCATTCGCCGAAAGACCGAGGCGGAAAAGCCGCGCCTGCAAATCGTTGGCCATGAACCACGAGGTGGCGCCCGCGCCGTACAGGTCCACATGCGGCGCCGCCGCGATGGCGGCCACGGCGCCGTCGAGCACCTGCATGTCGAGCTGGCCGCGCACGCCCGAGACCGAGGCCGCCGCGCTGCGCGCGATCTTGCCGACCACTTCGTCGGCCGCGTCCTCGATGTTGACGCGGCGGTGCAGCGGCGAACCGCCGAGCGCGAGCTCCTGCGCGAGCGCGAGCTTGAATTCGCGCAGGCCCGCGAAGCCCAGGTCCCGGCAGGTGCGCATGATGGTGGGCACCGAACTGCGCGAGCGCTCGGCCAGTTGCTCGAAGCTCTCTTCGAGCACCCGGTCGGGGTCTTCCAGGATCAGGTCGAGAATCGCGCGCCGCGTCGCCGGGGCGCTGCTGCGGATCTGCGCGATCTTCTGAAGCAGGGAGGGGGTCATCGGTGAAAGCGGCTCAGAAATGCATCGCGACGGCGTCGCTCACGCGGTAGTCGTTCTCGACGATCGGCATCCAGTGCCATTTGTCGAAAGTGGTGCAGGGGTGCGAGATGCCCAGGCCGACACGGTCGCCGACCTTCGGCGCATCCGTTTCCTCGCTGGCTTCCCAGCGCAGGTACGCGTGCTGGTCGTTCAGCGCGGTGATCTTCCAGCCGGCGGGCACGGCCTGCGCCTCGAGCGCGCCGCGTGCCGCGCGCGCAATGGGGACGGGCATCGAGAGGTCGAAGGAGATGTCGCGCTTGCCCACCGCAAGAATCGCCAGGCCCGGCTCGGGGCGCGATTGCACCGTGGCCCACACCTCCATCGCGGGGCGCAGGCTCTCGCCGCAATCGCAGCCCAGGCGCTCGTCGACCGCGCTGACCATGCGCTTGTAGAAGCCATGGTCGTGCGTGACGTAGCAGCCCGAGCGCAGCAGGCCCCGCACCGGCGAACCCAGCGCAGGCTTCAGGCGGCCGGCCACGAGATCGAAGATCGCCGAGCCGCCGGCCGAGACCAGCACCTCGTCGGCTTCGAAGAGCTTGTGCGTATCGCAGTGGCGCGCAATCGCTTCCACGCGGTCCATCAGCGTGTTGGCGTACGCAGTGTCGGGCTCGCTCACGCCGGTGGCGCCCTGCCCTTCGTAGGTCTCGATGCCGACGAGCTTGGCGGCTTCGCTTGCGCGCAGGCGCGTGGCGAGCGTCACGGCTTCTTCATGCGTGCGGCAACCGGTGCGCGCGCCTTCGACGCCGATCTCGATCATCACTTCGAATGGCACGCTCGCGGGATGGCGCCTGGTCCAGTCCTCGATGAGGCCGAGCTGCGCGAGCGAATCGACCAGGAACACGATGCGCAGGCCCGACGTCGCGCGCAGCAGCAGCTGGATGCCCGCCAGGTCTTCGTCGCTCACCACCTGGTTGGCGATGAGCGTGCGGCGCGCGCCGGCGGCCACGCCCACTGCGAGCTGCGTGACGGTGGCGAAGGTCAGGCCCCACGCGCCCGCATCCAGCTGGCGCTGGAAGAGCTGCGGCGACATGCTGGTCTTGCCGTGCGGCGCGAGGTCGATGCCCCACTCGCGCACGCGCGACTGCATCCATGCGAGGTTGTGCTCCAGCGCCTCGCGCTTGAGCATCGCGAGCGGCAGCGGCAGGTCGCCGGCCAGCACGTTCCAGCCGGCGGCGCCGACCTCGCTGCGCAGGCGCGGCGGCTGGGTGCGCGGGTAGCCCTTGAAGCTGCTGCCCAGCAGCGGGTCGGTGAAGTTGGTGGTGGCGGTGGTGGCGGCGGTGTCGGTCATGGTCGTCATGCGGCGATGTTGGAGAGCAGTTCCTTGCGGATGCAGGCGCTGTAGTGTCCGGTGGAAATCTCGTCGAGCGGCGGCACGGTCTGCGCGCAGGCCTCGATGGCGTGCGGGCAGCGCGTGCGGAACACGCAGCCCGAGGGCGGCGAGATGGGGCTGGGGATGTCGCCCTTGAGCGCGATGCGCTCGGTGGCGAGCGTCGGGTCTGGCTTCGGGCTCGCGGCCAGCAGCGCCTGGGTATAGGGGTGCGCGGGGCGCGCGAAGAGCTCGTCGGTCTCGGCCACCTCCATCACCTTGCCCAGGTACAGCACCACCACGCGGTCGCACAGGTACTCGACCACGTCCAGGTCGTGCGAGATGAAGAGCATCGTCAGGCCCAGGCGTTCGCGCAGGTCGGCCAAGAGGTTGATGACCTGCGACTGGATCGACACGTCCAGCGCCGACAGCGGCTCGTCCGCCACGATGAATTCGGGCTCCACCGCGAGCGCGCGCGCCACGCCGATGCGCTGGCGCTGCCCGCCCGAGAACTCGTGCGGAAAGCGGCTCGCATGCTCGGCGCGCAGGCCCACGGTTTCGAGCAGCTCGGCGATGCGCTTGTCGCGCGCCGCAGCGCCCTTGTGCAGGCCGTGCGTGGAGAGCGCCTCCCCGAGGATCGCGCTGATGCGCATCTTCGGGTTCAGGCTCGCGTACGGGTCCTGGAAGATGATCTGCAGCTTGCTGCGCAGCTTGCGCATGCGCTCGCCCGAAAGCGCGCCGATGTCGTCGCCGCGGTAGAACACCTGGCCCTCGGTGCGCTCGACCAGCCGCAGCACGGTGCGCCCGATGGTGCTCTTGCCCGAGCCCGATTCGCCGACCAGGCCCAGCGTTTCGCCGGGCTGGATCGCGAAGGACACGTCGTCGACCGCGCGCACGGGGCGGTCGCTGCTGCCGAAGTATTTCTTGAGTCCGCGGACTTCGATGAGGGGAGCTGCGGTGGTCATCGTAGGTAGTGGGTATGGGCTCCCTCCCCTTCCGGGGGAGGGTTGGGGTGGGGGCACGTCGGCACTGGATGAAGCACTGCGCCGAACGATCGCCGCTTGCCCCCATCCCCGCCTTCCCCCGGAAGGGGAAGGAGCAACACGACAGCCAGTGCGCTTCTCATGCGACTCTCGCGAGTTGGGCATCGGGCTGCACGCGAATGCAGCGCGCCTGGCGGCCCTGACGGATGTCGATCAGCGGCGGCATCGCCGCGCTGCACTCCGCAAGCGCCAGGTCGCACCGCGGCTCGAAAGCGCAGCCGGGCGGCGGCGCGAGCGGGCTGGACACCTGCCCGCGGATCGCGAACAGGCGCTTGGGCTTGGGTTGCCCCGGCAGGCGCGCCTTGCCCGGCAGGCACGCCAGGAGGCCTTGCGTGTACGGATGCTCGGGCTGCGCGAAGAGCGGCCGCACGGGCGCGCTCTCGACCACGCGGCCCGCGTACAGCACCACCACGTCGTCGGCATGGTGCGCGACCACGCCCAGGTTGTGGGTGATGAAGAGGATGCTCATGCCCGTCTCGGCCTGCAGCCGGCGCATGAGCTCCAGGATCTGCGCCTGGATCGTCACATCCAGCGCCGTCGTGGGCTCGTCGGCGATCAGCAGCGTCGGGTCGCAGGCCATCGCGAGCGCGATCATCACGCGCTGGCGCATGCCGCCCGAGAGCTGGTGCGGGTACTCGTGGATGCGCTGTGCCGCAGCCGGAATCTCCACCAGCTCCAGCATGCGCAGCGCATGCGCGAGCGCGGCCTTGCGATCCAGGCCCTTGTGCAGCCGCACGCTCTCGGCGATCTGCTCGCCGATGGTGAAGACCGGGTTCAGGCTGGTCATCGGCTCCTGGAAGATCATCGACAGCTGGTTGCCGCGCAGCGACCGCATCTCGGTCTCGCCGATCTGCAGCAGGTCGAGCGTCTTGCCTTCGCGGGTGACGAACGACGCCGAACCGCTGACCTGCGCGTTCGCGGTCTTGGGCAAGAGACGCATCAGCGTGAGGCTGGTGACCGACTTGCCCGAGCCCGATTCGCCGACCAGCGCGGTGGTCTTGCCCGGCTGTATGGAGAAACTCACATCGGCCACCGAGCGGATCAGGCCGTCTTCGGTGGGAAAGCTGGTGCTCAGGTTGCTGACCTTGAGACGTGGTGTGTTCGTGGGGTTGGTCATCACGAGGTCTTCTTCAGCTTGGGGTCGAGCAGGTCGCGCACGCCGTCGCCGAGCAGTTGAAGCGAGAGCGCGGTGAAGATGATCGCCAGGCCCGGGAACAGCACCACCCAGAAGGCCTGGTGCGCGTACTGCTGGCTGCCCGCGACCATGGTGCCCCAGGTCGGGATCTCGGGCGGCACGCCGACGCCGAGGAACGAGAGCCCTGCCTCGGCCAGGATGGCGTAGGCGAAGATGAACGACACCTGCACGAGGATCGGCGACATCAGGTTCGGCAATATGTGCCGCCACAGGATGCGCGAGGTGCGCACGCCCAGCGCGCGCACGGCTTCGACGAAGAGCAGCTCCCGCACCACCAGCGTGGAAGCCCGCACCACCCGCGCCACGCGCGGCGTGTACACCAGCACCAGCGCGAGCACGGTGTTCATGAGCGACGGCCCGAGGATCGCCACCAGCGCAATGGCCAGGAGGATGTCGGGGAAGGACATCATCGCGTCGACCACGCGCATGAGCGGCGTGTCCAGCCGGCGGAAGAAGCCGGCCATGAGGCCCAGCACCGTGCCGGCGATGACCGAGCCCAGCGCGGTGAGCGCCGCGATGGCCAGCGAATAGCGCGCGCCGTGCACGATGCGCGAATAGACGTCGCGGCCCAGTTCGTCGGTGCCCAGCAGGTGCGCGGCGCTCGGCGCCTTCAGGCGGTCGAGCACCGCGGTGTCGTTGGGGTCGATGGAGGCGAACAACGGCGCGCCGATCGCCATGATCGCGATCACCAGCAGCACCAGCGCGGAGACCATCACGATGCGGCGGTGCATCAGTTGGCGGAGCATTCTTGGCATCTGCACGGCTCAGACCTTCACGCGAGGATCGACCACTGCATACAGCAGGTCGATCGAGAAATTGATGAGCACGTAGATCGCGGCGATCACGAGCAGCGCACCTTGAATGACGGGGTAGTCGCGGCGCAGCACCGCACTCACCACGAGGTTGCCGACGCCCGGCAGGCCGAACACCGTCTCTGTGATGACCGCGCCGCCGATCATCAGCGCGACCGTGAGGCCGATCACCGTGACGATGGGCACCAGCGCATTGCGCAGCGCGTGCTTGAGCACCACCTTGCCTTCGGAGAGGCCCTTGGAACGCGCGGTGCGCACATAGTCTTCACCGAGCACGTCGAGCATCGAGGCACGCGTGAAGCGGATGATGAGCGCCGAATTCAGGAGGCCCAGCACCGCGGCCGGCAGCACCAGCGAATGCAGCCGCTCGGACAGCGCCGCATCGGGCGCGCCGTAGCCCGACACCGGGAACCACCCGAACGAGACCGCGAAGATCTGGATCAGCACGATGCCCAGCCAGAAGCTCGGAATGCTCGCGCCGAGCATCGCGACGCCGGTGAAGAGCTGGTCGACCATGCGCCCGCGGAACACCGCCGAGACGATGCCGCAGGGCACGCCGATCAGCGCCGCGATGGCCACGGCCATGAGGGCGAGCAGCGTGGTGGGTTCGGCACGCTCCCACAGCGCCTGCGTCACCGGGCGCTGCAGAAAGATCGAGGTGCCGAGGTTGCCCTGCAGCACTTCGCGCAGCCAATAGCCGAACTGCACGGGCAGCGGTTTGTCCAGGCCGTATTCCTTCTGCACGCGCGCGATGTCGGCGGCCGTGGCCTGGTCGCCCAGCAGCACCGAGACCGGATCGCCCGATGCGGCGCGCGTGAGCACGAAGACCAGCACCGCCACGATGGCGAGCACCACGAGCATGCCGCCCGCGCGGGAGGCGATGTAGCGAAGCGAAGCGCTTTTCATCTTCATCCTCAGGACGAGAACTCGATGGCCGCTGCGCTGCCGACGGCCACGTACTGGCCGGTGAACTGGATGTCGCCCTTCTTCACCCGGAAGACCGTGACGTTGTCGCCCTGCTTGTTGTGGCACACGTAGAGGAACTTGCCGCTCGGATCGAGCGTGCAGCTGCGCGGGTAGTTGCCGCGCGACCACTCTTCGCGCACGAGCGTGGGGGCGCCGGTGCGGGCATCGACCTTGAAGAGCGAGATCGAATCGTGCAGGCGGTTGAGCGACACGAAGTGCTGGCCGTCCGGCAGCATGCGGATGCCCGAGGCGTAGCTGGTGCCCTTGAAGCCCTGCGGCAGCGCAGAGGTTTCGCTCACCAGCGTGAGCACGCCGGTCGCGCCGTCGTAGCGCATGAAGGCGATGGTCGAGGCCTCTTCGTTCACGAGGTAGAGCCACTTGCCGTTCGGGTGGAAGACGAAGTGGCGCGCGCCCGAGCTCTCCGACACGGCGACCGTGCTCGGCTGGCTCAGCACGCCGGTCTTGCGGTCGAAGCGGTACGAGATCACGCGGTCCAGGCCCAGGTCTGCGACCAGCACGAAGTTGCCGGTCGGATCGCTGTGCACCATGTGCGCATGCGGGCCGTCGTGGTCGCTCGTGGCGAAGCCTTCGTGCGAACGGGCCGCGGCCGGCACCACGTCGGCGCCCGGCTTGCAGGGCGTGGCGCCGCAGGCGGCCGCGTCCTTGTAGACGACGGCGGCGACATCCGAATCGAAGCCGCCGTCGGTGCGCAGCGCGATCACGCTGACGTCGCCGCTCGCGTAGTTGGCGGTGAAGAGAAAGCGGCCGTCCGGATGCACGCTGACGTATGCCGGGTCCTTGCCGCCGCAAGCCATCTCGGCCACGAACGACAGCGCCCCATCGGCACCGATGCGAAAGGCCGAGACCGAGCCGGCCTCGAACTCGTTGGCCGCATAGAGCATCGGCAGCTTCGGGTGCCGCGCGAGCGATGCGGGGTTGCGCAGCTTGGCATCGCTGCCCGCGCTGGCCACGGCGGGCGGTGCGCCGGGAATGGGCTTGAGCGCGCCCGTCGCGCCGTCCACCACGAACTGGTGGACGCCGAGGCCACGCCCGCCGCGCCAGGGCTTGCCGCCGTCGCTGTAGGTGCCGACGTAGGCGTACACGGGCCCGGTGTTGGCGGCCTGTGCGGTGGAGGTCGTGAGACCCAGGGCTCCGAGGCCGGAGGCCAGTGCGCTGGCTTGCAGGAGTTGGCGACGCGATGGCATGGCGGATGTCCTTTGCGGCCTTACTTGATCTTCGCGTTCCAGAAGAACGGCCAGGTCGCGGGCTGGTAGTTGTCCAGCGCCGGGCTCTTGGCCGAGAGGCCGTTGAACTTGCCGACGTTGATGTACGGCACCTCCTCGTAGACGACCTGCTGCACCTTGCCCCACAGCGCGCCGCGCTTTGTCGGGTCGCTCTCGACGTTGAAGGCCTGCAGCGCCGACTTCTTGGCGGGCGTGTCCCACCAGCCGGGGGCCCCGTCGCCCAGCTGCGGCGGCGAGAGCATCGGCTCGGGGAACTGGCCCGAGTGGGTCACGTAGATGTCCCAGAGCTTCGAATCGTTGCGGCGCTGCACCAGCGTGGCCCAGTCGACCACGTTGAGGTCGACCTTGAAACCGGCGCGCTTGAGTTGCTCGGCCATCAGCAGCGACATGTTGTAGTGGAAGTCGTACTGGCGGCTGGTCAGCACGCGGATCGGGTCGCCCTTGTAGCCGGCCTTGGCCGCGAGGTCCTTGGCCTTGGCGGCGTTGCGCTGGTTGTACTGGTCGCCGCCGGCGGTCGAATAGAACGGCGAGCCCTTGGGGAAATGATTGGCTTCGGCCACGAAGAAGCGCGTGTCGCCGAAGCCGGCGGCGAGCATCTCCCCTTCGCCGAGCGCGGTCTGGATGGCCTGGCGCACCGGCTGGCTCGCGGCCACGCCTTCCTTGGTATTGAGCACGAGGTACGGGAAGCCGAACGACGGCGTCATGATCGGCACGGTCTTGCCGCCCGACTTCTCCAGGCGCGGCAGCGCTTCCACCGGCAGCAGGTCGGCAAAGTCGTACTGGCCGGCGAGCGCGCCTTCGACACGCGTGCTGGCGTTGGGCACGGGCACGAAGCGCAGCTCTTCGATCGCTGCTTCGCGCTTGCCGCCGTAGCCGCTCGCGGGTTCCTTGCGCGCGGCGTACTTGTCGAAGCGGGTGAGCAGCACGAACTGGTCGGGGCGGCGCTCCTTGAACTTGTAGGGGCCGGTGCCCACGAAGTCCTTCAGCGGCGAGGCGATCGAGTCCTTGGCCATGATCGCGGCCATGCCGCTCGGGAGCGCCAGCTGAGAGAGCAGCGGCGCATACGGCGCCTTCAGCACGATCTCCACACCCAGCGGGCCCTTGGCCTTGAGCGTCTCGATTTCCTTGCCCACGGCCTTGCCGCGCGGCGACTGGTCCATCCAGCGCTGCAGGCTCGCCACCACATCGTCGGCGTTGAGCTCGCGGCCGTTATGCAGCATCACGCCCTTTCGCAGGGTGATGGCGTAGGTCTTGCCGTCGGCGGAGATCTTGGGCATCGTTTCGGCCAGCATCGGCACCACGTTCCACTTGGCGTCGAAGGTGTAGAGCGTCTCGTACACGTGCTGCATGATGGTTCCGACCAGGTCGGCGGTCGATGCCATCGGGTCGAGCGTCTGCGGCTCGGCCACCATCGCGAGCGTGGCGAAGTTGCGCGGCCCCTGGGCATGCGCCTGCTGGTGCGGCAGCGCGGCGCACAGCATCGCGAGCAGGGAGGCACCCAGCAGACTGCGCTTCGACAGCTTGGGCAGGCGCTGGACAAGACCGGCGTGGGCGGCGTGGGGCATGGAGAACTCCTTCATGGGGGTCGGGCAGGTTTGTGAAAGAAATTTTCTTTTCGGCCCGGACTTTGAAGCACTATCCATGCCAAATCATCCGTGTTAACCCTTGATCGAGGGTTATTCTGAAATAGATTTTCAGATTGGATCGATACTTGCGATCCCATTTCCTTTCATTCCACGCATCTCAGGAGTCCTCCCATGCCCCTCGAATACCTCGGCGCCCCGCCCGTCGCCTCGGACCGCCAGGCCCGCCCCTTCTCCCCGGCCGTGCGCGCGGGCGATTTCATCTACGTGTCGGGCCAGGTCCCCGCCAATGCCAATGGCGAGATCGTGGTGGGTGGCATCGAGGCGCAGACGCGCCA
This sequence comes from Variovorax paradoxus, assembly GCF_000834655.1. Classification (GTDB taxonomy): domain Bacteria; phylum Pseudomonadota; class Gammaproteobacteria; order Burkholderiales; family Burkholderiaceae_C; genus Variovorax; species Variovorax paradoxus_F. The sequence continues at coordinate 75,409 of NZ_JXQQ01000023.1, forward strand.
GGTGATGGAAAACCTGAAGAAGGTGCTCGCGCTGGCCGGCGCCACGCTGGACGACGTGTGCAAGAGCACCGTGTGGCTGCACGACGCGCGCGACTTTGGTGCCTTCAACCGCATCTACATGGGCTACTTCGGCGAGAACAAGCCCGCGCGCTCGACCACCGAGGCGCGCCTGATGGTCGACGCCAAGGTGGAAATCGACGTCGTCGCCTACAAGCCGAAGTAATCGCCCGACCGGGGGCTACTTCAGCTCGGTCTTGCGCTGGATGATCCGCGAGACCAGCCCGTACTCCACCGCCTCCTCCGCCGAGAGCCAGCGGTCGCGCTCGATGTCGGCCAGCACCACGTCGATGTGCTTGCCCGTTTCGCGCGCAATCTCGTGCGCGATGCGCTGGCGGGCCTTGATGATTTCCTGCGCCTGGATGGCGATGTCGGTCGCCTGACCGCCCGCCCCGCCGCTGGGCTGGTGGATCAGGAAGCGCGTGTTCGGCAGGCACACGCGGCGCTCGCGCGGGGCCGCCAGAAAGAGGTGCGTGGCGGCGCTGCCGACCCAGCCGGTGCCGATCATGTTCACCGGTGCGCTGATGAAACGCACGATGTCGTGGATCGCATCGCCCGACTCCAGGTGCCCGCCGGGCGAGCTCACGAGGATGTCGATGGGTTGCTGGTTGTCCGCGTCCAGCGCGATGAGCCGGCGCGTCACGTCGGCGGCCACCGCGTCGGTGATGCTGCCGAAGATCAACAGCGTGCGCGATTTGAACGCCTTCTCCTCCAGGTAGGAGTTGCGCGGCTCGGCCGTGGCCGCGGGCTTGGTGTCGTCGTCGGTTTCCATGATCAAGAAAAACTCCTGTGGTTGAACTGTCTTGACGAACAAGCCCACAGTTTCGTGACATTGCAGGCGCTGTGGCAAGCTGCGCCGATGCTCGATGAACGCTACCTGTCGCAATTGCCGGCGCATCGCAGCCGGCTGGTGCGTGCCGCGGCACGCCTCCTGGGCAACACGGCCGAAGCCGAAGACGTGGTGCAGGACACCTACCTGCGTGCCCTCGAGGAGGGCGACAGGCCCGCGCTCGACGCCGCGCAAGCGTGGCTGACCACCGTCATGCAGCACCTGGCCATCGACCGCTTGCGGCGGCGCAACTGGATGCAGCATTGGCTTCGGGATGCACAGGCGCTGGAGACCGCGCCCGAGGCCGCCTCCATCGAAGCCAACGCCGCACTGGCGCAAGAGGTCGAACAGGCCTTGCGTCTGCTCGCCGCGCGCGTCGGCCCCGCCGATGGCGCGGCGGTGCTGCTGCGCGAGGTGTTCGAAGCCAGCTTCAAGGAGATCGCGGCCGCCAGCGGCAAGACCGAGGCGGCATGCCGGCAGCAACTGCATCGCGCATTGCTGCGGCTGCGGCAGGACCCCGAGGACGCGGAAGGCAAAGACCCGGAAGCGGTGTTCCACATGTACCGGCAGGCGCTGCATGACTGCGATGCCCGAACGCTGTTCGCGATGCTGCGGCAGCCGCCGGCGCGTGCGCTTGCCATGTCGGCTGCAACGGCACCGAGGTCCGATGCACCGCGCGTGGTGTGCCAGGTGATGCAGATCGGCGGACAGCTCGGCTTGGTGCTGACCCTGGGTGGGAAGGTGCTGTGCGTGTTGCCGCTGGATGCGCGACGGGCCGAAGAAGCGTTGCATTAGCTCCTTGCCCCTCTGGGGGAAGGTTGGGATGGGGGCACGCGCGGCCTCGAAGGCTGCATGGCGTTCGACGCCGCC
>NZ_JXQQ01000024.1 GCF_000834655.1 Variovorax paradoxus
GCCCGCCGCATCGGCACCGGCCGCCGCAGCACCCGCGGCCGCTCCGGCTGCCGCTGCACCCGCCGCCGCTGCTGCCGCACCCGCTGCCGCCGAGGCCGCACCCGCCGCAGCGCCCGCGCCGTCCTTCAACAAGGGCGACACCAGCTGGATGATGCTGTCCACGCTGCTCGTGATCATGATGACCATCCCGGGTCTGGCCCTGTTCTACGGCGGCCTCGTGCGCAGCAAGAACATGCTGTCGGTGCTGATGCAGGTGATGGTCACCTTCTCGCTGATCGTCGTGCTGTGGCTCATTTACGGCTACAGCCTCGCGTTCACCGAGGGCAATGCCTTCATCGGCGGATTCGACCGGCTCTTCATGAAGGGGATCTTCGATCCGGCCACCGGCGTGTTCGCACCCGGCGCGACCTTCAGCAAGGGCGTCTACATCCCCGAGCTGCTGTTCGCCGCCTTCCAGGCCACGTTCGCCGGCATCACCTGCTGCCTGATCGTGGGTGCCTTCGCCGAACGCGCCAAGTTCTCGGCCGTGCTGCTGTTCATGGTGATCTGGTTCACCTTCAGCTACGCACCGCTGGCTCACATGGTCTGGTTCTGGATGGGCCCGGACGCCTACACCGCCGCCAACGTGGTGGACGCCAACAACGCCAAGGCCGGCCTGATCTGGCAGTGGGGCGCGCTGGACTTCGCAGGCGGCACCGTGGTGCACATCAACGCAGCCGTCGCCGGCCTCGTAGGTGCCTTCCTGATCGGCAAGCGCGTGGGCTACGGCAAGGAAGCCTTCACGCCGCACTCGCTCACGCTCACCATGGTCGGCGCCTCGCTGCTGTGGGTCGGCTGGTTCGGCTTCAACGCAGGTTCGGCCCTGGAAGCCGGCACCAGCGCCGTGCTCGCCTTCATGAACACCTTCTCGGCCACCGCCGCCGCCGTGCTCGCATGGTGCATCGGTGAAGCGCTGGTGCGCGGCAAGGCCTCGATGCTGGGTGCCGCCTCGGGTGCCGTTGCAGGCCTCGTGGCCATCACCCCGGCCGCCGGCAACGTCGGCCTGATGGGCGCCATCGTGATCGGCTTCGTCGCCGGCTTCGCCTGCCTCTGGGGCGTCAACGGCTTGAAGAAACTGCTCGGCGCGGACGACTCGCTGGACGTGTTCGGCGTGCACGGTGTCGGCGGTATCGTCGGCGCGCTGCTGACCGGCGTGTTCAACACCCAGGCGCTCGGCGGCCCCGGCCTCGTGGGCGACTGGGTCACGGCCAGCGTCGTCTCCAACGGCATCGGTGCCCAGGTCTGGATCCAGCTGAAGGGCGTGCTGCTGACCATCGTCTGGTCGGGCGTGGTGGCGTTCATCGCCTTCAAGATCGCCGACCTCACCATCGGCCTGCGTGTGTCGGAAGAAGAAGAGCGCGAAGGCCTCGACATCTCCTCGCACGGCGAAACCGCATACAACAGGTAAACCCCCAGGCTGCGCACTTCGTGTCGCTGCGCCCACCCCCTTGCAGGGGGCCACACCAGCGGCCCGGCAATGCCGGTTCCGCGGTGTTCAGCGAAGAGGCAGTCGACGCAGCTTGAGTTTCAAAGAACAGAGTTTTTCAAGCGAGGTCTCCTTTGGATGTTCAGCCCGCGAGCGCTTCGGCGCCAGCGGGCTTTTTTTTGCCCGTCGCCGCCATCGCCAGGGGCACAATCGCCACACCATGTGGACCTCCCTCGAAGACAGCCTCTGCGCGCTCGGCGAATCGCCCTTCTGGCACCCTGAAGAACGCGCCCTCTACTGGCTCGACATCCCGGGCCGCGCCGTGCTGCGAACGCGCGGCGATATCGGAACGCCGTCCGCCACCGTCGAGCGATGGGCCCTTGCCACCGAACCCGGCTGCATGGCGCCTGCCCGGAGCGGCGGCCTGGTGATCGCGCTGCGCGACGGCATCTACCGCGCGCGCGAATGGGGCGGCGAGCTGGTCGCGATGGCGCGCGTGGAGCACGACGTGCGCACCATGCGCTTCAACGACGGCAAGTGCGACCCCCTCGGCCGCTTCTGGGGCGGCTCGCTCAACGAGGCCAAAGACCGGGCCAACGCCGCGCTCTACTGCTTCGATGCGCGCCCGGGCACCGACATCTCGCCCACGCTCACGCAGATGGCCAACGAGTCCACCACCGCCAACGGCCTCGCGTTCTCCCCCGATGCCCGCACCCTCTACTGGGCCGACACCGCCGCGCACGTGGTGTGCGCCTGGGACTGGGATGCGGAGGCCAACGCGCTCTCGCATGCCCGGGTGTTCCACCAGTTCGACGCCAAGCCCGAAGGCTGGACGCCCGAATCGCCCGAATCGCCCGTGCGTTACGAAGGCCGCCCCGATGGCGCGACGGTCGATGCGCAAGGCCACTACTGGGTCGCGATGTTCGAAGGCGCGCAGCTGCTGCGCTTCGCGCCGTCCGGTGACATCGTGGCGTCGGTCCCGGTACCCGTTCAATGCCCGACGATGCCGTGCTTCGGCGGCGACGATCTCAAGACGCTCTTCGTCACCAGCGGTCGCAAGGGGCGGCCCGCGGCGGAGATCGAACGGCTTCCCGCATCGGGCACGGTGATCTCCATGCGCGTCGATACGCCCGGGTTGCCTGTCAGCTTCTTCGAGGACTGAAGTGGGGCGTTCAGGGCCCGATCCCGCCGACGGGGTACGCAGCCAAGCGAAAGTCCCCCGCCTTCGGCTCCTTCTTGATTTCGCTGCGCAAGGCACCCCATCGGCGTGCTCGTTGTTCAGCGCAGTCGTCGATCGGCCGGGCACCCGCAACGTGCCCAGGTGCTCAGGGCATCGGGTGCTCCCCGCAGCGAAATCAAGGAGGAGGGCGATGCCCGGGGGACATTCGCGGAGGGGAGTACCCGGTGGCCTGTGCACGCGCCCTGAACAAGCGGCCGCAACGTAGAAGCCATGGCCCTCCAGCACATCCCGCCCATCCAGTGCTTGCTCACCTTCGAGGCCGTGGCGCGCTTGCGCCACGCGGGCCGCGCAGCCGACGAGCTGTGCGTCACCCCCAGCGCCGTCAGCCACCGCATCCGCCAACTCGAAGCGCACGTCGGCTTCAAGCTCTTCGGCCGCAGCGATTTCAGCCTGACCGCAGACGGCGCCGCCTACCTCGCGAACGTGCGCACCGGCCTCGCGGCACTGCAAGCAACGCCGCTCGCCAACGCGGCGCCGCGTGCGACGCGCCTGCGCATCGCCGTCACGCCTACTTTCAGTCGCCAGTTCCTGATGCCCCGGCTCGAGCTGTTCCGCAACATCTACCCGGACATCGAGCTCGTGCTGCAGGTGTCGATCCCGCTGCTCGACGTGACGGCCGAGCAGGCGGACCTCGAAGTGCGCTACGGCACCGGCGCCTATGCCGACTGCGAACACCGCCTGCTGCTCGAGGAAGAAGTGGTGCCCGCCTGCAGCCCGAGCTACCTCAACGAGTTCGGACCGTTCGACGGCTTTCGCACCGCGGCCGAGATCGCGAGCGCGCGGCTCATCCGCAGCCCGCTCGAACCCTGGGGCACCTGGTTTGCGCACTGCGGCATCGACCAGCCCGAGCCGCACGTCGGCTCGCAGTTCAACGACCTGGGCCTGGTCTACGACGCCGCCGCGAGCGGCTTCGGCGTGGCGCTGGTGCGCCAGAAGATGGGCGCCGCGTGGTTCGAATCGGGGCGGCTCGTGGCGCTCTCCGACCGGGCGGTGCCATCGCCGCACCGGCACACCATCTGCTGGCAGCCGGGCACGCTCGAGCGCTGGGAGTGCGCGGCCTTCGTCGACTGGCTCGCGCAGAGCCTGCGCTGACCGGCCGGGCGCGCCGGCAAAGTTCTCTCAAGCGCCGCGCGAAAAAGCTTCAACCCGGCGGCGCCGCATTTCCGTAGAGTGCGGTACCCCCGAGACATTCGCCAAAAAGACAAGAGGCCTGCCGCATGAATGCGCCGCTCACAGCCGTCCAGCAAGATTCGCTACAGAAAACGGAGCGCCAGTCGCAGGTGGTGCGCGCGCTGCGGGCGCACTTGCCCGCGCATGCCCTCATCTGGCATGCCGAGGACACCACGCCCTACGAGTGCGACGGACTCACGGCCTACCGGCAGCGGCCGCTCGTCGTGGCGCTGCCCGAGACCGAAGCGCAGGTCTCGGCCGTGCTCAAGACCTGCCACCAGTTGGGCGTGCCCGTGGTGGCGCGCGGCGCCGGCACCGGGCTCTCGGGCGGCGCGATGCCGCATGCGCTGGGCGTGACGCTCTCTCTGGCCAAGTTCAACCGCATCCTGAAGATCGATCCGGTGAGCCGCACGGCCGTCGTGCAGTGCGGCGTGCGCAACCTGGCGATCAGCGAGGCGGCTGCCCCGTTCAATCTCTATTACGCGCCCGACCCTTCGAGCCAGATCGCCTGCACCATCGGCGGCAACGTGGCCGAGAACTCGGGCGGGGTGCATTGCCTGAAGTACGGCCTCACGCTGCACAACGTGCTGCGCGTGCGCGGCTTCACCGCAGAGGGCGACGCCATCGAGTTCGGCGGCGAGGCGCTCGATGCGCCGGGGCTCGACCTGCTCGCGCTGGTCATCGGCAGCGAAGGCATGCTGGCCGTGACCACCGAGGTCACCGTCAAGCTCGTTCCAAAGCCGCAGCTCGCGCGCTGCATCATGGCCAGCTTCGACGACGTGCGCAAAGCCGGTGATGCGGTCGCGGCGGTGATCGCGGCCGGCATCATTCCAGCGGGCCTGGAGATGATGGACAAGCCCATGACCGCCGCCGTCGAGGACTTCGTGCGCGCGGGCTACGACCTCGATGCCGCGGCGATCCTGCTGTGCGAATCCGACGGCACGCCCGAAGAAGTGGAAGAAGAAATCGGCCGCATGACCGCCGTGCTGCGCGGCTGCGGCGCCACCGCCATCGCGGTGAGCAACAGCGAAGACGAGCGCATGAAATTCTGGAGCGGCCGCAAGAACGCCTTTCCGGCGTCGGGCCGCATCAGCCCCGACTACATGTGCCTGGATTCGACCATCCCGCGCAAGCGCCTGGCGGACATCCTGCTCGCGATCCAGGAGATGGAGAAGAAATACAACCTGCGCTGCTGCAACGTGTTCCACGCGGGCGACGGCAACCTGCATCCGCTGGTGCTTTTCGATGCGAACGATCCCGACGAGCTGCACCGCTGCGAGCTCTTCGGCGCCGACATCCTGGAGACCAGCGTTGCGATGGGCGGCACGGTGTCGGGCGAGCACGGCGTGGGCGTGGAAAAGCTCAACAGCATGTGCGTGCAGTTCACCGCGAGCGAGAACGAGCAGATGTTCGGCGTGAAGCGCGCGTTCGACCCGGCCGGGCTCCTGAACCCCGGCAAGGTGATTCCGACGCTCCAGCGCTGCGCCGAATACGGCAAGCAGGTGGTGCGCGGCGGGAAGTTGCCGCACCCCGACCTGCCGCGCTTCTGAGAGCGGCAACCAGAACAAGAACGAGACCATGGATCCAGCTCTCCACCAGATCGTCGAGCGCATCCGCGCCGCAGCCACAGACGCCACGCCGCTTTGCATTCGCGGCGGCGGCACCAAGGATTTCTACGGCGAGGCGCTGCATGGCGAGGTCCTCGACACCACCGCGCTCGCGGGCATCACGAGCTACGAGCCGAGCGAGCTCGTCGTCACCGTGCGCGCAGGTACGCCGCTCGCCGAGCTCGAAGCCGCGCTGGCCGAGAAGGGGCAGTGCCTGCCCTTCGAGCCGCCACGCTTCGGCAGCAACGGCACGGTGGGCGGCATGGTCGCCGCCGGGCTGAGCGGCCCTGCGCGTGCCAGCGTGGGCGCGGTGCGCGACTACGTGCTCGGGGCCACGCTGGTCAACGGCCGCGGCGACGTCCTGAGCTTCGGCGGACAGGTGATGAAGAACGTCGCGGGCTACGACGTCTCGCGCGTGCTGGCCGGCTCGCTCGGCACACTGGGCGTGATCGCGGAAGTGAGCCTCAAGGTGCTGCCCGTCGCGCCCGCCGAGGCCACGCTCGAATTCGCCTGCAGCCAGGCCGACGCATTGAGGCTGCTCAACGAATGGGGTGGCCGGCCGTTGCCGCTGAACGCGAGCTGCTGGTTCGAGTACGGCGGCGCCGGTGCGCTCTATCTGCGGCTGCGTGGCGCGGTTGCGGCCGTGGAAGCGGCATGCACGCACCTGGGCGGCGAGCGCAAGGACGACGCACGCGCCGCCGTCGATTGGCAGGCGCTGCGCGACCAGCAGTTGCCGTGGTTCGACACCGCGAATGGACCGGACGCACTCTGGCGGCTGTCGGTGCCGCAGACCGCGCCCGTGCTCGCCATCGACGGCAACGCGCCGTTGATCGAATGGCATGGCGGCCAGCGCTGGTACAAGGCGCTGCCCGGGCAGGCCGCGCGCATCCGCGAGATCGCGCACGCGGCAGGCGGTCACGCCACGCTGTTCAGGACATCGGCCTCCGACACTCCCCGCTTCGACGCACTGAGCGCCCCGATCGCCCGCATTCACCGCGCGCTGATGCACGAGTTCGATCCGCACCGCATCTTCAACCGCGGCCGGCTTTTCGCAGACGAATAAAAAGAGACCACACCCCGCGATGCAAACCGAACTCGCCCCCGAATTCCGTGACACCGACGAAGGCCGCGAGGCCGAAGCGATCCTGCGCAAGTGCGTGCACTGCGGCTTCTGCACCGCCACCTGCCCGACCTACCAGCTGCTGGGCGACGAGCTCGACGGCCCGCGCGGACGCATCTACCTCATCAAGCAGGTGCTCGAGGGCAAGGCGCCGACGCGCAGCACGCAACTGCACCTGGACCGGTGCCTCACCTGCCGCAATTGCGAGAGCACCTGCCCGAGCGGCGTGCAGTACGGCAACCTCGTGGACATCGGCCGCAAGATCGTCGACGAGAAAGTGCCGCGTCCCGCAATGGAATCGGCCACGCGCTGGCTGTTGAAAGAGGGACTGCCGTCGCCGCTCTTCGGCCCCGCGATGAAGCTCGGGCAGTCGGTGCGCGGGCTCCTGCCCGATGCGCTCAAGGCCAAGGTGCCGGCGAAGCAGGAGGCGGGCGCCTGGCCCACCGCCACGCATGCGCGCAAGGTGCTGATGCTCGCGGGCTGCGTGCAGCCGTCGATGATGCCCAACATCAACAGCGCCACCGCGCGCGTGCTCGATGCGGCCGGTATCCAGGTCGTGATCGCCAAGGAGGCGGGCTGCTGCGGCGCGGTGAAGTTCCACCTCAACGACCAGGAGGGCGGCAAGGCGCAGATGCGCGCCAACATCGATGCATGGTGGCCGCAGGTCGAGCGCAACGAGATCGAGGCCATCGTGATGAACGCATCGGGCTGCGGCGTCACCGTGCGCGAGTACGGCCACATGCTGCAGCACGATGCGGCCTACGCGGCGAAGGCGGCGCGCATCAGCGAACTGACGCGCGACCTGAGCGAGCTGCTGCCCGATCTCGTTCCCGCACTGAAGGGCCGCGTGCGCGCGCCGGAGGGCGTGGTCGCCTACCACCCGCCGTGCACGTTGCAGCATGGCCAGAAACTGCGCGGCGGTGTCGAGACGCACCTGCGCGCGCTCGGCTTCGACGTGCGCGTGGCCATGAACGAATCGCACCTGTGCTGCGGCTCCGCGGGCACGTATTCGGTGCTGCAGCCCGAGCTGGCCTACCCGCTGCGCGACCGCAAGCTGGGGCATCTGAAGCAGCTGCAACCGACCACCATCGCCTCGGCCAACATCGGCTGCATCACGCACCTGCAAAGCGGCAGCGGAGAGACGCCGGTGCGGCACTGGGTGGAGCTCTTGGACGCCGCGCTGGGCAAGAGAGGGTAGGGCCTGATCGCACAGCAAGGCAGGGTGCGGTCCGACTCGCGCGGCGGGCGCTGGCGACGCATCATCGCGGCACCGAATCTCAAGGAGCCCGTGCCATGTCCCACCTTACCCAACTTTCGCTGCGACGCGTTCTGCTGGCCTGCGCTTGCGCGGCCGGTGCGGTGGCGGCGCACGCCCAGTCCGCGATGCCCGCGTGGCAGGGCACCGGCGCGACGCGCTATGTGTGCGGCGGCATCGGCTCCGACGAATCGAACGCCATGCGCGCGGCAATGAAGGAGCACCCGCTCTCGCTGCTGTTCGCACGCGCCGACGGCGCCTACATGGCGAGCGTGGACGTCGCGATCAAGGGCGGAGAAACCAATTCTTCCGCCGCCATGGTTTTTCGCGCCGGCGGCCCGGTGTGCCTGATCGACATCCCCGATGGGCGATACACCATCGACGTCACCACGCCCGGCGGGCAGGCCAAGAGCCAGACGGTGACGGTGGGTGGCGGCGCGAAGACCGCCAGCTTCCGGTTCTGAAGAAAGGCGGTCAGCCGGCCGCCAGCGCCGCCTCGACATCGCGCGTGAGCGATGCGGGCGTGTCGAGCGGCGCGTAGCGCTTGATCACCGTGCCGTCGCGCCCGATGAGGAACTTGGTGAAGTTCCACTTGATGGCCGTCGAGCCCAGCAGGCCCGGCTTCTCTTTCGTGAGCCATTGGTAGAGCGGCGCGGCGTTGCTGCCGTTGACGTCGATCTTCTCCATCATCGGAAAACTCACGCCGTAATTCTTGGTGCAGAAGGCACCGATTTCCTCGTTGGTGCCCGGGTCCTGCGAGCCGAACTGGTTCGAAGGAAAGCCCATCACCGTGAGGCCCTGGTCTGCGTACTTCTCGTGCAGCGCTTCCAGCCCGGCGAACTGCGGCGTGAAGCCGCATTTGCTCGCTGTGTTGACGATCAGCAGCACCTTGCCCTTGAAGGCGGAGAGCTTCACCGGCTTGCCGTCGATCTGGTTGGCCTCGAAGTCGTAGACGCTGGTCATGATGGGTGTTCCTCAGGTGGACGCAGAGGCGCGATCATCGCCCCGCACGGGCGTTCGCGCAAACGCGGCCCAGACGGCGCCCAGCACGATCAGCGCGCCGCCCACGAAGATGCGCGGGTCCATGGTGGACGCGCCGAGCGCGACCGACGAGACGCTCGCGAACAGCACCTCCGACAGCATGATCACCGAGGTGGCGCTCGCCGCCAGGCGCGCTGCGCCGTATTGCAGGCACACGTTGGCGATCACGAAGCCCGTGCCCAGCAATGCAGCCCAGCCGAACCAGCCCGGCGTGGCCTGCAGCGGCGAAGCGATGGCGCCGATCGCGGTGCCGCCGAGCGCCGCGATGCCCGCCACGAACGTGCAGCCGCAGAACATGGCGAGTGCACGCGATTCGCCCGGTGCTTGCCGCAGGTGCCGCAGCACGATGTTGGTCACTGCGAACCCGAAGCCGGCCGCAAGGCCGAGCCAGTCGGGAAGGCTCGAGGGCACGGGCCAGTCCGTGCCCGGCGCCTTGAGCACCACCACCACGCCGGTGAGTGCCAGCGCCACGCGCGCGAGCGCGCCGCCCGTCGGCCGTTCGCCCAGCAGCACCCAGCCCAGCAGCACGCTCCACAGCGGCATCAGGTAGAACAGCAGCACCACGCGCACGACGTCGCCCTGCGTCACGGCCCAGTTGAAACCCACGTTGGTGAAGCCGGCCGCCAGGCCCAGCACCGCGAGCATCGGGTAGGCCGCGAAGCCCTGCCATGCGCGGCGGCGCACGATGCCCATCACAAGCGCGATGGCCAGGTAGATGAGGCAGGTGGTCCACAACGGATGCAGGCCGTGGCGCTCGATGTGCCTGAAGGGAAACCACGACAGCCCCCACACGAAGGCGTTGAAGATCAGTGCGAGCGCGGGCATGGTGGCGTTGAAGGAATGGAGGCTTCGGCGCTCGGCGCGCCGGCCTTCTCACCAACGCAGTCGCGCAAGGTCAATGGTGTTTGTCGCTGCGGGCGATGGCCAGCAGGTGCTCGACTTCTTCGGGGTATTTCTTCAGGTTGTTCTCGTGCCAGCGCTTGATGAGCCACATGCAGCCCGCCACCACGAGGCCGAAGGCGCTGATCGCGCCGTAAGCCGAGAGACCCAGCCCCGTGCACACGCTGTAGAAGCCGCCCAGAAGAAGAATGCAGGCCTGCTCGTTGAAGTTCTGCACCGCGATCGAGCGGCCCGCGCCCATCAGGTTGTGGCCGCGATGCTGCAGGAGCGCATTCATCGGCACCACCAGGAAGCCGCCGAGGCCACCCAGGATGATGAGGAACGGCACGGCCAGCCACACGTTGCCGATGAAGTTCATGCAGATGACCATGAGGCCCATCGCGATGCCCATCGGGATCACGCGGGTGGCCATGTCCAGGCGCATCCGCATCGAGGCCACGATCGCGCCCACAGCCGTGCCGATGGTCACCACGCCGGTGAGCGCCGAAGCCTGCGTCGTGTTGTAGCCCAGCGCGAGCGATGCCCAGGCCAGCACGATGTACTTGAGGTTGCCGCCCGCGCCCCAGAAGAGCGTGGTGGTGGCCAGCGAGATCTGGCCGAGGCGGTCGCGCCACAGGCGCGCATTGCAATGCCAGAAGTCGGGCAGCAGCGCGGCGATGTTGCGCACGAAGCCGTGCTCGGGGTTGGAGCGCAGGGGGCGCATCTCGACGCCCGTGTGCGGGATGCGCGTGTTGAACCAGGCGGCCAGCACGTAGACGAAGATCAGCACCGAGATGGCGGCTTCGGCCGGCGAATCGATGCCGGTGTCGATCACCGGGAAATCGAAGGCCAGCAAGTGGCTGGAGACCGCATGGCCCACCAGCGTGCCGCCGAGCACGATGCCCAGGAGGATGGAGGCGATGGTGAGTCCCTCGATCCAGCCGTTGGCCTTGACCAGCTGGGAGGCCGGCAGCAGTTCGGTCAGGATGCCGTACTTGGCCGGCGAGTAGGCCGCCGCGCCCAGGCCCACGATCGAGTACGACAGCAGCGGGTGCGAGCCGAACAGCATCATCAGGCAGCCGATCACCTTGATCGCATTGCTGATGAACATCACCTTGCCCTTGGGCAGCGCATCTGCAAACGCGCCCACCAGCGGCGCGAGCACCACGTAGAAGACCGCGAAGATCGGCACCAAGGCCGCGCGCTGCCATTCGGGCGCGCCCGAACTTCGCATGAGATCGACGGCAACAACGAAAAGCGCTTGGTCGGCCAGCGACGAAAAGAACTGGGCCGACATGATCGTGTAGAAACCGCGCTTCATCGATGGGCTGGCTGGCCAGAGGGTCTGCTGGCGGTAGTGAAAAAGTGTCGCGTGCGGAGCGAATGGGCGGTTATAGCATGGGGGTACGGCGTGGAAATGGGCATCCCTTCCGGATTCGACCCCATTCCGGGAAATGCTAAAACGTGGTCTGCATTTCCTCCAAGCCCGCTCGAAGCCTGCACAAAGCCTCTTATGCCGCGCCCCATTCTCGCCACCGTCCACACCGCAGCCCTGCGCAACAACCTCGGGCGGGTCCGCCGCTCGGCCCTCGACGCCCGTGTCTGGGCGGTGGTCAAGGCCAATGCCTATGGCCATGGCATCGAACGGGTCTATGAAGGCCTGCGCGGCGCCGACGGTTTTGCGCTGCTCGACCTGGCCGAAGCCGAACGCGTGCGCGCCCTGGGCTGGCGCGGCCCCGTGCTGCTGCTCGAAGGCGTGTTCGACGCGCGCGACCTGGAACTGTGCTCGCGCCTGGACCTCTGGCACACCGTGCACTGCGACGAGCAGATCGACATGCTCGCAGCGCACAAGACCCTCAAGCCGCAACGTGTTTTCCTCAAGATGAACTCGGGCATGAACCGCCTGGGCTTCACCCCCGAGCGCTTCGGCTCGGCCTGGACGCGCCTGAACGCGCTCACGCAGGTCGACGAGATATCGCTCATGACCCACTTCAGCGACGCCGACGGCGCTCGCGGCATCGCCCACCAGGTCGAGGCCTTCGAGCGCGCGACGCGCGACCTGCCGGGCGAGCGCTCCATCGCCAACAGCGCCGCCACCCTGCGCCACCCCGACCAGACGCGCGGCGACTGGGTGCGCCCGGGCATCGTGCTGTACGGCAGCGCGCCCGACTTTCCGGCGAACGACGCGGCGCACTGGCAGCTGCAGCCTGCGATGACGCTGTCCACGAAACTGCTCTCGGTGCAGACGCTCAAGGCTGGCGACACCATCGGCTACGGCTCCAACTTCACGGCCGAGGGGCCGCTCACCATCGGCATCGCCGCGGTCGGTTACGGCGACGGCTATCCGCGCCACTGCAACACCGGAACGCCCGTGCTGGTGAACGGCGTGCGCACCCGCATGGTGGGCCGCGTGAGCATGGACATGATCACCGTGGACCTCACGCCCGTGCCCGATGCGAAGTTCGGCACCGAGGTCACGCTGTGGGGCCGATCGGCGGTCACCGACGAGGTGCTGCCCATCGACGAGGTCGCGCAGGCGGCGGGCACCGTCGGCTACGAACTCATGTGCGCGGTGGCGCAGCGCGTGCCGTTCGCGCCTGCCGAAGGCGACGCAGACACGCAGCAATGAAGGTTCTTTCCAACTGGCGCTCGATGCGCCTTTGGGAGACGCAGATCGAGCGCGATCTGCATCGCAATCACAGCCTGCGCACGCACGGCATCCTCATCGGCACCTTCATGCTGCTGCTCATGTGGGGCGTGTCGGCGCTGCAGATGCACCTGCTGCATGTGGACTCGCTGGCCGTCCGCTACTTCATTACGCTGGGCGTGGGGTATCTGGGCTACCTGCTGGTGCTGCGCTGGTGGGCCCGGCGGCTCGTCGAGAACGGGGTGGGCGCCAATCTCGACGTGAGCGGCGGCGACGTCGTCGACGCTGCCGACCTCGCGTTGGATGTCGCCAGCAGCGCGAGCCGCGTCGACCTCGGCGGTGCGGCCGACATGGCCGGCGGCGCGCTCCAACTGGCGGGCGAATCCGACGAAGGCGCGATCATCGTCGTGCCGGTGGTCGCCATCTTCCTGATCTGCGTGGCGGTGCTGTTCGGCGCCGGCTCGCTCGTGCTGCTGTATTTCAGCTGGGACGCGCTGCTGGCCGTGGCCATCGAGGTGGCGTTCTCGTACGTATCGGCCCGCGCCGCGGTGCGCGTGGCGCGCGAGGGCTGGCTGGTCGCGGCGGTGCGGCTCACCTGGAAGCCGCTGCTCGGCGCGCTGGTCTCCGCGGTGATTCTCGGTGCGCTGCTCGATCACTTCATGCCGCAGGTCGATTCGTTGCCCGAGGCGGTGCGGGTTCTGCTGAAGACGCACTGAGGCCGCCCGCTGGCGGCCGACAGGCCGATGTCAGTAGAGCCCGAGCTGGCGCGTACGCAGGCGCGCCAGCCCCAGCAGCGCATCGGTGAACGGCGTGGCCACTCCCGTGAGTTCGCCCAGTTCGCGCACCACCGTCACCAGCGCATCGAGTTCCACCGACCGGCCGGCTTCCACGTCCTGCAGCATCGAGGTCTTGAACGCGCCGAGCTTCTTGGTCACCTCGTGCCGGTCTTCGGGGCTCTGCGTGATCTCGATGCCGATGCGCCGGCCGATCTCCTTGGCCTCCAGCATCACCGCCGAGATGAAGCCGCGCACGTAGTCGTCGCCCATGATCAGGTCGGTGGTGGCACCGGTCAGCGCGCTGATCGGGTTGACCGTCATGTTGCCCCAGAGCTTGAACCACACGTCCTTCTGGATCTGCGGCGAGAGCGTGGTGTTGATGCCCGCGCGGGTCAGCAGGTCGACCAGCGCCTGCACGCGCGGCGTGGCTTCGCCCGAGGGCTCGCCCACGATCAGCCCGTTGCCGAAGTGGTGCCGCACCACGCCCGGGCCGTCGAGCGAGCAGCTCGCATGCACCACGCAGCCGATCACGTTGCGGGCCGGAATGGCCTTGGCAATGGCGCCGTCGGGGTCCACCGCGGCCAGCCGGTGGCCCGTGATCTCGCCGCCGAAGCCGCCTTCGAGAAACCACCACGGCACGCCGTTCATCGCGACCAGCACGATGGTGTCGCGCCCGATCAGCGGCCCGATGCGCTCGGCCACGGCGGCCAGCGCGGGCGCCTTCACGGCGATGACGACCAGGTCCTGCACGCCGAGCGCCTCGGGGTCGGCCACTGCGTTGACCGGCACGCGCGTGCGCACGTCGCCGCGCATCAGGGACAGGCCATCGCGCTGCAGCGCCTCGAGCGTCGCGCCGCGCGCGACCACGTTGAGCCGCTCGCCGGCCTGCGCGAGGCCGGCACCGATCCAGCCGCCGATCGCGCCGGCGCCGTAAATACAAATCTTCATGGGAAAGGCCGCCTCGATTTCTTCAGTTTCTGTAGCCCGGATCGATGCGATCCACCTGCCGCACCAGCGCATTGAACACGTCCTGCCCGGCGCCATGCGCGGGGCTGAACTGCAGCGCGTCGCGCGTGCAGCGCTGCGCGATCTCCTCGCTCACCGGAATGGCCGCGCCCATCGAGAAGGTGGCCATCTGGATCTCGCAGGCGCGCTGCAGGGTCCACAGGATCGCGAAGGTCTGCGGCAGCGTCTGGCCCCAGGCCAGGAGGCCGTGGTTGCGCAGGATCACCGCGTTGCGGTTGCCGATGCTCTGGAGGAGGCGTGGGCCCTCGTCGGCATGGATCGTGATGCCCTCGAAGTCGTGGTACGCCACCATGCCGTGCAGCTGGGCGGTATAGAAATTGGTCTGCTGCAGGCCGCCCTGCAGGCAGGCCACGGCCACGCCGGCCGTGGTGTGGGTGTGCATCACGCAGTGCGCGCCGGGCAGCCCGTCGTGGATGGCCGCGTGCACCGTGAACCCCGCCGGGTTCACCGGGTACGACGAACCGTCGAGCACCTTGCCGTGCAGGTCGATCTTCACGAGGTTGCTGGCCGTCACTTCGCTGTAGTGCAGGCCGAAGGGGTTGATGAGGAACTGCTTCTCGCCACCGGTCACGCTGTCGGGCAGCCGCACCGTGATGTGGTTGTAGATCATCTCGACCCAGCCCAGCATCGCGAAGACGCGATAGCAGGCCGCGAGCTCTTCGCGCGCGGCACGCTCGTCGGGGTGGATCGAGGGATGGACCAGCGCCGACGGCGCGGTGGCGAGTGTGTTCATGGCAGTTCCTTCATGTGGTTAACCCTCCGCGGTGAAGCCGACTTCCTTGACGATCGGCGCCCACTTGGCGGTGTCTTTCTTGAGCAGGTCGGTCAGCTCCGCGGGCGTGGAAGACATGGCGTCCAGCCCGAAGGTGCCCAGGCCGTCGATCACGTCCTTCTGTGCAAGCGAGTTCTTCATCGCGGTGTTCAGGCGCGCGACCAGTTCGGGCGAAGCCTTGGCCGGCAGGAAGAAGGCGAACCATTCGCTGTGCGCCATGTTCTTGATGCCCTGCTCGCCGAAGGTCGGCACATCGGGCGCGAAGCGGCTGCGCTTGGCACCCGAGACGCCCAGGATGCGCACCTTGCCCGAGGGCAGGTGCTGCGTGATGTCGCCGATGGGGCCCGACACCGCCGAGATGTTGCCGCCCAGCAGGTCGAGCATGGCCGGCTGGGTGCCGCGGTAGGCGGCGTGCTTGAGTTCGACGCCGCCCTGCATGCCCAGGAGCGCACCGATGAAGTGCGGCGTGGAGCCCGCGGCCGGCGAGCCGTAGTTGGCGCCGGCCGGATTGGTCTTGGCCCAGGCGAGGAACTCGGGCACGCTCTTCACGCTGGCCGGCACCGAAGGGCCGACGGCGAAGCCGAAGTCGAAGATGCAGCCGATGGTGACCGGGGTCAGGTCCACCATCGGGTCGTACGGCAGCTTCTTGTAGATGTGCGGGTAGATCGTGAGGATCGAGGTCGGCGTCTGCAGGATGGTGGCGCCGTCGGCCGGCCGGCCCTTCACGTAGGTGACCGCGATCTGGCCGCCCGCGCCGGTGCGGTTCTCCACCACGGCTGCCTTGGCGTACTCGGGGCTGAGCTTCTGCGCCACGCGGCGGCAGATGGTGTCCGAGGTGCCGCCGGCCGCGAAGCCGGTGACGATGGTCGCGGTCTCGATGCCAGCCTGCGCGTAGGCCTGCTGGCCGATGCTCGCAAGCAGCGCCGAGGCGCCGGTGGTCTGAAGGATCTGGCGGCGTGTGAAGCTCATGATGGGTCTCTCTCCGGGTGGTGGTGGTACGGGAGCGCGTATTTTTCCAGCAAGGCGTGGGGCGGGACCCCCGCGTTTACCTCACGTTTTGAAAGCCGCGACACGTTTTTCCCCCAGCCCGCGAGTTCGCTGTCAGAACATTCCGTTCCGGTTGGCCGCCGTTTCGGGCACGGGCTGGTTCACGTCCCAGTGCTCGACGATCTTGCCGTTCTCCAGCTTGAAGATGTCCACGATGGCGTTGCCGCGCGTGCCCGGCTCGCGCACCACGTGCACGTGCAGCACCACGTAGTCGCCGTCGACGAAGGAGCGCTTGATGTCGCTGCGCGACTTCGGAAACTTCTCGCGCAGGAAGGTGACGAACTTGCGAAAGCCCTCGGGGCCGTCCGCTGCCGTGGGGTTGTGCTGCACGTAGCGGTTGCCCACGTACTGCAGGGCGGCATCGGCGTCCTTCTGGTTCAGGCCCTTCTCGTAGAAGGCGAGCACGGTCTGGCGGTTGGCCTCCTGCTGCGCCTGGCCGATCGGGTTGCCGCCCGGCTGTGCGCAGGCTGCCAGGAAGAGGGTGGCGGCCGCGAACATCGCGGCCAGGATCGTGCGTTTCATCTGGGGCTCCCGGTGTGAAAGGACTTCAGTAGCCGTTGGGGGATGCAGTGCCCGCGGCGCCCGTGGCGTTCCTGTATTTCGCAGCGAGCTGCTTCGCCGCCGCGGTGAGCACGATGGTGTCCACCCCCACGGCCACGAACAGCGCGCCGGCCGCGAGCCACTTGCGCGCCTGCTCCTCGGTGGTCGAGAGGATGCCCGGCGCCTTGCCGGCCTTCAGGATGCGCGCGATGGCATCGGCGATCACCGCCTGCACTTCTGGATGGTTGGGCTGGCCCACGAAGCCCATCGAGGCGGACAGGTCGGCCGGCCCGATGAACACGCCGTCCACGCCCGGGGTGGCCGCGATGGCGTCCAGGTTCTTCATCGCCTCGACCGTCTCGGCCTGCACCAGCAGGCAGGTCTGGGCATTGGCTTCATGCAGGTACTGCGGGTAGGCCTGCCAGCGCGAAGCGCGCGCGAGCGCACTGCCCATGCCGCGGATGCCCTCGGGCGGGTAGCGCATGCCCTGCACCATGCGCGCTGCCTGCTCGGCGGTGTCGACCATGGGCACCAGCAGCGTCTGCGCGCCGATGTCCAGGTATTGCTTGATGAGCGTGGTGTCGCCCGTCGGGATGCGCACGACCGGATGCGAGCGCTCCGCTTCGGGCTGCGCCGACCACGCGCTGGAAATGCCCTGCAGCTGCCCGAGCACCGAGCGCACGTCGTTGGGTGCGTGCTCGCCGTCGACCAGCAGCCAGTCGTAGCCGCAGCCGGCAAGAATTTCGGCGACGTAGCTGTCGGCCAGGCCGACCCACAGGCCGATCTTTTGCTCGCCGGCCTGCATGGCTTTCTTGAAGGTGTTGATGGGGGTGTGCATGAAGGTCTTTCTCTCTTTTGTCTTTCAGACCAGTCGGAACGAGATGGCGCCCATGGGGCCGTAGTCCGCGTGAAAGGTATCGCCGGGCAGCGCGGTGGTCGGCCGAGTGAACGAGCCGGCCAGAACCACCTCGCCGGCCTCCAGGTGCTCGTCCCACGGCGCGAGCTTGTTCGCAAGCCACGCCACGCCGGTGGCCGGGTGGTTGAGCACGCCCGCGGCCACGCCCGTTTCCTCGATCACGCCGTTCTTGTAGAGCAGGGCGCTCACCCAGCGAAGGTCCACCGCATCGGGCTTGACCGGCCGCCCGCCCATCACGATACCGGCGTTGGCTGCGTTGTCGGAGATGGTGTCGAACACCTTGCGCGGCGCCTTGGTGTGGCGGTCGAACTGCTCGATGCGCGCATCGATGATCTCGATCGCGGGCACCACGTAATCGGTGGCGGCCAGCACATCGAAGATCGTCACGTTCGGGCCCTGCAGCTTCTTGCCGAGGATGAAGGCCAGCTCCACCTCGATGCGCGGCGCGATGAAGCGCGTGAAGGGAATGTCGCCGCCCTGCTCGAAGAACATGTCGTCCAGCAGCGTGCCGTAGTCGGGCTCGTCGATCTGGCTGGACTGCTGCATCGCGCGCGAGGTGAGGCCGATCTTGTGGCCCTTGACCGTGCGGCCTTCGGCGATCTTGTGCTTGACCCATTCGCGCGAGATGGCGTAGCCGTCCTCGACGGTCATCTCCGGAAAGCGCTTGGAGAAATGCTCGACCTGCACGCGCGACTTCTCGCTCTCGTGCAGCTCGGCGGCCAGTTGGGCGATGGTGGCTTGGGGCAGCATGGGCGCTCGCCTTTCCTAAGACTTGTTGAAGAGGGGGTGCAGGTTGCTGTGCTTGCCGTCGTACACCTGCCCGGGGCTCTCGTCGATCTGCAGCGTGATGCCGATGTGGCGCTGGTCGAAGATCGGTGCGAAATGCGCGCGCACGTCGGCCAGCAGTTCGTCGCCGGCCTTCTTCTTCACCGCTTCGGAGCGCCCCGCGGCCATGCGGATGTTGAGGTAGACGAAGGCGTAGTCGGCCTTGCCGTCGGCCACCGCGTAGTGCGCCGCGGGGTAGGCCAGCACACGCGTGCCGCCGATGGGGAACACGGGCTTGTCCGCCTCGTCGCGTTGCTTGAGCATCGTGTCGGCGAGCGTGCGGCACAGGGCCGACATGTCGGTCTCGGCTTCGATGTTGGGCGTGTACAGGATCACCAAGTGAGGCATGCGTGTTCTTTCTTTCGTTCAGGCCACCGACATGACGGCGGCCGTGCAGGTCACCGCGAAGATCGGGATGGCCTTCATGTGGAAGATCTCGCCCTTGCCGCGCGCGGCCGCGGCCACGCTGAGGAAGGTGCGGATCTCGAAGCCGCCCTGGCCCGCTTCGCGGTAGGTGGCTTCGTCGTTGTAGTCGTCCTGCGAGAGCAGTGCCTCGCGGTCGTTGGCGCACCAGCGGCGCATGAACTCGGCGTCCCACTCGGCATTCACCTTGCCCGAATCGGGCGTGGCCGGCCAGTGCGAGATGCCGCCCGTTCCCACCAGCGCGATGCGCTCGGGCGCCTTGTCGCAGGCGCGGCGCAGGGCTTCGCCGAAAGCCCATGCGCGGTGCAGCGGCGTGAGCGGCGGGCCCTGGCAGTTGATGTTCACTGGGATGACCTTGGTGTCGAAGCCGGGCGTGAGGAAGTGCAGCGGCACCATGATGCCGTGGTCGAACTTCCATTCTTCCGCGTAGGCCACGTCCACCGTCTGCATCACCTCGCGGATCAGGCGCTGCGAGAGGGCCGCGTCGCCGGGCACCTTCGTCTTCTCGATGCCGAGCCACTTAGGGTCTTCGATCGGGCCTTCGTAGCTGTCGGCCATGCCGATGGCGTAGGCCGGCATGTTGTTCATGAAGAAGTTGGCGAAGTGCTCGGCGGCGATGACGATCACCGCATCGGGCTTCGTCGCGCGCATCGCCTCGCCGAAACGGTGGAACTGCGCGTGGAATTCGTCCTTCACCGCCGGGTCGGCCAGGTGCGCGCGGCCGGTGATGCCGGGGGCGTGGCTGCACACGCCTGCGAATACGAGACTCATCTCGATGCCCGCCTGGCCGCCCGAAGGGCATCGAGCGCCCCCTCGGGGGGCAGCGAACCACACGAAGTGGGGAGCGTGGGGGTTTTCATATGCCTGCCACCTTTTCGTTTGTGCCCGTTGTCATGGCGTAGATGCCTGCGCGAACCGGGCCGTACTTGCGCACGCCTTCGCGCATCGCTTCGAGATAGTCGGCCCATGCGATGCCGAGCAATGGCGCGAAGTGCATCAGCAGCTGGCCGTTGCAGCCGAGGACATAGAGCTTGCCGATGTCGCCGGTGTCGATGGCCGCGCGCTCCTCGTCGTCGAGGTCGTAGCCGGCGAGCAGCGCGGCACGCACCTCGCCGCCTTCCGCGTACCGGCGCTGCACTTCGGCTTCGCGGTTCAGCGCGAAGAGGAATTTCTGCATCGCATAGAGGCTCATCGTTCAGCCCTCGATCTGGATGTTGGCCTTGCGGATCACATCGCCGTACTTTGCGATCTCGCTCTGGATGAACGCCGCGAAGCGCTCGGGCGTGCCCGACAGCGACGCGATGCCGCCCTTGCGGAAGGCTTCCGTCACGGCAGGGCCCGCGAGCGCGCGGTTCACCTCTTCGTTCATGCGCAGCACGATGGCATCGGGCGTGCCGGCGGGCGCCAGCAGGCCGTTCCACGAATTGGACTCGATGGGCACGCCCTGTTCGGCCAGTGTGGGTATGGCGGGCGCGTACTGCGAGCGCTGCGCGGTCGCCATGCCGAGAGCGACCAACTTGCCGCTCTGGATGTGGCCGCGGAACTCGGGCCAGTTGCCGAACATCATCGTCACCTGGCCGCCGAGCAGGTCGGTGAGGGCGGGGCCCTGGCCCTTGTAGGGCACGTGCACGATGTCCAGGCCCATCTGCAGCTTGAGCATTTCGCCCGACAGGTGCGCCGAGGTGCCGTTGCCGAAGGAGGCGAAGCTCAGCGTCCCGGGCCTGGCCTTGGCCTGGTTGCGCAGGTCGGCCAGCGTCTTCAAGCCACTGGCCGGATGCGTGGCGAGCACGTGCTCCGACATGCCCATCAGCGCGACCGGGCGCAGGTCTTTCTGCGTGTCGTAGGGGAGCTTGCGCACCAGCGTCTGGTTGGCGGTGAAGCTGTTGGCCACGCAGACGAAGCTGTAGCCGTCGGGCGCCGACTTGGCGACCGCATCGACGCCGATCACCGTGCCCGCGCCGGGCTTGTTCTCGACGATCACGGCCTGCTCCAGTGTCTTGCCGAGTTCCACGGCCACGAGCCGCGCGACGAAGTCGGTGGTGCCGCCGGGCGTGAAGGGCACGACGATGCGCACCGGCTTGTTGGGCCAGTCGCCGCGCGCATGCGCGAAGCGGGCCATCGACGGCAGCGCCGCCAATGCTGCGGCGCCTTGCAGCAGCGCGCGGCGGGATGCGTTCACGCCACGCCCCAGTGCGGAATGTGGTGCGAGCCCAGCGACACCGCCACGTTCTTCGGCTCGCAGAACACTTCGTAGCTCCAGGTGCCGCCTTCGCGGCCGGTGCCCGAGGCCTTGGTGCCGCCGAAGGGCTGGCGCAGGTCCCGCACGTTCTGGCTGTTGACGAAGCACATGCCGGCCTCCACGGCGGCGGCCACGCGGTGGGCCTTGCCGATGTTCTCCGTCCACACGTAGCTCGACAGGCCGTACTGGATGTCGTTGGCCAGACGGATCGAGTCGGCCTCGTCCCTGAACGGGATCAAGCACGCGACCGGGCCGAAGATCTCGTCCTGCGCGATCTTCATGCGGTTGTCGACATCGGCGAAGACGGTCGGCACGACGTAGTTGCCCTTCTTCACGCGGTCAGGCAAGTTGCTCGGACCTTCGAGTCCGCCGCACAGCAGCGTCGCGCCTTCCTTCGGCCCGAGCTCGATGTAGCTGCGCACCTTGGCCAGGTGGGCCTGCGAAATCATGGGGCCGACGATGGTCTTCTCGTCGAGCGGATCGCCCACCGTGATGCGCCTGGCGCGCTCGGCGAACTTCGCAGCAAAGTCCGCATAGATCGACTGCTGCACCAGAATGCGCGAGCCCGCGGTGCAGCGCTCGCCGTTGTTGCTGAAGATCATGAACACCGCGGCGTCCAGCGCACGGTCGAGGTCGGCATCGTCGAAGATCACGAACGGGCTCTTGCCGCCGAGTTCCATGCTGAACTTCTTGAGGCCCGCGCTCTTCACGATGCGGTTGCCCGTGGCGGTGGAGCCGGTGAACGAGATCGCGCGCACGTCGGGGTGCGCCACCAGCGGCTCGCCGGCTTCCTTGCCGTAGCCGTGCACGAGGTTCAGCACGCCGGGCGGAATGCCGGCTTCGAGCGCCAGTTCACCCAGGCGCGCGGCGGTGAGCGGCGAGAGCTCGCTCATCTTCAGCACGGCCGTGTTGCCGAAGGCCAGGCATGGCGCGACCTTCCAGGTAGCCGTCATGAAGGGCACGTTCCACGGGCTGATGAGCGCGCACACGCCCACCGGGTGGAACAGCGTGTAGTTCAGGTGCGTAGGCGTGGGGTAGGTGTGGCCGTCCACGCGCGTGCACATCTCGGCGAAGTAATAGAAGTTGTCGGCTGCACGCGGCACCAGCTGCTTGCCCGTTTGCGCGATGACCTGGCCGCAGTCGTTGGTCTCGGTCTGCGCGATCTCGGGCACGTTTGCGGCGATCAGGTCGCCGAGCTTGCGGATGAGCTTCGCGCGTTCGGGCGCGGGCATGCCGGCCCACTTCGGAAAGGCTTCCTTGGCCGCGGCGACGGCCGCATTCACCTCGGCTTCGCCGCCCGAGGCGACCTCGGCCAGCACCTCCTGCGTGGCGGGGTTGACGGTTTCGAAGTAGTCCTTGCCCGTGACGGACTTGCCGCCGATGAGGTGGTTGATCTGTTGCATGGAGGGTGTCCGGTTCAATCGAGTTTGATGTCGCGCGCCTTGATCAAGGCATGCCATTTCTTGCGCTCCGCATCGGTGTAGTGCGTCATTTCGGTGGCGTCGGCGGGACGTGCTTCCCAGCCCGCGTCGTAGAGCTTCTGCTTCACGCCGGCGTCGCCCATGGCCTTCTGCAGTTCGGTGCCGAGCCTGGCCTGCACCTCCTTCGGCGTGGCCGCGGGCGCGACCAGCCCTTGCCAGGTGTAGGCCTCGACGTTGGCATAGCCCAGCTCTTTGGCGGTGGGTACGTTGGGCAGTTGAGGAATGCGCTCGGCCGACATCGCCAGCAGCGGAATCACCTTGCCCGCCTTCACCGCGCTGACGCCGCTGGGCAGGTCGAGCATCATCAGCGGCACCTGTCCGCCCATCAAGTCCTGCAATGCGGGCGCGCCGCCCTTGTAGGGCACGTGCAGCATCGAGACGCCGGCCTCGCGCTGGAACAGTTCCATCGCCAGGTGATGCGGGCTGCCGGTGCCGGGCGTCGCGATGCTGAACTTGCCGGGCGATGCCTTCAGCGCCGCGATGAGCGCCTTCGCATCGGCCACGCCGGCACTGGGCGCGGCGGTGATGACGAGCGGCGAGCGCCCCATCATGCCGACGAGTGCGAAGTCTTTTTCGGCGTCGTAGGGCAGCTTCTTGTAGAGCGCGGGGTTGTAGACCAGCACGCCGTTGTCGGCCGAGAACACGGTGTAGCCATCGCCCGGCGAACGTGCGACGTTTTCCGACGCGATGATCGCGCCCGCGCCCGGCTTGTTGTCGACCAGCACCGGCTGTCCCAGCTGCTGCGAGACCTGCGCGCCCACCGTGCGCGCAAGAAAGTCCGTGCCGCCGCCGGCCGGGTAGCCCACCACCCAGCGCACGGGTTTGGCGGGATAGGCCGCTGTCTGCGCCGGTGCATCGAGCGCGAGCATCGAGGCGGTCAGTGCCACGAGGGCGAGCGTTTTTCTTCTGGTGTTCATTGCGTTTGTCTCCGCTGGTTTTATGTGTGTGTGACAGGAAAAAATGTCAGGCCGCGTCGATGGTGTTGACCAGCGCGCCGATGTGCTCGATCTCGGTGACGACGACGTCGCCCGGCTTGCAATCGACCACGCCGTCGGGCGTGCCGGTGAGGATCAGGTCGCCCGGCGAGAGCGTCATGAAGCGGCTGAAGTATTCGATGAGGAAGGGCGCATCGAAGATCATGTCGCGCGTGTTGCCCTGCTGCGTGACGGTGCCGTTGACGGTGGTGCGCAATGCAAGTGCCATCGAGTCGGGAACATCTGCTGCATCGACGAACCAGGGCCCGAGCGGCGTGCAGGTGTCGCGGTTCTTCACGCGCAGGTTCGGGCGGTACCAGTTCTCCAGGTAGTCGCGGATCGCGTAGTCGTTGGCCACCGTGTAGCCGCCGATGAAGTCGAAGGCGTCGTCGCGCTTCACGTGGCGCGCGGTCTTGCCCACGACGATCGCGAGCTCGCATTCGTAGTGCATGAACTGCACGCCGGCCGGGCGGTGCGTGAACTGGCGATGGCCGATCAGCGTGCTCTGGCCCTTGACGAAAACCAGCGGCTCTTCGGGCGCCTTGAATTCGAGTTCCTTGGCGTGGTCGGCGTAGTTGAGGCCGAGCGCGAGGATGGTGCGCGGGCGCACCGTGGGTGCGAGCGGAGGAAGCCAGGTGAGTTGCGCCTGCGGCACGATGCGGCCGTCGTCGAGCCGCACGGCGGCGTCGGGCTGGCCGTTGAATTCGTGCGCGGTGCCGGTGTGTTCGCGACCTTCGTGGATGACGCGTGCGTGCTTCATGCGGCGGTCTCCTGCACCAGCGTGTTGGCGAGTGTTTCGAAGCCCGGCGAGGAGATCTCGATGCGGTCGCCGGCGCGTGCGAGCGGACGGCCCGCGTCGCAACCCAGCATCAGCACGTCGCCGTGGGCGAGCGTCATGAACTCGCCGACATCGGCGAGCAGTTGCCGCGCCGGACGCACGAGCTGGGAGAAGTCGATCGACTGCTTCAGCTCGCCGTTGATGCGCACCTCGATGCGGAAGCTCGCGGGGTCGGCCACCTCCTGCGCATCGCGCAGCGCAGGGCCGATGCCCAGGAAGCCGTCGAGGCACTTGAACTTCACCGGCGGGCGGAAGAAGCTCGCATGCGGGATCGACAGGTCGTTCATCAGCACGAAGCCTTCGACGTCGCCCTCTGCACCGATCACCATGCCGACGCTCGCGCCGATTTCCACTTCGGGCACCGACGAAGGCACGGCGATCGCGCTGCCGTGCGGGCTCCATGTGTTGGCGGTCTTCACGTAGAGCACCGGCGCCTTGGGTGGCGCCTTGTAGGGCGGTGCCGTCATCTGCGGCGCGAGCGCCTCGACCTCGGCGCGGAAGTTCAGCAGCGTGCCGTACACGGTGCCGGCCGGAAGGAAATGCGCGGTGCTCATGAGGGCTGCTCCAGTGCAATCAGTTCGTCCAGCAGGCCATAGAGCTGCGTGAGCTTGGCCTTGCCGAGCGACTTTTCCATCCAGTCGTAGTGGGCCTCGATGCTCGTGCCCAGTCGCTTGACCAGCTTCATGCCGTGCGGCGTGGCCTCGACCACGGTGCGGCGCTGGTCGGCGGGGTCGCGGGCGCGGGTGATGAGGTTGTCGCGCTCCATGCGGGCGAGCACGCCGGTGAGGCTCGGGCCGAGGATGAAGGCCTCGCGCGCAACGCGGCCGGTATCGACCGCGCCGTGCTCGCCGAGCACGCGCAGCACGCGCCATTGCTGGTCGGACAGCGCGTGCTCGCGCAAGCTGGGCCGCGTGTGGGCCATCACGGCTTCGCGGGCCTGCAGCAGCAGGCGCGGCAGATTGCGGTGGGTGAACGTTGTGCTCAAAAGCTGTGCCTCTTCAAATTACTTAACATGTTAAATGATTGGCCATTTCTTTCCAAGCCGTCGGCCATCAGGGTTTGTGCGGACACCTAAACTCGACGGATGGCCAAGGACAAATCTCTCTTCGTCTGCAGCGAATGCGGCGGCACCAGCCCCAAATGGCTCGGCAAATGCCCCAGCTGCGGCGCCTGGAACACATTGATCGAACAGGTCGCGGGCAGCAACGCACCGGCCAACAACCGTTTCGGCACGCAGTTCTCTCCGCTGGCGGGCGTCACTGAACTGGCCACGCTCTCGGAGATCGAGGCGACCGACATCGCGCGCACGCCCACCGGCATCGACGAACTCGACCGCGTGCTGGGCGGCGGCATCGTCTCGGGCGGCGTGACGCTCATCGGCGGCGACCCGGGCATCGGCAAGTCGACGCTCCTGCTGCAGGCGGTCGATGCGCTGCAGCGCGCAGGGCAGAACGCGCTCTATGTGACGGGCGAGGAAAGCGGCGCGCAGGTCGCGCTGCGCTCGCGCCGGCTCGGGCTCGACCACTCGCAGGTGCAGGTGCTCGCCGAGATCCAGCTCGAGAAGATCATCGCCACGCTCGACGCCACGCGGCCCGCGATCGCGGTGATCGATTCCATTCAGACGGTGTATTCAGACCAGCTCACCTCGGCCCCCGGCTCGGTGGCGCAGGTGCGCGAATGCGCGGCGCATCTCACGCGCTTCGCCAAGACCAGCGGCACGGCCGTGGTGCTGGTGGGCCACGTCACCAAGGAGGGCGCGCTCGCGGGCCCGCGTGTGCTGGAGCACATGGTCGACACGGTGCTGTATTTCGAGGGCGACACGCATTCGAGCTTTCGCCTCGTGCGCGCCATCAAGAACCGCTTCGGCGCGGTCAACGAGATCGGCGTGTTCGCCATGACCGAGCGGGGCTTGAAGGGCGTGGCCAACCCGAGCGCGATCTTCCTGAGCCAGCATGCCGAGCCGGTGCCGGGCAGCGTGGTGCTGGTCACGCTGGAGGGCACGCGGCCGATGCTGGTGGAAATCCAGGCGCTGGTCGACAACGGAGGGCCGAGCCCGCGGCGCCTGTCGGTGGGCCTGGACCGCGACCGCCTCGCGATGCTGCTGGCGGTGCTGCACCGCCATGCGGGCGTGGCCTGCATGGACCAGGACGTGTTCGTGAACGCGGTGGGCGGCGTGCGCATCAGCGAGCCCGCGGCCGACCTGGCCGTGATGCTCGCCATCACCTCGAGCCTGCGCGGCAAGCCGCTGCCCAAGGGCTTCATCGCCTTCGGCGAGGTGGGTCTGGCCGGTGAGGTGCGTCCCGCGCCGCGCGGGCAGGAGCGTCTGCGCGAAGCCGCCAAGCTGGGCTTCAGCATCGCGGTGGTGCCCAAGGCCAACGCACCGCGCAAGGGTTCGAAAGAGATCGAAGGCCTGACCATCCACCCCGTCGAACGCATCGAAGAGGCGATGGACGTGGTCCGCCGCCTCGATTGATTCTTCTGGGAAAAAAATGCCCGGCGCGTCAGTGACGCGCCGGGCCACCCTCCCTATCCCCCGATGTGCATCGTGAACGCCGGCCCGCTGTTGAGCACGCATTGGCCGCTGCCCAACGTGGCCGAGTTCATCGTGTACTGGCAACTCAGGTTGCCGCCGCGATTGCCGCTGGCGTTCGCCACACCGGCACTTCGCGAGCCGGCAACCCGGGTCGCCTCTCCCTGAAACTGTTCACCGCCGATCTGCGCATTGAAATGGCCGCGGCCGTTCATGTCGTTGGTCACCGTGCCTGCCACCGTTCCGTAGCGCGCCGCTTCGGCGTTCGACGGGTACAGGCGTGCACTGAAGCTCTGCGCGATCGGTCCCGGTGCAACGGCATAGGCCTGCGAAGGCGGCGCCGCGGGTGCGGGTTGTGCGATGGGTACCACGTAGCAACCGCTGAGGACGGCAGCCGTGAGCGTGGCGGCGAGAGTGAGACGAACGAAGGTGACGGAACGCGGAATGGTCATACGCTTTTCTGTGGCCCGGGTTGATGCCCGTGCGGTGAAATGTGCCGCGTCGCGCCATCGCGGCATGTGCATTTCGATACGAGTACCGTTTTTTGCCCCCGGTGGTAGCCACGGCCGATACAGCAGAATCGCGCGCCGATCGATATGCGAACTTTCGAGTGAATCGAGAAGGCGAACAGCAGCGAGCGGCGACAATGCGCGCCATGAATTTCCAGAAATTGCTTGTGCCCGTGGGCGGCATCGTTCTTCTTGCGCTGGCGTGGCGCAGCTACGGCTGGGCCGGTGTCGCACTCACCGGCGGGGTCATCGTGATGTTCCTGCTGCTGCATTTCAATCGCGCGATGCAGGTGCTCAAGCGCGCTGCCGACCGGCCCGTGGGTTATGTCGCAAGCGCAGTGATGCTCAACGCCAAGCTCAAGCAGGGCGTGACGCTGATGCACGTCATCGCCATGACGCGCGCGCTCGGCGAACTGCGCTCGCCCCCCGACACGCAACCCGAGCTCTACCGCTGGACCGACACGGGCGGCTCTTACGTCGATGCCGTGTTCAACGCCGGCAAGCTGCAGAGCTGGCAGATGACGCGGCCCGAGGCGCCGGCCGAAGAAGAAACGCAGACTCCCGCGAACTGACCGGCTAACCCGCGCCGGCTCTGCGGCGCGGCTGGCGCCACGGCGGATTCGCCTTTGCATGATGGCGCGCCTCCTTGGCGAACTCCGCGCACATGTGGGTCATGAGGTCGGCCGAGCGATAGACGAGGTAGACGCCGAAGTCCGGCACCTCGTCGCTGATCGGCAGGCGCTCCAGCAGGTCGGGCTGCAGCCGCAGCGGCCCCGCGCCGTGAAAGACGAAATCCGACCACATGCTGATCAGGTCGGTCTGCGTGGCCAGTTGCAGGCCGAGCAGGTTCGACGCGCTCTGCACCATGCGCCGCGGCATCTCGAGCCCGTGCATGCGCATCATGCTCACCAGCGGGCTGCCGGCGTCGTCGATCGGGTCGAGCACCAGCCAGTCGGCGTCGACCAGCGTCCGCAGCTTGCGCACGCGCCGCAGTGGATGCCCGGCGCGCACCGACAGGTGCATTGCGACCGAGAAGAGCGGCTCCCACTGGAAATTGCCGGCGCCCGGACCGTTGCAGGTCGAGATCATTCCCAGGTCGAGCCGGCCTTCGCGCAGCCCCTCCAGGATCTGCTGCGGCCGCAGCTCGAAGCCGCGCAGCGCCACATTGGGAAAGCGCTGCCTGAACGAGGCCATCGCATCGGGCAGCGGCCCGCTGGAGGCCACTGCCGTGAAACCGATGTTGAGCTGCGCCTCGTCGTGCCCTCGGATGGCCTCGATGTCTTCCAGCGCGTGCCGCAGCTCCTGCTCGACCAGGCTCGCGCGCTTGACCAGCGCCACGCCGTAGGCCGTGAGGCTCACGCCGCGCGTGGATCGAACCATCAGCGTCACGCCCAGCTCGCGCTCCAGTTCTGCAATGGTCTTGGACAGTGCCGGCTGCGTGGTGTGCAGGCTGCGCGCCGCTTCATGGATGCTGCCGTTCTGTGCAACGGCCAGAAGAACACGCAGTTGTTGCAGCTTCATGGTGCCTCGGCCTCCCGGAAAACGCTGTCTTGGTACTTGTCCCGATAGCCAGGAAGGCCCCTTTTCGGCGGGGATTCCATTTGGTTATCGGCATGAAAATATGTGATTCTGCGCTGGCGCGCTTTGCCTGAATACTCCGCCGCAACCCTGTTCGTGGAGACGATTCGATGCGTGAAGCCACCCTGCCTGCAAGCCCGATCCTGGGCCCTTCCTCGGCGCCTGCCGTGCCTTCTTCCGATGCCGCGCACGGCAAGGGCAAGCAGAGCCAGTTCCGCCTGATCGCAGCCTGTTCGCTGGGCAATGCGCTGGAGATGTACGACTTCACCGTCTACAGCTTCTTCGCGCTCCTGATCGGCAAGCTGTTCTTCCCGTCGGACAGTCCCTATGGCTCGCTGCTGCTGGCCGTGGCCACCTTCGGCATCGGCTTCGTGATGCGGCCGCTGGGCGGCGTGATCATCGGCAACTACGCCGACCGCAAGGGGCGCAAGGCTGCTATGACGCTGACCATCGGCCTCATGGTTATCGGCACGCTGTGCATCGCGCTGGCGCCCAGCTATGCCTCGGCCGGCGTGTTCGGCTCGCTGATGATCGTCGCGGGGCGCCTGCTGCAGGGGTTCTCGCTCGGCGGCGAAGTGGGCGCCGCCACCTCGATGCTCATGGAGGCGGGCGGCGTCAGGGGGCGCGGCTTTCGCGTGAGCTGGCAGCTCGCGAGCCAGGGCGTGTCGGCGCTGCTGGGTGCGCTCACGGGCGCCGCGCTGTATGCCGCGCTGCCCCAGGCGTCGCTCGAGAGCTGGGGCTGGCGCGTGCCGTTCCTGCTCGGCCTGCTGATCGCGCCGGTGGGCCTCTACATCCGCGCCAACCTCGAAGAGACGCACCAGGCCGAGAGCCATGAATCCAGCCCCATCGGCCGGCTGCTGCGCGAGCACGGCGGCACGGTGCTCAAGGGCATCTTCGCCACCACCGCGGGCACGGCGACCATGTACCTGGTCGTGTTCTTCATGCCGACCTACATGATCCGCGTGCTGCACATGCCGCCGTCGCTGTCGCTGCTGTCGGGCTGCGTCACGGGCATCACGCTGTTCGTGGTGTCCCTGGTGGCGGGTCGCCTGGCCGACCGCCTGCCGAACCGCAAGCCGCTGGTGATCGGCTCGCTGCTGTTCAGCGTGATCGCCGTGTATCCGGTGTTCTGGCTCATCAGCCACTACCCGAGCGTGCCGCTGGTGCTGTGCCTCTCGGCGCTGCTGACGGCGAGCGTCAACATCGGCACCACGCCCATGTTCCTCATGCTGCTGGAGATGCTGCCGATCGGCGTGCGCGCCAGCGGCATCTCGGTGATCTACAGCATCGGCGTGACGGTCTTCGGCGGGACCTCGCAATTCATCGTGACCTGGCTGCTCGCCAGGACAGGCAACCCGATGTCGCCGGCCTTCTACATGATGGTGTGCGGCGCACTGAGCCTCTGCGCACTCCTGAGCCTGCGCGAACGCAAGGCCCCCTGACATTCCTTCACCGAACCGGACACAGCCCATGACTCGCGAACTCAGCCCCCAGACCACCAGGCTCCTGTCGCGCCTGCTCCCGCAGGCCGACATCGACACCCAGGCCTTCGTCGACATCCGCCGGCAGATCCACGCCAACCCCGAACTCGGCTTCGAGGTGAGTGCGACCGCCGGACTGGTCGCCAACCTGCTGCGCGAATGGGGCTACGAGGTGCACACGGGCATCGGCAAGACCGGCATCGTGGCGCAGATGAAGGTCGGCAACGGCACGCGGCGGCTGGGTATCCGCGCAGACATGGATGCGCTCCCTGTCGTCGAGGCCACGGGCCTGCCGTACGCCAGCAAGACCCACGGCCGCATGCACGCCTGCGGCCACGACGGCCATACCGCCATCCTGCTCGCGGCCGCCAAGGCGCTGGCGGCGCGCCGCGATTTCGACGGCACGCTGAACCTGATCTTCCAGCCCGACGAAGAAAACCTCTGCGGTGCGCGCGCGATGATCCAGGACGGCCTCTTCGAGCGCTTTCCCTGCGATGCGGTCTACGCGCTGCACAACGCGCCGGGCGTTCCGGTCGGCAGCTTCCTGGTGATCGAGGGGCCGGTCACGCTGTCCTCGGACGTGGCCGATGTCACGCTCAAAGGGGTCGGTGGGCATGGCGCCATGCCGCACCTCTCGCGCGACCCGGTGCCGGCCGCCGCCGCGGTGGTGACGGCCCTGCAGACCGTGGTGGCGCGCAACGTGACGCCGGGCGACACGGCCGTCGTGTCGGTCGGCTTCATCCGCGGCGGTGCCACGCACAACGTGATTCCGCAATCGGTGGCGCTCGGCCTCAATGTGCGGGCGGCGCGGCCCGGGACGCGCGCGGTGGTCGAGCAGCGCATCCGCGAGATCGTGGGCCTCACCGCGCAGGCGCATGGCGTGACGGCGGAGATCGACTACCGCCAGCTCGTGCCGCCGGTGGTCAACACCGCGGCCGAGTGCCGGCTGATGGCGCAGGTCTGCGCCGAGCTCGTCGGTGCGGAGCACGTCGTCACCGAGGCGCCGAAGGGCTTTGCGGGCAGCGAGGACTTCGCCTGGATGCTCGCCGAGTTGCCGGGCTGCTACGTGCTCCTGGGCAACGGGGAGGGCGAATTCGGCGGTTGCATGGTGCACAACCCCGGCTACGACTTCAACGACCAGGTGCTGCCGCTGGGCGCCGCCTGCTGGGTGCGCCTCGCGCAGACCTACCTGGTCGCCTGAACGCCTTCGGTCAGAAGGGCGCGTCTTCCTCTTCCTCGGCGGCATCGGCCGGGGTCGTGGTGGTGGGCGCCGCCGCTTTCGCGGCGGGCTTCGGTGCTTCGTCCGCCGGTGCCGCACCGAACGCCGCCTCGCCGCCCAGCGCATCGAGCAGCGCCGGCACCAGCTGGCCGAGTTCGCCGGTGGCGATCGCCACGTCGGCGTCGTAGTTGTCTTCCTTCTTGCCGCCCGCCGCGCCGTCGCCCGTGCCTTCGAGGAACACGATCTTGCGGATCAGCATGCCGTGCGTGAGCTCGAACGACACGCGGTCGTCCCAGGTGAGCGCCAGACGCGTGGGGCGCTTGCCGTCGGTGATGTGCTTCTGCACTTCCTCGATGTCGAGCGGATGCTTGGCGTAGCGCACCACGGCCTTCGAGTCGTCGGAGGCCTTGAGCTCGCACTCGCGGTCGATGGTGAAGCCGGCCGGCGGCTCCTGCGTCAGGAGCCAGTTGGCCATGGCGGCGGCCGGCTCGATCTGCGTGTTGATGAGCGCCACAGCGAAGCCGTCGAGCGACTTCACCAGGCTGGTGACCACTTCGTCGGCGCGCGAGGCGTTGCCGCTGTTGATCACCAGGCGGTTCTCGGCCTTGTCGATCCACACGGCCACGCGCGCGCTGCGGGTGAAGGCCATCGGCAGCAGCTCCAGGGTGATGTCTTCCTTGAGCTCCTTCTTTTCCTTCTTGCCGGGCTTGCGGCCGGTGGTGGCTTCGATCTGCGCGCAGCGCTCGTCGAGCTTGCGGCGCACCACGGAGCCGGGGACCTGCTTGCTCTCGATCATGTATTCGACGAGCCATTGGCCGTCGATGGACTCGACCAGCGGGCCGCCGGCTT
>NZ_JXQQ01000025.1 GCF_000834655.1 Variovorax paradoxus
CACCGAGCCCACGAGGCGCGAGAGCATCAGCCCCATGAAGAAGGTGAAGGCCAGCAGCACCGGAACGCCGGCGGCCGAGTTCTTGGTCTTCTCGATGGCGTACATGAAGCCGAAGGCGCCGCCGAGGAACACCATGAGGCCGATGCCCGGCGACATGGCGCGCGCGAGGCCGGTGGAGACGCCGATCCAGGCGCCGAGCACGGTGGGCACCATCGACAGCGCGAGCAGCCAGTAGGTGTTGCGAAGGACGCGGTTGCGTTCCTGGGTCGACGCGATCGGTGCGTCGAAGCCGGGGTGGTAGGTGGGTTGACCGTTGTTCATTCTGATTTCCTTGATCGGGCGTCCCGGCAGGGCGGGAACGCGGTATGGCACGAGGGGAGCGGTGTGTCCGCGATGCGGGCGGATGCCGGATTGCGGCGATCCGGCCGGATCGACAGGGGCGGGGAGCCGCAAAGGCTCCGGTCGCAGTGGAGCCTCAGGCGACCAGGGCGGTACCGCGGGGTGGCCGCTTGGGCCGATCGAGGAGCGGTGAGAGCGCGGGCGTCAGGGCGAGGCCGCGCGGCTGTTCAGAAAGAAAAAGCGGGACCGCCACGGGGTGGCGGGCATCGACCAGTTCGACGTGCTCGGAGCCCGCCTCGTCATGGGAGGGGAGTTCGTCCGCCAGGTCCATGGCGTCGCTCACGAAAGCATCGGAGAACGACATGCTGGCCGTTGCGCAGGTCTGCACGTCGGCGCCCGCATGCGCGGGATGCCCGGCGCCCATCAGGCCCTGCGCGAACACGGCAAGGCCGTAGCAGGACAACATGAGGGTGAGGACAGTAGCGGCGAACCAGCGTGACATGAAGCCGCGATTTTACCCGGCGCGCCCCGCCGGGGCCTTTTGCAGGTGTTTTGCGCTGGTTTGTCCTACACGGAGGGTCGGACGTTTCAGGTTTCCGGGGCGGCGGGCGCCGCCTCGTCGCCGGTCTGCAGCCATTCGCGCGCGTGGGTTCGCAACGCGTCGATCTGCAGCCAGACCAGGGCCAGTTCGGTGTGGATGGTGCGTTCGGCCGCTCCGGCATCGCCCGCCGCGACGGCACCCGCCAAGGCCGCGCGCACGGCCGGTTCGGTGGCGGGCTCGTCCGCGATCGCGCCGCCCTGCAGGCCCCCGGCCAGCGCATCGAGCGCCGCCGCCGCACCTTCGGCCGCATCGCGCAGCACCGCCATGTGCGGCGAATCGGGCAGCGCGGCGCGGTGCGCGCCGAGCGCCGACAGGTAGCTCAGCAGCGTGTGCGAGCGGATCAGGAAGCGCAGCGCGATGCCCGCGCGCGGCCGCACGTAGCCCGGCTCGCGGAACATGTCCGACACCGCCGTGGAGAGCGCCGCATCGGCGTTGTGGTCGTTTCGGCGCGCCAGGCGGTAGTCGAGGTGGTCGCGCGGCCCCGTGGCGTACTGCTCGACGATCCGGCGCAGGTACCCCGCGTGGCTGCGCATCGCCGTGGCGGCCAGCTCGTTGAGGCGCCGCGCCTGCCAATGCGGCAGCACCATCAGCACCGCCAGGCCGGCGATGGCGCTGCCGATGGCGGTGTCGACCAGCCGCGGCACGAGCAGGAGGCCGCTGTCGCCCACCTGGTTGAAGCACATCAGCACCAGCAACGTCATCGCGGCCGTTGCGAGCAGGTAGCGCGTGGCGCGCGTCGCGAAGAACAGCACCCCGGCCACTACCGCGATCACCGACTGCACCAGCGGCTGCGGAAAGAGCTGCAGCAGCGCCCAGCCGGCCACCACGCCGAGGGCGGTGCCGGCAATGCGCTGGCCCATGCGCGAGACGGTGTCGCCGAAGGTCTGCTGGCACACGAACAGCGTGGTCAGCAGGATCCAGTAGCCCTGTGCGGGGTGGATCAGCTGCATCACGCCGTAGCCCGCGACGAGCGCGATCGCCAGCCGCAGCGCATGGCGAAACAGCGGCGAGCGCGGCGTGAGCTGCCGCCGCACGCGCTCGGCCGCATCGCGCCACGAACGCGGCGAGCGGTTGAAGAGGCCCATCTCGGTCCGGCCGGCGCGCGCCGATGGCTGGCTCGCCCCGGCCAGCTGGCCGTCGAGCTGCGCGAGATTGCGCGCGAGCGCCTCCACCGAAGCGAGCAGCGCGAGGCGGTCGGGCGTGGAGGCGCGCGCCCGCTCGTGCTCGATGGCCCCGCGCAGGTCGGCCAGCGCCTGCACCGTTTCCCCGCCCACCTCGAAAGGCTCGCGCCGCGCGATCGAACTGGCCAGCCGGTGGCACGCCGTCCCCTGCAGGCCGAGCACGCGCTGGCAGCGGTACAAGAGGTCGCTGTGGAAGAAGGCGTCGGCCAGCGCGTTGTAGTCGTCGTGCGAGGAGCTTGCGCGCTCGTGAACGTCCTGCGCGATCAGGTAGAGCCCGCGGTAGCGCGAGATGCGTCCGGTCGGCGCCCGCGCGCCGATGCGGCGGAAGATGCTTTCCTTGGCGGCATTCAGCTCGGTCACCACTTCCGCGTTGAGCTGCGCGAGCGACAGGCGCTTCTGCTCGATGTCGATGCCCCGCAGCGGCTCGAAGAGCGACGCCTTGAAGCGCACGAAGTTGCCCAGCACCGTGAACAGCGTGACCAGCCGCGCCTGCACCGGCTGCGCCGGAAAGGCCGCGCACCACAGCACCGAGAAGACGCCGTACCACGCGGCGCCGGCCAGGAGGAGCAACGGCTCGCGCCCGCCATCGCCTTGTCCGTGGCCGTGCGTGGCCTGGTTCTCGATGCCGAGCGTGGCGTACATCGCGAGGATCAGCGTCGCGTAGGCAATGGCCTTGTAGCGCGCCTCCACCGCGCCCAGCATCGTGAGCCAGAAGGCGGCGAACGCCAGCCCCGCGATGAAGAGCACCGGCCGGCCGAACAGCGCCTCGACCGAGAAGGCCAGCACCGCGAAGCAGGCGAGCGTCACGAGCTGCGCGCGAAAGCGGCCGCGCCAGCTGTCGTCGGTTTCGGCGAGCGCGCTGGCGATGGCACCCAGGAACAGCGGAATCACCGCATCGGGATGACCGGTGTAGCCGCACACCGCCATGAGGCTGCCGAGGGTCAGAAGAATGCGCAGCGGCTGCGCGCGGGAGGCAAAGGAACGCAGGCGCTGGCCGAGCGATTCGGGAGACAGGGGGAGCATGGCAGCAATCTTGCACGATGCATGCCACGGCGCGGCGGGCCGTCAGGCCTGTGGCGGTGCCTCCCAGGCGAAGCCCACGCCGTACACGGACCGGATCCAGTCGTGCGCAGGCGATACCGCGCCGAGCTTGCGGCGCAGGTTCTTCACATGGCTGTCGATGGCGCGCTCGGTCACGTCCACCGTGTCGTCGTAGGCGAGCTCCAGCAGCCGCGCGCGCGAGAAGATGCGACCCGGGTGCCGCGACAGCACCTGCAGCAGCCCGAACTCGCGGCGCGTGAGGTTCAGCGGCGTTCCTTCGAGCGAGGCGCGCCAGTGCACGTCGTCGAGCACGAGGCCAGGTGCACCGCCTTGAGGGGTTTGTCCCGGCGCGCCCGGTACGTTCCCCGGCGCCGTGCGCCGCAGCACCGCGCGCACCCTCGCCACCAGCTCGCGCGGCGAGAAAGGCTTGCACACATAGTCGTCCGCGCCCAGTTCCAGGCCGAGCAGGCGGTCGACCTCCTCGATGCGCGCGGTGAGCATGATGATCGGATGCGCCGTGTGCTCGCGCGCGCGGCGCAGCACCTCGATGCCGTCCAGCCGCGGCAGCATGATGTCCAGCAGCGTCAGGTCGGGCGGCGAGGCAACGATGCTGTCGAGCGCGCTCTGCCCGT
The DNA here is from genome assembly GCF_000834655.1 of Variovorax paradoxus. Classification (GTDB taxonomy): domain Bacteria; phylum Pseudomonadota; class Gammaproteobacteria; order Burkholderiales; family Burkholderiaceae_C; genus Variovorax; species Variovorax paradoxus_F. The sequence continues at coordinate 3,795 of NZ_JXQQ01000025.1, forward strand.
CGGAGAAGTGCGCGGTTTCGAAGCCGCTGTGGCGCAGGTAGTCCTGCACCACCGAGGCGATGTCGATCTCGTCCTCGACGATGACGATGCGTGTCATGCGGATGCCGCCAGCGGAAGGGTGATGGTCATGCGCAGGCCGCCCAGCGGCGAGGCCTGCGCCTCGATGCTGCCGCCGTGCGCCTCGATGGTCGCGCGGCAGATCGACAGGCCCAGGCCCGAGCCGCCGAGCGCGCGGCTGCGCGAGGTTTCGCCGCGGAACAGGCGGTCGAACAGGCGCGGAATTTCTTCGTCGGACACGCCCGGCGCGCTGTCGTCGAACAGCAGCGTGAGGCAGTTGCCGGTCCATGCGCCCTCGATCGTCACGTCGATGCGCAGGCGCCCGCCGGCATCGGTGTAGGCCAGCGTGTTCTCCAGCAGGTTCATGAAGACCTGGTGCAGCCGGTGCGCGTCGCCGTCGATCACGGGCTGCGCCGATGCGGCGATGCGGTCGATCGCGTCCCGCTCGACCGCGATGCCGCGCTGCGCGAAGCGGTCGCGCGTGTGGTCGAGCGCCTCCTTCAGCAGCGCGAGCGGAAACACCGCGGTGGTGAGCAGGTCGTTCTGGGGTTCCCGCATGCTGCTGCGCAGGTCGTCGACCAGTTGGCCGAGGCGGATCACCTGCCGGTGCATGCGCAGCGCGGTGCGTTCGTCGAAGGTGCGCACGCCGTCCTGCAGCGCCTCGATTTCCGCGCGCATCGCCGCGAGCGGCGTGCGCAGCTCGTGTGCCGCATCGGCGAGCCAGGCGCGCCGCGAGGCTTCGACCTTGTCCAGGCGCTGCGCCATGTCGTTGAAGGTCTTGCCCAGGAGCGCGAGTTCGTCCGAGCCGTGCACGGCCACGCGCGTGGAAAGCCGCCCGCGCGCCACGTCCTGTGCGGCCTGCGTGAGCTCGTCGATGGGCTTGAACCAGCGGCGCGCCAGCAGCCACGACAGCACCAACGCAAAGGCCAGGCCGCACAGGCCGGTGAGCGCGATCACGCCCGACTGTCGCGCAAGGAAGGCGCGGTCGGCTTCGCTTTCCAGGCCCTCCATGGGCGCGAGAGCCAGGTAGCCGACGACCGAGCGCCCCCGCCGGATCGGCAGGCGCGCGGCGTTCTCCAGGTCGATGGTGGCGCCGACCACGGGCGCGCCCTGTGCATCGAGCAGGGCCAGCCGCTGGTAGATGGAGTCCGCCGCACCGCGGGGGTCGGGAAAAAACCAGGGCGGGGGCGGCATCGCGAAGCGCGGGGCCACCAGGTTGAGCTGCTGCGACGGCGAAGAAGACGAGGGGGCGGACGGCAGGAGCGGCGGCGCCCCGTTGTCCGGATCGCCCTCGAGCCGGGTGGCGCCCTGCGTGCGGCGCTCGTACCAGGGCGGCAGCCGCCGGTCGTCGGGGCTGGCCGCGCCATCGAGCACGATCGCCAGCTGGCCCATGCGCAGGCGGTGCCAGGCCTCGTCGTTGTCGCGCAGCTTCTTCCAGTCGCCGTTGGCCACGTAGTGCTTGAGCAGGAGCTGCGAGAGCCAGTCCATGCGCCGGATCTCGATCTCGGCGACGTAGGCGCCCAGGCCCCGCTGCAGCGCGACGATGGAGAAGCCCGCGAAGCTGAGCAGCAGCACGATCAGCAATGCGGCCAGCGCCAGGAAGATCTTGCGGGAGAGGGTCAGACGCGGCATGGTGGATTCGTTCACGCCTTCTCGAGGCATGGCGGCATTCTGCGACATGCGTTTCGGGCAGCGGGCGTCACAGGCGAGCGGCGGATCATGGCGACCAAATGGGGAGGAATCTGGGAGAACCCGCTCCCACATTTCTCCCGATTCGGAACGCACGATGCGTGCCCATGAACCCGGCCACGCTTCGCTCCCCGAAAAAGTTCCTCCCCGCCTTCGCTGCAGCCGTGCTGGCCTGGGCCGGTCCCGGGCATTGCGCACCGGCGCGCTCCGCCTGGTCGTGGGCCGATGTCTGGTCCGACCCCGGCATGGACCTCGTGCTGCTGTGGCTGACGGCGATCTTCTGGGTGGTCACGCACGCGTGGACTTTGCTGGTGGTCTGGGCGGAGGCGCGCGCCACGCGTGCCGTGGCGCCGGACGTCAAGCCCGAGGAGGAAAGCGCATGAGCCGCTGCCCGCGATCCACCCAAGGCTGAGCGCTGCGGACCGCGATGCCGTCTCACAGCGAAACCGCCTGGGTGCTTCCCGTCGCGGCTCGGTCGGCCAGCGGGCTGCCACCGGTGCAGCGCCTCTTGGGCCTGCTGGCATTCAGTGGCCTCGCGCTGGGCGTTCTCATCGCCGCGCGCGCGGGATGCGGCGAGCGCCATCCGGCCGAGGGGCGCAACGCGACCCTCGCGCCGATCATGCGCACCGAATCCACCACGACATTCGACGCCGCGTGCCGCGCTCAGGCGGGCCGTTCCGCGAAGCTGAAGCCCACGCCGTAGATCGAGCGGATCCAGCCGTGCGAGGGGGCCACGGCCGAGAGCTTCCTGCGAAGGTTCTTGATGTGCCCATCGACTGCGCGCTCGCTCACGTCGAGCGCTTCCGGAAACGCCGCCTCCAGCAGCCTGGAGCGCGTGAACACCCGGCCCGGATCGCGCGACAGCGTGCGCAGCAGCAGGAGCTCGCGGCGCGTGAGGTCGAGCGCTTGCCCCTCCAGCTGCGCGCCGCCGTGCGCGTCCCGGAAGGACACCGACTTCGACGGGGCCGCGCAAGCGCCTTCGCGCTGCGCATGGCGGCGCAGCACCGTGTGCACGCGCGCCACCACCTCGCGCGGCGAGAACGGCTTGCACACATAGTCGTCGGCGCCCAGGTCGAGCCCGCGCAGGCGGTCGACCTCGCGAGTGCGCGCCGTCAGCATGATGATCGGATGGTCGCTGTGCGAGCGCACCTTCTGCAGCACCTGCAGGCCGTCGATCTGCGGCAGCACCACGTCCAGCAGCGTGAGCGCGGGCGGCGAACTCAGGATGCGGTCCAGCGCCGTCGCGCCGTCCCCGATGTGCTCGACCTCGTGGCCCGCGTTGCAGAGGTGGTCCAGCAGCGCCGAGGCGCTGTCGCGCCCGTCTTCGACCATCAGGATGCGGCTCATGGCGTGGTCCCCTTCCTCAAAAGGAGGTCCCGATCTGGAACTGGAAGCGCTGCGTGCGGTCCGCCGCGATGCCGTTGGCGGTGTCTGCCTTCTGGTAGGCGAGCGGCACCGCGTACGCCAGGCGCAGCGGGCCCAGCGGCGAGATCCAGCTGATGCCCAGGCCCGCCGAGGCGCGGATGCGGTTCTGCGCTTTCCACTGCGCGTCGGTCATGCTGGCGGTGCGGTCGGCGAACACGTTGCCCGCATCCAGGAAGGTGTAGAGCCTGAGCGACCGGTCGTTGCCCGCGCCGGGGAAGGGCGTGCTGAACTCCATGTTGAAGATCGCCTTGCGCGTGCCGCCGAGCGAGCCGCCCGTGACCGCATCGACCGGCCCGAGCGAGTTCTGCTCGAAGCCGCGGATCGAGCCGAGCCCGCCCGCATAGAAGTTCTTGAAGATCGGGAAGGTGCTGCCGCCCAAGGCCTTCGCGTAGCCGAGCTGGCCGTTCACGGCGAGCGTGTACTGCTTGGAGAGTGCGAAGTACTGCTGGTACTGGTAGTCGGTCTTCAGGTAGCGCAGCGCGCTGCCCACGCCCACTTCGAGGTTCGCGCGCTGCAGGCGGCCGGTGGTCGGCACCAGCGCGCTGTCGCGGTCGTCGCGGGACCAGCCCACCGTCGCGGGAATGCCCACCACGTTGCTGCCGGTGCACACCACGCTCGGCGCGGTGCCCGTGCACTCGAAGTAGTCCAGGTAGGCCTGCGGCGTGCCCGTGTAGACGTAGGAGCCGTCCACCAGCGTGTACGCGCCGTTGGTGCCGGGCGTGAACGAATAGCGCTCCACGCCGATGCCCAGGAACACCGTGTCAAGCTCGCCCACCGGCAGCCCGAAGCGCACCGAGCCGCCGTCGCTCGCGAGCTTGTAGTTGCCGTCGGCCTGGTAGTACGGCCGCGTGGTGGTGTGGAAGACGTTGAGCGTGCGCGAGATGCCATCCTTCGTGAAGTACGGGTCGGTGGCCGTGAGCGAGATCGAGCGGTTGTACGAACTGGTGTTGACCAGCAGCCCGAGGTAGTTGCCCGAGCCGAACACGTTCTCCTGCGTGATGCCGAAGCTCAGCGAAATCTTGTCGGTCGACGAGTAGCCCGCGCCCAGCTGCAGCGAGCCGGTGGGCTTCTCGGCGACATTGACCGTGAGGTCGATCTGGTCGTTGCTGCCGGGCACCTCGGCGGTCTCGACGTTCACTTCGGTGAAGTAGCCCAGGCGGTCCACGCGGTCGCGCGAGAGCTTGATCTTGTTGCCGTCGTACCAGGCGCCCTCGAACTGGCGGAACTCGCGACGGATGACCTCGTCGCGCGTTCGCGCATTGCCGCCGATGTTCAGGCGCCGCACGTACACACGCCGCGCGGGCTCGGCCTTCAGCACCATCGTCACGCGGTTGCTGTCGCGATCGATCTCGGGCTCGGCCTTCACGCGCGCGAACGCGTAGCCGAAGGTGCCGAAGTAATCGGTGAAGGCCTTGGTGGTGGCGGCCACGTCCTCGCCGTTGTAGGGCGCGCCGGGGCGCACCGTCACCAGGGTCTTGAACTCGTCTTCGCGGCCGAGGTAGTTGCCCTCGAGCCGCACGCCGGCCACCGCGAACTTCTCGCCCTCGGTGATGTTGAGCGTGAGGTCGAGCGACTGCCGGTCCGGCGAGACGGCCACCTGCGTGGAGTCGATGCGGAACTCCAGGTAGCCGCGCGTGAGGTAGTAGGAGCGCAGCGTTTCCTGGTCGGCGGCGAGCTTGTTGCGCGAGTACTGGTTCGACTTGGTGTACCAGGCGAGCCAGCCGCCGCTGTCCTGGTCGAACAGGTCGAGCAGCGTGCCCTCGCCAAAGGCCTTGTTGCCGACGATGCGCACGCTTCTTATGCGCGCCGCCTCGCCTTCGACCACGGTGAACGTGAGGTTCACGCGGTTGCGTTCCAGCGGCGTGACGGTGGTGACGACCTCGGCGTTGTAGAGGCTGCGGCTCACGTACTGGCGCTTGAGCTCCTGCTCGGCGCGGTCGGCCAGCGCCTTGTCGTAGGGGCGGCCCTCGGCAAGGCCGACCTCGCGCAATGCCTTTTGCAGCGCGGCCTTCTCGAATTCCTTCGTGCCGACGAAGTCCACATCGGCCACGGTAGGGCGCTCTTCCACGATGACGACGAGCACGTTGCCGTCGACGTCGATGCGCACGTCCTTGAATAGGCCCAGCTCGAACAGCGCGCGGATGGCGGCGCTGCCGCGCTCGTCGCTGTAGTCGTCGCCGGCCTTGATGCCGAGGGTCGAGAAGACGGTGCCAGGTTCGACGCGTTGCAGGCCTTCGAGCCGGATGTCGCGGACGGTGAACGGTGTGGCCGCCCATGCGGGCGCTGCGGCCATCGAGATGCACAGCGCAGCGATGGCCGCGAGGGACTTGGGAACATTCATCGCCGCATGGTCTTCGCCAATGTCGGAGAAATATGGGACGCTCCCTGGCCGTTCGGTAAAGCTGGTTACTGCAACCCCATGGCGCTCATGGCCGGCCATCGCATGGAGATCGGCTGCTCGCTTCTGTCGCGGCAGTTCTGCAGATGCGTCTCCATGGACAGGTCGCCCTGGATGTCGAGCAGCCGCTGCACGGTGCGTTCGACGGCGTGGGCGTCGAGCAGCGGATAGGTGCGCGCGGTGCGTCCGTTGTTGCGCACGAGCCGCGCGATGTAGGGCAGGTCTTGCTGCGTGATCACGGCGGCCGGCATGACGCCTTCGAGCTCGACGCCTTCGCACGGCAGCAGCACGAAGTACTGCAGGCGCAGGTCTTCGGGCAGCAGGCTGCGCAACTGCGTCGTCTTGCGCCCGCCCTGCCATGCGGGGTCTTTCACTTCGCGTACGCGCGTGCATCCGTTGAGCCGCAGAAACCAGCGCGGCGGTGACGCATCGGACTTCTTGCGGTAGACGAAGGCGTTGCGCCATGCCTTGATCTCGAACAGGTAGACACCGGTCTCGCACACGACGACGGCGTCGATGCGTGCCGTGGGAACCGCGCATCCCGAGGGCATCGGAATGATGAGGTTGCGAAGAATGCGCAGGTGAGAGAAGGCAGGCGTGAATGCATTCGCCAACTGCTGGATGCCCAGCGATGCGGCGACGGTGCTTTGCAAAACAATAGTCATGTGGACTCCTTCGGGATGGCGAAGCATTGCCTTGCTTTTGGGAGATTTTTAGTACGCGCGCTTTGAAGGGGATGCGCGGTCTGCGCTGCGGCGCTGCGCGCCCCGCTGTGCCGGCCGCTTCGCGGCTCCCCTGCGGTGCTCGCGTTTCGCGGGGTCTCGCAGAACTCGCCTTCGGCTCAAACAGCTGCGAGCCCTGATCCGCGAAACGCTGCGCTCCCCGGCGGCACAGAGGGGCACGCAGCGCCGCAGCGCAGACCGCGCGCCAGTCGTGGCTTCGATGCCGTCGGCCGCTCGCGTTGCGGCGAGTGCGCTCAAAACAACACCGTGTGCAAAGCACGCGGCGTCCACCAGATTCCTCCGAATTTGAACGAGACCATCCGTTCAGCCGCTCGATGAAGAGCAGCTGAAAACCCGGAGAAACCTGAATGAAGAAATCCCTCACGGCACTCGCCGCGCTGGCCGTCACCGGCCTGGCCTCTGCCCAATCGTCCGTCACGTTGTTCGGCGTCATCGATGCCGGCGTGACCTACCAGAGCGCCACGTCGCGCGACCCGGTCACCGGTGCGAGCAGCAAGCAGAGCCAATGGAGTCTTGCCAACTCCGGCTACAACTCCAGCCGCATCGGCTTTCGCGGCACCGAAGACCTGGGCGGCGGCCTGGCGGCGAGCTTCTGGCTCGAAGCGCCGATCAGCAACGACGACGGCGCCACCGGCATCGCCAACTTCAACCGCCGCTCCACCGTCAGCCTCTCCGGTGGCTTCGGCGAAGTGCGGCTGGGCCGCGACTATACGGCCACCTTCTGGAACGACACCGTGTTCGACCCGTTCGGCACCAACGGCTCGGGCTCCAGCGCGATCTACTCGGTGAGCAGCAGCGCGGGCCTTGCCAACTCGAACTACGTGCGCGCGAGCAACATGATCGGCTACTTCCTGCCGCCCAACCTGGGCGGCTTCTACGGCCAGGTCCAGTACAGCCTGAACGAGAACACCAAGACCAGCGCCACGGACACGACCGCCGAGATCAGCAGCAGCGCGGGCCGCTATGTCGGCGGCCGTTTCGGCTACGCGAACGGGCCGCTCGACATCGCATTGGCGGTGGGCCAGAACGTCGCGGTCGACACCACCACGCTCACGCGCAAGGTGCAGACCGTCAACCTCGGTGCGTCGTACGACTTCGGCCCGGTCAAGCTCTTCGGCGAGCTCTCGAACGTCAAGAACAAGTTCGACCTCGCGGCGGGCAACAGCCACGACAGCTACAACGGCTACCTGGTCGGAGCGAGCATGCCGGTGGGTGCGGGCCTGATCCGCGCGTCGTACTCGACGGTGCGCTACAACGAAGGCGCCCTAGGCATTACCGGCGAAGACCCGCGCGTGAACAAGTTCGCGATCGGCTATGTGCACAACCTCTCCAAGCGCACCGCGCTGTATGCCACCGTCGCGCGCGTGAACAACCGCAACGACGCGGCCTACACCGGCAGCCTGGCGGCCGCGGCCACAACGGGCTACGGCAGCAGCGGCGTGGGCTTCACGGGCCTGCCGCGTTCATCGACGGGCTACGACTTCGGCATCCGCCACGCGTTCTGACAACGCATCCGGCCCGGTGCGGCAAGGCGCCGGCTTTGTCGCGCGCGGGCGGCCGTTGCCCACGCCAGGAAATTCTTGACCTGCTTTCAAAAGATGACGCAAAAAATCCTTCACCTGGCGGGCGTGCTGGCGGCGGCCGGCCTGTCGGGCTGCATCGTGCTGCCGCCACCCATGCACCCGGACGCTTCACCTGTGTTTCACAGCGGGCCGCCTTCTTCGAGGTCCTTCGCGCTTTGCGGCCCGCCGATGGCGCAGTGGGATGTGTGCGAGGGCCAGCCCGAAGGCGCACGGCCCGCGTTGCCGGGTCCGCGCGCGGATGCGCTGTCGGGTACCTGCGAGCGCAGTGCGTCGGGCGCGCTGGAATACCGCGGGCCCGCTCCCCGCTGAAGAGAGGGTCGCGTGTATGTACTCCGGCAACCTCGGGCTCGTCATTGCGGCCGCCATCCTGCTCGGACTCGCCGGCGTGGTCGCGATGATGGGTTCCCTGCTGGTCGCGAACCTGCGGGCCGGCGCACAGGCGCGCGGCACGGCGGCGCAGGCGCGCAACGATGCACAGCAGACACTGCGTGCGAGCAGCGTGCAGGACCTGCGGCCGCTGCTCGGTACGACGCCCGATGCATCGGGCATTCGCTTCGATGTCCTTCTCCCGCCTGAACCTGTGCCCGTCTTCGCCGTCGAGGCGGAGCTGCGCGATCTGCTCTCCAAGGTCGCGGCGCATGCGGCGAGCGTGATGTCCGTGGGCGCGACGTTGCAGGTCTTGGCGCGCGTGGAAGGCGGGCATGCGGTCGTCCACTGGCGCGATCTCGATGCGGAAGACGTGCGTCCGCCGCTCGCGCGATTCTTCGATGCGCTCGACGCCGCCTCGCAAGCCAGTGCGCGCATCTGCGAGCGCATTGCCAGCCGCCATGGCGGGCGCATCTATTCGGCGCCGCATGCCGACGGTGCGCTGGGCCTGACGCTGCGGCTGCCATTGCACGAGCCCGCGGCCGGGGCTTGAAGGGCGCGGGCTGCGGCCCCGAGGAACTCCGCGTCATACTCGCGCTCCCACGGTGCCGCCGCTTTTCCTTCCGATGCCGAACGTGCGATTCACAGCCTCTTCGTCTTTTCTCCGTGCGCTCGCCGCGAGCGCGATCTTCATGGCCGCCGGCGCATTGCACGCGCAGGCCTTGCCGCCGGGCGTGCGCCTGGGCATGACGGCCGATGAACTGCGGTCTGTCCTGCCCGGCGCAGAGCGCGTGCAGCGCCCGCAGCGGTTGACCGGCGGCCTGCTCGGAAGCTGGCGCGCAGCGCCGGTCGAGATGGCGGGCCTGATGTTCGAGCCGACCTTCTTTTTTGCGGCTTCGGAATTGCGGCGTGTCGAATACGTGGCCACTGCGCAGGCTGTGGCCGACAGCGGCGCGTCGGCGTTCGGGCAGCTGGTGCAATGGGGACGCGGCGTGTTCGGCAACGAACTCGCGTCGCGCGATCCGGGCAGCGCCTATGCCGCGTGGACGAGCGGCGATACCGACGTCTACGTGCAGCAGGTGAGCGACCCGCGCCGCGCGAGCGTGCGCCTGGTCTACAAGGCGCGGCAGCTGCGGGACGGCAGCGAGCTTTGAGCGAGGAGCCCGTTCAGGCCGCGGTGAGCATGCCGCGCTGCTCGATGAACGCCACCACCTCGGCCACGCCCGTGTGGGTCTTGAGGTTCGTCATCACGTAGGGCCGCTGGCGGCGCATGCGCTGCGTGTCCTGCTCCATCACTTCCAGGCTCGCACCCACGTAGGGTGCAAGGTCGATCTTGTTGATCACGAAGAGGTCGCTCTTGGTGATGCCGGGCCCGCCCTTGCGCGGGATCTTCTCGCCGGCGGCCACGTCGATCACGTAGATCGTGAGGTCCGAGAGTTCGGGGCTGAAGGTGGCCGCGAGGTTGTCGCCGCCCGACTCGACGAACACCACGTCGGCATCCGGAAAGTCCTCCAGCATGCGGTCGATGGCTTCGAGGTTGATCGAGGCGTCTTCGCGGATCGCGGTGTGCGGGCAGCCACCGGTCTCCACGCCCATGATGCGTTCGGCGGGCAACGCCCCGGCCACGGTCAGGAGGCGCTGGTCTTCCTTGGTGTAGATGTCGTTCGTGATGGCGACGAGGTCGTACTTGTCGCGCATCGCCTTGCAGAGCATCTCCAGCAGCGTGGTCTTGCCCGAGCCGACCGGGCCGCCGATGCCCACGCGCAGCGGGGGCAGTCTCTTGGTGCGATGGGGGATGTGGTGCAGGGCGGAGGTCATGGGCGTTGTCCGGTTCGGTCAGCTTCGAAAGAGGCGGGAATATTGTGTTTCATGGCGGGCCGAGAGCACGGCCAGGAGAGGCGCGAAGGCCTGGCGCTCGTCGTCGCCCAGGGCCATCGCACGGTCGACGGCCGCGGGGATCTCGTTCGCGAGCCGCGCGAGGATGCGCTGGCCCGCGCTCTGCCCGAGCGGCACGGCCTTGACGGCGGCCGCCACCATGTTCTCGGCCCAGCCGAAGGCGAAGGCCAGGCACCCGTCGTGCACCGTGGCGCCGGTGCGGGCGAGCGCGAAGGCAAAGGCCACGGGGTAGCTCGCGGGCAGGTCCGCGAAGACCTCGGCCGCGTCCGTATGGTGCAGCTTGAGCCACTCGACGAAGGAGCGGCCCATCTGCTCGGTCTGCAGGAAGAACTCGGCCGACTCGCGGGTGGCGAGGACCCATGCGTTGAGCTCGCGGATACGCGCGGCATCGTTCGCGCGCCAGGCGGGGATGGCCTGCGCGACCAGCGCGAGATCGCCGCGCGCAAAGCTCAGGTGGAGCTGGTCGGCGAGCCACTCGGCTGCCCGGGCCTCGGAGTCGATGCCGGCCCATTCGACCGCCGCCTCGACACCCTCGGAGTACGAGAAGCCGCCCACGGGCAGGGCCGGGGAGGCGAGCCAGATGAGCTGCAGCAGGCTGTGGGCGCTGGCCGGGTCGGGCATGTCAGCTTTCCGCCGCGCAGGCTGCGTCAGGCATGGCCATGGTCGTCGAGCAGTTCGGGTGCGAGCACGAGCGGCTTGGGGCCCTTCGCGTGCGAATGACCGTGGTCATGGCTGTGGTCGTGGTTGTGATGGTCGTGGCTGCCGTGACCGTGACCGTGCTCGTGCGAGCCATAGGCGCCGCCCTCGGGCTCGAAGGCCTCTTCCACGGCAACCACGATCAGGTGCATCGAGCGCAGCATGTCGGCCAGCACGTGGTCGGGTTCGATCTTCAGGTGGTCGGGCTTGAGCTCGATCGGCACATGCCGGTTGCCCAGGTGATAGGCCGCGCGCGTCAGGTCGAAGGGCGTGCCGTGGGCCGTGCAATGCGTGATCCGCAGCACCGGCTGCGGCGCCGCGATGACGCGGATGAGCGATCCGTCCTCGGCCACCAGCACGTCGCCGCCGCGCACCGCGGTGCCGCGCGCGAGGAAGATCCCAATCTGCCGGCCTTGCGAATCGGTGGCGTCGAAGCGGCTTTTCTGGCGGACGTCCCAGTCCAGTTCGATGGTGGCGGCGCGCTTGAGCAGCACGGGCGCGAGGCCCCGGCCCTGCGGCATGAGTTTGTTGGCGGTGAGCATGTTGCGAAAAAAGGAGCGCCCGGAAGCGCCCGCTGGCTGGATGAATACCTTCGAGGATACGCAGCCTGTCAAGCAGGCGCATGCCCAGGCTTCAGAAGAGGAAATAGCGCTGCGCCATCGGCAGCAGCTTCGCCGGTTCGCAGGTCAGCAGGTGCCCATCGGCTCGCACCGCATAGGTCTGCGCGTCGATTTCCATCTTCGGCGCGTAGCCGTTGTGGATCAGGTCCTTCTTTCGCACATTGCGGATGTTCTTCACCGCGCTCAGGTTCTTGGCCAGGCCGTAGCGCTCCTTGATGCCCGAGGCGAGGCCGGCCTGCGAGACGAAGGTCAGGGAGCTCTTCGCGAGCGAGCCGCCGTACGCACCGAACATCGGGCGGAAGTGCACCGGCTGCGGCGTCGGGATCGATGCGCTCGGGTCGCCCATCGCAGCCATCGCGATGGTGCCGCCCTTCAGGATGGTGAAGGGCTTCACGCCGAAGAAGGCCGGCTTCCAGATCACGATGTCGGCCCACTTGCCGACCTCGAGCGAGCCGACCTCGTGCGCGATGCCGTGTGCAATGGCCGGGTTGATCGTGTACTTGGCGACGTAGCGCTTCGCGCGGAAGTTGTCGTTGCGCTCGCTGTCTTCGGGCAGCGTGCCGCGCTGCACCTTCATCTTGTGCGCGGTCTGCCAGGTGCGGATGATCACCTCGCCCACGCGCCCCATGGCCTGGCTGTCGGAACTGAACATGCTGATCGCGCCCAGGTCGTGCAGCACGTCCTCGGCGGCGATGGTTTCCTTGCGGATGCGCGACTCGGCGAAGGCCAGGTCTTCGGCGATGCCGGCATCCAGGTGGTGGCACACCATGAGCATGTCGACGTGTTCGTCGAGCGTGTTCACGGTGTAGGGCATCGTGGGGTTGGTCGACGACGGCAGGAAGTTGGCCTCGCCCACCACGCGCAGGATGTCCGGCGCATGGCCACCGCCCGCGCCTTCTGTGTGGAAGGCGCAGATGGCGCGGCCGCCCACGGCCGCGATGGTGTTCTCGACGAAGCCCGATTCGTTGAGCGTGTCGCTGTGGATCGCCACCTGCGTGTCGGTGGCGTCGGCCACGTCCAGGCAGTTGCTGATCGCCGCGGGCGTGGTGCCCCAGTCTTCGTGCAGCTTGAGGCCGATGACGCCGGCATCGATCTGCTCGTGCAGCGCGTGCGGCAGGCTCGCGTTGCCCTTGCCGAGAAAGCCCAGGTTCATCGGGAACGCATCGGCCGCCTGCAGCATGCGCTCGATGTGCCAGGGGCCGGGCGTGGCGGTGGTCGCGAAGGTGCCCGTGGCGGGACCGGTGCCGCCGCCGAGCATGGTGGTCACGCCCGAGGACAGCGCCTCCTCGATCTGCTGAGGGCAGATGAAGTGGATGTGGCTGTCGATGCCGCCCGCGGTGACGATGTTTCCCTCGCAGCTGATGATCTCGGTGCCGGGGCCGATGACGATGTCCACGCCCGGCTGCACGTCCGGATTGCCGGCCTTGCCGATGGCGGCGATGCGGCCGTCCTTCAGGCCGATGTCGGCTTTCACGATGCCCCAGTGGTCGAGGATGAGTGCGTTGGTGAGCACCGTATCCACGGCGCCTTGCGCGCGGGTGCGCTGCGATTGCGCCATGCCGTCGCGAATCGTCTTGCCGCCGCCGAACTTCACCTCTTCGCCGTAGCCGCCGGCACGCAGCGTGTAGTCGGCCTCCACTTCGATCAAGAGTTCGGTGTCTGCAAGACGGACCCGGTCACCCACGGTGGGGCCGAAGATTTCTGCGTAGGCACGCCTTCCAATGGTCGCCATTTCAGCGTTCCTTTTTTCGTGGGATGCCGCGGAACCGGCTTTGCCGGCCCGCTGGCGTCGCCCCCTGGAAGGGGGTTGGCGAAGCGACACGAAGTGCGCGAAGACTGGGGGTCATGCCAATTTCCCTTGAACCAGGCCGCGAAAGCCGTAGACGATGCGATCGCCCGAGTAGTCGACCAGCTCGACCGTGCGCTGCTGCCCCGGCTCGAAGCGCACCGCGGCACCCGAGGCGATGTTCAGCCGCATGCCGCGCGCGGCCTCGCGGTCGAAGCCGAGCGCGCCGTTGGTTTCGGCGAAGTGATAGTGCGAGCCGACCTGGATCGGCCGGTCGGCGGTGTTCTGCACCACCAGCGTGAGCGTGCGGCGACCGGGGTTGAGCGTGTGCTCGCCGTCGTCGGTGAGGAGTTCGCCGGGTGTCATGGCGATCAGACGGCCTGGGCCAGCAGCGTTGCGCCGAGCACCACGACGGCGGCACCGGCCACGCGCGGCAGCCAGGCGTTGGCATGGCGCAGCGCCCAGCCGAGGGCGATGCCCGCGAGGTGCAGCAACACGGTCGCGCCGACCATGCCGGCCAGCGTGAGGGCGGCACCTTGCGCACTTGCGAGCTCGTGGCCGTGGGCCACGCCGTGGAAGACGGCGAACACGCCGACCAGCGCCATCGCCATGGCCGCCGGCAGGCGAACGCGCGTGGCAACCAGCAGGCCCAGCACCAGCAGCGAGGCCGCGATCATCGGCTCGACCGCCGGCAACTGCACGCCAGCCAGGCCCATCAGCGCGCCCACGAGCAGCATCCCGGCGAAAGCGAGCGGCGCCCACAGCAGATCGGGCCAGGCGCGACGCGCGGCCAGTGCGCTCCAGAGGCCGACCGCGACCATGGCGGCGAGGTGGTCTGCACCGGTCAGCGGATGCAGGAAGCCGGTGGTGAAGCCGTGGTGCAGGCCGCCGTCGACGCCGGTGTGGGCGCTGGCCGCCAGCGGCAGCAGGAGGGCGAGCAGGGCAAGAGTCTTGGAAGTGGTTGTGCGCATGACAGTTCTTTTTCTGGATCGGATCAGACGATGGGCTGGTGCACGGTGACCAGCTTGGTGCCGTCGGGGAAGGTGGCTTCGACCTGGATGTCCGGGATCATTTCGGCGATGCCGTCCATCACGTCGGCGCGGGTGAGGACGCTGCGGCCCTCGCTCATGAGCTCGGCGACGCTCTTGCCGTCGCGGGCGCCTTCCATCACGGCGGCGGAGATCAGGGCAACGGCTTCGGGGTAGTTGAGCTTCAGGCCGCGGGCCTTGCGCCGTTCGGCCAGCAGCGCCGCGGTGAAGATCAGCAGCTTGTCTTTTTCGCGCGGGGTCAGTTCCATGGGAGCGGCATCGGGTGGCTGGAGAAGAGTCGGCCATTATGGGCAAGCCTTCTTCTTTGCAACAGTCGTGCCGGTGAAGCTCCAGGGGCCGCCGCGCACGGCCGCCCGAAGCGGCCGGCCCGCCCCCGGTCGGGGGAAGGAGAAGCGACGCGAAGTGCGCGCAGCCTGGGGGCGAGCAACCATGCAGGCACGAAAGATGCACCGAAACGGTGTGAATCCAGACGCCACGACCCCCACCCCCGACGACGCTCCCCAGCGCATCGTCAAGGTCCGGCGCGACTACAACAGCTGGGTCGCGAGCGAAACGCTCGAGGACTACGCGCTGCGCTACACGCCGCAGCGCTTTCGCAAGTGGTCCGAATGGCGGGTGGCCAACACGGCCTTCGGCGCGGCGTCGTTCCTGATCCTCGAGGCGGTCGGCGCCACGCTGCTGGTGCAATACGGCTTCGCCAACGCCTTCTGGGCGATCCTGGTCACGGGGCTCATCATCTTCCTGGCGGGCCTGCCGATCAGCGTGTACGCAGCGCGCTACGGCATCGACATGGACCTGCTCACGCGCGGCGCCGGCTTCGGCTACATCGGCTCGACGCTCACCTCACTGATCTACGCGAGCTTCACCTTCATCTTCTTCGCGCTCGAGGCGGCGGTGATGGCCTACGCGCTGGAGCTCGCGCTGGGCATTCCGCCGGTCTGGGGGTACCTGGTGTGCGCGCTGGTGGTCATTCCGCTGGTCACGCATGGCGTCTCGGCCATCAGCCGGCTGCAGCTGTGGACCCAGCCGCTCTGGCTGGTGATGCTGGTGGTGCCTTTCGTGTTCGTGCTTGTGCGCGATCCTGGTGCGTTTGCGGGCATCGTGCACTACAACGGGGTCAAGGCGGCCACCAAGGGCTTCGATCTGCACCTGTTTGGCGCTGCCCTGACCGTCGGCATCGCGCTGATCACCCAGATGGGGGAGCAGGCCGACTACCTGCGCTTCATGCCCGCGCGCACCGCCACCACCCGCGGGCGCTGGTGGGCCGGCGTGCTGGCCGGCGGGCCGGGCTGGGTGGTGCTGGGCGTGCTCAAGATGCTGGGCGGGGCGCTCCTGGCCTACCTCGCGATTACGCACATGGTGCCGGTGGAGCGCGCGGTCGATCCGAACCAGATGTATCTCGCGGCCTACGAGTACGTGTTTCCGAACTACGGCTGGGCGGTGGCCGCCACGGCGCTCTTCGTGGTGATCTCGCAGCTCAAGATCAACGTGACCAACGCCTATGCGGGGTCGCTGGCCTGGAGCAATTTCTTCTCGCGCGTGGCGCACAGCCACCCGGGGCGGGTGGTGTGGGTGGTGTTCAACGCGCTCATCGCCTTCATGCTGATGGAGATGAACGTGTTCGAGGCGCTGGGCGACGTGCTCGGCCTCTTCGCCAACATCGCCATCGCCTGGATGATGTCGGTGGTGGCCGACCTGGTCATCAACAAGCCGCTGGGGCTCTCGCCCCCGGGCATCGAGTTCAAGCGCGCGCACCTGTGGGACATCAACCCGGTGGGCGTGGGTGCGATGGCGCTGGCTTCGGTGCTGTCGATCACCGCGCACCTGGGCGTGTTCGGGCCGCTGGCACAGGCGTTCTCGGCGCTGATCGCGCTGGGCACCGCGCTCGTCGCCTCACCGGTGCTGGCGTGGGCGACCGGCGGCAAGTACTACCTGGCGCGAGCATCGGATGCGACCGGCGCGGTGCCCTTCTCGCCGGCCGCAGGCGGGCGCGCGGTGCGCTGGGCGCGCGTCGAGTCGGACGAGAGCGGCAGCTACCAGCGCCTGAAGGTGCAGCACTGCGTGATCTGCGAGCGCGAGTACGAGGGGCCCGACATGGCGCATTGCCCCGCGTACCAGGGCGCGATCTGTTCGCTCTGCTGCACGCTCGATGCGCGCTGCGGCGACCTGTGCAAGCCGCACGCGAGCCTGTCGTCGCAATGGTCGGCCGTGCTGCGCTGGCTGCTGCCGCGCCGCAGCTGGCGCTACCTGGACACGGGTCTCGGGCACTTCCTGCTGCTGATGCTGATCATCGTGCCGCTGCTGGCCGTGGTGTTCGGGGTGCTCTACCAGCAGGAACTGCGGGCGCTTGCAGAAAGCGCCGTGGAGCTTGCCACGCAGGCCGGGGTGTCCGAGGCATGGGCGGGCGTGCAGCAGTCGGCGCTGCGCTCGGGGTTTCTCAAGGCCTACATGGCGCTCCTGGTCATCGCGGGCATCGTGGCGTGGTGGCTGGTGCTTGCGCACCAGAGCCGCAAGGTCGCGCAGGAAGAATCGAACCGCCAGACCCACCTGCTGGTGCGAGAGATCGAACTGCACCGCGAAACCGACCGCGCCCTGCAGGCCGCCAAGCAAACGGCGGAAGAGGCACGCGCCGTCGCCGAACAGGCCCAGCACGCCGCCGACCAGGCCAACCAGGCCAAGAGCCGCTACATCAGCGCCATCAGCCACGAGCTGCGCACGCCGCTCAACAGCATCCTGGGCTACGCGCAGCTGATGGGCGAAGACCATTCCGTGCCGCCGCACCGCCAGCAGGCCGTGGCGGTCATCAAGCGCGGCGGCGAGCATCTGCTCTCGCTCATCGAGGGCACGCTGGCCATCGCGCACATCGAGGCCGGCAAGCTCACGCTGCATGCGCGGCCGATGCGCTTTGCCGACACCATGCGCGAGCTCGCCGACATGTTCGAGCTGCAGGCGGCCGAGAAAGGGCTGCAATTCCGCTTCGAGGCCGCAGGCGCCTTGCCCGAGGTGGTGCGCGCCGACGAGAAGCGCGTGGGCCAGATCCTCATCAACCTGCTGGGCAACGCGATCAAGTTCACCGCGGCGGGGCAGGTCACGCTGCGGCTGGCCTATGCGCGCGAGTTCGCCGCCATCGAGATCGAGGACACGGGCCCGGGCATGACGGCCGCGGACATCGAGCGCATCTTCGAGCCCTTCACGCGCGGCAATGCGGTCGCCTCGTCGGCCCCAGGGGCGGGCCTGGGCCTCACCATCGCCAAGATGCTCACCGACCTGATGGGCGGCGAGATGAAGGTGCAGAGCACGCCGGGCGTGGGGTCGCTGTTCTGCGTGCGGCTCTTCCTGCCGCGCGTGCACGACACGGCGGCGGGCGCGACGAGGCCGGTGCCGGTGGCACGGCCGCGCCGCGGCTATGAAGGCGCGCGCCGGCGCCTCCTGGTGGTCGACAACGAAGAGGCCGACCGCGACCTGCTCGACCACGTGCTCGCGCCGCTCGGCTTCGAGCTGCGCACCGCGGCCAGCGGCCACGATGCGCTCGACCTCGTCGCCGCGGGCTACCGGCCCGACGCGATGTTCGTGGACCTTGCGATGCCCGGCATCGACGGCTGGGAAACCATCCGCCGCGCGCGCAAGCTCGGCCTGGCCGATGCGTGCGTGGCCATCGTCTCGGCCAACGCATTCGACAAGGGCCTGGACAACGACGTGGGCATCGCGCCCGAGGACTTCTTCGTGAAGCCGGTGCGCCACACCGAGCTGCTCGACTGGCTCGAGCGCCGGCTCGGCCTGAAATGGACCGACACCGCCGCCGCGTTGCCGCCGGCGGCCGCGCCGAAGGCGATGCAGCCGCCCTCGCGCGAGCGGCTGCGCGCACTCGACGAAGCGGTGAGCCTGGGCTACTTTCGCGGCATCATGAACCAGCTGGACGACATCGACACCGAACAGCCAGAGTGCATGGCCTGGACCGAGGCGCAGCGCGTGCTCGCGCGCCAGTTCCAGTTCGAGGCCATGAGCCGTGCGCTGGCCGAAGCAGTGAGTGCGCCATGACCTCGACCCCTTCGACCCCACCAACCCCGATGGAACCGTCTCCCCTGGCCCGGGCGCTGCGCGACGAAGGCGTCAACAGCGACCTCGTGCTGATCGTGGACGACGTGCCCGACAACCTCGCCGTGCTGCACGACGCGCTCGACGAATCGGGCTACACCGTGCTCATTGCCACCAGCGGCGAGCAGGCGCTGCAGCGCGCCGCGCAGGCGCGGCCCGACATCGTGCTGCTCGACGCGATGATGCCGGGCATCGACGGCTTCGAGGTGGCGCGGCGGCTCAAGGCCGATGCGGCCACCGCGCACATTCCCATCGTGTTCATGACGGGCCTCACCGAAACCGAGCACCTCGTGGCCGCGCTGGAGGCGGGCGGCGTCGACTACGTCACCAAGCCCATCAAGCCCAAGGAAGTGCTCGCGCGCATGAACGTGCACCTGCAGGGCGCGCGCCGCGCGCGTCAGGACGCGCGGCAGGCCGGGCAGGCGCGCAATGCGCTCGATGCCTTCGGCTACGCGAGCATCACCGTGCGGTTGCCCGAGGGCCGGCTGATCTGGCAGACGGCCTTGGCGCGCGACCTGCTGCATCGCTACTGCGAAACGCGCGCCCCCGAGACGCCGCCGGCGGTGCTCGAATGGCTGCTGCGTCACACGCCCGATGCGCGCCAGCGTGGCATCGAGCCGCCGGCGCTTTCCATCGTGCATGGCGCGAGCAGCCTCACGCTGCGCCTGCACCAGCAGACCGGGCAGGACGACGACGGCGACGAGTGGATGATCATCATGCGCGAGGTGTCCGACACCGGCGTGATCGAGGCGATGAGCCTGAGCCTGAAGCTCACCGCGCGCGAGGCCGAGGTGCTGTACTGGGTGGTCAAGGGCAAGACCAACAAGGACATCGGCGAGATCCTGGGCAGCAGCCCGGCCACGGCCAAGAAGCACCTGGAGCGGGTGTACGTGAAGCTGGGCGTGGAGACGCGAACCGCCGCGGCCGGCGTGGCCATCAAGCGCATCCGCGAGCTGCAGCCCCAGTTCGAGATCTGAACCAGCCCCTGGCGTCTCGCTGCGGCGCGTCACCGCGCCGACTTTCCGTCTCCCTAGAATGGTCCGAGGGCCCTGGGATGCGCGATGAAGAACAGGCAGAGAACAACAATCCGACGATCGAGCCGCGGCTGGCTGCTGATGGCTTCCTGCGCGCTGGCGAGCATGGGCGCGCAGGCCGCGGGCCATTTCGACGTGGACGATGCCGGCATGCTCGATCCCGGCCAGTGCCAGTACGAGACCTGGTGGGGCCGCACTGGCGTGGAGCCGGTCACCGGCTTTCACTTCGGGCCCGCCTGCCGGGTCGGCCCTGTCGAGCTGGGGCTGAACTTCGACCGGCTCTCTGTGCAGGGCGTTCGCTCGGTCACCGGCGGACCGCAGCTCAAATGGACCTTCCTCGGACAGGCCGGCGACGCGCCGCTCAGCGCAGCCGTGTCGATGGGCACCGTGTCAGACCTCAAGCACGGCGGGCGCATCGGCGGGCAGTTCGTCGTGCCCGTCACCTGGCGCCCGGCCGCAAGCCTGCAGCTTCATGCCAATCTCGGCGCCGATTGGGCGCAGGGCACCGGCGCGCGCACGCCGCGCGGCGGCCTGGCGGTCGAGTGGGCCCTTGACGATGCCGTCTCGCTGATCGCGGAGCGCAATCGCGCATCGGGCGTCTGGACGTCGCGCATCGGCGGCCGCTTCAGCCTCACGCCGCTCATCAGCGTGGACATCAGCGCCTCGCGCACCCGGCCGGCTGGCGGGCGCAGCGTGACCGGTTTCGTGGTCGGCCTGAACCACGAGTTCACCTGGAAGTGAACTGCCTGACGCCTAGCGCAGATGGCGCTGCATGCGCTTCTCGTCCTCCGCCAGCTGCAGCCGCATGAGCGAGAGAAAATCGCGCGCCGTCGCCGAGAGCACCTTGCCTGCCGGCAGGGCGAGGATGCAGGTGAAGTGCACGTCGATCGACAGCCGGCGCACCACCAGCCCGCGCTCCACGTAGTCGAGCGCGGTGATCGGATTGACCAGCCCCACGCCCAGGCCGCGCAGCGCCATCTCGCACACGCTGGCCGCATAGGGCGTCTGCACCAGCACGCGCGGCGCCACGCCGTACGGCGCGAGCGCGGCCTCCAGCCGCTGGTGCGAGGGGTCTTCGGGGTTGAGCGCCAGAAAGGGCGCCTCCGCCAGCTGCTCCGGCTCGACGGTCTTGAAGCGTGCGAGCGCGTGGCCCTCCGGCATCACGACCACGCCGGGAAGGCGCGAGAAGGTCGAGTGGTCGATGCCTTCGAGCGAGAGTTCGTCAGCCATGAGCCCGAAGTCGGAGATGCCCATCGCCACCCGGTCGCGCACGTCCTTGGAGCTGAGCACCTGCAGCGACACCTGCGGCCAGGGGCTCGCGCCGCGGTGCGCCTTCAGGCGGGCGAGGGCGCGCGGCATGAAGCCCAGGCCGTAGGCCGGAAAGCAGCTGAGTTCCAGTTGCGTAACGCCGAAATCGCGCAGGCTCCGCACGCGGTGCTCGATGGCGTCCATGCCGATGAAGACACGTTCCACCTCGATCCACAGCGCGCGCGCCTCGGGTGTGGGCACCAGCCGCCCGCCCGCGCGCTGGAACAGCAGCATGCCGGCCTGCGCCTCCAGCCGCTTGAGCGACTGGCTGATGGCGGGCTGCGTCACGTGCAGCAAGGCGGCGGCCTTGCGGGTCGAACTGCCGCGCATCAGGGCCCGGAAGGTCTCGATTTCGGCGAATCGCATCGATGGCCACCGATAAGTTTATTTATCGATTGAGTATCTGGAGTTGCGTAATTTTATTTCCGAATGCATAAGATTTGGTCACCACTTCCAAACCTCCTCCCCGTGACGCCCTCGCCAGTTCTGGATTTCAAGTTCGCGGCCTTGCCCGCGGACTCCTCGGCCCTTCCTCCGGGGAACGCCGCGGCCGGCGCCCTGGCGCGGACGCTCAAGCCGGTGCGCAACCCGCGTTTGCGGGGCTTGCAGTGCCTGCGCTGCGATGCGCTCTACCCGGTCACGCTGACGCACGACGGCTGTCCGGCCTGCAAGCGCGCGGGCTTCCACGTCGCGCTGCGCGCAAGCTACCTGCCCGAATTGACGGAGGGCCCCGATGCGATCCCGATGCCCTACGCGCCGGGCTTCACCCTCGGCGAAGGCCACACGCCGATGCAGGAGATGCCGGAGCTGGCCCGGCACTTCGATGTCGCGCGGCTCGGCCTCAAGGACGAATCGAGCAACCCCACCGGCTCCCACAAGGACCGCATGACGGCGGTCGGCGTGGCGCAGGCGCTGGACTTCGGCGCCCACACGCTGGTGCTCGCCTCGTCGGGCAACGCCGCGGTGTCGGCGGCGCACTACGCATGGGCGGCGGGCCTGCGCTGCGAGGTGGCCACTTATGAAGGCATGCCGGCCACCTACACGCGGCAGCTCGATGCGCTAGGCGCGCGGCGCTACATGTTTGCCGACAACGCGGGCCGCTGGGCGTTCGTGCGCGAGCGCTCGCAGTACCCCGGCTACTTCGCGCTGACCAACTACCGGCTGCCCGCGCTCGGCAGCGCGCCGCTGGCCATCGAGGGCTACAAGGCCATCGCAACCGAGTGCGTGGCTGACGCCGGCCTGCCGGACCACATCGTGATCCCGACCGCGCGCGGCGATCTCGCCTGGGGCATCTACGCGGGCTTTCGCGACCTCATGGCCGCGGGGCGCATTCCGCGCCTGCCGCGGCTGTGGCTGGTGGAGCCGTTCCCGCGCCTTTCGCGCGTGTTCGCGGGCGGCGCGATCAACGGCAGCTACCCCGGCCACACCGCGCAGTTCTCGACGGCGGGCGCCACCGTCACCTATCTGCAGTGGCAGGCCGCCTCGGCCACAGGCGGCGGCGCGGTGGTGGTGAGCGACGAAGAAGCCCGCGCGGCGCGGCGTCTGCTTACGGCGGCCGGCGTGAGCGCCGAACTTTGCGCGGCCGGCGGCCTGGCCGCGCTGCACCAATTGCGCGAGACGAATGCCATCGCAGCCGATGCGCACGTCGTGCTGATGCTCACCGCGAACGCGTCGAGCGACCCGAGCTGGCCCGACCCGGCCGTCTGACCCCTCAAAGGAGCCACCATGCCGACGATGCATCGCCGGGCCTTTCTGGCCGCCGGCTCTACAGCCCTGCTCGCTGCAACCCAACCTGCGTGGGCTGCCTACCCCGAGCGGCCTATCAAGCTCGTCGTGCCGTGGGCCGCGGGCGGCAGCACCGATGCCATCGCGCGCGCCATGGCACAGCGCATGAGCCAGACCATCGGCAGCCCGGTGATCGTGGACAACCGGCCCGGCGCGGCCGGGATGATCGGCACCGACGCGGCCGCCAAGGCCGCGCCCGACGGCTACACCATCGCCATCGTCGAGCTGCCGCATGCGATCGCGCCGGCAGTGACGGCCAGGTTGCCGTACGACCTGCTGCGCGACTTCACGCCCGTGACCATGATCGGCACCTCGCCGCTGGTGTTCTTCGCGGGCATGGACGAGGACAGCAAGGACTTCAGGACCTTCCTGAAGACGGCCGCCGCGAAGGCGTCGCCACCTGCCATTGCGCACAGCGGCGCGGGCACGGTGAGCCATCTCGCGGCCGAGATGCTCGCGAGCCGCACGAAGATCCGTTTCAACATGGTCCCGTACAAGGGCTCGGCGCCGGCGCTGACCGACGTGGCGGCCGGCACGGTGGCCGGCCATTTCGCGACGCTGGCCAGCGGCTCCAGCCTTGCGGGCGGCAACAGGATCCGGCCGCTGCTCGTCACGAGCACGCAGCGCGTGGCCATCGCCGGATTGCAGAACGTGCCCGCGCTGGCTGAGAACAACCTCAAGGGCATGGAGATCGACCAGTGGTGGGCGATGGTCGCGCCGGCCACCACGCCGCTGGAGGTGATCGAGAAGCTGCGCCGGGAAGCCATTGCGGCGCTCGAGCATCCCTCGGTGAAGGAGCGGATGTCGGTGCTCGGTGTGCAGATGAAGGGTTCGACGCCGGGCGAACTGCGCGCGTTCCTGCGTTCGGAGGCCGAGCGCTGGCAGAAGGTGGCGCACGAGGTCGGCCTGCAGCCGCAGTAGCGCCCGCTCGCTGCTACTTCGCGTCGCTGTAAACCGTGGCGCGCGAGACGCCCATGTGCGCCGCGGCGATCTCGGCGCCGCGGCGGATTTCGAGAAAGCCCGCCTTCTTCAGTTCCTGCACGAGCTGCCTGCGATCCGCGGGCTTGAGCGACCGCGAGGTGGTCGCTCGCGACGCGGCGAACTCGTCGATGCGCGCATGGATGCGCTCCGAGTGGCCCGCCCCCGTATCGAGGCTCTCGTGCACTTCGCGGTCGTCGATGCGCGTGAACTGCGAGATCGCGCCCTGGAAGCTCTGGAACAGCGTGAGGTCCACGTTCAGGCACAGCGCGGCCACGTATTCACCGCTCTCGTCCTTCACGCCGATGGACGTGCTCTTGACCTTGCGGCCGTCGGAAAAAGTGTTGGCGTAGTTCGTGATCACCGCGGGGTATTCGGGATCGCGGATGCGTGCCAGGCCCAGCTCGGTGACCGACTGTCCCACCTGCCGGCCGCTCAGGTTGTTCTCGATCGCGTAGATCGCGTTCTTCGGATTGCTCAGGTCGTGCACCACGACCTCGCAGAAGGGCGCAAAGGTCTCGCCGAGGCCCTCGGCCATGTTGCGCAGCATCTCCAGGAGCTGCTTGTTGGACTTCTTCTTCATGGCGCGAATGTATCCAGTTCTGGACGAAGAATCCAAACTGTACGGAAAGTCCATATTTGGATATATTATCCAAACCTAGAAAGATCCTCCAGGAGAACCCGCGCATGACACGCCAGGAAGCCGCACGCTACATCGACCCCCGCACCGGCCGCTATCACGACCTCACCGAACGCCGCTGGCGCTCCGACGACGGTCATCCGATGATGGTGACGCCGCTCCCCGGCATCACGCGGGGCGACATCGATTCGCGCGAGCGCTCGGTGTGGCGCTACCGCGCGGCGCTGCCGGTGGCGATCGACAAGCCGGTGAGCCTGGGCGAAGGCTGTACGCCGCTGCTGCAAAAGCGCTGGGGCGGGTTCGAGCCGCACTTCAAGCTCGAATGGTTCAACCCGACCTGCAGCTTCAAGGACCGCGGCGCGGCCGTGATGATTTCGTTCCTGCGCCAGCTGGGCATCGACGCGGTGCTGGAAGACAGCTCGGGCAACGGCGGCGCGGCCATTGCCGCCGCCGGTGCCGCGGCGGGCATCAAGGTGAAGGTGCTCGCGCCCAGCTACACGCCGGCGCCCAAGGTGGCGCAGATCCGCGCCTTCGGCGCCGAGGTGCAACTGGTGCCGGGGCCGCGCGAGGAGTCGGAATACGAGGCGGTGCGCCAGTCCGAGTCGATCTTCTACGCGAGCCACAACTGGCATCCGTTCTTCCTGCAGGGCACGAAGACGCTGGCCTATGAATTGTGGGAAGACCTGGGATTCGTCGCGCCCGACAACGTGGTGATTCCGGCCGGCGCCGGCAGCAATGTGCTCGGATGCTGGATCGGCTTCAAGGAGCTGCTGGCCGCGGGGCAGATCGCGAAGCTGCCGCGGATCTTCGTGGCGCAGCCGCTGAACTGCTCGCCCATCGACGCGAGCTTCGTCGCGGGCGTGGACACGCTGGTCGACCGCATCGTGAAGCCGACGATCGCCGAGGGCACCGCCATCAAGCGGCCCGTGAGGCTGCAGGAGATTCTTCAGGCGCTGCGCGAGACCAACGGCAAGACGGTGGCGCTGACCGAAGAAGAGATCGCTGCGGCGGTATGCCGGCTGGCTTCGGCGGGTCTCTATGCCGAGCCGACTTCCGCAACGGCGGCCGCGGCCATCGACGTGCTGGCCCAGCGTGGTGACATCAAGGCCAGCGAAACCACGGTGGTGCTGCTGACAGGCACCGGCCTGAAGTCGACGCAGTTCATGACCGAGCTCTTCGGCGGCGCCGCCGCCTGAGCTGCCGATCTACCAGGGCCAGGCCAGGCGCGTGCCTGTGCCCGTGGCCGCCGCGCGTTCGTGAAGAAGGCGCGCGACGGTCAGGTCCTGGAGCGCGAGGCCGGTCATGTCGAACACGGTGATGTCGCCTGGAGCGCGCTCGAAAGACGTCTTGCCGCTCAGCAGGTCGCCCAGTTCGACGTTCGCGGTGTCGGGCGCCCACTGGGTTTCGCCGATCTGCTGTGCCTGCGTGCGGTCGTCGACGAAAAGGCGAGTGCGAACCAGCAGGCCTTCGGGAAGTTCGCGTTTGCCTCGGGTGTCGGCGCCGACGCAGTTCAGGTGGGTGCCGGGTTGCACGGCGTCCAGATCGAACAACGCGCCGCCGCCTGGCGTGGCGGTGATCACGATGTCGCTTTGCGCGACCGCGGCGTTGCGGTCGGCGGCGGGTGCGATGTGGCAACGGGGCGCGAAGGTTTCTTCGAACGCGGCATTGCGCTGTCCATTGGCGCTCACGTAGCGCACCTCGCGCAGCGAGGGCACGAGGCGCAATGCGAAGTCGAGCTGGATGCGCGCCTGCACGCCGGTGCCGAAGATGCAAAGCCGCGTGCTGTCGGGTCGCGCGAGTTGCTGCAGGCCGAGCCCGCCCGCGGCGCCGGTGCGCACGGTCGTGATCGCATTGCCGTCGATCACGCACAGCGGCCGGCCCGTGGCGGGGTCAATCAGGAGGATCGTCGCCTGGTGCGGCTCGCCGCCGCGCTGCCGGTTGGCGGGCCAGAAGCCGGCGGCCTTGAAGCCGAGCAGGCCCTGTGCCTGCACGTCGCCCGACTTGATGCCGAACACGCCGCCCGTGGAGAGCGGCTCGCGCACGACCGGGAAGACGCGGCCCTCGCGGTCGCTGTGGAGAACGAAGGCCTCGCGCACGGCCTGGAGCACGTCGTCGGGGGAGAGGAGGGCGTTGACCTGGTGTTTGTCGAGCAGCAGGAGCAGCGCGTCGGCGGGCGACGTCGAAGGTGTCATCTGGAAATATTATCTACTTCCAGACAAAAAATCAATTGGAAGGGCTGTCGAGTCGGATCAGCGGCCTGTGTGGACCTTGATCCGGATCGTCGCCACGTCCCAGCCCCGGTTCTTGAGCCGCGTGACGAGCATCGGCGCCAGCTGGCGCAGCTTGGCGGCCGCGGCGCTGCCCTTGACCAGCAGGCACCACACGTCGCCCTCGGCAGGGCCCGCTTGCACGGCTCCGCGCATGGCCGGGGGGATGAGCCCTTCGACGGCTTTCAGGCGCTCGGCGCTGTCGCGCGCGCGCGCCATCAGGCCGCCCAGCGTGGGCGAGCCTTCTGCAGCCTGGTGCAGGCTGATGGCGGGGGCGAGGCGGCGATACATGGGTAATCCGGTAGGTCGTAACAAGACAGCTAAAATGCCCGGTTTGCCGGCGTTCGCGCCGGAAAAAAGGCTGCTCAACGTCGAACTTGATTTCGAAACGAGCGCGCCCAACTGCTTTCACCATATCTTAGGGAATCCGGTCGCAGTGCCTGTCGTGTCAGGCGCCCGCCCATCTCCACCCAATGGCAACCAACTTCCTGACCCAGATCTTCGGCAGTCGCAACGACCGGCTCCTCAAGCAGTATCGCAAGACGGTGGAACGCATCAATGCGCTCGAACCCGAGTTCGAGAAGCTCAGCGACGACGCGCTGCGCGCCAAGACGCAGGAGTTCAAGGACCGCGTGGCCAAGGGCGAAACCCTCGACGCGCTGCTGCCGGAAGCCTTCGCCACGGTGCGCGAAGGCTCCAAGCGCATCATGAAGATGCGCCACTTCGACGTCCAGCTGCTCGGCGGCATGGCGCTGCATAACGGCAAGATCTCCGAAATGCGCACCGGCGAAGGCAAGACGCTGACCGCCACGCTCCCGGTGTACCTGAATGCGCTGTCCGGCAAGGGCGTGCACGTGGTCACGGTGAACGACTACCTGGCAAGCCGCGACGCCAAGTGGATGGGCCGGCTCTATAACTTCCTGGGCCTCACGGTGGGCATCAACCTTCCGCAGATGCCGCGCGAGGAAAAGCAGGAAGCCTACGGCAGCGACATCACCTACGGCACCAACAACGAATACGGCTTCGACTACCTGCGCGACAACATGGTGTACGAGCCGGGCGACCGGGTCCAGCGCGTGCTGAACTACGCGATCGTCGACGAGGTCGACTCGATCCTGATCGACGAAGCCCGCACCCCGCTGATCATCAGCGGCCAGGCCGAAGACCACACCGACCTCTATCTCGCCATCAACAAGGTGGTGCCGCTGCTCAAGAAGCAGGAAGGCGAAGCCGACCCCCGCACGGGCGAAGGCGTCACGGTGCCCGGCGACTTCACGGTCGACGAGAAGACGCACCAGGTGTTCCTGACCGAAGACGGCCACGAGAACGCCGAGCGCATCCTGGGCGAGCTCAAGCTGATTCCCGAGGGCGCTTCGCTCTACGACCCGGCCAACATCACGCTGATGCATCACC
Organism: Variovorax paradoxus; assembly: GCF_000834655.1. GTDB lineage: Bacteria > Pseudomonadota > Gammaproteobacteria > Burkholderiales > Burkholderiaceae_C > Variovorax > Variovorax paradoxus_F. The sequence goes on from NZ_JXQQ01000025.1 coordinate 31,623, forward strand.
TGAATGCAGCGCTGCGCGCCCGTCACCTGTACCACCGCGACCAGCATTACGTGGTGCAGCAGGGCGAAGTGACCATCGTCGACGAATTCACCGGCCGCCTCATGACGGGGCGCCGCTGGAGCGACGGCCTGCACCAGGCCGTCGAAGCCAAGGAAGGCGTCGAGATCCAGGCCGAGAACCAGACGATGGCCTCGATCACCTTCCAGAACTACTTCCGCCTGTACGGCAAGCTGGCCGGCATGACCGGCACGGCGGACACCGAGGCCTACGAGTTCCAGGAAATCTACGGCCTCGAGACGGTCATCATCCCGCCCAACCGCATCAGCAAGCGCGAAGACCAGCTGGACCGCGTCTACAAGACGACGCGCGAGAAGTACGAGGCCGCCATCCAGGACATCCGCGAGTGCTACGAGCGCGGCCAGCCGGTGCTGGTGGGCACCTCGTCCATCGAGAACTCGGAAATCATCGACGGCTTGCTCACGCAGGCGGGCCTGCCGCACCAGGTGCTCAACGCCAAGCAGCATGCGCGCGAAGCCGACATCGTGGCGCAGGCCGGCCGCACGAAGATGATCACCATCGCGACCAACATGGCCGGTCGCGGCACCGACATCGTGCTGGGCGGCAACATCGAGAAGATGATCGAGGCGATCGAGACCGACGAAGGCCGCGACGAAGCGACCAAGCAGGCCGACATCGCGCATGTGCGCGAGGAGTGGACCAAGGACCACGAATTCGTCAAGTCGCTCGGCGGCCTGCGCATCATCGCCACCGAGCGCCACGAATCGCGCCGCATCGACAACCAGCTGCGCGGCCGTTCGGGCCGCCAGGGCGACCCGGGCTCCTCGCGCTTCTACCTGAGCCTGGACGATCCGCTGATGCGCATCTTCGCGGGCGACCGCGTGAAGGCGATCATGGACCGCCTGAAGATGCCCGATGGCGAAGCCATCGAGGCGGGCATCGTCACGCGCAGCATCGAGAGCGCGCAGCGCAAGGTCGAGGCGCGCAACTTCGACATCCGCAAGCAGCTGCTCGAATACGACGACGTCTCGAACGACCAGCGCAAGGTGATCTACCAGCAGCGCAACGACATCCTGGACGCAGGCGACCTCACGGCGCAGATCGCAGCGCTGCGCGAAGGCTGCTTCATGGACCTGGTGCGCCAGTACGTGCCGGCCGAATCGGTCGAGGAGCAGTGGGACCTGGAAGGCCTGGAGAAGACGCTCTTCACCGAGTGGGGCCTGGACATGCCGCTCAAGAAGGAGGTCGAGGCCTCCGACGCGATCTCCGACGAGGACGTGCTCGAGAAGGTGGTCAAGGCCGCCAACGAGACCTTCGACGCCAAGCTGGCGCTGATTGGCCAAGACAATTTCACCCAGTTCGAACGCATGGTGCTGCTGCAGAGCATCGACACCCACTGGCGCGAACACCTGGCCTCGCTGGACTACCTGCGCCAGGGCATCCACCTGCGCGGCTATGCGCAGAAGCAGCCCAAGCAGGAATACAAGCGCGAAGCCTTCGAGCTCTTCGGCCAGCTGCTCGATTCGGTGAAGAACGAAGTCACGCGCCAGCTCATGACGGTGCGCGTGCAGTCGGGCGAACAGCTCGAGGAAGCCGCCGAAGCCATGGAAAGCCGCGGCGAGAACGTGGCCAACATCACCTACAGCGCGCCGACCGAGACCGGCGAGGTCGAGGTGCGTGTCGACGAGGAAAGCCAGCGTCGCCTCGCGGCCGTCGGTGCCGGCGCCCTGAGCGCCGAGGCCGCTGCGTTTGCCCGCGTCGGCCGCAACGATCCGTGCCCTTGCGGCAGCGGAAAAAAATACAAGCAGTGCCACGGCAAGCTGAGCTGACGTCCCGAACCTTTCATTGAGAGAACCCCATGCCCGTGAACCTGTCCGCCCCTGATCCTGCCGCCTTGTTCGCGGTGCCCGGCGTCCGTATCGGCGTGGCCGAAGCGGGCGTGCGAAAGGCCAACCGCAAGGACCTGACCGTCGTGCTGATCGACGAAGGCTCGGCGGTCGGCGGGGTGTTCACCCAGAACCGTTTCTGCGCCGCGCCGGTGCAGGTCTGCCGCGATCACTTGGCCGCCAACTACGGCATTCGCGCGATGGTGATCAATACCGGCAACGCCAATGCCGGCACGGGTGAAGACGGGCTGATGCGCACGCGCTCCACCTGCATCGCGCTCGCGCGCAAGCTGGAGATCGCACCCGAGCAGATCCTGCCGTTCTCGACGGGCGTGATCATGGAGCCGCTGCCGGTGGACCGCATCGAGGCGGGACTGCCCGCGGCGCTCGCCGACGCTTCCGAAAACCACTGGGCCCGTGCCGCCGAAGGCATCATGACCACCGACACGATCCCGAAGGCGTTCAGCCAGAAGGTGCAGATCGGCGGCGCCACCGTCACCATCACCGGCATCAGCAAGGGCGCCGGCATGATCCGCCCGAACATGGCGACCATGCTCGGCTTCATGGCGACCGACGCGAAGATCGACGCTTCGCTGATCCAGCCGCTGGCCAAGCTCCTGGCCGACGGCTCGTTCAACCGCGTGACCATCGATGGCGACACCTCGACCAACGATTCGTTCGTCGTCATCGCCACGCAGAAGGCGGCGCACGCGACCATCACCTCGCTCGAATCTGTCGAAGGCCAGGCCCTCGTGGCCGCCATGCAGAACGTGGCGCGCCTCCTGGCGCAGGCCATCGTGCGCGACGGCGAAGGCGCGACCAAGTTCATCACCATCCAGGTCGAAGGCGGCCGGGATGCTGCCGAATGCAAGCAGGTCGCGTACGCGATCGCGCATTCGCCGCTGGTGAAGACCGCGTTCTACGCCAGCGACCCGAACCTCGGCCGCATCCTGGCGGCCGTCGGCTATGCAGGCATTGCCGACCTCGACCAGACCGGCATCGACCTGTTCCTGGACGACGTGCACGTGGCCGTGAAGGGCGGGCGCAACCCGTCGTACCGCGAGGAAGACGGCCAACGCGTGATGAAGCAGAGCGAGATCACGGTGCGCGTGGGCTTGGGCCGCGGCACGGCCAGCGAAACCGTCTGGACCTGCGACTTCAGCCACGAATACGTGACGATCAACGCCGATTACAGATCATGATGACCCCCACGCTCCGCACTTCGTGTCGTCGCTGCCCCCCGAGGGGGGGCTCAACGCCCTTCGGGCGGCCGGGCGGGCGTCGATGAACGAGCAGTTCCAAAAGCTGATCGAGCGCGCCGAACAGCTCATTACCCGCATCGAATCGATCCTGCCGCAGCCGCTGTCGGCGCCGGTCGACTGGAACGCCTCCATCGCCTGGCGCTACCGCCGCCGCAACTCCGGCCACGGCGTACTGGAGCCGGTGAAGCATGTGGCTTCGATGGCGCTCGATTCGCTCAAGGAAATCGACGTCCAGAAGGAAAAGATCGAGCGCAACACGCGCCAGTTCGTCGAAGGCAAGCCGGCCAACAACGTGCTCCTGACCGGGGCGCGCGGCACGGGCAAGTCGTCGCTGATCCGCGCCTGCCTGCAGGCCTATGCGCCGCAGGGGCTGCGCCTCATCGAGGTGGACAAGGCCGAGCTGGTCGACCTGCCCGACATCGTCGAGGTGGTCTCGCAGCGTCCGGAGAAATTCATCGTCTTCAGCGACGACCTGAGCTTCGACGAGGGCGAGCCGGGCTACAAGGCGCTCAAGTCGATCCTCGACGGATCGATCGCGGCATCGACGCCCAATGTGCTGATCTACGCGACCAGCAACCGGCGCCACCTCTTGCCCGAGTACATGAAGGACAACCTCAGCTACACCCACACCGAAGACGGCGAAGTGCATCCGGGCGAGGTGATCGAGGAGAAGATTTCGCTGTCCGAGCGCTTCGGGCTCTGGGTGAGCTTCTACCCCTTCAGCCAGAACGAGTACCTGACGATCGTCGGCCAGTGGCTCTCGTCGTTCGGGGTCGACGCCGCCGCCATTGCGGCGGCGCGGCCCGAGGCGCTGGTCTGGGCGCTGGAGCGCGGTTCCCGCAGCGGCCGCGTGGCCTACCAGTTCGCCCGCGACTACGCGGGCCGGGGCACCGCGTGAGCGCAGAAGAGAAGGGTGCGCGCAAGCACACCGAGGTCGCGGTCGGCGTGTTGATCCGCCTCTCGGACGATGCGCTGCTGCTCTCGACGCGTCCCGAAGGCAAGGCCTACGCGGGCTACTGGGAGTTTCCGGGCGGCAAGATCGAAGCCGGTGAAACCGTCGAAGAGGCCCTGCGCCGCGAACTGCAGGAAGAACTCGGCATCACCATCAAAGGTGCTTCGGTCTGGAAGGTCACGGAGCACGACTACCCGCATGCGCTGGTGCGCCTGCACTGGTGCAAGGTGACCGCCTGGACCGGCGAGTTCGAGATGCGCGAAGGCCAGGCGATGGCGTGGCAGCAACTGCCGCTGGACGTGGCACCGGTGCTGCCGGGCGCGCTGCCGGTGCTCGAATGGCTGGTACAGGAGCGCGGCCTGCCCGCGTCGGCGGCGCTGGCCGTCTCGACCTTGGCCTGATGCGGGCGACCGGCCGGCACAACGGCCGGACGTCGCCCGAGGCCTGAGCCCGAAGATGCATCCCAAGTACCGCCCCGACATCGACGGCCTGCGCGCCGTTGCGGTCGCGTCGGTGCTGGCGTTCCATGCGTTTCCCGACGCGCTGCCGGGCGGCTTCATCGGGGTCGACATCTTCTTCGTGATCTCGGGCTTCCTGATCACGACGATCATCATGCAGAGCCACGCGGCGAGCGATTTCAGCTACCGCGACTTCTATGCACGCCGCATCCGGCGGATCTTTCCGGCGCTGATGCTGGTGCTGGCGGCGACGCTGGCCTTCGGCTGGTATGCGCTGCTGCCGCGAGAGTTTGCCGAGCTCGGCAAGCAGGCGGCGGGCGGTGCGGCCTTCGTGGCCAACTTCATCTTCTGGGGCGAGTCGGGGTACTTCGATACCGCGGCCGAGACCAAGCCGCTGCTGCACCTGTGGTCCCTCGGCATCGAGGAGCAGTTCTATATTTTCTGGCCGCTGCTGCTGGGCGTGGCATGGCGTCGGCGCTGGCCGATCGTGCGGCTGCTGTGGGTGATCGCAGTGGCGTCGTTCCTGGTCAACGTGACGACGGTGCATCCGTTCCGCGAGGCGGCGTTCTACTCGCCGGCCTCGCGTTTCTGGGAGCTGATGGTCGGCGGCATCCTGGCGTGTATGCGGCTCAAGCCCGTCGCGCCGAGCGTGTGGCGCAGCCATCTCCAGTCGGTGCTGGGCGTGGGCCTGCTCGTGCTGGGGCTCGTGATGACGCGCAGCGACAAGGCCTTTCCGGGCTGGTGGGCGCTGCTGCCGACGCTGGGGGCGGTCAGCTGCATCGCGGCCGGGCCGGGCGGCGTGCTGAACAAGTACGTGCTCTCGAACCGGGTGATGGTGTGGATCGGCCTCATCAGCTATCCGCTTTACCTGTGGCACTGGCCGCTCCTGGTGTATGCGCGGATCGTGGAAGAGGGCAATCCGTCGGCCTGGGTGCGTGCGGGCGCGGTTGTCGCGAGCGTCTTGCTGGCGTGGGCCACTTACCGCTTTCTCGAGCGGTTCACCCGGGCGCGCACGGGCGTCGGCATGCTGCGCGCGCTGGCCACCTCCGGCGTGGCGGTCGCGCTGGTCGGCGTGCTGGCGCTGGGCGGCATGCCGCCGCGCAACGGCAGCGACCTGCTGCGCAAGGTGACCGACGCCACGGTGGACGACAACTACTACGACGGCTTCAAACAGGAAAAGCTCGGAGCGCACAAGGTCGAGCGCACCGGCAGCGGCGCGCGCAAGGTGCTGCTGATCGGCGACAGCCATGTGCAGCAGTACGCACCGCGCGCGCTGGAACTCGCGCGCAGCGCGCCGGCGCAGATGGCCACGGCGTACTTCGCGACTTACGGGGCCTGCCCGCCGGTGCCGGGCGTGCTGTCCGATGGCAACGAAGGCTGCGACAAGGCGCGCACCGGCATGCTCGAACTGGCACTGGACCCGCGGATCGACACGGTCGTCGTCGGCGCGTGCTGGAACTGCTACTTCACCGGGAATTTCCCGCTGGCCTTCTACTTCCAGGAGGGTGGATCGGCCTACCCGATCAACAACGGCGGCCCGGGCCTCGGGCGTTCGCTCGACGCACTCGAGAAACTGTTGACGACGCTCGTCCAGAGCAAGAAAAAGGTGTACCTGCTGCTGGACAACGCGCGCAGCGTGGAGTTCGAGCCGCGCCGCCTGATCGAGGGCAGCCGCATGGGGCGGATGACCGCGCTGACCAGCACCACCACCGGCCCGTTGCCGCCCGAACAGGCAGAGCTCAACGAGCGGTTGAAGCGCATTGCCGCATCGAGCGGGGCGGAGGCCATCGACGTGCTCGCGCAGCTTTGCAGGTCGGGCGAGTGCGTGCGGTCCATGCCCGATGGCACGCCGGTCTACAAGGACCGCGAGCACTTGCGGCCCTTCTACGTGCGGGAGCACGCGGGCTATCTGGACCCAGTGTTCCTCGGGGACGGCGGCCGGTAGGCGCGGTGCCGGTCTACTGGAGCTTGGGGTCGCCGAACGGATCGTCGTCGGGTGGCGCCTCGGCCGGCATCCGGAATTCTTCGCTGGCCCAGGCGCCGAGATCGACGCCCTTGCAGCGCGCGCTGCAGAAGGGCCGGTAGGGGTTGGAGGGCGCGTAGATGCTCTCGCCGCCACAACTGGGGCAACGGACGATCCGCTCGCCTTTGTCGTTCACCTTCCCCGTCATGCGCAGAGTGTCAATTCAAAAGGCGCGTCTTCCGTGCTCTGGTGCAAACGGTCGTCGGCCTCGTGCCGCATGAGCCGGACCGAAACCATGAGGCGGTTGCCGCTGATTTCGGGGATCAGCCCCAGCCGGGGATCGATGCGCAGCCGCAGCAGCTGGAAGCTGCGCCCCTGCGGGAGGTTCTGCTGGAACTGCCCGTTCGTGGCGATGACCTTGTAGGGCACATCGGCATCGCGCAGCAGCTTGAGCAGGAGGTAGATGGAAGAAGCCAGCGGCGAGAGCGTGTTCGACCAGCGCTCCAGGTCCGCGCGGCGGCTGGCCGGCGTGCGGTGCTGCCAGGCGTAGTAGGCGGGCAGGTCGAACTCGCAGGTGCCGCCCGGAATGCCGGCGCGGCTGCGAATGCTCATGAGCCACTCGTTCTCCGTCAGCGCCTGGCCGGCCTTGCCGGCGACGCTGTTGAGGGCGGCGAAGTTGCCTTCGAGTTGGCCGACGACCTGGTCGAGCACTGCTTCAGCGATGGCCGGATTGCCCCGGTAGCTGTTGAAGACGTTCTTGTGCTTGTCGAGATCTCGCAGCACATCGGCCTTGAGGTCTGCGCGCGCCGCCACGTCCATGATCTCGAAGATCGTGATCAGGGCGTAGTGATGGGAAAGCGGCGATTCCGAGGGCACCAGTTCTCCGAGGCGACGGAACAGGTGTTCCAGCCTCAGGTAGGTGCGGATGCGCTCGTTGAAGGGGTACTCGTAAAGGATCACGCGTTTTTATCGGTTTCCTGTCGCGGGATCATAACTTCAGGGTGATTTGGAAGGGGGCGTCGGAAGCACCTCGCGCACGGCGGCCAGCATGCGGTCGCCGAGCAGGAGCTGTCCGTGCATCGACATGTGAGTGTCGTTCGAGAAATAGAAGTCGCGAACCTGAGAGTGTTTCTCACGTGTAAAAGCGAAGAGGTCGGGGCCCGTCAGCTTAGATTCGCGGAAGCCCGTTTCGAAATCCTTCGAGTAGTCGGGCTTCAGGTACACCGTGGTCTTGTTGGGGATCACCATCCACATGATCGGGACGGCGCTGTGCGCGGCTGTGAAGTTCTTCATCCAATCCAGGTGCGCGAGGGTCAGCGGGCCGTTGTCCTCGTCTTCGGCGAAGAAAGGCATCTTGTCGCATGCGTGGTGCGAGAAGTACTTGCAGCCGTTGGGCACCGGGCGCACCCAGGTGTTCCAGTCGAAGTAGGTGTCGGTTGCAGACTTTTTCGCTTTCCACGTGTTGTAGTACGTGGTCACGCCGGTCATGAACTGGACGTTCCAGTTGGGCGCGGGTTCGGGCACGGTCTCGTCCGGCTTGACCAGGGGATGCGGCATGGCGTCGTAGGGCATGCGCATCTTCTCGCACTTCGCGCTGTCCTTGGTGCGGTCGCCCAGCAGGCGCTCGACGCTCTCGATGATGATCAGCTTGCCCTTGAAGCCCGAGCGCTGGACCCACTGGTCGAAGTCGCCGCACAGCGCGTTCTCGTACTGGCCCCAGTAGCTGGTCGAGACGCGGTAGCCGGCCGCCACGAGCTTGGACTGCCAGCGGAAGGTCATGGAGAAGCTGTCGCCGATGACCATGATGTCCGCCTGATCGACCGGCGTGCCCTTGAGCAATGCGGGGTCGACTTTCGGCGGGGGCGCGGTCCAGCCGAACTCGCGCTCGGACAGGCGCCCGATCCGCGTGAGGTCGCCATAGGGAATGGGGCTGGTCAGCGAAACGATCCATAGCCCCATCAGCACGATGTAGCCGATGAAGAAGAACCGCAGCCAGACTTTCGCGGGCATCGTCATGTCGAATCAGAATTGGAAGTAGAGGAACGGGCTGTAGTTGCCCAGCTTCGAGACGCACCACGCGAACAGCGCGAACGTGCCGATGGCGAGCACCGCGGTCGAGAGCCACGCCATGACCGGGCGGCCCGCAACGGCCTTCGGATGCGGAATCCAGCGCTCCAGCGTGATGGTGGGCGGCAGCGCCAGGCAGATGATGATGCCGACCAGCATGGTCTGGAAGAACTCGGGCTTGCGGAACGGAACCGGGCCCAGCTCGCTGAACGCCGAGGGCGGCGCGCCGTGCAGGCCGAGCATGCCCTTGTAGATCGCCATGGCCGTGTGCATGCCGTCGGCGCGGAAGACGATCCAGGCCACCACCACGCAGAGGAAGGTCAGGAACCAGCCGAGCAGGCGGGCGATGCGCCCGGGCGTGGCGTTGCGGCGCACCTTGGCGTTCCAGAGGTGGTTGATCATCAGGAAGATGCCGTGCAGCGCGCCCCAGATCACGAAGGTCCAGGCGGCGCCGTGCCAGAGGCCGCCCAGCAGCATCGTGAGGAACAGGTTCAGGTAGCGCCGGGCCGGGCCCTTGCGGTTGCCGCCCAGCGGCACGTAGAGGTAGTCGCGCAGGAAGTTCGACAGCGAGATGTGCCAGCGGCGCCAGAACTCGATGATGTTGGTCGACTTGTAGGGCGAGCGGAAATTGAGCGGCAGTTGCACGCCCAGGCACAGCGAGAGGCCCACCGCCATGTCCGAGTAGCCCGAGAAGTCGAAATAGATCTGCAGCGTGTAGGCGAGCGCTCCGAACCACGCGGTGTAGAGCGTGGGCTCGATGCCCTTGTGCACGCCGTTGAACATCATGTCGGCGTACTGGCCCAGGGGGTCGGCGATCAGCAGTTTCTTGGCAAGGCCGAAGACGAAGATGGCGATGCCGATGGCCACCTTGTTCGGGTCGAGCCGGTAGGTGGAAGGGTTCGCGAACTGCGGCATCATCTGCGCGTGATGCAGCACGGGGCCCGCGATCAGGTGCGGGAAGTAGGTCACGAAAAGCAGGTAATGGACGAAGCTGCGCTCGTGCACCTTGCCCTGCCAGCAGTCGACCAGGAAGGCGATCTGCGTGAAGGTGTAGAACGAGATGCCGATCGGCAGCACGATGTGCACCAGCTCGATCGGCGTGAGGCCTGCGGCGACCAGGCCCGCGTCGACGTTTTCCAGAAAGAAGTTGGCGTACTTGAAGACGGCGAGCACACCCAGGTTGACCACCAATGCACAGATCAGCAGCGTCTTGCGCTTGCGGTCGTCGCGGCCCGGCGCGGGCGACAGGTGCAGGCCGAACCAGTAGTTGACGCAGATGGAACCCAGCAGCAGCGGCAGGGCCTGCACGCTCCACCAGCCGTAGAAAAAGAGCGAAGCCAGCGCGAGGAAGCCGGCGGCAGCGCGGGCGTTGCGCTTGCCAATCAGGAAAAACCCGATCAGGACCAACGGGAAAAAGACAAAAATGAATGGATACGAGTTGAAAAGCATCTCGGGGAGGGCACTGCGGCGAGCGCCTTTTTGTCGTAATCGTTATGCAGCCGCGATAGCGGCAGGTCTCGGATTATCGCGTGGTGGCCGCAGCCCACTGCTTCCAGAGACCCTGCACTTCGGTTTCGAGTTCCGCGAGCGTCAATGACTCGTTGAAAATGACTGCGTCGGCGGCTGCCCGGCGCGCCCGGCGCGAGGCCTGCTGGGCGATCACCGCGTTGACGGCTTCGGGCGTCCAGCCCGAGCGGGCGACAACGCGCTGGAGCTGCGTGGTTTCGGTGGCGTCGACCACCAGCACCCGGTCCACGATGGCTCGCCAGCGACCGGATTCGACGAGCAGCGGTACGTCGAACACCACGACGGCGACTTCGCCCGCGGCTGCGGCCTGGCGCTGGGTTTCCGTGCCGATCAGCGGATGCAGGATGGATTCGAGCCGCACCTTGGCGCCCGCATCGGTGAACACGATCTGGCGCATGGCAGCCCTGTCGAGGCCGCCGTCAGGGGCAATGACGCCTCGTCCGAAAGCAGCTTCGAGCGCCGGCATCGCGATGCCGCCGGCCTGCGCGATTCTGCGTGCGATCGCGTCGGTGTCGACCAGCACGGCGCCCTGGGCAACCAGCAGTCCGGCTACGGTGCTCTTGCCGCTGCCGATGCCGCCCGTCAGGCCGATGCGCCGAACCATGCCCGGATTCTCAATGGATCAGCGCGCCGAGCGGGAACGCGAAGGGCACCCATTGCCGCACGACTTCGGGACCGATCACCAGGCAGACGAGGCCCGCGCCGGCCAGGAAGGGACCGAACGCGATCGGGATGTCCTTGTGCGCCAGCTTGCCGACCACGCGAAGGGTGATGCCGATCACCGCGCCCACCAGCGAAGAGACGAGGATGATGGCGATGAGGTAGTCGGCGCCGAGCCAGACGCCCAGTGCGGCGAGCAGTTTGAAGTCTCCATAGCCCATGCCTTCCTTGCCTGTGACCAGGCGGTAGGCATGGTACACAAGCCAGAGGCTCAGGTAGCCGAACACCGCACCCCACACCGCCGAACTCAGGGGCACGCCGGTCCAGCCCATGGCCGCACCGACGAGGCCGAGCCAGAGGAGGGCGTAGTTCAGCGAATCGGGCAGGAACTGGGTGTCGAAATCAATCAGGAACTGGCAGATCAGGAGCGCGGCGAAGGCCGCCCACAACGCACCCGCGGGGGTGAGGCCGAAACGCCAGCCGCAGAGGGCGAAGAAAGCGCCCGTGACCAGCTCGACCAACGGATAGCGCGGGCTGATCGGGGTCTTGCACGACCCACAGCGGCCGCGCAGGAACAGGTAGCTCAAAACAGGGATGTTCTGGTACCAGCGGATCTTGTGGCCGCAGGCGCCGCAGCGTGATGCGGGGCGCGTGAGGTCGAAGGGCGGGAGGCTCTCGATCGCCACTGCCGCCTTGTCCGCCGCGGCTTCGAGTCCGGCAGGCGGCACAGCCTTGGGGCCGAAGACCAGCGACCACAGCGAGGGCACGTCCTTCGACGTCATCAGGTTGGCGACGGCGTCGGAGAGCCACTCCCGGTACATCATGACCGGGGTCCGGTAGATCACGACATTCAGGAAGCTGCCGATCAATAGCCCCAGCACGCCGGCCAGGACGGCGTCGAACCCTTGCGAAACCGGCATCAGACGACTTGGCCGAGCTTGAAGATGGGCAGATACATCGACACCACGATGCCACCGATGATGGTGCCGAGGAACACGATGATGATGGGTTCCATCAGGCTGGAGAGACCAGCGACCATGTCGTCGACCTCGGATTCGTAGAAGTCGGCAGCCTTGCCCAGCATGTGGTCGATGGAGCCGGATTCTTCGCCAATGGCGGTCATCTGGATCACCATCGAGGGGAAGAGATTGACGTTGGTCATTGCAGCCGTGAGGCTGGTGCCGGTCGACACTTCTTGCTGAATCTTGGCGGTGGCATCGCCGTAGACGGAATTGCCGGAAGCACCTCCCACCGAATCCAGCGCTTCGACCAGCGGCACGCCAGCGGCAAACATCGTGGCAAGCGTTCGCGTCCAGCGTGCAATGCAGGATTTTTCAATCAGCGTGCCAAAAATCGGAATGCGCAGAACCAGGCGGTCCATGAACTTTTGCATGCGCTCGTTGCGTTTCCATGCCTGCATGAAAAAGTAAAACCCGCCCCCGATGCCCCCAAAGATCAGCCACCAGTAAGACACAAAGAACTCGCTCATGGCCATCACAAACAGTGTCGGAGCCGGCAAGTCGGCGCCGAACGAAGTGAAGACCTGCTTGAAGGCCGGAATCACAAAGATCATGATGATCGCCACCACGACGAATGCGACGACCACCACAGAGGTCGGATACATCAACGCCGACTTGATCTTCGACTTGATCGCCTCGGTCTTTTCCATGTAGGTGGCAAGACGATCGAGCAACTCTTCGAGAATACCCGCCGCTTCACCAGCCTCCACCAGATTGCAGTAAAGGTTGTCGAAGTACTTCGGGAACTTGCGGAAGGCGGCTGACAGCGAAGTGCCGGTTTCCACGTCGCTGCGGATGTCGTTGAGCAGCTTCGCAACGCTTGCATTCGCGTTGCCGCGGCCGACGATGTCGAAGGACTGCATGAGCGGCACGCCGGCCTTCATCATGGTGGCGAGTTGGCGCGTGAAGATCGCGATGTCCTTGGGCTTGATGGCCTTGCCCGAGCGCATGCGGCGCTTCTTGATCTTGCTGGCGAGCACGCCTTGACGTCGCAGCGCAGCCTGTACCTGGTTCTCACCGGCGGCTCGAAGTTCGCCGCGCACCAGCTTGCCGTTACGGTCCTTGCCTTCCCACTCGAAGACAAATTCCTTGTGCGTGATCTGGGAGGAGCGGGGGGATGCCACTGTTGCCATTCGATCTCCGGTATTCAGTGTTCGTTATTCGTTGGTGCAAGCCACCACTTCTTCGAGCGAAGTGAGACCCTGCCTGACTTTTCCGAGGCCCGATTGGCGCAGCGAACGCACGCCCTCGGCTTCGGATTGCTGCGCGATGTCGAGTGCGCTGCCATCGCGCAGGATGATTTCCTGGATGGCTTCGGTGATCGGCATCACCTGGTAGATGCCGACGCGGCCTTTGTAGCCTCCGCTGCATGCGGAGCAACCGACCGGGCGGTAGGGCTTCCACGTGCCGTCCAGGTCCGCTTCCTTGAAGCCCGCTTCAAGCAATGCTTCCCGTGGGATGTCCGCCGGCACGCGACATACCGTGCAAAGCCGTCGCGCGAGGCGCTGCGCGGTGATCAGGATCACGCTCGATGCGATGTTGAACGGCGCAATGCCCATGTTGCGCATGCGCGTGAGCGTGGTGGGAGCGTCGTTGGTGTGCAGCGTCGAGAGCACCAGATGGCCAGTCTGCGCGGCCTTGATCGAGATGTCGGCGGTTTCGAGGTCGCGAATTTCGCCGACCATGATGATGTCCGGATCTTGGCGCAGGAACGCGCGCAATGCGGTGGCGAAGGTTAGGCCGGCCCGCTCGTTGACGTTGACCTGGTTGACGCCTGGCAGGTTAATTTCGGACGGATCTTCCGCCGTCGCGATGTTGACGCCTGGCTGGTTCAAAAGATTCAGGCAGGTGTAGAGCGACACCGTCTTGCCCGAGCCCGTGGGACCGGTGACAAGCACCATGCCGTAGGGGCGGCCGATGGCGTAAAGGAGGCGCTCTTTTTCTACAGCGTCGTAGCCGAGCGCGTCGATACCCAGCCGTGCACTGCTTGGGTCCAGGATACGTACCACGATCTTTTCGCCGAACAGCGTGGGCAGCGTGCTCACGCGAAAGTCGATCACGCGGTCCGGCCCGATCTTGAGCTTCATGCGGCCGTCCTGCGGCACGCGCTTTTCGGAAATGTCGAGCCGCGAGATGACCTTGATGCGGGACGCCAACTTGTCCTTGATGACGGTGGGCGGACTGGCAATTTCGCGCAGTTCGCCGTCGACCCGGAAGCGCACGCGGTAGTGATGCTCGTAAGGCTCGAAGTGAATGTCGGAGGCGCGCATGCTGACTGCGTCGAGCAGCATCTTGTGAAGAAAGCGCACGACAGGCGCGTCTTCGACTTCGGCGATCGCCTGTTCGCTGACGTCGCCCGCGGTTTCGGCGCTTACATCATCGAACTCGAATTCGGAGCCGACGATGTTATTGATGGTCTCTGCCGCGCTCGCTGCGGCAGCATCGATCATTCGCGAAAGCTTGTCGTATTCCGCGATGACCCAGTCAACGCCCATTTGCGAGGCGAACTTGATCTTCTCCGCGGCTTGCTGGTCAGACGGGTCCGCCGTTGCAACAATGAGACGGTTGTTCCGCTTGCTGAGGACAACGATGCGATATGCGTGGCACAGCTTCGGATCGAGCAAATCCTTGGGTAGACGCTGGTGGTCGATGGCGTCGAGATCGAGCAGCGGTGCGCCGAAAGCGGTGGAAAGTGTGTGGGCGAGATCGGCTGCAGAGACCGCACCTGTCCCAGTCAACTCTGCGATGAAGCTGGTGCGGCCGCTCAGGGACTTCTGGTAGATGTCTTCTGCGATTTTTGCGGGCAACTTGCCAGCCGAAACGAGAGCCCGCGCCAAGCCCGGGAGGGCTATTTGCGAGAGTTCTTTAACTGGAAGTTCGGCAGCGGCCATTCAGCGAATGAAAAAGATGTGAGAAAGTGCTTCACGATCATCGCTCATCGCCCCTGTGCTGTAAATCGCTACACAGCAACAGGCATGGCCATTATTTATGCCAGCCAAAGGCTGGTCGGGGTGAGAGGATTCGAACCTCCGGCCTCTACGTCCCGAACGTAGCGCTCTACCAGGCTAAGCTACACCCCGATTGGTTGCAAGAAAAAAGAAGTCGTCCTAAATGCCAACTCTGGTGAGGTGTTTCAGGCACGTCGCTCAAGCAACTGAGCCGCCAATTGTAGCAAACCGGCGGCGTGCGAATTCGATGGAAAGTCGCGCAAAGCATCGATTGCGCGTTTTGCCTCGGCGGCGGCCGCAGCGCGGGATGCATCCAGTGCGCCGGTTTCGCGCACGATCTCCACGACCTTGCTCAGCTGAGCCGTGTCACCTGCTTCGATGGCCGCGCGCACTAATCCGCTCTGGACTGGCGTGCCGCGCTGCATGGCAAAAATCAGGGGGAGGGTGGTTTTACCTTCGCGCAGGTCGTCGCCGACGTTCTTTCCTGTCTCTTGGGCGTCGCCAGCGTAGTCCAGCACGTCGTCGATCACTTGGAATGCGGTGCCAAGCGCCTGCCCGTAGGTGGCGCAGGCTTCCTCCACTTCCGGCGCGACCCCAGCGAGCACGGCGGCAAGGCGTGTGCTGGCCTCGAAAAGCTTGGCGGTCTTCGAACGGATGACGCGCAGGTACGCAGCTTCGTCCAGCGAAGCGTCATGCATGTTCATCAACTGAAGCACTTCGCCTTCCGCGATCACGTTGGTCGCTTCGGCCAGGATTTCCATCACGCGAGTGTTGTTTGCATCCAACATCATCTGGAATGCTCGCGAGTACAGGAAGTCCCCGACCAACACGCTGGCCGGGTTGCCGAACGATTCGTTGGCGGTTGCGCGACCACGTCGCAGTGTCGACTCGTCGACAACGTCGTCGTGCAGCAGTGTGGCGGTGTGGATGAACTCCACCACGGCCGCCAAGTTGAAGCGCTGTTCGCTCGTGTATCCCAATGCGCCCGACATCAGCAGCAGGAGCGCGGGCCGCAGGCGCTTGCCGCCCGCGGAGATGATGTACTTGGAGACTTGGCTGACCAACGGCACGCCTGTGTCGAGGCGGCGTGCGATCACGCGGTCGACTTCGACCATGTCGCCGGCAATCAGGTCCAGCACGGTGGCGGTAGGGGAGGTGTCGGCGGCGGGGACTGGCAAAGCGGAGGCGCGGGGCGCTGCTGAAGATGAGGGCGGCCCAGGGGCCGGAAGGCGCAAATTATAGGGAGGGCCGCCTGCCTGCCAGGGGTCGGACGAGGCGAAGGGGGTTAGCGGGTACGAACCGCGCTATAATCTTGGGCTCTGCGGAATTCGCTGCGGAGACTCATTTCTAAGAGGTCTTACATGTACGCGGTCATAAAAACCGGCGGCAAGCAGTATCGCGTTGCTTCCGGCGAAAAAATTAAAGTAGAACAGATTGCTGCGGACGTAGGCCAGGAAATCGTGATCGACCAGGTTCTGGCAGTCGGAAACGGCGCTGAAATCAAGGTTGGCACGCCCCTGGTGTCCGGCGCAACGGTGACAGTCACGGTACTGTCGCACGGCAAGCACGACAAGGTCGGCATCTTCAAGATGCGCCGTCGCAAGCATTATCAGAAACGTCAAGGCCATCGCCAGCAGTTCACCGAACTGCAAATCGGCGCGATCGCCGGCTAAGGAGCACATTCCATGGCACAGAAAAAAGGCGGCGGCTCAACGCGAAACGGGCGCGATTCCAAGCCCAAGATGCTCGGCGTGAAGGCGTTCGGCGGCGAACTGATCAGCGCAGGCTCGATCATCGTGCGTCAGCGCGGCACCCAGTTCCACCCCGGCGTGAATGTCGGCGTGGGCAAGGACCACACGCTCTTCGCCCTGGTCGACGGCCACGTGTCGTTCGGTCACAAGGGTGCGCTCAACAAGCACATGGTCAACGTGACCCCCGCGGCGTAAGCCTCGCGTCACTTCGATCAGCCCGAGGCCCCGCTTTGCCGGGGCTTCTTCATTTGTAGACTGGACATCCCATGAAGTTCGTAGACGAAGCCTTCATCGACATCGCCGCCGGCGATGGCGGCAACGGCTGCGTGTCGTTCCGTCATGAGAAGTACAAGGAATTCGGCGGCCCCAACGGCGGCGACGGCGGCCGCGGCGGCCATGTGTTCGCGGTGGCCGACTCGAACCTCAACACACTGGTCGATTTCCGCTATTCGCGCCGGCACGAAGCCAAGCGTGGTGAGCACGGCATGGGCTCTGACATGTTCGGCGCCGCAGGCGACGACATCACGCTCAAGGTGCCGGTCGGTACGATCATCAGCGACGCCGAAACGGGTGAAGTGCTGTACGAGCTGCTGACCGAAGGCGAGGTCATCACCATCGCCAAGGGCGGCGACGGCGGCTTCGGCAACATGCGCTTCAAGAGCGCCATCAACCGCGCTCCGCGGCAGAAGACGCCGGGCTGGCCCGGTGAAAAGAAGAGCCTGAAGCTCGAATTGAAGGTGCTCGCCGACGTCGGCTTGCTGGGCATGCCGAATGCGGGCAAGTCGACGCTGATCAGCGCCATCTCGAACGCACGTCCGCGCATTGCGGACTATCCCTTCACTACCTTGCATCCGAATCTGGGTGTCGTGCGCGTCGGTCCGGAGCAGAGCTTCGTCGTGGCCGACCTGCCCGGCCTGATCGAAGGCGCATCGGAAGGCGCCGGCCTCGGCCATCTCTTCCTGCGCCACCTGCAGCGCACGCGGCTGCTGCTGCATGTGATCGACATGGCCCCGTTCGACGACGCTGTCGACCCGGTGGCGCAAGCCAAGGCCATCGTGGGCGAGCTGAAGAAATACGATGCGGCGCTCTACGACAAGCCGCGCTGGCTGGTGCTGAACAAGCTCGACATGGTGCCCGCCGACGAGCGCGCGGCGCTGGTCAAGGACTTCGTCAAGCGGCTGCGCTTCAAGGGGCCGGTGTTCGAGATCTCGGCGCTCACGCGCGAGGGTTGCGAGCATCTGGTGCAGGCCGTCTACCAGCAGGTCAAGGCCCAGCAGGTGGCTGAACACGAGCCGGTCGAGGTCGATCCGCGCTTTGTCCAGCTGCCGCCCGATCCGGCCTGAGTGCGGCATGGCATCGAAATCGATGCGACTCGACAGATAGCAAAATCAGCAGCCTTCACGACCGCGACACGCCCCCCCATGACATCGAATTCCGGATCCACTGCCTTGCGGGATGCCCGCCGTATCGTCGTCAAGGTGGGCTCGAGCCTCGTGACCAACGAGGGGCGTGGTCTCGATGAAGCCGCCATCGGCGAGTGGTGCCGGCAGCTTGCGGCACTGGTGCGCGAAGGGCGCGAGGTCGTGATGGTGTCCAGCGGCGCCATCGCCGAAGGCATGAAGCGCCTCGGCTGGCGCACCCGGCCTCATGAAATCCACGAGCTCCAGGCGGCTGCGGCTGTCGGCCAGATGGGCCTGGCCCAGATGTACGAGACCAAGCTGCGCGAGAACGAGATCGGCAGCGCGCAGGTGCTCCTGACCCACGCCGACCTGGCCGACCGCGAGCGCTATCTCAACGCTCGCTCGACCCTCGTCACGCTGCTGCGCCTGGGCGTGGTGCCGGTCATCAACGAGAACGACACCGTCGTCAACGACGAGATCAAGTTCGGCGACAACGATACGCTCGGCGCGCTCGTGGCCAACCTGGTCGAAGCCGATGCGCTGATCATCCTGACGGACCAGAAGGGCCTCTACACGGCCGATCCGCGCAAGGACCCGGACGCCAAGTTCGTGCACGAAGCAGCGGCCGGCGACCCGGCGCTCGAGGCCATGGCTGGCGGGGCGGGCTCCAGCCTCGGCCGCGGCGGGATGATCACCAAGATCCTGGCCGCCAAGCGCGCCGCCGGCTCGGGCGCATCGACCGTGATCGCCTGGGGCCGCGAGGCCGATGCCCTGCTGCGTCTCACGCGCGGCGAATCCATCGGCACGCTGCTGGTGGCGCAGACGGCCAAGCACCAGGCGCGCAAGCGCTGGATGGCCGACCACCTGCAGCTGCGCGGCGCCGTCATCGTCGATGCGGGGGCCGCGGCCAAGGTGCGCGCCGAAGGCAAGAGCCTGCTGCCGATCGGCATGACGGGCGTGTCGGGTGAGTTCTCGCGCGGCGACGTGATCGCGGTACGCGACGCCGAGGGCGTCGAGCTGGCGCGGGGCCTGGCCAACTATTCGAGCGTGGAGGCGCGCCTGCTGTGCCGGAAGCCCTCCGGCGAGTTCGAGCGCCTGCTGGGCTATGTCGCGGAGCCGGAGATGGTCCACCGCGACAACATGGTGCTGATGCCCAGCTGATCGGCAGATCGGCGAAAGAAAAACGGGGCCCAAGGCCCCGTTTCTTCATCTCGGCGTCGCTTCGCCTATTGCACTTCGCGCACCGGATTGCGGATGTTCTGCACCATCTCCCCGACCGAACTGCGCGGCGCGTTGCCGCGGCAGATGCCCTGGCTCGACAGTGCCCGCGTGTAGCGCGAATTCAGGTCGGTGATGCGCTTCCATTCTTGCTTCGTCACTTCCTGCCATGCGCCGCTGTTGTAGCGCGCATAGCTCTTCATCTCGGCGGTCGAGCAACGCACGCCTTCGTAGAAGGCATTGACGGCCCCGCCGCTGCGGTTGCTGGCCACCACCACGTAGCGCACGATGCCGTCGGGCGTGATCGTGATCGTTCCCGGATCGATGCCGAACTTCAGGCTCATGTACGGAGGCATTTCGATCGGCAGCAGGCGGCTTTCGCTGAAGGCCGGCGGCGGCGGTGCTGCCGTTTCTTCCCATTCCTTGTCCGTCTCGGACCGCTTGGGCGGCGGCGGCGAGCCCGCTTGCGCCCAGTCGGGGTTGTCGGTGTCGTACTTGCCCGATGCGCATCCGGCGAGGATGCCGAAGCAGGCCAGGAGAAGAACGCGCTCAGCGTTGCGTCGGAAAGAAGGGCGCGTTGTTGTTGGGAAGAGGAGGTTCATCGCTCGCAGAAGGAATGTCGGGATGCGGATCGAAGCTGCCGCCGGGCGGCAGGTCCAGACCCGCGGGCGCTCCGGCGTCCAGCGGATGGCGCTCGAATTCTCGGGCGCGCACATTGCTGCGCAGGAAGCGGTTGCGGAAATCCTGCCGGGGCAGGTAGCGAGCAAGCTCGGTGAGCGCCATCTCGTAGACGCCGCGCTTGAACTCGACGACGACGTCGAGCGGCACCCAGTAGTCATGCCAGCGCCAGGCGTCGAATTCGGGATGGTCGGTTGCACGCAGGTTCAGATCCCAGTCGTGGCCGACGAGTTGCAGCAAATACCAGATTTGTTTCTGGCCCTTGTAGTGGCCCCGTGCGTCACGGCGGATGAACCGATCCGGCACCTCGTAGCGCAACCAGTCGCGGGTACGGGCCACGATGCGCACATGCTCCGGGTGGAGCCCCACTTCCTCGTGCAGTTCCCGGAACATGGCTTGCTCGGGACTTTCGCCGCGGTCTATGCCGCCTTGCGGAAACTGCCAGGAATGCGTGCGTATGCGTTTGCCCCAGAAAACCTGGTTTCTCTGGTTGAGCAGGATGATGCCGACGTTGGGCCTGAAGCCGTCCCGGTCGAGCATAATCAAACCCCAATTTTTGAACTGAGTCGATTATGCATGCCGGGTTGCCCTCGGCAAGCGCGATGCCAGTCTCTCAGGGTCTCTCCGGGGGAGCAGTTCCCCACTTCCGTACGTCGAATCCAGCGATTCCATCACCACGATCCCGATGAAAGCTTCCCGATTTTTTGTCTCCACCCTCAAGGAAGCGCCCGCCGATGCAGAGGTCGCGAGCCACCGTCTGATGATGCGGGCCGGCATGATCAAGAAGCTCGGCACGGGCATCTACACCTACATGCCGATGGGGCTGCGCGTGATCCGCAAGGTCGAGGCGATCGTGCGGGAAGAGATGAACCGCGCTGGGGCCATCGAGCTCACGATGCCGGTGGTCCAGCCGGCCGAGTTCTGGCAGGAGACCGGGCGCTTCGAGAAGATGGGCCCGGAGCTCCTTCGCATCAAGGACCGGCATGACCGCGACTTCGTGATCCAGCCGACCAGCGAGGAGGTGGTGACCGACATCGCCCGCCAGGAAATCCGCAGCTACAAGCAGCTGCCGAAGAATTTCTACCAGATCCAGACCAAGTTCCGCGACGAGCGGCGTCCCCGCTTCGGCCTGATGCGCGGGCGCGAATTCATCATGAAGGACGCCTACAGCTTCGACCGCGACCTCGATGCGGCCAAGGCCAGCTACCAAGTGATGGCGCAGGCGTACCGCAACATCTTCGACCGCTTCGGCCTGCGCTACCGCGCCGTGGCGGCCGACAGCGGTGCCATCGGTGGCGACCTGAGCGAAGAGTTCCAGGTGATCGCCGCCACCGGCGAGGACGCCATCGTCTACTGCCCCGACAGCAATTACGCCGCCAACATGGAAAAGGCCGAGGCGCTGGCCCCGGCCGGCCCGCGCCCCGCAGCCGCCAAGGCGCTCGAGAAAACGCCGACCCCCGGCAAGAGCACATGCGCCGACGTGGCCGAGCTGCTCGGCGTGCCGCTTGCAACCACCATCAAGTCGCTGGTGCTGGCCACCGACATCCTCGATGAGGCCGGCAACCCGAAGGGTTCGCAGGTCTGGCTGCTGCTCCTGCGCGGCGACCACGACATGAACGAGATCAAGGTCAGCAAGGTGTCGGGCCTGGACCAGGGCTTCCGCTTCGCCACGCTCGCCGAAATCGACGATCACTTCGGCTGCAAGCCCGGCTACCTCGGCCCGCTGAACCTGAAGAAGCCCGTCAAGCTCATCGCCGACCGCGAGGCCGCCGTGCTGGCCGACTGGATCACCGGCGCCAACGAGGTCGATTTCCACATGACCGGCGTCAACTGGGGCCGCGACCTGCCCGAGCCTGAAATCGTGGCCGACCTGCGCAACGTGGTGGCGGGCGATGCCTCGCCCGACGGCAAGGGCGTGCTGGCCATCGAACGGGGCATCGAAGTCGGCCACGTCTTCGTGCTGGGCACCAAGTACAGCAAGGACATGAACGCCACCTACCTGGACGAAGGCGGCAAGCCGCAGTTCCTCGAGATGGGCTGCTACGGCATCGGCATCACCCGCCTGCCGGCCGCCGCCATCGAGCAGAACCACGACGAGCGCGGGATCATCTGGCCCGACGCGCTGGCACCGTTCACCGTGGTGGTCTGTCCCATCGGCATGGACCGCAGCCCCGAGGTCAAGGCGGCCGCCGAGGCGCTCTATGAATCGCTGCTCGCCAAGGGCGTCGATGTGCTGCTGGACGACCGCGGCGAGCGCCCCGGCGCGATGTTCGCCGACTGGGAGCTGATCGGCGTGCCGCACCGCGTGGTCATCTCCGACCGCGGCCTGAAGGAAGGCCAGCTCGAGTACCAGCACCGCCGCGACACGGCCGCCACGAAGGTGCCGTCGGCCGGCATCGCCGACTTCATCGCCGGCAAGCTCGCCGCATGAGCTTCACCGGCCGTTGCACCGACGACCCAGGGGCAACCGCCGCGGCGGATGGCATGGCCATCTCGCGGCGCAAGTGCATCGGGTTCGCCGCGGCTTCGGGCGCGCTGTCGCTGGCTGCGTTGCCGCAGTCCGCGTTTGCCGGTGCACAGATCGAAGAGCCGCTGATCGACTCGGTGCGCACCGCGCTGAGTTCGGCCATCCACAACAAGGCGCCGCCGGTGCCGGAGTTCTCGACCACCGAGGCGCGCCTGGTCTACCTGCGCTGGCTCGGCGAAATGAGCGAGCGGCTCAAGAAGAAGATCGCCGACTGGCCGACGCGCAAGGAATTCCTGCAGACCGTCTGGTACGAAGCCAAGCGCTCGGGGCTCGACGTGAGCCTGGTGCTCGGGCTGGTCCAGGTCGAGAGCAACTTCCGCAAGTTCGCGGTGTCCAGCGCCGGCGCCCGGGGCTACATGCAGGTCATGCCGTTCTGGACCCGCGTGATCGGCGACAGCGATTCGGCCAAGCTCTTTCACATGCAGACCAACCTGCGCTTCGGCTGCGTGATCCTGCGTCACTACCTGGACCGCGAGAACGGCGACCTGTACATGACCCTCGGCCGCTACAACGGCAGCCGCGGCAAGTCGCCATACCCGAACGCCGTGTTCGCGAACCAGCGGCTCTGGGCCTACGACGACAAGGCGCGCGAACGCGACAGGGATCGCGAACACGAAAAGGACCGCTCGGCAGCCTGAATCTCGCTTTCAGGAATACCGTGGGGCCGGCTCCCCCGGGCCGCAGGTATTACCCGTGGCAGGGGACGGCCGAGCGACACGACGTGCGCGCAGCCTTGGGGGCGAGACTAGGTTTTTGTGACCATCACCTGGTCGATGCGGTAGCTGTCCACGTCCATCACCTCGAAGGTGTAGCCGCCCCAGGTCACGCTGTCGGTTCGCTTGGGCACACGGCGCAGCATCACCATCAGGAAACCCGCCAGCGTTTCGTACTCGTCCGAATGCGGCAGCTCGTCGATCTGCAGCGCGCGCTGCACGTCCTGGATCGGCGTCACGCCATCGATCAGCCATGAGTTCTCGTCCCGCTTCACGATCTGCTCCTCGTCGGGCATCGTCACCAGGTCGCCCATCACCGTGCTCATCACGTCGTTGAGCGTGATCACGCCCACCACCAGGCTGTACTCGTTGACGATGATCGCGAAGTCCTCGTGCGCCTGCTGGAACTGCTCGAGCACCTCGGTCAGCGAGAGCCTGTCGGGAATCACCAGCGCCTTGTGCAGCGTGAGGCCCTGGTCGAAGGCCAGCGGCTGCCCGCTGAGCACGCGCTGGAACATCTCCTTGGCATCGACATAGCCGAGCACGTGGTCGATGTCGCCATCGCACACCGGGTAGGCCGAGAAGGGCTCGGCCACGATGCGCGCGCGCAGCACCGACTCGGGGTCGTCGTGCAGGAACCAGGCGATGCTGTCGCGCGCCGTCATCACGCTGCTCACGAGCCGCGTGTCGAGCTCGAACACGTTGGCGATCACCTGCTGCTCGCGCACGGCGAGCACGCCGGCCCGCGCGCCGGCCTCGGTCATGGCGAGGATGTCGGCCGAGGTGATCTTGTCGTCGCGCGCCATCGGCATGCCGAGCACCTTGAACAGCAGGTCGGTGCAGCGCGTGAAGAACCACACCAGCGGCTTGAAGGTGGTGATCAGCACCAGCATGGGCCCGACCATGCGCACCGCAATGCGCTCCGGATCGCTCATGCCCAGCCGCTTGGGAAAGAGGTCGGCGAACACCAGGAACACCGCGATCACGATCACGAATGAGCAGAGGAACGCCACGTTCGCGGACGCCTCCACGCTCAGCCAGCTCTCGAAGAATCGCGCGAAATACGGGCTGAGCGAGCCCTCGCCCACGACACCGCCGAGGATCGCCACCGCGTTGAGGCCGATCTGCACGACCGTGAAGTAATGGCCAGGCTGCTCCTGCACGCGCAGCACGCGCTCGGCCCGTGGATCGCCTTCGTCGGCCATCTGGCGCAGGCGAAGGCGCCGCGACGCGGCCAGGGTGATTTCGGCAAGGGAGAAGAACGCGCTCATCGCGATCAGCAGGACGATGATGAGCAGGCTTTGGGTGAGGTTCATGGTGGCACGGCGAAGAGCGCCATGGTGCCATGACTCGGCCCGCGAAAAACCTTCAGACGCCGCCGTGCGGATGGGTCGGATCGACCCACAGCACCGATTCGGGTTTCTCCACAGGTTCGATGTCGAGGTTCACGGCCACCGCCTCGCCATCGCTGCGGCACAGCACGCATTCGAGCGTCTCGGTTGCGCTCGCGTTGATTTCCTGGTGCGGCACATAGGGCGGCACGTAGATGAAGTCGCCCGGCCCGGCCTCGGCGGTGAACTCGAGCTTCTCGCCCCATCGCATGCGGGCTCGGCCGCGCACGACGTAGATCACCGATTCGAGGTGCCCGTGGTGATGGGCGCCCGTTTTGGCATCGGCATGGATGGTGACCGTGCCGGCCCAGAGCTTCTGGGCGCCCACGCGGGCGAAGTTGATGGCGGCGGCCCGGTTCATGCCGGGCGTCTGCGCGGTGTTGACGTCGAGCTGGTTGGCCCCGATCACGCGAACGCCGTCGTGCTTCCAGGCCGGGGCGGCGTCGTCGCCATCATGCGAATGGCCGTGGTCCGCGTGATCGTGGCTCATGGCAAGCCCCGAAAACTCAGGCGGGGTTGCCGTTCAGCACCTGCTGCAGCTCGCCCGACTCGTACATCTCCATCATGATGTCCGAGCCGCCGACGAATTCGCCTTTCACGTAGAGCTGGGGGATCGTGGGCCAGTTGCTGTATTCCTTGATGCCCTGGCGGATGCCGTCGTCTTCGAGCACATTGACGGTCTTGAGCGTCTTGGTGTCGACGCCCACGGCCTTGAGGATCTGGATCGCGCGGCCAGAGAAGCCGCACATCGGGAAGCTGGCATTGCCCTTCATGAAGAGCACGAGTTCGTTGGTTTTGACGAGGTCGTCGATGCGTTGCTGAGCGTCGGACATGGGAACTCCTGAAAAGTGGGGGGCTGAAGCGATTATTTCACCGCGCGCCAGATTCCGCCCGAGCATCGCTGGATGCCTGCCAGGTCGTCCCGGCTTTGGACTTCGGCGAAGCCGCGGGTGTCGAGCAACTGGCGCACGGCGGGGGCCTGGTCGTGGCCGTGTTCGAGCAGCAGCCAGCCGCCGTCGGCGAGGTGGCCGGGGGCGCTCTGGACGATCTGGCGGATGTCATCGAGCCCGTCCGCGCCCGCAACCAGGGCACTGGAAGGCTCATGCTGCAGCGCGGGCAAATGTGGGTCATCGGCGGCGATGTACGGCGGATTGCTGGCGATGACCGTGTAGCCGTAGGCGGCGCCGTCGAGCCAATGGGCCCGGGCAAAGCGCACCCGCAGTCCGAGGCGCCGGGCGTTGGCCTCTGCGACGGCCAGCGCGTCGGCACTGGCATCGACCGCATCGACCTGTGCATCCGGGCGCGCATGCTGCAGGGCCAGCGCGATCGCGCCGCTGCCCGTGCCGAGGTCGAGCACGCGTGGAGCGGTGCGGCCTTCGAGGCATTGCAGCGCCCAGTCGACCAGCGTCTCGGTGTCCGGGCGCGGCACCAGCACCCGCGCGTCGACCTGCAGGTC
Source organism: Variovorax paradoxus (assembly GCF_000834655.1). Lineage (GTDB taxonomy): Bacteria > Pseudomonadota > Gammaproteobacteria > Burkholderiales > Burkholderiaceae_C > Variovorax > Variovorax paradoxus_F. Next base: position 57,517 of record NZ_JXQQ01000025.1, read on the forward strand.
GAGGCCGTGGAATTCCTTGGTGCCGAGCAGGTAGGCCACCGGCTCGCCCGCGACGCGGCGCGACAGCTGCGACGCGAGCGCTGCCCATGCGGCATCAGGCATGGCGTCGGTGTCGTGCGCGAGCAGCCAGGCGCGGTCGTGCGGTGCGCGACCCAGCGCGGCCAGCAGCAGCAACTGGGCATCGAGCCGATCGATGCCCAGGGCCATCGCCGCTGTCAAGGCCTCGGCCACGGTGGATGGAGCGGTGGCGTCGGTCATCACGCGGGCAGGCTCGATTCCAGTTCCGCCAGTTGCTCGGCCTCGCGCGCGGCGCGCAGCGCCTCCAGCACGTCGCCCAGGTCGCCTTCCATGATCGCCAGCAGCTTGTAGAGCGTGAGGTTGATGCGGTGGTCGGTGAGCCGACCCTGCGGGAAGTTGTAGGTGCGGATGCGGTCCGAGCGGTCGCCGCTGCCGATCAGGCCCTTGCGCATCGCCGCGTCCTTGGCGGCGCGTTCGCTGCGGTCTTTTTCCTGGATGCGCGCCGACAGCACCTGCAGCGCCTTGGCCTTGTTGCGGTGCTGGCTGCGGTCGTCCTGGCACTCGGCCACGATGCCGGTCGGGATGTGCGTGATGCGCACGGCCGAATCGGTCTTGTTGATGTGCTGGCCGCCGGCGCCGCTCGCGCGGTAGGTGTCGATGCGCAGGTCGGCGGGGTTGATCTGCACCGCCACGGTTTCATCGGGCTCGGCCAGCACGGCGACCGTGCAGGCGCTGGTGTGGATGCGGCCCTGGGTCTCGGTGGCCGGCACGCGCTGCACGCGGTGGCCGCCCGATTCGAAGCGCAGCTTGCCGAAGACGTCGTCGCCGACGATGCGGATCACCACTTCCTTGTAGCCGCCGAGCTCGCTCGCGCTCTCGCTCACGATCTCGCAGCGCAGCCCTGCGCGCTCGCAGTAGCGCGTGTACATGCGCAGCAGGTCGCCCGCGAAAAGCGCCGATTCGTCGCCGCCCGTGCCGGCGCGGATTTCCATGAAGGCATTGCGCGCGTCGTCGGGATCCTTGGGGAGCAAGAGGCGCTGCAGTTCTTCTTCGAGCTGCACGAGCTCGGCCTCGGCACCCGCGATTTCCTCGCGCGCCATCTCGGCCATGTCCGGGTCCTCGAGCATTTCCTTCGCGCCGGCGATGTCGGTCTCGCGCTGCTTGTAGCGCTCGTAGCGGCCGGCGATCTGCGTGATCTCGGCGTGCTCGCGCGAGATGGTGCGGTACTGCGCCATGTCGCTCATGATGTCTTCGCGCGAGAGCAGGAAGTCGAGCTCGCCCAGCCGCTGGACGTAGCGTTCGAGTTGGTGGCGCAGAAAGGATTTCACGGGAGAAGAGGCTCGAAAAAAATGGGGGGCGAATGCCGCATGCAGCGGCAGGGCGCATGGAGACCGCGGCACGCAGGGCCGGGCCGCTGACGAGCGTCGCTAACGCTCTTTGCGCAGGAACAGGCGCGAGAGGGTCTGCGCGGTCTGCTCGCGCGATGCGGCATCGCCCGAATGCAGCTCGGCCATCGCGCCGTGCATCATCTTCTGCGTGAGCCCGCGCGACATCGCCTCGAGCACCGCATCGACCGATTCGCCCTTGGCCAGGAGCTTGCGGGCCCGCGCCATCTCGGCGGCGCGCCACTCGTCGGCCTGTGCATTGAGCTGCTGGATCAGCGGCACGGCGCCGCGCTGTCCCAGCCAGTGCATGAAGTTCTGCACGCCCGCGTCGATGATCACTTCGGCCTGCGCCACCGCGGCCTGGCGGTTGGCCTGGCCTTGCTGCACGACCTGCGCGAGGTCGTCGACCGTGTAGAGATAGACGTCTTCGAGCGCCTTGACTTCGGGCTCGATGTCGCGCGGCACTGCCAGGTCGACCATGAACATCGGACGGTGCTTGCGTGCCTTGAGCGCGCGTTCGACGGCACCCAGGCCGATGATCGGCAGCGTGCTCGCGGTGCAGCTGATCACGATGTCGAATTCGGCGAGCCGCGCCGGCAGGTCGGCCAGCCGCATCGCCTCGCCGCCGAAGCGCGTGGCGAGCTTTTCGCCGCGCTCCAGCGTGCGGTTGGCGATGGCGATGGACTTCGGCTCCTTGGCAGCGAAGTGCGTGGCCGCGAGGTCGATCATTTCGCCTGCGCCGACGAACAGCACGCGCGTCTTGCGCAGGTCTTCGAAGAGTTGTCCGGCCAGCCGCACGGCCGCGGCCGCCATGCTGATGGAATGCGCGCCGATCTCGGTGGCCGTGCGCACTTCCTTCGCCACGGCGAACGAGCGCTGGAACAGCTGGTTGAGCGTGGTGCCCAGGGCGCCGACGGTTTCCGCCGCGCGCACCGCGTCTTTCATCTGGCCGAGGATCTGGGCCTCGCCGAGCACCATCGAATCGAGCCCGCTGGCCACGCGGAAGACGTGGCGCGCGGCCTCGTCGTCGTGCAGGGTGTAGGCATGCGAGCGCAGCAGGGCGGGAGCCACGCCGCCGCTCTGTGCCAGCCAGCCGACCGTGTGGTCGAGGGCGATGTGCTCGGAGGCGCAGTAGATCTCGGTGCGGTTGCAGGTCGAGATGATCGCGGCCTCCACCTGGGGGTGGCGCCCGCCGGCAAAGGAGCTGCGCAGGCTCTGCAGGGTCGGGGCGATCTGGTCGAGCGCGAACGCAAAACGACCGCGCAGATCGAGCGGCGCGGTCGTGTGGTTCAAGCCTAGAGCCCAGACAGACATGGGCGTGATTATAAAATCAGCAGCGGCCCGGGGCTTGCCGAGGGACAAATGGCTTTCCCTATAACAGCCATAACCTTCGTCGCATGTGAGCGGCGCCTCCCTCTCACCCCCTTTCCGACTGCCCGATGGACCTGCCGGCCCTCTTCGATCACCTGCTTAATTTTGTGGCACCCGCGGCGTTCATCGCCCTGGTGCTGGCCCTCGTGGGCCGGTTCCTGGGCGGGCGCCGGGCGGGCGTTCCGCGCTGGTGGGTGCAATGGGCCATCACGTTTGCGGCCGGCGTCGGGGTCCTGGTTCTCGGCCTGGTGGTGTTCGGGAGCGATGGGGTGATGGCGACCTATGCGGCGCTCGTGGCGGTCTGCGGCACCGTGCAATGGCTCGCGATGCGCGGCTGGCGCCGCTGAAGCCGGGTCAGCCCAGCCGGCGGACCATGTAGACCGAGGTGCCGGGATAGGTCGCGAGCCGGGCCTGTTGCGCCGGGTCTGCCGGCTGCGTCGCCACATACCCCTGCCGCTCCCAGAAGCCCACCGACGCCTGCACCGACACCAGCGTCGACTGCCGCCATCCGGCCTGCACCGCGTGCTCCCACGCATGCCGCACGAGCCGCGGCCCGAGGCCAAGCCCGGAAGCGGCCGGGTGCACCGCCAGGTCGTGCAGGTACAGCGCGTCGGCTGCCGCCGCGACCTCGAACTCGCCATGCAGCGCAGTGAGCTTGCCGGCGATCGAGGGATAGGCCGCCAGGTAGGCCCTGACCTCTCCCTCGTGCCCGGCGACCCAGCCCGTCTCCGGCGCCGCAGCCAGTCGCCGCGCGATCAGCGCACCGTCTTCCACGAAGTCCGCGCCGTAGCAGGCGAGCTGAATCGTGAGCACCGAGTCCAGATCGTCCGCGCGCATCGCACGCACGAAGACAGTGCCTGTCGCCATCAGGCCAGCAGCAGCTTGTCGTCGTCGAGCTTTTCGCCGCGCGTCTGCTCGAACATGCGCAGCAGGTCGGGCACATCCAGGCCCGCGCGTTCCGGCCCGGCCACGTCGAGGATCACCTGCCCCTCGTGCAGCATCACCGTGCGCGAACCGTAGTCCAGCGCTTGCCGCATGCTGTGCGTCACCATCATCGCGGTGAGCTGGCTGCCTTCGACGATCTTGGCGGTCAGCTCCAGCACGAACGCGGCGGTCTTGGGGTCCAGCGCGGCGGTGTGCTCGTCCAGCAGCAGGATGCGCGAGGGCTTGAGCGACGCCATCAGCAGGCTCACCGCCTGCCGCTGTCCGCCCGAGAGCAATCCGATGCGGTCGGCCAGCCGGTTTTCCAGACCGAGCTTGAGGATCGACAGCTTCTCGCGAAACAGCTCGCGCAGGTTGCGATTCAGCGAAAAGCCGAAACCCCTGCGCTCGCCGCGCTTCCACGCCAGCGCCATGTTCTCCTCGATGGTCAGCGCCTCGCAGGTGCCGGCCATCGGGTCCTGGAACACGCGGGCCACCATGCCCGAGCGCTGCCAGGCGTTCATGCGCGTCACGTCCTTGCCGTCGATCTCGATGCTGCCCTTGTCGACGATCAGGTCGCCGCTCACCGCATTGAGAAAAGTCGACTTGCCCGCGCCGTTCGAGCCGATCACGGTGACGAACTGGCCGGTCGGAATTTCCAGGCTGAGGCCGCGCAGCACGCGGTTCTCGATCGGCGTGCCCGGGTTGAAAGTCATCTCCAGTTGTTGGGCGCGCAGCATCAGTTCTTCCCCTTGAACAAGCCGCCCAGCTTGCGCTTGTAGGCGGGCACCAGCAGCGCGAACGCCACCAGCACGGCGGTCACCAGGTTCAGGTCCTGCGCCTGCAGGCCCATGAAGTCGGTGTTCAGCGCCATCGCGATGAAGAAGCGGTAGAGGAGGGCCCCCAGCACGCAGGCCAGCGTGGTGATCACCATGCTGCGCGCGGGCAGCAGCGTCTCGCCGATGATCACCGCGGCCAGGCCGATCACGATCGTGCCCACACCCATCGAGATGTCGGCCGTGCCCTGGCTCTGCGCGAAGAGCGCGCCAGCCAGCGCCACCAGCGCGTTGGAGAGCGCCAGACCCGCCATCGTGTGGAAGTCCGTCGAGATGCCCTGGGCCCGCGCCATTCGTGCGTTGCCGCCGGTGGCGCGCATCGCCAGGCCCGCTTCGGAAGCGAAGAACATGTCGACCACGATCTTCGCGACGATCACGATCAGGAGCAGCAACAGCGGCTTGGCCCATTGCTCGGGCATGCCGCCGAAGTCAACCATGGTGAACACGGTCGGCTCGGTGATGAGCGCCACGTTGGGCTTGCCCATCACGCGCAGGTTGACCGAGTACAGCGCGATCATCACCAGGATGCTCGCGAGCAACTGCATGATCTTGAGCTTGACATTGAGCCAGGCCGTGACCCAGCCCGACGCGGCGCCCGCCACGCAGGCCACCGCCGTAGCGGCGGCGGGGTTCCAGCCCAGGACGATCAGTGTCGCGGCCACGGCGGCGCCCAGCGGAAAGCTGCCGTCCACCGTGAGGTCGGGGAAGTTGATGATGCGAAACGACATGAAGACGCCCAACGCGACCAGTCCGAATATCAGACCGATCTCGATGGCGCCCAGCGAAGCGATGAGCGACATAAAGAAGCTGGCTTCTTACTTCGTGGCCACGACCTTGGCGGTCTTGAGCAGCGAGTCGGACAGCGTGACGCCCTGCGCCTTGGCGGCGGTGGGGTTCACCACCAGCTCGAAGTTGGTGCTGGTCTGCGAAGCGATGGTGCCGGGCTTCTCGCCCTTCAGGATGCGCACGACGATCTTGCCGGTCTGGCGGCCGATGTCGCTGTAATTCAGGCCCAGTGCCGCCACGGCGCCCCGCTCGACCGTGGCCGTGTCCGCTGCCACCACCGGCAGCTTGGCTTGCTGGGCGACCTTCACGATGCCTTCGAAGGCCGAGACCACGTTGTTGTCGGTCGGCGTGTAGATCACGTCGGCCTTGCCCACCAGGCTCTGCGCGGCGGTCGGCACGTCCACGGTGCGGGCGGCGGCGGCCTCGACCACGGTCATGCCTGCATCGGCCGCAGCCTTCTTGAGCGAGGCGACGATCGCCACCGAATTGGCTTCGCCGGGGCTGTAGATCACGCCGATGCGCTTGGCGTTAGGCACCACCTGCTTGATGAGGCCGATGTGTTTTTCCAGCGGCGAGAGGTCCGACACGCCGGTCACGTTGGTGCCGGTGGCATCCCAGTTCTTCACCAGCTTGGCCGCCACCGGGTCGGTGATGGCCGAGTAGACGACCGGAATCGTCTTGGTGGAAGCCACCACGGCCTGCGCCGACGGCGTGGCGATCGCGACGATCACGTCGGGCGCATCGCCCACGTACTTGCGGGCGATCTGCGCGGCGGTGCCCACGTTGCCCTGCGCGCTCTGGTAGGTGAACTTGAGGTTCTTGCCTTCTTCGTAGCCCGCCGCCTTGAGCTCCGCCTTCACACCGTCGCGCACCGCGTCGAGCGCCGGGTGCTCGACGATGGCCGTCACGGCCACCGACTTGGTGTCGGCCGCAAAGGAGGGCGCAGAGGCCAGCATGCCGAGGGCCAAGGCGACGGCGCTGAAAGGGGTGCGAAGCAGGGCGTTTTTCACGTGAGGGTCTCCGGATGGGGGAATGGGTGCGTCTGGAATGAAGCCGCCGGCGTGCACCGGGGCGGGGAATTCAGCGGGGTCGGGCGTTGCGCTGCAACCCGGCAGCCTCGAAGTCTAGATCGTACTTTGCACAATTAAGGTGCATGGACGGCTAGTGCTTACCCCGCTTTAGGAAACATAATTGCACCTAAAGTAGGAAGCAAGATATGAAATTGCACGACATCGAACTTGACCGTATCGACCGGCGGATTCTTGACCACTTGCAGGTGCACGGGCGCGCCACCAACCTCGAGCTGTCGGAGGTGGCCAACCTGTCGCCGGCGCAGTGCATGCGGCGCCACCGGCGCCTGGAGGAGCTGGGCCTGGTCAACGGCTACGCGGCGCACCTGAATGCGCGCCACATCGGCCTGGGTGTGATCGCCTTCATCCACGTGACCATGGCGCGCGGCCACGTCGACGAGCTGCCCAAGTTCCAGGACCTGATCGCCGACCTGAAGCAGATCCTGGAGTGCTACTCGGTGACCGGCGACTTCGACTACGTGCTCAAGGTGGTCGCGCGCGACCTGGAGTCGCTCTCGCAGTTCCTGATGCACACGCTGATGCACATGCCCGGGGTGTCGGCCGTGCGGTCGAGCGTGTGCCTCAACGAGATCAAGTGCACCACGGCCCTGCCGCTGGAGTGAACCTCAGCTCGGCATGCCCGGGATCGGCGAGTTCTGCGTCGCGGGCGCCGGCGCGGCCGCGGCGGGCTCGGTCGGCGCCATCATGAAGGTGGTGGGGGTCGCCATCGGCAGCGCGGCTTTCTTCAGTTCGTCCAGGATCACGAACAGCAGGTCGCTGCGCACGCCGCCGGCCAGCCGCGGGCTTGCCACGTAGGCGATGGCCTGGAAGATCAAAAGCCCGTTCTCGATGCCTTCCAGCGTGAGCGAGGGCGCCGGCGTCTCCAGCACCCCTTCGTGAGCGCGGCAGGCTTCCAGGATCAGCTCGCGCACGCGCTGCGCGTCGGTGGTCAGCGGCATCGGCAGGCGAATGAGCACGCGGCCCTCGGCGTTGGCCAGCGTCATGTTGCGGACCGTCTTGGTGATGAATTCCGAGTTCGGCACGATCAGCGTGGAGCGGTCGCCCAGCTGGATCTCGGTGGCGCGCACGTTGATGCGCCGCACGTCGCCCTCGGCCGTGCCCAGCACCACCCAGTCGCCCACCTTCACCGGCTGCTCGGCCAGGAGGATCAGCCCCGAGATGAAGTTCTGAACGATCGCCTGCAGCCCGAAGCCGATACCCACCGACAGCGCGCTCGCCACCCACGCGATGCGCTCGATGCCGATGCCCATGGCCGAGAGCGCGAACGCGATCACCAGGATGCCGCCCACGTAGCCCAGGAGCGTGGTGAGCGAGCTCTGCATGCCCGGCTCCAGCTTGGTGTTGGGCAGGTAGCTGCGCTCGAGCCAGCGCTTGAACACCCGCAGCACGATGAAGCCGACCACCGCCACCGCGATGGCGCTCAGGATCGCGCCTGGCACCAGCTGGAATTCGCCCACCTTCACGCCGGTGCCGAACTTGCCGCTGCGCTGGAACACCTCGCCAGGCCCCGTGCCCAGTGGCGCGGCCAGCGCGATCAGCATGTAGAAGAAGAGCGCCACGCGGCTCAGGCCCGAGAGCACCGTGGCCGTCTGGTCCAGCGTCTGCGGCGCGAGGTTGAAACTCTTCTGCAGCTTCTGCCCGAACGTGCTGCGCGAGGACACCAGCGCCATGAAGACGTCGTCGGCGAACTTGAACAGCACGTAGAACGCCGCCGCCACGATGCCGCTCCAGGTGAGCTGCGAGGCCAGCAAGCTCGCGAGCGCCACGTAGCCCACGGCCACCAGCACCCAGATCGCGATCACCAGCACGCCGATCAGCGCGACCAGGAGCCCGACCCACATCGGCCGCTCGGGCAGGCCGGCCTCGGGCGCGTCGGCACGCAGCGCCTTCAGGCGATAGATGACGGTGCCGACCAGCGCGGTCAGGAGCAGCGCGGTCAGCACGTGCGTGGTCACCACCGCGGCGAAGCTGGCGTCGATGAGCGCGTTGACCTCGGCGGGCGTCCACGCGAGCGCGGCCACCAGCGCCACCAGCCATGGCAGTGCCGACAGGCGCTCGGCCGTGGCGTCGGGAATGGGCGGCAGGCGCCAGGACGGACGGGCCGCCGCCAGCAGCGCGCGCCCCAGGCCGATGACGAACGCCATGAAGGTCAGCGCCTGCGCCGTCGATTGCAGCGCCTTGCGCGCCTGCCCCTCCCAGGTGGCATGGGCCTTGAGCACCTCCACGAAACCGTGCGCGGCCACCGCGACCAGGAGCACGTGGGTCGCGACGATGGCGATCACCAGCAGCGAGCGGCGCAGCCGCCCGGCGGGAAGCACGCGCATGGCCAGCCGCGTCAGCGCGCGCTCGGCGGCCCAGACGCCCAGCCACGCAAGCAGCAGCGCGCCGACGAGCGCGGCGATCACCGCCGTGCGGCTCTCGGGCTGCCACGCCTCTTCGAACCCGTCGCCGAGCGCCGAACCGATGGCCCGCAGCCGGGCGATGTCGTCGGGCCAGGCCTCGCGCAGGTCGTTCCAGAAGGTGCCGGTGAGCGGCGAAGCGGCGCGGCTGGTGAGCTCGGCCTCGAACTGCTGGCGCCGTTGCAGCACGAGGTCGGCGCCGCGCTGGCGCACGTCGATCGACAGCAGCTTGGCAAGGCGGATGTCGGCGTCGAGCGCATTGCGCTCCTTGGTCAGCTGTGCACGCTGGCGGGTGATGTTGGGGTCTTCGGTGGCGCCGGCGGCGGGCGGGTTGCCCAGTTCGCCCAGGCGCGCATTCAGGTCGGCCAGGTCGCCGGTGCGGGCAGCGACGAACTTGTCGGCCTGCGCGCCGATCTCGTTGATCTGCGCGAGCTGCTTGCGCCCATCGTCCTCGCCACCGGGCGTGGCGCCTGCAGCGGCCGCGGCACCGGCACCGGCACCGGCGGTACCGACTGCGGGCGCGGCCTTGGCGAACTGCGCGCGCAGCTCGGCGATGGTGGGTGCGGGCGCTGCAGCCGCGGCGGTGTTGGCGCTGTTGTTGGGGTTGCCGTTGCCGGCGTTCATGCTGGCTTCCGGCTGCGCGAGGGCGCCACCGCATGTCAGCAGGGCCCACAGGGCCAGGATGGCGGGAAGGCAGAAGCCCGCCAGGCGAGAGGTCCGATTCATGGCCGCATCATAGAAGCCGCCATTTCGTAAAAACGGGTAAGAAGTGCAGCGTCAGCCGGCGGGGCTGAAGAGGTCGACCCTGTCGGTGATGATGCCGTCGGTGCCCAGGTCGATGAGCCGCTGCGCGGCCCAGTCGTCGTTGACGGTGTAGCTCAGCGAGCGCAGGCCCGCCCCGTGCACCTGCGCGACGGTCGCTGCGTCCCACAGCGCGTGGTTGCAGACGATGGCCTGGCAGCCGAGCTCGAGCGCGGTGTCGAGCCAGCCCTTTCGCAGCGAATCGAGCAGCAGGCCGCGCGGCAGCCCGGGCTGCACCGCAGCCGCGCCCCGGAGCGATTCGACCTGGAACGAGGTGAGCAGCGGCGCGATCGGCGCGCCCTTCCACAAGCGGGCCGCCTCGCGCGCCACCACCTCGCCGGTCTCGCGCTCGGTACCGGGCGTGGGCTTGATCTCGATGTTGAGCAGGTAGCCGTTCGCCAGGCAGAAGCGCGCGAGGTTCTCCAGCGTGGGCAGCGGTTCGCCCGCGAAGGCGCGCGAATGCCAGCCGCCCGCGTCGAGTTGCGACAGCGTGCTCCACGTCTGCTCGCCACCGATGCCGTGGCCGTTGGTGGTGCGATCGAGCGTGGCGTCGTGCATCAGGAAAGGCACGCCGTCGGCGCTCAGCTTGGCGTCGCACTCGAACATGCGGTAGCCGTGCGCCGCGCCGAAGCGGAAGGCGGCGAGCGTGTTTTCAGGGGCCAGCTTGCCGGCGCCGCGGTGCGCGACCCAGCGGGGGTAGGGCCAGGGACTGCGTTCGGCCATCGTTCAATCCGCCCGTTTGCCCGATCCGGCGTCGAACCAATGGAGCTTGTCTTCGCGCGCCGCGATCTTCACCGTGTCGCCCGCGACCGGCGGATGATCGCCTTCGTCGGTGCGCATGATGATCTGCTCGTCGCCGATGCGGCCGTACACCAGGCGCTCGGCGCCCAGCAGTTCGACCTGCTCGACCTGCACCGTCCAGCCGCTTTCGTCGAGCTTCATGTGCTCGGGGCGGATGCCCAGGATCTGGCCCGCGCGCACGCCCGGAGCGTGCTTGAGCAGGTTCATCGGCGGCGAGCCGATGAAGCTTGCGACGAATGTGGTGGCCGGGCGCGAGTACACCTCCTCGGGCGTCGCGAACTGGTCCATCACGCCGCCGTTCATCACGATGATGCGCTGCGCGAGCGTCATGGCCTCGACCTGGTCGTGCGTGACGAAGAGCGAGGTGATGCCCAGCTCGCGGTGCAGCTTCTGGATTTCCAGGCGGGTCTGCGCGCGCAGCTTGGCGTCCAGGTTCGACAGCGGTTCGTCGAACAAGAAAACCTGCGGCTGTCGCACGATCGCGCGGCCCATGGCCACGCGCTGGCGCTGGCCGCCCGAGAGCTCGCGGGGCTTGCGCTCGAGCAGGTGGCCCAGTTCGAGGATCTTGGCGGCCTTGTCCACGCGCACCTTGATCTCCGGCACCGGCACCTTGGCGATCTTCAGGCCATACGCCATGTTCGCAAACACGCTCATGTGCGGGTAGAGCGCGTAGTTCTGGAACACCATCGCGATGTCGCGCTCGGAGGGCTCGAGCTGGTTCACGACCTTGCCGCCGATGGCGATCTCGCCGGCCGAGATTTCCTCCAGGCCCGCGACCATGCGCAGCAGCGTGGACTTGCCGCAGCCCGAGGGCCCGACGATCACGATGAACTCATGGTCGGCGATCTCGGCGCTCACGCCGTGGATAACCTGATTGGCTTTCGGCCCGTGGCCGTAGCGCTTGATGACGTTGCGTAGGGAAAGA
>NZ_JXQQ01000026.1 GCF_000834655.1 Variovorax paradoxus
CCGAACGAGGGCCGCTTGCCCCCATCCCAGCCTTCCCCCGGAAGGGGAAGGAGCAATGCGAACACGCCGCTGCTACAGCACCTTCACCGCGCGCCCAATAGCTTGACCCCGAGCGCCGTCTTTCCCCCTCCCCTCCCGGGGGAGGGTTGGGGTGGGGGCACGACGGCGGTGGATGAAGCACTGCGCCGAACGAGCGCTGCTTGCCCCCATCCCAGCCTTCCCCCGGGAGGGGAAGGAGCAATGCGAACACGCCGCTGCTGTGGCTCCTTCACCGTGCGTCCGATGAGCTTGAGCGTGAGCGCTGTCTTTCTCCCTCCCCTCCCGGGGGAGGGTTGGGGTGGGGGCACGACGGCGGTGGATGAAGCAATGGGCCGAACGAGGGCCGCTTGCCCCCATCCCAGCCTTCCCCCGGAAGGGGAAGGAGCAATGCGAACACGCCGCTGCTACATCACCTTCACCGCACGCCCGATGAACTGGATCGGCCCGGTCGGACGGTCGATCGGCGAGCCGTTCTCGGGCTCCAGCGTCAGCTCGAAAAGCTGGTTGGGCTCCAGCGGCGGCAGCTTGTCGATGGGAATGCGCAGCGTCTGGCCCTGCTGCTTGACGAGGCCCAGCGACACCGGCCCGCGCCACTGGTCGGCCTTGGTCCAGAACTGCAGCGTCTTCTGCGGCGGCACCTCGAAGGTGCCCAGCGGCACGAGGTTGAGCTGGCGCGACGAATTGGCCTGGATCACCCAGCCGGGCGCTTTGTTCTCGGGCGCGACCAGCACCACCATGTATTGCGTGGCCGGTGGCGCCCCGACGCGCGTGACCACCACCGCCAGCAGCAGCGCCGCGGTGGCAAAGCCGCCCGCGGCCAGCCCGCGCCAGAGCTTGAGGTTGTTCCACCAGCTGACGACGCCCGCGGCCTGCGCCTTCGAGGCACGGCCCAGCCCGTCGACGCTGCGCTCGATGCGCGTCCACAGCGACGGCGACGGATCGGCCGGCTCTGCCAGCGCGGTGAGCGGCTGCAGCCGCGCCTCCCAGGCGCGCACCGCTTCGCGCAGCGCCGGCTCGCTGCGCATGCGCACTTCGACGGCAGCGCGCGCGGTGGCCGACAGCGTGCCCAACACGTACTGGCCCGCGAGCCCGTCGATGTCGTTGATGTCTTCGTTCGGTGGCAGTTGTTCTTCAGCGGTGCTCATCCCATGCACTCCCGCAGCGCGCGCATGCCGCGCTGGATCCAGGCTTTCACCGTGCCCAGCGGCGTCTGCAGCCGCTCGGCAATTTCGCCATGCGAGCAGCCTTCGACATACGCATAGAGGATGCAATCGCGCCGCGCCGGCTCCAGCCCCGAGAGGCAGCCGTGCAGCTTGCCCAGGTCGGCGCGCAGCTCGAACGGATCGCCGGCGGCCGCATACGCCGCGAGCGAGGCCTGGTCGTCGACCGCAACGGCCGCGTCTTCGTCCAGGCTCACCTGCCGCGCGCCGCTTCGCACCATGTTCAGGGCGGCGTTGCGCACCACGCTGTAGACCCAGCCCCGGCCTTCGCCGAGCGCGGGGTTGAAGCTCTCCGCCCGCTGCCAGATGCTGATGAAGGCATCGTGCAGCACGTCTTCGGCCTGCTGGCGCTGGCGCACGATGCGCAGCGCCACGCCCATCAGGTAGCGGCTCTCGCGCTGGTAGAGCTGCTGCAATGCCTTACGGTCGCCGCGGGCACAGGCCATGAGCGCGGCGTCGTAGTCGAAGGGGGCGGTGGATGTGGGGGGCAAGGTCGGCGGCGGGTGGTGGCGGCCACATCGTAGTGGAGCCGGCACGCCGCGCCGCGAAATTCACCCCCGGATCATCAGGACGCCTTGTAGAAGATGTAGTCGGCCTGGTACTTCACGACCTGCTTCTGGCCCTTGGTGGCGGGCGTGCACGGCACAGCGGCCGGTGCCACGCCGCCTTGCAGCGCGACACGCTGGATGTAGGTCACGCCGGACATCGCGCCCGAGCCCACGGCCGGGTTGGCCTTGACGAGCTGGTACGGAAGGCTGGTCGGGCTCGAGGGTGCGACGGCCAGCTGCGTGGCGGTGAGCTTGGAGCCGTCGTTCGACTCCCAGGTGGCCGGCGGGCCGTAGTACTTGCCGACCTGCTTGCCGCTGCGGTCGTTGAGCTTGGCGTCGGGGCCCACGAACACCCACTCGGTCTGGCCGGGGGCGTTGGCCTTGTCGCGGCATTCGTACGTGATGTCGCCCACGCCGACGGTTTCCATGGCGACCTTGTTGCCGGCGGGCACCTGGATGGTCGGCGGCAGGCTGGACTGGTTGAACGTGGGGGCCATCGACATCGAGCCGCAGGCGGTGAGCACGGCGGCGGCGGAGATGGCGCCGAGAACGGCGATCGAACGGGAGGTGTGCATGGAATTACTCCTGGGTTGTAGAAGGTCAGCAGCTCCTCGCTGCTGAAGGGAACTACACGCCAGGTGGGCGTTTGGATGCAGGGGGTGCGAAATATTTTTTCGCCCCCTGCCCCGGCTCCATCCCCGGCCACCTCAATACAAATAAACCGCCCCCACATTCGACGCCGAGTTATCCGCCTGATTCCCCCCGATACCCGTCGCATTGCTGTCTTCGTTGGTCGCGCCCACCGCGAGCGTCTTGCCATCCCCCGAGAGCGCAAGTCCGTAGCCGAAGGCGTCGTCGTTGTCCGGGTTCGGTGCCTTCACGAAGGTCTTCAGCGTCCAGGTGGCGCCGGGCTTCTCGTACAGCATGACCGCGCCCGTGGTGTTGCCCGCCACGGGCGTCATGTCGCCATTCACCCCGGTCGATGCCGCGCCGTCGCGGAAGCTGGCAATGGCGATCAACGAGCCGTTGGCCGACACCGCCGTGCCGTAGCCGCCGAAGCGGCCCTCCTGCCTTGGAAAGGGCGCGGAGATTCGCTGCTCCAGCTGGTAGCCCGCGCCCACGCGCCGGTACACATACAGCGCGCCCGCCACCGCATAGCCCGCGTCACTATCGCGGCTCGCGCCGACGAGCAACACCTCGCCGTTGCCCGACAGCGCCACCGCCCCGCCGAACCAGGCGTTGAGCAACGGGGCCGTCGATTCGACGCGCGTGTTCAGCGTCCAGGCGGCGGCGCCGGCCGGCTTGGTGTAGACGTACGCCGCACCGGCGTCCGCCACGCCGCCGATGTTTTCGTACTGCGAACCGACCGCGATCGTGGTGCCGTCCTGCGAAATCGTGGCGAAGGCGCCGAAGAGCGAGCCCGACTGGCCGCTGGGCGCGTCCACCCGCTGCTCAATGCTCCATTGACCCGACACCTTGCGGAACACATAAAAGTTGCCTGCACCGCCCGAACCGTATTCGGACACCACCGCCACCGTGCCGTCCAGCGAGATGCCCAGCGAGGCGCCGAAATCGCCTAGCGTTCGGGGCGCCGGTGACGACCACGTCTGCTCGTGCGTCCACCCCTGTGGTCCGCGCACGAACACCTCGACCTGACCGCCCGGAATGGCACCCGCCTGCTGGCTCCCCGCGAGCAACGTGCCCTCGCCCGAGAAACTGGCGCTTCCCGGCCGTAGGCCCGGCACCACCAGCGTCTGTGTCCAGCGCCAGCTGCCCGCATCGTTGGCGTACAGATGAACCGCGTCCGCCCGCCAGTCAAGGATCGCCATCACCAGGCCGTCGGGCGTGAACGCCACGGCGTTTCTGGTCTGGCCCATGCCGGACAGGCCGACAAGGTCCGTCGGCCGCTTGAAGTACCCGATGGCCAGCGTGGCATCGGGCAGCACCGGGGCCGACCAGGCGCTGCAGCCGTTCGCGTTGCAAGCCTGCAGCGCATAGCGGTAGGCCGCGGGCGGCGCGGTCAGCACCAGGTTCTGCAGCGCATAGGTGGTGCCGGCGAGGTTGTCGGCCAGCACGCTGAAGGTACCGCTGTTGGCCGGGTCTTCGCCGAGCCGGTAATACGTGGCGCTGGCCACAGCCGCCCAGCTGAAGAGAAACGCCTTGGGCGCATAGCCCACCGACGGTGTCGCGGGCACGGCGGGCGGAAGGCTCGCTGGGTCGGCCACGCAGGTGGCGGCAATGGCGGTGACCGGCGCGGTGGCGATGCCGCTCGCGTTGGCCAGCGTGCACAGCTGGCCGGCCGGCTGGGTGCGCACCGTCACGTCGAAGGCTGCGCCGTGTGGCAGCGCCTGGGCAAAGCCGAAGCCGCCATTGGCCGTCACGCTCAGTTCGTCGGCGCCGTTGTTGCGCAGCACCAGCGTGCCCGAGGCCGCCAGGCCGCTGACCGTGCCGCCGATGGCGTAGGTCTGCGCGGCGCAGACCACGCGCACGTCGCTCACGTTCGCGCTGGCGACGGTGCCTTGGGCCGCGCTGACGGCGCAGGTCTGGCCCTCGGGTTGCTGCGCCACGGTGACGCTGTAAGGGTTGCCGCCGACCACGCTGGTGGCGAAGACAAAAGCGCCATCTGCCATGAGCTCGAGGTTGTCTTTGTCGTTGTTGCGCAGGACGACGGTGCCTGCAAGGCCGCTGACAGTGCCGCCGATGGTGAAGCTGGTGGCGGCAGGCGCCGGAGGTGGCGGCGATGGCGGCGGTGGGGAGACGATCGGCAGGAAGCCGTTGCTTCCAGCACCGCCGCCTCCTCCGCCGCCGCAGGCCGCGATGAGCAGGGCTGCCAGTGCGGTGCCGATGAGGCGGATGGCCCGCTTTGCCGGGAGGTGGCTTCGCACCGAATGCTGTTGTGCCATCTGAGCAACCCTTTTGTGAACTTTTGTCGCCGGCGATCGTAGGTCTGCGGAGGGGGCAAGGCCATACCCGAGAACAGGTAGACAGCTGGCGTACGCGGGCGCCTGTGGGCGGTGCTTGCTGTTGTTGTTCAGGGCGGCGCCCACGCCGACGGGGTCCTTGCTCCGCGAATGTCCCCCGCCCTTCGGGCTCCTCATGATTTCGCTGCGGGGGACACCCGGTGCTTTCTCTTCGCACGAGGGCACGCTGTGGGGACGTGGGCGATCAGCCCCTGCCCTGGTGATCAGGACGCCGAGGGCAGGCTGCCTTGCATCAGCGCCCGGCGCATGTCGCCAGCGGCTGCGTTGACGGCGTCGATGCGCGCCACGAGCGCTTCGTTGAGCAGGCCGAGCAAGGCGCTCAGTTCGCTGCGGGTGGGGGTGAGCACTTCGCTGTAGTTCGGGACGCCGGGTTCGATGATCTTTTCGAACGCGGTGTATGCGAGCAGGACCGCGTTGAGGGTTTCGGCGTCGTCGCAGGTTTGGATTGCGAGGTCGTCGAGGGTGGGGGATATGAAATGGGCGCTTGATTGCGCGGGGGTGGATGCGGACTCAGCCATGTACGGCCTCCCTGGGATTTTTGATTTGCCACAACCGCCGCACCCGCTTCCAAACGGTGGCGGCGGCTCGAACAGGTTGGAAGACCGGAAAACCCCTGAAGGAAACCGGCAGGGCTCGCGCCCTCCCGTCCGAGCCGCCTAAAAGCAGCGCGAACGAAAAAGCCGCAGTCCATGTGCGGGTCCTGCGGCTTTCGTCGCAGGGGTTTTAGCGGGCTTCCAAACCCGGCCGCGCATTTAGCGCGGCCACGAAGTATATCCAGCGCGCATCAACTTTTCCTAACGTCAGGTGATAATTTTTTCTGCGCCAATATTGCAGTCTCGATAATTTTTTTCAGATCTTCATGCATCTTTATAGTTGGAATAGTTATTTTCTTTAATCCATTAAGTTTGGCAACATCAGTAGTTCCAAGGAATTTGTTGGTTACAGCCTGCCTGATTGCATCCAGCAGTTTTTTTCCTTTTATCGTATTGGAACCAAATTCACCCAAATCCCTCCATCGCTTACTCGGCATGCCGACCGAATCCTTATCTAGGCCACCCAATGTGGACTGATATGCCGTATTGAAATCCTTTTCCGCGGCATTTTGGTCAACCAAAGCCAATGCGTCCAATGCAAGAATTTTGGCTTCAGCATCACCAATCCCGAACACACCTTCCAAATGTTCAGGCGCGCAAAATGAAGCCTCAATGTCGGACCCCGCTGGCATCCAAAAAGGCACCTCATGGGTGTCATATTCCATCTTTTTTTCGAACGCCTTCTTATCTTCATCAGATAAAAAATCTCTATCCCGATGAATTACAACTGCGATACCGAGTTCATTTCTAATTTTCGTTATTGCTCCACCGCGAGGAAGAGAGCCCGCTCCAAAGGTCGGCCAAAGCAAAACCTTGCGGGCAAGCTCAGACCACTGAGATAAGATATTCTTCATGAAAGTTAGATTTCCATCTTCAGTAATTAGCATCAAATCTTTATCGAGAGCCCCCCAGCCCATGCGTTGCCTTACTTGATCTTCCTTTTCGGGTCGAAGCACGCCATCTGCCATCCATCTAACTTGCGACACAGCGCTTGAAGCCCGAACTAGGTTCGACGAATGCGTTGTGAGTAGAAATTGCGTTTCTGGAAATTCTTTTGCCGCGTCTTCAACCGCTCTTATTAGGCGCTCCTGCGTGCCCGGATGAAGATGAGAATCGGGCTCGTCGATTAATAGCAATTTCGGCTTAAAGTGAAGCAAATAGGCGAAAATCTGAACGACCTGAAGAAAGCCTGTTCCTGCCATTTCCAGAGACTTCCACTGTTGCTCTAATTTCTTACCCCCTACTACCATGTCGAGCGTAAGAAATTTAGCATCGATAAAAACGTCTCGTAAGCGATCAAACTTTACCCAAAATCGCACCCCTGGAAATATTTTTCCAACCCAGCGCCCAAGCTCGGTCAGTTCTTCATGCTTATCTATACTGTCTTTCGCGACCGTCGTAATTGCCAAGCCCAATAGGATATGCCTCAATACCGAACCACCCTCGCCTGAAGCCGCGCGCCGATGTAAAACAGGGGTTGCCAACAGAGATTCGGCCTCAGATAACCCTGCCAAGCCAGGTATATAGGCGGTAATCTTGGATGAGGCTGTAAAGGTAGTGGTTAATGCTCCTCTAATTGCGACTTTAATACCTGCGTCATTACGAGTCGAATTCATACTGATTGACACACGATCCGGACCAGATATCAATTCCACAGCAACTCTTGGAGAGGCTCCTTCACTGTTAAGTCGGGCTTTATGTGCGAGATGTAAAAAATCTCTGCTCGGCGCATAGTCCATTCGCTCTAAAGTTACTCTGTCAGAGCTATCGCGAAGAACGGCGCATCGGGCTGCCCAGTGAATGGCCTTAAGAATCGACGATTTACCCGATCCATTCTCGCCAACCAAAATGGTAACTGGGCCCAGTGGAATTGTCACGGCTTCATTAATTCTCATGAAATTAGCAACAGTTACTGCATCAAACATTTGTTTGCCTTTATTGAGCTCGAACGACTAAAAGTTTCATTAATAAAAGCGAGCTTACCAACTATGGAGCAACTGGTATCGAGGGGTAACACTCCCATTTCATCGCATCCTCTCGCGCCATTTGTGAAGTGCATTGCGGTTAGGAGACAAGGCGAATCGAAAACGCAGAGTCAAAGTGTCACTACACGCAAGAGCCCAACCCCGTCAGTCCAATAAGTTTTCGCGCAATTGCAAACAGTCTCACGTCTGAAACGGGGGAATGCTCCCCCTTCTGATACTTGACTTCTACACAACTATCTTCTGCCCACAACCCCATTTATCCGCAAAGGTATCCCCAAGACACTCCTCCTAACCCATCCAGGAGTGCCTCAATGCCCATCGCCCTACTCGCGCTGACCCTCAGCGCCTTCGCCATCGGGACGACCGAGTTCGTCATCGTTGGCCTCATCCCCACGGTCGCCACTGACCTCGCCATCAGCCTGCCCTCGGCGGGCCTGCTGGTCAGCCTCTACGCGTTGGGCGTCGCCATCGGCGCGCCGGTGCTCACCGCACTCACGGGCAAGCTGCCGCGCAAGGCACTGCTGCTCGGGCTCATGGCGCTCTTCACGCTCGGCAATCTGCTGGCGTGGAAGGCACCGAGCTATGAATCGCTGGTGGCCGCGCGCATCCTCACGGGTCTTGCGCACGGGGTGTTCTTCTCGATCGGCTCGACCATCGCCACGGGCCTCGTGCCCAAGGAAAAGGCGGCCAGCGCCATCGCGATCATGTTCACCGGGCTCACGGTGGCGCTGGTCACGGGCGTGCCGCTGGGCACGTTCATCGGGCAGCACTTCGGCTGGCGCGAGACTTTTCTGGCCGTGTCCGCGCTGGGCGTGATCGCCTTCGTCGGCAGCTGGATCTTCATTCCCAACAACATCCGCCACACGGCGCCGGCGTCGCTCGCGCAGCAGGCCAAGGTGCTGGCCGAGCCGCGCCTCTTGCTCGTGTATGCCAAGACGGCGATCGGCTACGGCGGCTCGTTCATTCCGTTCACGTTTCTGGCGCCGATCCTTACCGACGTGTCGGGCTTCAGCGCCGGCGCGGTGGGCTGGGTGATGCTGGTGTACGGTGTGTCGGTGGCGGTGGGCAACATCTGGGGCGGCAAGCTGGCCGACCGGCTGGGGCCGATTCCGGCGCTCAAGATCATCTTCGCGCTGTTGGCCGCCGTGCTGCTGGTCTTCAACTTCGCGGCGCCGCACAAGTGGCTGGCGCTGGTGGCGGTGCTGATGTGGGGCGCGGTCGCGTTCGGCAACGTGCCGGGGCTGCAGGTGTATGTGGTCAAGCAAGCCGAGCGCTTCACGCCGCAGGCGGTCGATGTGGCCTCGGGCCTGAACATCGCGGCCTTCAACCTGGGCATTGCGCTGGCAGCCTGGGCCGGCGGCCTGATCGTGACGCACCTGGGCCTGATGCACACGCCATGGATCGGCGCGCTGGTGGTGCTGGTGTCGCTTGCTCTCACGCAGTGGAGCGGAACGCTGGACCGCCGCGCCGGGATTCCGGTTCGCGCCTCGGGGCCGGTGCCGGTCGGTCACTGATCGCTGGTTTCTCGCTTCTTCTTTTTCTTTTTCAACGCACAAGGACAACACGACCATGACAACGACGAACAGCAACGCAAACGCCATTCCCGCCTTCGGCCTCGGCACCTTCCGCCTGAAGGGCCAGGTGGTGATCGACTCGGTGAAGAACGGCCTGGACGTGGGCTACCGCGTCATCGACACCGCGCAGATCTACGGCAACGAAGCCGAGGTGGGCCAGGCGATTGCCGAAAGCGGCGTGGCGCGCGACAGCCTCTTCATCACCACCAAGATCTGGACCGACAACTACGCACGTGCCAAGCTGGTGCCGAGCCTGAAAGAGAGCCTGGTCAAGCTGCGCACCGATCATGTGGACCTCACACTGATCCACTGGCCCTCGCCCGGCAACGCGGTGCCCGTGGCCGAGTTCATGGGCGCGCTGGCCGAGGCCAAGGCAGAGGGGCTCACCCGGCGCATCGGCGTGTCGAACTTCAACATCGCGCTCATGAAGGAAGCGATTGCGGCCGTGGGCGCCGAGAACATCGCCACCAACCAGATCGAGCTGCACCCGTACCTGCAGAACCGCAAGGTGGCGGAGTTCGCAAAGAGCCAGGGCATCCACATCACCTCGTACATGACGCTCGCGTACGGCAAGGTCATCGCCGACCCCGTGATCGAGGCGATTGCCAAGGCGCACAACGCGACGACGGCGCAGGTCACGCTGGCGTGGGCGATGCAGCTGGGCTACGCGGTGATTCCGTCGTCCACCAAGCGCGCGAACCTCGAAGGCAACCTGAAGGCGCAGCAGTTGAAGCTGAGCGATGCAGAGATGGCGCAGATCGCGGCGCTCGACCGCAACGAGCGGCTCACCGATCCGGCGGGGCTGTCGCCGGCTTGGGATTGATTGAGAGGTCGGGCGATCGATCGATCGCCCGAGTGGCGGGCCGCCGCGCACAAATGCAGCATTTGGTTTACAAATTGAACGCCTAGATTCAAACTCCGGCCAAAACCACCGGAGGCCCCGCATGTCGATCACACGCATCTTGATTGCGGGGCTTCTGCTCTTGGGTGCCATGCAGGCACATGCGGCGGGCGACGGCACCGACAGCCATTGCGTGATTGGCAAGAACCGCACGCTGTTCAACCAGTGCGACTACCCGGTCGACGTCGGCTTCTGCGTCGAGAACCCGCAGCAGACCAAGAATTTCTTCGACAGTTCCGACGCCTTCAAATGCCCCGGCGGGGGGCTCAGCACGCTGGGCCCCGGCAAGGAGGAAGGCAACATCCTCAATGGCACGGTGCACTGGTTTGCCTGCTCCACGGCGCACAGAGGCTCGGCGGGGTGGAGGTACGTTGCCGGCTCTGGCTACAAGGGCCATTGCGCCAGGGACGAGGCCACTGCCGACAGCGGATCACCGGCGGCGCAGCGCGGCCTCGAGCGACCCGGGGAGCCCGCCCTCTGGAGCGACGCGGTCGAATGCATCGACTGGTATCCCGATGGCACGTACTGGTGGAAAGAGCTGGACCCGGCCACCAACAAACTCATGTGCAAGAGCCCGCGCTCGTCGAGTGCCCGTTCAGCCGCGGCGCACAGGTACATCGACTCGCGGCGGGCGGAAGCAGACGCAGCCCAGCGCAAGCGCGATGAAGCCGCACGCGCCGAGCAGCTGCAGCGCGACGAGGTCGCGCGCGCCGAGCAGCAGTTCCGCACCAGCCTGCAGACGATGAACCCGGGCCAGCTCTTTGCGCGCGCCGACGAGTTGAGCACGCGCGGCGAGAACGCCCGCGCCCGCGAGGTGCTGCGCGCCTTGATGAGCCGCTTTCCCAATCACCCACTGGCGACCGAGGCGGCCCGACAGTTGACAGAGCAAACGGGCGTCGCCGCAGGCCCGGGCAGCGCGCCTGCAAAGCCCTCTGGCCCTTCATCCAATGCGCCTGCAAGCGGCAGCAGGCAGGTTGTCGACGAATCGAGCGTCGCGGTCCGGGCGTCGACAGGCCCGCTCACGATCTCGCGTTCGGCGGGGCCGGCCGTCGAGCCGGCGATCCTGTACGCCCACAAGTGGATGAGCCTCGCGCCCGGCGAAGTCGGATGGGTGATCGGCACCAGCCCCGAGGAGGCCGCCAAGGTCGCCGAATCGCAGTACGGCTACTCGCATCTCGGGGGCACCCTCCGCCACGGCAAGCCGGGGAAGGACTATCTGGCGCTGGATTTCGGATGGTTCGCGTTCGTCGATTCGTACGTCGAATCCACCGAATACCCGGGCAACGTCGCGCGGGCCGGCGGCCGGAGGGTGTGGGTCTATGCGGCGCGATCCCGCGAGGAAGCCATCGACATCGCGATCCGCGAGTACGACAGCACGCGCGGAAAAACCATGGTCCAGTTTGTCTATT
This sequence comes from Variovorax paradoxus, assembly GCF_000834655.1. Taxonomy (GTDB): domain Bacteria; phylum Pseudomonadota; class Gammaproteobacteria; order Burkholderiales; family Burkholderiaceae_C; genus Variovorax; species Variovorax paradoxus_F. The sequence continues at coordinate 11,251 of NZ_JXQQ01000026.1, forward strand.
CCGGATTGGTGGCGAAGTTCGATCGAAGCGGCCGGAACGAGTCCTGCTCGGTATGCAACGCGGACATGCTCTACCGCAGCAGCTGCGCCATCGGCGTGAAGCTGGATCGCTGGCAAGCGAGTAACGTCAACCGCAACCCGCGCCTCGTACCCGCTCAGTTCTCGGGCGCGTACTGCGAAACGAACGACACCAGACCGTTCATGCGCGCGCAAGAGCGCCAGCCGCCGCCTGTCTTCAAGTAGCGCGGGCCGCAGCGGCTATACGCTGCCAGCAGCCGACGCGCATCAGCACGCCGCGTCGGACTTCTCCACCGCCTCGACCGTGAAGAGCCGGCACACGCCATCCAGCGTGTCGAAGTAGCCCTTGCTGGAGCGGCGCAGCGGGGTGCCGTCTCGCAGGCGATAGGTCACCTCGCCCCTGAGCACCGGGTAGCGCTTGGAGACGCTCACGCGGTAGAGGCACTCGGTGTACTCAAGCACCGTATCCGGCCGCTCGTGCGCATCGACAACTTCGAAGCGGGCGGTGACGTGGAGAACGGACTCGTAGGTAGCCATGGCGCGTTGTTGTGCTGCGTGTGGCGCGGCGCTGCCATTGAAGTTCCGCTCCGCGAGTAGGACAACGGCGGCTCGGTGCGGTGCAACCGGCGTCGCTTTCCTCATCATGCGAAACACGTCTGCCGGACATGAAATTCAGCGGGCAGGCGCTGGCGGCGGAGGCGTTCGCCGAAGGCATCGCGGGGCGCACGCACCTCTGGGTGCGGTACGTGGAGTAACGGGAATAAGGGAGCGCCGCCTACTCGGCGACCACCGGCCCGCTCTTCTTCTGCGCGGAGATGGCAGCGGGCTTGATGTGCAGCGCGTTCAGCGCATCGCATTCGGACTTCAACTCGGCCGCGACCTTGTCGGGCGACAGGCGCAGCTCGGCGATGTCGCGCTCGCCGACGCAATGGCCGTCGAGCCGCACGTAGATGCGCTTGAAGTTGCCGCCCAGCGCCTTGGCCACATCGCGCAGGCACTCGGGCAGGGTGTCGAAGCCGCCGTTCTTGTAGGAGCTAGGGGGTATCACGCCCTTGGAGCGCGGTGCCCGCACGGCGTAGGCGAACGTCGCGCCCTCGCCCCGCAGTTCCACGACGGGCTGCAGGTTGGGCTGGACTTCGCTGGGGCGTTGCATGGGCGGAGTTTAAGTGCGGGGCCTGCGGGGACTTTGTTGTTCCCGGTAAAGCGGCCGGCCCTTCGCCTTGCCGTCTCGCATCACTCGGCCTTGATCGCCTCGACCTGGATGCGCAGCGTGACGTCGGGCTTGAAGCCCCACTGCGGCTGGTAGTCGAGCCCGAAGGCATCGCGCTTGAAGCTGCCCGATGCATCGGCGCCGCAGTAGTCGCGCTTGAGCATCGGGTGCGCAACGCACTTGAACGAATTGACCTTGAGCGCGACGGGCTTGGTCACGCCATGCATGGTGAGCTCGCCGGTCAGCGTGGTGGGCGCGCCATTCCTGAAGCCGCCGAGCTTGCCCTTGTAGGTGATGGTGGGGTATTTGGCCGCATCGAGCTGCTCGGGCCCGGCCACGTATTCGGCGACTTTGGGGTGGCCGAAGTCGATGCTCGCGGTGTCGATGGCGATGTCTACCGTGCCGGTGCCGCCGGCCTTGTCGAGCAGCACCTTGCCGGTGGTCTTGTTGAAGCGGCCGCGCCACACCGAGATGCCCATGTGGTCGGCCTCGAAGCTGGGGTAGGTGTGCTCGGGGTCGATGTCATAGGTGGCCGGTGCTGCGGTGGCACTCGCGAAGGCACCGAGGACGCAAAGGGAAAACAGAAGCTTGCTTGTCGCCATGTCGGGTCGTCTCCGTCGTTGAAGCTGAGCGCGCAAGGGTAGCGGACAAGCGGGCACGGTGTGCGATGCCGATGGGCATCGAGGTGTCGCGTTCCTTGACATCAAAGTCCGAGGCAGGCGCGCACTCGTGCGTGCGTGCATCGGATTGAAGCGGCGCCGTGAAGTCTGGGACTCGAGGCAGAAAGCAGTTTGTGTGCGCGATGCATCATGATTGAATCTGGCGCTGGCAAATTTTCTCCGGAGAGCAATACGGCATGGCGGCGGACTGCTCACGGCCAACAGCGGAAGTTCGACGAGCCAACAGAATTCGTGTCAAAGCAGTCGTTCGATGAGGTCAGCGAAGGTGCGTCAAACCCTTGAGTCGAAGCGGGGATCTGCTTCGAGCTTTGCGATGATCTCTGAGTCCGTATATGTCCCGAAGGGCGTCGGTCGCGACCTGCCGTCGGAGTCGAAAAGGCATCTTGCTTGCGCTTCGATAGATCGTCTGATCGCACGGTAGAAGATGTTGAAACCCTCTGCCGAAACTTCCCGAAGATCCGCCCAATCGCCAAAGCCTTCATCACCCTCGCCGTAGATCTGCTCAACATAGTGAGTGGCGCTGGCGGGGAAGTACTGACGGGCCGCATCCACGACCAGCGTGTACCACTCACTACCCACCGAGATCGTGACGCCTTTAGCACCGTGCTTCCCTTTTGATACTGTGATGCTTCCCGCCATCGTTACTGCCTCTGAAATATTGCAATGAGCCCATCTCACCTGAGATGATCGTAGCGAGAACTCTGACTGCCAACAATGCTTGAAAGCTACAGCGTCCGGATGACACGAAGGTCCGCAAAGTGCCCCTTTGCGCCGGCAACCTGTCCACCTGCAGTCGGCCAAAACCGGACACCTAATGAACCTTGAAGAATACTTTGCGGAATTCAAAGCGGCGGTTAATGTGGACGCAGGTTCTCGCATCACAGTGCATGTTGCAGCTGAAGTCGCCGCAGGTCATGCGATTGGACTTACCGTCGCGCAGATGCATTCTTTCCTAGCTCGACGTACTCAGATAACGAGCGTTGCCGTCGCCCTGAAGGACCACTTTCTATCTCCAGAGCAGATTGCCAGGATAGATTTGGCACGGGCCGAAGGTGCGGTCGAGCCCAAAGAAGTAATTCTGAGAGCCTTCACGCCGGAGGAAGTGCGCTCGGACCTCTTGGCCAAAATCTCTGCATAGGAAACAAGGTCCACTTTGGAGAAGAGTGGACTTCGGCTTTGGGCCCGTTGCAGTCCTTCAGCCGCTCGACCTCAGCGGCACAAAGCTGTCTTTCACCCGTCGCCCCAGCTAATCATGCGTACTTGCGCAGCACTCGGATCAGCCGTCGTGCGTGCTTCTCAATCGCCGGCCAATCCCACAGGTCGGGTTCGCCCAAGCGGGGGTAGGTTTTGGCCCAGGCACGCGCGCGTTCAGCGCTGTTAACCGCGATGCGGCAGCCGACCAAGCCGGGCTGGCGGAATTCGAGTTGCAGTTGTATGAGGCCCCATCCGCTGAGGGTGTAGCGCCAGGTAGCGCCATTGGCGGCGGGATTGTTCACATCGATGCGTTCCTGCACTGCAAGGCCGCCCGTCTCGGGATAGTGCAGCGCCAGATTGGCTGTGGGGCGGCCGGCTGCCAGTTCGGCGGCTATGAACTGCTCGAGCGCCGGCTGGTCGTCGAATTGCATCAGTTCGCAGCCGGGCACGGCATAGGCCTCCATCACCACGGGTGAGCCTTGGTAAACCGCGCCCAATACTTGGGTCAATGCCTCTCGTGGAATGCTGTCTTTGCGTTGCATGGGTTTGAGTGGTGGCCGAGCAGTCGCTGGCCTGCGCGCAAGCCGAAGTTGGTGACTGGCTGGTAGTGGCCGGATTCTGCCTCACGCTGGCGGCCTTCAGCGGAGCCTAGCAGGGCGTGCGCGCGGTAGCGGAGCGGCACCTTGAGCGACGTCTCAGCCATTACTGCGAAGGTGCTTATTCAAAAACGTAAGCACCTTGCGCTCGTAGTCCGATGGGTTGTAGGCATAGAGGTCCACGTGTGCTGCGCCCTCCACGCGCCATAGCTCTTTGGGAGCAAGCGCCGAGTGAAACAAGCGCTCGGTCTCAGCCCAGGTTGTATGCTGGTCCTCGGACCCGGAGGCTACAAGAACAGGGGCTCCAAGGCTGGCAATGCGTTCGATTGGCCGAAGCTGTTCGGGCTTTGCGCCCGTCCTTGCCGGCAGTTGCCACAGTAAGAGCGGCGCGAGGGTGGCGCCAAATGGGCCAAGCCTCATTGCCAGCCGGTCTGCTACAGCTTCTTCGATAGTTGGATACATTGACTCCACGACGACGGCTTGGGGCGGCGATTCGATCTTCGCTAATACTGTTGATGCCGCGCCGAGTGAGACCCCAATGACACCAATCCGCTCGCCCGGAGCCTTCTCGCGCAAGAAGGTCAGAGCAGCAATGACTCCTGCCGACTCCTTGGCGCCAAATGTGATTCTGTCCCCCGTACTCTCCCCATGCGCTGGCAGATCAATCATCAGGACGGTGTACCCCTGCCGATGCAGCGCGCGGGCGCGGCCAAGCATCTGCGTTCGATCTGATCGAACCCCGTGCAGCAGAAGAACTGCACCAGTTTTGGCTGTGGTTGCGGCGAACCAGCCCGCCACAAACTCTTCTGATCCTGAAGGTATCCGAACTGATCTTGCGTGAAGGTCGGCTGGTGGAGGGCCGATGGCTCTAGTTGCCGGACGGCTCAGCACCTCGCCGGCGCCATAGAGTAGAGCCACAGAAACACCCGCGGAAAGCAGCACGGCAAGTACCAACCAGCGTATGTTCATGAACCCTTAGATGTCCGCTCCTGGCCGAAGTCGGCCGGCGAGTATCGGGGCACTCTACCCGTGTTCGCCTTCGACATTGGGGCTGTAGATGTCGACAGACAGAACGATCCCTCGCGTGCCAAGGGCGACCATCGTTGCAAGGGAAATCTCGATGCCCTCATTGCTACCGCTCATGAACCAGCCGCAGAACAGATCGACTCGGAAGCGGCCGAGAGGGCCTGCCAGACGCCAAGATCCGCGGTTGTGCGACGAAGTAGTTCAGAAACCTGCTGACCTAAGTTCTCAGGCTCGACGACCTCTGCGTCCAATCGCCACATCCCAGATGTGCGCACGCCAACGCTACTTGGCAAATGCCACTCGTCTCCCTTAGCGTATGCCGCGGTCGGAAATGTTCTGAGGAGCCTGGTGATTTCGGCCGGTACGACATCGTCTCCGATGACTCGAAGCGAGGCCACGGCGCGTTGAAGATGAGCCATTTGCGAAAGGTTTCAGCGGGTCGAAAAGCGCTTGCTGCCGAATCTTGCCGGTCAATCGTCGTGTGCGTTCGCACGGAAGACCTCACCGTTGTGCGCCAGCGACGGATGTCGGCTCCTGGCCGACAGTAGTCTTCCGCCTAGATGCCCGGAAGCCGGCACGCGGTGGGACCACCAAGACGCGAAAACTCGAGCGACATGCCTGTGGGATTGTCACCTTTAGCCTTCAATGACGCGTCGCCAATTTCTAGAACCACCAGGCGTAGTGCTTGCCCCGCTCGTGGTAGTAGCCATGAAGCCGTTGATTTCACATAGCTGAGGGTGAGCTTATTCTTCCTCACGCTCCAAGTACCCTCCGCCGACACCGGCTTTTTCATTTCCCCATTTAAAAAGCTTTCGGAGCCCTGCTCCAAAAACGAGCCGTTGTCTCGCAAGTCAAGAGCGGAAAGCGCGAGAAACGCTTTTCCTCCATCCACCTTACTACCCCAGCAGCCAACTAGCTTGCGCTCAAGGTCCGGATTGGCGAGATTGAAGCGTTCATTGGCATAAACGACAGCCAATAGGCATGCCATCGCTCCAACCCGCCATACCCAGCCCGACCACATCCAGCTCATATCAAGACTCCTCATCCACTACGCACTGCACGACCGCTCTTGGCCGAATTCTGCCGCACTGGCGAACGTCCGCTCTTGGCCGAAACCGGTCGCCCCCCGGCTTGTTGTCTCAGCCTTTAATGCGCTGGCTCGGACTTCGATGCGCTATCTCTGACTCTATGACAAGGAACCAGCAATCAGAACGACTGGATCCTGGCGCTCTTCATCATCTGGCCCGTGAGCTCGACCTCATGCCGCATCACCTGCAGATAGCCTTCCGGCGTCGAAGGCGAGACCTGGCTGCCCAGTTCGGTCAACGACGCGATCACCTGCGGGTCCTTGAGCATCTGGCTGAACGCATCGTAGATGCGGGCGGCAATCGCATCGGGCGTGCCGGCGGGCAGCGAGAGCCCACCCCATGAGGTGAGCTCCACGCCCTGCAATCCTTGTTCCGCGAGCGTGGGCACGTCCGCCAGGCTGGCGTTGCGTCTGGTGCCGGCCACGCCCAGCGCCTTGAGCTTGCCCGCCTTCACGTGCGGGTAGGCGACCGCGAAGATCGGCATGCCGAAGCTCACCTGGCCGCCCAGCACCGCATTGACCAGTTCCGACGCGCCCTTGTACGGCACATGCGTGGCGCTGATGCCGGCCGCATGGAGGAACAACTCCACGCCCAGGTGCGACGGCGTGCCCACGCCGCCGGAGGCGTAGTCGAGCTTGCCGGGATTCGCGCGCGCCCTGGCGACGAGGTCCTGCAGCGTCTCGATGCCCGAGGAGGGATTGACGACCAGCAGCACATCCGACGTGGTCAGGCGCATGACGTGCCTGAAGTCCTTCATCAGGTCATAGCCGGGGCTGCGATACATCAGGACGTTCGCGGCCATCGGCGCGGCCGAGTAGATCCAGGTGTAGCCGTCGGGCGCGGCCCGGGCCACCTGGCGGGCACCGATGTTGCCGGCGGCGCCACCCTTGTTCTCGATGATGACTGGCTGGCCAAGCAGCCGGCTGGCCGCCTCGGCGAGGATGCGCGCACCGGTGTCCGGGCCGGTGCCGGCCAGGTAGGGCACCACCCATTTGATGGGGCGGTTGGGCCACTGCCCGGCGCCGCGAGCGATGCGGCTGAGTGGCAGGAGCGGCGATGCCGCGACCGCGCGGCACAAGGCGCGGCGAGAAATGTCGATGTTCAATTGGCTTGTCTCCGGATCGTTGTCTTGTCGGTGCTTCGCGGAAGGCCTGGCCTACTTGGCTCCGTCGAGCAATTCGCGCGCGATGATGTTCTTCTGTATTTCGCTGGTGCCTGTGAGCACGCGATACATGCGCAGCATGCGGAACAGGAACTCGACGCGCCGGCCCTGCACGATGCCCTCGCCGCCATGGATCTGCACCGCCGCGTCGGCAATGCGGAAGGCCGCCTCCGAGCAGAAGAGCTTTGCCATCGACGCATCGGCGCGTGCATCGCCGCCTGCGTCGAGCTGGCGGGCGGTCGAGATCATCAGCGCGCGCGCCGCGGCCAGTTGCGTGGCCATGTCGGCCAGCGAATGCTGGATGGCCTGAAACTCTGCGATCGGCCGGCCGAACTGGCGTCGCGTGCGCGCGTAGTCGCGTGCATCTTTCAGCGCAACAGTTGCCAGGCCCACCATGCCCGGGCAATGCAGAAGCCGGTTGACGGTGATGCGTCCCAGCGCGAGCGCCAGACCGCGGCCCGGCTCGCCGATGAGGTTGGCGGCCGGCACGCGGCAATCCGTCAGCACGATGTCGCCCGTAGAGGACTGGCCAGCCATCGTCTTGTAGCCGGACTTCACTTCCACGCCGCTTTGACTCAGATCGACGAAGAAGGCCGAGATCTCGCGGCGCTCGGGGCTGTCGGAGGTGGAGGCCATGAGCACCGCGTAGTCCGCGAAAGGCGAGCCCGAGATGAAGCGCTTGCGCCCATTGATGACATAGGTGTCGCCTTCGAGCCGCGCCTGCGTCTGCAGCGCGCCGGGGTCGGAGCCGGCTTCCGTTTCGGTGAGCGCGAAGCAGATCGACTTCTCCGCCTGCGCCACAGGCACGATGAAGTTCGCAAGCTGCATCGGCGTTGCATGGCGCGCCAGCGCGCCCACGCGTGGCGGGCCGCTGAGTTCGCCGAACACGTGTGGCGCCAAGGGCGAGCCGCTCGCGTAGATCGATTCCTTTATCAGCACGTGGTCGAGCAGCGAGAGCCCGAGGCCGCCCATGCCGGTGGGCAGCGTCATGCCGTAGAAGCCGAGTTCGTGGGAACGGCGCCACACGCGCTGCAGGATGGCCTTGTCGGCGCCATGCTCGTGGTCGATGCCTTCCTCGCGCACCAGCGCGGCCAGTTCGCCGTGCAGGAAGTCGCCGATGCGCGAGATCATGTCCGCCGCGCGCGCCGAGCCTTCGAAGGGGCCGTCGAACAGCGGCGAGCGCACGCCCGAAGCAGGCGTGTCGGCGGATGCGGATGAGATGACGGGTGTGTTCATGGCGCTGCGGCTCCTCAATTCACGCGGCGGTCGTGGCCGGCCCAATACGGTGACTGGATGAGCTTGCGCGCGACCTTTCCGTTGGCGTTCTTCTGCAGCGCCTCGACGAACGCGATGCGACGCGGCCGCTTGAAGCCTGCGAGCCGTTCGGCGCAGAAAGCGTCGAGCGCCGCGGCGTCCGCGGCCACGCCGGGCTTGAGCACGATGTGCGCGGCGACGGCCTCGCCCCACTTGTCGTCGGGCACGCTGAACACACAGGCCTCATCGACGGCGGCGTGCTGGTACAGCACCGCCTCCACCTCCGAGGGGTACACGTTGAAGCCGCCGCTGATGACCATGTCCTTCTTGCGGTCCACGATGTAGATGTAGCCGTCATCGTCTGCACGTGCCAGATCGCCCGTGTGGTAGCGGCCGTTCTTCAGCACTTCGGCCGTCAGCTCCGGCGCACGCCAATAGCCAGCGAAGACATCGGGACCACCCACCACGATCTCGCCGATCTCGCCGGGAGTCACCGGCAGGCCCTCGTCGTCGACGATCTCCACCACCGACTCGAGGAACGGCCGGCCGCAGGACGCAAGCCGCTCAGGCATGGCGGCTCGCGCGAACAGGTGGTCTTCGACGCTGAGGCCGCACACGCCCGAGGTCGTCTCGCCCGCACCGTAGCCCTGCGAGAGGACCGGGCCGAACACGTCCATCGCCTGCATGATGCGGGCGGGCGCCATCGGCGCTGCGCCGTAGCCCAGGCGCCGCAGGTCGGGCAGCGGGCGATAGCGCCCCTGCACCTCGGCCAGCAGCATGTTGATCATGGTTGGCACCATGAAGGTGTGGGTCACGCGCTCGCGCTTCATCTCGGCAATGAAGCGGCCGGGGTCGAAGCCGCTGAAGAGGCGAATCGTCGCGCCGCTGCACAGCGCGGGCACCAGCTGCATGCCCGATGCATGGGTGATCGGGCCGACCAGCCCCAACAGGTCGCCGGGCTGCAGGTTGTCGGCGCGCATCAGGAACTTGCGCAATTGCGCAAGCCGGTTGCCGAAGGTCTGCATCGCGGCCTTGAGCACGCCGCTGGAGCCCGAGGTGTAGTGCAGCACTGCGAGCTCGTCCGCGTGCACGCGCACCGGCGCGAAGCGGTCGCTGGCGCGGGCGAGCAGTCCTTCGTACGAAGCCTGCGAGTCCTCGGCGGCATCGAGCAGCAGCAGGCGCGGCGCTTCGCCCGAGAGCTGCGCGAGGAACCCCTCGGCGCGCTCGGCGGTGGTGACGATCAGCGTCGCCTCGCTGTTGGCAATCACCTCGGCCACCTCGACGGGCGCGAGCCGAGCGTTGATCGGCGCTTTCACCAGCGCCGCCTTGTAGCAGGCCAGCTCGACCTCGACGATCTCGATGCAGTTGGGCAGGTACACGCCCACGCGGTCGCCGCGCTGAAGGCCCAGGCCGCACAGCGCATTCGCCAGGCGGTTGGAGCGCTGCTCGAGTTCTTCGTAGGTCACCGCACGCTGGGCGCTGGTGACGGCCAGCCGCTTCGCGTGGATGCGGGCGGCACGGGATGCAAGCTCGCCGACATTGGCGATCTCGGGGGATGTGGTTTGCAAGTTGTCTCCTGGATGGCCATGCCACGGCATGGCGTGGAGGCAACTTTGGCAGCAGACGGGGCCCGACGACAAATACCGATTGCTGATGCTTGGCCATCACAAACATTGATGACCCAGCTCGCCCTGGACGTCCGGCGCTATGGCTTGGTCGCAGCGGCCTCGGTGCCCTGCGCACGCCGCCTGCCGAGCAGAAACTCGGCTTCCCAGCGGCCCGAGGCGATCATGTGGCGCGTCTCGTCGACCAGCACAGTCATCACCGCCTGGGTCGCTGGATCGGGCGCTCGCGCCGAAGGGGTCGCCAGCGCGTAGGTGCGTGCGAGGTCGGGCTGCACCACGCGCGCCACCAGCCAGTGCTTGCCGCCCGGCGGCGCATCGCCCAGGGAGCAGGCGGGCGTGAAGGTGAAACCCGCGCCGGCCAGGTACAGGGAGCGGATCACGCGCGCCGAGTCATGCTCATGTGCGATGTTGAGCTCCAGGCCCAGGTCGGCGGCGCAGTGCTCGACCTGAGCGCGGATGCTGAAGCGACGCGACTGCAGCACAAGCGGCAAGCCGACCGCGCGGGCGAAGGGCAGTTCGGGACGCAGCGTCGCCGCGGCGCTGCCTTTCTTCCTGCTTCGGGCGGCGGGCTGCACCGTCATGGCGGCCACCACGCCGTCGGCGTCGTGGCCGCAGACGAACATCGGTTCTCGTACGAAGGGCTTCACGTCAAGGCCGTTGATGTCGTCGGTGTCGACCAGGATGCCGATGTCGGCGCGCCGCTCGACCATGGCCTTGCGCACCATCAGGCTCAGGTCGTCCAGGACGAACACGCGGATGCGCGGATGCAGCTGTTTGAGCTTCGCAAGCACCGGCCCCATCAGCAGCGACGCCAGCAGGAACGGCACCGCGATCGTGACCGAGCCCTCCGGTCCGCCTGGCGCGCGCTGCAGCCGCTCGCGCATTGCGCTGGCATCCGAGAGCAGCTTGCGCGCGTCCTGGTAGAGCTGCAGCCCCGCCGCCGTGGGCGTGACGCCGACGTGCGAGCGCTCGAAAAGCTGGGTGCCGAGTTCGATCTCCAGCTTCTTGATCTGCGCCGTGAGCGCGGGCTGGGCCACGTACAACGCACCGGCGGCGCGCGAGAGGCTGCCTGCTTCCAGGACGGCGATGAAGTAGCGCAGCGATCGGAGTTCCATAGGCCAGATTCTCAACCCACGCCCGGCGCGGCTCGCCGGCAGGCGGGCGCGCGGGCGCTGGAGCAATGCGGCAGTCGCGCCGCACCAAGGCCCATGCGGCAAGTCGCCTACATCCGGCCGCGTAAAAAGCACTACGCGGGCCGAGCCACGGCATGTGGAGACTACGGCGGCCCCTCGATCAATCGCCGTCAACCACCGGAGCCCTGCCCCATGTCCGTTTCCTCATCCTCTCCCCTCCCCCTGGCAGTGCTGGAGGGCATGTCGCACCCGCTGGGCGCGACCTTCACCGGCGAGGGCGTGAATTTTGCGGTGTTCTCGGCCCATGCCACGAAGGTGCAGGTCTGCATCTTCGACGAAGCCGGCACCACGCAGATCGGCTGCGTGACCTTGCCCGAGTACACCGACGAGATCTGGCACGGCTTCGTGCCGGGCCTGCAGCCGGGCGCGCGCTACGGCCTGCGCGTGCACGGCCCCTACGAGCCCGCGAAGGGGCATCGCTTCAACCATCACAAGCTGCTGCTCGACCCCTATGCCAAGGCCTACATGGGCGAGCTCCGTTGGGGCCCGGAGCTGTTCGGCTACACCGTAGGCCACGCCGACGCCGACCTCAGCTTCGACGAGCGGGACAGCGCGCCCTTCATGCCCAAGTGCGTGGTGGTCGACTCGCGCTTCGAGTGGACGCAGACCGACGCGCCGCGGGTGCCATGGAAGGACACCGTCTTCTACGAAACCCACGTGCGCGGCTTCACCATGCAGCACCCGGCGGTGCCCGAGCACTTTCGGGGCACTTTCGCCGGCATGGCGCGCGAAGAGGTGCTGGCACCCATCCGGGCGCTGGGCGTGACCAGCGTCGAGTTGCTGCCCGTCCAGATGTTCCTCAATCAGTCGTCCCTGCTCGAAAAGGGCCTCACCAACTTCTGGGGCTATGACACGATCGGATTCTTCGCGCTTGACCCGCGCTACATGGACGGGCCGCACATCGACGAGTTCAAGCACATGGTCGACCGCTTCCATGCGCACGGGCTCGAGGTCATCCTGGACGTGGTCTACAACCACACGCCCGAGGGCAACGAACTCGGGCCGACCATCTCCTTCAAGGGCATCGACAATGCCAGCTACTACCGACTGATGCCCGACGGCGACGGGCCGGGACCGCGCTACTACATCAACGACACGGGCACCGGCAACACCGTGAACCTGAGCCATCCCCGCGTGCTGCAGATGGTGATGGACAGCCTGCGCTACTGGGTCACCGAGATGCGCGTGGACGGCTTCCGCTTCGATCTCGCGACCATCCTGGCGCGCGAGCCGCACGGCTTCGACGAAGGCGGCGGTTTCCTCAAGAGCTGCCGGCAGGACCCGGTGCTCTCCAGCGTGAAGCTGATCGCCGAGCCGTGGGACATCGGCCCCGGCGGTTACCAGGTCGGCGGTTTCCCGCCGGGCTGGGCCGAGTGGAACGACCAGTTTCGCGACACCGTGCGCGCTTACTGGAAGGGCGAGGAAGGCATGGCCGGCAAGCTCGCGCAATGCCTGACCGCGAGCGGCGACCGCTTCAACCAGCGCGGGCGCCGGCCGTGGGCCAGCGTCAACTTCATCAGTGCGCACGATGGCTTCACGCTGGCGGACACCGTGAGCTACAACGACAAGCACAACGAGGCCAACGGCGAGGACAACCGCGACGGCCATTCGGACAACCGCTCGTGGAATTGCGGCGTGGAAGGCCCCACCGACGACGAAGCCGTGCTGGCCCTGCGCGCGCGCCAGCAGCGCAACCTCCTGGCGACGCTGCTCCTGTCGCAGGGCACGCCGATGCTGCTGGCGGGCGACGAATTCGGCCGCTCGCAGCAGGGCAACAACAACGCCTATTGCCAGGACAACGCCATCTCCTGGGTCGACTGGAACGCGGCGCACGGCGAAGCCGGGCGGGAACTGGCCGGCTTCGCATCGCGGCTGCTGGCCCTTCGCCAGGAGCTGCCTGCGTTGCGGCGCAACCGCTTTCTGGCCGGCGCCTACTACGAGGGCATCGGCGCGAAGGACGCGACCTGGTTCACGCCGGCGGGCGAGGAAATGCAGGCGCCGCATTGGGAAGATCCGCAGACGCGCTCGTTTGCGCTTCTGCTCGATGGCCGCGCGCCCGCCTCCGCGCTTCCCGTCGAAGCGCACGACGCCAGCGTGCTCCTCGTGTTCAACGCCTGGCATGACCCGGTGCCCTACGTGCTGCCGCCTCCGCCCGCGGGAGCGTGGGCGCTGCGGCTCGACACCGCGGATCCGGCGCTGGGCGCCGGCGAAGCGGCAGGCGTCGCCGACTACCTCGTGACGGGGCGCTCGGTCCTGGTGTTCACGAGTACCTAGAGTGCGAGGCGAGGAATCGCGGCTACCACCGGCGTCGTCCGACGGCCACTGCGCCGACCTTGACCCGGGGCCCGCGGTGGCCGCGTCCAGTCAATCGATTCATTGCTCGGTTTGTGTCACTACGGCCTGGCGGTTCCAAGGGGAGTCATGATGCTCACGCCAAGCCATCCAACCAGGCTGCACATCGGCGAGTTCAAGCAGGGTCGAGTCTCGCTCGACCATGCTCCTCAGCGAGACGAGCATCACCTCTGCCTCCTCGAAAGCATCCCCGGTTAGAAACTGCCATGCTCCGTCGTCCGCATCGCGGGTAGCCATGAGTACAGGCTTGCCAACATCCACTATGGACCGCACGGTGATGCATGCCACGTTGGGTGGACTATCGAACGGCCATTCAGAGTTTTCCAGGGTCATTTTTGGTCTTTGGATTGAACGTCTGGTTGTGGCCGAAGCCGACCGAGATTGTTGCCTCGGACTTTAATGCGCTGTCTCAGACTCTGATCCACTTTCTCTGACATCAACGGCAAGGAACGTGCCGGCAGGCCGGTGAAGTTCACGCGCGCGCCCTGAGCTTTCGCGCGCGTGAGCTTCGGCACCTCTTCGTTCTTCTTATCCTTCTCTTCCTTCTTTTTCCTTCTATCCAGCACTAGGACCCGGGCGCAAAACCCCAGGCCTGTTTCTCGAACTCGACGAAGCTGATCGCACCGGCCACGGCCGCGGCGGCGGACTGATCGCCGGTCACCCCGATGACCATCGGCGGCTGCGAATTGCTCGCGCGGAATTTGCTCTGGATGTACCAGTAGCCCAGCGTCTCGGTGGACTGCAGGCACCACAGCTGCTGGTCGGGTTCGGCCGGGTCCCTGGGCATCATGACCACGGGCCTCGGCTCGACCTGGACGTTGGGCTCCAGCGTCATGACGAAGCCGGTGCCCATCATCGATTTCAGAAACCACCAGCCGGGGTTTTGCGGGCCGGCGGGAACGAACTGCCACAGCTGGTTGCCGGTGCCCGAGGTCTTGCGCGGATACGCGATGACCTGGGTGCCCGTGGTGGTGCTGCCGCTGTCCACGTCGAGCACGTAGTGGCTTCCGGGCATGCGCTGGATGAAGTACGGGCCCAGGTTCAGTTCGTCCGTCAGCGGCGGCGGCGGCGAGATGACTTTTTCATTGGTCGACATCGTTGCTCCTTTGCAAGGAAAAGCGTTCGTGTGGGCTCTGCCGCTCAGCGGCGAGCGGCGGCGTTCCGGCTTTCGCCCTCGAAGGGACCGTCCGGCAGGTGGTTCCACCAGTAGGCATCGATCAGCGCCTCCGCGTGGGCGGTGTCGGCCCGCTCGCCCTTGTCCTGCAGCAGCTGGATGGCCTGCGGGTAGGTCGTGTTCTCCGGAATGAAGAACGGCAGCCTCGGGTTGATGTTGACGTAGCGGTCGCCCAGCAGAAAGCCGGCCAGCGTGGGCATGAGCTCGGTGGAGGTGCCGTTCAGGCACATGTCCAGGATGGGCCCCGGCTTGCTCTGGTTCATGAGGAACGGCGGCGTGCTGTTGAACGGGTTGGCATCGCCGTTCATCCACTGGTTGGCGCCCCATTGGGCTGTGTCGCTGGCGATCCAGTCATGCATCATCCCGGTGCCGATGGTGATGGCGGTGATGTCTTCCAGCTTGTGCCCTGCCCTCACCGCGAGGGCGATGGCGGCCACGGTGGGGTCGTGGTTGAAGAACGCCCCATCGACATTGCCCATGTACGAGCCCAGCTGCCCCGGCATCGCGCCGCTGGAGGTGGCGGCCTCGGCGATGGACACGTTGCCATGGCCCGGGATCATGTTGGTGTACATGACCGGCTTCCACGGAATGGGCGTCTGCACACCTTCGGCCGACGTTTCGAGTCCGCCGACATTGAAGGTCACGAAGAGGACCTTGCGCGTGAGATCCGAGACGAGCTTGTCTCCGTGCAGTGCGTGCTGCGAGTTGTAGACGTCCTGGATGTTGTACGCGGGCGTGTCCGGGTCCGTGTCCATGTTGTCGTAGAACTTGATCTCGCCGTGCTTGAAGAATTCGATGATCTCTGCGGCAGGCAGCCCCGCAACGAGTTCGCTCGTGATGATCGACCCCGTCGAGCAGCCCGCGATCAGATCGGTGCGCCGGACGAGATCCGGAAAGTGCGTCTGCAGCTTCTTGAGGATCGTGACGGACATCAGGCCGCGTATGCCGCCGCCGACGAACGAAAGAATGGTGAATTTTTTTCCAGGCTCTGCCATTACCAGCTCCTTTCAAATCATTGAATCCCCGGTTGGGGAAGCGGAGTCTCGGTCTCGGGCACATGCATCGTCTACGCGTGGAATCCCGTTCAATCCATCTGCGTAATTCCGGACGCCGCGCAAGATATCGGTTCCGTCCAAAGCATCGTCACGCGGGCGCGTACAACGCATCGAGCGAAGTCCTAAGTTCGCTCGCTTGCGCATGATCGAGCGATCGCGCGATGCGATGGAACGCGGCCTCGTAGCACGGAAGCATCAGTGCAGCGGTGAGCGCATGAACGCCGTCGCCGCGCGCGATGTGCGCGTGGCATGCGGCAATGCTTCGATGGATGGCGAATGCGCGCCCGACAGGTGTTTGCGTCATCGCTTCGTCGTCGTCGTTTCCTGTGATGGTCATTGCATGCTCCTCGTGGCGCACTGCAGATGGCGCCGCATCACGACTCTAGGGATGCGGGCGCGCGGCAGGGAGTAACAACATCGTCGTGAATCGCGACTGCAATGGGCGAGGCGGCGTGCGGGGACAATCGAGTCACTCCCTGCAAACGAATGCATCCATGCCGACCGAACCTCGCACGCCCTCTTCTCCCACCGACCAACCGCCGGCCGACGCGCCCGCAGCAACACCGGCGCCCGCACGCGCCGCGCAGAGCGCAGGCAAGGCACGGCGCCTGCGCACCGAGGCCGACAAGCTCGAAGCTTTCTGCGTCGTCGTTCGCGCGGCCTCGGCCGCCACGGACCACGCGGCATTCGCGGAAGTGAGCCGCGCGGCATCGAAGGCGCTGAAGGCGAAGTTCGGCGGCGGCTCGATCACTTCGGTGTTCGCGTGGCTTACCAGCAGTGCGGGCAAGGACGCGCTGGACAGCGTGCTGGCCGGAGAGGTCGAGCTGATGGGGCCGCTCTCCACCGAGGAGATCGTCGAGGCGGTGGCGCTCGCGCAAAAGGCGGAACTGCTGCGCGCCACCGAGGGCTGAGGCTTCTTCGGCTCAGCCGGCCGCGCGCCACTCGCCCGTGTCGGGGCACACGCGGGCCCGCGCGCCGTTCAGCCAGACCTGCTCTTCGTCAAGTTGCGATGCGGTCGAAGGGTCCGTGTCGAAGTCGATGCGCAGTGCGCGCGCGACGCCGGCGTTCTCGATGGGCAGCTCCCAGGTAAAGAACAGCTGGCTGCAGTCGATGCCGGGTGCGAAGTGGGCCGCGTCGAAGCCGCTGCTGCCGCGGCGGATCACGGCATGCGGCTGCGCGGTGTCGAACATCAGCACCGTGCCCCGCGCCAGCGGGATGCGATCGCCCGTCGATGGGAAATGCACATCGAGCCCCTTGTCCTCGCTCACGAAGAGATTGCAGAAAGCCGCGCTGCCGTATTGCTCGCCGTCGTGGTGGTAGCGCGCGCCGCGGCAGGCCATCAGGGCGATGTCGCTCGCGGCCAGCACGTCGTCGAGGCCGAGCGTGCGCATCCAGTCGGTCATCGCCTGCACGCAGAGCCTGTAGTCGGGCCAGCGCATGCGGGCACGGGCCAGCGGCAAGGGCTCGACATCGCCGGGTTCGAGGAACAGGGTCGATGCGATGTCGCGCTCCCAATCGGCCACGAGCCGCGCGGGCGGCGCGGACACATCGACCGTGCCCGACAGCACGACGCCGCCCACGCTTCGGCTGCGCAGGGCGGTGTTGCTCCAGAAGTAAGACGTGAGGGAGGACGCGAGGCGTTGGCTCATCGGAGCCAGTGTAGTGAGCGCCTCAGCGGATCTCGAAGGACAGGTGCCCGGGGACGAGCGATGCGAGGAAGTCGCGCGCGTCGAAGGCTTCGCCGGCCGTCAGCACGCCGGCTGTCTTGACCTCCCCGCCGACCAAGCGCGCCAGCGCCTCGACCACGAGCGGCGCGGAGACGGCGTAGATGTCGCGCCCGCTCGCGATCGCCCTGCGCTCTTCGCCGCCCTTGCGTGCGATCACTTCGACGACGAAGGTCTGCGACGAACGGCCGCTTTCGTCGCTGGACGTGGGTGCCTTCGGGTTCGGATCGACCAGGTCCTTGACGGCGGCCAGCGTCATGTACGAGCGGATCTCGGGCACATCGATGTGCCGCGCGATCGTCACCGTGTCGGCCATGGTGAATTCGGAGACGGCTTGCTGCCTGCCCACGGGCGCGGGGAATTCCCATTCGACGACAGGCGCAGCGCCCGTGGCGTGCACGATCTTTCCGTTCGCAAAGACGACGCGGCGGCCGTCGCGGCGCTGCCTTGAAACCTGGCCCGCGGCAAGAGTGCCGGCGGTCGGCAACCAGCTGTCGAGGCCATACGCGATGGAGATGTCGTCGGCCGATGTCCAGTCGCCCATGGCCGCGGTCGCGAGCAGGTCGCCCAGCCCGCCGTAGAACGCCATCGCATGCACGACGACGACGCCGGCCTCGCGAGTGCGGTCGGCGTACAGCGCGAAGGTGTCGATGTTGGCCTCCACTTCGGCGGCGACGTCGAGGTACGGAATGCGCGCGCGCAATGCCGCCTCGATCACCGGTCCGGCGGTGCTGGCAAAGGGGCCCGCGCAGTTGATGACCGCCGCTGCGCCCTTCAGCGCGCGGTCGAGCGCGGCAGGTTCGTCGACCGATGCGGGCCTCGCTTCGAGGCCGGGGTATTCGGTCGCCAGCGCGTCCAGCTTGCGCGCATCGCGGCCGGAAAGAACGGGCGTCCATCCGCGCCTGTGCAGTTCAGACACGACGAAGCGGCCGGTGTGTCCATAGGCGCCGTAGACGACGACGGATTGATTCGATGCCATCGGGATTCCTCTGATGCAGAGCCATCCGCGGCACAACGCTACAGATCTGTACTCCTCGGCGTGGAGCTTAGAGTACAGATCTGTAGCGTGTCAAGGTAAACTGCCGACATGAACAAACGCACGGTCGCGACCACCGAAGCAGTCGCCAGCGAACGCAGCCCTTCCGTCGCGCGGGCGCGCATCCTCGAAACGGCGGCCGCGCTGTTCTACCGGGAGGGCGTGCGGGCTGTCGGCGTCGATCTGGTGGTGGAGCGATCGGGCGTCGCGAAGACCAGCCTCTATCGGCACTTCGCGACCAAGGACGACCTGGTCGTGGCGTTTCTCGAGCAGGAAGACGCGGAGTACTGGCGCGATTGGGATGTCGTGGCCGAGAAGGCAAAGGGCGATGCCGCGGCAGAACTCGAAGCGCACATCCGCTGGATCGCCAACCACATCCTCAAGCCCACGTATCGCGGCTGCCCGTTCCTGAATGTGGCGACGGAGTTTCCGGATGCCGCGCATCCGGCGCGCGCCATCACCTCGCGGCACAAGCTCGAGCTGCACCGCCGTCTCGCCGTGTTGGCGAAGACAGCGGGCATTCGCAAGCCGGAAGAACTGGCGGACCAGCTGGGGCTGCTTTTCGATGGGGCCTACATGAACGGCCACCTGACAGGCAAGAAAGGGCCCGTGCGTTCCTTCGTCGCGGCCGGGATCGCGCTGCTGCAGCTTGCCCGGGAACGCAAGTAGCGCGGTTGCCTTAACCCGCGTTCTTGAGCGACTGCTTGGCCTTGCTGGCCGAGCTCTTCGCGCGGTTCTTGTGATAGCCCGACTTGACGTTGTTCACCGCCTTGCCGACCGGGCCGCTCTTCTTGGCCTTGCTGTCGGCCTGCTTCTCGTCGATCTTGTGCTGCGCGGCATCGGTCGCCTCGGAAGCCGCCTTGCCGATCTGCGCACTGGCCGTGCCGGCTGCGAGCAGGGTGAGCGACGTGGCCAGGGCGATCAGGGTCTTGTTCATGGGGTGTTCCTCCAGATGTTGAATCGAAGTCGATGGTTGCACCCCTTGCTGCCGCGGCGTGTCAGCGAGGGCCCCGGATGCACTGGGGGCTGGGCCCCACACGCTGCACTTGCTGCCTAACGCAGCGA
This sequence comes from Variovorax paradoxus, assembly GCF_000834655.1. GTDB lineage: Bacteria > Pseudomonadota > Gammaproteobacteria > Burkholderiales > Burkholderiaceae_C > Variovorax > Variovorax paradoxus_F. The sequence goes on from NZ_JXQQ01000026.1 coordinate 30,702, forward strand.
GCCCAGGTAGGAATCGACCGCCGAGCCCCAGAGGCGTTGCACGGTGTAGGTGCCATGGCCGTCCATCCCCTTAGGGGGCATGAGAACGTCAAAAGTCCCCTTTCCGCCGGCCGCCTGGAATACATTGAAGTTGCCCCGGCTGTGCGCAATGGGGTAGTACGGATCTGCCTCGCCGTACAGCCACAGCGTCGGCTGCGGAAACGCGGCCGCGCGCTTGAACAGTTCGCCGTTCACCTTGACCGCATCGGGGCATCCCGTACCGATCCAGCCGCCAACGAAGTTGATGACGCCCACCTCCTCTTGCGGATGAAGGCCCGCATAGGCCGCCGCGAGAATGCCGCCGCGCGAGACGCCGCCGATCACGACGCGTTTGGCGTCCACATCGCTGCGCTGGCGGATGTGCGCCATCGCCACCTCCAGGTCGGCCAGTGCGTGCTCGGCACCGGGCAGCGACAGCGAGGCCCGGCATGAATAGCGCGAGCGATCGGTCTCGAAGCCTTCGTCGTACAGGCCGTCGGAGTGGCCCCGTCCCCGGCGCTGCGGATAGACGACCTGCCAGCCGCGCGCGACGAAGAACGCGCTCACCTCGGGGCTGACCCAGGTCAGCGTGAACCACTCCGGGCGATTGCCCATGCCGGTCGAGCCATGGTTCATGACGAGCGTGGGAAAAGGCCCATCCCCTTCGGGGCGGTGGATCACCATTTCTAGACGCACGGGCTTGCCGTTTTCCGTGAACGGGGTGTCCAGCCATTCGACGCGTCGCACATATGCAGGCGGGCGGCGCGACAGCACGCCCATGGACAGGAGCTGGGTTTCCGGCCGCCAGATGCCCAGTTCCATGTCGCCGTCCTTGCGCAGGCGCATCACCAATTTGGCGCCGGTCTTGAGCGTGACCTGGAGTTCGTCGTTCTCGAAGCGCCCGGAGGCTTCGTCGACCACGGTCTGCAGCGAGCTTGCGCCGACGTAGGTCACGGTCGCGCCGGTGGCCGAGAGGTCGCGGATGGCGACCTTGACGTCGCAGCCCGCCGTGCGGCACGCCCATCCGCGCCAGATACCGCTCCATTGCGCGACCTCGGCGGGCGCGGTGCTGTCTTCTGCCAGCGCGGCCACCTGCGGCGGCAGCTCGGCCGCCACCGGGCTTTCGGAGACGGCGCGCGGAAGGTCGCCGATGTAGCTGGGCCATGGGGTCTGCGCCGATGCGGCCATGCAGACGCTGAACAGAAACGCGCCGATCAAACCTTGCTTCAAGAGAGCTCCCTCCAATTTTTCTGACGATCGAGACACACGCCTCGCGTGTCTCGATTCTGCTTCCTACAACGCCGCAGCCTCGGCCTGCAGCACGCCACCGCGCGCCACGACACGCCCACCCGCCACCACCAGCTTGCGCACCGGCCGCGACACCACCGCATGCGCCACGGTCTGTGCATCGACCAGCACCAAGTCCGCGCGATTGCCCGGGACGAGCCCGTAGGCCTCGAAGCCGCAGCCGCGCGCGCCCGAGTGGGTGACGGTGTCGAGCGCTACCTCGACCTCGTCGTCGCGGCGCAGGTTGTAGCGCAGGCCGATGAGCATCGCGCGCTCCAGCATGTCGGGGTTGCCGTAGGGCGTCCATGCGTCGCGGATGCCGTCGTTGCCGCCGACCACCGTCACGCCCGCCTGCCGGCAGGCCATGAGCGGCGGCACGCTGCGGGACGGCGGCGCGCTGGTGACGAGCACCACGCCGAGCCGCGCCATGCGCGCGAGCAGCGTCTCGCGCTCGCGTTCGGCAATGTCGCCGAGGCAGAAGCCGTGGCTCACGGCCACCTTGCCCTGCATGCCCAGCGCCTCGGTGCGCTGCAGGATCAAGTCGAGCGAGAACGCGCCCATGGCACCGGGCTCGTGCAGGTGGATGTCGATGGGCCGCCGGTGCCTGTCGGCGATGCCGAAGAGCACGTCGAGCGATTTCACCGGGTCGCCGTCGATGGCGCACGGGTCGAGGCCGCCGAGCACGTCGGCGCCGAGCGCGAGCGACTGGTCGAGCAACTCTGCGGTGCCGGGCCGGCCGAGCAGGCCGGACTGCGGGAACGCGACGACCTGGATCTGCTGCAGCTCGCGCAGCGCCTCACGCGTGCGCAGCGTGCCTTCGAGGTGGCGGAGGCCCGCCTGCGTATCGACATCGACATGCGTGCGAAGCCGCGTGGTGCCGAGCGCGAGAAAGGCCTTGGCGAGCGCGAGCGACTGCGCGGCGGCATCGTGTCCGCTCGCATGGCGGAGGGCCCGCTCGTTCTCGATCTTGTCGATGAGATTCGTGCCGACTTCGTTGCGGTACCAGTCCATGCCCCACATCGTCTTGTCCAGATGCGTGTGGCCTTCGACGAGGCCGGGGAGCAGCAAGGCGCCGCCGCCCTCTTCGATGGATGCATCGGCCGGCGCGGACAGCGCGGCACCGATGCCTGCGATGCGGCCGTCGCGCACCAGCACGTCGACGGGGGAAGCGCCCAGGGGGCGAACGTTGCGGATGAGGAGCGTGGGCATGGTTGTCCTGAAAAGCATCGGGCGAGTTGTCGTGCGCAGCGTACCCAGATTCGGGCGCGCGGTCATCACCGCACACGATTCGTTCCAGGGCGAAGTGTTCGTCGCGACCGCTCGCGATGATCGGCGCACCATGCACACGACCGCACCCGATGCTGCCGCCAGGCCCCGCCCCGACCTTGCCTTCGAATGGGCGCTGCTCGCGGTGCTCGCAACCTGCTGGGGCGCCTCCTACACCTTCATCAAGATCGGCGTGCAGACGCTGCCGCCCGTCACGCTGATCGCCGCGCGCACGCTGGTCGCCGGCCTGCTGCTGCTCGCGGTGCTGCGCATGCGCGGCGTGAAGCTGCCGAGCGAGCCCGCGATGTGGGGGCGCTTCGCGCTGCAAGCGTGCCTGAACAGCGTGCTGCCGTTCACGCTCATCGCGTGGGCCGAGCGCAGCGTGGATGCCGGGCTCGCGACCATCCTCAATTCGACCTCGCCGATCTTCATCTTCCTGCTGGGCCTCGGCATGGGCGGTGCCGACAGGCCCACGCTGCGCCGCCTCTTCGGCGTGGGCGCGGGGCTGGCGGGCATCTGCCTCATCGTGGGTTTCGAGGCGCTGCACGGCCTGGGGCATTCGCTGCTCGCGCAGATCGGGCTGGTGGCGGCGGCCGTCTGCTACGGGTGCGCCGCGATGTTCGGCCGCGTGTTCAGGGGCCTGGACCCGATGGTGCCGGCCGCGGGCTCGCTGCTGAGCGGCGCGGCGATGCTGCTGCCCGCGAGCATTGCGATCGACAGGCCCTGGACGCTCACGCCTTCGACCGCATCGGTGATGGCGGTGCTGGCGCTCGCGGTGCTCTCCACGGCGCTCGCCTTCACGATCTACTTTCGCCTCATCAAGACGCTCGGGCCGATGTCCACCGCCGCGCAGGCCTACCTGCGCGTGCCCATCGGCGTTGCGATCGGCGTGGTGTTCCTCGGCGAAGCGCTCTCGCCCACCGCGTGGGCCGGGCTCGCGTGCATCGTGGCGGGCGTGGTCGCGATGACGGTGCCCGCGCGTGACCGCGCGCCGGCGCCTTTGCGCTAGCGCGGCCGGATGCGCGCGGCGAACACGGAGCGCGCGCGGTCCGACGTCAGAAGTTTTGCGCCGGAGCCCTCGATTTTTACGCGGCTTTTAGACGCCTTCTCCTACGCTGCCGGCTCCTCCATCCGTTAGCGATTTCTCGATGAAAAACCTTCTGCGCATCGCCCTGCCGATGCTCGTTCTTCCCACCCTCGCCGCCCTGCCGATGCTCGCGAGCGCGCAACTCACCGGCAACGTCGCATTCACCAGCAACTACAAGTTCCGCGGACAGGACCAGGACATGCTGGGCCGCAACGACTACGCCAAGACCAGCGGCTTCAAGCCCGCCATCCAGGGCGGCCTGGACTACGCCTTCGGCGAAAGCGGCTTCTACGTGGGCAACTGGAATTCGAGCGTCAACTGGCTCAAGGGCAACAGCCTGGAGAGCGACTTCTACGGCGGCTACAAATTCAAGGCCGGCCCGCTCGACCTGGACGTGGGTGCGCTCACCTACGTCTACCCAGGCAACTCGTCGGGCAACACGACCGAGCTCTACGGCAGCGCCGGCTACACGAACGAGGCGATCGGCTCGTTCACGCTCAAGTACTCGCACACGGTGTCGAAGGACTACTTCGGCTACGCCGGCAACAAGGCCGGCTCGGGCCTGAAGGGCACCAACACCGGCTACCTGAACCTGGCCTACAGCAAGGAGATCGTGCCCAAGCTCACGCTGAAGGCGGCCGTGGGCTACACGAACATGTCGAGCGACATCCGGAGCCTCGGCTACAGGAACTACGTCGACTACAACGTGGGCGCTTCTTATGACTTCGGCAACGGCCTCTCGCTGGCCGGCTCGGTGCAGGGTGCGAACAAGAAGAGCGCGTACACCGCGGTGAGCAACCCCGGCGTGGACTTCGGCTTCGGCACTTTCGGCCGGACGACCTACTCGCCCAACAAGGCGCGCTTCATCGTCACGCTGACGAAGACGCTGTAGACCCAGCGGTCAGGGCACTCGTCGATCGCTGCACGCCGACCGCGTACCCCTGTGCGCAGGGCGTCGGGTGCTCCCCGCAGCGAAATCAAGGAGGAGGCCGAAGGCCGGGGGACATTCGCGGAGGGGAGTACCCGGCGGCCTGCGCACGCGCCGCGAACGCAACCCGCCCGCATCAATCGATGCTGATGTTCGCAGCCTTGGCGACCTCGGCCCACTTCACGCGGTTCTCGTGCACGGTCTTCTTGAACTGCGCAGGCGACTCGATGCGGATGGTGTTCCCCTGCGCCTCGAACTTCTCGCGGATGTCAGGCTGCTCGAGCACCGCCTTCACCGCGGCGTTGAGCTTCTCGACGATCTGCGCATCCGTGCCCTTGGGCGCGAAGATGCCGAACCAGATCGAGCTGTCGAAGCCCTTGGTGCCCGGCACGCCGCTGGAGGCGATGGTGGGCACCTCTTTCACGGCCGCCACCGGCGCGGCCGTGGTCACGCCCAGCAGGCGCACCTTGCCCGCCTTGTAGTGCGGCAGCACCGTCTGCACCTGGTTCATGATGCAGCAGGTCTCCCCGCGCACCACCGAGGTGATGGCCTCGGGACCGCCCTTGTAGGGCACGTGCACCATGTTCAGCCCGAGGCGCGAATTGAATTCGGCAAACGCCATGTGCGTGCCCGCGCCGTTGCCTGTAGACGCATAGTTGTACTTGCCGGGGTTGGCCTTGACGAGATCGACGAACTCCTTCAAGGTCTTCACGTCGATCACGCTCGAATTGATGGTGAGCACGTTCGACACGTCGAGCACCGGCGCCACCGGAACGAAGTCGGTCTCCACGTCGAAAGGCAATTTCTTGTAGAGCGCGGCGTTGCTGCCGTGCGTGGCGGCGGTGCCGAACGAGAGCGTGTAGCCATCGGGTTTGGCATGCGCCACGTATTCGCTGGCGATGTTGCCGGCGGCGCCCGAGCGGTAATCGATGATGACCGGGCGCCCCAGTTGCTTGGACAACGGCTCCTGGATGGTGCGGGCGACCACGTCGACGCCCGAGCCGGCCGGAAAGCCCATGATCAGCGTGACGGGCTGCTGCGGCCAGTCCTGCTGGGCAAAGGCGGCCGGCGATGCCGCGGCGCAGAGGGCCGCAGCCAGGAGCAGCGAGCGGCGTGAAAACGAGGTGAAAGGAGAGGACGGAGAATGGGCCATGACTGTCTTTCTACGAGACTGACGGTAAAGACGGTGCAAAAAGTGGATTGTGGCGCGCGGCTCATGCCCGTTTCCCCATGAGCTTATGCACCGCGACACACGTGCACCGCACCCGCTCCACATAATCACCCCATGGTCCGCCCCTCCCAACTGATCCACCCCGCACGCGAGCCCGCGCCCGTGCGCGCCGCCGCCACCGTGCTGCTGCTGCGCGACACGCCCGCCGGCATCGAGGTGCTGATGACCCGCCGCTCGGCGACCGCGAGCTTCGCGCCCGGCGCCTATGTTTTCCCCGGTGGCCACATCGACGCGGCCGACGAAGCCGCCAAGCGCATCGCCACCCGCCGCGCGACCCAGAGCCGCGCACAGCGCACCCAGGCCATCGCGGCGATCCGCGAGGCTTTCGAAGAATTGGGCGTGCTGCTCGCGCACCACGCCGACGGCCGCCCGGTGCTCGCCGAAGACATCGCCGCGATGGACCGCGACGCCACCGCGGGCACGGGCTTCGCCGACCAGTGCGCGGCACGCGGGCTGGTGCTCGCATCGGACCAGGTGTTCACCTTCGCGCACTGGATCACCGACCGCGACCTGCCCAAGCGCTTCGACGTGCCCTTTCTCGTCGCACGCATGCCCGAGGGCCAGGTGCCCACGGCCGACGAGAGCGAACAGTTCGAACCCAGCTGGGTGCGCCCGGCCGATGCACTCGCGCGCCATGCGGCGGGCAACTTCTTCATGATCTTCCCGACCGTGCGCACGCTGCAGCGCATGGCCGCCTATGCAACGGTCGATGCGGTGCTCGCGGCCTGCGCACCCGGCGGCAACGGCGGAACCGCAGAAGCGCCGCTCTGGACCAGCTGCCCGCGCGCCGGTCTCCTCAAGGGCGAGGACGTGCGCTACATGGAAAGCGATTCGCCCTACGGCGAGCTCGCGCTGGTGTGCCCCGACGGCCAGGTGGTGCACGCGCTCGACTGGCAGAGCGAGCAGCCGGTGGCGCTCCTGAAGAACGTGCAGCGCCTCACCGCGCCCAACCCGAGCGCCATGACCGGCCCGGGCACCAACACCTACATCGTGGGCGACGCGGACACGGGCTACCTGGTGATCGATCCGGGCCCGAACGACTTCGATCACATCGGCCGCCTCTGGCGCATCACGCGCGGCGACATCCGCATGATCGTCTGCACGCACTCGCATGCCGACCATTCGCCGGGCGCCGCGCCGCTGCAGGCGCTGTGCAAGACCAACAAGCCGCCGATCCTCGGCCTGCCCTCGGCGCCGACCGCGCGCGCCACGGCGCGATTCACGCCCGAGCGCTCGCTGGAAAACGGCGAGCGCCTCGCGCTCACCGGCACCACCGCCGCGGGCGAACCCGTCGGCCACACGCTGCGCGTGATCCACACGCCCGGCCACGCAGCCAACCACCTGTGCCTGATGCTCGAAGAAGACGGTCTGCTCTTCTCGGGCGACCACATCCTGAACGGCAGCACGACGGTGATCGATCCGCCCGATGGCGACATGACCGCCTACCTCGACTCGCTCGACACGCTCGACGTGGCGTGCGCGACCGGCGGCGTCGAGTTCATCCTGCCGGCCCACGGCTACGTGATCGGCTTTGCGCGCAACGCCATCGCGCAGCTGAAGGCGCACCGCCTCAAGCGCGAGGCCAAGATCGCCGCCGCCATGCAGAGGCTGCCCGAAGGCACGCCCGAGCAATGGCTGCCGCTCGCCTACGACGACGTGCCCGAGCGCATGTGGCCGGTGGCCGCGCGCTCGCTGGCGGCGCACGTGGCGCGCATCCAGCAGCAGCAACAGCAGGCTGGCACGCGATGAACAGGAACTCCACGGAAGACGAAGGCATTCGCCTGGCCAAGCGCGTGGCCGCCCTCGCGGGTGTGTCGCGGCGCGAGGCCGAGCTGTTGATCGAGAACGGCGCGGTGCGCGTGGATGGCGTGCCCGCGCTGCTGCCGCAGTCGCGCGTGCAGGCGCACCAGCAGGTCGAGATCGCCGCCGGCGCCAAACCCGAACCCATCGTCCCCGTCACGATGCTGCTCTACAAGCCGGCCGGCATGCCGACCGACAACGCCTTCAAGCTGCTGGCGGCCGCGAACCACCACGAGCCCGAGCGGGCCGGCCAGCGCTTCCTGCCCGCGCACGTGAAGGGGCAGCACTGCATGACGCCGCTGGAGACCGGCGCGAGCGGCCTGGTGGCCTATACGCAGGAGTTCCGCATCGAGCGCAAGCTGCAGGAAGACGCGGGCATCCTCGAGCACGAGGTGATGGTCGACGTGGCCGGCACGGTGGGCCCCGAAGTGCTCGCGCGCTTCGAGCGTTCGCCCGCGCGCGTGAGCATCGGACGGCAGGCCGAGGACGGCAAGCAGACGGGCCTGCGCTTCGCGCTCAAGGGCGCGCGGCCCGGGCAGATCGCGCACCTGTGCGACCAGATGGGCCTGACCATCGTCGCGATGCGGCGCATTCGCATCGGGCGCGTGCCGCTCGCGGGGCTGCAGCCCGGCCAGTGGCGCTACCTGGCGCCCCACGAACGCTTTTGATCGAAGAAAAAAATAAGTGAGAACGGCGCGCCGCATGCTTCGCGCGCGCGGCCTGCAATTTCAGCAAGCGGCTTCGGCCGCCGGAGGGAGACCCGAACCATGAACTTCGAAAGAACCAGAACCACGGCCGCCGCATTGGCCTCGACCCTGCCGCTGGCACTGCTTGCGGGCTGCAGCTTCTTCGCCTCGCTGCAGCCGTCGCCCGCGCCCGGCGCGGCACCCGCATCGCCCGCCCCGCTGCCCGCGGTGGTGTCCAGGGAAGGCCTGGCGCCGATCACCGGCGAGCAGGTCGAGCGCATCCGCGAAGCCATCGGCGGCAAGACGCCCAGCCCGGCCGTGACCAAGGTGGTGCGCGGCGCGGCGCCCACCATCGAGTCGTTCGTGCGCACCGAGGGCTGCATCACCGCGCGCAACGGCGCGGTGCTCAACCCCTTCGCGGCGCCGGGGCGGCTGTTCGACGGCACGGGCTTCCAGGGCGGCCCGATGCTGCAGATGCAGTACCACGACAAAACGGCCTGCGTGACCGTCAAGCGCATCCAGAACTGGAAGATGGTGTCGCCGAAGCTGCTGCGCTTCGAGGTGGTCTACGTGGGCGACGACGGCGAGGAGCACTCGATCCGCCGCCATGAGCTGATGCGCCAGCCCAAGGGCGGCTGGCTGTTCACGCGCTGAGCGTTCAGGCTGCGGCAGCCTGCTTCTGGCTGCGCAGCGCCACCGCGAACGACAGCTGCGCCACGATGCCCGCCGCGGCCAGCACGAGCGCCGCGGCCAGCGCCGGATTCTGGTGGCCCATGCCGGCCAGCGCCGTGCACAGCGCGCCCACCGCCATCTGCGTTGCACCATAGAGGCCCGAGGCCGAGCCGATCACCTGCGGGTTGACGCTGATCGCCTGCGTGAGCGCCGCCGGCGAGGCCATGCCCGCGCCGACGGTGAAGAGGAACATGGTGCCCACCGCCAGCGCCACCGACAGGTGCCCCGACAGCACCCCGCCCAGCAGCACGAAGGCCGCGAGCACGCTGAGCGCGTTCGAGCGGATCATGAGGCGGTCCACGCGCACGCGCTGGATCAGGTGGCTCGTGAGGAAGCTGCCGAGCCACACGCCCGACACCAAAATCGCGAGGTAGATGCCCGCCTCGTGCGCCGGCCGATGCAGCTGGTCCACGAAGATGAACGGGGCGGACGCGATGAAGGCGTACATCGAGGTGGTCGCGCAGCCGCCGCCGATCGAGAAGCCGAGGAACGCGGGCGAGCGCAGTAGCTGGCCGTAGTTGCGCGCGAGCGCCGATGCATCGAGCCGCGCGCCCGGCGTGCCGGTCTCGGGCAAGAGGCGCCAGGTGAAGAGCAGCCCGACGATGCCGAGGGCGAAGAGCGCGTAGAAGATCGAGCGCCAGCCGAGCGCGGTGGCGAGCGCACCGCCCACCAGCGGCGCGATGCTCGGGCCGACGGTAACCATGAGGTTCATGAGCGCAAGGCGCCGCGTGGCCTCCTGCGGCCCGGCCGTGTCGCGCACGATGCTGCGGCCCAGCACGAGGCCGGCGCAGCCGCCGATGGCCTGGAAGAGCCGCGCCGTGATGAGCGAATGCACGTCGGGCGCGAGCGCGGCGACGAGCCCCGCCGCCGAGTAGAGGCCCAGCCCGAACAGCAGCACGGGGCGCCGGCCGAAGCGGTCGGCCATCGGCCCGTACAGCAGCTGCCCCACCGCGAGGCCGAAGATGTAGAGGCTCACCGTCATCTGCATCGCGCCCATGCCGGCGCCCAGGTTCTTGGCGGCGATCGGCAAGGCGGGCACGAAGATGTGCATGGCCAGCGTGCCGCTGAAGGTGACCAGCGCGAGCAGCCAGAGCGGCGCGTGCACGCGTGGCGACGGCGTTTTGGTTGCGGTCATTGCTTGACGGTCGCCGTGCTTCCTTCGAGCGCCACGGCACCGGATGCGTCGGGCTCCCAGCCGCCGCCGAGCGCCATGAACAGCACCACCTGGTCGTCGGCCAGTTGCGCCTGGCTGGCGGCCAGCGCCGCGTCGCTTGCCGCGAGCGAGCGTTCGGCATCGAGCGCGTCGAGGTAGCCGGTGCGGCCGTTCTGGTAGAGCTGGCGGGCCTGCGCCGCGACCTTGGCGCTCTCGTCGCGCGAGGCCTGCAGGGCGGCGCGGCGGTCGAGTTCGCGGGCGTAGGTGCCGAGCGCGGTTTCGGTTTCGCGCAGCGCGGTGAGCACGGTGCCGTCGAACCTGGCGAGCGCGCCGCGCGTGCCGGCTTCGGCCTCGGCGATGCGGGCCTGCGCGATGCCGGTGTTGGGAATGGTCCAGGAGATCAGCGGGCCCATGCTCCAGCTCATGGTGTCCTTGCGGCCGAAGTCGGCGGCCGGGCCGGCCGACGAAGCCGAGAGGCCGAGCGTGACCTTCGGATAGAGATCGGCCGTGGCCACGCCGATGCGCGCGGTCGATGCGGCGAGGCTGCGCTCGGCCTGGCGGATGTCGGGGCGGCGGCGCAGCAGTGCCGCGCCATCGCCCACGGGCAGCATGCCGGTCACGCGCGGGGGCACGGTGCAGTCGGCCACTTCACGCGGAAAGTCCTGCGGCAGTGCGCCGGTGAGCGTGGCCAGGCGGTAGAGCGCGCCCTGGCGCTCGGCCTTCAGCGGCGGCACGGTGGCGTTCAACTGCTGCAGCTGCGCGCGTGCGCGGCCCGCGTCGATCGCGCCGGCACGGCCTGCGCGTTGCAGGCGGTCGGTCACGTTCACCGCATCTTGCTGAAGTGCGATCGACTTCTGTGCGATCTCGAGGCGCAGGCCCGTCGAGCAAGCCTCGGCGTAGGCGCGGGCGGTGCCGGCAGCGACGTTCACGCGCACGAGATCGAGTGCGGCGGCGGCGGCTTCGGTGCTGGCGCCGGCCGCTTCGATGCTGCGGCGGATCTGGCCGAACAGGTCGACCTGGTAGGACAGCGATGCGCCCGCGCTGTAGTTGAAGCGGCTCGGCGGCTCATAGCCCTTTTGCAGCAGCGAGAGGCCCGACACGTGGCCGAAGGACGGGCCGCCGCTCACGCCCAGCGTGGGGCGTTCGGCGCCGGCCACTTCGGATTCGATGGCGCGCTCGTGCTCGAGGTTGGCCACGGCCTGCCGCAGGTCGGTGTTGTGCGCGAGAGCCTGCGCGACGAGCTTGTCGAGCAGCGGGTCGTGGTACAGGCGCCACCAGTGCGGGGGCAGCGGCGCGGCATTCGCGGGCGCCTCGGCGAAAGGCTTTGCGGCAGCGGGCTGGCTGGCGAGTGCATCGGCGGGTTGCTTGTAGTCGGGCCCGACCGCCGCGCACGCAGCGAGCCCTGCGGCGACCGCCAATGAGGCCATGCGAAAAGCGAAGCGGGTCATGGCGTCATCCCTTCTGCGGCGCGGCAGCACTGCGGGCGGCGACGCGATCCAGCACCTGCACGGTCACGGTCTGGCCCGCCACGAGCCGCGCGCCTTCGGGCAGTGGATCGAGCTTCACACGCACCGGAATGCGCTGCGCGAGCCGCACCCAGTTGAAGGTCGGGTTCACGCTGGGCAGCAGGTTCGCGCTGGTGGAGCGGTCGCGGTCGGCGATGCCGGCGGCCACGCTGTCGACCGCGCCTTCGAGCACCGCGCCGCCGCCCATCGGCGTGACGCGCACGCGGTCGCCCAGGTGGATGCGCGGCAGCTTCGTCTCTTCGAAATAGCCTTCGACGTAGAACGACTGCGCATCGACCAGCGCGAGCACCGGCCGGCCGGCCGCGGCGTAACTGCCCTGGCGCAGGTCGAGGTTGGTGACGAGGCCGGCGGCGGGCGCACGCACCTGGGCGCGCTGCAGGTTCAGGCGCGCCGAGTCGAGCGCCACCTCGGCCTGCGCGACGGCGGCCTGCATCTGCTCGACGCGCGAGCGCGTCTGTTCGCGCGACTCCTTGGAGACGAGTTCGTCCAGGCCCGCGTTGCGCGCGTTCTCGCGCTGCACCTGCGCACTCATGGCGCGCTGCGCGGAGAGAGCGGCCTGCGCCTGGCGCACGGCAAGGTCGTAGCGTGCGCGGTCCACTTCGAAGAGCAGCGTGCCGGCGGCGACCGGCTGGTTGTCCCGGATCGGCACGGCGGTGACCAGGCCCGAGACGTCGGGCGCGATCTGGACCACGTTGGCGCGCACGCGGCCGTCGCGCGTCCACGGCGCGAGCTCGTAGTGGTCCCAGAGCCGGAAGCCGGCCCAGACGGCCGCGGCCACCACGGCCACGGTGAGGAGGACGCGCACCAGGCGCTGCGCCCGGGGGTTGTCTGCGGTTGAACTGGTTGTCATGGGAATCTCGTCGTCATTGAAGGTGTGAAGTGAGGCGGCTCAGCGCATAGAGCAGCAGCAGGTAGAGCGCCATGTCGAACAGCGCCGGGTGCCACACCCAGCGGTAGAGGCCGGTGGCCGCGAGCAGCCGGCGCACGCCCCAGAGCGCGAGCAGCGCGCCGGCGGCGAGCACCATGAGCCAGGGCACGTAGAGGCCGTAGAAACTGGCTTCGCCGATCATGCGGAAGCTCCTTGAACAACTGCAGGAGAGACTGCGGAAGGGACCGCCGCCAGCGTCGGCGGCGCGTCGGGAAACAGGTTGCGGCGCAGGCCCACCAGTGCGGTGACGGCGGAGCGCGACGCCGCGGAGGTGTCGCGCGCGGCGAGCACCGCGTCGAGCGCCTGGTCGATCTGCGGCAGGAGGCCCTGCGGCCGCGGCGTCATGCGGCCTTCGCCGCGCTGGCGGAAGAAGCGCGCGATGCCGCCCAGGAGCGCGGCCGAGGTGGCCAGCGGCAACTGCGCGCGCACGCGCTGCAGCACGGCGATGTCGGCGCCCATGCGCAGGTCGCGCAGCGCGTCGTCGGCTGCCACGCCCTCGACGGTGCCTCCGGCCTGCGCGATGCGCGGCGCGAGCAGGCCGATGCGGTCGAGCATGCGCACCGCGTAGGCATCGCCCTGCGCGTATTGCGGGTGCGACGACGCCGCCATCTCCCCGAGCTCGCGCCAGGTCGCGCGCTGGATGCGTCGCGCGCTCCAGTCCGCGCCCACCGAGCGCACGAGCCGCGTGACGCGCGCCGCGACCACCACGCCGACGACCTGGCCGATCATGCTGTTGATGAAGCTCACGAGGTCGGCGCTGGCGGTGTCGTGCATGGCGAGCGTGCCGGCCACGCCGAAGATCATCGCCATCGCGGGCATGAAGTGCGTCGGCCGCGGCAGGTAGAGACCCAGCAGCAGGAAGAGCGGCGCGCATATCGCCACCAGCATGCCGAAGTCCTGCACCGTGGGCATGAGCACCAGCACGTAGACCGCGGAGATCGGAATGGACCACAGCGTCCACTTGAGGAAACCGTGGATCGCCGGCACCGGGTCGTCCATGGTCGCGAAGAAGCAGCAGAAGACCGCAGCCATCATGGTGGCGGCCGAGCCCATGGTCCAGCCCGTGAGTATCCAGAACGCGCCGCACAGGCAGATGGCGATGACGGCCGCGAGCGCGGAAAGCAGCGCCATGCCGTAGTCGCGGTGCAATGCGCGGCTGCCGAGCGCGGCGGTGCGGCGCAGCGGTGCGGCGCCCTTGAGGCCTTCGTCGATGTCCAGGCGCAACTGGGCGCAGGCGGTCCAGCCGTCGACCAGTTCTTCGAGGCGGCCCGCGAGGCCGATGCGCAGGGCGCGGCCCCAGGCAGAGGGTTGTGCGCCGGCGTCGGCTTGCCGTGTGGCGCTCAGTGCGTCGATCGCGTGGCGCAGGCCTTGCAGGCGCTCTGCGCGCGAGGTGCCGCCGCTCGCGGGTTCGGCTTCTTCGCGCAGCCATTGCGCAGCCTGCGCGAGCACGGCGGCGACGTCGGGTGCGAGCGCGCCTTCGGCCTGTTCGAGCGCAAGCAGCCGGTCTTCGACGGCCGAGAGCGCGGGCGTGAGCGCGGCGACGCGGTCCTGCATCGCGCGGATCGCGCCGGCCGTCCAGCGCAGGTGCGTGGTGTCGAAGGGCACGTGGGTGGAGAGCAGGCGCAGCTGCGTGATGTCGCCCGCGAGGCGGCGGCGATCGTCATCCAGGCGCCTGGGCTCGGCAGCGTTCTTGCGGCCGGCCGGCTGCAGCAGGTCGCCGAGCCATTTGCGCGCGTCGGTCAGCGTGCGGTCGAGCAGGCCCAGCACCGTGGGCACAAGGCCCGTGGGCAGCACGAGGCTATGGACCAGCGTCGCGCAGAAGATGCCGAGGCCGATCTCTTCGACGCGCGCGACGGCGGTGTCGAACAGCACCAGCGGCGTCTGCACCGACGGAAAGCCGATCAGCGCCGCCGTGTAGCCCGCGAGCATGAAGACATAGGAGCGCGGCGTGCGGTCGAAGAGCGAGATGCACAGGCACATGCCGACCCAGAGCGCGAGCACCAGCGTCAGGAGCTCGGGCGCGTTGGAGAGCGCGGGCACGAGCAGCACCGTCGCCGTGCTGCCGATCAGCGTGCCGACGAAGCGGTACACCGCCTTGGAGCGCACTGCGCCGGCCAGCGGATGGGCCACGACGTAGGTGGTCATCAAGGCCCAGAACGGACGCGGCAGGCCCGCGCGGCTGGCCAGGTACATCGCGAGCATCGCGGCGGCGAAGCTCTTGCCGGAGAACAGAAGCTCCGCGCGGCTGAAGCGCGGCAGGCGGAGCGCGGCCATTTACTTGCGTCCTTCCTGCGTTGCCGGGGCATTGCGGCCGAGGCGCTCCTGGAGCGTGGCGAAGACGCGCAGGCAGGCGGCGATGTCGTCGTCGCCGATGCCTTCGAACAGCGTGCCGCGCATCTGGCTCAACGCGGCCTCGATGGTTGCGCAGGCGGTCACGCCCGTCGGTGTGAGATGCAGCGTCTTGGCGCGGCGATCGGCCGGGTCTTCCAGGCGCTGCACGAAGCCCGCCTCGACCAGTTGATCGACCGAGCGCACCAGCGACGGCCCTTCGATGCCCAGCACCTCGGCCAGCACGCCCTGGCGCATGCCGTCGCCCATGCGCCCGATCATCACGATCGGCCAGGCGAGCGTCTGCGACACGCCCACGTGTGCGACGGCCTTGTCGGCCGCTGCGCGATAGGCACGCTGCAGCGTGGACAGCGACATGCCCAGGTGCATGAGCGCGTGTTCGCGGGTCTGTGTGGTTGTGGAGGTGGGCACGGCGGATAGCAATTAGTTAGCTTGCTATCGATTATACGGGTAACTACTGATCCGTGCAGCGCCCACGCTGGCGCCCGCCTTGGGCGCCGGAAAACCGGGAAAAGAAAAACGGGGAAAGAAGAAAAGTGTGAAGCCCGCCGATAAGCCGGATTCTGTGCACCGAAGGCCTCTTGCGAAGCCCTCGGCGTGACCGCCATTACTCTGGGCCGTTTGTCGCCAAACGGCTCGATGCCACCTACCCGCCAGCTCAGCGGAACCACCTCGATACTGGCCTACTTGGTGTTGCTGCGCGCAGAGATTGCCCGTTTCACCCGAACTGAATCGGCTCGTCTCTGTTGCTCTGATCCTCACCTCACGGTGGAGAGTCGTTAACTCCTGCGCTGTCCTGTGCAGTCCGGACGTTCCTCCAGTGCGGTCTTTCGACACGATGCCCGAAGGCAGAGCGTCCCTTTCGGGCTTGCACCAGCGGCGGTCTGGCGTGCTTCACGAGGCGGATTATCGCCCGGCGCGCCGAGGGCCCTTCAGACGATGCCGCGAGCCGGACGTCAATCGGTCGCGTCGGGGTCGCCGGCCTGCGACAGGCCAAGCTTGCGCAACGCCCGGTGAAAGTTGCTGCGGTCGATGCCGGCTTCGCGCGCGGCGCTGGCCACGCGGCCGCCGTTGCGAGCCAGGACATCCGAGAGCCATGCCCGCTGGAATGCCTCGGTTGCCTCGCGCAGCGTGCCGCCCCCGGCCACACGCCCCGTGAGTTCGCTCGCAAGCGCCCGCACAGCCTCCACCGCAGGAGATGCGGCAGGGCTATTTCCCGCGGCGGCGTTCTCCAACGCCAGGTGGCGCGGTTCGATGGCCGTCCAGCGTGAACCGCGCGGCTGCTCCCTGAAAGCCCGGAGCGATGCGCGGCTGATCACATGCTCGAGCTCGCGCACGTTGCCCGGCCAGCTGTGCGCCAGCATGGCCGCTTTCGACGCCGGGGAGAGCCGCAGGTTGCGCGCGCCCAGCCGATGCTGGTTCTCCTCGAGAAAACCGCCCGCGAGCACGAGCACGTCGCGCCCGCGTTCGCGCAGCGGCGCCACGACGAGCGGGTAGACCGACAGCCGGTGATAGAGATCGGCGCGAAAGCGCCCCTGGGCGATCGCGCCTGGCAGGTCGCGATTGGTGGCCGCGATCACGCGGACATCGACCTTGCGCATGCGGTCGCTGCCCGGCCGCTGCACCTCGCCGCTTTGCAGCACGCGCAGCAGCTTGGCCTGCACGCTCAGCGGCAGCTCCCCGACCTCGTCCAGGAAAAGCGTGCCGCCATCGGCGATCTCGAACTTGCCGTCCCGGTCCTGCACGGCACCGGTGAATGCGCCGCGCTTGTGGCCGAAGAGTTCGCTGTCGGCCAGCGTCTCGGGCATCGCCGCGCAATTGACCTGCACGAGCGGCTGGTCGCTGCGCCGCGAGCGCGCATGCAGCCGCTGCGCGACCAGGTCCTTGCCGACGCCGGTTTCGCCGAGCAGCAGCACGGTGAGGTCGGAGACGGCGACCGTGTCGATCTCGTTGCACAGCTGCTTCATCGCCGGGCTGCTTCCCAGCAACTCGCGGGGAGCGCCGCGTCCTGCGCGCAAGGCGTGCGCGACGGCTTGCTCCCGCATCGCGCGGGCCTCCACCTCGCGGATCGTGTGGGCGGCCTCGATGCCGGTCTCCACGAGGGCGATCAAGGCCTCCAGTTGCGCCGGGCTCACCGCATCGAACGCGTGCGGCTCCAGTGCGTCCAGCGTCAGCAAGCCCCAGACGGCACCGCGCAGCCGCACCGGTGCGCCCATGCAGTCGTGCACCGGCAGGATGCCCGGCTGGCCGGCGACGAGGCCGTCGTACGGGTCGGGCAGGTTGCAATCGTGGGCGAAACGCAGGCCCCGTTCGCTGCCGAGCAGGCGCGCAAAACGCGGATGGGAGGCGACGGGAAACTGACGCCCGAGGGCTTCGTCGCTCAAGCCGTCGACCGCGACGGGCTTGAGCACATCGACGTCCAGCTGCAGCAGCGCGGCGGCATCGCAGCGGACCAGTCCGCGCGCCGCGGCGAGAAGCGATCGGTAGCGGGCAGCCTCGGGTTCGGGCGCTGGCGACGAAGCCTCGGTGGTCGAATCGACACGGATTGTGGTCATGAATACAACATGGAATTTGTTGCGAATTTGACCACGCCTAGGAAATCCCCAATCCCATCAAGCACTTGCAGAGGATTTTCGGCTGGCACGGATCGTGAGAAGTCAAAGGCATCTCCAACCGCAGGAATGCAAGACATGAATCCGCAAACCATCGCCATCGTCAAGTCCACCGTGCCCGCGCTCAAGGCCCACGGCGAGGCCATCACCAGCCACTTCTACCGGATCATGTTCGAGGGCCATCCGCAGGTGAAGGCCTTCTTCAACGAGGCGCACCAGGCCGCGGGCACCCAGGCCCGCGCGCTGGCGGGCGCGGTCATCGCCTACGGCGAGCACATCGACCGGCTGGACGAAATCGCCGGCGCGCTGCCGCGGATCATCCAGAAGCACGCGGCGCTGGGCGTGCTGCCGGAGCACTATCCGATCGTCGGCACCTACTTGCTGCGCGCCGTCAAGGATGTGCTCGGCGATGCCGCGACCGACGAGGTGATCGCCGCATGGGGCGAGGCCTACGAATCGCTGGCGGCCCTCCTCATCGGCGCCGAAGAAAAGGTCTACAGCGCCAATGCGGCGCAAACCGGAGGATGGCGGGGAACGCGCGAATTCCGGGTTGCGCGGCGCGAAGACGAAAGCGAAGTCATCACCTCGTTCTACCTGGAGCCGGTGGACGGCGGCGCGCTGCTGGCCTTCTCGCCGGGGCAGTACCTCACGCTGGTGCTGGACATCGACGGCCAGCCGGTGCGGCGCAACTACTCGCTGTCCGACGCGCCGGGCAAGCCGTGGTACCGCATCAGCGTGAAGAAGGAAGAAGGCGGCCGCGCATCGAACTGGCTGCACCGGACCGCCGCGATCGGTACGCGGCTGCAGGTGCAGGCACCGTGCGGGGATTTCGTGCTGCAGCCCGCGAGCGGGCAGGCGCGCCCGCTGGTGCTGGTGACGGGCGGCGTGGGCATCACGCCCGCCATGAGCATGCTCGAATCGATGGCGCACACGGGCCGGCCGGTGCACTTCGTCCACGCGGCCCGGCACGGCGGTGCGCATGCGTTCCGCGCCCGCGTGGACGCGCTCGCGCAGCGGCATGCCAACGTGAAGCCGCTCTATGTGTACGACGCCCCGCGCGACACCGACCGGCCGCATGCGACCGGCTTCGTCACCCGCGAGCTGCTGGCCGGCCTGCTGCCGGCGGACCGCGACGTCGACCTGTACTTTCTCGGCCCGAAGCCCTTCATGAAGGCGGTGTATGCCAACGGCCTTGCACTCGGCGTACCCAAGCAACAGCTTCGCTACGAGTTCTTCGGTCCGCTGGAAGCACTGGAAGCCTGAGGGCAGGAAAACCCGGGCGCACGGATGAACCTGCGCTTCATCCGTCCGTGGTGCCGACGCCCGCGCGCCGGAACCGCCCCGGCGTGACGCCCGCGTGCCGCGCAAAGGCGCGGTTGAAAGCCGCCTCCGAGCGATAGCCGACCGCCTCCCCGATGCTGGCCGTGTCCTGCCCGCCATGCGCGAGCAGGCGCGAGGCCAGTTCCATGCGCAGCGTCGTCAGGAATTCGAGCGGCCCGGTGCCCACGCGCCGCGTGAATTCGCGCGCGAAGGTGGCGCGAGAAAGATGGCAGCGCGCGGCCAGCGAGGCCACGGTCCAGGGCTCCTCGGGCTGCGCCAGCATCGCCTGCAGGCCGGGCGCCATGCGCGGGCTGGCCATGAGGCCGAGCACACCGGTGAGCTCGGGCCGCGCCTCCAGGTGCGCGCGCACCGCCAGCGTGAAGAGCGTGCCCGACAGCTGCGCCACGATGGCCGCAGCTCCCGCGCGCTGCTGCGCGATCTCTTCCGCCATGAACCGCACCAGCCCTTCGAGCCGGGCGAATCCGGGGTGGTCTGCGAAGGCGATCACCAGGGGTTCGGGCAGCGCCTCCAGCAGCACGCTGCGCCGCCGGCCGGGGAACTCGAATTCGCCGCAGAGGATGTCGGTGTCCGCTTTCTCGGGGCGCCGGAGGTTGGTCTTCAGATCGATCAGCTCGCCCTTTCGCAGCCGGATCGCGCGGCCCTCGCCTTGCAGCCCTGCCGTGCGCAGCACATGCGCCGACCCGCGCGGCAGGACGACGAGACTGCCCTCCTCCAGCGGGACCAGCGTGCGGCTCCCGGGCAGCCAGAGTTCGCAGCGCCCGCGCAGCACGATGTGAAAGGGCGCACGCCACGGGCCGATGGCCTCGTGGGGCGCCGCCCAGTCTTCGCCGAACAGGCAGCGCAGGTCCATTCGCCCGCGCAGGCCGAGCCAGTCGACGAGTTCGCTCAGGGAATCGGCGTAGGCAGTCATTTGAGACGATGGAGCAATTCAAAGCGTTGGGAGAGCATTCAAAATCTTACCCCGGGCGCCCAGAATTCATTCACCGATCCTCCCTTCAGGTGAACAGAATGACCTCCTCGGAGCGTGCCCCCATTCCCGTTTCCTATTTCGGCATTGCCGTCGGTGCGCTGGCGCTGGGCAATGCCTGGCGCGTCGCGGTGCCGCTCTGGCATCTGCCGCAGGACATCGCCGTGGTCGCGACCTGGAGCGGCCTCGCGGTATGGCTCGGGCTGCTGGCGCTCTACGCGCACAAGTGGCTGCGCCACGCCGACGCCGCGCGCGCCGAGATGAACCACCCGGTGCAGTCGTCGTTCGCGGCGCTGGTCCCGCTGTCCAGCATGCTCGCGGCGATGGCGCTGATGCCCTACGCGCGGACGGTCGCGCTGACCGTGTTCGCTGTTTCTATTGCCGCGTCGCTCGTGCTTGGCCTCTGGCTCTATGGGCGCACATGGCAGGGCGGGCTCGCGCCCGAGCTCGTCACGCCCGCGTTCTACCTGCCGGCGGTCGGGCAGAACTTCGTGGCAGGCGCGGCCGCGGCGGCCTTCGGCTGGCCGCAACTGGGCATGTGGTTCTTCGGCGCAGGCCTGTTCTCGTGGCTGGCCATCGAATCGCTGATCCTCGGCCGCGCAGCGACGCATTCGCCGCTGCCCGAGGCGCTGCGCCCCGTGCTGGGCATCCAGCTCGCGCCGCCGGTGGTGGGCGGCGTCACGTACATGAGCCTGAACCACGGCGCGCCCGACCTTTTCGCGCAGGTGCTGCTGGGCTACGGCCTGTTCCAGGCGCTGCTGCTCCTTCGCCTCCTGCCGTGGATCGCCAAGCAGCCGTTCACCCCGTCGTACTGGGGCTTCACCTTCGGCGTGGCGGCGCTCCCCACCCTGGCCATGCGCCTGGTCGCGGCCGGCGCCACGGGGCCGGTCGAATGGGTCGCGCCGGTGGCCTTCGTGGCGGCCAACGCGATCATCGGATACCTGGCGCTCCGGACGATCGCGCTGCTGGTGCAGGGCCGGTTGTTGCCTGCTGCAACACCCTCGCGCTGAAGCGGTTGCGGGCCGGTCTCTCGGGGGGCGGGCGGGGGTGCAGCGCGACCCGGAGCGCGCCACAATGCGCGCTGTCCGCCCGAACAACCGCATTCCCAAGGAGATTCCATGAAGGCCCAGAACATCCTCCAGACCATCGGCAACACACCGCACATCCGCATCAACCGGCTGTTCGGCAATGCGAAGCAGCAGGTGTGGATCAAGTCGGAGCGCGCCAACCCCGGCGGCTCGATCAAGGACCGCATCGCGCTGTCGATGGTGGAGGACGCCGAGAAGTCCGGCGCCCTCAAGCCCGGCGGCACCATCGTCGAGCCCACCTCGGGCAACACCGGCATCGGCCTGGCGATGGTGGCGGCGGTCAAGGGCTACAAGCTGATCCTGGTGATGCCCGACAGCATGTCGATCGAACGCCGCCGCCTCATGCTGGCATACGGCGCCACCTTCGACCTCACGCCGCGCGCCGGCGGCATGAAGGCCTCCATCGCCCGCGCCGAGGAAATCGTGGCCGGCACGCCGGGCGCGTGGATGCCGCAGCAGTTCAACAACCCCGCCAACGTCGAGGTGCACGTGCGCACCACGGCCGAGGAAATTGCGGCCGACTTTCCCGACGGCATCGACGTGATCATCACCGGCGTGGGCACGGGCGGCCACATCACGGGCGTGGCCCGGGTGCTCAAGAAGAAGTGGCCCAAGCTGCAGGTGTTCGCGGTGGAGCCGGTGGCCTCGCCGGTCATCTCGGGCGGCGCGCCGTCGCCGCACCCGATCCAGGGCATCGGCGCGGGCTTCATCCCGAAGAACCTCGACACCTCGCTGCTCGACGGCGTGCTGCAGGTCGATGCCGAGCCGGCCCGCGAAATGGCCCGCCGCTGCGCGCAGGAGGAAGGCATCCTCGTGGGCATCTCGTCGGGCGCCACGCTCGCGGCCATCGCGCAGAAGCTGCCTTCGCTCGCGCCCGATGCGGTGGTGCTGGGCTTCAACTACGACACGGGCGAGCGGTACCTCTCGGTCGAGGGCTTCCTTCCCGCCTGAATTCCGGTGCCACGCCAGCTATCTCTTTCATAGCGCCCCGGCGCGTAAAATCCGCGGTCTGCTTGATAAACACAAGCCACCGCCATGCTGAGAATCTCCGAACTCAAACTCCCGCTCGACCACGCGCCTGAAGCGCTGGCCACACTGATCGCCCGGACGCTGGACGTCCCGCTCGAAGCGATCGCCTCCCACACCGTCTTCAAGCGCAGCTTCGATGCGCGCAAGGTCGACCTGCTCACGGTCTACATCTGCGACGTGCAGCTGGCCGACGCGAAGCTCGAGGCCACGTTGCTCGCGAAGCACGCAGCGCATCCGCACATCCAGCCCGCGCCCGACATGCGCTACACGCCGCCGGCCAACGCACCCGAGGGCACGAGCCGCCCCGTGGTCATCGGCTTCGGCCCCTGCGGCATCTTCGCGGCGCTGATGCTCGCTAAGATGGGCTTCAGGCCCATCGTGCTCGAGCGCGGCAAGACCGTGCGCCAGCGCACCCGCGACACCTGGGGCCTGTGGCGCAAGAGCGTGCTGAACCCCGAGTCGAACGTGCAGTTCGGCGAAGGCGGCGCCGGCACTTTCTCCGACGGCAAGCTCTACAGCCAGATCAAGGACCCGCGCTTCCTCGGCCGCAAGGTGATGGAAGAGTTCGTGAAGGCCGGCGCGCCGCCCGAAATCCTTTATGTCGCGCATCCGCACATCGGCACCTTCAAGCTGGTGAAGGTGGTGGAGAACATCCGCGAGCAGATCGTCGCGCTCGGCGGCGAGATCCGCTTCGAGCAGCGCGTGACCGACGTGCACATCGAAGACGGGCAGCTGCGCGGCCTCACGGTGCTCGACCAGACCACCGGCGAAAGCAGCGAGCTGCGCACCGACCTCGTCGTGATGGCCCTGGGCCACAGCTCGCGCGACACCTTCGCGATGCTGCACGCCCGCGGCGTGTACATCGAGGCCAAGCCTTTCTCGATCGGTTTTCGCGTCGAGCATCCGCAGGGCCTCATCGACCGCGCACGTTGGGGCCGCCATGCGGGCCATCCGCTGCTTGGTGCGGCCGACTACAAGCTGGTGCACCACGCGAGCAATGGCCGCTCGGTCTACAGCTTCTGCATGTGCCCGGGCGGCACGGTGGTCGCGGCCACCAGCGAGCCGGGCCGCGTGGTCACCAACGGCATGAGCCAGTATTCGCGCAACGAGCGCAACGCCAATGCGGGCATCGTGGTGGGCATCGATCCGAAGGATTTCCCAGGATGGGAATCCGATGCTCCCGGCGATGCGCTCGCAGGCATCGCGCTGCAGCGCGAACTCGAATCGAACGCCTACGTGCTCGGCGGCAGCAACTACCACGCACCGGGGCAACTGGTCGGCGACTTCGTGGCCGGCAAGCCCTCGGCGGCGCTCGGCAGCGTGACGCCCTCGTACAAACCGGGCGTGACGCCCACCGACCTGCGCGAGGCCCTGCCCGCCTACGCCATCGAGGCGATGCGCGAGGCCTTCCCGGCCTTCGGCCGCAAGATCAAGGGCTTCGATACGCACGACGCGGTACTCACCGGCGTGGAAACGCGCACCTCGTCACCGATCCGCATCACGCGCGGCGACGATTTCCAGAGCCTCAACGTGCGGGGCCTCTACCCCGCCGGCGAAGGCGCGAGCTACGCGGGCGGCATCCTCTCGGCGGGCGTCGATGGCATCAAGGTGGCCGAGGCGGTGGCGCGCAACGTGCTCGCCGCGGCCGAACGCGAACGCACGGCGAAGGTCTGATGCACGCCTTGTCCTTCGCTCGCCCCACGGCCGGCCAGTTCGCGGTTGCCACGCTGGCCATGGCCGCGGTGGTGCTGGCCTCCAACATCCTGGTGCAGTTCGCCCTCAACGACTGGCTCACCTGGGGCGCCTTCACCTACCCGGTGGCGTACCTGGTGAGCGACCTGGTCAACCGGCGCTTCGGCCCCGGCATGGCGCGCCGCGTGGCATGGGTCGGTTTCGCGGTGGCCATTGCCGCTTCGCTCGCGCTCGCGCCGATGCGCATCGCGCTGGCCTCGGGCCTGGCCTTCATCGCCTCGCAGCTGCTCGACATCCGCGTGTTCGACAGCCTGCGCCGCGGCCTCTGGTGGCGTGCGCCGCTGGTGGCCACCGTGATCGCGGCGGTGCTCGACAGCATCGTGTTCTGGGGCATCGCCTTCGCGGGCACCGACGGACCCTGGCTCACCTGGGCCGCGGGCGACCTCGCGGTGAAGCTGGGCGTGGGCGTGCTGATGCTGCTGCCGTTCCGGCTGCTGATCGGGCGGCAGGCCGCGCGCACGTCGGCCCTGAGCCATTGATCCAAAAAGACCCACGATGTCCAGCGACGACTTCCACTTCTACGAGCCGGCCAAGGGCCACGGCCTGCCGCACGATCCGTTCAACGCGATGGTCGGCCCGCGCCCCATCGGCTGGATCTCGTCGCAGGACGAGAACGGCGTGCTCAATCTCGCGCCCTACAGCTTTTTCAACGCCTTCAACTACACGCCGCCGATCGTCGGCTTCGCGAGCATCGGCGCGAAGGACAGCCTGCACAACATCCGCCAGACGCGCGAGTTCGGCTGGAATCTCGCCACGCGACCGCTGGCCGAGCGCATGAACCAGTCGTGCGCGGCCGTGCCGCCCGAGGTGAACGAGTTCGAGCTCGCCGGCCTCACGCCCGTCGCCTCGAAGCAGATCGCGGTGCCGCGCGTGGCAGAGAGCCCCGTGTCGTTCGAATGCCGACTCACGCAACTGATCCAGCTCGAAGGCGTCGACGGCGTGCCGGTGCAGACCTGGCTCGTGCTCGGCGAAGTGGTGGGCGTGCACATCGCGCGCCACCTGCTCAAGAACGGCATCTACGACACCGCGGCGGCGCAGCCCATCCTGCGCGGCGGCGGTCCGGCCGATTATTTCGAGATCAGCCCCGACAATATGTTCAGGATGTTCCGGCCGCGCTGAGCGCAAAACCGGTTTTCTGTTGTTCCTCTTTTCATCCATCGCGCCCACCCGCCGATCCCACGTATGACCGACGCATCCACCGCCGCCCCGAACACGAACGCGCGCAACGCACGGCGCCAGCGCCCGGACCTCGCCGAGCAGCTGCAACAGCTGAAGAGCGGCACAGACGCGGGCGCCGAAGCGTCCGCGGAACAGCAACAACCGCAGCAGCAACAACAGCGCCCGCCACGCGAGAAGAAGCCGCGCCCACAAGGGCAAGGTCAGCAGCCTCGACAGCAGGCCCGCAAGCCGCAGGCGCAGCAGCAACCCCAGCGCGCGCCGCGCAAGGTCAACCCGGTGCTCGAGCGCCTGTTCGAGCTGTACCCGCAGCTCTTCGGCGCCCGCTTCGTGCCGCTCAAACTCGGCGTGTACGAAGAGCTGATCGCGCGCCATCCGGAAGACTTCAAGGCCGAAGACCTGAAGATCGCGATGGGCCAGCATGCGCGCTCCACCCGTTACCTCGAAAGCGTGGCCGCGGGCCTTGCGCGCCATGACCTCGATGGCAACGCGCTCGACCCCGTTGCGCCCGAGCATGTGCACCACGCCATCCTCGAGCTGCACCGCCGCCGCCTGCATCGCAACCCCGGCGAAGACCTGCGCCCGCAGCTCGTGGCGCGCATCGCCAAGGCGATCGAAGCCTCGGGCCTCGATCGCGAGGCCTATGCCGTGCTCGTGCGTTCGCGCGACGCGAACAACAACGCGGTGGTCGACGAGGCCCTTGCCGAGCTCGCGCAGCAGGCCGCCAAGCGCGAGGCGCTGCTGCGCGCCTTCGAGGCCAGCGGCCGCACCGAGCAGGAGTTCGCCGACATGTACGGCATGAAGCCGGGCGAGGTCGCGCGCACGCTGCAGCATGCGCGCGCCGAGCGGCAGGCTCCGGCTCCGGCTGGGGTACCGGCTCCGGCTGTCGCAGAAGAGGCTGCACCGGTCGAGCCCACCGAACCCGCTGCCGACTGACACGCCAGCCGCCCCTGGGCCGCAACGGCCCATAAAAAAACCGCCACGCAAAGCTGGCGGTTTTTTTTACATCCGGCGGCAGAGTGCCGCTGTCGGTATCAGCGCGCGTTCTGCAGCGCGGCGATGCGCTCTTCGATCGGCGGGTGCGTCGCGAACAGCTTGCCGATGCTGCCGGTGATGCCCATGGCTTCCACGGCCTTGGGCAGTTCGCCGGCCGGCAGGCCGCCCAGGCGCGCGAGCGCGTTCATCATCGGCTGCTTCTGGCCCATGAGCGCGGCGGCGCCGGCGTCGGCGCGGAACTCGCGCTGGCGCGAGAACCAGGCCACCACCATCGCGGCGGCAAAGCCGAGCACGATGTCCAGCACGATGGTGCTCACGTAGTAGCCGATCCCGGGGCCGGACGAACGGTCGTCGCCGCGGCGAAGGAAGCTGTCGACCGCATAGCCGATCACGCGCGAGAGGAACACGACGAAGGTGTTCATCACGCCCTGGATCAGAGTCATCGTGACCATGTCGCCGTTGGCGATGTGCGCCACCTCGTGGCCGATGACGGCCTCGACCTCTTCGCGCGTCATGTTCTGCAGCAGGCCCGTGGACACGGCCACGAGCGACGAATTCTTGAAGGCGCCGGTGGCAAAAGCGTTGGGCTCGCCCTCGAAGATCCCGACCTCGGGCATACCGACGCCGGCCTTGTCGGCGAACTTGCGCACGGTGGCAACGATCCAGGCCTCGTCGGGCGACTGGGGGTTGTCGATCATGCGCAGGCCTGCGGTCCACTTGGCCATCGGCTTGCTGATGAGCAGCGAGATGAACGCGCCGCCGAAACCCATGATGAGCGCAAAGCCGAGCAGCGCCGTCAGGTTCAGGCCATTGGCCGTGAGGAAGCGGTTGACGCCGAGCAGGCTCGCGACGATGCCGAGCACTGCAACGACCATCACATTGGTCAAAACGAACAGAAGGATACGTTTCAAGTTGAATTCTCCGTGGGGAACTGCCGCTCAGATGAGGGCCGGCGGGCCCTCTTCAAGCCATGCGGTGTGCGGGCGCTTCTTTGTTGTTTGGATACTGACGCGGCCCCGGCATGGCGGCTGCGGGTAGAGCAATGATAGGAGCAAAAGTTCTACGGACGGGGCCGGAAGACCTTCGGATCGTCGTAGTACTCGGTCGACACATTCTCGGCACACCACCCCGGTACGCCCAGCACGGGGAGCGGCACGAAGGGCTTCCGCGCGAGCCATTCCGGGCCCAGGCGCTGCGCCAGGGCGG
The DNA here is from genome assembly GCF_000834655.1 of Variovorax paradoxus. Classification (GTDB taxonomy): domain Bacteria; phylum Pseudomonadota; class Gammaproteobacteria; order Burkholderiales; family Burkholderiaceae_C; genus Variovorax; species Variovorax paradoxus_F. Next base: position 57,860 of record NZ_JXQQ01000026.1, read on the forward strand.
CATCGTCGAGGGCGTTCGAGCGCGCCGCGTCCGGCAGTAGCACGTGCGCCGTCGCGGCCTTGCGGGGCACGACGAGCTTCTCGAGCAGCGCGTGGCCGAACACGAGCAGCCGCGCCTCCGCCCACAGGGCGCGCCGCGTCACGAACAGCGCGTGCCAGTCGCGTGCCACCAGCGCCTCCCACAGTGCGGGCGGCGCATCGAGCACCGCGCCGTTCTCGTCGAACAGCGTGAGCGCGTCGCGCAGCGGGCCGCGCGTGGCGCCGATGCCGGTGCGGGCGATCTCGGCGGCCTGCAGCGCGTTCAGGCGCCGCTTGGCCTCGGGAAAGGCGAGCCAGACCAGGCCGTTGAAGAAGTCGTGCAGGTTGTCGCGCGTCGGCACGGTGCGGGTCTGGAAGATGTGCGCTTCGTAGGCCTGGCCGGCGGGCAGATGGCCCTGGTGCACAAAATCAGGCGCCGAAGGCGGCTTGATGGCCTGGAGCGCCGGGGCGACCGATGTGCCGCTCGCGGCCCGCGCGGCCGCCTCGCCGTGGGCACGATAGGGCGCGAGCCAGGGCTGCGCCCAATCGACCGCCGGCAGCATCGCGTCAGGACGCGGAAGCGCCCGTCCAGCGGATGCGGTCGGGGTGCTGCAGCACGGCGAATTCCGCGGTGAGCTTGTCGAAGAGCTTGAGCGAGCTGCCGTGCTTGCCCAGCAGCCCAGCCGCGCGCAGGGCCTGCGCCACGTCGTTGAGCGGCACGTCGGCGCCGCTGCGCAGGGCCGGCGCGGCCTGCAGGATGAACTCGGCGGCCTCGGAGGTCGGCCGGGGCGCGGGCTTGGCGACGGCGGCGCGGGTCGTCTTGCGCGCGGCGGTCTTCGTCGCGGCCTTCTTGGCAGGCGCCGTCGCGCTCTTGGCGCGTGCGGTCTTGGCGGCCGGCACCTTCGCCGCGACCTTTTTCGCCGCAGCGGTGCGGGCAGCCGGCTTCGCGCTGTGGTGCGCGAGGTCGATGAAGGTGTCGTAGATGCCCACCGTCTCGTCGCCCGTCTTGCCCTGCTGGCCGATGCCGCAGACGCGGCAGCCCTTTTCGCGCAACCGGCTCACGAGCGGCGCGAAGTCGGAGTCCGAGGACACCAGCACCACCACGTCGGGCCGCTCGGCGATCACGAGGTCGATCGCATCGACCGCGAGCGCGATGTCGGTGCTGTTCTTGCCGGCCGAGAGGTTCACCATCGGCCGCACCGAGAGTTGCTTGAAGAGCCCCTGGCGGTTGACCGCCATCTCGGCGTTGCAGTACGCGCGGCGCACATGGATGGCGCCGTACTCGTCCATCGTGCGCTGCACGGCCTGCTCGATCACGTCGGCCGAGACGTTGTCGGCGTCGATCAGGAGCATCACGCGCAGCGTCGGTGTCATACGAGTTTCCAATTGATGGTTTCGCCGCCGCGCAGCGGCTTGAGCGTGGCGTCGCCGTAAGGCACGGTCTCCGGAACGGTCCAGGTCTCGCGCTTCAAGGTGACGGTGTCGGTGTGCCGAGGCAGGCCATAGAAATCGGGACCGTGGAAGCTCGCGAAGCCTTCGAGCTTGTCGAGCGCGTTCACGCTGTCGAAGGCTTCGGCGTACAGCTCGATGGCGGTGAGCGCGGTGTAGCAGCCGGCGCAGCCGAGTGCGTGTTCCTTCAGGTGTGCGGGGTGCGGTGCGCTGTCGGTGCCCAGGAAGAACCGGTCGCTGCCGCTCGCGGCCGCCTCGACCAGCGCCACGCGGTGCGTCTCGCGCTTGAGCACCGGCAGGCAGTAGTAATGCGGGCGGATGCCGCCGGTGAAGATGGCGTTGCGGTTGTAGAGCAGGTGGTGCGCGGTGATGGTGGCTGCCGTGAAGCGGTCGGCATCGCGCACGTAGTGGGCGCCCTCTTTGGTGGTGAGGTGCTCGAACACCACCTTGAGCTCGGGGAAGTCGCGGCGCAGCGGGATCATCACGCGGTCGACGAAGACGGCCTCGCGGTCGAACAGGTCGATGGCCGGGTCGGTCACCTCGCCGTGCACCAGCAGCAGGAGGCCGTGCTTCTGCATGGCTTCGAGCGTCTTGTAGGTCTTGCGGATGTCGGTCACGCCGGCATCGCTGTTGGTGGTGGCGCCGGCCGGGTAGAGCTTGAGCGCGCGCACGCCGGCTTCGGCGGCCAGGGCGATTTCCTCGGGCGGCAGCTTGTCGGTGAGGTAGAGCGACATCACCGGTTCGAAAGCGCTGCCTTCGGGCACGGCGGCAAGGATGCGGTCGCGGTAGGCCACGGCCTGGGCGGCGGTGGTCACGGGGGGACGCAGGTTGGGCATGATCAGCGCGCGGCCGAACTGGCGCGCGCTGTGCGGTACGACGGCTTCGAGCGCGGCGCCATCGCGCACGTGCAGGTGCCAGTCGTCGGGGCGGGTGATCGTGAGGGTGTCTGTCATGGCGCGGGAATTGTCGCACCGCCTCCCCGGGCGCCCTTGCATCGGGCTACAGGTGCAGCAAGACCCGGCAGATGCCTTCCTGCACCTGCTGGCGCCACTTCGCGTGATTCATCGAGCTGCGAACCCTTGTTCGGCGGCCCCGCGCGAGCCTTGGCTCGGTGTCGTCATCGATTCCTGCCCCTCGCCCTGGCAACGCCGACTCTCGATGCGCAGCGGCTGCATTCTGGAAACCAGAGTGAGCGCCTTCCTTGCGGGGTAATGCGGGGCCGGCACGTGGCAATGCGAGGTCGTGCAGCTTGGGTTAGTCTGACGCCCCCGTCCCGTACAGAAGCCACAAGCCCCATGTCGAACAACACACAGGTCACCACTCCCAAGGAAGTTGCCGCCTCGCTCACCGAATTCTGGTCGCCGCGCGTCGTCGCCGAAGTCGACGACGCCTACATCAAGGTCGCCAAGGTCCACGGCGAGCTGGCATGGCACAGCCATGAGGAGGAAGACGAACTCTTCCTCGTGCTCAAGGGGCACCTGCGCATCGAGATGGAAGCCGGCGCGGTCGAGCTCGGCGAGGGCCAGATGTTCGTCGTGCCCAAGGGCGTGCGGCACAACCCGGTCGCCGACGAGGAATGCCACCTGATGCTCATCGAGCGCAAGACCACGCTTCACACCGGCACCACGGTCACCGAAAAGACGCGCTCGCTCGCGGACCAGCTGCGTCCCGTGGCCTGATCAGCCGGCCACCGCGGCAGGCCCGACCTCGAAGCGCCGCGCGCGTTCGAGGTCGTCCAGCCAGCGGGCGTAGGCCTCGGCGCGCTCGTTGTCCGCCAGCCGCAGCAGGGCGGAAGGATGCAGCGTCACGAACACGGGCCTGCCGTCGCGGCGCTCATGCAGCCACGCCCCGCGCTCGGCCTGCACCGCCACCGGCCGGCCCAGCAGCGCGCGCGCCGCCGTCGCGCCGAGCGCCACCAGACCCTGCGGCTTCACGAGCGATATCTCGCTGTCGAGCCAGTGCGCGCAGGCGTCGGCCTCGCGCTGCGCCGCAGTCTTGTGGATGCGCCGCTTGCCGCGCAGTTCGTACTTGAAGTGCTTCACGGCATTGGCGAGGTACACGGTGTCGCGCGCCCAGCCCAGTTGCGCCATCGCGCGGTCGAGCAGTTGGCCGGCCGGGCCGACGAAGGGGCGGCCGGCCAGGTCCTCCTGGTCGCCGGGCTGCTCGCCGACGAGCATGTGCTGCGCCGCCAGCGGCCCTTCGCCGCAGACGGCCTGCGTGGCGAGCGCGCCGATCGGGCAATCGCGGCAGGCGTGCGCGGCGGCGCGCAGTTCGGCCAAATCGGCGGGCGCCACGCCATCGGCCGGCCGCACATGCAGCGCGATGGGCGCGCGGATGCGCCGTGCCGGCGTGGGCGGCGCGTCGATCATCGACTGGCTGCGCGCTTCGGCCGCGTCCGTGAGCGGCTGGATCAGCGCGGCCTCCGGCAGGTTGTGCCAGTAGCGGCGCGGCATCTCGCGCCGCATCATCGCGACCTTCAAGCGCGCCGGGTTGAAGATGTGTTCGTAGTAGGTGAGCCAGAGCGCTTCGCCCGCATCCGGCGGCGGCTTCTCGCGGCGGTCGGCGCCCTCGCCGAAAGCCAGGGCCTGGCCGTCCCATTCGACGCAGCGCTCGGGCGTGAGGATGGCCCAGCGCATCTGCGCGAAGCGGCGCGCGAAGAAGGGCGCGTTGGCCTCCACGATGTGGTGGTCGGGCTCGAACCACGCGACGTGCCGCTCGAGCCCGTCGTCGCCCATGACCCGCGTGAAGCGCACGAACGCGCGCATCTTGTGGATGTCGCGGTGCACGGCCTTGGCCATCAGCTGGGCCTGCATCATGTCCGCGTCCAGCGGGTCGTGCCGCAGCGCGGGCTCGTGCGCGAGGCGCCAGAGCAGGCGGTACAGGAGCGCGAAGCGCTGCGGGTCGCGGTGCAGGATCACGTCGCCGCACAGCGCGATGAACGAGGCGGGCACCGCATGCCGGGCGCCGGCAACCGCCGCGGCAGGCGGCGCGGCGCCATCCGACGCACCGAAGAGATCGCCGGCGCCCTCGCCCGCCCGGTCTCCGCACCATGCAACGCGGTCCGGCGAAACACCCGCCGCCAGCAATTGCCGCGCATGCCCGCGGAACGCATCGAGATCGACCGGGTCATCGAGCTGGATGTGCATGGCCGCCGCGCTCAGAACAACGAAGCCTGCGCCGCTCGCGGCGGCTGCGCGGCAGGTGCCGCCGAAGCCATGGCACCTGCCGCGGGCCGGTGCCCATCGGCCACCACGAACGGCAGCACCTTGCGCGCCGGCACGTGCAGGCGCCGCAGGTCGTCCGCGCGCACCCGGCGCACGCGCCGCGCCTGCAGAAGCCGCTCGACCGCCTTCACGCCCAGCCCCGGCACGCGCAGCAGCATCTCGCGCGGCGCATGGTTCAGGTCGACCGGAAAGCGCTCGGCATGCGCGAGCGCCCAGGCCAGCTTGGGATCGACATCGAGCCGCAGCAGGCCGTCGGGCGCGGCCACGATCTCCTGGTGCTCGAAGCCGTAGTAGCGCATGAGCCAGTCCGCCTGGTAGAGCCGGTGCTCGCGCATCAGTGGCGGCGCGACCAGCGGCAGCGCGCGCGCCGCATCGGGGATGGGGCTGAAGGCCGAGTAATAGACGCGCTTCAACTTGTAGGCGCCGTAGAGCGTGGCGCTGGAGGCGAGGATGCGCCGGTCGTCGGTGGCGTCGGCGCCCACGATCATCTGCGTGCTCTGGCCCGCGGGCGCGAACGGCGGCGGCTTGGCGGCGACGGGCGCTGCGCCGGGCAGCGCGCGGATCGGCACCACGCGGCGCGCCTCCTCGCGCGTGTCGTCGATGCGAAGGCGCAGCCGCGCCATCGAGCGGCGGATCGCGCTTTCGTCCTTCTCGGGCGCGAGCGCCTGCAGGCCTTCGGTCGTGGGCATCTCGACGTTGATGCTGAGCCGGTCGGCGTAGCGGCCGGCGCGCGCGATGAGCTCGTCGCTCGCGTCGGGAATGGTCTTCAGGTGGATGTAGCCGCGGAAGTCGTGGTCTTCGCGCAGCTGGCGCGCCACCTCGACCACCTGCTCCATCGTGTGGTCGGGCGACTTGATGATCCCGCTGGAGAGAAAGAGGCCCTCGATGCAGTTGCGGCGGTAGAAATCGAGCGTGAGCTGCACCACTTCCTCGACGCGGAACCGCGCGCGCGGCACGTTGCTCGACGCGCGGTTGACGCAGTAAAGGCAGTCGTACTGGCAATGGTTGGTGAGCAGCACCTTGAGAAGAGAGATGCAGCGGCCGTCGGGCGCATAGCTGTGGCAGATGCCGGCGCCCTCGGTCGAGCCGATGCCGCGCCCGCCGAGCGAGTCGCGCGGCTGCGAGCCGCTGGACGCGCACGAGGCGTCGTACTTGGCGGCGTCCGCAAGGATGGCGAGTTTGCGCTGGAGGTCCACGGGCGTCCTGGGCTGGGAAATGCTGTATGAATATACAGTTTTCGAATACCTGTGTCAGAAGAAGGCGCAAGCTGGCCGGGTTGCATTGCGCGGTGCCTGCCGCCTGGGCTACGCTCCGCCGCAGATGACGTCTCCCGCCCCCAGCGACACCGCAACAACCCCGCGCCTGATTTCCCCGGACCTTGCCGACGGCGGCCTGGCCGCCACGTTCGCGATGCCCGACGGCACGCCAGCCTTCGCCGTCCGGTGGCACGGCGGCGTCCACGGCTACCTCAACCAATGCCCGCACGCGGGCGGCCCGCTCGATTTCGAAGGCCAGGTCCTCGAAAGCTCGGGCCGCTTCCTCATGTGCGCGCGGCATGGCGCGATCTTCGAGCCGGACACCGGCAAGTGCGTCGGCGGCCCCTGCCGCGGCGCGCGCCTCACCCCCGTGACGCTGCGCGAGGATGCCGAGGGCAACGTCTGGCTCACCGAATGACAACCACCACCCCTGGAAAGCACATGCGCACCCTTTCGATCCCGACCTTCGCCCTCACAGCCGCCCTGCTCGCCGGCTGCGGCGCCATGGCACCCGCCACCGGCGGCAAGGCCCCGACCGGCATGAAGGTCACCTCGACCGCCTTTGCAGACAACACCGTCATCCCGGCCGAATACGCCGGCGTGGGCGACTGCGGCGGCAAGAACGTCTCGATGCCGGTGGCCTGGACGCAGCTGCCCGCCAAGGCGAAGTCGGTCGCGGTGCTGATGTCGGACCCGGACGGCGCGCTGGGACTGGGCGTCTCGCACTGGGTGGCCTACAACATCCCGGCCGAGCGCGGCCAGCTCAAGGCGAACGAGACGGGCGGCTTCACCGTGGGCACCAACGTGGCGGGCGCCACGGCCTACCGCGGCATGTGCCCGCCGGTGGGCGACCACCCGCACCACTACGTGCTGACCGTGGTGGCTACCGATCTCGCGCCGGGGGCGCTGCCGGCCGGGCTCACGCGCGATGCGCTGCTCGCGGCACTCAAGGGCCACGCTCTCGGCGGGCAGAGCGTGGTCGGGCTGTACAGCCGCTAAAGTCGAAGGCTCCTTTCACGTCACACATGCGCAGCGATGCGCATCCACCGATGCGCCGCTTTCCCGCACTCCTCGCTCTTCTTTCCGCCACGCTCGTCATCGCCGGCTGCGCCGCCTCCTCGCGGCCCGCGCCGCGCGTGAGCTTCCTGGGCGACGGCGTCTTCAAGTCGCCCACCGCGCAGGACGCCGAGGCCTACTGCCGCAACTTCGGGGCGCCGCTGCGCTACCTCGATCCGAAGGCGGCGCGCGTGGCGCCGCAAGGCGAAGTCACCTACCGCTGCGACTGACCGGCCGGCGGGGCACCGGTCGCCCGCACCCGCTCCAGGATGAAGTCGATGAAGGTGCGGATCGCGCGCGTGTGCTGGCGGTTCGGCATGTAGAGCATGAACATCTGCGTGCCGAAGATGGACAGGCGCCAGTCGTCCAGCGTGGTCAGCACCTCGCCCCTGCGCACGTCTTCCTGCACCACGTAGTCGGGCACGAGGCCGATGCCCAGGCCCGCGAGGATCGCCTGGCGCAGGAACAGGAAGTTTTCAGAGATCAGCGTCGGCTCCAGGATGACCTCGCGCCTCGTTTCCCCCTGGTAGGCCGACACGCGCAGCTGGCGGCCGATGACGGCGGCCGTGACCACCGGCGCGCCCTGCAGTTCGTCCAGCTGCACGGGCAGCGGATGTTTTTCGGCATAGGCGCGCGAGGCGCATGCCACGTAGCGCACCGGCCCCAGGTCGCGCGCCACCAGGTTCTGCGGCGGCTCGGGAATCACGCGCACCGCGATGTCGACTTCGTCGCGCAGCAGGTCTTCGATGCGGTTCTCGAACACCACGTCCAGCACGATGCCGGGGTACTGCCGCTTGAAGTCGATGAGCCAGTCGGCCATCACGAGCTGCCCGTAGCCGCTGGGCACGCTCAGCCGCACGCGCCCCTGCAGGCCCTCGCCCAGCGTGGTGACCGATTCGCGCGCGGCCAGCAGCTCGGTCTGGATGGCCACGCCGTGCTGGTACAGGCGCAGGCCGATTTCGGTCGGCTCGGCGCGCCGGGTGGTGCGCCGCACCAGCTGCGCGCCGACCGAGCGCTCCAGCTGGTTCAGGTGGTAGCTGACGTTGGCGCGGCTCATCTTGAGCCGGCGGGCGGCGGCGCTCAGGTTGCCGGCGTCAAGGATTTCCACCAGCAGGGTGAGCGATTGGAGGTCCATCCGGCGATTGTGTCAAAAATCCTTTGACAGTCTGTCAACCGTCTATGCAATTGTCAAAGCGCCGGTGCGGGCGAAGAATGCGGGGTTCACCCCCAGAGCCTCGGGCCCCTCGCCTTGCATCCGCATCGAGGGCCCGCCAACGCGAGAGACAAGCACATGGCCACCACCACTCCGAGCCCCTCCACGTCTTCCGGTCCCGTCACCTTCGAGCCGTCCCACGTTCACGGCGACGTGTTCGTGGTGACCATCGACAACCCGCCCGTCAACGCACTGGGCGTGGATGTGCGCCGCGGCCTCGTGGCCGCCATCGCCGCGGCCGAGGCCGACAGCGGTGCGAAGGCGGTGCTGATCGTCGGTGCGGGCCGGAACTTCATCGCGGGTGCGGACATCCGCGAATTCGGCAAGCCGCCGCAGGCGCCGTCGCTGCCCGAGGCGTGCCTCGCGATCGAGAACTGCTCGAAGCCGGTGGTCGCCGCCATCCATGGCGCCGCGCTCGGCGGCGGGCTCGAAGTGGCGCTGTCTGCGCACTACCGCATCGCCTCGCCCACGGCCAAGCTGGGCCTGCCCGAAGTGGCGCTGGGCCTTCTGCCCGGCTCGGGCGGCACGCAGCGCGCGCCGCGCCTCATCGGCGTGAAGCCCGCGCTCGAACTGATGCTCAGCGGCCGCCATGCGGGCGCGAAGGAGGCGCTGTCGCTCGGCCTCGTCGACCGCCTCGCCACCGACGCCGACGCGCGCGCCGAAGGCCTCGCCTACGCGCAGGAACTCATCGCTGCCAACGCCCCGGTGCGCCGCACGCGCGAAGCCACAGGCCTCGCCGACAAGGAAGCCAGCCGGGCCGCCCTCGATGCCGCGCGCGCCGACACCGCCAAGAAGAGCCGCGGCCTCTTCTCGCCGATGAAGATCATCGAAGCCGTCGAGGGAGCGCTCACGCTGCCCTTCGACGAAGGCATGGCGCTGGAGCGCAAGCTCTTCATGCAATGCATCGACAGCCCGCAGCGCGCGGGCCTCATCCACGCCTTCTTCGCCGAGCGCGAAGTGCTCAAGGCGCCCGAAACGCGCTCGGCCAGCCCGCGCAAGCTCGAATCCGCCGGCATCGTCGGCGGCGGCACCATGGGCGCGGGCATCGCGGTGGCAATGCTCGACGCGGGCCTGCCCGTGACCATGATCGAGCGCGACGAGCCCAGCCTCGCGCGCGGCCGCCAGCATGTCGAGAAGGTGTACGACGGCCTCATCGCCAAGGGCCGCATGACGCCCGAGGCCAAGGCCGCGGTGATGGCGCGCTTCAGCGGCTCCACGTCGTATGACGCGCTGGCCGGCGTCGACATCGTGGTCGAGGCGGTGTTCGAAGAGATGGGCGTGAAGAAGGCCGTGTTCGCCGAACTCGACCGCGTGTGCAAGAGCGGCGCCGTGCTCGCAACCAACACCTCGTACCTGGACATCGACGAAATCGCCGCGAGCATCTCGCGCCCGCAGGACGTGGTGGGCCTGCACTTCTTCTCGCCGGCCAACATCATGAAGCTGCTGGAGATCGTGGTGCCCGCCAAGGTGAGCGCCGACGTGGTGGCCACCGGCTTCGGGCTCGCGAAGAAACTGAAGAAGGTGCCGGTGCGCGCCGGCGTGTGCGACGGCTTCATCGGCAACCGCATCCTCGCGGTGTACCGCCAGGCCGCCGACCACATGATGGAAGACGGCGCCTCTCCCTACCAGATCGACGAGGCCGTGCGCGAGTTCGGCTACCCGATGGGCCCGTTCCAGGTGTCGGACCTCGCAGGCGGCGACATCGGCTGGGCCACGCGCAAGCGCAAGGCCGCCACGCGCGACCCGGAGGCGCGCTACGTGCAGATCGCCGACCGCATCTGCGAGCGCGGCTGGTTCGGCCAGAAGACGCAGCGCGGCTACTACCTGTATCCCGAAGGCGCGCGCACCGGCTCGCCCGACCCGGCGGTGCTGGCCATCATCGACGCCGAGCGCGAGCGCGCGGGCATCGTGCGGCGCAGCTTCACGAACGAGGAAATCATCCGCCGCTACATGGCCGCGATGGTCAACGAAGGCGCCAACGTCGTGCTCCAGCGCATCGCGCTGCGCCCGCTCGACGTGGACGTGACCTTCCTCTACGGCTACGGCTTCCCGCGCCACCGCGGCGGCCCGATGAAGTACGCGGACACCGTGGGCCTGCCGAAGGTGCTGGCCGACATCCGCGAGTTCGCCAAGGAAGACCCGATCTTCTGGAAGCCGTCGCCGCTGCTCGTGGAGCTGGTCGAACGCGGTGCCGATTTTTCGAGCTTGAACCAATCTGAATAAACAGGAGCAACCCCATGCGTGAAGCCGTCATCGTTTCCACCGCCCGCACCCCGCTCACCAAGGCGCACCGCGGCGAATTCAACATCACCCCCGGCGCCACGCTGGCGTCTTTCGCAGTCAAGGCCGCCGTCGAACGCTCGGGGCTGGACCCGGCACTGATCGAGGACGCGATCCTCGGCTGCGGCTACCCCGAGGGCACCACGGGCCGCAACATCGCGCGCCAGGCCATCATCCGCTCGGGCCTGCCGATCAGCATCGCCGGCACCACGGTGAACCGCTTCTGCGCCTCGGGCCTGCAGGCGATCGCGATGGCCGCGGGCCGCATCGTGGTGGACGGCGCGCCGGCCATGATCGCCGGCGGCGTCGAAAGCATCTCGCAGATCCGTGGCCGCAGCCCCGGCGATGGCGGCGACCTCAGCCTGGACCCGTGGATCGTCGAGCACAAGCCCGATCTCTACATGGCGATGATCGACACGGCCGACATCGTCGCCAAGCGCTACGGCATCAGCCGCGAGGCGCAGGACCGCTTCTCCGCCGAGAGCCAGCGCAAGACCGAAGAGGCGCAACTGGCCGGTCGCTACAAGGACGAGATCGTCGCCTGCACCACCACGATGGCCGTGACCGACAAGGAGACCAAGGAAGTCACTCACCGCGAAGTCACCGCCACCGAAGACAACTGCAACCGCCGCGGCACCACCTACGAAGCGCTCGCCAAGCTCAAGCCGGTGATGGGCGAGGACAAGTTCATCACCGCCGGCAATGCCTCGCAGCTTTCCGACGGCGCCTCGGCCTGCGTGCTGATGGAAGCCAAGGACGCAGAGCGCGCCAACATCAAGCCCCTGGGCGCCTTCCGCGGCTTGGCACTGGCCGGCTGCGAGCCCGACGAGATGGGCATCGGCCCGGTGTTCGCGGTGCCTAAGCTGCTCGCGCGCCACGGCCTGAAGGTCGAGGACATCGGCCTGTGGGAACTCAACGAAGCCTTCGCCTCGCAGTCGATCTACTGCCAGGACAAGCTGGGCATTCCGTCGGAGCTGCTCAACGTGAACGGCGGCGCAATCTCCATCGGCCACCCCTTCGGCATGACCGGCGCGCGCCTGACGGGCCATGTGCTGATCGAAGGCAAGCGCCGCGGCGCGAAGTACGCGGTGGTCACGATGTGCATCGCCGGCGGCATGGGCGCGGCAGGCCTGTTCGAAATCTATTGAGGAGCCAGCGATGGACCTGAACTTCACCCCCGAAGAAGAAGCCTTCCGCGCGGAAGTGCGCGCCTTCCTGGCCGACAAGCTGCCCGCGCGCCTCTCGGCGAAGGTCAGCGGCGGCAAGATCCTCAGCAAGGCCGACATGCAGGAATGGCACGCCATCCTGAATGCGCGCGGCTGGCTGGCCAACCACTGGCCCGAGCAGTACGGCGGACCGGGCTGGACGGCGGTGGAGAAGTTCATCTTCGAACACGAATGCGCGCTGGCGTTTGCGCCGCGCATCGTGCCCTTCGGCGTGAACATGCTGGGGCCGGTGCTCATCAAGTACGGCAACGAGGCGCAAAAGCAGCGCTGGCTGCCGCGCATCCTGGACGGCTCCGATTGGTGGTGCCAAGGCTATTCGGAACCGGGCGCGGGCTCCGACCTCGCGGCGGTGAAGACCTCGGCCGTGCGCGGCATCGATGCGCAGGGAGACCACTACATCGTGAACGGCCAGAAGACCTGGACCACGCTGGGCCAGCACGCCAACATGATCTTCTGCCTGGTGCGCACCAACCGCGAGGCGAAGAAGCAGGAAGGCATCAGCTTCCTTCTGATCGACATGACCTCGCCCGGCGTGGAAGTGCGCCCGATCATCACGCTCGACGGCGAGCATGAAGTCAACGAAGTGTTCTTCTCCGACGTGCGCGTACCCGCCGAAAACCTCGTGGGCGAAGAGAACAAGGGCTGGACCTGCGCCAAGTACCTGCTGACCTACGAGCGCACCAACATCGCGGGCGTGGGCTTCTCGGTGGCTGCGCTCGAACAGCTCAAGGGCATTGCGGCCAAGCAGGTGAAGAACGGCAAGCCGCTCGCCGAAGACCCGTCGTTCGCCGCGCGCCTCGCGCGCGTGGAAATCGACCTGGAGAACATGAAGACGACCAACCTGCGCGTGATTGCGGCAGTGGCCGGCGGCGGCGTGCCGGGTGCGGAGAGCTCGATGCTGAAGATTCGCGGCACGGAGATCCGGCAAGAGATTTCTTCGCTGGCCCGCCGCGCGATGGGCGTGTACGGACGGCCCTTCATCGAGGAAGCGCTGCACGACGGCTTCGACGGCGAGACCTTCGGCCCCGCCTACGCGAAGGCAGCCGCCGCGCGCTACTTCAACAACCGCAAGCTGTCGATCTTCGGCGGCTCCAATGAAATCCAGAAGAACATCATCAGCAAGATGATCCTGGGCCTGTAAGGAGACATGCAATGAACTTCGAACACACCGAAGACCGGCGCATGCTCGCCGACAGCCTGAACCGCTTCATCGCGGAGCAGTACGCCTTCGATGCGCGCGACCGCATCGCGAAGTCCGCGCACGGGTTCAGCAAGGAAATCTTCCAGCAGTTCGCCGAGCTCGGCGTGATCGGCGCGCTGTTCGGCGAGGCCGATGGCGGCTTCGGCGGCGGCGGCTTCGACATCGCCGTGGTCTTCGAAGCACTGGGCCGCGGCCTCGTGGTCGAGCCGCTGCTCGGCGCGGTGATGTTCGGCGAGGCGCTCAGCGCCGCCGGCAACGACGCACAGAAGGAACAGCTCGGCGAGATCATCAATGGCGTGACCGTCGCGGCCTTCGCGCACGACGAAGCCGACACGCATTACGAACGCACACGCGTGGCGACCCGCGCCGAGCGCAGCGGCGACGGCTGGGTGCTGCACGGTGCCAAGTCCGCGGTGCCGCAGGGCGAACAGGCCGACCTGTTCCTGGTCTCTGCGCGCACCTCGGGCAACGCGGACGACGAAACCGGCATCTCGCTGTTCCTCGTGCCCGCGAAGACTGCGGGCCTCACGGTGCGCGGCTGTCCCGCCATCGACGGCGGCCGCGTCGCCGAACTCGCATTCGACGGCGTGAAGCTCGGCGCCGACGCATTGCTCGGCACCGAGGGCGAGGGCGCCGCGACGCTGGAACGCGCCATCGGCCGCGGCGTGCTCGCACTCTGCGCCGAAGCCGTGGGCGCCATGGAAGCCGCCAAGACCGCGACGCTGGAGTACCTGCGCACGCGCAAGCAGTTCGGCATCCTGATCGGCAGCTTCCAGGCGCTGCAGCACCGCATGGCCGACCTGCTGCTCGAGATCGAACAGGCGCGCTCGGCGGTCATCAACGCGGCAGCCGCCATCGACGGCACGGACCGCGTGGCGCGCGAGCGCGCGCTGTCGGCCGCCAAGTTCAGCATTGGCCGCATCGGCGCGCTGGTGGCGGAAGAAAGCATCCAGATGCACGGCGGCATCGGCATGACGTGGGAGCTGCCGCTGCCCCACTACGCGAAGCGGCTCGTGATGATCGACCACCAGCTCGGCGACGAAGACCATCACCTGCAGCGCTACATCGCGCTCGGCAAGGAGGTGACCGCATGACGGACAAGACGGTTCTGATCTCGCAGCAGGGCGCCGTCCGCATCCTGACCAACAGCAACCCCGGCGCGCGCAACGCGATCACGCCGACGCTGTATGCCGAACTCGCAGCCGCGCTCACCGACGCGCAGAACGACCCCGAAGTGGGCGCCATCGTCTTCACCGGCGCGGGCGATTTCTTCTGCTCGGGCGGCGACCTCAACCTGCTGGCCAAGCGCCGCGAGCTGCCCGCCTCGGAGCGCCGCGAAAAACTCGAAGGCCTGCACGACCTGATTCGCGCGATCCGCGATTGCGGCAAGCCCGTGATCGCAGCCGTCGAAGGCGGCGCTGCGGGTGCCGGCCTGTCGATGGCGCTGGCCTGCGACATGCTGGTGTCGGCGCGCGATGCGTTCTACACCGTGGCCTACGTCAAGGTCGGACTCACGCCGGACGGCGGCGCGACCGCCTTCCTCGCGGAATTCGTCTCGCGCCAGGTGCTCACCGAGATGTGCCTCACCGGCGACCGCATGCCGGCCGAGCGCCTGCATGCGCTGGGCGCGGTCAACCGCCTGACCGACAAGGGCGCGGCGCTGGCCGAAGCGGTTGCGCTCGCGGCCAAGGTGGCCGACGGCCCGCAACGTGCGAGCGCACGCATCAAGACGCTGTGCCGCCAGGCGCACCGCGCCACGCTGGAGGAACAACTCGACGCGGAGGCCATCTACATGGTCGAGTCGCAGGCCGACGCCGAAGCGGCCGAAGGCATCGGCGCGTTCCTCGGCAAGCGCAAGGCGGACTTCGTCGCGCTGCGCCACACGAAGCAGGACGCGTCCTGACGACCTGCCTCCCCCTCGCCGAACTCGAACCCCGAACCGTTCGGGCTGAGCCTGTCGAAGCCTCGCGCAGCGCCTCGACACGCTCAGCGTGAACGGTTCTGGATCATTTGCTGGACCCCATCCGGTGTCACGTCTTCCTGGAGCCACCATGCCTTCGCCCATTTCCTCGCTGCCGCTCGCCGGCGTGCGCGTCCTCGATCTGTCCCGCATCCTCGCGGGCCCCTGGTGCGGCATGGTGCTGGCCGACATGGGCGCCGAGGTGATCAAGGTGGAGCACCCCGGCCGCGGCGACGACACGCGCGACTGGGGCCTGCGTGTCGGCAAGACCGAGACCGCCTACTTCAACAGCGTGAACCGCAACAAGCGCTCGGTGACGCTGGACCTGCAGACGCCCGAGGGCCAACAGATCGCGCGCGATCTCGCGAAGCAGTGCGACGTGGTGATCCAGAACTTCAAGTTCGGCGGCATCGACAAGCTGGGCCTGGGCTACGAGCAGTTGAGCAAGGAGCACCCCGGCCTCATCTACTGCTCGATCTCGGGCTACGACCGCACCGGCCCCGAGGCCGCGCGCCCCGGCTACGACCTCGTGGTGCAGGGCGAGGCGGGCCTGATGGCGCTGAACGGCGAAGCCAACCAGCCGCCGCTGAAGTTCGGCGTTGCCGCGGTGGACCTCTTCACCGGCATGTATTCGGCGCAGGCCGTGCTCGCCGCGCTCTACCAGCGCGAGAAGACCGGCAAGGGCCGGCACGTGGAGATGGCGCTCTTCGACTGCGGCCTGATGATCACCGCCTACTACGGCCTCGAAGCGCTCCTGATGGGCGAAGACCCGCCGCGCTACGGCAACTCGCATCCGTCGATCGTGCCCTACGGCGTGTTCGACGCGGCCGACGGCCCGCTGGTCATCACCGTGGGCAACAACGCGCAGTTCGCGCGCTTCTGCACCGACGTGATCGAGCGGCCCGATCTCGCGGCCGACGAGCGCTTCAAGACCAACATCCTGCGCTCGGCCAACCGCGCGGTGCTGCTGCCCGAACTGCACGCCGAACTCGCGAAGCGCCAGCGCACCGACCTGCTCGCCAGGCTCACCGCCTCGGGCATTCCGTGCGGCGAGGTGCTGGGCCTGCTCGAAGCGCTGCAATCGAAGCGCGCGACCGATGCGGGCCTCGTGACCACCCAGCCGCACCCGGTGGCGGGCACGGTCAACGTGCTCGCGCCGCCCTACCGTTTCGACGGCGAGCGCCTGCCGGTGCGCAGCGCGCCGCCCACCCTGGGCGAAGGCACGCACGACGTGCTCCGGTCCCTGCTCGGCCTGTCGGACGACAAGCTGGCCGCGCTGAAAACAAGCGGCGTCGTCTGAAGAAGACGCCTGTGCATTCCTGACCCTTGAAGAAGTAGCAACTGAAGTCCATGGCCTCCCTCGTTTCCCGCTCCGCTCCCCGTTCCCTTCGCAATCCTCTTCGCCGTGCACTCGTCGCCCTGGCCCTTCCCCTCGTTGCCGGCGCTGCCTTCGCGCAGGACTGGCCCGCCAAGCCGATCACGCTGATCGTGCCCTTCCCGCCCGGCGGCCCGACCGACGTGGCCTCGCGCATCGTGGCGCAGAAGATGTCGGTCGCACTCAAGCAGAACATCGTCATCGACAACCGCAGCGGCGCCTCGGGCACCGTGGGCGCGGCCGCCGCGGCACGCGCCGCACCCGACGGCTACACCTTCGTGATGCTGGCCACGCCGACGCTCCTGGCCTCGCACCTCTACGGCCCGACCAGCTACGACATCTTCAAGAACTTCACGCCCGTGGGCTCGGTGTACGACCTGCCGATCGTGCTGGTGGTGAACCCGAAGTCGCTGCCCGACGTGACCAACCTGCAGGGCCTGATCGCCAAGGCCAAGGCCGAAGGCGGCAAGCTCAACTACACGACGGCCGGTGCCGGCAGCTTCGGCCACCTGACGACCGAGCAGCTCAAGACCATCGGCAAGTTCGACATGCAGCACGTGCCCTACCGCGGCAGCGCGCCGGCCGTGACCGACCTGATCGGCGGCCAGGTGCCCGCGATGTTCTCGGACCTCGTGGGCGTGCTGCCGCACATCCGCGCCGAGAAGCTGCGCGCCATCGCCGTGGGCTCGGGCCAGCGCGTGAGCCTCCTGCCCGACGTGAAGACGGTGGCCGAACAAGGCTTTCCCGGCTTCGACGCGACCTCGTGGGGCGGCCTGCTGGCGCCGGCCGGCACGCCCAAGAACGTGATCGACCGCATGAGCGCCGAACTGAAGACCGCGCTGGCCGACAAGCAGGTGCAGGAAAAGCTCGAGAGCGTCGGCTCCTTCGCGGCCTACCGCACACCCGAGCAGACCGGCGTGCGCATGCGCCAAGACTTCGAGCGCTGGGGCAAGGTCATTCGCGACAACAAGATCACGAACCAGTAAAACCGCAGTCCGAAGCCGGCAAGACGACCTCAAGGAGACAACATGACAACAGGCAACGACAAGCACAACAACATGGAAACGGCCGGTGCGCCGTTCCGCCCCCTGTTCCCGGTGCGAGGCCTGGCCGACATCCGGCGGCTGGAAGAAACGCCGCTCGAAGAAGCGCTCACGGTGCGCAGCACCTACGAGCTGTTCCGCAATTCCGGTGCTGCCTTCGGCGACAAGACCGCGCTTACTTTCCTGCGCTCCGGCAATCCGGCCGACGAACCGATCCGCTGGTCGTATGCGGAGCTGCTCGCAGGCATCCACCAGACCGCGAACCTGCTGCACACGCTGGGCGTGGGACCGCAGGACGCGGTCGCGGTGCTGCTGCCCGGCTGCCTCGAATACCACCTGGCGCTCTGGGGCGGCGAGGCGGCCGGCATCGTGCAGCCGCTCAACCCATTGCTCACCGACGAGAAGCTCGTCGCGCTGATGACCGCGGCGCGCGCCAAGGTGCTGATCGCCTACGGCTCGGATGCCGAATCGGGCATGTGGTCCAAGGCGATGCGCCTGCGCGGCCAGGTGCCCACGCTCACGACAGTGCTGCGCGTGGCGCCGCACGACGAAGCGCCGGGCGCTGCGGGCGCGTTGCCCGAAGGCGTGGCCGAGTTCGACGTGCTGCGCGCCGCGCAACCGAGCGACCGCCTCGTGAGCGGCCGCGACATCGCGCCCACCGACATCGCCGCCTACTTCCACACCGGCGGCACCACGGGTGCCCCCAAGCTCGCGCGGCACAGCCACGGCGCGCAGGTGTTCACCGCCTGGGCCAGCGTGCAGCTGGCGGGCATGAACGAGCAGGGCATCTCGATCAACGGCTATCCGCTCTTTCATGTGGCGGGCGTGCTGCCGGCCTCGCTCTCGTCGCTGTCGGCGGGCGTGGAGGTGATCATTCCGACGCCCTCGCTGCTGCGCAACAAGGAGGTGCTGGCCAACTACTGGAAGCTGGTCGCGAAGTACCGGCCGACTTCGCTCTCGGCCGTGCCGACGGTGCTGGCGGCACTGGCCAACGTGCCGCTGGACGGCGCGGACATTTCCTCGATCACCTACTGCCGCACCGGCGCCGCCGTGCTCGCGCCCGAGCTGGCTGCACGCTTCGAGCGCCTGTTCGGCCTGCATGTGCACGAGAGCCTGGGCATGACGGAGATGGCCGGCATCTCGACCATCACGCCGCCGGGTGTGAACGGGCCCGCGGGCTGCGTCGGCTTTCGCCTGCCGTATTCGCAGATCCGCATCGTCGCGCTCGACGACCACGGCAACGCAAGCGATCGCGATGTCACGCCCGGCGAGCAGGGCATGGTGCTATTCAAGTCGCCCAACGTGTTCTCGGGCTTCGTCGATCCGGCGGACAACGCCAAGGCCTTCACCGCCGATGGCTGGCTCGCGACCGGCGACCTCGGCTGGATGGACAGCGAGGAGCGGCTCAATCTCACGGGACGGTCGAAGGACCTGATCATCCGCAGCGGCCACAACATCGATCCGAAGACGATCGAAGACGCGCTCGGCGCGCACCCTGCGGTGCAGCTGTGCGCGGCGGTCGGCGCGCCCGATGCCTACGCGGGCGAGTTGCCGGTGATCTTCGCGACGCTGGTGCCCGGCGCCTCGGCCACCGAGGAAGAACTGCTTGCCTTCACCGCCGAACGCGTGGACGAGGCACCCGCCAAGCCCAAGTGGGTGTCGGTGATCGGCGCGATGCCGATGACCAACGTCGGCAAGATCTACAAGCCCGAGCTGCGCGCGATGGCGGCGCGGCAGGTGGTGGCCGCGACCGTCGCCGAGGTGTGCGCCGAACTCGGCGCGAGCGATGCCGCAAAGCCCGCGGTGACCACGGAAGGCGAAAGCCTCGTGCACGTGCAGATCGACGCCCCCGCGGCGAGCGCACTGGCCGCGACGCTGCAGGAGCGGCTGCAGAAGGCGCTGGCGCCGCTGCCCTTCAAGACGCGCATCGCGCTGAAGTGATTTGCCGCTTCGAGATTTTCTGAAACCGCAAGGGAGACACAAGACCAATGGCCCATCCACCATTCCATCGCCGCGCCCTGCTGTGCGCTGCCGCATCGACCGCCGCGCTCTTCGCGCTGGCGCCCGCGCATGCACAAGCGCCCTATCCGAACAAGCCGATCCGCATGGTCGTTCCCTTCCAGGCCGGCGGCGCCACCGACGTGCTCGCGCGCGTGCTGGGCCAGAAGATGTCGGCGGGCTTCGGCCAGCCCGTCGTCATCGACAACAAGCCGGGCGCGGCCGGCATCATCGGCACCGATGCGGTCGCCAAGTCGGCGCCCGATGGCTACACCGTCGTCTTCTCGCTGAGCAACGCGCTGCTGACCAACGAATTCCTCTACGAGAAGCTGCCCTACGACACGCAGCGCGACCTCACGCTGGTCTACCAGGTGGCGATGGGCCCGCTGGTGCTGGTGGTGCATCCGAGCGTACCGGCCAAGACCGCGCCCGAACTGCTCAAGCACGTTGCCGCGAACAAGGGCAAGATCGCCTACGGCTCCTACGGCGTGGGCGCCTACCCCCACCTGGCCGGCGCCCACATGAGCCTCACGCAGCAGGCCGACATGAACCACGTCGCCTACAAGGGCGAGGCGCCGATGATGCAGGACCTGATCGGCGGACAGATCCAGATGGCCTATGCGAGCGCGCTCGTGGCCAAGCCGCACATCGATGCGGGCAAGGTGCGGGCCATCGGCGTGAGCGGCGAACGCCGCATGGCCGCGCTGCCCACCGTGCCGACGATGGCCGAGCAGGGCCTGAAGGACGAGGCCTACCGCGTGACTGGCTGGCTCGCCTTCGCGGTGCCTGCGAAGACGCCCAAGCCCATCGTGGACCGCATCGCCGAGGAAGTGCGCAAGGCCACGCAGCAGCCCGACGTGCGCGAGCGCGTGGCGGCCATGGGCTTCGAGCTGAAGGACAGCTCGCCCGAACTCTTCGCCGCCGCCTGGAAGCAGGAACGCCCGGTGTGGGAGCGGCTCATCAAGCAATCGGGCGCGAAGCTCGAGTGAACCTCATCTGATTTGTGAAGGACCAACCATGAAGATTCTTGTACCTGTCAAACGGGTCGTCGATTACAACGTGAAGGTGCGCGTCAAGAGCGACGGCACCGGGGTGGACATTGCCAACGTCAAGATGAGCATGAACCCCTTCGACGAGATCGCTGTCGAAGAAGCGGTTCGCCTGAAGGAAAAGGGCGTGGTCACGGAAGTGATCGCTGTCTCCTGCGGCGATGCCAAGTGCCAGGAAACCCTGCGCACCGCGATGGCCATCGGCGCCGACCGCGGCATCCTGGTCGAGACGACCGAAGAGCTGCAGCCCCTGGCTGTCGCCAAGCTCCTGAAGGCGCTGGTCGACAAGGAACAGCCCCAGCTCATCATCCTCGGCAAGCAAGCCATCGACGATGACGCGAATCAAACGGGCCAGATGCTGGCTGCGCTGGCCGACCTGCCCCAGGCCACCTTCGCCTCCAAGGTCGAAGTTGCTGGCGACAAGGCCACGGTGACCCGCGAAGTGGACGGCGGCCTGGAGACCATCTCCCTCACGCTGCCGGCCGTCATCACGACCGACCTGCGCCTGAACGAGCCGCGCTACGTGACGCTGCCCAACATCATGAAGGCCAAGAAGAAGCAGCTGGACACCTTCAAGCCCGAAGACCTGGGCGTGGACGTCAAGCCCCGCCTGAAGACCCTGAAGGTCAGCGAGCCGCCCAAGCGCGGTGCCGGCATCAAGGTGCCTGACGTGGCGACGCTGGTGGACAAACTGAAGAACGAAGCGAAGGTGATTTGAAGTTGTTGTGGGACAGACCGCCGCGGCGCAGCCGCAAGCTCTGTCCCCAACCGATCAAGATTTTTTGGAACAAAAAATGACCGCACTTGTTATTGCCGAACACGACCACGCGACCGTCAAGCCCGCGACCCTCAACACCGTGACCGCCGCATTGGCCTGCGGTGGCGACGTCCACGTGCTCGTGGCCGGTGCCAATGCAGCCGAGGCCGGCAAGGCCGCCGCGCAGATCGCCGGCGTGTCCAAGGTCATCGTGGCCGACAGCCCGGGCCTGGCCGAGAACCTCGCCGAGAACGTGGCCGCCCAAGTGCTGGCCATCGCCAGCAACTACAGCCACATCCTGTTCCCCTCGACCGCCAACGGCAAGAACGTCGCACCGCGCGTGGCCGCCAAGCTGGACGTGGCGCAGATCAGCGACATCACCAAGGTGGACAGCCCGGACACCTTCGAGCGTCCGATCTACGCCGGCAACGCGATTGCCACCGTGCAGAGCAGCGACGCCACCAAGGTGATCACCGTGCGCACGACCGGCTTCGACGCCGCAGCAGCAACGGGCGGTAGCGCAACGGTCGAAACAGCTGAAGGCATCGCAGACAGCGGCAAGAGCAGCTTCGTGGGCCGTGAAGTCACCAAGAGCGAACGCCCCGAGCTGACCGCCGCCAAGATCATCGTCTCGGGCGGCCGAGCCCTCGGCAGCGCCGAGAAGTTCACCGAGGTGATGGCCCCGCTAGCCGACAAGCTCAACGCGGGCCTGGGCGCCAGCCGCGCCGCGGTGGACGCGGGCTACGCCCCGAACGACTGGCAGGTGGGCCAGACCGGCAAGATCGTCGCGCCGCAGCTGTACATCGCAGCGGGCATCTCGGGTGCGATCCAGCATCTGGCCGGCATGAAGGACTCCAAGGTGATCGTGGCGATCAACAAGGACGAAGAGGCGCCGATCTTCTCGGTGGCCGACTACGGCCTCGTGGCCGACCTGTTCGTGGCCGTGCCGGAACTCGTCAAGGCACTGTGAGCCGATGAAGACCCGCATCACCGAACTGCTCGGCATTCGCTACCCGATCATCCAGGGCGGCATGCAGTGGGTGGGCCGCGCTGAGCTCGCCGCGGCCGTGTCGAACGCCGGCGGACTGGGCATCGTGACGGCGCTCACGCAGCCCACGCCCGACGACCTGCGCAGCGAGATCGCGCGCACCCGCACGTTGACCGACAAGCCCTTCGGCGTGAACCTCACGATCCTGCCGGCGGTGAAGCCGCCACCGTATGCGGAGTACGTGCAGGCCATCATCGACAGCGGCATCAAGATCGTCGAGACCGCGGGCAACAGCCCGAAGGATTTCATCGAAGCGTTGAAGCGCCACGACGTGAAGATCGTCCACAAGTGCACCTCGGTGCGGCATGCGCTCTCGGCGGAGCGCAACGGCGTCGATGCAGTGTCAGTGGACGGCTTCGAGTGCGCGGGTCATCCGGGCGAGGACGATGTGCCCGGTCTCGTGCTGCTGCCGATCGCGGCGCGCAAGCTCCGCATTCCGATCATTGCCTCGGGCGGCATCGCCGACGGGCGCGGCATGGCCGCCGCGCTGGCGCTGGGCGCCGAGGGCGTGAACATGGGCACGCGCTTCTGCGTGACGCAGGAAGCACCGATCCATCCGAACATCAAGCAGGCGCTGGTCGATGCGACCGAGCGCGACACCAAGCTGATGTTCCGCACCATGCGCAATACCGCGCGGGTGTTCCGCAACGCGATCTCCGAAGAGGTGGTGGCGACGGAGAACCGCCCGGGCGGCTGCGAGTTCGAGGAAGTGCGGCCACTCGTGGCCGGCGCGCGCGGCCGCGCGGCGCTGGAGTCGGGCGAAGTGCAGAACGGCGTGGTCTCGGCTGGCCAGTGCATCGGGCTGATCGACGACGTGCCGACCTGCGCGGAGTTGATCGAGCGCATGGTGCGCGAGTGCCGGGAGCACCTGGACCGGGCGCGGTCCTGGATGGACTGAGTCTTTCTGCTCGCGTCCGGGGGCGCTCACGCCGACGGGGTACCTTGCTCCGCGAATGTCCCCCGGCCTGCGGCCTCCTCCTTGATTTCGCTGCGCAAGGCACCCCATCGGCGTGAGCGTTTGGAGTCGCTGTGGACTGGCACGGCATGGAGCCCATGAGGTCCGCTTACGGCGCATTGCAGAAGCTGCATTTGTTGGCGGTTGCCGAGACTTCGTGCTGCATGACACGGCGACTTGCCGGGTTCTTCTTTAGAGTGAATGCCCCTGTCACTCGATACCCCAACAAGGGGGGAAGAAAGGCGCAACACACCAAGCCACCACCGAGATGTTTGAAGGCTGCTTGCCTCGCGGCAGGTTGTCGGTGCGAAAGCAGCGATGCAGATGCGAGGTATCAAAAGGCGACGGCCAGGGTGTTAGAGCACCCCAGCCGTCTAACCAAGTTCGTGCAACTACCTCTAAAGGACCGCACAAAAATGGCTACCAAGACTATAGCCCGGCCTCGCACGCCGGTAGCTTCCGAAGACAACGCCCAGGACGCGGCGGATCTTCTCGAAAACACCCTCTCTCAACTCGAAGCTCTCCTGTGGGTCTGCCATGGGGAAGACATCGACTGGTGCAGCGGGGATGGGCCTCGACAACTGGACAACCTGCTTTGGCTTGCGGCTGAGCTTGCTCGCAAGGCTGGGGAGCTGTTTCAGGTGAGTGAGATGGCGCGACGTGGAGCGCTTGAGGCTGGCGGTTAGCGGCTGGTCTGCGGGCTGCGGGTTCGCGGCCTGCTTGGGGAACAGGTGCTTTGAAGTGGGACGGCTGAAGCCTTTGTGATGGAGGGAATTCGGCTCGGTTCAGGTTCGAGAGGTAGACCCCATTGGCAGCTATGTTTTCCGTGCTGATCGTCGTTAGGCGGTGCAAGCATTCGCTTTGCAGCGGTTCCGGGCGGTCGCCGATCCATCATCAATTGACTGCTCCCCCTTCTTTGCGGCCTCTACTTTCCCGTATGACAGGGAGCTTTGGCCTCGACGGAGGTGATATCCACAACCGTGCGCATGCGTCGTCGTAGCCTACATAGCGGGGAAAGCTACTTGCTTCAGATACGATTCGCGGCATCCGATAGGAGAGAGGGACCGCAATGCCGCCACCTGCACCTGCGCCAGATAGATTGGATCTAGCTTCAATTGATTGGGCATTGACCCATGTCGAAAAGCATGGAGATACCGACCTATTCCCCATTCCGTTTGAGTACGAGGCGATTCGACTCACTTGGAACGGCCTAAGGCAAAAGATATCCTCAATTGATCTAAGTACATATGAGGTACGACCGGCCATTCGCATGTTGCTGCCAAAGCACACATTCGGATTCCGAGTGGCTCTTCAACTCGATCCAATCGATACGATCATCTATACGGCGCTTGCATACGAATGTGCTGATGCCGTCGAAGCTGCGCGGATCTCGAAGGAGCAGCGCGTCGCCTGTTCGTACCGCTTTCAGAAGAATGCAAACGGACATCTCTTTGATAAGAACAACGGGTGGGATGATTTTCACAGTCGCGGCCAAGAGCTAGCGACTTCTGGTAAGTACAAGCGGGTCATCACCGCAGACATCGCAGACTTCTACAATCAAGTTGGTCATCACCGTGTGCGCAATGCCCTTGAGCAGGCGGGTCTTTCTGCTCAACGTGCACTCAACGTTGAGCAGTTGCTGATGAATTTCACAGGCGGCCAGTCACGCGGATTGCCGGTTGGACCGACCGCCTCAATCGTGTTCTCAGAGGCTTGCCTGAACGACGTTGATATGTTCTTGATACGGAAGGGGTACACGCACACGCGATACGTGGATGACTTCCGGATCTTTTGTGAAGACGAGCCAACCGCTTGGCGGGCGCTTCACGATCTGACCGAGTACCTCTATACCGCGCATCGCCTTGCTCTTCAATCGGCAAAGACAAAGATGCTAGATGTCGAACATTTCATCGACAAAGAACTAGTAGATCCCGAACAACTTGAATCTGCATCAAAAGACCAACGTCTTGAGATGCTGGCAGAACTGGCGGCCATCTACGGAGAGCCTGGAGAGGATTTGGAAAAATACACCAAAGACGTCATTCGGGAAAACATTCAAGAGCTTTTCGAGTTGGCTCTGATCGGCGCAGAGCCGCAGATTGGCGTGGCGAAATACCTCCTTCGGCGCGCCACGTCCCTCAGGACAGGCGTAGTTCGAGAACTCGTATTCGAGAACTTCACGACCTTGTTGCCGATCCTCAGAGAGGTCGCCGTTTATCTTAAGGCGACGACGAATGACAAGTACGCGGCAGACGTTGCCGAACGTTTGCTAACGGCCATTGCAAGCTGCGGACAAGACTATCTTCGATTCACGAGAGCTTGGGCTATCGACTTGCTCTTCCATCGCCTTCAGCCCTCCATGCATAAACAGATCGAAACCTTCACTGATGGGAGTCCGGTAGATCTCAACCTTAGGTCGCGCGCACTTCTTGCCAAGGAGCTGCGCCAAGTAGACTGGGTTCGCGAGCGCAAGGAGACTTGGCAGAACAACTCACCTTGGGATCGAAGAGCCATCATATGGTCAAGCTTAGCGCTCTCTCGGGACGAAATGAACTACTGGTTAAGAAGGGTTCAGAACGCGGGCGATATCTTGGATGCCGCGGTTGCCGAGGCCGCGTTGTCCATTGGAAACTCTGACAAGGGATAGGTCGCATTCGGCCGCGATTCAACCCGAAGAAGGTGGGTATATGCCCGAAATGCACCGCACATCTGAGACGCATCAATTGACGACTATGAAAACTGGAGCCTGTGCGTACGCCTGCGACCAAATAGAAGACATTCATTCATACAAGGGATCGCAGATCATGACGATCTGTATCATTCTCGTCGCTAGCACATAGGCTCATACAAAAATCTAATCCGAGGGGACAAGCTTGCGACTGAACCTTGCCGCGCAGATCTGCTCGCTGTCAGCGTCGCAGCTTGAAGAATTCGTTGACGACTGGATTGTCCAGCGTGTTAAGGAATACCACGGCCATGAACTCTGGCGAGGCACGGGAGATATGGGTCGCGACGTCACCGGCTACGTGACTGACCGTCGCCTCGAAGGCGAGTGGGATAACTTCCAGTGCAAGCAACTCACCTCCAGGCTGTCGGAGCGTTCGGCCTTCGTCGAACTGGGAAAAATCTTCATGCACGCCGCCAACGGCGAGTTCGCGCTACCCAGGGCTTTCTACTTCGTCGCGCCGTATGGTTTGGTTCGCAATGCGCGCGACTTTATCGCGCAACCCGAGAAGTTCAGACAGACATTCCTTGCTGACTGGGACACTGAGATCGCCCCTTACTTAGTTCAGAACCAATTCATCAAGCTGACGCCGGCCATCGCAGCCAAGATCAAGACCTTTGACTTCGCCAAGATCGACTGGCTAGACGCAACGCGCCTAGCCAAGCACCCAGCCTGCAAACCTGCTCTGGTCAAGTGGTTCGACGAGGATCCTGGGCCTTGGCCTCGCGGCACTGTGCCCGATGCGATCCAGGCCAATGAATCGGCCTATATTGGCCAGTTGCTCAAGGTCTACGGTGAGAAGGGGCCAGGCATCTACCCAGACGCAGTCGCAGCTCTAGCCTGCCCGGAGGTTGGCCCAAATCTGCGCCAGCAGCGCACGCGTTTCTTCGACTCCATCGCCTTTGAGCGCTTCTACCGCGACTCCACGCCCAAGGAATACTTGGAGAACTTCAGGGACGAGATCTACCTTGGCGTAGTGGATGTTCACGAGGGCACGCATGCGGACCGCTACGCTCGCCTCAGCCGAGTTATGCAGCAGGCCGCGGTGCTACAGGCGTCCGGCGTTCTGGGTAAGCATGCCAGCCCGCCTGTCAAGCAGGGCACATGCCACTTGCTAGCCAACGAGGGGCTACTGCCATGGGATCGCTAGAACGTAACGCTGCGGCGCCTTCCCATCCATTTAACAGCACACTTGAGACCGGGATCCGGGCCCTGGTGGTGCTGGAAGCCTTTCATCCGCGTCACTGCGATCTGCTAGAGATGACTTGGCTGGACCATCTCGTAGTGCACACCGGCGATCTGGACGGCCTTGACGTGCCACAGAGCCTACATCCGGACCTGCCGAACCGCGCCGGTGAACTGCTGGTACGTCGGCAGTTGGTGGAGAAGAGCCTGCGGCTCATGCAGCAGGTGCATCTTGTGGACGTACACGAAACCGAAGAAGGCATCGCATTCGGGTCCAGTGAGGATGCTCCCAGCTACCTAGACCTGCTGCAGACGCCGTATTCGCTAGCTCTCAAGGAACGAGCCCGCTGGATCGCCGAACAGTTCGCGGGCCTAACGACCGACGAGATGCGTGCGCTGATCGAGACCCGCATCGGACGCTGGACCGCAGATTTTCAAATTATTGAGAAGGCCCCGAGGATCGAACCATGAACGGCATCCGACTACGCCACTTGGTTTTCACTGGTCCAGACATCGAATCAGCCGCGCTCGAATTCGCCGATGGCTTGAACATCATTTACGGAGCGTCTAACACTGGCAAGTCATTTGCGTCCAAGACCATCCTCTTTATGCTGGGTGCGAGCACTAGCCTTCCTCAAACCGATGAAATCCCAGCCTATGACGCAGCTTGGCTAGGCATCACTTTAGGAGATGAGGGCGACTTCACGCTCTATCGAGCGACTCAAGGCGGCCACCTCAAGCTTTACCCAGGACTTGTCAAGCAGACGCCACTAAGCAAAGGCGAGGTACTGCGGCAGGCACATGACAGTAAACGTAAAGACACCGTCTCCCATCGATTGCTCGATGTGATTGGCCTTGCCCAAAAATGGGTGGTGCGTGACGGTAACGGCAAGAAGGACTCGCTGTCCATCCGCTTACTGTCGAAGTATGCCGTCGTCGCCGAGAACGACATCATGTCCGAGGATAGCCCGGTCTTCTTGTCTGGCACACCTGCTGATCGCACCTTCGAACGCAACCTCTTCAAGCTTCTCCTAACGGGTCAGGACGATGCTGCGGTCGTGACGATACCTAAGGAGATGGAGCGCAAGGCCGCCAAAGCCGCGAAGATCGAACTGGTCGACGAACTATTGGCACAGTTGGATGTCGAGCTTGGCAAGGAGCCTCCGGATGAGCGGGGTACCAAGGACCAGCTGGAGCGCCTGGACACCAGCGCCGGCAACCTATTGATCCGATTGCAGACTGCACAGAGCGAACTCGATGGCTTTGTAGTTCAACGGCGCAACGCATTGGATCGGGCACGTGAGATAAAGGAGCACGCCGGGGAGCTGGATCTCACGCTACAGCGCTTCGCCAAGTTACATGCGGTCTACACCTCGGACTTGGAGCGCCTACAGTCGATCGAGGAGGGAGGCTATGTACTGGCAGCGATGGCCGGCCGAGATTGCCCGGTCTGCGGCGCGCCACCTAGCGCGCAAACCCACAACCACGCGGTGGAAGAGATCTCGGTAGCACACACCGCTGCTGCAGCCGAAGCGCGCAAGATCGAGCGTGAGCAGCGCGAACTGGCTCACGTAGTCGCCTCGCTGGAGGCCGAGGCCATCGGATTGCGCAGGACCCAGCAACAGCTCGAGGATGGCGCCAAATCGCTGGACCGCAGCATAGAGGCGCTTCGTCCACAGGAGGCGTCCCTCCGGGAAAGCTACGAGGCTTACAACACGACACGTACCAGCGTCCTAAAAGTGCTCGACCTCTTCGACCACCGCGCCAAGCTGGCCGCACGCCGGGCGGAAATCGGTGCCGCTCCCACCCGACGCGAGGGCGAGGCCCCGCCCGTCGGCCCAGACTCGACCACACTTTTTGATTTTGGTGAGACGGTAAAGGCCGTGTTGACTGCCTGGAAGTTTCCAGACGCTGAGAAAGTGCAATTCGACGCTGTTACTAACGACATCACTATCGGCGGCAAGCCGCGCTCAGCCAATGGCAAGGGAGTGAGAGCCGTGCTGCATGCAGCTTTCAACGTTGCAATGTTCGTGCATTGCATTGACAACAAGCTCCCGCACCCCGGCTTCTTAGTGCTAGACACGCCTCTTCTGACCTATCGCGAGCCGTTGACCTCCAAACACGGAGAGTTGTCGCAGGACGAGCAGGCCCTCAAGGTCAGTTCGCTTGCGGAGCATTTCTACCGGCACCTAGCCAGCCTTAAGGAGCACGTGCAGATTGTCGTTATAGAGAACTCCGACCCACCAGAGACTATCCGGTCGCTAGCGCGCATTGAAGTCCTCACAGGCCAGCCCAGCGAAGGGCGGTTTGGATTGTTGGCTCGACGGACCTGACGAAAGATCGCGAGCGAAGCCAGCACCCAAGTGACTGCACTTCGAGCACCTCATAGTGGCCATCCAGTTCGCAGAAGCGAAGGTCCCGTCATCACATGTTTGGCTGACTTGAGCCCACGGCGGCTGGCATGAACTCGATGACCGCTTTCAGCCCCTCCACCGTCGCCAGAACTCACTGCGCTCGGATCGCTTGAGTGTGAAGTACCCGGTCGCCTCTTCGCACAAGCCCCGAAAGGAAGACCCCAGCTAAGGAAACCCCCGATACATGAATGGTCATCGACCCTCTAGCATCGGCGGCTGCTCCCCCCTGTCGAGGTGTACGGACCGCGTCCCGGCGTCCGCCCGGTGACATGGCGCCTGCCTCACCTGCCCTTCCTGCGATGACAACTCCTCCCGAGTCCGGCCCCACGCTGGACGCCGCCAGCCCCCTTCCCCCCGACATCGAAGCCGCCGACGAACCGACCAAGGTGCCGCTCGCCATCGAAGACTGGCTCACCGTCATCATCATGGGCGCGCTGGCGCTCATCACCTTTGCCAACGTGCTGGTGCGCTACTTCACCAGCTCGTCGTTCGCCTGGACCGAGGAGTTCTCGGTGTTCCTCATGATCATGCTGGCCCTGGTGGCCGGCTCGGCCGCGGTGGCGCGCGACCGGCACATCCGCATCGAGTACTTCTCCGAGAGCGGCTCGATGGCGCGGCGCAAGCGCCTCGCGCAGTTCGGCGCGCTGATGATCGCCATCCTCTTCGGCCTGATCGGCGCGCTCAGCATCCGCATGGTTTGGGACGACTACCGCTTCGAGGAAACCACGCCGGGCATCGGGCTGCCGGCGTGGTGGTATTCGATCTGGCTGCCCATCGTGTCCTTCGCCATCGCGGGGCGGGCCATCGGCCTCATGGTCCGGCGCGGGCGCAAGACGAACTACGAGTCCGACAACAGCAGCAATAGCAGAAAAGGCGACGCCAAGTGATCGCCACCCTGCTCTTCGTCGCCTTCGTGCTCATGATGCTGGTGGGCGTGCCCATCGGCGCCGCGCTCGGCCTGGCAGGCGCCGCCTGCATCGCGCTCGCCAACAGCGACGCCCAGTGGTTCGGCCTCCTGGCCGTGCCGCAGAACTTCTATGCGGGCCTGGGCAAATACCCGCTGCTGGCCATTCCAATGTTCGTGCTGGTCGGCTCCATCTTCGACCGCTCGGGCGTGGCGCTGCGGCTGGTGAACTTCGCGGTCGCCATCGTGGGGCGCGGCCCGGGCATGCTGCCGCTGGTGGCGATTGCGGTGGCCATGTTCCTCGGCGGCATCTCGGGCTCGGGCCCGGCCAACGCCGCGGCCGTGGGCGCGGTGATGATCGCGGCCATGTCGCGCGCCGGCTACCCGGCCGCGTTCTCGGCCAGCGTGGTGGGCGCCGCGGCGGCCACCGACATCCTGATTCCGCCCTCGGTCGCGTTCATCGTCTACTCGGTGCTGGTGCCCGGCGCCTCGGTGCCGGCGCTGTTCGCGGCCGGCATGATCCCCGGCATCATGGCGGGCCTCGCGCTGATGATTCCGGCCGTGTGGCTGGCCCGCACGCACAAGATGGGCGCGCTCGAGGCGACGCTGCCACGCCCACCGTTCTGGAAGAGCTTTCGCGAAGCGATCTGGGGCCTCGCGGCGCCGGTGCTGATTCTGGGCGGCATGCGCGCGGGCTGGTTCACGCCGACCGAGGCGGCGGTGGTCGCGGTGTTCTACGGCCTCTTCGTGGGCATGTGCATCCACCGGACCATCAAGGTGCGCGACCTCTTCGTGATCCTGCGCGAGTCGGGCGAGCTGTCGGCGGTGATCCTGCTGGTGGTGTCGCTCGCAGGCATCTTCGCGTACTCGCTCTCGACGCTGGGCATCATCGATCCGGTCACGCGGGCCATCGTGAATTCGGGCCTTGGCGAGTACGGCATCCTCGCGCTGCTGATCCTCTTGCTCATCACCGTGGGGATGTTCCTCGACGGCGTGTCGATCTTCCTGATCTTCGTGCCGCTCTTGCTGCCCATCGTCCAGTACTACAAATGGGACCCAGTGTGGTTCGGCGTGATCCTCACGCTCAAGGTCGCGCTCGGGCAGTTCACGCCGCCGCTCGCGGTCAACCTCATGGTCTCGTGCCGCATCGCCAAGGTGCGCATGGAAGAGACCGTGCGCTGGGTGGGCTGGATGCTGTTCTCGATGTTCGTGGTGATGGTGCTGGTCATCGCATTCCCCGAGCTGGCGCTCTGGCTGCCACGCAAGCTGGGCTACTGATTTTTTCGTTCCGCATTTCGTTCCACATTCGTTCCATCTTCAAAGAGGAGACCTTCCATGAAATTCCGCCGCACCCTGCTGGGCCTCGCCGCCGTGGCAACTGCCCTGGGCATGTTCTCGACCGGCGCCATGGCGCAGGCCGCCTACAAGCCCGAATACAAGATGTCGCTGGTGCTGGGCCCGCCCACGCCCTGGGGCCAGGCCGGAAAGATCTGGGCCGACCTCGTGAAGGAGCGCACCCAGGGCCGCATCAACATAAAGCTGTACCCGGGCGTGTCGCTCATCCAGGGCGACCAGACGCGCGAGTTCAGCGCGCTGCGCCAGGGCGTGATCGATATGGCCGTGGGCTCGACCATCAACTGGTCGCCGCAAGTGAAGCAGCTCAACCTGTTCTCGATGCCCTTCCTCATGCCCGACTACGCGGCCATCGACGCGCTCACCCAAGGCGACGTGGGCAAGGAAATGTTCAAGACGCTCGACAAGGCCGGCGTGGTGCCGCTCGCCTGGGGCGAGAACGGCTACCGCGAGATCACCAACTCGAAGAAGCCGATCAAGTCCCCCGAAGACCTGAAGGGCATGAAGATCCGCGTGGTCGGCTCGCCGATCTATTCGGACATGTTCACCGCGCTGGGCGCCAACCCGACGCAGATGAGCTGGGCCGATGCGCAGCCGGCGCTCGCGAGCGGCGCGGTCGATGGGCAGGAAAACCCGCTCTTCCTCTTCACCGTGCTCAAGATGCACACCGTGGGCCAGAAGTTCGTGACCACCTGGGGCTACGTGGCCGACCCGCTGGTCTTCGTGGTGAACAAGGAAATCTGGGCCTCGTGGACGCCGGCCGACCAGGCCATCGTGCGCCAGGCCGCCGTCGATGCGGGCACGCAGGAAATCGCGATTGCGCGCAAGGGCCTCGTGGAAGCCGACAAGCCGGTGCTGAAAGACATCGCCGCCATGGGCGTGACGGTGACCAGCCTCACGCCGGCCGAGCGCGATGCGTTCGTGAAGGCGACGCGGCCGGTGTACGACAAGTGGAAGTCGACGGTGGGTGCCGACCTCGTCGCGCAGGCCGAGAAGGCGATCGCCGCACGCAAGAAGTAAGCAGCGTTTTCACAACACTGCAGGGCCTTCGATGGCCTCGCCGGAGCCCCGCTTGCGGGGCTTTTTCCTTGCCGCTTGCGCACTTTCAACTGCAACGAAAATGGCGGGCGAAATCCTTGGTTTGCGGACCGACCGATGCCCTGCGGCAGCGGCGAAAAACACGCCTTCGATTTCATGCCGCCAACGCGAATTGCTCTGGCAGACTGGTTTTCAACGCGTGTTCTTTCGCGCTTGAAGGAAGCCGTTTCATGCCCCTGTCTTCGCGTTGGAAAGCCGACCTTTCCTCTTTCCTTCTCGCGGGATTCGCCCTCTTGATGACCATCAGCATCGCCCCGACCGCAGCGCACGCCGCCGACGCCACCACGGTGCACACGCTGATCATCGACACCGACCCGGGCGCAGACGACGTGATCGCGCTGCTGTTCGCGATGGCATCGCCCGAGCGGCTGAAGATCCAGGCGCTGACCACGGTGGCCGGCAACGTGCCGCTCGCAAAGACCTCGCGCAATGCGCGCCTCGCGCGCGAATGGGCCGGGCGCCCCGACATCCCGATCTACGCCGGTGCGCCGCGCCCGCTGCTGCGCACGCCGATCTACGCGGCCGACGTGCACGGCAGCGAAGGCATCACGGGCGTGAAGGTGTTCGAGCCGAAGCAGCCGCTGGCCGAAGGCAATGCGGTCGACTACCTGATCCGCACGCTGCGCGCCGCGCCCGAGAAAAGCGTGACGCTCGCGATGCTCGGCCCCGAGACCAACCTCGCGCTGGCGCTCACTCAGGCCCCGGACATCGTGCGCGGGCTGCGCGAGCTGGTGCTCATGGGCGGCGCGCACTTCAACGGCGGCAACATCACACCGACCGCGGAGTTCAACGTGTTCGCTGATCCGCATGCGGCCGAGATCGTGCTCAAGAGCGGCGTGCCGATCACCATGCTGCCGCTGGACGTGACGCACAAGATCCTCACGAGCCCCGAGCGCATCGCCAAGCTGCGCGGCCTCGGCAACCAGGCTGGCAAGACGGTGGCCGACATCCTCGATGCCTATGTGCAGCACGACATGCAGTACTACGGCCTGCCCGGCGGTCCGGTGCACGACGCCACCGTGATCGCCTACCTGCTGCAGCCGTCGCTCTTCAAGGGCAGGCAGGTGAACGTGGAGGTCGACAGCCGCGAAGGCATGGGCTTCGGCCAGACGGCGGTCGACTGGTACGGCGGCCTGAAGCGCCCGGCCAACGTGCACTGGATCGCCGAGGGCGATGCGCAGGGCTTCTTCGATCTGCTGACGCAGCGGATCTCGCGGCTGCCCTGATCGCACCTGCCCCCATGAAAAAAGCCACGCTGCAGAACAGCGTGGCTTTTGTTTTGGTGTCGCAGCCGATCAGTGCTGGAGGATCTTGTTGAGGAAATCCTTGGTGCGCGGCTGACGGTTCTCGGGGTGATTGAAGAACTCGTCCTTCGGGCAGTCTTCCAGGATCTTGCCGCCCACGTCGATGAAGATCACGCGGCTCGCGACCTTGCGGGCAAAGGCCATCTCGTGCGTGACCACCATCATGGTCATGCCTTCCTTGGCCAGGCTCACCATCACGTCGAGCACTTCGCCGACCATCTCGGGGTCCAGCGCCGAGGTGGGCTCATCGAACAGCATCACGATCGGGTCCATCGACAGCGCACGGGCGATCGCCACGCGCTGCTGCTGGCCGCCCGAGAGCTGGCCCGGGAACTTGTCCTTGTGCGCCATCAGGCCCACTCGGTCGAGCATCTTCAGGCCCCGCGTCTTGGCTTCGTCGGGCGTGCGGCCCAGCACCTTGATCTGCGCGATCGTGAGGTTCTCGGTCACCGACAGGTGCGGAAACAGCTCGAAGTGCTGGAACACCATGCCGACCTTGGAGCGCAGCTTGGGCAGGTTGGTCTTGGGATCGTGCAGCGGGATGCCGTTGACGGTGATCTCGCCCTTCTGGAAGGGCTCCAGCGCGTTCACGGTCTTGATGAGCGTGGACTTGCCCGAACCCGACGGGCCGCACACCACCACCACGTCGCCCTTGGCGATGTTCACCGAGCAGTCGTTGAGCACCTGCACCGGGCCATACCACTTGGAGACGTTCTTGATTTCGATCATTTTTTCGGACATTTCTTTCTCTCCGGTTCAGCCACTCAGCGAATGATGGCGATCTTCTTGTGCAGGCGCTTGACCAGCCAAGAAAGGGCGTAACACATGACGAAGTACACGACGGCTGCGAGCAGGTACGCCTCGATCGGGCGGCCGAAGTTCTTGCCCGCCGTCTCGAAGCCCTTGAGCATGTCGTAGGCACCGATGGCGTAGACCAGCGAGGTGTCCTGGAACAGGATGATGGTCTGCGTGAGCAGCACCGGCAGCATGTTGCGGAACGCCTGCGGCAGCACCACCAGGCGCATGTTCTGGCCGTAGGTCATGCCCACCGCCTGGCCCGCATTCACCTGGCCGCGCGGGATCGACTGGATGCCCGCGCGCATGATTTCGGAGAAGTACGCCGCCTCGAACGCGACGAAGGTGATCACGGCCGAGATCTCGGAGCGGTAGTTCGAACCGAGCGAGCCGAACAGCGAATAGAACGACGCCGGCACGAGCAGGAAGAACCACAGGATCACCATCACCAGCGGAATGCTGCGCATGCCGTTGACGTAGATGGCGGCGGGCGCATCGAGCCACTTCTTGCCCGACAGGCGCATGAGCGCCAGGATCGTGCCGAAGATCACGCCGCCGATCGTGGCCACCACCGTCAGCATGATGCTGAAGTAGAAGCCCTTGATGACGAAGTTGCTGATGACGTCCCAGTTGTAGAACGACAGGTCGAGATTCATCATGTCAGTGACCTCCGCCGCCGGCGCTGGCCGAGACGATGAAGCCCGGCACGCGGGTCTTCTTCTCGATGAATGCCATGAGCCGGTTGATGGCCAGGGCGGACACCACGTAGCAGGCCGTCACCGCCAGGTAGACCTCGATGCCGCGCGAGGTTTCTTCCTGCGCCTGCATGGCGAACATGGTGAGTTCGGTGACCGACACGGCGAACGCGACGGACGAGTTCTTGAAGATGTTCATCGTCTCGCTCGTGAGAGGCGGGATGATGATGCGGTAGGCCATCGGCAGGATCACGTAGCGGTAGTACTGCGTGGTGGTGAAGCCCACCGCCATGCCCGCATAGCGCTGGCCCTTGGGCAGCGCCTGGATGCCCGAGCGCACCTGCTCGGCGATACGCGCGGAGGTGAAGAAGCCCAGCGCCAGCACCACCAGGATGAAGCTCGGCACGCCCTTCATCACCGGGATCAGCGCTGGAATCACGTGGTACCAGAGGAAGATCTGCACCAAGAGCGGGATGTTGCGAAAGAGCTCCACCCATGCATTGCCGAACCGCACCAGCCACGGGCTGTCGGGCAGCGTGCGGGTGATGCCGATCAGCGAGCCCAGCACGAGCGCCACGACCAGCGCCAGCAGCGCCACGGACACCGTCCAGCCCCAGGCCGAGAGCATCCACTGCCAGTAGGTCGGATAGTCCCCACCCGGGTCCTGCAGGAACACCTGCCAATCCCAGTTTCCCATTTCTTACTCCTTCACCGTCTTCGACGAAACCGTCCCTTGAAAAGAAACGCCCACCGCGAAAGGTGGGCGTCATTCACGCAGCGACGCGTGCTTATTCCTTGGTGACGTACTCTTCAGCGGGCTTGTCGTTCGGGTTGGCCCAGGCGTTCTTGGTGGCTTCGCCCAGCGGCAGGTTGATCACGACGTTTGCCGGGGGAATCGGCTTGAGGAACCACTTGTCATAGAGCTTGGCCAGCTCGCCCGACTTGGCCTGTGCCTTGATGCTGTCGTCCACGGCCTTCTTGAAGGCGGGGTCGTCCTTGCGGATCATGATGCCGATGGGTTCCACGGCCAGCACGTCGTTCAGGATCTTGTAGTCCTTGGGCGACTTCGACTTGGCGGCGAGCGCGGCCAGGATCGAGCCGTCCATCACGAACGCGTCGGCACGGCCGGTTTCCAGCAGCAGGAAGCTGTCGGAGTGGTCCTTGCCGTAGACCTCCTTGAAGGTCAGGTTCTCGGCGCGCTTTTGCTTGCGCACGGTCTGCAGCGGCGTGGTGCCGGTGGTGGTGGCAACCGTCTTGTCCTTCAGGTCGGCCAGCGAGTTGATGCCCGAGTTCGCCTTCACGACGATCTTGGTTTCCTCGACGTAGGTGGTCACGCCGAAGGCCACGTCCTTCTGGCGGGTGGCGTTGTTGGTGGTCGAGCCGCACTCGATGTCCACGGTGCCGTTCTGCACGAGGGGGATGCGGTTCTGCGAGGTGACGGGCTGGTACTTGACTTCGAGCTTCTTGCCAGCGGCCTTCTCCAGGTCCTTGATGATGTTGGCGCAGACGTCGTAGTGGAAGCCGGTGTACTGGCCGTTGCCCAGCGTGTACGACAGGCCGGAAGATTCCCGCACGCCTTCGGTGATGGTGCCCGAGGCCTTGATCTTGGCCAGGGTGTCATTGGCTTGAGCGAAGGCGCCGCTGGTGGCGAGCGCCGCGATTGCCAATGCCATTACTTGTTTTTTCATACAGAAAACTCCTGAGGGTGACTGAAACAGATACAACGAAATTTTAGACATTCACATTTTGCGTGATACCCGGACCAACCCGGTGCATCCGGGGGGCATCCCGCCGTGCATTGCACCGGCCGCGCGCATTGCAGCGCCAGCGTGGTGCGATCCTGCCTCCTGGCATTGTCCGACTTTCACTAAGCAGCCTTTGTGCCCGAAGGCTCGGCGGCGGGCGGAACGGGTGCGGCCGACAGGCGCACCGGCTGCGTGAGGTTCTCGGGCACGAGCAGCGCCTCCATCTCGGCGCGCGTCATGATCCCGAGCGACTCGGCCACCAGGTCGATGGGCCCGCCGGTGGCCAGCGCCGTCTTGGCGATGAGCGCGGCCTTCTCGTAGCCGATGAGCGGGTTGAGCGCGGTGACCAGCGTGACCGACTCGCGCACCCGCTTGGCAAGGAACTCGCGGTTGGCCTCGATGCCGTCCACGCAGTTCAGCTGCAGCGTGTTGCACGCGTTGCCCAGGTGCTTGATGCTCTTGAAGAGGCTCCAGCCCATGATCGGCTCGAAGGCGTTCAACTGCAGTTGCCCGGCCTCGGACGCCATGGTCACGGTGATGTCGTTGCCGATCACCTCGAAGGCCACCTGGTTCATGACTTCCGGGATCACCGGGTTGACCTTGCCCGGCATGATAGAGGAGCCCGCCTGCCGCGCGGGCAAGCGGATTTCGCCGAAACCGGCCTGCGGGCCGCTGGAGAGCAGGCGCAGGTCGTTGCAGGTCTTGCTGAGCTTGGTGGCCACGCGCTTGAGCACGCCCGACAGCTGCACGAACGCGCCCGTGTCCTGCGTGGCCTCGATGAGGTTGGCGGCTTGCTTGAGCGGCACGCCGGTCTGCTCGGCCAGGTACTGGCAGGCGAGGTTGGCGTACCCGTGCGGCGCGTTGATGCCGGTGCCGATGGCGGTGGCGCCGAGGTTGATTTCCTCGATGAGCGCGCGGGCCTCGCCCAGGCGCGCCTCGTCCTCGCCGATCATGATCGCGTAGGTCAGGAACTCCTGGCCCAGCGTCATGGGCACCGCGTCCTGCAACTGGGTGCGGCCGATCTTCAGGACGTCCTTGAACTCCAGCGCCTTGGCCTCGAAGCTGCGGCGCAGCGCGGCCATGGCCTGGAGCAGCTTGTCGATGGCGAACCACAGCGCCAGGCGCACCGCCGTGGGGTACACGTCGTTGGTGCTCTGCGAGGCGTTGACGTGGTCGTTGGGGTGCAGCACGTCGTAGCGCGCCTTCTCGTGGCCGAGCTTTTCGAGCGCGAGATTGCAGATCACCTCGTTGGCGTTCATGTTGGTCGAGGTGCCGGCACCGCCCTGGATCACGTCGACCACGAACTCGTC
Source organism: Variovorax paradoxus (assembly GCF_000834655.1). Lineage (GTDB taxonomy): Bacteria > Pseudomonadota > Gammaproteobacteria > Burkholderiales > Burkholderiaceae_C > Variovorax > Variovorax paradoxus_F. The sequence continues at coordinate 96,495 of NZ_JXQQ01000026.1, forward strand.
GAGCAGCTTGCCCTCGATGAGGTCTTCGCAGGCCAGGATGATCGCGGCGGCGCGGTCGCGGTCGATGGCGCCCAGGTCGGCATTGGCGCGTGTCGCGGCCTTCTTCACGTAGGCCAGTGCGCGAACGAGGTCGGGCATGGCCGAGATGCGGGTGCCAGAGATCGCGAAGTTCTCGACGGCGCGCGCCGTGTGCACGCCCCAGTAGGCGGCGGCGGGAATCTGCTTCTCGCCGAGGAAGTCGTGCTCGGTCCTGAAATTGGAGCTCATACGGGATTCCTCGGTTTAAAAAAAAGCACGCAAGGGGAGCGTGCCTGGGAAGGATGCTGTGACAGCGGTAAAAACTGCCGCGACTGTAGTACCGCGGTGCTCATGGCGCCAATGCTGAATCCGGGAGGCCTCATGCACGGCATTTATAGATTGTGCGGCGCACAAATCCGGTGTCAGCCGGCCGTCGGCTGGGTGCCGACGAGGTACGACCACAGCGCGTCGGCCGTGCGCTTGGGCTGCGTGCCCTCGGACACCGCCGCGATCTTGGCGGACCGTCCGTTGCCGGTCTTCACCGGCACCGGCGCGCTCGGCCGCTCGCGGTAGGCGCGGATTTCCATGGTCGCCTCCAGGCTGTCGATCTCGGGCGGCAGCGCGCTCACCAGCTTGCGGGCCTTGATTTCCTTGCGCACCGCACTCTGCGGAAGGAAGGCGATTCCATGCCCCTCGAGCGCCATGACCTTCAGGCCCTCGGCCATGTCGGTCTCGTAGACGCGGTCCAGGTGGATGGCCGTGCCCGATTCCTTCAGCAACTGGTCGACCACCCGGCCCAGGTAGGCGCCGGGCGCATAGCCCAGGTAGGGCAGCGGCTGGCCCGGTCGGCCCGGCAGCCGGAAGCGCGGCGCGCCGTCGGCATCGGCCTTGACCCAAGGGGCCACGGTTTCCTCGCCCAGGCTGACCATCTCGTACTTGTTGTTGTCCAGCTGCAGCGGCTGCGAGGGGTGGTGGTAGGCGATCAGCAGGTCGCAGCTGCCTTCGACCAGCCGCAGCACCGCGTCGTGCACGTTGAGCGCGATGAGCCGGCTCTTGATCGGCCCGAAGTGCTCGCGCAGGCTGGTCACCCACGAGGGGAAGAAGGTGAAGGCCAGCGTGTGCGGCACGGCGATCTCGATCACGTCCTGCCCGGCGGCCGAGTGGCCCCGCAGCATGGCGCGGGTGCTCTGCAGCGACTGCAGCATCTCGATGGCCTGGCTGTAGAGCGTCTGCCCCGCGGGCGTGAGGCGCGTGGGGTAGGAGCTGCGATCGACGAGGTCGGTGCCGGCCCAGCCTTCGAGCGCCTGGATGCGGCGGGAGAACGCCGGCTGCGTCACGTGCCTCAACTGGGCCGAGCGGCTGAAGCTGCGGGTCTCCGCCAAACTGATGAAGTCTTCAAGCCACTTTGTTTCCATGAGTGACGATTATGCGAGCGCCGCGCCATACTGGGCGCCCCCTCCCATTTCCGCATCCGCCATGCCTTCCGACGACCTGCTCGCCCTCAGCGCCACCGCCCTCTCGCGCCGCATCGCGGCCCGCGAGGTGTCCTGCCGCGAATTGATGCAGGCCTCGCTCGCCCGCATCGAGGCGCTGAACCCGCGCTTCAATGCCATCGTCTCGCTGCGCGAACCCGAGAGGCTGCTGGCCGAAGCCGGCGAGCGCGATGCCGAACTGGCACGCGGCGAGCGGCGCGGCTGGATGCACGGCTTTCCGCTCGCGGTGAAGGACCTGAGCCACGCCGCGGGACTTCCGACCTCGATGGGCTCGCCCCTGTCGCCGCGGTCGCCTTCGCGCGTCGACAGCCTGCACGTTGCCCGCGCGCGCGCGGCCGGCGCCATCGTCATCGGCAAGACCAACACGCCCGAGTTCGGCCTCGGCTCGCACACCTACAACGCCGTGTTCGGCATCACCCGCAACGCCTACGCGCCCGAGCGCAGCGCGGGCGGCAGCAGCGGCGGCGCGGCCGTGGCGCTGGCACTGGGCATGCTGCCAGTGGCCGACGGCAGCGACATGATGGGGTCGCTGCGCAACCCCGCCGCCTTCAATAACGTGATCGGCATGCGTCCTTCGCGCGGGCGCGTACCCGGCGACCCGGAGCAGGAGCTGTTCTTCCAGCAACTGGGTTGCGAAGGCCCGATGGCGCGCACGGTGGAAGACACCGCGCGACTGCTCGCGGTGCAGTCGGGCTTCGACGGGCGCGTGCCGCTTTCGTCGCCACACGCCCTGCCCTCGCCCGACGACATCGCGCTCGATGGCGACGGCAAGGGCCTGCGCATCGGCTGGCTCGGCAGCATCTGGCCCGACCTGCCGCTGGCGCCCGGCATCCGCGAGCTCGGGGAGAAGGCGCTCGACACGTTCCGCACCATCGGCTGCGAGGTCGAGCCCTGCACGCTCGACGTGCCGCGCGAGCACAACTGGAGCGCCTGGCTGCGGCTGCGGCAGTTGCTGGTCGGCGGCAAGCTCGGCGCGTACCTGAGCGATCCGAAGCTGTTCGCGCAATTGAAGCCCGAGGCGCAATGGGAAATCGAGCAGAGCCAGCACCTGGATGCGGCCTCGCTGTACCAGGCCTCGCTCTATCGCTCGAACGTGTACCGCGCGTTCCTGAAGCTTTTCGAGCGCTTCGATTTCGTCGTGGCACCGACCGCGCAGGTCTTTCCGTTCGACGCCGAACTGCACTGGCCCGCCGAAGTGAATGGCGTGAAGAGCGACACCTACCACCGCTGGATGGAGATCGTCACGCCGTTCACGCTGGCGGGGCTGCCGACGCTGAACGTGCGCGCCGGCTTCGGCGAAGGCGGGCTGCCGATGGGCCTGCAGCTGGCCGGGCCGATCCACTCCGACCTCGACGTGCTGCGGCTCGGTCATGCGTATGACCAGGCCTGCGGCTGGGGTTCGCAGCGCCCCCCGGCTCTGGATTGACTCCCTCCCCCGCTGGGGGAGGGTTGGGGTGGGGGCAAGCGGCCGCTGATCAAGCGCTGCCTGCGTTGCAAGCGCCGTCTGCCCCCATCCCAACCTTCCCCCAGAGGGGGAAGAAGCAAGACCTTCAGATCGGCGTGAGGACGCCGCGGCCCGCGAAGTGCCCTTGGGCGTTGGCGAGGAAGTGGTCCACCGACTTCTGCGTCGCCTCGGGCGACCAGCCGGCCATGTGCGGCGTGAGCAGCACGTTGTCGAGGCCAACCAGCGGCTCGGGCCGCTCGGGTTCGCTCTCGTAGACATCGACACCGGCGCCCGCGATGCGGTGCTCTCGCAACGCAGCGCCCAGCGCCTCGGTATCGACCACGCTGCCGCGACCGATGCTCACCAGATACCCCTGCGGCCCCAGCGCATCGAGCACTTCGGCGTTGACCAGGTGCTTCGTCGCAGGCCCGCCCGGCGCAGCGAGGATCAAAAAGTCCGCCCAGGCGGCGAGCGACTTCAGGTCGTCGAAGTAGCGGTGCGTCGCGCCTTCGCGCGGCTTCCTGTTGTGATAGCCGATCTCCATGTCGAACGCGGCGGCGCGCTTGGCGATCTTCTGGCCGATGGTGCCCAGGCCCAGGATGCCGAGCTTCTTGCCCGACACGTTGGCCGGCTGCGGAATGGCCTCGCGCCACACGCCTTCGCGGCACAGCCGGTCGAGCTTGCGGAACTCGCGCACGATGCCGATGAGCAGGCCGAAGGCGTGGTCGGCCACGCAGTCGTCGTTGGTGCCCGCGCCGTTGGCGGTGGCGATGCCGCGCGCACGCGTCACTTCGAGCGGCACGCCTTCGTAGCCCGCGCCCAGGCAGCAGATCAGCTCCAGGGCCGGCATGGCTGCGATTTCATCGGGGGTGATGCCGATCACGCCGATGGTCAGCACCGCGCGGAATTTCTTGCCGTGCTCCGCAACGGCTGCCGCGCGCGCGGCGGGGTCGAAGGCGTAGGTCACGTCGTAGACCTCGGCAATCTGGGCCTGGTGGGCGCTCGAGAGGCTGTTGAGCACCAGCAGGGGAATCTTGGTCGACACGTCTGAACTCCT